>JBAPNX010000025.1:0-19299 GCA_049279335.1 Candidatus Dormiibacterota bacterium
GCGGAGCCGGCCCAGTCGCGGCGACATCGGGAACGACGGGGCGGGAGGGCACTGCTAGACTTCGAACTGACTGAAAGAGGCCCTGGGCTGCGCCCATTGGGCCTCCGAGCCGCCGATCGGGAGATGAGGGGATGAGGATGCTGGCCGCTGGCTCGGGGCGCCGCCCGACCCTCCTCCTTTTGGCCGCCCTCTCTCTGGGCACGCTGCTGGCGCTCTCCGCGGGTCAGGTGCTGGCGGATGCCTCGCTGGGCAACTGGACCGCCGTCGCCGGCGACAGCTACGTCATCAACACCACCGCGCTGACCCTGACCGGTCCCGGAACCAGCTTCACCGGCCTCGACGACAGCGGCATCGCCACCTTCACCTTCGGCACTGTCGACATTCCCAGCGGAGCCACCGTCTCGGTACAGGGCACCCTGCCACTGGAGCTGGTCGCCCTGACCTCCTTCACCCTGGGCGGCACCCTGGAGGGGAATGGCGCCAGCGCCAGCGACGGAGTTCCCAGCGGAGCCGGCCAACTGGGCGGCCCGGGGGGCGGTAACGGCGGGAACGGCGGCCTCAACCCGGGCTCCGGTCCGGGTGGCGGCGGGGGCGCCTCCGACGCGGCCAACGGCGCCGGGGGCGGCGGTTTTGGAGGAGTCGGCGCCGCCGGCGGGGTCTTGAACTCCACCGGCACCGCCGGCGCTGGGGGCGCCAGCTACGGCGATCTGCTGACCGGGCTCGAGGGCGGCAGTGGCGGTGGTGGCAGTTCGGGCACCGAGGCTCCCGTCGAGGGCGGCGGTGGTGGAGGAGCCATCGAGATCGCGTCGCTCACTGGAAGCATCACCCTCAACAGCGGCAGCGTCCTCAGCGTCAGCGGCGGCAACGGGGCGCTGGGCGGAGAGGGGGCCTCCGGGGGAGGTAGCGGGGGCGGCATCCTCCTCGAGGCCCACACCATAACCAACGACGGCGACCTCTCGGCCAATGGGGGCGACGGGGGCGCGGGAGGCTGCTGCGGAGGCGGGGGCGCCGGTGGTGGCGGCCGGATCGTGGAGCTTTACAACAGCGCCGGCGGCAGTGGCGCCAGCACGGTCGCCGGGGGCACCAGCTACCTGGTCGTCACCGGTTCGACCAACGGGACCTCCAGCGGCACCGAGCCCGATCCCACCGGAGATCCGGGGCAGGTTCTCCTGGAGAGCCCGGCCACCAGCACCAGCGTGACTGAGACCCCGGCCTCCCCGACCGTGGGTGGGACGGAGACCCTGGCCGCCTTGGTGACGGCCTCGGTCGGGCCCAGTCCCAGTGGCAGCGTGGTCTTCAGCGATTCCTCAGGTACCCTATGCACCGCCACCCTGATCCCGGGATCGAGCAGCTCCACCGGGTCCTGCAGCTACCGGGTGACCAGATCGGGGGCCGACCAGGTGACCGCCACCTTCGACCCCACCGGCCCGGACGCTGCCGGCACCGCCGCGGCGACCGTCAGCGCCACCATCCCCATCCCCACCACCGGGGCCAGCTCCGGAGAAGTCGCCCTGCCACTGGGCACCGCCGCCCTGTTGCTGGGGCTTCTGCTGCTATCCCTGGCGGGTTTAGCTGGGCGGCGACAGCGGGTCTGAGCCGGCCCCTTCGGATCCGACCGGCTGGCATCGGGCCCGTCGCCGCCACTATTCCTGATCTATATCTATCCCGATCTATCCCGGAGCGACGCAGGCTGGAGCAGCTCTGGTCCTGGAGTGGCGGGTACTGCGGAATGCCGGCAAGCGCCTGGCTACGGAAGGCGGCTCTGGTGCCTGCGCCCCATTGATCGTGCCCTCAATCTGCCGCCATGGTTCCCTGCTCGGCTAGCTTCCAGATATCGAACCGCTGGCCGCTGTGGATGCCGCGAGCCTCGCGGGCCAGCACCGCGAATCCCGGAGCCAGATCGCCCGGGTCGCGCCAGGTGCGGCGCTGCTCCTCGGTATACGTGGTCATAGACATCGGGGTTCGCATGCCAATCCCAGGGGTAACTGACACCGCCACGATGCCCCACGATTCGAGCTCCACGGCCAGCGTCTGGGTCAAACCCTCCAAGCCGAACTTTGAAGGGCAGTAGGCGCACTCCCCGGCAAATCCCTCAGACCCGGATCGCGACGACACGTTCACGATCAGTCCCTTCCTTTGGCGCTTCATCTGTGGGACCAGTTCCCGGCACAGCAGGAAGGCAGAGCGCAGGTTGGTCGCCAGCACCCGGTCCCACTCTGCCACCGACGTCTCGTCAATGGGCTTGACCACGATGATCGCGGCGTTGTTGATAAGGATGTCGACACGTTCGAACTCGGCTAGGATTGTCGTTGCGGCTCGGAAGACCTGACCGGCATCGCCGACGTCTGCTTGGACGGGCCGCAGATCGAGTCCCTCATGCCTGGCTGTGGCCTGCAGGTCTTGCAACTCAGGCTCGAGCAGCGAGATTGCGGCAACCCGCGCTCCCTGTCGGGCAAGGTTTAGCGCGGTCGCTCGGCCCAGGCCGGCGCCGGCTCCGGTGACAACCGCGACTCGGCCAGACAGGGTCCCTGCTTCGTCACGCATTTCCTAGCTGATCACCCCTAGAGTGCCAGAAGCTCGGTGATATTGCGAGCTTGAACCACCACCGGCTCAATCGCTCGGTCCACGGCCGCCAGCAAGGGCGTCACTCCCGGGCCGAATCCGCTCCTGGGACTGTCACCGTGCACCACGATGCCGACGGCAACGGCGTCCTTCAGGAATCCGTTCCCCCAACGACAGTCATAGTCACGGATTCCCACCACGTCGCCCAGGCGGAGACCTTCAAGACCGCTCTCCGTGAGCGAGGCGGGATCCTCACTCTGGATTTGCACACATCCCCCCTCGCTACCAAGCCCGGCGCCGGCACCCATCAGGTGCGCGGGGACCACGGCCCGGACTGGCACACTCACCCGACCGTCACCAAGGTCGGTCAATTCAAGCGCGTCGAGCAACTGGGGCGAGATGCTTTTGAGTTGGATCTTTGGCTGTCTCTTTAGCGTCAGGCTACGACCCATGGCCCTGACCAGGACGCGGTCCTCCAAGGCGATCTTCTCGACCACATCTTTGCTGAAGTGCACGATTACATGCTCAGCGAAGCGTCCGCTCTTGCCGGTCACTGTTCCACGGGCACCGATGGCGGCGCCGGAAACCACGCGGGCTTCGTTCCCCAGGCAAGCGAGCGTATTCAGGGCGTTGTTGGCAACATCCTGAGGGTTGCGGATGCTGACGCCGGGCTGGACCATGTCGGCTAGCCAGCCGAAAGCTGGGTCGCCCACCCTCACGTTGTAGACGATTCCGCCGGGTGTCGGCAAGAGATAAGGGCTCCCGTCGGCAGCTATCTGATAGGGGGAAGCGGGCAGCGGCGGACACTCCGGCGAGACCACCGTGCCTTGAACTCCCACGCCCACTAATTGGTCACGATTGTCGGCTATCACTTGGCTGTCCTCCTTGGAATCAGTCCGCGTCTCGCGTGAGTCGAGGAACTCCAGTTTTGAATGGCCGACCTACGACCCAAGGTGAGCGTAGGAGCTGGCCCTCTGCGGCGACACCCTTCCCGCCATCTCTTCGCGATCCCGGATACCAAGCCGGAGCGCGATATTGGAGTCAGGGTCTATTACGGGAACGATCGTCCCTTCCATAGTGGACATCAGATCCAGCACGCCCGGACCATGGCCGGTCCACGCTGAGTCCCCATGGATGATCAAGCCGATGGTCATGGCTCCTGTATGGAAGCCCCTGCCCCAGGTGTGATTGTGATTCGGGACCGCCACTAGATCGCCAATGCGAAGGCGGTCCAAGCCAAGACGCCGCAGCTCAGCGCGATCGCCGGTCATGAAGTCTTGGTCGACGTAGTCAGCGTTGAGTTCACCGCCTGAGCCCATCAACTGCGCGGGGATCTCGGCCACCACGGGCACCTCGACTTTGCCGTCCTCTGTCTCCCCGAGGCCTAGGCTCTGGATGAGCCGGGGGCTGCACTTGTGGACCACGATCTCGGGGTGCTGTGCTAGCCGCAACCCCAAACCGATTGATCGAATCTGTATCCGATCGCCGATGGTCAGCAGCTCGATCTGTTCAGGAGGAAAGTCGACAAGCACGTGCGCATGCTCACCGGTGACGACGCCACGGGCGCCGGCACAGGCTCCTGATGTGATCACCGCTTCGTTGCCAATGCAGACCATGTAGTGAAGGGCGTGTTCGGGGCCTGGCTGGGGGTGACGAATAGATACCGCCGGTTCGAGGTGATCCCCTTCCCACCCGAACGCAGGGTCACCCACTCTGTGCGTGAAGCAGATCCCGGCCATGCCGAGGGTGACGGCAGGGATGCCCTCGGAGTCGACCTTGTACGGATTCTTCTCTGCACTCGGCGGCCAGACCTGGCCGCCCACCGAGACTTCCACCAAATGGGACGCGTTAGTCTCTATCATCATCCGCTCCTACGTTGATCGCGACTGTATGTCGTGCCTCGCCGGTACTTGCGAATCGCACAATATTTTCAAGGACATCAGAGAGTTGCTTTTCTCTAGCTCCCCCCGATCCACCGCCGATGTGGGGGGTGAGAATGACACGATCTGACTTGGCCAAGGGACTGTCGTACGGCAGAGGTTCCTTGGAAAAGACGTCCAGCCCAGCCCCCGCAATCACCCGGCGATTGAGCGCGTCGACCAAGGCTTCTTCGTCGACCAACGGCCCCCTGGCCACGTTGATGAGAAAGGCACTCTCCTTCATTAAGGCCAGTTCTGGTACGCCGATCAAGTGATGAACTGAATCCGCGTAAGGAAGAGCCAGAAGCACGAAGTCGGAGGAATGGAGCAGTTCGTCCCGCTCCCTCCATTCGACTTGCAAATCGCGCTCAGATCGCGGTGGCAGCCTTGATCGTTTGTTGTAGATCACGTTCAACCCGAATGCACGGGCTCGCTTAGCCACTTCAGTCCCGATCTCACCCAGCCCGATGATTCCGAGGGTAGTGCCGTTCACCTCGAAGACCTCTGCGAGCCTCATCCACTGGAACGCATGCACGGCCTGGCTGGTCGGCCGTGGCTCCAGTCCCAGGTTCCGGTACTCGCCCTGCGCGGTTGCCTGGTGCGCCCAGATGAGGCGTTTCGACAGCGCCAGCACAAGGGTCATCGCCAGTTCCGCCACCGCGATGCAGCCGCGCAGCGGCATGACCGCCACGGTGACTCCACGGCGCTCAGCTGCCGCCCGGTCGATTCCCTCGTCACGGACACCGTAAAGCTGCACTAGCCGTACTTTGGGCGCCAGATCCAGTAGTGTCGCCGTGACCCTGGTGCGCTGCACCAGGATGGCGTCGGCCCCCTTCAACTGTTGCCTCTGGGTTCCGTCCGGAAGGTCCGCGCCCGCCGGTGAGACCAGTTCGACCGAGACCTCTTGGGGCACCAGCGAGCGCGCCAGCTCAAGGTCGGACGCGGAGCGATCCTCCAGCCAAGCAATCCGGAAGGGGGCCGCCAGCTCAGCCACGGTGGGTCCGGAGCGTGCGTTCAATTCGAGCGATTGCCTCGCCAACCTCCTCCTCCGGTTGGACCCATGAGATTCGCAGGAAGTCGCCCCAGTTCGCCCCGAACCCAGTCCCCGGGAAGATGAGCACGTGTCCCTCCTCGAGAAGCAATCGCGAGACATCGATGGCTTTCATCCCGATCGAAGAGGCATCTACAAATACGTAAAAGGCACCCATTGGCCTACCGTACTTGAAGCCCAAACGGTCTAAGCCACTGAGCACGATCTCTCGCCTGCGGCTGTAGATGTCGAGGTACTCAGATAGAAAATCCATGGGACCCGTAAGCGCTGCCACACCCGCTCGCTGCGAGACCGTGGGAGCGCAGACGCTGAGCAAGTTCTTGAGCCTCGCTACCTCCTCCATCACCGTGGTTGGACCAGCCAGGTAACCAAGGCGCCAGCCGGTCATGCAGAATGTCTTTGAGAAACCATTAAGCGTCACGGTGCGCTCGGCCATGCCCGGTAGCGACCCCGGGCTAATGTGGCGAGCGTTCTCGTAGAGCAGCTTCTCGTAGATCTCGTCGGAGATCACCATCAGGTCGTGCTTCACCGCCACGGCGCACACCTGGCGCAGACTCTGTTCTGACAGAACTCCTGCCGTGGGATTGCTGGGCGATATCAACAAAAGGCCCCGTGTCTTCTCGGTGATCCGAGCTTCGACGGCATCCGCATGCAGTTGAAAGCCGTCCTCCAGTGATGTCGGCACCATCACCATCCGAGCTCCCGCCATTTCGATGGCGACGTCGTAGGACGTGTACCGTGGGTCGGGAACTAAGATCTCGTCGCCAGGTTGCAGCACAGCCTGAACCGCCAGGTACATGGCCTCCTGGGCACCGGTCGTGACCACGACCCCAAGCTCGGGATCTGCTTTGACTTGGTTCTCACGCAGCAGCTTGTCCGCGATCGCCTCACGCAGCTCGGTCAGCCCGCGGGAGTCCGTGACGTAATCAACGCCTTTGTCTATTGCCAGCTTGGCGGCCCGAACTATGTGAGCGGGGGTGGGCAGGTCAGGGTCGCCCCGGCCAAGAGCGATCACGTCGGGGATTCCTTGGGCAATCTCCATCAATCGGTAACGTTGTTGCGTCCCCTCCTCGGCGAAGGTGTGCCGAACGGTAAGCGGCCCCGGGCGTGACTCAGCCACTTCGGGCTCCTCCACCGACCCCTGCCAGTAGTGGCGCCATCCTCCGGGCGGCGTCGGCGAGCACCGGAGCCGGTGGGCTGAGGTTGATTCGAACCGAACCGGCAACTCCCCCCTCGTCGCCGGGTGCGACTCGGACTGAGACCGCATCCCAAATCTCGTCGACCTTCTGGACTGCACGCCCAGTGACCGGTACGAAGAGGTGGTAGCCCGCTTCCGCGACCGTCACGGGTATTGCCGATTTGTTCAGTTCCGCCACAACCGCATCCCAGCGCTCGTCGAGATCGGCGCACAAATCCGTCAAATGATCCTGTGGACCCGTGGCAGCCGCGAGCGCAGCGTACTGACCCAGTGCCGGGCTGCAGATACTGAGAGCTTGCTTGAGGTTCGTCATCGGCGCCACTAGAGTCGTCGGCCCGATCATGTATCCGACTCGCCAACCGTCCAACCCCCAAGCCGAAAACCCGCCAATGGTGAGGGTCCGTGAACCAGCACCAGGGACTGCCGCGAACCCCTGGGGGCGCCGCCCGCCTCTGCTGAAATCCGCGAGACTCTCCACCGAGATCACCGTGGCGTTGTGAGCATCTGCCTCTAGCAGGAGCGCTTGCGCCATTGGGCTCTCCAGCACCGCCCCCTCTAGCGAGGGATTGCGCAGCAGCGCGACCCGGGTGCGCTCGGACAGCGAACCCTGTAGCCAGGTGCCTGGGTCGGATGCCATGGTCGGCCACGCTAGGTGACGGATGGCACCGCCGGCACGAGCTACCAGCGTGGCGTCGGAGGCTGGTGAAGGGCCAACGACTAGGACCTCGTCTCCGGGACCGACCAGGGTGTGGATGGCTACGAACAGAGCTTCTTCCTCACCGCATGTCACCAGGACCTGGTGGAGAGGATCCACCGTCACCTCGGTCGCTTTGGCATGGCGTTCCGCAATCGCTTGGCGCAGAGGGATGAGTCCTGGCCGAGTTGTGTAGTGAGTCTCACCCGCGTCGAGAGCTGACTTGGCAGCCTCGCGCACATGCGCCGGGCTGATTGCCTCGAATCGATCGCTGGACAGATCGATGGGAGACAACATCAGCGGCAAGACGCAACCGCATCGAGCAACTCAGAGGCCACAAACTGAACTGACTCGTCCGGGAGCTCCGGATACATGGGTAGACATAAGAGACTGTTAGCCAATGACTCGACCACGGGGAAGTCACCTACCCGCCGACCCAGGCGTCGGTAGGCCGTCTGCAGGTGTAGTGGTGGGGTATAGAGCAAGGAGGTTTCGATACCTCGAGCCGCTAACCTGCGATAGACCTCGTCCCGATGTGGTACACGCACGACAAAACTGCGGAACACATGGGTGAAACCCTGGGGAACGAAGGGAAGCTCGACGGTACCGCCCGATAGGAGCTGCGCATAGCTGGCTGCGATCTCTTGGCGCCGCGACACCCACGCCGGCACGTGCGGGAGCTTGACCCGCAGAATCGCGGCCTGCAGCACGTCTAGGTGGACGTGGTAGCCCTCAACCTCAATATGAATCCTCCCGTCCTTGTCCGCCATGCCATCCCGACGTGGCTCTCCGTAGCCCGCCAAGTGCCGCACCTTGGTAGCCACCGCGGGATTCTGGGTAACCACCATGCCGCCGTCGCCGTAGGCTCCCAGCACCTTCCGTGGGGCAAAGCTAAAGCAGCTGACGTCTGCCAGCGCACCCACGGGGATGTCATCGATCGCGGCCCCGTAGGCGAGAGCGGCATCACCGACGAGCCACAGGTGGTAGCGGTCAGCCAGCTCGCGCAAACGGGGCATGTCAGCCGGGAGTCCGTAGAGCGAAACCGCCAAGATGGCCTTGGTGCGAGCGGTAATGAGCTGCTCCACCTTTTCGGGATCTAAGTTATGAGTCCTTTCGTCGACATCTGACCAGACGATTTGTGCTCCGGCATGAGTGATCGCGGCACACGTCGCGATATCGGTGTTAGGGACCGTGATCACTTCATCACCAGGCCCGATCCCAAGCGCCTTCAACGAGAGCATGACGGCGGCTAACCCGCTGCCCACACCCACCCCGTGAGCCACACCACAGGAGCGCGCGAACTCGTCCTCAAAGTCCCAGAGGTGCTGATCGCGCTCAAACTCCCCGCCTAGGAGCACCTCGGCGATGGCTGCGTCAAGTTCGGGGCGGATCGCCAGATATTGCGCAACCAGGTCGCATGAGGGGACTTGCGTGGTCGCGACCTCTGCCGGGGTATTCACCCTATCGGCTCCAAGAGTCCGCTGTCGAGTTCGAGCTCGCCAGCTAGGGAAAGCAGCCCGGCGTGTGCAGCCACCTCAAAGGGGATCCCGTTGCGTTCTCGCTCCTGGCTGCGGGCAAACTCCATCTCGCCGGGTAGCCAAACGCGGTCGACTCCAGAGGCAAGGGGGGTCGACCGGATCTCTTCGATCAGCTGAGTGATCCGCGCCATAAACTCTTCGATGGCCGTGAATCGCGAGATGTCCAGGGCGACCATCAGATGGCCCACATCCTGGTGGTCAAGAGCAAAGCAGGACAGCCCAAATGCGGCCCCGGACAGGACTCCTGTCAGGGCGTCGACGACGACGGCCATGGCATAGCCCTTGGGGCCGCCTAGCGGGAAGAGAGTGCCCAGCATCGCGACCGCTGGATCAGTCGTGCGTTGGCCATCTGCGCTAAGCGCCCAGTCATCTGGAATTGGCAACTCGGCCTGCTGGAACCACCTGACCATCCCTTTACCAGAGGTGCTGTTAGCCATGTCGAGGACAATTGGCCAGGGTTCGGCAGTTGGAACCGCTACCCCCCAGGGATTGGTTCCGACCGTCGCCCTCGTCCCACCCCAAGGCGCGATTTCCGGACCAGCATTGGTGAATGCGAGGCCGATGCACTGCTTAGGTACCGCTCGCATGGCATAGTGGGAGATGACACCTAAATGCGTGCTGTCCCGCACAGCCACAGCACCAATCCCTTGCCTGGAGGCCAGATCTACCGCTAGATCCATGGCCCTGCTGGCAGCGATGGAACCGGCCGCGCGGTCCGCGTCTATGACCGCAGTCGCTCCCGCGGTGGACCTCACCCTGAGTTCGGCCCGGGGCCGTATGACGCCCGCCCTAACCCGAGCAAGATAACGGGGCAACTGCTGTACTCCCTGGCCTTGGCCGGGGTGCGACCGTAGCGAGCCGGTCAGCAGGGCGTCGACTACAAGTTCCGATTCGGGTTCAGCGAATCCAATAGCGTGAACCGCTGCTCGGCAGAATTCATGCACGGCCGAGAGCGGAACACGTACCACCGGCACGTTTAGATCAAGATCCACTGGCGACTCCTGACTCGGACGGCGGCGGATTGGTTGTCAAAAGTCATGCAATCCCTCTTCTCTCGAGAGCCGAAGACTCGAAGACACGTTCCCGGGCAAACGCGGGGGCGTCAGAAGATGAGACCCCGTCGCCAGCCGCCCTGGCACCGGCCAACGCCACCAACCGACCGCGCTTGTACACCATTGAGATCGACTGACGCAGCCCGGGCAAGTCGAGGGGTGAACCCTTAACCGCCACCACGTCGGCCAGCTTGCCCACCGTGAGACTGCCACGGCTCTCCTCCACTCCAAGAAGCTCCGCCGCCGATGACGTGGCTGCCTTCAGCACGGCCGGCGCTGGCATGCCGTACTCGTTCATGAGCGTGAGTTCGTGGAGGTTAGAGCCGTGAGGCCCTACTCCACTGTCCGTACCCATTGCGATCCGGACCTCGGCCTGGAGCGCCATTTTGAACGACTCCCGGTGCCGCATTACCGCCTCTTCGGCCTTCTCCAGAGCCGGTGGCGGCAGCTGGGCACCGGCATCGGCGGCCGCGATCACCGCCAAGGGGGCGGAGAGCGTAGGTACCAGCCACGCGCCCTTCTGCTTCATGAGCGCCACTGACTCCTCGTCCAAGTAGATGCCGTGTTCGATGGATCGGATACCGGCCTTGACCGAGGCCTTGATCCCGGCAGCACCTTGGGAGTGCGCCATAACCCACAGGCCAAGGCGGGCGGCCTCCTCGACCAGCACATCGAGCTCAGCCGGGCTGAAGTGGCTGTGGTGCGGATTATCGCGTGGGGAAAGGACGCCGCCTGTCGTGCAAACCTTGATGACGTCGGCACCCGCGCGGGCCACCTCGCGGACCTTGCGGCGCATGCTATCGACGCCGTCAACAATCCCGTCTGGGCGCCCTGGGTGCTCCAGCAGCTCCGCAGGAACTGTCACTCCACAGGGATACCAGTTGTCCGTATGGCCGCCCGTCTGGCCGAGCGCAGTGATTGAGATCTGGAGATCGGGACCGTCGATGATGCCCCTAGCCACCGCCTCTTTGATGCCAAGGTCGGCACCGCCGGCGTCTCGCACCATCGTGATGCCACAGTCCAAGGTTCGCCGCAAATTCACCATCGCGAGGAAGAACTGGAGCGAGAAGGGCTGGTTCAGCATCTCGACGACATCGACACTGGAGACCGAAACGTGGACGTGGCAATCGAACAGGCCGGGAAGCAACGTCATCCCGGAGACATCAACCAGATCGTCGCCGTCCAAGTCCGAGCCGATAGAAACGATTCGCTCACCCTGGATCGCGATGTCAGCCGGAGAGACACTGTCGGAGAGTCCGTCGAAAACGTCCCCTCCCGCCAGCACTGTCCTGCGCAGGGCGCCGTCCACGTTCATCAGCCCGCGGGCGCCGAGCTCGCGGAGTTCAGGGCTCCGCTGAGGGCGGATGGATGCTCGATACCGGTCGGGGTATGCGGTCGCACCATCCGACCGTACCCTCTCTGGCCAAGCACCTTCCCGTCGGCGTACACCGGCTGGCCCCGAACGAAGGTCATCTTGACCTGACCGCGGTACTTGCGGCCCTCAAACAGACGAGCACTAGCCCGAGACCGGCTGATCCAACCTGCGATGCGCACGGTGGTCTCTTCATGTGGGTCGTAGACCACAAAATCAGCATCTGAGCCCACAAGCAGGGCTCCCTTCTGCGGATAGAGGCCGTAGAGTCGCGCGGGCCCCGCGGTCAGTGAGCGCACGACGGTCGCCAGCTCAAGCTGTCCCCTCAAAGCCGCATCCAAAACCAAGTGGGCGAAGATCTCCACTCCGGGGACACCGGAGGGTGCCTCCATGATGTCCACGCCCTCTCGGTCCGCCTCGGCGAACGGGGCGTGGTCGCTGCAGACGACCTCGATCGTTCCGTCCTCGATGCCACCGATGAGGGCGGCCGAGTCCGTGGCTGCACGAAGTGGCGGTGCGACTTTCGCCCAAACCCCGACCTCTTGAGTCGAGCGGTCGGTGAAGAACAGATAGTGAGGGCAGGTCTCTGCGGTCAGACGAGCACCTCGCATGCGAGAGGCCCGAATCAGATCGAGCGCCCACTCCGAGGTGACGTGGACTATATGCACTCGTGCCTCGGAGGCCTCGGCTAGGATCGCCAAGCGCGCCACGGCCATTGCCTCCACGGCCGGCGGTCGCGAATCGCGGTAACGCTGAGTGGGCGTGGAGCTACCCTCGTCGCGTTGGGCGTAGAAATCGAGCAGACTGTCGTCCTCGGCGTGAAAGGCACAGGGGAGACCGGTATCCCGGACCAATTCGAGCGCGGTGAGCAGTTCAGAGTTTTCGGTGAGCCACAGCCCATCGAAGGACGCCTCCCGACCCGGCCCGGGGCGGTGGGTGAAGACCTTGAACCCGACGGCACCAGCCGTCGCTAGCCCATTGATCTCAGACTGCGAGAGCGAGCCGCAGCCGGCGAGCAGCCCGAAGTCGATGACTGCTTGCGACTCCGCCAGGGCTCGGCGAGCAACGAAACGTTCCACCGAACTGATGCCGACGTCAGCGACCGGCATCTCCAAAATGGTGGTAGCTCCGCCGGCCGCCGCCGCACTAGTCCCCGAGGCGAAGTCCTCGCGCTCGGGATGATCCGGCGCGCGACAGTGAAAATGCGCATCGACGAAACCGGGCAGCACCCATCTGCCGTCGGCGTCAATGATCCGTTCCGCCTCACCCAGGCCTCCCGGTTCAGCGATCTCAACGACGATTCCATCGCTAACACCAAGGTCTGCCGGGCGCTCGCCGACCTCATCGACCAAGATACCGTTGACCACCCCCAGGTCGAGCCGACTCATGAAGCGCACGCCTCATTCCGAGATCTGGACAGACAGTGGCCCACGCGGGTCGGCCAGTGTGAGTCCACCAGCGTCTCCTACCCGCGCTCGCCTATCAGGTCACCGACCGTGCCGTCGATGACGCCGAAGAAGCAGCACCAGTCCCCGGCTTTCACCTGAGGACGACTGCGGAGCCCGAAGACCAACCCGTCTTGGGGAGCGGCGATTTCGGCCGCCAGGTCACCGTAGCAGTTGTAGATGCGCCCCACGACGGTTCCCTGTGCCACCGGCGACTCAAAGATCAGAGCTGCGTCGCCTACGAAGAGGCCGCCGACAGGGGCAAGGAGCGCCACTTGGTGGCCGCGCATCCATTGCTTCTCGTACAGCGCTTGGCCTGGCAGCATGCGGTAGTGGCGCATGACGTTGACCAGGCCGGTCACGTATTCGTCGGCGATGGTTTGAAGCTCCTTGGTCAGTGAGCGACAGAGCCCACCCAGTTCCACGGTGATTGCCGGAATGCCCTCGGCCGCAAGCTGCGAGCTGGGGTTGCCGGTGCCAGTCGCTGATCCGAACACGAGGCTCCAGCCGAGCCCCATAGCGGCAGCCAGCTCAAGGCTGTTTTCGGACGCGAAAATCATGTGGGAGAGATAAGAGTGGTCTCCTCCGGAGTGGATTGCGATCTGGAGATCGCAGTTCCCGTGCATCGCCCCCCAGTGAGCATGCGCCAACCTCTCCGTCGCGTAGCCGTCCGACTTGCCCGGGTAAATCCGGTTGAGATCGTATGAGAAACTGTCGAGAGGGTCGCCCCTCGTCCCGGCGATGAAGGCAGCGGGATTCAGCATCGGCACAGCGACCACCGTCCCCTTTAGGGTTTGGAGGTCCAGTTGGTCGAACAGCCTAAAGAGAGCCAGGGCGCCCTCCGCTTCGTCGCCATGGGTTCCCGCGTTCACCCAAAGCCGTGGGCCGCGCTCAACACCGTGGGCTACGATCACCGGGATGTCCATTGAACGTCCGAGCGCGTCAGTCCCGTAAGGGATAACCCCTTGAGCTGACTCCCCTGGTGCGGCTGTTGCAGTCCCAATACGAATGGCGCCGCCACTCATCCGGCAGCCGACCCCGCGTCCTGATCGTCTGGGTACCCCCAACTGTCGGCGTGCGGTTGAATCAGCTCAACGGTGAACCCCGCAGTGTCCTCGGGGTATATGAAGGCCTCGAAGCCGTCAGTCGCGTCGAAGATGCGCTTCTGAAAGACCTCCACGCCCGCGGCCTTTACCCTCTCGACGTCGGCGGTGATGTCGTCGCTTTCCAGCGCGATGTGCTCGAGTCCTTCGCCATGCTCCTCCAGGAACTTATAGACGCGCGACTCGGTATCCCAATTCTGGACCAGATGAAGCCAACACTGATTGCCCAGTAGGATGCGCGCATCGCGCTGCATCCCCTTACCCTGGTTATCGCGAAAATCGCGAGCCTTTAGTCCAAAGAGGTCGTCCAGCTTGCGGCAGGCTGCATCCAGGTCTCTAACCGCGACGCCAATGTGTTGAAGTCGAATTATGGCCATAGACAAGCTCCTTCTCGGCGTGTGACGATCTCAAGTACTCGGTCGGCGACGAGGCTCACGAACGAAGGGATGGGAGTGCGAGATGGCGCCTACGCCATCTCGCCTAGTGGTCAACCAGGAATGGTGCTCCGGCTTAGCTCTTGAAGGTCCACATTTCGGGGTTGATGTTGAGGTTGGGGTTTTGCGGTACTGCCCCGTGCAAACCAGTCCGGATCACCGAGATTTGGTAATAGTAGTCAGGCTCCCACAGGTCCGGGAGTTGGGTAGCCGCATAGTCCTCGTAGGTGTCGAATACTTTGAGGCTCGAGTTGAGCTCAGTAGCGCGGATCAGCGCATTCATGCGAGCGTTGCTGTATCCGCCCCAGTTGGTCACCGCCCCAGTAGCGAAGTAGGTCTCTCCCGTCGGAAGGTAGTCAGGCGAGTAGGTCCCGGTCGAACCCGGAATTCCAAAGTTGGCGATTTGCCAAGAGCAGCCTCCATGGCCATCGACGCACGGAGAGAGATTCGAAAAGATCTGACTGGGTGGCTGCTCCCGCAGGCTAATGTTGACCCCAATCTCAGTCCACGCCGAGGCGATAGCTTCCTCGGCCGCCTGGAAGGGAGAAGAGCCGCTGGCATAGTCTTCGGTGAAGGCTAGGCCCTCGTTCTTCGCGATGTTGGCGCCGCACTCGTTGGCAGCGGTGCCCGGCCGCTCGCACCGGTCCTCGCCGCTGGCGTGTATCGCCCAACCGTGGCTCTTGAGAAGAGCAGTCGCCTTGCTGAGGTTATAGGGATAGGGATTGCGCTTCTCGACTGAGGTGAGGAAGGGGTTGCTGGGCTTGACCGGCACCGGCCCATAGGTTGGATAGGCTGTGTCCTTGAACACAGCGCTGTCGATCTTGGGCTGGTCGATCGAGAGCTGTAGGGCTTGGCGGATGTAGAGCTGGGACAGCAGCGGACCCACCTTTGGATTGGTGTAGTTGAGGATCATCGTGTTGAGTCCCCATCCCACCCAGTCCGAAATTGTGTATCCGCGACTCTTGAAGTACGACTCTTGGCTAAGGTCTTCGGAGGGCAGGTAGCCATAATCGAGTTCGCCCGATCGCAAGCCATCGAACTCCGCGGCGTCGCTGGTAAAGGGCACTTCAACGAAGTGGGTCACGTTACCGGTCTTAGGACCGCTGTAGTCGGGGTTTGGCGAGAAGGCGGAGTACCCAGTGCTGGCTGCGTATGAGGTCAGCTCCCACGGGCCGTCAACGACCTTCCAGATGGGGTTGCTTGCGTACGTGGAGATGGTAGTCGCCTGACTCGTCAGGTACTTGAACACCGCCACGGCACCGCTGGTCGTTTCGTCGTAGTTGCCATCCGGCCCGGCGGCGCTGGTTATATCCCACGCCTGCTGGGGCAAGGGAATGATCTGGCTGAGTTCGTTGTATTCCAACCATGTCCGGCTGTAGGCCTTGTTGAAGGTGAGGCTGAACTGGTCCGGAGTCGCGGCTGGGAAGCTCATCGACACCACGTTGTCAGGGAACAGTCCAGGTACGTAGTCGAACCAGTCGGCCTTATTGGCCATGAGGAGGTTCATCCAGAACTCGACGTCCCGGTTGGTGACCGACTCCCCATCCGACCAGCGGTAGGGCTTCAAGGTGATGGTGGCGGTGCGACCGCCGTTGGAGAAGGTAGGCAGGTCAGCCAGGCTGTACTTCAGGTTGAGATCCGGGGACTGATTCTCTCCGAACCAGTAGAGGGGCCGGTACAGCAGGTATTGAAGATCGAAGAGGTTCGCATTCGAGACCTGATCGAGCAGCGGGAAGATGCTGTTCGGAACTTCGTCTGGCGGCATTCCGAAAGTGACCGTGGCACCGGAGGAACTCGCCGGGATCGCTTGGGTAGGCCCTGGCCTGGCGGCTGGCCCGCAAGCCGTGATCAGGAGGGCAAGCCCGATGCCCACCGCTGGAACTATTGAAATACCCCTCACTTAGGCTCTCCCATTGAATCCGGTCCGAGCCGCGTCGCGAGATCGATCCGCCGCGATCGCCAATGCGGCACCGGGATGCCCCGCGGCGAGCCGAGGTCAGGGCGTTCGCCGGAGCGGCGCTTCCTCACTCGACCCCCACCATGGGCCAGTAAGGTAAGGCAACCACGAGGCTTTGTCAACCGGGTGCCAGTCAACTGTTGACCGAATGCACCATCAATCAGCCCTGGCTTGAAGACGGCCCGTCTGTTGCGCCTGGTGTCGCTCGACCGGGCTACCGGGTTGCTGCCGGGAGGGGTGTTAGCCGACTCCTGGCAGGGCGGCGAGGGAGTCGGCGGCTCGCCGCCAGGCATCGTCGACGTGGTCCTTGACCATGTCCTTGGCAGCGCCGATGTCCCGCCCCACGATGGTCTCGACCAGGAGGCGGTGATTGCCCACCGTGTTCATCGGCTGGTGGGTCTTGCCGGTGATGTTGACGAGCAATCGAAGCTTCGCAGCGACGTTCTCCTGCCATACCTTCAGCAGCAGGTCGTTCTCACTCAGCTGGTAAATCGTGTCGTGAAGAGCGAGGTCGGCGAGAGCCAGTTTGAACGCGTCCCCACTACTCGCAGCATCGGCCATCCGCTTGACGCAGCCTTCCAAGAGCCGTTGCTTTCGAGGAGTCAGGGTTTCAATCAGCTCGCCCACTGCCTGCATCTCCAGCAACTTGCGCAAGCTGTAGTGCTCATCCAACGTCCGCAGGGTGAGCTGGACCACCGCTCTTCCCCTGCGAGGGTGATTCTCGACCAATCCTTCCTTCTCTAGGAGCGCAAGTGCCTCGCGCAGGGGTCCCCGGCTAATCCCCAACTCCTGCGAGAGTGACGCTTCCACCAGCCGCTCGCCCAAGCCAATACTGCCCCGAAGGATGGAAGCCCTGATCGCTTCCAAGGCGGTCATTCCTAGCGTGGGCGGTCCCACGACCGGGGATAGGCGGTAGCTCGCCCTTGGCGCTCGTGCCATGGCGGAGAGTCTATCTGGGCCCATCCCGGCAACGATCGACCGACCGTGCAGGGCTACTCCACCTTGGGCTGCTGCTTCCCAAGTTCGACGACCGGGACTGGCCCTAGTAGCCAGCCTGCTTGTCCAACTGGTTGCGGAGCGGCAATCCCTGCTGAAAGCGGGTCAGGTTCTCGTCGAAGATCTCCACAATCCGTCGGTTCTCGCTGGGCACGGTGCTGATCGAATGAGGGGTCAGCAGCACCTGGGACATGTCCCAAAGTGGACTGGCCGGGTCGAGCGGCTCCTCGGCTGTCACATCGAGAGCGGCGCCGCCGAGCTGGCCACTTTGGAGCGCCTCGATCAGCGCCGGCTCATCGACGGCGCCGCCCCGGCCCACGTTTATCAAAACCGCTCCCGGTGCCATTTTGGCGAGACGGGACGCGCCGAAGAGGTGACTCGTGGCTGGGGTGTCAGGAAGGCACAGAACAACGAAGTCCACCCGGGGCAGGTGGTCGTCGAGCGCATCCAGGGTCAGGTACTTGGAAGCGTCCTCTTTGCCTTTGGGCCGAGGACGCCTGACGAAGCCCACGGTCTCCATCCCCAGCGCTTCGCATCTCTCGACGATCGCGTCCCCGACCCGGCCCCGACCGACGATCGCGGCCGTGCTCCCCGCCAACTCGCCGACTGCCAGCCGCTCCCATCTGTGTTCTCGCTGGCGCTGCTGGAGCAGCGGCCCCAGCTTGCGGAACCAAAGCATGGCCAGGATGACAAACTCGGCGATGGGACCGGCATGGACTCCACTCGCAGTGGTGATGACAGGGTCGGGCTGGCGCGCGAGCCCGATCCGCTCAACCAGAGTGCCTACCCCCGCACTGGTGGCCTGGATCCAACGCAGCCGGGGCCTGTCGGCTAACCGGGGCCGGAGCGCGGCGGGGCCGAAATCGAAGAGAACGTCAGCGCTTTCCAGGAGCTCCTCCCAACGTTGCTGCTCAGTAGCGGGTAGGGCCGCGAAGTCGGGATAGCGATGCTCAGCCGGGTAACGGGGCGGCAGCAGTAAGTCCTCCGGGTAGGTGAACTGATATTCGGGATGGGCCCGCCGCAGCTGCTCAACTAGGTCGAGCTCCAGCGGCGTAGTGAAGACAACGTGAGTCATAGAACCTCTGACCCGAAGTGGGGTCGTGCTGATTTCGTCATAGGCAGGATAGCTGCCTTAGTCCACCCATCGTCACGGGAGCTTGGGTAGGACAGAGCCATTTCTATTGATGGGTTGTAGACCCGTGGAAACATGGACCGCCGGAGAAGTTTGTCGCCCGTACAATGGCACAACACCCCCTGCCGCTACCAGGCACGACCATAGGTGGTGGCGAAGCGGCCCTTTTGGTAGAAGAAGTCACGGACTCGTGAGACTTGGAGGCAGCCTAGATGATTGCGGTACGTGGCCAAGTAGCGTTTCTCACCGGAGCAGCGGAAGGCTTGGGCTACGAGGTCGCGCGAGAGCTCGCAGCTGCAGGGATGCGACTGGCTCTCTTTGACGTCCAGACGGAAAAACTGAACACCCTCGCACGGGAGCTGACCCAGGCTGGCGCGGATGTTCTCCCGATCGCAGTGGACCTAGCAGAGGCGGGCCCCACGCAGGACGCCGTAGAACGCGCACTGAACCACTATGGCACGCCGCGAACCCTTATCCACAACGCTGCCGTGCTCCGAGAGCGCGACTTTTCAGACATCACGTTTTCCGCATGGCGCCAGGAAATGGACATTATCGTTCAAGCAGCGTTTATCCTCTCCAAGGGAGTATGGGGAGGGATGGTCGACAACCACGGCGGAAGCATTCTCTATGTGTCGTCAGGGTCGGCATTGAACGGGTTCGTCAAAGAGGCGGCATACACCCCGGGGAAGCACGCGCAGGAGGGGTTGATGAAGGTTCTCGCGATAGCAGGTAAGGATTCCAACATCGCAGTCAACACCATCACCACTGGAGCACCCATCGACACCCCGATGTCCGCCGCGCACTACACCGAGGAGATGAAGATCGGGATGGTACATCCCTCTAGGC
>JBAPNX010000026.1:0-64458 GCA_049279335.1 Candidatus Dormiibacterota bacterium
CCGCCCAAGATCCTGGAACGTCTAGCTAGCGGAGTGACGTCGGAACCCGCCCGCGGCGCGTGTCCGCCTCCCCGTCCCAGAGCTCGAGCCTTGGGGGTACGGGTTGGTCGGCTCACCCCGGGGTCGACCAACGCGATCACCGACGTGCCCGGTGTCAAGGTCGGCCATGTCGGGGTCTTCGAGGACCTCGAAGACGGCCGCGCGATCCGAACCGGGGTGACAGTCGTGCTACCGCACGGCGATAACCTCTTCCGCGAGAAGGTTGTTGCCTGCGTCCACGTCATCAATGGGTTTGGAAAGCCAGCAGGCCTGAGTCAGGTCAACGAGCTCGGCGTCTTGGAAACGGCCGTGGCGTTGACCAATACCCTGTCAGTGGGGGCGGCGATGGAGGGTCTGGTACTTGATGCATTGGCTCGCAACCCTGAGATTGGCCGGAGTTCGGACACGGTCAATCCGCTGGTCTTCGAATGTAACGATGGAGGCCTGAACGATATTCGGGGACTCCACGTTCGCCCGCATCATGTGCTCCAGGCCATCGAGGCGGCGACCGACGGGCCAGTGCAAGAGGGGGTGGTTGGGGCTGGGACCGGTATGACTTGTTATGGGTGGAAGGGCGGGATCGGTACCTCTTCTCGTGAGGTCGAGCTCGCTGGGGCCACCGCCATCGTTGGTGTGCTAGTTCTCGCCAACTTTGGAGAGCAGCGGGATCTCGTGGTCGCGGGGGTGCCGGTTGGTCAGCGACTGGCCCCACCCCGTTTGCCACAAGCGGAGCCCGCGGCAGGCTCCTGCATCGTGGTTCTGGCCACCGATGCCCCACTCGATCATCGACAACTCCAGCGGCTCGCTCGTCATGCACAGACCGGGTTGGCTCGCACGGGCACCTATGGAAGGCACAAAAGTGGCGAGTTCGTGGTCGCGTTTTCGACCGCGCGGCGCGTGTCCCACTGGTCCAGCGACACGGTATCGCCGACTACTGTTTTGGTCGAGGATGCCCCGACGATGGATCGGTTTTTCGAGTGCACGGTTGAGGCGACCGACGAGGCCGTGATCAATGCTCTGTTCGTCGCCGACACCACCTACGGCACGGAGGGAAGCGTGCGCCACGGTCTACCGACCGGGGAGGTGTGCCAGCTAGTTCGAGGGATCGAGAAAGGAGTGGCTGCGCCAGAGCCGACCGCCTAGTCCCAGCTCACCGCACCGCGAAAGCCCCGTCGACTGCTTGCGCCAGCCCGTCTGGCAGCGTGTTCTTATACACCCGGCCGCGAAGGATCACCAGGCGGATCTTGTCTGCCTCGTTGAAGAGGTCGGGGTCGTCGAGCGGATTGCCCTCTAACAC
The DNA here is from genome assembly GCA_049279335.1 of Candidatus Dormiibacterota bacterium. Classification (GTDB taxonomy): domain Bacteria; phylum Chloroflexota; class Dormibacteria; order Aeolococcales; family Bog-877; genus Bog-877. Next base: position 1,337 of record JBAPNX010000026.1, read on the forward strand.
CACCAGGTCGGCAGACAGCCCCTCTCGCAGTGAGCCGGTCTCGGAGTCGAGACGAAGGATGCGGGCGTTGGCGCTGGTGGCCGCAGTGATCGCCTCGAGGGGATTCGTCACCTGCGATCGAACCGCGAGCTCGCGCCCACGCCGTGTTTGTGGCACCCCGGTTAGGTCCGATCCCGATCCCACGGTTATTCCCGCTGCGATAGCCAAGGTGACGGAGCGAGCCATCGCCGGGAAGGCGGCAGCGGCGCGGACAGCCAGGTCATCCCGAAGCCCCTGCCGTCGGCCGGGATCCTGATAGCTCTCGACCGGCGACAGGGTGGCAACCAGGCTGGCACCCTGGGCGGACATGGCGTCGATGGCATCCTGATCGAGGAAAGTGCCGTGCTCGAAACACTCGAGGCCAGCCTGAAGCCCGAGGTGCACGGCCTCCGAGTGGTGTGCGTGGCCAGTCACGTATGTGTGGCGCGCCTTGGCGACCTCCACCAGCGCCCGCAGCTCATCCACCGAGAACTGGAAGTCGTCGAGCCGATCGAAGCTGGAGGAGAACCCTCCGCTGATAGCGGCCTTGAGTTGAGTTGCACCATCTCGGAGAGAACTCCGACCCGCGAGCCGAACTCCCGCCACCCCGTCGGCGAGAACGGCCGGCTGAACTAACCCGGGAATGTTGCCCTGCCAGGCACCGTGGGCGTAGCCGGGCCTCCAGTCGCCATGTCCGCCGCTCTCGCTGATCAATGGACCCGAGGGCAGGATCCGAGGCCCGGGTACCAGACCCCGGTTCACCGCCTCGACCACGCCACCGTCGATCCCACCAAGGTCGCGGATCGTGGTGAAGCCCTCCAAAAGGGCCAACCGTAGGTTCTCAAAGATCTGGGCCGCCACGACCGCGACCGCCGCGCCCGGATCGGGCGGAATGTTAACCAAGCCCATGTGGGTATGGGCATCGATCAGACCGGGCAGGACGGAATAGTCGCCGAGGTCCAGCAAGACGCCATCGGCCGACCCCGAGGATTCTAAGCCACGCTCGACCCGCCTGATCCGGCCTCCGGCAAGGCTTAGCTGGCCGCCAAAGGGATCGCCTCCGGTGCCGTCGAAGATGCGCTCGCTACTAAGTGTGATCACGGGTCACCTTATTACGTCGATCGCCCGCCGCCTGGCGGCGCTCATCTCTCCGCAAGCGGAGCTTAACCGCGGGAGGATCAACCGGCGAGGGTCCAGTCCTCCGGGTAGATATTCAGGTTCGGGTCCTGAGGTAGGGTGCCGCGGAGCTTGTTGCTGATGACCGAAAGCTGGTAGGGGTAATTCGGCTCTGAGATCCAGGGCACGTATTTCGTCACATAGTTCTCCTCAGCCTTGTACGGTGCCGACCCTGGGACCGTATTTGTAGCGGCGATTAGGTGATCGAGGGTGGAGCTGCTGTAGCCGCCAGCGTTAAGGACTCCCCCGGTCGCCAGCCACACCGCGATGGTGGGAAGGTACTGCGGTGAGAAGGTGACGGAGAAACCGGGCGGACTGAAGTCAGCGATCTGCCAGTTGCAGCCGCTACCGGTCTGAACGTCGCAGGGCACAGCCTCTGAGAAAATCGTGTCTGCTGGCTCTTCCTTGAGAGTCAGATGGATGCCAGCCAAAGACCAGTCGGACTGGATTACCGCCAGCTCCGCGTTGAACTCCGGCGACCCGGTGGCGCCGAGTTCCGTGAAGTTCAACTGCGTGCCCTTGGCAATGCCGGCGCCACATTCATCAGCTTGTGACCCGGGCTTGATGCAGCTGTCGACGCCAGCTATGTGGACCGACCATCCGTGGCTAGCCAGCAGCTGTCGTGCCGCCTTCGGACTGTAGGGGTAGGGATTGTGACTTTCATATGGGGTTAGATAGGTGCTCTTGGGCGTCAGCGGAACTGGACCATAGGATGGGTAGGCGACGCCGTGGTATACGTCGCTGACGATCTCGGGCTGGTTGACCAGGTGCTGCATAGCCTGGCGCACATAGAGCTGCTTGAAAATGGCCCCGACATTGGGGTTGGAGTAGTTGAGCCAAAATGAATTGAAGCCCCAATCCGCCCACGAGGCCAGGGAATATCCATGCGTCGTAAGGTATTTGCGCTGCGCGATGTCGGAGGCGGGTAAGTAGCCGTAGTCGAGCTGTCCCGAGCGCAGGGCATTAAACTCGGAGGTCGAACTCGCGAACGGGACCTCTTCGAGCTTGGCCAGTTTCGGCCGGTTCGGCCCCGAATAGCTGGGGTTCGGGACCAGCACGTCATAGCCGGTGGTGGCGTCGAAGGATAACAGCCGCCACGGACCGTCGACCACCTTCCATAGAGGGTTGCCGGTCCAACTGGCGGGGTCGGCGGACTCCGCGTTGAGGAAGTTGTAGACAGCCGTCGCACCTGCGGTGGTCAGGTCATAGTCCCCGACGGCGCCGCTGGCCGAGGTGCGATCCCAAACGTGCTGCGGGATGGGGAAGATCTCGCTGAGGTTGTTGTAGAGCAGGTCGAGAGGGCTGTAGGCCTGATTGAAGGTCAGGCTGAACGTGTAGGGAGTGCTCGCTGGGAAGCTCATCGACACGATGTTGGATGGGATATCCCCTGGTACGTACCCGTAATACTCGCCGGGTTCGGCTTTATATATGTCGAGCCAGAATTCGACATCGCGAGCGGTCACGGGGAGACCATCCGACCAACGGTAATGCTTGAGAGTGATGGTGACCGTCTTCCCACCATTGGAGTACACGGGCGGCTCACCGATGCTGAGCTTGTAGTTGACGTAGAACTCGCCATCGTTTCCGAACCAGTACAGCGGCCGCCACATCAGGTTCTGGAACTGGAACAGCTCGGTGTCGTTGGCATAGGCCCCGCTGGTGAAGGGGAAGATGTAGCGCGAGGTCTGGGTCGGAGCGAGGGCGAAGGTGGCGGTGCCGTGGTAGCTCGAGGCGCTGGCGTTGACGGCAGACCCGCCACTGGCGAGCAGGAGCGCGGCGGCCGCCAAGCCCAGGGCGATCCGGGACCTTAGTCGAGCCTTCCTCCCGATCTCCGTACTCCTCGCCGGGCCTGTCAAGCTAACTCGCACGCTCAGCCCTCCCCTTGGATCATTGGGAATCCCTCGGCCCCAGGTTGGGCCGCCTCGGGCCAAGGCCCGGGGTGATTGTCGACAGTCAACAGTCTATCTTCCCTGGTCCCGCTCTGGCCAACAGCACCGGAACTCCGCGTTTCGAGCGCAGCTCCAGCTCCAGGAGCGTTGCTGAGTCGCCCTGCCGGATCCCTGCCCTACCCGGAGTCGCCCCGACTACTTGTACCCGGGGGCGGGCTAGGTGAACTTATATTCTGGATGGTCACGCCGCAGCCCCTCCACCAGGTTGAGCTCCAAGGGGGGCAACAACTGGTCGTAGACCACATCGAACACCCACTCCAGAGAGCGCGTCGCTCGGTTGCTTAGCGAGGTAACGAGCCGCAACCGACCACTCAGTCACCATGGCAGGTTCCTGGGGCATCTAGCTCGGTCGGCCACGGCTCTTACCGGTTCGCTGGGGGTCCATCGCTGTTGGTCACCGCTCTCTGACCGCCTTAAAAGGGGTCCGACGAGGTCGAAGACTCAGAAGCGACGCAGAGAAGACCAAACCCCAAGGATGAACATCCACGCCTTGAATATCTGGCCTCAGATCTCGCGCTTGACCAAGAACAACCCGATCGCATATTTGTGGAAAACATCTATGGGTGTTCTCACAGGTAAAGGTGGGTCGCTATAGCCAGAAGGAACCAAACTTACGAGGGTCGGTCATGAGTCAAAAAATCGACAAGGACCGCGTCCTGCTGGACATCCACGGGCCCATCGCAACCATCACCCTAAACCGGCCGGAGAAAAGGAACGCACTGTATCCGGCGATGATTCTCCGTCTAGTAGACAGGCTTGAAGAGGTGAGAAGAAACGGACGGATTCGCGCCCTGGTGCTCCGCGGAGCCGGTGAATCCTTCTGTGCGGGAGACGACCTCAGCCCCGAGGATCGCTTCAAGTACGGTCCACCCAATCTCCAGACCAGAATGAGGGTGGGCTATCAGCGTGTGTCGCTGGACTTGCTCTCCTTGCGCAAACCCGTGATAGCCATGCTCCGCGGTTACGCCGTCGGTTCGGGCTTCGACCTCGCATTGGCGTGTGATTTCCGAGTTGCCTCACCTACTACTCGGTTCGCAGCTATCTACGTGAAGCGGGGACTTGGCGGAGGGACCGCCTACCTACTCCCGCGATACGTCGGATTCGGCAAAGCTACCGAACTCCTCCTGCGCGGCGAATTCGTGGACATCGACACTGCGCTCCAGTTGAATCTCGTCACTGAAGTCGTCGACGAGAACGAGCTTGAGGCGCGTACGTACAAACTCGCGGAGGAGTTGGCCTCGGGACCAACTGAGGCCATTGGAGCGATCAAGATCGCGCGAAATACGGGCCTTGGCGGCGACCCATACCAGGGTTATGAGGCGCAAACATGGGCAAACATCGAGTTGATGTTCCACAAGGATGCTCGTGAAGGTCCTCGAGCCTTCGCAGCACGCCGCAAGCCCCACTATACGGGCGAATGGATTGATCTTCAGTACGACCCTCCCAGCAGTTACGACTGAGCAAGCTGATTGAAGCTTCTGGAATACGAAGGCAAGCGTCTGCTGCGACGGCACGCGGTGGAGACCCCACAGGGTGCCCTATGGCCCACCCTTCCCTCCCAGGAGTCGCCATCCGGCTGGATGGTCAAGGCCCAAGTTCTTCAAGGACACCGAGCTAGACATGGCGGTATCCGATTCGCACCGAGCCTTGAGCAAGCGGGACAAATAGCCCGCACTATGGACGGGGCCGAGCTAGCGGGTGAGACGGTTAGCAGCGTCTATCTGGAACAGAAGATTCCGTGCATCCTCGAAATGTACGTCGCAGCCTTGGTCGATCGCGATAAGGGCTGCGTCCGGGTTGTGGCGACTCGCCAAGGCGGGTCTGACATCGAAACTCTAGACCCCGACCTCGTCATGTCGCTGTTGGTTGATCCACTAGTCGGGTTCAGGCCGTATCAAAGCCATCTTCTCGCCGTGAGATTAGGACTCGAAGGTAACGTGGCCGTCAATTTCCAAGACTTGATTCTCAAGGTCTACACGGCCCTCACCGTTGAGGACGCGGAGCTGGTGGAGATCAATCCACTTCTTCTGCTTCCGGACGACACGTTTGTCGCGGCTGATGCGAAGATAACTTTGGATGATGACGCGGTAGGCCGGCATCCCGTCCGTTCGCTCCCTATGCAGTGGCGCACTGACGGGGACTTCATGCAACGAACGAGAGAGCTCGGTGCTATTGGCATAGACTGCCGCGATGCCCACAGGGATCAGTCCGCCGCGGTCGATCCAGAAGGAATTGCGATCCTAGCCAATGGGGCCGGAGTCACGATGGCGACCTTCGATTTGGTATCCGCTTTGGGTGGCTCGGTCAGCGGGGCCATCGAGTTACACGGCGCACTGACCTTGGGAGTCCAGCATACGACGCAGGTAGTGTCGGCTCTCGGCCTGCTAAGGCCAAGAGTTGTTCTGATTAATGGTTTCTACCAATTGCGACCGTGTGACGCCTTCGCCCAGGCCATTGTAGAAGCGGTACTCCGCGGGCCGCTCTGGATCGAGCCGCAGCATGTCGTAGTTCGAATGAGGGGGCTAAATGAGGCACACGCCCGCGAGATAGTGGACGGTGCTGGCTTTCTCGCAACTCGATCGCTTGAAGAGGCTGCTCTGATGGCTGTCAAGCTTGCTTCGCCGGACCCAGATGCGGGCCATTGATGGCGATCTTAGTCAGCGCTGACACGGGCGTGCTAATTCAGGGAATCACTGGTCGGACGGGACAGCTATTCGCAACGCGCATGCTGGCGGGCGGTACCCGGGTCTTAGGTGGTATCAGTCCTGGAAGGGGAGGCGCGCTCGTCCAAGGCTTGCCGGTCTTCGACACCGTGGCTGAGGCGATCGATGAATCTGGTGCACGAACAGTACTGAGCTGCATCGGTCCCCATCGAGCTCTGGACGGCTTGGTGGAGGCAGTAGCCGCGGGCGCCGGACTGGTTGTGAGCTATATCGAGAATGTCCCCGTCCACGACGCGATTCTGATGCGTGCTTACGCTAGGGCCAGAGGTACTAGGCTACTTGGCCCAAACTCTGCGGGAATAGTCACCCCCCGCGGCTGCAACCTGTCCGATCTCAACGAGGACAACCTCATCCCCGGACCGGTGGGGATTGTGTCCAAGAGCGGAACCTTGACCTACGAGGTTATTGCTGCGCTCCGAGATCGTGAGGTTGGCGTATCCACGGTAACTTGCTTAGGAGGGGACCGCGTACTTGGATCGGATTACGCAGACATCCTACCTCTATATGAGGATGATCCGGAGACCCGTTTAGTCGTGGTGATCGGTGAGCCAGGAGGAGCTCTCGAACAGGATGCGGCCCGGATGGCCCATGCGATGTCGACACCGGTAGTCGGATTCATCACAGGGCGATTCGCGCCAAAGGAGGTCCGGATGGGCCACGTCGGAGCAGTGGTTGGGTTGGACGGCAGGAGCCAACCGGAAGCCAAAGTCCAAGCCTTCAAGGCTGCGGGATGCAAGGTAGCTAGTCTGATCACGGACGTCGCCGCCTTAGTCATGCAAGGTTTACAGCAGGCTGACGGCAGCTTTCTTTGAACTGGTGAGCTCGAACGAGGTCGACAGCGCCGGTTTATCGACTACATCAATGTACCTGCCTAAAGTCCGCGCTTGAAGTGATAGTTTGGGATTCGTACGATCGACGCAGACAATCACTGGCTGCTCTCACTTTGCCCGGTTCGAACTCGATTGTCGGCGCGGGCTTTGGCAGCATAGGGCTAACGTCGTAGATCCCAGTGGCTGTACATCGGTGTAGCTCAGAGGAGCTAGGGAGCGAGATGCGTTGACGGGAGTCTTTCGTCTGGGTATCGATATTGGAGGTACCTTCACAGACGGTGTTCTCTTAGACGAGCTTGGCGGGCGCATCTGGGTCAGTAAGACCCTCACCACCGAGCGCCACGAGGACGCTGCCTTGGCCACCGTCCATGACCTCTGCCGACAAGCTTCCATCGTCCTCAGCGACGTTCAATCCCTCGCTCACGCAACCACTTTGGCGTCCAACACTGTAATACTCCGCCGTGGCGCGACGGTCGGCCTGGTCACCACCGAGGGGTTTGAGGACATTATCGAGATTGCCCGCGAGGGGCGCTACGACACCTACAATCTATGGCTCGATCCCGTCGAGCCACTCGTAGAGCGTGGCAATTGTTTCGGGGTAACGGGCCGAATTCTGGCCGATGGGACCGAATACACTCCCCTGGCCGTGGCCGCGGTCGATGAAACCGCCAGGCTGATAAGGGAACGTAAGGTCGAAGCCGTTGCTGTTTGCTTGCTTAACAGCTACGTCAACGACGAGCATGAAGCCGCCGTTCGCAAGCGCCTAGATAAGCAAGGCGGCTCTGCAATTCCCGTTTCGCTCTCTAGCGAAGTCTCGCCAGAAGTGCGTGAGTATGAGCGTGCTTGTACAACGTTGCTCAACTCGTACTTACAGCCGTCCATGGGCAGGTATCAGCACCGTCTGGAGACGGGCCTGACTGAGCAGGGATACCCACGACCTATGTATGTAATGCTGTCGTCGGGCGGTCTAGCCACTACCGACATCGCGTCTCGCTTCCCTGTTCGGATGCTCGAGTCGGGGCCAGTTGCTGGTGTGTTTGCGGCGGCCGACGTTTCATCGAGGCGAGGACTTGGCGACGCAGTCGCGTTGGATGTCGGAGGTACCACTGCCAAAATAGCACTCATCCACGAGGGTACCCCTGGCCGAGTGGGCGTGCAAGAGGTCTGCAGATCGGACCGATTTGCCAAAGGGAGCGGACTTCCCGTTCAACTGCCATCCATTGATCTACTAGAGATCGGAGCGGGCGGTGGATCCATCGCGAGGGTAGGTCCTCTGGGATTCCTTCAGGTTGGGCCAGACTCCGCAGAGGCTAGACCAGGCCCGGCCTGCTACGGCCTTGGAGGTGACAAGCCGACGGTTACGGATGCCGCGGTGGTGTTGGGTTACATCGACCCCCATGCTTTCGCCGGTGGCGCCGTCTCCATCGACAGAGCTAGCGCTCGACGGGTACTGGGCGAGCTTGGGGCCGAGATCGGATTGAGCGCTGATGAGTGCGCTGCCAACGTGATCGACGTGCTCAACGAAAATATGGCCCAGGCCACCAGAGTACACCTCGCGGAGCGCGGTCGGGACGCCAGCAGAGTGCATCTGATTGCGTCGGGCGGAGGGGGTCCACTTCACGGTGCCGAGATTGCTCGCCGGGTCGGGATCCCCGAGATGATCATTCCGCGCCGACCAGGTGTGCTCTCAGCTCTGGGACTCGTCTTGACACCCCCTTCGATCGAGCTGGCTCAGTCGCGCATGGTGCGCTTCGACGACAGGACCGACTGGGCAATGCTTAACGACCTCCTGTGGGACCTAGAGCGGAGGGCTCGAGAGATGCTTGTCGGCACGGGAGTGGACGTTAGGAGCGCGGCTGCCGAATGGTCGTCCGAACTCCGTTGGATCGGACAGACGCATACCTTTCGGGTGGCGCTTCCGCCGCCTCCGTATGGACCAGAGTTCTGCGTCACGATCGTAGATCTTTTCACTGCAGAGGCATTGCGCCTTCATGGCCTTTCGCTGCAGGAGACGGTTCTAGAGGCGCTGACCTGGCGCGTGGTCGTAACCGGACCTCGGTCCCCCGTGGCTGTCGAACCTTCCCCAGCTACTTCCGGGCAGAGTACCGGGCCAACCGTCAGACCCGTCTACTCGCGAGGCAAGGGGATAATTGACGTCCCGGTTTACGATCGATCGAAGATGGAACCTGGCTGGCAAGGAGTCGGCCCTGCTCTTATCTCTGACGAGAGTTCCACCTGTTTGATTGGAGCAGGCGACCGCTTTCAGGTGGACAACGAGCGCGGGGACGTGAGGGTCCTGATCGCTACGAGGGCCCGTGGCGCTGCCCTGCCACAAGATGCTGATGGCTGAACTTATCGAGAGACGCAGCCAGGCGCGGTCTGACGTTGGGACACAGTGCCGGAGCCGATACTGCTCTGCGGCAGATGCCGAATGTTAGCAGTCGGCTCGTCTGAACGTCAGCTCGATGGTTCTTCAGCTGAGATCGTACGCGTGAGGCTGGTGAGCGCAGTCCAGGAAGCCGAGGCAGTCATTACCAGCACCTCATATTCTTCGCAGATTACCGAGGGCCAGGACTTTTCCGCGGCCGTCTACGATGAGTCACAGAATCTCATCGGCCAGACCCGCCGCTCATTGGGCGAATTTGTCGGAACCTTAGGTCGTGGGCTGCGGAGCGTACTCCAGATGATCCCACCCGAGAGCCTAAAGCCTGGCGACACCCTGATGACGAACGATCCGTGGCTTGGTGGTGGACACGTACCTGACGTGCTCACCATACGCCCGGTATTCTGGCGAGGTCGAATTGTGGCGTATGCGGCTAGCATTGTTCACGTCGCTGACCTTGGCGGCAAACCTACTGCCGATGCGCGCGACACTTTCGAAGAGGGCCTCCATCTCCCCCCTTGCTACCTCTACAGAGAGTCCATCCTGAACGCGGACATCATGGCAATCGTAGGTGCCAATGCCCGACGTCCCCGACAAGTACAAGGCGACCTGCAAGCCATGGCGGCGGCAAACGCTCTGATGGACCGCCGTGTTTGCGAACTGCTCGAAGACTGGGGTATGGACGACTTGCGAGAATCGAGTTCGGAACTTCAGGCAAGGGCAGAACTTGCCATGCGCGCCCGAGTAGCCGAACTCCCTGATGGTTTGTACCGCGATACGGTCGAGTCCGATGGCGGAGGGGACGCGGTCACGATAGCCATAGCAATCTCAATTGCAGGGGATCAGATAGACGTCGACTTCACGGGTACGTCACCGGAGAGTCGGTGGGGGCTCAATGTTCCAAGTCAGCTTACTGAAGCGGAGACACTATACGCGCTGCGAGTTATTCTCGGCCCGGACATTCCCCTGCTTGAGGGTTCGTTCAAGCCATTTCGCGTTTCTGCCCCGCTGGGCTCAATCCTCAACCCACGCCCGCCAGCGCCAACGATGGTTCGCACCACGGTTGTGCACAACGTATGTGGGGCGGTATGGCGGGCACTGTCGCCGCTAGCTCCGGAGCATATCCCACCGGGACATCTGTGTGCGCACTTCGGAGGTCTCTGGACGCTTCGATTCCGCGGCGTCTACAGGGACACACCGAGAGCCTATCGAAAGGGAGGGCCGTCCCACATGATGGGACCGTTCACCGAAACGTACTTCGCTGCCGGTGGCATGGGTGCGCTGGGCAATCGGGACGGACGTAATACTGTCTCCATGCCAGTAAATTGCTGGAATGTCCCGATCGAAGTGATGGAGTCGCGCGCCCCCGTCCTCTTTGAGGAGAAGCGCCTTTTGCCGGATTCTGGCGGAGCGGGCAAGTACCGCGGTGGCTTGGGTCAGCGGGTTCGCATTCGTGTGCTTAGCGACGAACCCCTTGATTTCATCATGGGCACGATGGACCGGATCGATCACCCTCCGTTTGGCCTTGGCGGCGCCGGAGCAGGCCGAGGCGGGTTCATCGGGATCGACGGAGTCGCGGTAGATCGCCGCACCGCCCATCGGATTACACGAGGTCAGATTGTCACGGAGTGCATCCCTGGCGGGGGAGGTTATGGACTTGCTCGTGAGCGTGCCCCCGAAGCGGTCGACCGAGACGTCAAGTTGGGCTATATCAGCAAGGAAGGTGCGTCGCGAGACTATTCCCCATCAAACGACCCTGGTCAGGTTTAACCTCACGCTGCCACGAGGCCGCTTGCACGATCCTTCGCTTAGCCGTTCGACGAGAGCCCGAGCAATCCAAGACTAGGGGGTCGCTGCTGTGAATGCTAGGCCAGTCACGATCGCGGATCTGTGCACGCTGACGTATGTCAGCGAAGTCCAGATATCGGCTGAAGGAGCTCGGGTTGCGTTTGTCAAGACTAACGTGTCGCACGAGCACGACCGCTATGAGTCGCAGATAGCCATCCAAGATCTAGATAGAGACCGGCTTCAACTGTTGGGGCTGGGTAGGATGCCTCGTTTCAGTCCCGATGGCCAGACGCTCGTATTTAGTCACGAGCGCGAAATCTGGGCTGGTTCTCCTCAGCCCAGGCTGCTCGGTCTAGCTCCTGGCCGGATCCGAGAAGTTGCCTGGTCCCCGGATGGCAAGAGACTGGCTTTGGTCTCCGACACTCCCGTTTCCAGCTCTGCCCTAGCCTCGACGGAAGGTATACACCACATCACGAGGCCGCGCTACCTCGCCGACGGGGCTGGCTTTGTTCACGGTTACCGGCCCCAGGTACACCTTCTCGATACCAGGACTGGCGCCCTGGAGCAACTGACCACGGAGCCACTGGGAGCTTCTTCAGTGGCGTGGAGTCCGTGCGGTACCAAGCTCGCGTTCGTCGGATCGCCGCAAGATCCTGATGCCAACTGGGGACGGACGCTCAACGTGATTGATCTTGACTCAGGCGTGCGGTCGACTTGGTGGGAGGGGATAGCGATTCAGTGCTTGGCGTGGTCGCCAACGGGAGCCCTGATCAGTTTCACGGGAGGCGTCGGGCAATATCGACCGTCCATGAACCTTAACCTGTGGGTGGTGACCGAGACGGCGCCAGCGGAAGTCCTGACAGAGGATCTGGATCGGTTCGTGGGTACCGACCGCACTCTGGGAGACGCCTACTGGGGCTTTTCCACAGTTGTTCAAGGCGGGCTCTGGTCCGTGAAGGGTGATTCCCTCTTCTTTATCGCAGCAAGCGAAGGTAGGAACGTGCTGTTCAACGTCGAGCTTGCGTCGCGGACCATCAAGCCGGTCGAGGCTCCCAACGATGCCGTGGTATTTGACTTCGACATTGCTCGCCGTGACGGTCAGATCGCGGCGACCGTCGCAACCCAACGAAGTCCGACGGAGATTTGGCTCCTACCCGGTTCGGGGGCACTGACTCACTTCAACGGTAGCCTTATGGACGAGGTTGCGTTGGTAGATGCTGAACGGGTGACGTGGCATGCCAAGGGAGGCCCAGAGCTCGAAGGTTGGCTCTACAAACCCGGTCAGCAGAAGTCCACAACGCCACCGGTCATTCTCTCCGTCCACGGCGGGCCATACCGACAGCACTCGCTCGCATTCTGCCATGAGACGCAATCCCTCTGCGCCCTTGGCTTTGCGGTCTTCTGCCCAAATCCGCGTGGCAGTCAAGGATATGGAGAAGAGATCGCCTCAGCCATCGACAACGACTGGGGTAACAATGACTACCTCGATCTCATGGCGGGCGTTGATCACGTCTTGGCGGCACATGGCTGGAACGGCGCTCAGCTGGGCGTGATCGGAGGAAGCTATGGGGGTTACATGGTCAACTGGATTGTGACGCACACGGACCGATTTCAGGCTGCCGTGGCCGACCGGAGCATCTCGGACCTCCTAAGTCACGTTCGGTGCGGCCAGTCTGCGCTCTCGTTTGCTCGTCCTTTGTTTGGATCGCCGTGGACATCAGATGGGGTTCGGAGACTGACCAAAATGTCACCACTGACGTACGTGACACAGTGTCACACACCTGTCCTCTTACTCCACGGCACTGCCGATGAGGCATGCCGCCTCGATCAGGCACGCCAGTTCTATATGGGCCTTTGGGAGAATAGATGTGAAGCCGAGATGATACTATTCCCCGAAGCAACACACGAGCTCCCTCGCTCTGGCGCGCCCTCGCTCCGTATACGCAGGCTGGAGTGGATTCACGCTTGGTTCAAAAAGCACCTGATGAGGCCCGAGTAGAAGGCCGGCGAAGCCAGTAGTTAGTCCCACCGTGATGAAGGCAGCAGGACGAGGCAAGCACATCGAAGTCAGTGTTTTGAGCGGCGGCTTGAACCCGCTAGGACGATTTGAAACGGGAGATTCGCACTGGCAGCGGCCGCTAGGCTGCCGGCAACGAACTGGAGCGTTCTGAACGCGCCAGCTTAAGGTGCACCCGCTCTGTGAGCAAATGTCTGAAGTTGACCGAGACGTTGTCGATCATGTTGGGCTTCGAGGACTTCGGCCGGGAACTATTTCAAGGCAGCGCTCCAGGAGGTCGTAGCTCTGGCGGACCGCCCAAGGGAGTCGACTACGCACTACCTTGAAAATCACACGGTCAACGCCCTTGTCGGCGATTGAGTAAACATGCAGACCATCGGGCTCTGCCAGGTCTGATGCCATGGACACGGGGACCAACACCCACTTTCTCCGATCGGCTAAAAACGGATGAATGAGGTGACCCGTGTCAACACTAATCCTGGAGACTCCGCGCGCCTCCCGAAGGCCGCTCAGTGGGTCTGGCCACCCGACTTGAATCTGATCCTGAGGGTCTAATTCCTCGAGGCTGACATAACCTGCGCTCGTCGGCAACTGGGCTCCGGTTATAACCACCATAGGCTCTCGCAGGAACTCCTCGACTCGATACCCTCCACTCGATCTCGAATACAGTACAAACGCCACGTCTATCTCACGCCGGTCAAGAAGCTGATACAGCTCGCGGGAATTTGCGGAGAGAACGCGAAGCTGAACATCGGGTGCGGTAGCTACCATGGCCCGGTAGACGCTGGCGAGCACATAAGTGTTGACACTGTCGGTAGCCCCGATGCCGAGTGTACCCACGCGCCGCGATAGCTGCTGAATGTCGATGTGGAGCGCTTCCCAGCGCTCAGCGAGGTTCAGTAGGGCTTCCCCACCCGCAGTGAGCTCTACGCCGTGGCGACCACGACCCCGATCCAAGAGCGCCAAGCCCATTCGCCTCTCTAAGGCGCGGATCCTGTAGCTTACTGTCGACTGGGTGATATTGAGGCGCTCTCCTGCTTCGGAAAAGCTGTGGTATCGGACTACAGCCAAGAACGTGGAGAACTCCACGTCGAGCATGCCCGCCCGCGGTTCGAGAATCTCGTTTTGGTCCCGCATCAGTTAGAGGCTATCCATTCCCGCCTTACCGGTGGTATTGGTGAACCGCGTGACCACGGGCCAGCAAACGCGGCACCCGGCTCACTCTACACCCAGGCGACTAGCGTTGGCCGGTGTAAACAAAGCGGTTGATCTCGCCTAGGTACTTGGCCGCCTCCACGACCCCGTCCCCAAGCCCTCTTCCTTCAACGACTGCTTTCGGACTTTACCTGATGGCGTCTTGGGTAGTTCGGATGCGATTGTCACGAACTGCGGAACCATGAAAGATGGTAAGTGCACTGAGAGATATGCCACTAGCTCTGCCGGGTCCAGTACGCTCCCGGCTCTGGGTACCACCACCGCGTGCACGTCCTCATCGCCATCCGGGCCACGCACCCCAACTACGGCACACTCATCGACATCTGGATGGCCGTTGACGGCTTGCTCCACTTCGAACGAGGAGATGTTCTCACCTCTTCGCCGAATGGCATCCTTTAGTCGGTCAACGAAGAAAAACTGGCCCTCGTCATCGGCACGGAATGCGTCTCCTGTATGAATCCACAGATTCCTCCAACCCAAAACAGTCGCGTCCCCATCTCCAAAGTACCCATTACTCACCGACCAGGGCAAGCAGGGCCTAACGATCAATTCACCGACGTGTCCCGGGGGAACATCTCGGTCGTACCGATCTACAATCCGTACCTCGAAATCGTCTCGAAGCCAACCACACGCCCCGGGCTGTGCCCGGCCGAATGGGGCTATGATGGGATTTGACAACTCCGTCATGCCGTAGGCCGAGCCCACTTCGACTCCAAATCGCTCGCAGAACGTGTCCAGCTCGGCGATGACCGGCGCCATACGTATTCGCTTGATCGTGTGATCTCTATCCGCACTCGAGACAGGTCTATTCATTAGGTAGTTGGGCATTACCCCAAGGATCGGTGCGAAGGTAGCATCGAAGATAGTCGCGTCCCGCCAGAAGGTCGAGCTGTGGAACCTGTCGGCGATCACGACCGTGGCGCCCACTACCAGCCCGTTGTAGACCGCGCCTTGGCCACTGACATGAAAGAGTGGGAGGGACACAAAAACCGTGTCCTCGAAGCGGCAACCGGGAAACCACTCAGGGTCGCAGTCGCTATAGGTCAGCCCGTGCGGGACGGACACCAGTCGCGATGGCCCCGTCGTTCCAGACGTGAGCATCAAGGTGTTGATGTCCCAAGGTCCGACGCTGGGAGGAGCGGCTAGGGGTGCATGGTTGTCCATTGCTTCGAGGCGCTCTATCTTGACCCCAAGCCCGGCTCCTGCTCCGTCGATCTCGCCACGAATTACCAGGGATTCTAAGTGACGCAAAGGACTGCTAAGTGCTGACAATCGGTCTAGGTATTTCGAATCCACGAAGGCTACTCGCGCTCCTGCGCGGTCGATGACCCGTTGGAGGAGCTCACTGTGGTATGCAGTGTTGACGGGCACTTGAATTGCCTGGAGAGTGGAAATAGCAAACCACGCTAATACGTAGTCGATGTGGTTGTCGAGGATCAGAAGCACCCGGTCTCCAGGTCCAACGCCTAGCTCGGCAAGACTCGCACTACGCCGCAGAACGGCATCCCAGACCTCTGAATACGTGAGTGACCGGTCGACGTCGCGTAGGGCTAGTTTGTCCGGAAAGGCCTTACAGGAACGCGCCAGAATGCCTGGTACCGAGCGCTCCGAGAACTCAGGCCAGCCATGGGGAGGCGGTGGATTGCGGTGCAGCTGGCCAGGGATGGCGGTCACCATGCTTCCGACCTACGCGTAAGCGAGCGAAGGCCAGATGTGATGGGAGTCGCTGATGCAACTGCGGACCTGATTACTTGCACGCTCCTGTTCGACTAAGGGTTGTGGGTGATTTCCACGCCGTAGTCGGCGAGAGCAGCGCGTGGACTCACGTAGCCCAACTTCACATCGCGTTCAACAGCCTGGCGACTCCGTTCCGATACGGGTCCATAGCCGCCGCCACCCGGGATGATCTCTGTAACGATCTGGTCCCTAACGATTTGGTGGGCGGAGCGCGGGCTAGTCGCCTCTCCATCGATGCCGACGTAGCCAGCCAGACCTGGACCCGCACCCTCGAGACCAAAGGGGGGCGGGTCTAGACGGCCCACGTTGCCAAGTATGAAATCTATGGGAGTATCGCTGAGCACCCGGATCCTGACCCTCTGACCTAGTCCGCCGCGATACTTACCAACCCCGCCCGAATCCTCCAGTAGATGCTTCTCTTCAAATACGATTGGTGCGCGCGATTCCATGACCTCGATTGGCACGTTCCAACAGTTGACCGGCATGGAAACGGTGTGCTGACCATCTCGATTACCCAAAGCCCCCATGCCCCCGCTGGCGAAGTAGGACTCGGTGAATGGACCGACCATGTGTGCTGGTCCGCCCTTGAGGTACGCAGTCGGTACTTCTCGGTAGACGCCCCGGAAGCGGACAACCCAAATGCCCCCAAAGTGAGCACAAATCCGTTGTGGCGGAATGTATTCGGGGACCAGGATGGATAGGGCCCGCCAGATCGCGCCACAGACATTGTGCACAACAATCGTGCGGAGCATCGTCGGGGCTGGGGGGCGGGGGTTGAGAATCGAGCCCACCGGTGCCATGACGCTAAACGGGCGCATTGAGCCTTCAAGCAAGGGGATATCCGGACCCAGAATCACTTTCAAGGCATAAAGAGCCTCCGCGCGGGATAAGTTGAACGGCACATTCAGCCCCCAGCGGCTCTCCCCAGTGGTGCCAGCGAAGTCCACCTCGACCGACCCGCCCGAGATCGTCACCGCGACAGCGATTCTCACTGCCTCGCCTAGGCCGTCGCAGTCGAGTTCGTCCCGGTAAGTCCCGTCGGGGAGGCTAGCTATCCGGCGCCGCATAGCGGCCTCGGCGCGGTCCTGTAGATCGTCGCTGACGGCTTCAAAGTCGTGAAGTTTCCGCTGAGCGAGGATCTCCCGGGCACGCCGCTCCATGAGGGCGTTGGCAGCACCCATCGCCTGGACATCCCCTTGGACCTGGCTCGGTCTCCGGGCATTTGCCCCGATGATGGCCATGAGATCGGAGTTCAGTACGCCACCCCGATACAAGTACATGGGCGGGATATGAAGGCCCTCCTCAAAATTATCCCGACCGTCACCTGTCGGCTTGCCCCCCACGTCAGAGACGTGAACGATACTGGCCGCATAGCCTACGATTCGGTCTTCCCAAAAGATCGGCCTAATGGTCAGGATGTCAGGGACATGTCCCCCGCCCAGCCACGGATCATTCGTGATCAGTGTGTCTCCCGGCACTAGAGTTTCGGGCGGGATCAACTGGAGAACACTCCGAAGGCCCCATCCCAGAGTGCCGACAAACTCTCCGAGCGAGCGCCGGGTTTGCCCGAGAAGGTCTCCACGGCCGTCATAGAGGGCAGCTGAAAAGTCCTGTCCCTCGGTGATCTGGGAAGAGTAGGCGGTATTTGTGATCACAGCCTCTGCTTCCTCGACCGCACTTACGAGCCGCCTCCGCACGATCTCTGCCGAGTTGGCGGTGACCCCAGCCGGTGTCGTCTTCACTGCGCTGGAGCCACGGCGGTCCGCGGAGTCGATCCAGCCAAATTCTGGTCGATGAGGACGTGGAGGTGACCTTGATCGTCTACGCTAAAAGTGTCGGACTCAGAGATGACACAGGTTGACGACTCGTCTGTCACTAGCGCGGGCCCGACGCCAGTCGAACCGAAAGCCAACCTCGCCCGGTCGTAGACTGCTACCTGACGTACTCCTTGGCCCGGGAAGAAGACCTCCCGATGGTCGCTGGGAAGGTTACTCAGAGCTGATCCATTTGTGGGTTCTGGAGGGATGGCCAGCCCGGGTCCAACCACGGCGACCCGCCAGGTTAGTGCCTCAAGGACAGTCTCTTGCAGGGAGAGGCCGTGGAGTCGAACCGCCTCTTGGTCAAATAAACGGACGATCTCATCCCGGGATCCTTGCCCAAATGGTGGCCCGGGCAGTGGCACTCGGAAGGCATGAGTCTGTCCGATCCAGCGTAGGTCTGCCGACCATTCAACACTGGCTTCCGACCCTCCCACACCTGTCCCGCTCAGGAGCTCGAGTGCGTGCTCTGCCATACCCTCCAAGAGTTCGTTCACCGCATCCCAGTTGGTCGACTCGTCGAGCTGTACTTGGTACGACTGTGCCAACTCGATTGCCGGAGGGGTCAGAACCAGTCCAAAGGCCGAGAGCACCCCCGGTTGCCGAGGCACGATGACCTCTGGAATCCCAACACGGCGCGCGACCTCAGGTCCGTGCAGAGGACCACCCCCACCCGACGCGATCATCGCCAATCGGCCAGCGTCCTGCCCGCGTTCAGCGAGGTGCACGCGAACTGCCTGAGCCATCCCCTCATTGAGGGCGTCGATTATCGTGGCAGCGCAGTCTTCCGCCTCCAAGCCTACCGCGGAGCCCAATCTCGCTAGAGCCGCTTTGGCTGCACCGACACTGAGTTGAATGGATCCGCCAGCGAAGCGATCGGCGGCGATGTAGCCCATCATCAGCGCTGCATCAGTCACCGTCGCCTCCGTTCCACCCAGCCCGTAGCATGCCGGCCCCGGTCGCGCCTCCGCAGACTGCGGGCCGACCTGTAGGAACCCGAGGGCATCGACCCGAGCGATCGAGCCACCTCCGGCCCCGATCTCCAGCAGATCAATCGACGGGAGCTGGACCGGAAGGCCACTCCCTTTCGCGAAACGGTCGGCCCGACATACCTCCTGACTCCCACTCCGGCTCGGCTTACCCTCTAATATCAGCGCGATTTTGGCCGTCGTTCCACCGATATCCAAAGCGACGGCGTCAAGGCCTTGAATGCCACGTGCGACATGAGCAGCCGCAAAAACTCCAGCAACCGGCCCGGATTCCAGCATCCTGACCGGAAAGGTTGAAGCGGTTTCCTTTGTGGCCAGTCCTCCCGAGGAAAGCATGATATACATGGCCCGTCCATATCCACCGCGCTGTAGACCATCCTGCAGACGACTCTGGTACTGACTCATCACTGGCTGGAGGTAGGCATTGAGTACAGTGGTGCAAGCACGCTCGTACTCCCGCATTTCCGGCGACACCTCCCCGGAGATCGAAATAAGTACTTCTCCTGGCAATATCTGTCGCAGGTGCTCAGCCGCTTGAACCTCGTGTTCCTTGTTCACATAGCTGTTGAGCAAGCAAATGGCAACCGACTCGACCCCGTCCTTCTTCCAGGCCGCACCAATTTCGTCGAGCTCTGGGGTAGCTAGTGGACGGTATACCGTTCCGTCGGTCAGGATCCGCTCTGTCACGCCACGACACTCATATCGCTCGACAAGTGGAACGACTGATTCCAGCCAGAGATCATAGGTGTCGTGCCGACCCTCTCTCGCGAGGTAGAGAAGGTCTTCGAATCCGCGCGTGGTCAGAAAACCAACCCGTCCGCCGCGGCGCAACAGAACTGTATTCGAGGCTAGCGTGGTGGCGTGGCCGATGACTGCCACCTCAGCGAGACTGATCGCCGCCGCCGCACAAAGCTGAGAGGTTGCCTCGAGAGCAGCATCTTCATGACGTTCGGAGGTCAGAACCTTTGTGGTCCAAACCCTGCCCGTTTGCTCGTCGATGAGGACACCGTCGGTGAAGGTGCCGCCGATGTCGATCCCAAGCCGATATGACAGGGCCATCTGTTGGTTGCTCCTTCAGACGTTCATCGCAGCACTTCGTGGCGGGTCGCGCTCTGATCGACGGGAGTGCAGACTATCCGACGTTCGCGGGGCCACGGCGCCGTGAGTATCTCAGCCAGTCCTCTATCTCTAGTGAGTTCGGGGCTGGGGAGGCAGGTGACCTCGCTAAGTCATCGGATCCCATCAGCCGCAAGAGCCGTAGATCGATCCTAGAAGTGGGACGAACACGAGTCAAGATGAAATCTTTAGCTACAAGATCGACCTTATCGATTCCTCGAGTCAATCTCTTGGCTAGTTCGGTGCCTCGCCAAGGGCTCGGTCGCTAGCGGCACCCGGCCATTTGGCACGGGACGACTACGGCCCGGTCGGCGCACTTTCAGACCTGTTCTTCGGCCCAAGGGATCTAGGCGTTCCGGAGACGGTGCTATCGTTGCTGTCGACGAGGACGTGGGATCTGACCTACGGAACAGTACGGCGGATGAGTCTAACGTAGGGAGACGAATGGCCGCGGAGGTTTCCGGGACTGACGCGCACGATCGGATGACCTTTGCCTTGGGCGGAGACCTTCTAGTCAACCGGCTAGGCTACGGGAACCGACAGCTAACCGGACCTGGAATCTGGGGTGAACCCTCGGACCGACCTGGGGCGTTACGGCTACTCCGGCGGGCTGTGGAGCTAGGCGTGGAATTCATTGATACGGCGGATGCCTATGGTCCTGGCGTTGCCGAAGCCCTCACAGCCGAGGCGCTTTATCCCTATCCGAATAATCTCGTCATCGGCACAAAGGCTGGAATGGTTCGGACGGGCCCAGGTGAATGGCACCCGCTCGGGAGGCCTGAGTATCTCCGGCAGCAGTGCGAACTGAGTCTCCGACATTTACGAGTCGAGCGTATTGACCTATACCAACTCCATCGCATTGACCCGTTGGTGGCGGTGGAAGACCAACTCGGGGTACTCTCCGAACTGCAGAAGGAAGGCAAGATTCGCCATATTGGTCTATCCGAGGTGATCATTGACGAGATTGTTGGCGCTCAAAAGCTGATTACCGTGGTCAGCGTGCAGAATCGATTCAATCTGAAGGACCGCGAGGCAGATTCCATCATCGACTTCTGCGAGCGCGAGAATATTGCCTTCATCCCATGGTTCCCTCTGGCGAAGGGGGAATTTGGCGGGCCGCGTGGAGTACTGGACGCCGTCGGCCGCCGCGTCGGTGCGACTCCCGCTCAGGTAGCCTTGGCTTGGCTTTTGGCTCGCTCACCGGTGCTTATACCGATCCCTGGTACGGCCTCTATTCCACATCTTGAAGAGAATCTCGGGGCTTCGGCCGTCTCGCTCGCGCAGCGCGACCTTAGCGACCTGGACCGTATAGGCCATATCGCCACATAAGCCGACCCAGCTCAGATTTCAAGACTGCTTGTATGGATAATATATCCGAGGTGGTGGAGCCGGCGGTGGAAGCCTTCTAGGGCGCTGCAGGACGATAACCGCGTCACGGTGCCTGCGCGTACCGATCAGACCTCATGATGCCGGACGACTTCCCTCCATCCACCGAGAGAGTACTTCCAGTGATGAAGCTGGCCTCGCTACTTGCCAAGAACCGAATTGCCTCGGCGATCTCGATCGGTGATGCGAGCCGACCTACCGGACACATCGCCTGTGCTAGTCGCCGCCCCTCAACCTCCCCAACCCCTCGTTGCCAAGACGAGTAGATCATGGGCGTCTCAACGGGACCTGGACAAACGGCGTTGATTCGTACGCCTTGATCGGCGTAGGCGAGTGCGAGCGACTTGGTGAGGTTAATAACGGCTGCTTTCGACGCGGCGTAGCCTGGGCTGCCGGCCACTCCAACCATTCCCGAATTAGAGCCGAGATTGACGATGGTCCCCTGAGACTTGATCAGAAAGGGAAGGACGGCCCGACAGCACAGCCAGGTCCCCTTAACGTTGGAGGCAAAAATGAGGTCCCAGTCCTCCTCGGTGGGACCGTCTAGACCTTCCTTGGCGTTAACCCCACCGCAATTGACCAGGATGTCGACAGTGCCGTAATGCTCGACACAGCGAGCAATCAAACGGTCGACGTCAGGAGCATGGCAAAGGTCGGCTACGACGAAGAGCGCCTTTCCTCCGGTCTGCTCAATTTGTGCAACGACTTCGGCACCTCTCTCGGAAGACCGGCCCGACACGACGACGCGGGCACCATCTTTAGCCATCAATACTGCGGCCGCGCGGCCAATTCCACTCGTGCCCCCTGTGATGATGGCAACTCGGCCGCGAAGACTTGTCAACCCCTACCCCTCTGCAGGCATGCACCGCAGTCGGCATACCGTCGCTGTCCTGCCTTCGCTGCTGAGCGTCGCGGGCAGGCGGCCCAAATCGTCATCCGCGCCACTCGTCAGTGGTTAGCGTCCGTAGAATCAAGATGAGCACTCTCGCGCCGTGCACGGAGAAGTCCAGAACTCTTCAGCTGCTGCCATTTGCTGAAAAAGCTCGGGCGACATCGGTGGCCAGCGGCTCTGGTAGGGTGTTCTTCCAGATCACTCCCGACCTAACCACCAATCGAACTCGGTCTGGATCCGCGAAGAGCTCGGGATCCGACCGGGGATCTCCTTCCACGGCAATCAGGTCGGCCACCAGGCCTTCAGCCAGTTGGCCGACCTCTCCGCTCAACCGAAGAATTCGGGCGTTGACTCCTGTAGCCGCCGTGATAGCCTCGAGCGGGCTCGTGACCCGAGCTCGAACTGTCAGCTCGCGGCCGCGCCGACGTTGCTCTGCGCCGACCTGGTCAGTTCCCAAACCCACTGCCACGCCCGCCGTCACCGCGGTGGCAACCATCGCGCACATGGCGGGAAACGCCTCCACTGCAGCCTGGGATACGTCCGGACGCAAGTGTTCGCGAATCGTGGGATCCTGGTACCGCTCCACGACCGACAACGTGGCGACTATCGCCGCCTCCGCCTTTCGAACGTGCCTGATCGTTTCGGCGTCTGCGAATGTGGCATGTTCAAAGCACTGAATACCGGCCTCTAGGCCCAGGAGGATCGACTCTGGATAGTGGGCATGTGCCGTAACATACGTATGCCGGTTTCGGGCGACCTCAACCGCGGCGCGCAACTCATCAATCCCGAACTGAAGGTCATCGGGCGCCTCGCCGCTCGATGAGAACCCTCCGCTGATGGCGACCTTGACTTGAGTGGCGCCATCACGGAGGGCCGTCCTTGCGGCAGTTCGCATCTGCGCGTCCCCAGCCACAAGCTCCGACGACTGCACGAGGCCGGGGAGACTTTCTCGCAGGGGTCCATGATCGAACAGCGGTCGCCAGTCGGCATGCCCGCCGTGCTGGCTAAGCATTGGCCCCGAAGGCAAGATTCGTGGCCCATCAACCAATCCCTGTTCGATGGCAGTTACAATCCCGCCATCTAAGCCCGCAACATCTCGGACCGTGGTGAAGCCCTCATCGAGAGCGATGCGGACGTTAGCGAAGATCTGCGACGCCACCACGGCCAATGGAACGGCGGTACCGTGTGGCTGAATAACGGAGCCCAGATGGGTGTGGGCATCGATTAATCCAGGCAGAATCGACATCCCATCGAGGACGACCGCGTCTAGTGACGGAGATGCAGGCGTGACTGGACGCACACCGGATATCCGCGCTCCAGCGATTTGGACGTAACCACTGGTGGGCTCGGAACCCGAACCGTCGAAGATCTGGTCGCTTCCGAGCCTAATCACCGGGCGGTTCCCTGCCCACTGAATAGCGCCAGGTTCAAACCGGGGTGGATCATACGGCGGTCATATCCACTCTCGGTGGCCACGCGACTCAAAGTACGCGACCTCTCGCTCCTGTCATCAGAAGCGTTTGGTGGCGGGAGCCTTTTCAAGGAAGGCCGCCATGACGCGCCGCGGCTCGCCAGACTCAAATGCCTTGGCGTGGGCTGACTTTGCATCGCGCACGGCGTCGGGAAGTCGGTCGAGAAGGTCGCGGCGCAGCCATGCTTTGTCCAGGCGCACTGCTAGTCGGTCCTTCTTGGCTAGCACAGCGGCCAGGCTGTAAGCGCTATCCAACAGCTGGTCTGGGGCTACTAGTTGGGAGACGATACCCCACCCTAGCATCTCGTCGCTGGAAACCAGCCTGCCGCTAAGGACGAGGTCAGATATTTGGGCCCGTCCCAGCAGATTGGTGAGCGACCAGCTGCCAGTCACGCAGGGGATTGCATCGTCAATCTCCGGCATGCCCACTCGGGCCGTCATCGAGGCCAACCTGAGATCACACATAAGAGCCACTTGGAATCCGGCACCGACTGCGTAGCCGTTGAGCGCCGCGACCGTCGGCGTGTCAAGATTCAAGATTGCTCGGTAGACCGCTGCCCACTCCTCGACCCAGCTTTGCGCTTGATCCCCACTGAAGCCCTGAGCCTCAGTCAGGTCTTGACCGGCACTGAAGGCCCTGTCGCCTTCGCCAGTCAGTACGATCGCTCGAGTTCCATCGTCTGCATCCAGTTCTGACACCGCCTCAATCAGCTGGTGACGCATCGGGGAGGAAAACGCATTCAAGCGGGCTGGCGAGGTGATCGTTAGCTGCGCGACGCCTTCGGGGAGAAAACTTCGTTCGATACTTCCGGCCGCCCGGGGGGCAGATGTGGGAGGCATTCTTACACCTGATTTCTTCGTTGTCTGTACCGCAGTGTCCTAGTTATATTAGCACTTGTACTCCGAGACGATGTGCATCCTAGCCCAAGTTCTGAGCCACATTTTCTGCCGAGAGATCCGTATAATTGCGGTGAATACACGGGTTTTCGATTATCTGGTCTGAAGTGATGCTTCGAAAGTGGGTCGTCTGTGGCGCCGCTAACAGAGTCCCCGTCGCCCAGTTTGGTCAGAGGTAGTTGTCGAACCAGGCGAGAATCCACTCGATCCGCCGTTCTCGCAGGGACGGTCGCCCTCGCCGGGGGAGGTCGTGACTGGAGTTTGGGAAGAGGACCATCTCTACCTCGCATCCGCTTTCCCAGAGCGCCAGATAAAATTGCCGACTCTGGTCGATGGGGCAGACTTCGTCTTCGAGGCCATGCATGAGCAGGGTAGGGGTGTGGGCGTCGGCCACGTATGCGATCGGAGACTGCCGTCGCAGGCTCTCGAGGTTGGATTCTTGCCAGGGACTTCCGAAGAGTGGGCGGCCGAACGTCAGCGCTCCGTCCGCGGTTCCGAGATAGCTTGTCAGATCGGAGATGCTCCGATCAGATACGGCGGCCTTGAAACGCTGAGTATGGGTGACAATCCAATTGACCATGTAGCCACCATAGCTCCCCCCGACGACACCTACCCTTTCAGCGTCCCCATAGCCAGCCGCCAAGACGTAATCTAGGCCAGCAATGAGGTCCTTGTAGTCGTAATTACCCCAGTCATCGTCGATGGCGGCGGCGAACGCTTCTCCATACCCCTGGCTGCCCCTAGGATTGGGGCAGAAGACGGTATATCCGTGGGATACCATTGCTTGTACTTCATGTGCGAGCGCGACAGAGTGCTGCCGGTACGGGCCACCATGCACGAACAGAATGACTGGTGGCTTGATGCCAGGCGCGACGTCCGGTGAGTAGACCCATCCCTCCACCTCGGGCCCCTCGGACGATTGCCATGTGATCCGGTGGGGGACTTCGATTCGCACGCGCGCGGCTACCCTCTCGTTCACGGTTGTGATGGGTCCGCCCCCCGGGAGGAGCCAGATCTCTGTCGCGGAGCTGGAAGTCGCCACAGTCGCCACAATGTCAGTTGTGTCCGAGGCTACTTGGAAGTCGAAGACGACAGCATCGTCCGGCATCGGTATGGGGCGTAGGTCTCCCGGCTCTGTGAACACCTCGTAAAGGCGGTTCGTTCCCCGGTCAGCCGCGATAAATACTAGCGATTCTCCCGCTCGCGTCCATAGCCCGCCCTGTACAACGGACTGGAAGCCCCAGTACGCGTCCCCCAGGGTTCTGTCGTTGCCGACGAAGCGATCGAGCGATTCGGTCAGGATTTGTGCAGGAACCCCCAGGGTCATCGCCCACAAGTCGAAATTCATCGATGGTTGGTACCGATGCCGACCAGCCCGGAAGGCGATGCGTTCACCTGATGGAGCCCACTCCAGATTTTGGATGCCCACTCCGCGCCACCACGAGGTACTCTCCAGCGCGCCGACACGCTGCGTACAGATCTCCCGGTTCCAGCCAACATCTGGGTCTCCGAGTGGCCTTATGTAGGCAAGGCGTCGACCGTCAGGGCTCCAAGCCACACCGAACGCACCGTGTTGCTCGTGGGTGACCGGGCGTACTTCGCCAGACCTGACATCTACGACCACGACCTGGGGGCGGTGGTTGTATGTGAACCCTTCACCATCCGATAGGTATCGAGGGCGGACAATGTGATGCACCCCGACTACGGATGACAGGGCACGGGCATCCGTAGTCGTGTCGACGACAGCCGCGAGCTGCTGACCCTGTGGCTGCCACTTCAGCTCCCGAACTGTTCCAGGCATTTGGGCTACCAGGTGGAGATCGGAGTCCATGATCCACAGCTCCGCTCCCCGTGCAAAAGCTACCGACATGCCGCTAGGGGAAAACCGAGGAAGCCGTCCTTCGCCGATCTCCTGCAGACCATCACCTCGGCGGTCTACGGTGCATATGGTTGAGATGTAAGAATCGATCTCTCTCACAACATCCGTCCTGACAAAGGCGATGTGCGACCCATCCGGCGATATCTGGGAATCGCTGACGTATCGGATGTCGTACAGATCGGAGGGAATCACGAGTCGGCGTGCGTGCCTTCCTGTACTCATTGCATTAGCTCCTCTGCCTCCAACGCTCCGAGCAGGTGGTGCGAGTAGCCGTCGCTGAGATTGCAGCCCTCACTTCGACTGACAGTTGCGCGCATGCGTGATCCGGCTAGGGAGCGACGGCGATCTCTACGCCGTACTCGGTTAGTGCCGCCTTCCGGCTTACGTATCCCAAGCGCACATCTCGCTCTACAGCCTCTTTAAGGCGGGCAGAGACTGGGCCATAACCACCACCTCCGGGGATAATCTCCGTCACGATCTGGTCTTTGTGCACTTCATGAGCAGATCGGGGACTGGCAGCCACGTCGTCCACTCCGACGTAGCCAGCCCGACCAGGTCCAGCGCCGGCTAGTCCAAAGGGTGGTGGGTCAAGCCGCCCCACGTTGCCCAGGATAAAGTCAATTGGCTGATCGCTGAGCACGCGGATACTCACGGTTTGCCCGAGTCCACCTCGATACTGTCCCACACCTCCCGAGTCCTGGAGCAGTTTTTTCTCTTCGAACATTACGGGAGCCCGGGACTCCATCACCTCCATCGGCACGTTCCAGCAGTTGACGGGCATCGACACCGCGTGTTGGCCGTCACGGTTGCCGAGGGCTCCCATACCGCCGCTGGCGAAATAGGACTCTGTGAAGGATCCGACCATGTGAGCGGGACCACCGCGCCGATAGGCGCTAGGTACCTGCCGGTAAACGCCCCTGAATCGCACGACCCAGATCCCACCGAAGTGAGCACAGATACGTTGAGGGGGGATGTGCTTCGGCACCAGAGGGGCTAGGGCGCGCCAGACAGCCCCGCAAACGTTGTGCACGACGATCGTGCGCAGCATTGTGGGCGCCGGAGGCCTTGGGTTGAAGATTGATCCTTCTGGTGCCTCAACTCGGAATGGGCGAAAGGATCCCTCGAGCATCGCGATATCTGGCGCCAAGACGACCCTTAGCGCATACATCGTCTGGGCATAGGTCAGCTGGCTGGGCACGTTGATACCCCACCGACTTTCGGATGAGGTCCCGGCGAAATCCACGGTCACTGCTTCCCCCGCGATGGTGATAGCCACCACGATTCGGATCTTCTCCCCAAGACCGTCGCATTCCAGTTCATCACGATACGTGCCATCGGGAAGTCCGGCGATCCGCAGGTGCATGGCCCGCTCGGCTCGTCCCTGCAGATCAGCACTGATTGCATCGAAGTCTTGCAAACCGCGCTGCTTGAGGGTCTCCTGAGCTCGTCGCTCCATAAGGGCATTCGCCGCCCCCATCGCTTGGACATCCCCTTGCACTTGGCGCGGTCTGCGGGCGTTTGCCCCGATGATCCCCATCAAGTCCGCGTTCAGCACGCCGGCCCGATACAGGTACATTGGTGGTATGTGAAGTCCCTCTTCAAAGTTGTCCCGGCCGTCTCCAGTCGGTTTCCCGCCCACGTCCGAGACGTGGACAATGCTGGCACCGAAACCCACGATCCGATCACCCCAAAAGATCGGTCGAATGGAGAGGATGTCAGGAACATGGCCTCCGCCCAGCCAGGGGTCGTTGGTGATCAGAGTGTCCCCGGGAACTAAGCTAGCGGGGGGGATGAGACCCAGCACGCCGCGTAGGCCCCGCCCCAGCGTCCCGACAAAACTCCCCGATCCTCGCCTAGTCCCCGCGAGGAGGCCGCCCTCCGCATCGTAGATCGCTGACGCGAAATCCTGACCCTCGGTGATCTGAGATGAATATGCAGTGTTGGTGATCACCACCTCAGCCTCTTCCACTGCACTCACCAAGCGTCTGCGCACTATTTCAGAGGCGTTGCTACCACCTGGGCCGACATCGTGGCCAACCCCTTCTGCTACTTCTTGGACCGAGTGGGGTTGGCTAGGCTCCACTTTCCGACGCCTTCTTCAACCGCGCCGACGCAGAGTAACATCAGCCCCGACCGCGGCCAAGATGAGTCCGCCCTCAACTATCTCCTGGACGTTGCCATTGATCCCCAGCAGGTTGAATGCGTCAGCCATCAGCCCTAGAATCAGTACCCCAACGACTGCTCGCCAGATTGCACCATCACCCCCCAGGATGCTGGTGCCGCCAATTATTGTGGCGGCGATGGCACTGAGGGCAAGGGTCTCGGTGGAACCGCTACTAGATGAAGCAGCCGTGGTCCGCGATGCGTCAATCACACCGGCGATCGCTGCGCACCCACCGCTGAGGCTGAGGGCGATCATTTGGTTCAAACGTACGCGGATTCCCGAGAGTCTTGCGGCTTCGCGATTACCACCGATCGCGAAGAGCGTCCTTCCGTAACCCGTCGAGTGCAGGATCACTCCAGTGAGCAGGGCCACCCCAAGAAATACCCAAGTAGCGGCGCTTATGCCCCAGATCGGAGTGAAAGTGCCGAGGATCCCGAAATGGGCAGAGCTAGTGGATACAAAGACGCCACCTGTGATGAGGACGGCAATTCCTCCGAAGGCAAAGCTGGTGGCCAGTGTGGTGATGAAACTGTTGATGCCGAGCGCTGCGATGATGAATCCGTTGATTCCCCCTAGCGCCAACCCGGCGGCGGTTGCTCCAACATCGGCCAATCCGGTTCCTGTATCTTTGGAGAACATCACCGACAGGATGCCTCCTACCGCGTAGACCGACCCGAGGGATAGGTCGAAAGCGCCCGAGACGATGGCCAGCGTGACACCACACGCGGCGATCCCCGGTACGGCTGCTTGGTCGAGAACGGCTGACAGGTTGGCCCCAGTTAGAAAGCTGCGAGATGTGATTGCTAGCAGCGCAATCAGCAGTGTCAGAACTCCGATGATTCCGTAGTCGCGCAGTACCAAGGCACGCCGCATACCTCTTGGAACCATGGACTCAGCTACCGTCGCGACCCCCTCAGTTGCCATTACTGACATCCGCAGGCCGCAGGCCGAAGGCGGCGCTCACAACTAGCTCACGCGTCGCTGTTTCGCGTCCAAACTCGGCCACTATTGAACCGTCTCGAAATACGAGAGTTCGATGGGATAGGCCAAGCACCTCGTCTAGCTCGGACGACACCAGCAAGACGCCAACGCCTCGTCGAGCCGTATCGACGATCACGCGGTGAAGCTGGACTTTGGCATCCACCGACACCCCCCGGGTTGGCTCGTCGAAGATCATCACCTTCGGATCAGTCTGCAGCCACTTCTTCGCGAGCACCTTTTGTTGGTTTCCTCCTGAGAGCGACTCGACGGGGATAGTTGGTTTGGGCGGTCGTACGCCCGACTCAGTGACCCACTTGGAGCAGACGCGTCTCACCTTTGCCCTGTTGATTACTCCAAATTTGGTGAAATGACGGAGGGAGGGGAGCATGAGATTCTCAGCTACAGATCTCCGCAGGATAAGACCCTGTCGCTTGCGATCCTCAGGCACCATCCCCAAGCCCTCGGCAATTGATCGCCGCACCGTCGTGGGGGTGTACCACGGACCGCCTCCGACACTTATGGAACCCGACGACGCTGGAACAGCCCCAAATATTGCTCGGGCGAGAGATGAGCGTCCGGCTCCGACGAGGCCTGAGCACCCGACAATCTCACCACACTTCACTTCGAGGTTTATTGGAGTACTCTCTTTGTAGGTGCAGAGGTTGCGCACGCGTAGCGCAGCCGTCTTACTGCTGTCTACTTCACCTGGGGCCGGGAAGGCTACATCAACCGGGTAGCCGACCATGAGTTGCACAAGGCCGGTCTCGGTAAACGTACTAGTGGGCCCAGATCCCACCACGGCGCCGTCCCGCATCACGGTGACGCGATGCGCGTTTGATCGGAGTTCTTCAAGATGATGCGAAACCCAGATGATGGCCTTGCCTCGCTCGGCGAGTTCGACCACCAGGTCGCGGAAGTGCTCTGACTGATCGAAGCTCATCGCAGTGGTCGGCTCGTCCAGGAGGAGCACCTTAGGGTCAGCTGCCAAGGCTCTAAGAATCTCCAGAAGCTGACGATCTGCCAAAGACAACGCCCCGGCCAGCTGGTTTGGGTTGAGAGCAAAACCCGTATCGGCGACTAGCTGTGCAAAGTCGCGGCTGAAGTGAGCTCGGGCGCTACCCACCGGTGGCGCTGCCCGCCCCAGATAGACGTTCTCAAGGACACTTCGCGCGGGGATGGTCGCGAGTTCCTGCGTAACCATGGCGATCCCGGCTCGAAGCGCTGCCACTCGGCCCCGACTGGGCACAACCACGCCGTCTACCCTGACGCTCCCCGTATCGCTCCTGACCAAGCCCGCGATCATCTGGAGCAGTGTGGTCTTGCCAGCCCCGTTCTCGCCGACGATGGCGTGAATCTCGCCGCGCTCGACGTCTAAGGACACCCGGTCCACGACCGGGTGTCCTGAATACGATTTGCTAAGGCAGCTAGTGGAGAGCACGCGCCCGCAAGGCTGGGTTCAAGTTGCAGCTAGTAGTCACTGTAGGTGCCGGAGACTCCCTTGAGGTGAGCGCGAGTCCCATCGCCGAGCCACTTGCCTACAGGGCCGATGGAAGCGGAATTGACAGCCGTCTGAACCTTCTTGCCCTGGTACTTCTCGATCGCCAACTTAGTGGCCAAATATGCCTCGGCGGGCTCATCCTCGAAGTACGTCCCGAACCACTTGCCCGCCTTGACCGCGTCCACGGCTTGAGTTGAACCGCCATTCCCAACCAGCTTCACCTGATTGAGCTTGCCGGCTTGCTGAAGGTATATCTGCGCTCCCTCGATCGCCTGCGAACTTCCGATCATCACGTTGAGGTCAGGGTGGGCTGCCAAAACTTCTTGAGCAGTGGTCTCGCCCGTCGCCTGCACGTAGCCAGCCACCGGCGTAGCGACTAAGTCGACTTTAGGATCAGACTTCAGTACCGACTCCACTTCTTGAGACCGGACAACGTCCAGAGGGGAGGTTGTATTGCCAATTAAAAACGCAACCTCGCACGGATCCAGATTGCCACATGCAGCGATGCCCATCTGCCCCAGCACCATGCCGTTGTGCTTGGGTACGTCCACGACGGAGATGAGTCCAGGGACCTGGGGCTTATCGGTCGTGAAGTTGCTCCCAATCGGTGCATACTCCGCCACTACTGAGATCCCCGCTTTTATCGCCCGGCGAACGTAGGGTACAATCTCAGCATCACCGTATGCTTCAACTACAAACACGTTGTACTTGTGCTCGGCGATGGCGTCTGTCATCTGATTGTCCTGCGTTGTAGGGTCGAAGTTCCCGTTCAGGAAAGTCGCAGTTCCGTGGTACTGCTTAGCAGCCTTTTGCACACCGATCCATCCAGCCTGAGCGAAGGAGTTGGAGGTTTCGAATCCGAAAAACGCGATGTGAATCTTGGCCGACTTTGATACCGGCCGAGCCTGGGAGCTGGCCGACACAGATCCAGACCCCAAGAACCCAGCCAAGACAGCAGTGAGTGCAACCGCCGTGCACAACCGGACACTCCGCGAAGGCCACTTAATCATATGAGTCACTACCCCCAAGTCCGAGTAATCCAAAAACGGCATTCTTCCGAACCCCCGAATCTTCCCAATCGACATCGGTCTGACACGGGTTTCATCATCTAGTAGTCGCGCCGCTGAGATCCTATAACGCCACCTTAACTTTTCTCGGCATTATCGGCCGGACTTGACCGAGGGTCAACACAGATTGGCAGTAGCGAATATCTAAATGGTCGATGAGGTCAGCTGCGGGGAACCTCGCACGCTCGAAGTGGCGGATCGTGGTCGGTGGTGTTGGCTCGCCGACGGGTAGACTCGCGTGCGACCCGCCATCGCATGACTCGAACTAGGAGGATGCCCGGTTGACCGTGCCACCGTTCCGCAACGAGCCCACTCTCGACTACTCAGTTCCGAGCAACCTCCGCGAATTCGAGGAGTCGTTGGCTCGGGTACGCGCCGAGCTGGGACGCGACTACCCTCTTGTGCTCGGACGAGACCGGGTCGATACGGGCGAGGTCATCGAGTCTTACAACCCCGCTCATCCGAGTCAGGTAGTCGGCCGCCACGCTGCAGGGCGTGCCGAGGACGTGGAGCGGGCGATCGCTGCGGGATGGTCGGCCTTCCCCGAATGGTCTCGCACGCCGATGGAGGAGCGGGCCAATCTGCTCCTCCGCGCCGCCCAAGTCCTTCGTCGCCGCCGCGGCGATCTCGCTGCTTTGATGGTCTACGAGGTCGGTAAATCCTGGGATGAGGCGGACGGTGAGGTGGCTGAGGCCGTCGACCTGATGGAGTGGTACGCCCGCCAAGCTTTGGGACTCAGCGGCCGAGATCATATGACGCCCTGGCCCGGAGAGTTGACCCAGTTCCGCTACTTACCGCTCGGGGTGGGAACGGTGATCTCTCCCTGGAACTTTCCGCTTGCCCTAGTCACCGGGATGATGACCTCTGCGCTAGTGACCGGTAACTGCGTCGTCCTCAAGCCAGCCGAAACATCGAGTACCACCGCCGCCTGGCTAGTCGACATCTTTCTCGGGCTCGGCTTGCTCCCGGGGGTACTCAACCTGCTGACCGGGCACGGGGAGCTGGTCGGTGAGGCGTTGGTCGATCACCCCAAGATCCGCTTTGTTGCCTTCACCGGTTCCCGGGAGGTCGGGGTCCGCATTTACGAGCGAGCCTCCAAGGTCCACCCAGGACAGACCTGGCTGAAGCGTGTGCAACTGGAAATGGGCGGCAAGAACGCGATAGTAGTCGACGAGACCGCCGACCTAGACCTTGCTGCCGAGGCTATCGTCGCCTCGGCGTTCGGGTATCAAGGGCAAAAGTGCTCGGCCGGGTCTCGGGCTGTGTTGGCTTCGTCGATCTACGACCAAGTCTCGGAGCGTGTCGTGGATTTGGCTGCTCAGCTTGTTGTCGGGGATCCCCTTGACCGGCAAGTCACGGTAGGTCCCGTGATCGACGGTGCCGCCGAGGCGAAGGTCCTCGATTACATACAAGTCGGTAGAACAGAGGGTGAGCTACTCCTCGGCGGGGGACGCGCCTCCGGCGAGGGACACTTGATCCAGCCCACGGTGTTCGGTGGTGTGCGCCCGGAGGCAAGGATCGCCCAGGAAGAGATCTTTGGTCCGGTAGTCGCGCTACTTCGGGCCAGAGACTGGGAGAATGGGTTGGAGATTGCCAACGGAACGGACTACGGGCTCACAGGTGCGTACTTCAGCCGCGACCCGCGACGAATTGCCCAGGCAAAGCAACGCTTTCACGTTGGGAACCTCTACATCAACCGACGCAGTACCGGAGCTTACATGGGCGTCCACCCGTTCGGTGGATTCAACATGAGCGGCACCGACACCAAAGGAGGAGGTCCGGACTACCTGCTCTTTTTCGTCCAGGGGCAGAGTATCGGCGAACGGATCTAAGCTGAGGGTACTGTTCGTACCGCAGCCCGAGGCATTTTCCGAATGGCAACCTGCGAGACACCAATTCTTGAATCGGAGAAGCGTACGACGAGGAGATACAGACCGTTGGCCGATGCTCTTGCGCCAACCGTGTGGTGGTCGCTGAGCGGTAGGCCGATACCTCGTCGGACGACACGAATGGAGCAACCGCGGGTATTCGCGGACCCGCGCGCTGCTCCGAATTTGCGCGTTACAGCCCCAAGGTCGGACACGATCGTCGTCCAGAATCTCGCTAACGCTGGCCGCTCTCGGTGACACAAGATGCGACCCTCAGACAAAGCGGCTAGATCCGCGATTTACCCTTCCGGCTCCAAGCCGCCACAGCATTTAGGGCTCACGCCCTAAAAGGTGCAAATAGGGTTGACCGGCGAACCTGTCGCGTTGGGAATCAAAAGAGGTGCGGCGGTGAACAGGAAAGTCGAACGTCCAAGCGCACGACAGATGCCGACAAGTTTGTCCGCAATCACGCTGTCGAGCAGAACCAGGCCCATGGCCGCCAACCCTATCTGATGCAGTGGGAACGGTACCCGTGGATAGGGGGATGGCAGCTGCTCGATGCAGTCGCCAGCGAACACCGCTACCTGGCGGTCGTGCAGCCAGGGAAGGCACTCGGGACCGAGGCCAGCCCGCATCGACGAGGCTATCGGCTGACCTCCCATCAGAGCTCGGTCGTAACCAGAATGGACTACCACAACATCTCCCGACCGCACTTCGGTACCCGATAGCGCCTCGGCGGCAGCTAGATCAGCGTGGGTGATTCGATCGTGGGGTTCGAGCCAGGCCACGTCCCGGGCTGCACAAACGTCCAGCAGGACGCCCCGAGCCAAGATTCCCTCCCGCTGCACCACGATGTTCGCCCAATGGAGCCCGGAAGCGAGGACGCTCTCGTCCACCGACGGGCCGTTGTAGAGATGCTGGTCGAACGACTCATGGCCTACAGCATCAAGGTGAGTCGTGGCCATGCCATGGATCGTGATGTCCAGACTGTCACCGCAGGAGATCGAGTCGGCCCCGTAGTAGAGCATGCGGTGACGCGCTGGCGGGGGATTTGCTGGCGTGCCTACCGTGTCAATGACCCGACTGATCGAAATGGAGCGCCCGATCTTAACTTCACGCGCCGCTTCGATCCGGGTCTGTTCAGTTATGAAATTCAGCGTCCCAAGCTCGTCGTCCACTCCCCAACGACCCTGGTTGGAGAGCTCGCTGAACAGCGCGAGGACACGGCCCTCGTCCCAAGGCGGCGTATCTAGATTGTTATTCGACGTAGACGAGACTCCTTGTTAGTACGACCGCGGCAACTTCAGAACGTGATGGGCTAGGTAGGCCAGAATCAAATTGCTGGAGATGGGAGCGACTTGGTAGAGGCGGGTCTCGCGGAACTTTCGTTCTACGTCATACTCAGCCGCAAAGCCGTAGCCACCAAATGTTTGGATCGCGGCGTTGGCTGCTTCCCAGGAGGCCTCAGATGCCAGCAGTTTTGCCATGTTTGCGTCCGACCCGCAATCCAAGCCATCATCGAAGCGGCTCGCCGCCCGGATGCGCATGAGGTCGGCAGCACGGACGCTCACATAAGATCGGGCTAGAGGGAAGGCTACGCCCTGATTGGCCCCTATCGGTCGTCCAAAGACCACCCGGTTTCGCGCGTACTCGCTGGCCCGGTCCAGAAACCAGTAACCGTCGCCGATGCATTCGGCGGCTATCAAGATGCGCTCCGCATTCATCCCGTCGAGGATGTAGCTGAACCCTTGACCCTCCTCCCCAATCAGGGCGGATTCAGGGATCCGGAGTCGGTCGAAGAAGACTTCGTTGGTTTCGTGATTGAGCATGGTCCGAATCGGCCGCACCGTCATTCCCCGAGCCTCCGCTTCTTTCAGGTCCACGAGGAATACCGAGAGGCCATCACGGCCGCCTTGGGAACTGTCCGAGGGGGCAGTTCGGGCCAGAAGTATCATCAGATCTGAATGCTGTATGCGCGACGTCCACATCTTCTGGCCGGTTACAACGTATCCAGCCCCATCTCGGGTGGCCGTGGTGGTGAGGTGGAGGGTATCTGACCCTGCGGACGGCTCGGTGACGGCGAAAGATTGGAGCCGGATCTCGCCGCGCGCCACCCTGGGGAGGATACGTTCCTTCTGTTGCTGGCTTCCGTGGCGCAGCAACGTGCCCATGGTGTACATCTGCGCATGACAGGCGGAAGCGTTGCCCCCAGAACGGTGGATCTCCTCGAGGATCACCGACGCCTCCATCAGCGTTCCACCTGCGCCGCCGAACTCCTCAGGAATCAAGATAGAGAGGTATCCGCTGTCCCCTAGCGCCTTTACAAAATCGTCGGGATAGCTTCGGGACTCGTCGAGAGCCTGCCAGTAGGGGCCGGGGAACCGTGCGCACAAGCTCCTTACCGCCGAGCGCAGATCGGAGAGCTCTGCCTCGACCGCGGCGATGGAGTAGGCCGACATGGAGTCGCTCCTCTCTGGTGGCTGCCCTTTACGATCCCGAGCCCGGCGCTGTTTCCGGCCCGCAGATAGGTCGCTGTGTCGGGTTACCTATCCTAGCTGGACCCCGTCCTGCACGATCGTGTGGCCTCGGGCGCAGTTGAACGGAGCGGCATGCTAAACAGCCGCGTCGATCACCCCGAGCTCACTGTCTGCCCGGCTCCGGAGAATCAAACCTTCGCCAACCGAGCGACCTCGGGGCGCGCTTGCGCCGGCGCTACGCTCCACGGGTGAGCGCCGGCGCGATCCTGCGTCGCACCATCTAGGCGCTGGAACCCTGTGGCTCGTTGCTGCCAGCCCTTGCATCGGGAGTCAGCTCCACGACCAGTACTGCGGATAGAGGTTGAGGTTGGGATCCTGGGGCAGGGCTCCGTGCAGCTTGGGACTGATCACCGAGAGCTGATACGGGTAGTTAGGCTGGAAGAGCAGCGGAAGCTGCTGGCTCACATACGTCGCCAACTTCTGGATGGCCGACGGGGCTGAGCTGAACTCACTGGCGGCGATCAGGGAGTCCATCTTGGCGTTGCTGTAGCCCTCATTGTTCTGGGCCCCAGCGGTACCCCAGAGTTGAGCTCCATTGGGCAGGTATTCGGGCGAGTAGGAGCCGGTCTCTCCGGTCTCGCCGATGTTGATGATGTCCCAGGTGCAGCCCCCAGTGCCGTTCACGCAGGGGGAGAGGCTGGAGTACAGCTGGCCAGCTGTCGCCTGGAGCAGGGTCACGTGGATACCAGCTTCCGACCAGCTCGACTGCACGTCTTCCATTTCGGCCAGGAATGGAGCTGATCCATTGGCCACCTTCTCGACAAAATCCAACTTCTCACCCTGAGTGATGCCAGCACCACATTCGTTGCTGGCAGTCCCAGGTCGAGCACAGCTGTCGACTCCCTCCGGCACCACGGTCCAACCATGCTCAGAGAGCAGCTTCCGGGCTCCAGCGACGCTGTAGGGGTAGAGGTTGGTGACCGCCGTGTTCTTGGCGAAGGGATTGGGAATGCCGGGAATCGGACCATAGATTGGGAAGGCAACGCCATGGTAGACGTCCTTCACAATCTGGCGTTGATTGACCAGCTTTTGGAACGCCTGGCGAATGTAGAGCTGTTTGAAGATCGGACCCACAGTGGGGTTGGTGAAGTTCAGGGCAAACACGTTGATTCCAAACACCGGCCACTTTGAGATGGTGTAGCCGCGCGACTTGAAGTAGCTTTCCTGAGACAGGTCCTCGGTCGGGAGGTAGCCATAGTCGACCTCACCGGCTCGGAGCGCGTCGAACTCGGCCGCCGCGCTGGTGAAGGGAAGCTCCTCGAATTTGGCAATCTTGGGCTTTCCCGGTCCGGTGTAGTGGGGATTGGGGACAAAGGCGTTGTATCCGGTGGTCGGACTGAAGGCTGAGACGAGCCAGGGACCGTCCACCGTCTTCCAGAGGGGATTCGTGGCGTACGTCTCCTCGTCTTCCGACTGGCTATTGAGGAAGTTGTAGACGGCCTTTGCTCCCGCCGTGGTTGTGTCGTAGTTCCCCACCGGCCCAGTCACCGACGTACGGTCCCAGCTCTGCTGGGGAATCGGCCAGATCTGGCTCAGTTGGTCATAGAGCAGCCACTGGTGACTGTAGGCCTTGTTGAACGTGAGGCTGAACTGATAGGGAGTGGAAGAAGGGAACGACATCGAAGTGACGTCGTCTGGGATGCTCCCCACGGTGTAGGCAAGATAGTTATCTCGCTCTGCGAAGAAGATGTTCATCCAGAGCTCGACATCGCGGCTCGTGACGGGCTGGCCATCGGACCATCTAAAGGTCTTCTTCAGTGTGATCGTTACCGTACGGCCACCGTTCGAGTAGACCGGTGGTTCGCCGACACTCTCTTTCCAGTTGATACCGACGTTCCCGTCGTCCCCATACCAATAGAGGGGGCGCCATAAGAACGGCCACATCTGAAAGAGGTTGACGTTCTCGGTATCAGGCCCAGTTGCGAAGGGGAAGATGTAGGTCGAGACCACCCCCGGGGGAAGGGCGAAGGTTACTGTGGCACCGGACTTGGAAGCGGCTTCGGCCGGCGACACCGTTCCGAGGTAGGCCCCGAGCAGGGCCAGGGTCCCGATCCCCAAAGCGAGACGGGAGAACCACCTAATCTGCACCTCTCGGCCCTCCCTTCGAAACAGCAAGCAAGTTCACGCGGGGTTAAGCCCCACCTCATACCAATAGTCGCTGGGCTTTGTCAACAGTCAACAGTCTATCCCCTCTACCGTATACTCTCGGCCGGGCGATTAGATCCTGTCGTCGACTGGAGAGCACGAGCGATGCTTGATCTGCTAATCAAAGGTGGCCTAGTGGTCACGCCCGCTGGAGCAGAGCTTCTGTCCATCGGCATCAGCGAGGGCAAGATCGCTCTCCTATCGCAGGGCACGGTGGCTGAGCCAGCGACTCGAACGATTGCGGCTGATGGGCTTGTGATCGTACCTGGAGGTGTAGATCCGCACATCCACTGCGACATGGAGGTGGCCGATCCGGCCGGCGGTGAGCCCAGCTACACAGCCGGTGCCGAGACGGTCAGCCGGGCAGCTCTCCATGGTGGTACCACCTGCCTGCTCGACTTCGCCTGGAACGCTCCCCGGGAGACCCTTAGGGAAACCTTGGAGGCACGCAAGGCACAGTGGGAAGGCAAGAGCTACACGGACTTTTCCTTCCACGTCGTGGTTAGCGGTAAGATCGAACCCAGCAAACTGGCCGAAGTACCAGACGTGATCGCAGCAGGATTCCCTAGCTTCAAGATCTTCACCAGTGATGTCATCCCTGGTGAGCCACCCACCAAGGTTCCCTTCGGCAGCATCTGGGAGATGCTCAAGCTCACGGCCCAGCACAACGGCCTACTAGCCATGCACGCCGAGGACGATGACCTGGTCATGCACATGTACCGCGAGTACATCCGTCAGGGCGATGTCGGGTTCGAACACATGTCAGAGGTTCACAGTGCCCTCTCGGAGGAACTCTCCTTCAGACGCGTGATCGGCCTGGCCAAGAGCGTACCTCGCTCAGTCCTCTACATGATGCACGTAAGCGCCGCGACCGGGGTTGCGGCCATCGCAGAGGGCAGGTCGCAAGGAGTGGCTGTATTTGGTGAGACCTTGCATCAATACGCGCTCCACACCGATGACGACTACCGCGAGCCGGATGGCATGAAATACCACACCTACCCATCGTTGAAGAGCCGCGCAGACACTGATGAACTTTGGCAAGGGGTGGCTCGTGGCGAGATCGCTGCCTTTGCCACCGACGAACTGTGCACAAGCTATGCGGTAAAAACAGCCGGGCGACGGATTGATGATGTGACCGGTGGCAACACCGGAGTTGAGCCCCGGATGGCGATAGTCTTTACGGAGGTGGTGCAGCGGCGAGATCTTGGTCTGGTGCGATTCGCCGAACTCACAGCGACCAACGCGGCCAAGATCATGGGGCTCTATCCCCAGAAGGGCGTCATCGCCGTCGGCAGCGACGCGGATCTAGCGCTGATCGATCCAGAACAAGAGCGGGTGGTCACAGCTGCCGATCTCCATGAGTCCGACTACACGCCATGGGAGGGTTGGCGCGTGGGCGCCTGGCCGGTTATGACGATCTTGGGTGGTGAGGTCGTGGTCGAGGGCGGCCGCTTCACTGCACCGAAGCGACGGGGTCGACTTCTGCATCGACAGGTCCTTCCAGAGGTTCGGCGCGGAATACTCTGAAACTGCGGTGGATGCGCTTTAGACGTCACTGCAGCTCGAGAGTTCACGCCCTTGGTGTCTAGGGCGGCGCACTCTGCGGGCGTCAGAGCTGCGGGTCGACCAGATGCAAATTCAGCTGGGCACGCCGTCAGCTACGTGACCGTAGGTGGCTGGCGCTCAAGCCTGGGCGATGGCTCGAGTACAGTCTTGATTCCCCGCCCGGCTCGGAGATCGTCCAGTGCAACTTCCGCCTCCGCCAGCGGGCGGCGCGAAGTGACGAGCTCGTCTATCTTCAATCTCCCCTGGATATAGAGCTCGGCAAGGAAGGGGAAGTCGGCCTTAGGCCGAGAGCTGCCGTAGTAGGAGCCCACGACCCTTTGCTCCGATTCGACCAGACTGTACGGCGTGAACTCAGCCTGGTCGCCCACCGCGGGCAGGCCAACGAGTACCCCA
The DNA here is from genome assembly GCA_049279335.1 of Candidatus Dormiibacterota bacterium. Taxonomy (GTDB): domain Bacteria; phylum Chloroflexota; class Dormibacteria; order Aeolococcales; family Bog-877; genus Bog-877. The sequence goes on from JBAPNX010000026.1 coordinate 41,839, forward strand.
CAGCCGCCCACTCCGAGCATCTTGATTGCATCGCCTACCGTCTCTGGCAGCCCGATGCAGTCGAAGACGAAGTCGGCGCCACCCACGGTGAAGTCTCTAATCTCCGATATGACCTCAGAGCTCCGAGCGAGCACTGTCTTGGTAGCGCCGAATTCCCTGGCTAATGTGAGCTTCTCGGCCACCGGATCGACGGCGATGATCTGGGCAGCGGCCGCCAAGCGGGCTCCCTGCACTGCGTTCAGCCCCACGGCGCCACAACCGATCACGACTACCGTCGCTCCGGGGTTTACCCGCGCTGTCCACAAGGCCGCACCGACACCGGTTGTCACGCAGCACCCGAGCAGTGCTGCGCTGCTGAGCGGCACTTCGGCAGGGATCCGGACGACACCGCTTTCTGGCACCACTGCCTCCTCCGCGAACGAGGAGACCCCCGAGTAATGAAAGACCGGCTGGCCCCGTAGGCGCAGACGCGACGTACCGTCATAGAGCACGCCGAGGGGCGCTACCACCTCCGCCACCAGTTCGCACTGCTGGGGGCGGCCCGATGCGCAGCGGCGGCACTTCCCACATGCGGGTTGCCAGGAGAGGACCACGTGGTCTCCCGGAGCCACACTAGTTACGCCGGAGCCAACTTCTAGGACAATGCCAGCACCCTCGTGACCCATCACGAGCGGTACGCGGCGAGGCCAGTCGCCTACCCGGGAATGAAGGTCGCTGCGACACACTCCCGCGGCTGATATCTGCACCCTAACCTCACCCGATTTTGGGGCTTCGAGCTGAACATCCTCGATCCGAAGAGGCTCCGTCGGGCCTGAAAACACGACTGCACGCAAGCTGCTAACTCCCTAATCCGCCCGGGTCTGAGCAGCACTGGGGCTCCCTCCCATTATCCTGCGAGCCGAAGCGCGCCCTCCATTTGACAGCAGGCCAGCCTCCGAGGTGGCCTCGCTAGCACCGGCGACTGATCCATCGGCTGGGGCGGCTGCTGCGACGACCAAGGACCTGGCGACTGCTAGCTAGCGCTTCAGTGCGGCAACCGCCTCAAGGAGCCGATCGATGTCGGTGTGGTCGTTGTAATGCACGAGACCGGCCCTGACCGCGCAACCAGCATCTCGGATGCCTAGAGCACCCGTCACCTCCCAGGCGTAGTTGTCGCCGCTCCAGACATTGATCTTGCGCTCGGCCAACTTCACGGCCACTTCCCAGGGGTCGTGGCCATCGACCCTGAAATAGGCCGTTGGACAACGGCGGTCGGATCTGCCGTACAAGGTGACGTGCTCCATCTCCTCCAGCCCACCCAAAAGGACGGAGAAAGCTTCTGCTTCATAGCGTTCAACGGCCGTCATCGAGCTGGTCAGCCGCGATCGCCTGCTCGCACCCGGAGATGATGCCAAGCCTGCCAGGTGGTCCACCGCCGCGGTGACCCCGGCGTAGTCGGCAAAAGGCGGTGTCCCCCGTTCGAACCGGTCGGGTACCTGGTCAGATGCGGGGGCCAATTTGTCCGGCTCGATCCCCTCCAGCAGCGCCGGATCGGCGACAAGAGCCCCCACGTGAGGCCCACACCATTTGTAGGCGCTTGTGGTGTAGAAATCGGCGCCCAGCGCGTGGATGTCGATGGGTCCATGCACCGTCGCGTGGACTCCGTCGACATACGCGAGCGCTCCCGCTCTATGGACAATGGCAGTGATCGCGGCAACGTCGGGCCGAATCCCCAAAACGTTGCTCGCCGCCGTCAGGGCCACCAGCTTGGTGCGCTCGCCTACGAGCTGCCGATACTGGTCGGTCGGCAACTCCCCGGTCGCGGGATCCACCTCGGCCCAGCGAATTGTGGCATTGGCCTGCGCCGCCGCTTGGACCCAGGGGCGAACGTTGGCGTCGTGATCAAGCTGGGATACCACTATCTCGTCGCCCGCTTTCCAATGCTTGGCCATGGCAAAGGCGATCCGGTAGGTCAAGGTGGTCATGTTTGGACCTAGTACCACGCCATCTGGCTGCCCCCCGACGAGGTCGGCGATCGACTGCCGGCACTCCGCAACTATGTGGTCGGCGCGCCGACTTGAAGGAAAGGCGCCGTCTGTGTTGCTCAGGCCAGCGCGGTAGGCGTTGGCTATGGTGTCGATCACGGGCTCTGGTACTTGAGTACCAGCCGCCCCGTCCAGGTACGCATAACCGTCCGCCAGAGCGGGAAACAGGGCCCGAACGCTCCGGGGATCGTAGCCGTCGGCCGCGAGCTTTTCTATCGCCAAGCTTTGGCGCCAACCGCAGAAGGGAAGTGGGGATGGGGGCGATCCATCGCGGCATCACAGCACGATCGGTCGGCCCTTGTCATCGCCACCCCCCGAAACAAGATCGAAGCTGATTTAGGGCGTGGCCCGGTGTCGATTGCACCAGTCACAGATATCCCGCGCCCGCGCCTCCGTCGACCGTCAGTACGGCTCCGGTGATAAAGCTGGCGTGGCCCTCGGCGAGGTATGCGATAGCGTCCGCCACCTCCTCCGCCCGGGCAAATCGTCCCAGCGGAGAGGGCGTCCAGCGGGCAGGGTCATCCGAACTCGTCTCGGGGGTGGAAAGCGGCCCCATGTACCGCATGCCTGGAACGGTGTCACCCGGGCAGATGACATTCACGCGGATCCCTTCGAGGGCCAGGTCAACCGCCAGCATCCGGCCCAACATATTGACCGCTGCCTTGGACACCGAGTAGGCACCAAAAGGGACATCGCCCCGGATGCCGGAGTCAGACGAGACGACCACCACCGCGGGCTGGCTGCTCAGAGTCAGCCAAGGCCGTGCCGCTTGCACGTAGTTCAGGTATCCAATGACATTGACCGCAAAGAGTCTTTCAAGCTCCTCAGGAGGAGTCAGGATCAGTGGGCTGACCAAGCCGACTCCGGCGTTAGTCACCAACACGTCCAGCCCTCCGTACAGCTGAGCGGCAGCAGCGACGGCTGACTTAGCGGCGTCTCGGTCGCGCACGTCTGCGGCCACAAACTTTGCCTGGAAACCGTCGGCTTGGAGCTGCTGCTCGGCATTCGTCCCGCGCTCGGAATCCCGGCCGGTAATGACCACGCCAAAACCATCAGCCCCGAGGCGTCGTGCAGTTGCCAGTCCGATCCCGGAGGTTCCCCCCGTGATCAGGGCTGCGCGGAAAGGTTCAGGGGTCATACGTGGTCACATCAGCCTGCTCAAGGTCGCACCGCGTGCGCCCAGTCACGTACCCCCCGGTGGCGTGCCTTGGCTCACGGTTTCGGTCCGCCATGAGATTCGCACCCACGGTCCAGCGTGGCCCGGCCTGAGCCACGCCGACTGCATCACCTCCGCCTCGGTGCTGAACGGTGCTGATCAGAGCCGACCTCTTCAACAACGGCCAACCGCGACCCTTGCTGATTCCGCCTCCGCACTGATTGATCTGAGCTGAGGGGGCTTCGCGGACGGCTGGGCCGTAGATCTTCAACTGTCAATTGTATACAATCGACAACAGCCAGCGACACGAGGTCCGCCCGCCTCGCTCGGTGCGCCGCCGTGGGGCTACGATGGGCGCCGAACGGCGGGAGACCTCGCGGGTTGGTCCGACATCGGCAGGTGGCCTCTCGGCAACAGGGGAGATGCGTTCATGAGCCTCGCCGACCAGTACTTCCGGGCACCGGGGTCGGGCAATGCCCCCACTGCCAAGGGCCATTTTCTCGATCTGGCCAACGACGTCGAGCCAGTCGTGTTCTTGCCCGGACTCGAGTTCCGGCCGGCCTTGGGGCAGGCCACCATGCTCAACTCCGTGCGCTTCGCACCAAACACCGAAGCTCCTATGCATGCCCACGACGAGGAGCAGATCACCCTGGTGGTGGAGGGCGAGCTAGAGTTCGAGATAGACGGCGAAGTCCGGCTTCTCAAGCCGGGCATGGTGGCGGTGATCCCCGCCAACGTGCCCCACGGGGCACGCGCCCGAGAGGTCGCCTGCCACGAATACGACATCTTCAACCCGCCTCGACAGGCCCTCTTGGACCTGCGGGGCAAGAGCCTTCCCGAAGCCTCGGGCTAGTCAGTTGGACCTTCAGCTGACGGGGAGGCGGGCCATCGTGACCGGGGGCTCAAAGGGACTGGGAGCTGCCATCGCCAGAGAGCTGCTAACCGAGGGGGCCCAGGTCGCCATCTGCGCTCGCAACCAGGACGAGTTGCAGGCGGCCGCCCAGAAGCTGAGGGCGGGCGGGGGGAAGGTCGTAGCTCAGGTCGCCGACGTGACCAACAGCGAGGAGGTGGAGCGGTTCTTCGCCGAGAGCGTATCCGAACTGGGAGGCCTCGACATCCTGGTCAACAACGCCGGACGGGCCCATCCCGGGACCTTCGCCACCTTGACCGACCAGGACTTCCACGAGGACCTGGAGGTCAAGCTCTTCTCCCAGATCCGCTGCAGCCGCGCGGCTCTGCCCCACATGGAGCGGGCCGGGGGCGGCGCCATCATCAACATCAACGCCATCTACGGGCGCCAGCCCGACCCGAACTTCTTTGCCACCACCGTGGACCGGGCCGCGTGCCTGGCCTTCACCAAGGCGCTGGCGATGGAGGTGGCACAGAGCGGGATTTTGGTAAACAGCGTCAACATCGGCTTCGTCCGCACGCCGCAGTGGGACAACATCCATCAGCGGCGGGCGCCGCAGTTGAGTCGGGAGGACTTCCTGACTCAGACCGCCTCGGCTGAAGTTCCCCTGGGGCGTTTCGGGGAACCCGAGGAGGTGTCCGGGCTGGTCGCGTTCCTCGCCAGCCGAAGGGCCAGCTACATCACCGGAGCCTCGATCGACATCAGCGGTGGAATGGGGAGGTACATATGACGGCTCCTGGCGACATCGTCTACTTCGGCGGCGAATTCGTGGACAAGGACCAGGCCCGGGTCCCCATCACCACCCACGCCTTCAACTACGGTACGGGTTGCTTCGAGGGGATTCGCGCCTACTGGAGCGCCGAGAACGAGCAGCTCTACGTGATCAGGCTGGAGCAGCACACGGTCAGGATGCTCCGCTCGGCCCAGATCCTCCACCTCGAGCCCGACCCGGAACTCACCACGACCAGGCTGGGCGAGATCGTGGTGGAGCTTCTGGCCCGGAACGATTACCAGGAGGACGCCTACGTGCGCCCGATCCTCTACAAAGCGGGCCATACCATCCAGGTCAAGCTGGCCGGGATTCCCACGGAGTTCTGCTGCTACACCCTGCCTCTGGGCGACTACCTGGACATCCGCAAGGGACTTCGCCTCATGACGTCGAGCTGGCGCCGCATCGACGACAACGCCATCCCGGCCCGGGCCAAGCCGATCGGGGCCTACCTCAATGCCGCCCTGGCCGCCGACGAGGCCAGGGTCCGCGGCTACGACGAAGCTTTGATGCTGACCGGCGACGGTCATGTCTCGGAGGCCTCCTCGGCCAACATCTTCATGGTCCGGGACGGGGTGGTGATCACCCCGCCGGTCACCGAGGACCTGCTCGTGGGCGTGACCCGGGATTGCGTGATCGCCATGGTCCGGAAGCTGGGCCGGGATCTGGAGGTGCGCCGGGTCGATCGCAGCGAGTTGCTCTGTGCTGATGAGGCCTTCCTCTGCGGAACCGGGGTCCAGATCGCCCCAGTCACCAGCATCGACGACCGCGAGGTCGGCTCAGGCCGTCTGGGCCCAGTCACAAAAGAGCTCCAAGACTGGTACCTGCAGATCGTGCGTGGCCAGGTAGCCGACTTCCCGAGCTGGCGCACAGTGGTGGAGCCGATCTCGCTGCCGGCGGCCAGCTGAGCCGGAAGATAAGGTGGAAGAGCACGCCGGCATCCCCGTCCAGCACCTCGTCCTGTTCCGCTGGCCCGGCGAACCTGAGCCGCAGCTTGAGGATGAGATGCGGCGCCAGATCTCAGCATGGGTGGGGGTGATCCCAGGACTGCTCCGGCTTCGCTTTGGTCGCGATGTGGGCGGTCGGGCCGAGGGATACCAATTCGGCCTGCTCACCGAGTTCAATGACGAACAGGCCCTCAGCGCCTACCTGACTCATCCCCTGCACCAGAGCTTCCTGAACTGGGTCAGAGAACGCCCTTTCGATCTGATCCGCTTCGACTACCCACTGACTTCCGACACCAGCCTGCTGGAGAAGTCCGGGGCCTGATCTCACCGATCGGGAGCGGTCACGCGCCGGGTGGAGACTCCCAAGTCCGGGTGATCTCCGCCGAGCCGGCCACGTCAAAGCGGTGCCGCATCAGGAGCATGGAGGCGTCGTGCTGGGCACGGTCGTCGCTAGCGACGCAATCCTCGGCGATGACCACGTAGTAGTCGTTGAAGAGGGCATCGCGGGCGGTCGACTCCACGCAGCCTTCGGTTGTGCACCCACAAATCAGAACAGTCTTAATTAGGTTGCTGCGCAGGAGCAGGTCCAAGTTGGTGCCCCAGAAGCCGCTGGAACGGTACTTCTTGACCACGAGCTCGTCCTCTCTGGGCTGCAACTCTGGGATCAGCTCCTGGCCAGGACTTCCCTCCATGGTGTACCAGAGCGGCTGGTTCGGCCCCACCTCATCCAGGTGCATGCGCATGTTGAAACGGATCTGGGCCGGAGACTCGCTGCGGCGGTGGGGCAGAACCGTCATCTGAATGAAGACCACGGTGAGAAGCGCCCGTCGTGCCGCCTCCAGCAGGCCGGCCAAACGGGGAACCATGCCCTCGTACATGGAGATGTCTATCCCTTGCTCGTGGAAGGCGTAGCCGGGCAGGCAGAAGTCCTTCTGCATGTCCACCACCAAGAGCGCCGTGTGCCTAGGCTCGACCAGCTCCGCGAGGGTGGTGCAGACCTGGCGCCCCTCCACCTCTAGCATGCTCCCCTCCTATAGCGGTTCGTCTGTCTCTTTGCGGATCCGGGTCCGCCCAAGCTCAATTCTGATGACTGGGGTTGGCGCACCAAAGAGACTCGCCGGCGGACTCGCAGGCTGGGTATCCGAGATGGCACCTCAGCTGTCCTGCGACCACCCGGGGACTGTTCCGGGTCCGGATGAGGCTACGACTACACTTGGCTGGCAGGACCTGGTTTCCGGGAGATTGCAGTGTGGGCTCGGGGCGTCGCCGGCGGTCTCCTCTGCTTAGTTGGAATCGTGTGGATCGGTCAGGGCGCCGGCCTGATTGGCGGTTCTTTTATGACCGGGCAGGGACTGTGGCTCGGCATCGGATGCATCTGTCTTTTGGTCGGCCTGGCACTTCTGGGTTGGGCGTGGCGCGCTCGACGGATGAGGACAAGTGGATCTGGCATTCACGGTAGGCGCTGAGGCGCCCACGGAGACCTGTTCGTAATCGGTAGCGGATCCTCGCCAGAGCCCGCCGCCAATCATCTCCAGATCGGAGGGGCCACGGGCCGACCGCCGGACGCGAGGGATTGAACCAGGCCGGGGGCCTAGCCGTGGTCTCGGTCGACCTCCCCCACTTCCTCATACCAGCGGGTCTTGGTTCCGACGCGGGCCCGCAGCTTCCAGCGCAAGCTCTTGGGCACCTCCTCAAGCAACTCCAGTAGAGTGCCTGCCCGCTGCACAAGCTCAGGGGCTAGCCCGCCAAGCAGCGGCTCATCGTGCGCGAGCTCTTCGGTGAGGCGGCGAAGGTTCGAAGTACTCGTGTACCAGAAGCCCCAGTCATCCCTGAGGACGCTGAGAACACGTGCGGTATCAGAATCGTGTGTATCTTTGCCCAGCGCGTCGCTGCCAGCAAAAAGCACCATCATGTCTACCAAGTCATTCCTAGTTATTTCGTGGATTTGGAGCTTCGACAATAGCAAGTCGCTGAGCGCCACCGTTAGCCCGGGAAGGTCCAGCCGCTCGCGTAGTTGCAAGGTGTGCGACATGATGAGATCGTCAAGGAAGACGTCAACCTTGTAGCGGTTTCCGGGAGCAAGGTAGATGTGACGCTTGATGCCAAATTCCTGACTTTGACGAATAGCGGGATCCATGCTGTAGCCTCGGGCTTCAAACACGGCCGTCAACCGTCGGGACTGTTTTTCCCGGGCGAAGAAGTCCAGATCCCGCAGCGGGCTTCGGCCGAGGCGCTCGAGGAGCAAAACCTGATCCGGGAACCGCAGCCTGATCGCCGCGGAGCCAGTCAGCCTCAGGGCCACACCCTGACCCTGAGCGGCCGCAACGAGGCTCGCTGCCTCGACCGCTAACTCCTCTGAGCTCACCGCTTCGCTGGAATTGGTTCCCTCGTAGCCTCGCGGGTCACCAGTTCCGGAGTCCACGAGCGGAGTTTAGGCTGGCGCGGATGTGATCGGCAACGTCACCGAGGGGCGCTATCCAAATTCCGCCCAATTCTTCGCAGCGCCGCAGCAGGGCATCTAGCACCCGTGCTCGGGAGGGTCGGCCTGACAAGAAGGGATGGCAGGTGAGCACGAAGTGGCCGCCGCCTTCGACGACTGCTTCGAGCTCCGCCGTCCACATGCGCATCACCTTTTCGGGACTGCTGATGGGAAGTACCGCCGATGCTCCCGGGAGAAAGCCGTACTGCTCCCAATCGTCGAGGCCCCAGTAAATGGGGATCTCCACCAGACGGTTCGGTGCCTTGACAGTCGCAATCTCCAAGAGGTACGGCACATCGTCGTCCATCAGACTGCTGTCGTATTCGAATTCGCGCTCGAGGAGGTGCGCGAACGATTGATCGCTGAGCTCCCACATCGGCGCTCGATAGCCCCGTGGGCGTACGCCGAGTGCCGCCAACGACTCGAGTCCACGGTCCAATTCGATCGCTTGCTCCTCCTCCGTCAGCGCGTTGGGGCTCTTGTGCAGGTAGCCGTGGTGACCCACCTCGTGTCCGGCCTCCAGGACCGCACGAAGCGGCTCTGGATGGAGTTCGGCAATCAAGCCGGGAACAAAGAAGGTGGCCTTCACCCGGTGCTGATCGAGAATGCGCAGGATGCGAGGCACACCGACCTCGGGTCCGTATGCCTGGTGAGACATCAACGAGGGTCGGCGTCGGGCTTCCCAATCTACACCCAGGACCGCCGATTCGCCATCGACGTCAAAGGTGAACGAAGCACAGGCCCGAAAGCCCGGCGGCCAGATCACCTGGAGCGGGTCCGGCTAACCGCGAGCAGGCCAATGAGCGTGTAGATCAGATGTGCTGCAGCCACGCCCGTGATTTCGGCCACATCGTACGCAGGAGCCACCTCGACTACATCACCTCCGACGATGTGGCAGCCAGCTAGGCCGCGAAGGATTGCCAGGAGCTCCCTGGACGTGAGCCCGCCAGCCTCTGGGGTGCCGGTGGCTGGTGCATGGCTTGGGTCCAGCACGTCCACGTCGATCGAGATGTAGATGGGTGCCGTACCGACTCGCTTCAGCACGCGGCTCACCGTCGCGGCGACCCCTTCGCTGTCCAGCTCTGAAGCGCGGATAAGGGTGAAGCCGAGGCGGCCGTCCTCCTCCAGATCAGCCGGGCTGTAAATCGACGACCTCACGCCCACGTGTATGGAATGCTCCCGGTCGATCCATCCCTCCTCCGAGGCGCGGCGGAACGGCGTGCCATGGGTGTAGGCCGCCCCGGAAAAGGTGTCCCAGGTATCCAGATGAGCGTCGAAGTGAACGACCGCCACCGGGCCGTGCTTGCGGCCCACCGCTCGTAGCAGCGGCAACGCTACGGTGTGGTCGCCGCCGATGGCAACCAGACTGTGGCCTTGATCAATCAAGGGCGTAACGCGAGCCTCTATCTGTCCGATGGCTTGTTTGATGTCGTAGGGCGTGCAGTCGCAGTCGCCTGCGTCTACCACCTGCATCGCCGCGAAAGGTGCCAGTGCTAAGTCCTGGTCGTACGGTCTCAGCAGTCTGGATGCCTGTCGCACATGTGCCGGTCCGAAGCGAGCCCCCGGCCGGTAGCTGACGCCGCTATCGAACGGAATCCCGAGAACCGCCACATCCCAGTCGGGCACCTCTTCAAGCATGGGCAGCCGAGCGAAGGTCGCGGACCCGGCGTAGCGCGGACTGACTAGGGCATCTCGTTGACCAACCAGGTTCCGCGGTCTTTTGCCGGCTGCTCCCTTCCGCGGGGTCATGCTCGGCACCGCGTGGTTCCACCGTTGGGTTGGAGCACCTGCCCCACCAGCGCGGTCGACGCGTCGCTGACCAGGAAGCGAACCGACCGAGCGATCTCTTCGGGTGTTGCAACGCGACCCAAGGGGATCCCTCGGGCGTAGCGCTCTCGAATCTGCGCCCGCGTCAAGCCGGCGGCTTGGGCGTCCGCCTCGAGCTGAGGAGTGTCGATCACCCCCGGCGCGAGGGCGTTGACCCGCACACCGTGGGGCATCAACTCGCGTCCCAGTGTCTTGGTCAGGGACACCAGACCTCCCTTGGACGCCGCATAGGCGCTGGCCAGCGGCCAGCCGGTGATCCCCCACTCCGAGGCCACGATGACGATGGTACCGCCTCCGTGCACGATCATCCGCTGCGCCGCGGCTTGAGACACGTAGAAGGTTCCCGTGAGGTTGGTTTCTATCTGCCGCCACCAGACTTCGGGAGCCTGATCGGTCAGTGCGCCCATCTCCATGAAGGCAGCATTGGCCACTACACCGTAGAGCGAGCCTAGGTCGTCCTGAACTCTGTCTAGCACCGACAGCACCTGCGTTCTTTCGGTAAGGTCGGCGGGATAGGCACGACCACCTACCGACTCTGCCGTTTCTGCTAGGCCTGGAGCGCCCGGTAAGTCCGTCAGCGCGACACGCGCGCCGGCCGCGCTCAGGTCCTTGCAAATCTCCCGTCCCAAACCGCCGGCAGCCCCGGTGATCACGATCACGCGCCCGTCGAGGTCCGTTGGTCCGCTCATATCACGGCTCCGGCGTTCGGTGAGATCACCTCTCCCACGAAGAACGTGCCGGACTCGACCAGGAAGAGTACGGACTGCGCGACCTCATCCGGCGTCACCAAACGTCCTAGCGGCAGGGTTTGCAAGTAGCTCGGGGCACGCCAGGGCGAGGCTGGTACCAGCAAAGGCGTATCGCACGGACCCGGAGCCACCGAGTTGACCTGGATTCCGTCGCCGACCAGCTCGACGGCCAAGCTTCGTACCACTGCAATCACCGCACCTTTCGCGGCCGCGTAGTGAGCGTCTCCGTCGCCGCCGGCAATACCCAGTTCCGATGAGATCGCGACGATTTGTCCATGGCGCCGAGCCCGCATCCCGGGGACCACAGACCGGCAGCAATTGGCCAAGCCCGCGATGTGCACGCGCAACATGCGGTCCCAGTCTGTCCCACTGATCTCTACGAACGGAACCATCTCGTAGTGGCCCGCACACGTGACTAGCAGGGAAACGGGGCCCAAGTGTGAGGCAGCGAGAGCAAACGCCGCCTCAACACCAACGGTGTCGGTGACATCGACTTGGACACTGAGATCGGCCGAGGAGCTGTCCAGGTCCAAGCCGGCCACACGCCAGCCCCGCGTCTGCAGAAGTGCGGCGGTGGCGGCTCCGATACCGCTGGCCGCCCCGGTTACCACCGCGACCCCTGTAGTCGCAGATGAAATGTTATTACCCCCTTATTGGTTCAATGGCCTTCGCGGGTTGGGACAGCGGAGCAAAACGACTACTCGATCGGGATCTCTTTGAAGCGCCTGTCGATGTCAACCCCGTGACTCTTGCGATATGCCCGGGCCCCGTACAGCCAGACGGCTGCGCCCACCACCACGGCAACCGCCATCCAGATTGGGAAGGGTTTATTGGATCCGAAGGCGCTGTCAAAGAAGAGCCGGACAAAAACGTAGGCAGTGAAGACGAGGCCCACAGCACCGAGGACGGTGATTACCGGGAGGCTCCCGAGTTTGAAAGCGATCGGCGACGCGTCGAAGACCCGCCGCTTCACGAAGGGGAATAGTATGCCCCCGACGCATACCAGCATAAATGTGACGGCTAAGCCCATAAACCCAGACAGGATCGCGAGGAGGCTGGTGAACGCGTACAGGCCCAGCCAGATCAGTGCCACGACGGCTGCGGCGCCAATCGCCCAGGTCGGGGAATGAAACCGCTCCGAGACACGTCCCAGCCTTTCGGGGGCCACTCCATCCAGGCTCCAAGCCAGTATTGCGCGGTTGCCGTAGATGAGCGTGGCGCCAATGTCGAACACCATGGTTCCTATGACCCAGAGAGACATCAATACGGTCAGGATCGGATTGCCGCCGGCGATGCCCGCAAAGGAATTGATATACGGGGGAAGGGGCACCGGGAAATGAGCCGCGGGTACCGCCGGGGCACCGATGAGGAATTGATTTCCGAACGCAGCGCGGGAGAAGAACATCAGGAGGACTGAGGCGACGCCCATGGTCACCATGGCGCCACTGATGCCCAGCAATTGTCCGCGCTGAACGTTCTTGACCTCCCCGCTGAAGGATACAGATGCCACCGCGAACCAAATGGAGAAAGCCGGCCAGATCATGAACTCGATGGTGCTGGTGAGGCTGAAGGCGGGATGATAGACAGCCCCCGCCTTGATACCGTCGGCAACCACCTTCGCATAGGCTCCCGCACCAGCCAGGGCGTCGAAGTTGTGCTTGAAACTCAGGGCCCCGCTGGCAGCCAGAGCCAGCACGATCACCGTCAGCACCAAGCTGCCCGCGACTACCCACATTCCCCAGCGCTGAATTCGGAAGTAGCGGCCGAGGCCTCGGTAGATCAAGAAGCTCATCACGATGATGACAACTGCACCCGTTATGAAGATCCCTTGGGCCTCACCGAACCACGTGCCCACATTGGTCAGCCCGGTGTTATGTAGTTGTAGACCCAGGGTTCCAAAGAGTGGGGCAAGTCCGAAGATGCTGAGGAAGGCAGCCACGATCCCCGAGTAGAAGATCTCCCAGAAGGCAAAGGAAAGGCTGGCCACGAAGCCAACTAAGGGATGGATTGCTCTAGAAAGAAACACGTATTCGCCGCCTGACCTGGGATAGATGGTGGTGAGCAGCGCGTAGACCACTCCCATCGCTAGGCCACCCACTAACGCTAAAACAACCGCGACTTCCATGGATGCGCCGGGATAGAACTGCCAAGCAGCGATGGTAAAGATGATAAACCCGAGCGTGATCTGTCCCCAGCCGTAAAACAGCACATCACCGCTGCCTACCTGCCGGACGAGTCCAGAACTCGCTCTGGTGAAGACCCCTCTAGGCGCCCCCATGCCAGTGGCGAAGTCAGAACCCGAAGTAGTCCCTGCCATGCTTCCCCCCTTACATCAATAAGTCGCTAGCCCGAAACCAACTGCGCGTGCAGTGTCAGTCGGATAGGGTCTAGATCGATGATCACTCCGTCGAGGATCCCCTCGCCATATTCGCTCCCCGGGTTGACAATGGTTGATTCACCAAGTTTTTGGATCCCCTTAGACTCGTGAATGTGGCCGTGGAGGCCGAGGAGCGGACGGTATCTTAGAATGGCGTCACGCACGGCCGTGCTCCCAACTGGGATCATCTCCGGGCCACCAGCGTTCATGACAATCCGCAGCTTGTCATCCAGCTTCGGTGCAGTATCTAGGGTCGATCCGTAGGGCGGCACGTGAAGACTCATGAGCGCCCGCCTTGGATCGCGCACGCCCGATGCAACGTTCGCGATCCGGTCGGCCAACTCCTCCTCGGGTACGTCCCGGGGACAGGGCCATGGGGTGGGGTTTCCGTAGCCCATTCCCATAAGCTCAAGTCCACCATCCAAGCTGACAACCCGACCGTTGGGATCTTCGACCACCTCGGACTGAGCCAGGACGGCGTCAACTTCAAAAAAGTCATCGTTCGCGCCACTGACGAAACACCGGACTCCGGAGCCGCGAAGGCGCTCATCCGCCATCTGCATCCAGGCGGCCACGCGCTCCAGTGCCAACCGCTTGAATAACCGGTCTACTCGCGACTGGTCTTCGGCATAATGAGCGTACTCATCCGGAGTTGTCTCAAAGCCGTATTGGCCCGAGTCAGCGATCTGGCGCTTTAGCACGTCGAGATCGGCCTGCGTTCTGACCTTCCGCTCAATGCCCAAGAACTGAGCTGTCCGGGTTCCAGCTGGCTGCTCCACGATCGGAACCACGAACTTGCCCGTGATGTCACCGCCGACAATGATGACATCGGCATCGTAGAACTTTGGTGTTGCCAAAAACTTGCGCCAACAGGCCTCCGACGCGTGGATGTCGGAACAAAAGTAGATGCGCATGGGTGCCTATGCCAGCCTCGCTGGACACAGGGCTCGGCACCATCCTTGGCCCTGGGCGGCCGAGAAACCAGTCACCGAGGCGGCGACAGCCAAACGGGGAGATCTGCGAGCTGCACTGGGCTGCCCGCGCGGAGCCCAGGGCCACCCATGGATGCCCCGTTTCGATGGCTCCTCTAGCCGAGTCGTGATCAAGTCCCACTGTCCCTCAAAAACCGGCCACCGAGCATCGGCGAGGGTCCGCCCAGCGCCCCCGATGTTGACAGCGGCGGTAGACTCTGTCAACAATCAACATTTAAAGGTCGGCATACCGGCCTCGCGCCTGGCGGGCTGGAGGCTCGGGAGGGCAACGAGCGCGAACGGCTCACGGTCCATCCGAGTGACGGCCCGCGGAGAGGCTGGTGACGAGAGTTCCCTCGGCTCAGCTCGCTTGCTTGGAGGTGAAGGTTCCTTGCTAAGACAGACGGTGGGCGGTCGGGCGCAGGGCCTTGCAGCCGGGTCTGGTGCGCGCGAGGGCTCTGCCGCGGGAGTGGCGATAATGGGATTGCTGGCGTAGCTACCAGTTGGCTGCTCGCAGCCCCCTCAGGGGCGGGGCCGGCTCTGTTTTATGAGGTTTGAAAACTGAAGTACACCCATCTCGGTCGCTCTGGTCTGGTCGTCAGCCAGCTCTGCTTGGGCACCATGAACTTCGGGACTTTGGCATCCGAGCAAGAGGCTCACCGCATCATGGATCGTGCCCTGGAGCTGGGTATCAACTTCTTCGACACTGCCAATGCCTATGGACGCTCGATTAGGTTCGGTTTGACCGAGGAGATCATCGGCAGCTGGTTCGCCCTGGGCGGGGAGCGACGTGAGAAGGTGGTGCTGGCGACCAAGCTCTATGCCAGCACCAGCGACTGGCCCAATGAGGGCCGGCTGTCGGCCCGCAACATCCGTCAGGCCTGCGAGGCCTCGCTCACCCGGCTGCAGACGGATCATCTCGACCTCTACCAGATGCACCACATCGACCGCGACACTCCCTTCGAGGAGATCTGGGAGGCGTACGAGGTTCTGCGGCAGCAGGGAAAGGTCATCTACGCCGGCTCCTCCAACTTTGCCGGGTGGCACATCGCCAAGGCGCAGGAGCGGGCGCGTCAGCGCAACTACCTAGGTCTGATCAGCGAGCAGTCTCTCTACAACCTTCTCACCCGCGACGTCGAGTTGGAGGTGCTGCCCGCCTGCCGAGACTACGGCCTGGGTCTCATTCCTTGGAGTCCTTTGGCGTCGGGGATCCTGGGAGGCGCGCTCCAGAAGCAGCAAAGGGGCCGGCGCTCAGAGCAACACAACCGGGACCGCGTTGAAAAGCTGCGACCCCAGCTCAAGGCCTACGAGGCCTTCTGCCGCGAGCGTGGGGACGAACCGGCGCTGGTGGCGCTGGGATGGCTGCTGCACCGGGAGGGAGTGGCAGCGCCGATCATCGGGCCGCGTACCATCGAGCAGCTCGACTCGGCCAACGAGGCTACCGCTATTCGGCTCAACAAGCGCGACTTGGAGCAACTCGATCAGATCTTCCCCGGGCCTGGCGGACCAGCCCCGGAAGCCTACGCCTGGTAGTTCTGGAGATTTTCTTGACGAAAACAGATGCGGGAAAGCGCACCTATCGGCTGGAGATGGCGGGAAACGGCTCAGAGCCGGACACCTTCGTGCCCGTTGGCGTGATCGAAGGGACCACGGATGGTCCGCGGGCCGCTGTTGTTGCGGGGGTGCACGGTACAGAGCTGGTCACCCAGGACGCGGTGCAGGCGCTCTGGCAGCAGCTGAGCAGCGAGCAAGTGCACGGCTCCTTGGTGATCGTGTTCGTCGCTGATGTCCTCGCCGCACAGGCCGGGATCCCGGCAGCGAACCCCGTAGACAGACGCAACTTCAACCGCTTTTGGCCCGGTTCGGCCGAGGGGACCTACTCGGAGCGGCTGGCGGCCCGACTCTGGTCTGAGCTGATGAGCCGGCCCGATGTAGTAATTGACGTGCATGGAGGCGAATGGACTGAGGAGGTTCGTCCATTTGCGCTCGTGCACCCGTGCGGCGATGGAGACCGGGACCGGCAGGCGCTCCGTCTGGCGGTTGCGATGGGCCTTCCTTATGTCCAGAGCACAGGCGGCGAGGGCACTCTGTCGGGCGCCGTGATCCGCAGCGGCAGAATTGGCCTGGCATTGGAGGTCGGTGGCGGCGGGCGCCGCAGCCAGGGCGACGTTGACCAGATCGTCAGGGCTCTGAAGGGCGCACTGGCAGCAGCGGGCTCAATAGAAGGCACACCGTTGCCTGAGGCCGAGCGATCGGTGGTTCTGGCCGGTGGCGAGCACCTGCGAAGCTCGGTCGCCGGTGTGCTCGTCCAGGCGGTTGAGCTCGGCCAGCGAGTCGGAGCAGGCGACACAGTCTGCACCGTGACCGATTTCGGCGGCGAGGTGTTGGCGACGATCACAGCTCCCAGATCGGGGCAGATCTTGCTGCGGTCTCTAGCACGCGTGGTCGCCGATGGCAGCGTGGTGGCGACCCTCGGATGGCAGGAGGACTGACGCCCTAACCCGGGGCCAGTGGCTCAGCCCAGGGCGGCTTCAGCTGACGCTGCCGGCAGGACATCGTCGTTGCCGATCGCGGAGAGGGCACGGCGCAGGGAATCGTCGATGTGGTCCGCGACGAATTCCTCGGCAGCCGCCAGGTCACGCCGACGGATAGCGGACACCAGTGCTCCGTGGCTCGCCTTCGGGGGTGGATCGTATTTATCCCGCACGGTGAGGTGGATCAAGAGCCGGAGCTTGCTGGCCATGGTGTCCTTCCAGATGGCCTGCAGCAGTTGGTGTCCGGAGAGGTCATACAGAGTCTCGTGAAACGCCAGGTCGGCCGCGATGACCTTGGCCGCCACCCCACCCTCCTCCGCGCGCTCCAATCGCTGAGCAGCTTTCTCCAGAATGCGAAGCTTCTCCTCATCCAGAGAACTGATGACGAGGGCGACCGCATAGCTCTCGAGGATCGAGCGCATACCGTAGAACTCCTCCACGGCCGGCTCGGTGAAGGCCAGGACGAACCTGCCGCGGCGAGGTACCACCTCGATCAGTCCGTCCTTCTGCAGCAGGGCCAGCGCCTCGCGCAGCGGGCCTCGGCTGATACCTAGTTCCGAGGCCAGCTTGGTCTCGACAAGGCGCTGTCCAGAGAACAGGCGCCCGGTCAGGATCGCGTCGCGCAGAACCTCAAAGGCCGACTCGCCCAGTGTTCCCTTGGGGATTGAGCCAACCCGACCGTACGGAGCCCCAGCCGCTGGCGACCTAACCACGTGAGTTCCGCCTCTCTGCCCGCTCGCGGCACACGCCAACCCATAGGTGGTTGGACCCGGCCATCTGCACCTGCAAGCCTACGACCTTGGGCGGCGGCTGGGAGGCATATGGCCGGTCGCGGCCGCCCTGGCTCCAGGTCAGGCTCCGTGAAGTGCCCCGTGGCAGCCCGGCCCGGTACAGTTCCCCATTGCGATCCGGGCGCCACCTGCCACCTGTCCCATCCGGCCCCTCAGAGCGGCGCCGGCAGAGGCGCTCTGAGGTGAAGGCTGTTGACAGTTGACAGTTGTGGGACACCGCGGTATCGTACCTCGCACTTCGGCCCAAAGGGCACATACCAAGGGGCCGACCATCGACCTTTCATGAGGGGATAGGTTTTATGAGGGTCAAGCTAGCTGTCGGCGCCCTACTCGCCGCAGTGATCACCGGTAGCTCGCTCTCGCTGGCCACGGTGAGCGCCTCCAACTCCAGCAGCCACGCGACCGTGACCTTCGCCCTCCCGCCCGGGGAGAACGGCACCTACATATTCCCCTTCGTCAGTGGCCCGGTCTCCAACAACATCGACCTCTTCCAGTTCACGCCCTTTCTCTGGCGCCCGCTGTACTGGTTTGGGACCAACGGTCAGCCGGGCATCAACTTCCAACAGAGCATGGCCGGCCCTCCCACATACTCAAATGGGGGTAAGACCGTCACCGTCACTCTCAACAAGAAATTCAAGTGGTCCGACGGCCAACCGGTGACCAATCGGGACGTCGAGCTCTGGATGAACATCTTCTTCGCCGAGAAGACGAACTACCTCGCCTACTCGGTCGGAAGCATCCCCGATGACATCACCTCAATGAGCTTCCCGGCGAGCACCCCCTTCCAGTTCAGCCTCACCTTCAACGAGGCCTACAGCCACCTCTACATCCTCTACGACCAACTCAGCCAGATCGTGCCCATCCCCCAGCAGACCTGGGACCGCACTTCCTCGACCGGCCCGGTGGGCGATTACGACACCACGCCCGCCGGCGCCACCGCCGTCTACAACTTCTTGAACACGCAGTCGCAGGCGGAGTCGTCCTACCCGACCAACCCACTCTGGAAGACGGTGGACGGTCCCTGGCTGCTGAATGCGTTCGCGCCCTCAACCGGCTTCGCTGCTTTCGTCCCCAACAAGAGTTACACCGGGCCGGACAAGCCCAAGATCGGAAAGTTCGAGGAGATGCCATTCACCAGCGCCGCCGCCGAGTACGACGCCTTGCGGTCGGGTGAACTGGACTACGGTTACCTGCCCTCCGAGGACATCTCTCAGAAGAGCTACTTCACCTCGCACGGATACCAGGTGGTGACATGGCCAGACTTCGGATTCAACGGCTTCTTCTTGAATTTCACCAACCCCACCGTGGGACCGATTTTCAAACAGCTCTACATCCGTCAGGCAATGCAGGACTTGGTCAACCAGCCGCAGATCTCGAAGGACATCTACCACGGGCTGGCATTCCCCACCTACGGGCCGGTGCCGATCGAGCCCAAGAGCCAATACCTGGATAGCGCCTTGCTCAAGAATCCCTACCCCTACAGCCTCGCGAACGCCAAGAAACTGCTCTCCAGCCACGGTTGGTCGGTGCATCCCCAGGGGATCGACACCTGTGCCAATCCGGGTACTGGCAGTGGTGAGTGCGGGGCCGGGATCAGCTCCGGAGCCCAGCTCAACTTCACCATGGAGGTCGGCTCAGGCTCGGCTCCATTCACAGCCGAGAACGAAGACATGCAGTCCAGTTGGTCCCTGGCGGGAATCCACGTGACGCTGAAGACCGAAGCTGAGACGCAGATCTACAGCTCCCTGGGCGTTTGCCAAAATGGCGACAGCGGCTGCAACTGGCAGATGGCCAACGGCGGCCAGCCCGGAGGCACAGCCACCTATTCACCCGAGTATCTCCCGACGCCAGGTCCCTGGTTTGCCACCAACGGCGCCAACAACGTCCAGGGTTTCAGCAATCCGAAGTTGGATGCCCTGGTGGCCGCCACGTACGTCAACTCGTCTACCGCTGCCATTCAAGCGGCCTCCGCCTTCACCGGCAAGATCCTGCCTTCGTTGTGGCAGCCTGACTACCCGTACCAGTTGTCGGTAATCAGCAAGAAGTTGCACGGTGCTATCCCGCAGGATCCGAATCTGAACCTCTACCCGCAAGACTGGACGCTCAGCTCCTAGTTGCCCGCCGCCGCGCTCATGGAGCGCGGCGGCGCGGCACTGCGGCCAATGGCGCGCGCGAAGCATGGTGTCCTTGCCTGAGCTGAGCGACGAGGTCGTGGTGGTGACCGGAGCCGGCTCCGGTCTTGGCCGGGGTGTGGCGCTTCACCTGGCTGGACTGGGCGCCCGCGTTGTCGCGCTGTCGCTGCTACCAGAAGAGTTGGAATCCCTGGCGCGCGAGGGCCAAGAGTTGGGCACCCCCATCACCACACTCGCCTTGGACGTGGGGGACGAGGTGCAGGCCCACAACGCGGTGGCCGAAATCCTGGAGCGTTTCGAGCACGTCGACGTCCTCATCAACAACGCCGGGATCATCGTCCTCAAGCCCATCGAGGAGATGTCCGTCGGGGAGTGGGACCGGGTGATGGCCACCAACCTGCGCTCGGTATTCCTGCTGTCGCGCGAGTTGGTCCCGTCCATGAAGGGCAGAGCCAAGGGGCTGATCGTGAACGTCTCATCGCAGTCAGGGGTCAAGGGCTTTGTTGGGGAGTCAGGCTATTGCCCTTCGAAGCACGGAGTCGAGGGACTCACCAAGACCCTGTCCCTGGAGTTGGCTCCCTGGAACATCTTCGCGGTTTCGGTGACTCCCGGCGCTTTTATGCACACCGCCATGTCGCTTATCACCCTCGACGCCGACCAGCAGGCCCAGTGGCACGAGCCCGCCGAGCTGGCTCCGGCTTTCGCAGTCCTGATCCGCCAGGTGAGCGCAGCGGAATCGGGCCGACGCTTTGACCTCTGGCAACTGTCCCAGACCGGGTCGATCGCGCAGGGACTCGCCGCCGCGGTCAGCGACCAGTGATGTCGGTGGGAGCTGCGCACGTTGAGTCCTGGGCCAAGGGCAGCAGCGAGAACAGGGTTGGACGGCTATGCCGCTGGCGGACCACCGCGTCCGCCAGGAATGCACCTTGGGAGGATCGATGGATCTAGAGCTGACGGGCCGGTCGGTGCTGGTGACGGGAGCCAGCAAGGGAATTGGTTTCGCGATCGCTGACACCCTGGCCGCAGAGGGCGCCTTGCTCGCGATCTGTGCCCGCGAGGAGGGCCCACTCGACCAGGCCGCCGAGCGCTTGCGTGCGCGAGGAGGCCTGGTCTTCAGTCAAACGGTCGATGTCACTGACGCCGAGGCCCTGGACACTTTTGTCGGTGCCTCGGCCGCCGCGCTGGGAGGCTTAGACGCGGTGGTTGCCAATGCTGGTGGAAGTAGCGGCGGGTCGATCGCTGAAGCAACCCCGGAAGACTGGGTGGATACATTCCAGCTCAACGTCGGTCATGCGGCCTGCCTGTTGCGAGCCGCAACCCCCTTCCTCGCGAAATCCAACGTCGCCGCATCAGTCCTGATCTCCTCGATCTCCGGTTCAAAACCGGCACCACGCGCCCAGTACGGCGTCAGCAAAGCTGGACTCATCTATCTAGCGGCCGCGCTGGCGCGAGAGTTGAGCCCCCAACGCATCCGGGTCAACGCCGTCAGCCCCGGCTCCATCCTCTTCCCCGGGGGTGGCTGGGACTCACTCCGAGTCAGCGATCCAGAGCGCTTCCAGGCGTTCTTGGACCGCGACCTGCCGGCGGGTCGCCTGGGCACAGCCGAGGAGGTTGCTACCGTGGTGGCGTTCCTGCTCTCGCCCCGGTCCAACTGGATCAACGGGGCCAACATCGCGGTTGATGGGGCGCAGGGCCGTCCCAGTTCGGCCGGATGGTAGCGGTGGTCGGGTCGACTCGCGCCGAGCCCGCTGGAGGCGGCTCCAATCGAGCGAATCCGGCGCGTCGAAGAGCTCCAGGAGGCTCTGGAGCCAGAGCCTTTGCCGGGTTGAGGACGGCTTAGAGCCATGCCCGACCAGATCAGATGGGGGATCCTCAGCACCGCCAACATCGGGGTCAAGCGCTTCATCCCGGGAGCGGTCCGATCCCGAAACGGCGCGGTAGCGGCGATCGCCAGCCGGGACCTGCGCCGAGCCCGCGAGGTGGCCGAATCACTCGCGATACCGAGAGCCTACGGCTCATACCAGGAGCTGCTCGAAGATCCCGAGATCGACGCCATCTACAACCCGCTGCCCAACAGCCTGCACGCCGAGTGGACGATCAAGGCCGCCGCGGCGGGCAAGCCAGTTCTGTGCGAAAAGCCGCTGGCCCTCGACGCCGATCAAGCACAGCTCATGATCGATAGTTGCCACAGCCATGGAGTCCTGCTCATGGAGGCCTTCATGTACCGGTTCCATCCCCAGCACGAGAGGGTGATTGAGCTGATCGAGAATGGCGTCATCGGGGAGCTGCGCTTTGTGCGCGCGGCGTTCACATTCATGCTCGAGCCCTTCCCCGCAGGCAACGTCAGGCTGAGCTCCGAGTTGGGTGGCGGTGCTCTGATGGATGTCGGCTGTTACTGCGTCAACGCATCCAGGATGTTGTTCGGGGAAGACCCGAGTTGGGGCTCTGCACAGTGGGATTTTCGGTCCGAATTCGGCGTGGAGGTGTCTCTGGCCGCCATTCTGGGTTTCGAGGGAGGTCGGACGGCCATCTTCGACTGCGGGTTTCGAGCGCCCGGACAAGGTAGCTACATAGCGGTCGGGACACGCGGGCAAATCGAGGTGCCCAATGCCTTCGTGCCGGCTGCGACCACTGTCACGCTCCGGGTCACATCGGGTGCCGACCTTCACGACGAGCAGATCGCTGGCGTCGACCAGTATCAATTGGAGGCCGAGGAGTTCGCCGACGCTCTCCTGGAGGATCGCCCTCTGCGCATCGATGCTAAGGACGCCCTGGGCACACTCCGGACGATCGCGGCCCTGAAACGCTCAGCGCGCCAGGGTGGCACCAGGGAGTCCGTCGGGTAGCCAAGCAGTCCAGATTGAGGGCCGGACACCGGGGCCCTGGAACTGGCGGTGCTCGCGGAGATGCCACCGGTCGACACGCTCGCCGTCAGCCCCAGCGCCTCGATGGCC
>JBAPNX010000027.1:0-9746 GCA_049279335.1 Candidatus Dormiibacterota bacterium
CCCTTGCCGCTGCGCGACCTTGCCTCCGAGCTTGTATTCAGGCACCGACACCTTCGGAGGCCAGATGTGACATCTAAGGACTAGCGGCGTACCGTCGAACGGAACCGAGAGATCACGAGGGTACCCAGGACGCCCGGTGTTCTTGTATCCAAACGGATTCAGAGGATGCACCTCGTAGGACGGCCCAGCGGACGCGTTCGAGATGTCCATGGAATCCATCACGATCCGCAGCATGCCGGATTCTATGAGTCGATGAAAAACCATACCCAGATGCGCGGGCACCGTCCGGAAGATTCGATTGAGCGTGGCATCGATACCGGCGCGGCCTGTGCGGATGTGGTCGATCTGATCCCAGATGATCAGGGTTCCCGCAGCCGCGGTCGAGACGGGGGCCCAGTCTTGGTCAAGCAGTGCTGTGCAACTGCCCGTACCGAGGAGTTCGCAGAACCAACCACGTCTGATTGAATCGACGGTCCACCGACGACCGACGACATCGGCTCCGCTTCGACTGATGACGGCTAGGCTTCGAGCCTGACTGAATGACGCCGACTTCAGACCTATGCCGTACTTGCCTCGGTCTGTGGGGCCATGCTGAATCCTTGCACCAAATTGCATGCACTCGTCAACGCGGTCCGCTGGGATTCCTCGGCCGTCGTCTGCGATAACAACTCGCTCGACAGCGTCCCCGCTCCGAAAGATGCGGATCAGTACCGATCCGGCCCCCGCATCGATCGAGTTGTCGATGAGGTCGGCCAGTGCCTCCTCGAGACTGTATCCGATCCGCGAGAAGGCTTGGCGAACTCCCTCTGGATCCGGCTCGTTTTGATGGACCCCTACCGAGTCTGGGGAGATTAGGCTACTCATCGCGGCTACCGCTCCAATCTCCCTCATCGAATTTGCCGCTGATGATAGTCGGTCGATGATCCGACTCCACCGCTTCCAAGCTCACCCGACTGCTCAATTTCAGAGGACGATCGAACGCTCGGTTGGGAAATGACCGTGGTTCTGCTGGGTGCAGGGCGACTCTGCGTCAGATGTCATGTCGTTGGGACAACCGCGGGCGCCGTCGCCTCGCCTTATGTCCCCCTCACTGCGCCTCCGCCTCAGAGTGGCCCATCTCGCCACCCACCCTCCAACCCCACTTGGTAACCCCACCTCCGCTCCCTACCTCCCGCCCCAGACCCAGCCGCCCCAACCTCTCGTTTGCCGCGAGTGGCCTGCCGGCCACCGGCGGCCAACTCAAAGCCGAGCCGGAGACATGGAGATGGCCCGACTCGCCACAACTTCTGGGGGGAGATGGGCCAAGGGTGGCCAACTCAGGGAGGCCAGCTGGGGGAGGGGAAGGACCGGGTCGATCGGATACTTGGGGGGAGATGGCAGCCGAGCCCAGCTGATGGGGCACCAGACCGAGGAGGAAAGTCCGGGCCAAGGGACCACCCTCCTGCGCCGGCTTGGCCTGGCGCTGATCCTCCTCTGCCTTATCCAGTTCCTCCTGGGGATGGAGCTCAACCTCTTGGTCTCCATCCCCCGCCGGCACCCGGGCAGCAGCGGCCCCGACTACCTGGTCCGGGCCTATCAGTCGGTCCTCTGGGGGCTCTCCCACGGGGTTGTGCTGGCCTCTCATGCCGGCCTCGGGATCTCGATCCTGCTCCTCTCCCTCTGGCTGGCGCTGGCCGCCTTCCGGGCGCCCGACCGGAGGCTGCGCTGGGTCTCCGCCCTGGGGTTTTTGGCGGTACTGGCGGCCGGCTGGGGCGGGGCCTTCTTCCTCAGCTATGACCAGAACCTCAGCTCGATGATCATGGCAGTGGGCTTCGCCGTGGCCGTCCTCTGCTTCAGCTGGGTCATCTTCCGGGCCGGCGCGGTGGCCCCCAGGGAAGCTGTCCCGGGCGCCTGATACCGCCTGGCGGGGGCGGCCCCAGCTCGGCCTGGTCCAGTCCCGGGGTGCCGCTCAGTGAGCCACCGGGTTGGCGGCCAGCACCGGCTGGGGCTCAGGCTTCCCGCACCCGGTCCGCCAGGACCAGGTCCCTGGCCGAGGCCAGGCTCTCATCCCGGGTTGCTGCCACCGCAGCCTCTGGCTGCTTAGCCCAAGCGGCGAGCGACAGGGGCAGAGAGCATCCTCTGGCGGTGGCGAACGCCTCCAACTCGGATCTCGAGACCAGGTCCTGGCGACCCCGGCCAACCGAGCTCAGCTCGCCGCTCCCCAGCCAGCGCCGCACTGTCTTCGGGCTGCGACCGACCAGGCCCGCCGCCTCGCTCAGCGTGACCACGTCTGCCTCCACGCGCACCCCTCTACTCGGCACGGGCAGCGTCGCCGAGTGGGAGGCGTGGACCAAGATCGCCTTCCCCAAGAGCGGGGAGTACTGGCTCCTGGCGGCCTCGCCACCATTAGCGTGGACCGCGGGGCCGACTCCGCTGAGTACCGGGAGCCCAACTTCTGGATCCGCCACCTGGTCTAGGTGACCGGGGTGGCCGCGGTCTGGACCCGGGACTGGGACTTGCCTTAGGCCAGAGGATCGATCCAGCGGACCTCGCGGAAGCGGGCGAAGTCGGTGTCGCAAGACGCCACCGGCAGCCCGTACTCGATGGCGAGCGCCGCCAGATGGGCGTCGGGGATGAGGTTGCCGCGCAGGTCGTGGGCTTTGATGAGGGCCTCCAGGATCCCCGGGTGGCGCGGGGTGGGGGTGGGAATGAAGGCGGTCTCGCAGTCCAGCCAGTCGCGAACAAAGCCCCAGGCCGCCTCTGGCCGGAGGGGGGAGCGCAGCGCCCTGGGATGGCTGACGATCCGCAGGAACGCGATCAGGGTGGGCCAGGGCAGACCCACCCTGCTGGGCCCGGAGAGGGTCTGCTCCAGCCAGTCCCGGGCCCGTTGGTGCCAGCGGCTCTCCTCGTCGACGGCGTAGAGCAGGAGGTTGGCATCGAGCAGCATCAGTCGGTCCGCCCCGGCTCCAGCAACTCCAGGGCCTCGGCCACGTTGCTCACATCCAACCGGAGTCCCAGCTTGGCGCTGCGCTGATGGAACTTGGCCGGCGCCGGCTTGGTCCGCAACCCCTGGCGGGCCAGCTGGTTGAGCGCCTGGCTCACACCCAGGGAGCGCTGCTGGCGCAGTTCGGCCACCGCCGCCGCCACGTCGTCGTCCAGGCTCACAGTCGTCCTCATGCATCAAATGTATCATGTAAGCGTAATCATTTGCGCATCATGATGCGCATAGCTGTCAGCCTGGCCCCAGGGCATGATCAACGCCTCGTCGTCGAGCTCGTCGAGGCCGATCAGCTGGGTCGGTCCGAAGTCGCCAACGGCCTGCAGGGCCATCACCAGCCCGACCGACGGGTCGCCAACGCCGCCGGTGCCCAGCACCCCGCAACCGCGGGCCAGCAGGGGCAGCGTCGTCTCATCCAGCAGTCTTCTCACCGACCCCAAGGTAGTGGCGGCCGGCTAGGGGAGCGGCCGGGCGGGGCGCCCAGGCCGGGTGGTGGGCCGCTGTCACCGTGCGGCAGCGATCCCTTGGAGGGGGGTTGAAGGTGGCAGCCAACCTCGCTCGGGGTGGAGGAGCACCGCCCTGGCGGAACCGGGGATTTTGGGTGAGTCCCAACCCCCCGGGCCGCTCCCGAGGGACATCTGCCGTGTGGGGAACGCGGAGCTGGCTGGAGATGACCGGAGCCTGCTTTTCGCCATCGAGCTGTTCAGCAGTGCGGCCAACCAGGACAGCAGCAAGAGGGAATACCGAGGGGTGCTGCGCTCGCTGCTCCGTCACTGCCAGGGCGAAGGGGTCGGGTACTGCTCAGAGCTCCGCTTTCCCCATCTGTACTCGTACCAAGCCGCGATCGCCGATCTGGCGCCGACCACCCGTCACCACCGCCTCCTGCTGATCCGCCAGTTTCTGCGCTTCCTGGAGGGGTGTGGCTGGTGTCAGCCTGGGCTGGACAAGGCGATCCGCCTGCAGCCACTGCCGCCGCATCATCCTCAGCCAGCCCTCTCTCTGGAAGACCAGATGCGATTGATCTCGGCGGCCACCAGCTATCGGACCAGGCTGCTGGTTTCGTTAATGCTGGCGACCGGGGCCCGGCCCGGAGAGCTGCTCAACTGCGATCTCGGCTCGGTCAAGGAGGGACAGCTCCAGCTCCGCGGCAAGACCGGCGAGCGCTGGTTACCTCTTCCCCTCCCTCTGCGCCGAGAGCTGGAGGCAGAGGTCTTCCAGCGGCAGAGGGAGGGGCCACAGGCACCTCTTTTTCGATCTCGCCAGGGCCGGCTGAGTCGGCGGCGGTTCCGAGAGCTCCTCGACGACTGCTCGGAGCGAGCGGGAATCCCCAAGATCAGCCCCCACCAGCTGCGCCATGCCGCCTGTGCCAGGTGGCTGCGCGCCGGGGTGCCGCTCCTCCTGGTCTCCAAGGCGCTCGGGCATGCCCGCCCCAGCACCACCCTCGACCACTACGCCTCCCTCATCTCCAAGGACCTGGAGGAAGGGCTGTCGCTTGACCCGCTGGGGCGGGCTCTGTCCAAAGGCGCGGGCCTGGCGGACGGGCGCGAGTGCCCGATCCCCAGCCAGATACAGCCCGACTCCAGCCGTTCCGAGGTGAGATCAACGCTGGGTGATGTATAATCCGGTGTATATGAAGCGTACCAACATCTACCTGGGTCAGGACCAGGCAGCCGCCCTGGATCAGCTCTCCCAGAGAGCGGGGGTCTCCCGGGCCGAGCTGGTGCGGCGTTTGATCGACTCGGGCTTGGGAGTCGAGGCCCCCGACCTGGAGTCCGATCTCCGTGCCATCTCCGAATCCTTCGCTGTCCTGGCCGGCGAGCGACAAAGGTGGCGGCGAGGCCGGGATGCGCGTGAGCGCCATCTGGATCGAGTTCGAGGGCAATGATCCTGGTCGACAGCGACATCCTCATCGCCCACCTCCGAGGGTTGGCCGGGGCCAGAGACTGGCTACTGCGGGCCAGGCGGGAGCAGGGGAGACTGAGCGCCAGTGTGGTGAGCGTTGCGGAGGTGGCCGGCGGCATGCGCTCCGAGGAGCTCCGGGAAGTGGCCCGCCTCCTTTCGAGCCTGCAGATCTGGCCCGTCGACGAGCGAGTCGCCTGGGGGGCTGCGGAGCTGATGCGAGCTCACCGCCACTCACACTCGGGGATTGGTCTCGGCGATTACCTGGTCGCGGCCACGGCGCAGGTCGAGGGGCTGGAGCTGGCCACGCTCAACGTCCGCCACTTCCCCATGTTCGTTGGCCTCACGCCGCCATTCTGAAGCGATTGCTTCAAATCGGACGCTGGGTTGGAGGCGGGAGCTTATGAGGCCAAGACCCACCTCTCGCGGCTGCTCCAAGAGGTGGAACACGGAAAGGCGGATCACCATCACCAAGCACGGGGTGCCCATCGCCGTCCTGGCACCGGTTGCTTACCAGCCCCATCGAGGGGTCGAGGACGTTATCGCCGAGTTGCGCCACTTTTCGCAAGGCATCACTTTGGGCGAGGTCGGAGTGCGGGAACTGATCGAGGAGGGTCGGCGCTGAGCCTGGTACTCGACGCCTCCATTACCCTCGGCTGGTGCTTCGAAGACCCGGCAACGCCGCTCTCTCGAGCGGTTTTGGAGCAGCTCGCCTACGGCCGTGGCCTGGTGCCCGAGCTCTGGCCCTTCGAGGTCGCCAGCGTCCTGGCGGTGGCCACGCGACGGGGCCGGATCACGCGCGCGCAGGCGGTCCGTTTTCTTCAGGTGCTAGACCGGCTTCCCATCACCGTGGAGGCTCTGGGGCGGGAGCAGGTCTTTACTACCGTCCTGACGCTCTCCGAGCCGAGTGGGCTGACCCTCTATGACGCCTCGTATCTAGCTCTGGCCGCTTACGCTGGGGTACCCCTGGCGACCTCGGATGAGCGGTTGCGTAAAGCGGGGATAGCCGTCGGAGTCGCGCTCTTCCAACCTGAGGGGAATCCCGCGGCGGACCCGGTCCTAGATGACCGCCGGGAGCGTTCTGGCGGCGCTCACCAGCCCTGACCGCGGCTTGGGTGGCGGCACAATACCCTCTGGAAGCGATTGGTAGCCGTAGAGCGTAGGAGGGGAGAGTTGCGGATCCTGATCTCGGTCGACATGGAGGGAATCGCCGGGGTGGCGGTTCCCGACGACGTTTCTCCGGGCACCCCCGACTACGAGCGGGGACGTCACCTAATGACCAGGGAGGCCAATGCCGCGGTCAGAGGAGCGCTCTTTCACCAGCCGGATGCCGAGGTGGTGGTGGCGGACTCGCACGGCCCCTTCACCAATCTCATCCCCGCAGAGCTGGACCAGAGAGCCAAGCTGGTGCGGGGCAGGCCCCGGCCTTTGGGGATGGTGACCGGTCTCGAAGGCAGCGCCGCGGCAATCTTCATCGGCTACCACGGCAAAGTGGGGACCGAGACCTCAGTGCTATCCCACACCATTTCCGGGATCGCCATCGCCGGCGTTCGCTGTCAGGGCAAGCCGCTGGGGGAGATCGGCCTCAACTCGGCCCTGGCAGGACACCTGGGGATCCCGGTGGTACTAGTCGCCGGCGATGACACCGTCTCCAAGGAGGCCAAGGAGGCGATAGAGGGGGTGACTACCGTCATCGTCAAGGCCGCGCTGGGAGCCCGGGCGGCAGAGTCGCTCCACCCCGAGGAGGCCTGCCGACTGATCGAGGAGGCGGTGCCCCAGGCATTGGAACAGCGCGAGCAGGTACGAAGTCTGACGTTCGAGGGCGCGGTGGAACTGGAGGTTGCGTTCCACCGCGAGGCCATGTGTGAGCCCGGCCTGCTCATCCCCGGGGTCAAGCGGGTGGACGGGACGACTGTTGCCTATAGGGCCGAGAACTTCCGCTCCGCCTTCGAGGTGATCCGACTGCTAGCGGTTCTGGCGGGTACCGTCTAGCAGACCCTGCTCGGCTGGGGCGGGAGGCCCGCCGTCCCGCTGAGAGCGGGAGCCGCCGCTTCGCTGCAGCCGTTGGTCGAGGAGGGTGGCGCAGGCCAGGACAGCCTCCAGATGGGGGACTGGGAGCTGGAGCAGTTGGGCGATCTCGACGACCGCCGCCAGGGTCGCCCCCAGCTCGAGTCGCCTGCCCGCCTCCAGGTCCTGGAGCATTGAGGTCTTGTGCTCGCCGACCCGAGCCGCCGCGTCAACCCGGCGATCGATATCGAGCGGGATCTCGATCCCGATCGCGCGACCGATCCGCTCGACCTCCTCCATCATCGCCCGCACCAGGGCTAGCCCACTCGGGTCGGAGATGATCTCGCTGAGGGTGGCGCCGGAGAGTGCCGAGATGGGGTTGAAGCTGGCGTTGCCCAGCAGCTTGAGCCAGATCTCGGGGCGGATCCTCTTCTGGACGGGAGCTTTGAAGCCGGCGCGCTTCAGTGTCGCCGATACCTCCACGATCCTTGGGGAGGGAGGGCCATTCGGCTCGCCCAGACTGATTCGGTTGCCCTCGAGGTGCTCGAGGACCCCGAAGTCAAGCATGCGGACCGCGGGGTACACGACGCTGGCGATGACCCGGGCCAGGTCGATGTTGCGGGCGATGACCCCGCCCGGGTCCACCGACTCCAGCCGGGTCCCCTCCAGCTGGCCCCCGAAGCCGTCGAAGAACCACCATGGGATCCCGTTTTGAGCGCCGACCAAGCTGGTGTTCTCCCCCAACTCCGCTCCCAGCCGCTCTGCCAGGGGGGTGAGGCTGTGGGCCTTGACGGTGACGAAGACCACGTCGGCCGATCGGATCGGGGCCAGGTCGTCGGTGCATTCGGGGTGGACGGTGAAGCTGCCCCCCAGTCCAGTGACCCGCAGCCCATCGGCCCGCATCGCCGCCAGGTGCGGGCCTCGGGCGATCAGAGTGACGTCCTCGCCCGCCCGGGCCAGGTGCGCGCCCAGAAGGCCTCCCGTAGCGCCCGCCCCCAGGACCACGAACTTCACCGTCTCAACTCGGTGCGAAAACTTGGGCCACCAGCCGACGCTGAACCTTGCCGGTGGCTGTCCTGGGGATCGCCTCCACGATGTAGAGCTGGCTTGGCACCTTGAAATCCGCCAGGTGGCTGCGGCAGTGGGCCAGCAACTCCTTGGCGTCCGCTGGCGAGCGGAGGACCACGGCCGCCGCCACCACCTCGCCCCAGTTGGGGTCGGGCTGGCCGAAGCAGACCGCCTCCGCCACCGCCGGGTGGGACTCGAGGACGGCGTCCACCTCCATCGGTGCGACCTTCTCGCCGCCCCGGTTGATGAGCTCCTTCAGCCGCCCCGAGAGGGTGAGGTAGCCGGTCTGGTCCAGTACCCCGAGGTCGCCGGTGCGGAACCAACCCCGGGTGAATGCGGCGGCGTTGGCCGCCGGGTTCGACTCGTAGCCGTCGGTGACATTGGGGCCACGTATCACCACCTCCCCTGCCGAGCCTGGCGCTAGGAGTTCTCCGTCCTCGCCCATGGTCGCGATCTCAACTCCGGTGCCCCGCCCCACCGAGCCCGGCTGCCGCCGCCCAGGAGGAAGCGGATTCGAGGCCATCTGATGGCTGGCCTCGGTCATGCCGTAGGCGTCCAGCACCGGGACGCCAAAGCACGATTCCATCTCCGCCATCTGGCTGGGGCTGAGCGCCGAGCTGCAGGAGCGGACGAACCGTAGCCGCTCTATCCCGGATTGCCTGCCGGCGTCGCCGCGCTTCAGGAAGATGCGGTGAGGGGTTGGAGAGGCACTGAACCAGGTGGGCTGGTGCGCCCGCACCCGGGGCCAGAACTGGAGTGGCTTGAAATTGCGGGGAGCGATGACTGTACCTCCGGCTGCCAGCGCCGACAGCGCTGAGGCCACCAGTCCGTGAACATGGAACAGGGGCATGACGCAGAGCGAGATGTCCTCCGGGTCGAGCTGGTAGTGGGTGGTGATGTTGCTCACGGACGCTGCCAGGTGGCGGTGGCGGAGCGGGACTCGCTTGGGCCGGCTGGTGGTGCCGCTGGTGTGCAGCACCAGCGCCACATCATCAGGACCAGACGGCTGCACCGGGCGTGCTCTGGGTCTGGTCCCCTGGCTCTCGAGCCGTAACTTGCCCTCGGCATCGATCTCGACCTCGATGACCGTCGCCCCCTTGGGCAGCGCCCGCCTGGCCTCGGCTGCCTCCCCAGGGGGCACCAGCAGCGCCCGGGATTGGGTGTCCTCCAGGTAGAAGCGGAACTCGTCCTCCTTGTAGGCCGGATTGAGGGGGCACGCGGTCGCCCCGAATGATGCCGCCAAGAAGAGGACTATTGCCTCGGCGCCGTTGGGAAGGGCCATTGCCACCCGATCGTGGGCCCCGATGCCCAAGGAGGCGAGAGCCTGCGCAGCTTCGATCACCAGCTGGCGCAGACGCTCGTGGCTGAGAACCGGTCCATCGGGCACCACCACCGCGGCGTGGTCGGCGGGCCGTCGCCGCAACAGATCCATGAGTGTCTCTGCCACCGCAGATTGCCTGCCTCCAGGTTTGCCAGAGATTCACTTCCGGCGCTGGCCGCCGCGCGCCAGGACGCCCGGCGTGGCAAGTCCCGGTCCGCTAGCGACCCTCGCCGGGCAGTCTATCTGTGGCGGTAATTCTCGCTGGTCCTCCGCCAACCGGTGGCGGGGCATTTACGCCCGCGTGGTTCACGGCAGTCAGAATCGCTGAGCTACAACACTGCTCCAGCCGCCTCTTGACGGACCGTCGCCACCGCCGAGCTGTGCTCCAAGTGCCGACCACACCGCGGCTAGGAGAGCACCTCCGCTATGCGCACCGGGGAGTCCGAGGAAGCCTGATCGGCGAGTAGGGGCACC
>JBAPNX010000028.1:0-6791 GCA_049279335.1 Candidatus Dormiibacterota bacterium
GTCGAGCCCAGCGAAACCCTGGTCGCCCCTCCCGGCAAGTTCCGCATCTACCTGGGGGCCGCCGCCGGAGTGGGCAAAACGGTGGCCATGCTCGACGAGGGCTGGCGCCGGCGGGAGCGGGGCCGCGATGTGGTGGTGGGTTTCGTCGAGACCCACGGCCGGCCTCACACCGCCGAGGCCCTCAAGGACCTGGAGGTGGTGCCCCGGAAGCGGACCGAGTATCGCGGGGCCGTCTTCGAGGAGATGGACCTCGACGCTGTCCTGGCCAGGCGGCCGCACCTCGCGCTGATCGACGAGCTGGCCCACACCAACGTCCCCAACAGCGGCCGCCACGCCAAGCGCTGGGAGGACGTCCTGGAGATCCTCGAGAGTGGCATCAACGTCATCACCACGGTCAACATCCAGCATCTGGAGAGCCTCGCCCAGAGCATCGAGAGCATGACGGGGACCCCGATCAGAGAGCGGGTCCCCGACTGGGTGGTGCGCCGGGCCGACCAGACCGAGCTGGTCGACTCATCACCTGAGCAGCTCCGGCGCCGGATCGTCCACGGCAATGTCTACCCACCGGAGAAAGTGCCGGCGGCCCTCACCAACTTCTTCACCACCCACAACCTCACCGTGCTCCGGGAGCTGGCGTTGCGGTTCGTTGCCGACGAGACCGAGGAGGTGCTGCTTCGCGAAGTCGAAGAGGCTGCGTCGGCCCCGGTCGAGACCGGTGAGCACATCCTGGTCGGGTCCTCCGGGTCGCCTGGCAGCGACCGCGTGCTGCGCCGCGCCGCGCGACTCGCCGCCCGGGTCAAGGGTGATCTTCATGTGGTGCACGTGATCGCCGCGGAGTCCAGCCGCACCTCCGACCAAGCTGCGCTGGAGGAGCTGCAAACGCTCACCATCTCCCTAGGCGGCGAGTGGTCGACCCTGCGTGGCGATGACGTGGCTACCACCCTGATAGCCTTCGCCCGAGCGCACAACATCACCCAGTTGGTGGTGGGGTCTGACCGCGATCACCGGTGGGGGCTGGGACGCGGTGGCGTCCTCAAGCACCTCCTGAGGCAGGCATTCCCGGCCGGGTTGGACATCCACATCATCGCCGCCTCGCCAGTGGCGCGGATCAAGGGCCACGCCAAGGAAGACGGCGACGATGTTGGCTGATCTCTGGAACTGGCGCGGCCGCAGATGGCTGACTGCCTCGGTGGCGGCGGTGGTGGTGCTAGCGGTCCTGGCCGCGGTGATGCTCCCCGATCGGACTCAGCTGGGGTCCAGCACCACCGGCCTGATCCTGATCATCCCGGTGGTCCTCGCAGTGGCGATCGGGGGCTGGTCCGCGGGAGTGCTGGCGATCACCGTGGGCTTCCTTGGTTACGACTTTCTCTTCATCCCACCCTACGGGACTCTGGCGGTGTCCGGCTACCGCGGCTGGGTGACGTTGGGCGTTTATGTGGTGGTGATGCTGATCGTTGCCCGGGTGGTATCAGCGTTGCAGCAAGCCAGGGTGCAGGCCCGCCGCCGAGCCGACGATGCTCGACACCTGCTCGAAGTGACCGACCTGTTGATCGGAGACAAGCCTCTCCAGGAACTCCTCTCGACCGTGGTCAGCACGGTCCGCCTGGAGTTCCGCCTCAGCTCGGCAGCCCTGCTGCTGCCACTCGGCGAGCAGCTGACTGTCGCGGCGCAGGCCGGCGACCCGCTGCCCGACGATGTTCTCAGTGGCGGCATCCTGGCTGGAGCCCTTTCGACGCCGCTGGCGCTGGCTGGGTCGGGCGGTCTGCGCGCCCTGCCCCTGGCGACCGCCGAGCGGCCGGTGGGGGTGCTGCTGCTAGCTGGCCCACCACTCTCCGCCACCGACCATCAATTGCTGACCACCTACGCTAACCACGCCGCCCTCGCGCTGGAGCGCGCTCAGCTTCGCGAGCAGGCCCTTCAGAGCCGGGTTCTGGGAGAGGTCGACAGCTGGAGACGGGCCTTGCTGGCCTCCGTCGCCCACGACCTGCGCACACCCCTGGCTTCGATCAAGGCAGCCCTATCAGATCTGGCCAACCCTTCGGTCGCGCTCTCCCAAGCCGATCGCGGGGAGCTCCTGCGCACCGCCGATGAAGAGACCGACCGCCTCACCCGGATGGTCAAGAACCTGCTCGACGTGTATCGCATCGAGGCCGGAATGCGACGCCTGGTCAAAGCGCCAACCGCCCTACGCGAGCTGGTCGACGAAGCCTTGGAGGCGATGCAGGGACTCCTCGAGGACCGCCCCGTAGCTGTCGAGGTTGACAATCAGCTGATGGTCAGCGTCGACCGAGCTTTGGTCGTCCGAGTCCTGGTCAACCTCCTGGAGAACGCCGCTCGCTACACCCCCAACCACACCCCTATCGCAATTAGGGCCCGACATCACGCCGGACGGGTGGAACTCGAGGTGGTAGACCAAGGACCGGGCCTCAGCCCGGAGCGGCTGGCGACCGCCTTCAGCCCCGTGCCCGAGACCCGAGGGGAGTCGCGGTCGCCGGAGCCGAGTGGGGTCGGGCTGGTGATCTGCAAGGCGTTCATCGAAGCGACCGGAGGCAGGATCAGCGCCCGTTCCGGTCCTCAAGGAGGCCTGCAGCTGGACATCGTGTTGCCGGCGGCATAGCCTCCGACCCGTGCCCAGCATCCTGCTGATCGACGATGAATCGGCGATCCTCCGCGCCCTCGGCATTGGGCTGCGGGCGCGTGGCTACGAACTCTTCACCGCGCGCACCGGGGCCGACGGTCTGGCTGAGGCAGTCCGGCTTCGTCCCGAGGTGGTGCTACTCGACCTGCGGCTACCCGACATGAATGGCGTCGAGGTGTGCCAGCAACTCCGAGGTTGGAGCGACGTTCCCATCCTGATCCTCTCGGCTCACGGCGAGGAGGACCGCAAGGTCGCGGCCTTGGACGCCGGTGCTGATGACTTCATCACCAAGCCCTTTGGCATGGCGGAACTGGAGGCGCGGATTCGGGTCGCGCTACGGCATCGCCGCGAGCAGGCTGGCGGACCTGAGCTGGTCGTGGGACCACTCGCGATGGATCTGGCCGCGCACACAGCGACTATGGCCGGGCGTCGGCTCGCGCTGACCGCCACCGAGTACGAGATGCTGGCGTACTTGGCCCGGAACGTCGGACGAGTGGTGACCCGGGAGCTGCTGCTCTCGCATGTTTGGGGGGGGCGCTACGGTGCGGACGCCCACTATCTGCGGGTCTACGCCAATCGCATCCGGCGCAAGCTTGGAGTCGAGCACGGGGAGTTCCTGGTCACCCACCCCGGCGTCGGCTACGAGCTGAGGCCGCCGGGAGACTGAAAAACGGGGTCAATCCATAGCGCCTGCGGCAGTCAGACGTCCGCCTGGGCACCCACCACGACGACCGGACAGTGGGCAGCCTTAGCGCACTGCTCAGCTAACGATCGGCGGATCAGGCGCGGCAGGAGCCGGCGTCGCCGGCACCCAAGTACCAGGAGTTCGGCTTGCTCGCTCTCCTCGACCAGTGCCACTTCCGGAGGGTAGCGGACCAGTTCGCTGCTGACCTCCACTCCCTGTTCTGCCCGACCGAGTTGCGCGATTTCACCATCAAGCAGCTTCCGGCCAGCCGCGAGAAGGTCGGCAGGATAGCGGACGTCAGGAGAGAAAACGCGGGGAGACGTGGGTAGGCCCAGGCGTGACACGTAGAGCTGCACCGCATGGACGACTTTCAGGTTTGCGTGCCGCAGCTCGGCCTCGTGGGGCGGCCCACCGTAACGCTTGCAGACTGGACGGTGACCCATCGATTCCCACGACGATCCGGCCTCTTCTCCCCGGACTCATCGTCGGAGTGTCTAGGCGGTCGCCTCGTGATGCCGACCTTGACCCGTAGTGGGGACGGACGAAGTAACTGAGAGCGGCCAATTCGTTCTAACTCGTCAGCCTCCCGAATTGCTCCTCACGACCAGATTGGCCAGCGCCTCATTGAGCTGGAGCACATTGACGGTCGCAGAACCTAGGAAGCCCAGGTACGGCCCCTGCTCCACTTGGTACACCAGCTTGCGCACGGACGCTGGCGAAAGGCCCCGTGCTTTGGCAACGGCATTGACCTGGGCGAGCGCGGCCGCCGGCGAAATATCCGGGTCCACTCCGCTCCCAGAGGTGGTGACCAGATCCGCGGGCGGGTTCTTGATCCCGAGTGCCGCATCGGCTTTGATTTGCGCACGCACTGCGGCCACCAGAGCCTTCGAGGTTGGCCCCAGGTTGGCCGAGCCGGTGGCCAGCGGATCATCCGCGTCGGGGCGTCCCTGGAACCAGTCCGGTCCCTTCCATTGTTGGCCGACCAGGGTCGATCCGTTGGCCGTAAGCGAACCGTTCGCCTCATGGCTGAACCACCACTGGGAAAGGCCCGTTTCTGCCAACGGGTAGATGAATCCCAGCAGCGCCGTCATGATCACGATGGCGATGATCGAGCGCCGCAGGTGGAGCAGCATCAAGATACCCTCATAGCTGTCAGGGCCAGATCGATCAGCTTGATGAACAGGAATGGTGAGATGACCCCGCCGACCCCGTAGATCAGGAGGTTGCGCCGCAGGAGTGACGTGGCAGACGTAGCCCGATAACGGACCCCCCGCAGAGCCAAGGGGATCAAGGCGACGATCACCAATGCGTTGAAGATCACCGCCGAGAGCACAGCTGTGTGCGGGCTGTGCAACTGCAGGATATTGAGGGCCTTCAGCTGCGGGTACGTCGCCACGAAGAGGGCGGGAATGATGGCGAAGTACTTGGCGACGTCGTTGGCGATGGAAAAGGTGGTCAACGCACCGCGGGTTATCAAGAGCTGCTTGCCAATCTCCACTACTTGAATGAGCTTGGTGGGGTTGGAATCGAGGTCGACCATGTTGCCGGCCTCCTTGGCCGCCATGGTGCCGGTATTCATGGCGACACCGACATCGGCCTGCGCCAGCGCCGGGGCATCGTTCGTCCCGTCTCCGGCCATGGCGACCATGCGGCCCCCCTCCTGCTCCTTCCGGATCAGCGCCAACTTGGCCTCAGGCGTTGCCTCCGCCAGGAAGTCGTCGACACCGGCCTCAGCCGCGATGGTGGCCGCCGTGAGCGGGTTGTCACCGGTAACCATCACGGTGCGGATTCCCATGGCGCGCAATTCATCGAATCGAGCTCGGATGCCCGACTTGACGACGTCGCGAAGCTCCACCACGCCGAGGACCCGAGGCCCATCCGCGACCACCAGCGGTGTTGAGCCCGCACGTGAGAGGCGCTCCACGATCGGGGCCAACTCGTCGGGAATGCTGCCTCCTTGCTCCTTGACCCAATTTCGAACCGAATCCCCAGCTCCCTTGCGAATCTGTCGGCCTTCGATGTCGAGCCCGGACATGCGAGTCGCAGCGCTGAATGGAACGATCTGGTGCGTCGCGCCCAGCTCGCGGCCGCGGATCCCGAACTTCTCTTTGGCCAAGACAACGATCGAGCGGCCCTCGGGGGTGTCGTCAGCGAGAGACGCCAGCTGCGCAGCATCGGCAAGGTCACGCTCAGTGATCCCTCCAATGGGCGTGAAGGTGGCGGCCATGCGGTTGCCCAGGGTGATCGTGCCAGTCTTGTCAAGTAGAAGAGTGCTGACGTCGCCGGCGGCTTCGACCGCGCGGCCGCTCATGGCCAGTACGTTGCGTTGCACCAGCCGATCCATGCCCGCAATACCGATGGCGGAAAGAAGAGCACCAATTGTCGTCGGTATGAGACAGACTAGCAGCGCAATCAGAATCACCACCGATACTTGCCCATGGGCATAACCGGCGAACGGGGCCAGGGCCACGCAGACGGGGACGAAGATGATGGTCAGGGCCGCCAACAGGATGGTCAGGGCCAGTTCGTTCGGAGTCTTGTGGCGGTCGGCACCCTCGACCAGTTGAATCATTCGATCCAGAAAGGTGTGGCCCGGCTCGGCGGTAATCCTGACCACGACGCGATCGGAGAGTACCTTGGTGCCACCGGTCACCGCGGAGCGGTCGCCGCCGCTCTCTCGAATGACGGGCGCCGACTCGCCGGTTATGGCCGACTCATCGATCGACGCCACCCCCTCGATGACATCTCCATCGGAGGGGATTATGTCTCCGGCCTCGCAGATCACCCGGTCGCCGCGCGACAACGTCGCCGCCAGCACGACCTCCTCAGAACCGTCATCGTGAAGACGGCGGGCCCTGGTGTCGGAGCGCATCCGACGAAGTGTGTCGGCCTGAGCCCGGCCTCGCCCTTCAGCAGTGGCCTCGGCAAAATTGGCGAACAAAACAGTGATGAACAGGGTGATCGTGACTGCCCAGTCGAACACCGACGGGTGAAAGATCGACTCAATCAGAGTGACGACGGTGCCAAGCAAGACCACAAACATGACCGGGTTCTTCACCTGCACCCTCGGGTCCAGCTTGGCAAAGGAGTCGAGAATCGCGCGGGCCAGAATCCCTCCCGTCATCCAGGGCAACTGGCGACGACCTCTTCCCCCGCCCGGGGCGACTACCGAGGAGGCCGAGCCCTGTTCGGCGGGAGCCGCCGGAGGCGAGGTCTCTGCGGGCCTGGTGGATCCATCCCCCGGCAAGGTCATTCCCATGGTGGACATTAGAAAAACACTCCGTGACGGACCAGCGCCTCAGCGATGGGACCCAAGGCAAGCGCAGGCAGGAAGGTCAAGCCGCCAACGAGAATCACAGTCCCGAACAGCAGCCCCACAAAAACGGGGGTATCGGAACGCATCGTGCCGGCCGTCTCGGGTACGTACTTCTTGGCCGCCAAGGCGCCAGCCAAGGCGAGGGTCGGGAT
>JBAPNX010000029.1:0-7319 GCA_049279335.1 Candidatus Dormiibacterota bacterium
CCTGCCGACAGGTCGCGGCCATGGCTCCCCGAGGCGCGTCCCAAGACCACTCGCTGTGGACGTGGAGGTCGGCCCCGGGCAGCAGTTCCCCCGCCACTACCCGGCCCGGTCCCGGGCGGTGGGCCTAGGACGCGATGGCAGCCCTTGCTGGCCGAGCGATCCCTGGGTCAGGAGCGGTCGATCGAATTCGAGCGTGCTGTCAGGACCGTGCATCCACCTCGGCAAGTGTAGGTTCAGCCCTTGGTGAGTCGGTCGGCGTCTAGGTCAGCTAGTAAGCGTTCTCCAGGCTGAGTCGCGAAGCCTGCCGGGGGCACAATGCTCCTTGGACAATGACAGAGCAACAGCGGAGAGAGACGCACGAGGGCATGAAGTGAGTGATTCAAAGGCCGCTCAAGAAGGGTTCGTGACCAGAGTCGAAGAGGGACTGCGCGCCGACGTCAAGGCGGATGAGCACCTGGTACAGCAAATAATCAGCGATCTCATCGAAAAGGTCGAGGCTTTAGAGAGAAGGATCGCCAAGCTCGAGCAACACTCCTAGATATCCCGCCTTGCCCCAGGACCGTCCTAGCGGCAGGGTGGTGGTGCTGGAATAGTCCGACCGTGCCGGGACGTCGTGTGGTCTGGCGACACCGTGCCTGGATCCGGCCAGGTCGAAGCCCGACCAGCGGCCAGGAGTGGCCGCGCTGCTCCAGGTAGGCCGCGAGGACGCGCTGGTTGGCCACCCGGATCGGCATGAACTCGCGAAGTGCGTCGAGGGGATAGACTCGCGCCGGTCCTTCCGGTCCGTCTTCGATCAGGGCGCCGCCCTTGACGCGGGCGATGTAGACATGCGCGCACATGGTGCCCGTCGGTGTCCATGTGATGGTGCTCGCCTTCCCCGAGAAGTTCCGCAAGACCGATCGGCGTCCCAACGACCCGGGAACTGTTCCGCAGTGATCGGCTGAAGTCCTGACAATCCACTACACCGTGAGAAAGTTCGCACAACCTCAGCACTCGAGGGCGGCGGTGCTGGTTTCGGGCGGAATCCTAAATTCGCGCCACTTTTGTGGACCGTTGACTGCGGACGCGGACCGCCAAGGGGTCCGACTGATCAGCTCCCTACCCACCTAGACTCCTCTCTCGAGCCAGCGGATGGCCAGTCCAGGTAAAGAGCACCCAACCAGGTCCAGCCAGGAGGACGCAAGGACGAGCCAGACCACCAGTTCGGCGCTGCTGGTAGACCTGTACGAGCTCACTATGGCCGACGCCTATCGCCGAGAGGAGATCGTCGACAAGCCAGCAACCTTCAGTCTCTTCGTTCGCACGCTCCCCGCGGGTTGGGGCTACCTGGTGGCCGCCGGGCTAGAGGACTGTCTCACCTGGTTAGAGCAAGTCCACTTTGGCGACGCCGACCTGGCGGCGGTCGAACAGCTGGCGATGTTTCCGCCTGAGTTCCTCCAGTGGCTGGCCGAGTTCCGGTTCTCCGGTTCTGTCCGCGGCGTGCCCGAGGGCACTCTGGTTTTCGCCGACGAGCCGATCCTCGAGATCCAGGGCACGATCGGAGAGTGCCAGCTTGCTGAAACCTACCTGCTGAACCAGATCACGCTCCAGACCGCCCTCGCCACCCAGGCGGCGCGCTGTCGTCACGCCGCCCAGGGGCGCGACGTGATCGACTTCTCGCTGCGCCGCGCTCCCGGGATCGACGCCGGCATGAAGGTCGCTCGCTGTGGCCGCCTAGTAGGGCTCACCGGCACCAGCAACGTCGCCGGGGCCACCCGATATTCCTTGGCCGCCAGGGGCACGATGGCCCACTCCTTTGTGCAGGCCCACGCCGACGAGACGGAAGCGTTCCGCGTATGCGCCGAGGTGTTCCAGGGATCCACGATGCTGCTGGTGGACACGTACGACACACCCACTGGTATCGAGCGCGCGATCGCGGTAGCCCAGGAGATGCGAGCCAAGGGCATCGAGCTTCAGGGTATTCGCCTGGACTCGGGAGATCTGGGACAGCTCGCAGCGCTCGCACGACAGCAACTGGACTCGGCCGGCTTCCCCGCCATGACGGTCGTCGCGAGTGGAGGCTTGGACGAATACCAAATCGACGATTTGGTCTCGCGAGTACGCGCGCCGATCGATGGTTTCGGGGTGGGCTCATCCCTCGCGGCAGCGAGTGGGGGCCGCATTCTCGACGCCGTCTACAAGCTGGTGAGTTTCGACGGGCGCGCTGTCCGCAAGACTTCCCCGGGCAAGGAGACCTGGCCCGGAGCCAAGCAGTTGTGGCGGGATCAGGAGTGGTCCCACGACGTCCTGGCCTTGGCGCAGGAGCCGCCACTTGGACTCAGCCATGCGCCGCTCATGGTTACCGTGATGAACGGAGCTAAGCGCACCGATCTGGGTCACGAAGATCTCGCCGCATCCCAGGCGCTTTTCGAGTCCCAGTTCAGCGCTCTCCCGGGTGCGGTCAAGCAACTCCGGGACCCCGCTCACTATCCAGTCCGTCCCAGTGAGGCGCTGCTTCGGCTGACCGGGGAGTTGGACGGGAAGCGTTCTGGTCTGGCTGGGGACTCCTCGGGGAAGACGGAAGCGTCCGCTGCCGAGAGCGGGCACCTCACCTAAGACCAAGGTGTTGCCGGAAGGGGCCGGACCATGGGTCGACCACGGGCCTGGCGTAAGTTCGCGAGACCTACGCCAGCCCCCTGCTGGGCCACTCCAGGGTTTCCCTATCCGCATCGACCAACGCAAGGGTCTCTACTCACTCTCCAAGATGATGCCGCCTACGGTGTGGAGCGTCGCCTCAGTGGGCCTCGCCTGGGTCAAGAGGTTCATGCATCCGGATCCGCTGCCAGGCTGCGAGTTGCCTGGACGATTCCGCTAGCAGACTCGGCCCGGACGGTTTGGCACCGGCTACAACGGCACGCCGCCAGTAGTTGAGGTGAGCCAAGCCCTTTTCGGCGACTCCGCCTCATCCGGCGCGGCTTATCACGATCTTTACTTAAATCGGGAAACAGCTCACGCCGCCGCGGCACCAAGGCGTCAAGCACCTCCCACTCCCAGTCCAAGAGTGCTTCGTGGAGGGCGTAGGAGTTATGCGCCGTGCGTACCGCCGCCGGTGGCTCGTCACCGGTCTGAGCGACCAGAGCTTGCACCACCGCCTGGCGTCCGCCCAATTTAGCTATGGGCAGATCAGCCAAGTGCAAATCCTCTAAACGACTGAGGCACTCATCTATGACATTGAGACAGCGCCGGAAATGCTCCGCCTGGAGGCGCCGTTTTCGGCTCTGGTCCAGGGCCGTTCTGAACTCGGAGTTCGCCTGCGCTATCCCACACCGCTCGCACGTTGCGAGCTCAGCCTGGTGAGCCCAGGTCCAGGACGCACTCTCAGGTAATGTCTCGCCGCAGACCGGGCACTCGGTGCGCATCGCAGGTGATTACCTCCCTCAATGGGAGCTGCCGCTGGCATCTGCCGGACTTGTGGAGGAACCGGTTCTACCAGGGGTTGAGGTCCCTGGCAAATGATCAATTCCCGGCCGACCGAGTCGGCAGGATGGTATCTCCTGCTCGGCGCCAGGCAATAACACTTGTCCACTTCGACCGCCACCCGTGCGCTCGCGGGTGTGCCATGGAATCAGCCTCGGGCCAATCGTGCCCCGTGATCCCCACTCGATCGCAGCATGAACCATGCGTGGCACCTCGAAAGATTCACACAT
This sequence comes from Candidatus Dormiibacterota bacterium, assembly GCA_049279335.1. GTDB lineage: Bacteria > Chloroflexota > Dormibacteria > Aeolococcales > Bog-877 > Bog-877. The sequence goes on from JBAPNX010000029.1 coordinate 3,687, forward strand.
GTGGACTCCAACTTTGAGTACGCACAATTGATCTCAGGGGGACCCGCGGATTCCGCAGCAGCTGCCTCTAGGACACCGCAGCAAGGGGCGCGGGTTAGCCCGCCAGAGCCTCAACCCAGCCACGGGCGCAGGCGCAGGCACTGTGTTCACGGATGCCGCAGGCCAGTTCAGGGCCCGGTTCGCCAAGAGGCCAACTGACAGCCAGGAGCCTGGGTCCATCGGCGGTACGCCGATAAGATGGCGACGCCATGCTGACCCAGGACTCTTCTGGCCGGTTCCTTAGCTTGCATTGCCTTGTAGCCACGGCCTGGTGTGCATCTCGACCATCTCAAACGGGGCGCCCTTCCACGGCTGCCAACCGATCTTCTTCCGAGCGAAACCTTCCCATAGATATCCGACACGAAAAACTCGGGTTTGTGACTCGACCAAGCCCCCCAATGGCTCCGTGACGGTCATCACGGTGTCGGCAAGTTAGCCCGCGTCACAGCTGCCCGCTTGGCCCGACGCAGCGCCGCCTGGACATGGTCACGCACCACGAGGGCAAACACGCCAGCCGTGATCCATAACCAAGCCCTAGTGCTGGCCGCTCCCATGCGCTTGACCCGACGGAGAACAGTGAGGTAGCCCCTCCAGTCACCATGCATGATCGCTCTCTGAGCCACGGAGCAGAGTAAGCAGTCTGCTTGCTCCTGCGCGGACAAGAGACCTCCGGACCTGAGTACCCATGCCATGGTCGGTTGCCATTCCCGATCTTTGGAGCTGCTGTCGGCGTGTTTCGTATGCCGGGTAAGAACCTCGCTCAACTGCGTGATCTCTGTGTCGTCACGGTCATCGGCACGAAAGAGCCAGTCCCAGTCCTCAAGTAGGCTTAAGGAGACGTCAAAACGCACGGCTGAGGCCAGCTCGGAATCGAACAAGAGCATGGAGGCGCCCATCGTTGCGCCGCCTGGAAGGATGCGACGTCTGCACAGCAAGTAGTCGGCCACTCGCTGGCCTGGTTCGAGTGGATATACCGGCTGCGTGCCCAGAATAACTCCGTTCCAGTCTTGAACCACCGCCCTGCAGGCGATGATGGGATGAGCGACGCCACGGGCCTGGGCGCTGTGGAAGGCCTCGATCTCTCGCTCCAACTTGCTCGGCAACCACTCGTCGTCGTCGTCGAGCAGGGCGATCAGGTCGGTGTCTAGGTAGCCCATCCCGGCGTTACGCGCCGCACTCACACCGGATAGAGGGAGAGCTGAGATGACCTCCATCCGTCCGTCATCTGGAAGCGCCAGACCGCTCAGTAGGTCTTTGGGTCCGTCCACTACGACTACGATCGAGTCGGGTGGAACACTTTGCTCCAGAACGCTGCGAACCGCAAGAGCGAGGCGGGAGCGCCCAGTAGTGGGGATGGCAACGCCAACCGTAAGGCGACGGCTCGTCGCAGGCGCCACGGCGTGTTACCCGAGACTCCCTGAGGGGACGGTGGGGGGACGGTAGGTTGCTGCGTGGTACACGGTCGGGCCGAAGAGCAGCGCCTCGATGCATAGGGCTATGAGCCAACCTACAGCCATGCCGGTGAGACCACCCATCGCGCCTCCTATCCCGGCCAAACCCACCTCGAGTACGGCGCCGCCAGTCGACAGGCGGGCCGCTCTGCCCATGCGGCCGCGGACGCGGGAGGCAACCACATAGTGAGCTTTGACTGCGCCCGGTGCAATGTTGAGGGCCAGTATCCACATGGCGGTCCGAGCGGTGAGATCGGCAGAACTAAATAGTGACAACGCAAAGCCGGACACGATGTAGAACACAGGGGCGGCCACGATGGCCAGTCCGGCGCTGACGGCAAGCGTGAATCTTACGTTCTCTCGCAGTGCCATCTCGTCGCCCGCGGCTAGGGCGAACAGTACCATCGTCAAAAGGGACGGAATTATCGATATCAAGCCAACCATCAACGTCGCCGCGTAAAAGGCGGCCGTAAGCCTTGCTCCGACGATGATGGCCGCGAGGGCGGGGATGGCCAGTCTTGGCGCCTGAATTGAGACATTCAGCCAGTGATGCCGTAGAGCTAGCATGGCGTGGCTGCGGATGAGCGGTAGATCGACTCTGAGGCGCCTACCCTGCACTATGACCAGGCCACGCGCAAACCAAAACGAGAGCAACGTAGCCAGGACCCAGGCACCGAGTAGCTGTATGCCGTTGCTGTGCACGAGCAGGACCGCACCCAGCGGAATCAGAGCTAACTTCGCGGCGGAGGCGAACGTGTTTCGGGTCACCTGCCACGAAGCCCTGCGGGCCGCAACACATGCATCGTCGACAACCAGGGTCAGGGTGGTGGCGGCGACCCCGACCACGAAGATGGGCACTGCCCACGTCGTGGCGAATATCGCCATGTAGGCTTCGGACGTGGATTTCAAGACCAGTGCAGACACCACGCCACCCAGCGCACCCACAGCGATGGCCACTAGACCAGCCGTCGCCACCAGGGTCGGAGTCCGGCTCGGGTGCGCGCTGACTTCGCTGATTATCAGAGTGTTAAGCCCCAGCACGCAGACCACCGCCAAGAACTGCATCGCGGAGACGACAGCGGACGCGTCACCCACCTGGGCGGGAGGGAGTACGTGGGCGGCAAGCGACCAGAAGGCGAAGCCCAGTGCGCTGGTCACGAGCGTGGTCACGTATAGGCTGGCCGAGCTTCGGGCTACAAACCGGGTTGATTCCGACAGCCGAGGGCGTGAGGTAAACCGCGTCACCATGTCAATCAATGGCAGCCAGCCAGTAGCCCTTCGAACTGGGGCAAGGATGGCTTGGACACAACTCGACCGATCAATGCCCTGGGCCGGTCCCTAGGCTTCAAACTCAGGTCAATCTCCAACTCGGCCAATTCGGACCACATTCTGCTCCCGCTCGCTCGGAGGTGATACCCAGAAGGCACCATCCGGGCTGCTGGAGCCGGAGACAGGTTGGATGCTAGGCGCTCTGGGTCGAGGCGGTCAGGGCGGAATTAAACCCGAGACGTCTTCGTCCTTACCGAGAGGCTGAAGCACGGTGCTCCCTGCTTCCAGGGGCAGTCGCAGCCTTCCCCATGACTGGTCTTTTGGGGAATCCCCGTTCAAGCATGGTTCAACCTCAAGACTACCCACCCGTGACGTGGTAGTCCTCAGGGTAGATCTCGCCGAACACCCCTGAGGCACGACTCCACGCAGGTAACTGCGGCACCGTCGGGCAACTTCCTGGCCCTGGCAAACTTGAGGAATGAAGCGCTGATATACCCCTAGCTCGCGTATTGTCGCCGGGATCTAGCGCTGAGGTCTCATCGAGAGCTGGAAGCCATCGCGGAGGGTGCTCAGAGCACCCGAAACCACCGCCAGTCGCCTTTTGCCGAGGCTCCAATTAATTGGGCCATATGGCGTACTCGCGCGCTGTACCCAAAACGCGAGGGACCAAATGCCGAATACAGCGTTTCCCTTGAGATCAAGGGAGCCCAGGGCGGGGATTGAACCCGCGACCTCTTCCTTACCAAGAATCTGAATATATGCGCTGTGCTACTGACTTCCAGGGCCGGTCAAGAACTCGTCGACTTATGTGGTCTTCGCTGGTGCTGTGCCTGGGCATTGTGTGAACCCTGCAAACGCGCGTCCGCCACACCGC
>JBAPNX010000030.1:0-25996 GCA_049279335.1 Candidatus Dormiibacterota bacterium
GGACGATCGGATCTGACTCGTCGCTGAGGGTGTCTCCGGTCGAGGTGTGGCGCAGGCCGATGGCGGCGGCGATGTCGCCGGCCATCACCTGGTCAATCTCCTCGCGGCGGTTGGCGTGCATCTTGAGGATGCGGCCGACCCGCTCCTTCTCGCCCTTGCTGGCGTTGTAGACGTAGCTGCCCGACTTCAGGACCCCGCTGTAGACCCGGAAGAAGGTGAGCTTGCCCACGTAGGGGTCGGTCATGATCTTGAAGGCCAGGGCCGAGAAGGGAGCCTCGTCCGAGGCCTCGCGACCAAGCTGCTCGCCGGTCTTGAGGTCGATGCCGATGATCGGAGGTCGGTCCAGGGGACTGGGGAGGAATTCGACCACGCCGTCCAGCAGGGGCTGGACCCCCCGGTTGCGCAGGGCAGCGCCGCAGAAGACGGGGAAGATCTCGGCGGCGACGGTGCCCCGGCGCAGGGCGCTGCTGAGGGCCTCGGGCGGGACCGGAGAGTCGTCCAGGTAGGCCTGCATCAGGTCGTCGTCAAACTCGGCAGCTAACTCGACCAGCTCCTGTCGGGCGGCCTTCACCATCTCCCGCATGTCGTCGGGGATCTCGGTGTTGGTCAGTGCAGTTCCGAGGTCGTCGGTGTAGACGGTCGCCTGCTGCCGGATCAGGTCGACGACTCCCCGGAAGGCGTCTTCGGACCCGATCGGCAGCTGCACCGGAATCGCCCGGGCCCCGAGCCGGTCCTTGATCGAGTCCACCGCCGCCCCGAACTCGGCACCGATCCGGTCCATCTTGTTGATGAAGCAGATCCGGGGCACGTCGTAGCGGTCGGCCTGGCGCCAGACGGTTTCGGACTGGGGCTCGACCCCGCTCACGGCGTCGAAGACGGCGATGGCGCCATCTAGAACCCGCAGACTCCTCTCCACCTCGACGGTGAAGTCGACGTGGCCCGGGGTGTCGATGATGTTGATCTGGTGCCCCTGCCACTCAGCAGCGGTAGCGGCGGAGGTGATGGTGATGCCCCGCTCTTGCTCCTGGACCATCCAGTCCATGGTGGCGGCACCGTCATGGACCTCTCCCATCTTGTGAATGCGTCCGGTGTAGAACAGCACCCGCTCGGTGGTGGTGGTCTTGCCGGCGTCGATGTGGGCCATGATCCCGATGTTGCGGACCTTGCTTAGGGGAACCCGCCTGCCCTTGGTGGCGCCGGCGCCGCTGGGCGCGACTGTGGTCTGAGTACTCATGCCAGGGCCTGCTCAGTACCGGAAGTGGGAGAAGGCTTTGTTGGACTCAGCCATCTTGTGGGTGTCTTCCTTGCGCTTGACCGCCTGGCCCATGCCGTTGCTGGCGTCCATCAACTCGGCCGCCAGCTTGTCGGCCATGCTCCGGCCGTGGCGGGAGCGAGCCCCCCGGATGATCCAGCGCCGTGCCAGCGCCAGCCGCCGGTCGTGACGGATCTCCACCGGCACCTGGTAGGTGGCCCCGCCGACGCGCTTGGGCTTGACCTCGATGATCGGGGTCACGTTGCGCATGGCCTGGTCGAAGACCTCGAGTGGCTCACGGCGCTGGCTCTTGGAGATTCTTCCCAGGGCGTCATAGACGATGTGCTCAGCGGTGGAGCGCTTGCCGTTGAGCATCACCGAATTGATGAACTTGGCCAGCCCCTCACTGTGGAATTGAGGATCGGCGACGATGACTCGGCGGGAAACCCGCGCACGGCGCGGCATATCAGGAAGCCCGCGCCGGCTTCTCGCGCTTGGCCCCGTACTTGCTGCGGGCCTGCTTGCGGGCCTTGGTGCCAGCCGTGTCCAGGGCCCCCCTAACGATGTGGTAGCGAACCCCGGGCAGGTCCTTGACCTTTCCCCCCCGGACCAGCACCACCGAGTGCTCCTGGAGGTTGTGGCCGATCCCAGGGATGTAGGCGTTGACCTCGGTCCTGGTGGTCAACCTCACCCTGGCCACCTTGCGCAGCGCCGAGTTGGGCTTCTTGGGAGTGGTGGTGAACACGCGTACGCACACGCCCCGCCGCTGGGGCGATCCCTTGAGAGCCGGCGACTTGGTCTTCTTGGTCACGGGCTTGCGACCCTTACGGACCAACTGCTGGACGGTGGGCAAACTGAATTTGACCTATTGGGAACATTGGCCATTCCGGGGCGATGGCCAAACGCGGACAAGCTGACGCCCCTCCGGAGGCGCGAGTGAATAGTCTACCCTTCGGCGAGGGTAGTGTCAAACTTGCTGACCACCTCCGCCAAGATCAGCGGCCAGCACTTGCGCCAGGCTTAGCTGATGCCTGCGCGGATCCCACCCCTCCCACTCCGCTGGCCCGCGCGGGCCCCTCGAAAGGCCAACTAATGATAGCTAGTATCATTAGCTAGTCACCTTCTAAAGCGAGGAGCATTCATGAGAAGCACGGGCGCCTCCAAGTGGTGGGCGATGGGAGCGGTGATGCTGGCGGTGCTCGCCGTGGGACTAGACGCGACAGTTCTCAGCGTCGCCCTGCCCACCCTGGCTGCCAAGCTCCACGCGACCGAGTCAGATCTGCAGTGGTTCTCGTCCGGCTACCTTCTGGTCCTGGCAGCGGCGATGCTTCCGGCGGGGCTTCTCGGCGACCGCTACGGCCGCAAGAAGGTAATGGCGGGAGCGCTTCTCCTCTTTGCCCTGGCGTCGGCTGGCTGCGCACTGTCCCGCACTCCCGGAGAGTTCATCACCGCGCGCCTGGTCCTGGGCCTCGCGGGCGCACCCCTGATAGTGATGGCTATCTCAGCTCTGGCGGTGCTCTTCAGCGAAGCGGAACGCCCGCGTGCGATCGGGATCTGGGCCGCGGTCAACTTCGTCGCCCTGCCCATCGGCCCGATCGTTGGAGGCTGGCTCCTCACCCACGCCTGGTGGGGATGGGTATTCCTCATGAACGTGCCGGTAGCGCTGGTCGGACTCGTCGCGGTCCTGATCCTGGTGCCCGAGACCCGAGCTTCCGTCAGACCCCGGATCGACCTGGTCGGGATCGTGGCCTCGAGCGGGGGCCTGGTCAGCCTCACCTATGGGTTCATCTCAGCGGGCGAGTCCGGCTGGGGCAGTCTCAGCGCTATCGCGCCCATGGTCGCGGGTGTCGCGGTCCTGGTTGCGTTCGTGCTCTGGGAGCTCGCCCTCGGTCGACGGCCGGAAGGTCAGCCACTGATCGATCTCAACCTGTTCCGGTCTCGGAACTTCACTTGGGGCCTGGCTCTCATCACCCTTGCGGGGGTGACCATGGTGGGTGCCCTCTTCACGCTGCCCCAGTACTTTCAGGGCATCGCCGGGGCCAGCCCGATGGCCAGTGGCCTGCGCCTACTGCCCATGATCGGCGGCCTGGTAGTGACAGCGGTACCAGGGGCACAGGTAGTGAAGTGGTTGGGACCCAAGGCGACGACGGCGATCGGTTTCGCTCTGCTGGGTACTGGCCTGCTGGTCGGCTCCACCACCGGCGTCGCATCCAGCGTCGGCTTTGTTGCCGTCTGGATGGCCCTTCTCGGACTCGGAATCGGCCTGGTCTTCGTCCCCACCGCCTCGGCCGCGATCGGGCAGCTCTCGGCTGAGCGCAGCGGCGTCACGGGAGGGGTTTTCCAGGCTGTGCAGAAGACCGGCGCACCATTCGGTGCCGCGATCTTCGGCAGCATCGTGACCACCGGATATCTGGCTGGCCTCCACTTGACCGATCTACCCCCCGCCGCTGCAACTACCGTCCGGGGCAGCCTGTTCGGAGGGATCGCGGTGTCGCATCAGCTTGGCTCGACGACGCTGCTGCGCATCGTAGAGACCGCCTTTGTTCACGGGATGAGCACGGCGCTGATGGTCTCCGCCGGGCTAGCCGCGGCGGGCGTGTTGCTAGCGCTCGCTTTCATGCCAATCCGCTCCCCGGCAACTGGACCGGCCGAGGCCGATCGTGCCACCGTTCCCTCGCCCGGCACGTCCGCCGCGCGAGCGCACTGAGAGAGTCAGGGCTAGGATCAGGTCGATGACTGCGCTAGGTCAGGCCGAGGTCACCGAGCTGGGGTTACGCGAACGCAAGAAGGCGCGGACGCGGACCTCGATCCAGCAGCACGCCATGCTACTTTTTCGAGATCAAGGCTACGACGCCACTACCGTTGAGCAGATCGCCGCCGCTGCCGAGGTCTCGGCGAGCACGTTCTTTCGCTACTTCCCGACCAAGGAGGACGTGGTCATCCGGGACGACTACGACCGCCTACTCCTCGAGGCCTTCCGAGATCAACCGTCCAACCTGAACCCGGTCCAGGCGGTGCGCGCAGCGGTCCGCGGATTGGGCATCTCGCTGCAGCAACTCACTCCCGAGGAGCTATCCCTGGAACGCGACCGCGCCACGCTACAGATGAGTGTGCCCGAGATCCGGGCCCGGTCCATCGACGAGTTTCTGCGTGCCTTCTGGGTGTTCGCCGACGCAGTAGCCGAGCGCGTCGGTAGCCGCCCCGAGGCGATGCCCGTGCGTGCCTTCGTCGGGGCCTTGCTCGGGGTGATGATCGGTGCCTACCTGCCGCGTACATCCGAAGCAGCAGACACCGAGGCATGGCATCTAGGCCCCGACCTGGTGCAGAGGATGGAGGACGCGCTCGCACTTCTGGAGGCCGGGCTGCCCCTCTAAAGCACCCCCAGGCTAGAACTCGGACCACAGGGGTCCGGTCGCGATTGAGCTAGGGAGCGACCCTAGTCCAGCGAGAACATCACATGCTTGATCTGGGTGTATTCCTCGATCGCGTACATGGACAGGTCCTTGCCGTAGCCGCTCTGCTTGAAGCCACCGTGCGGCATCTCGCTCACCAGCAGGATGTGGGTGTTGACCCAGACGGTCCCGAAGTGGAGGCGCCGCGACACCCGGAGTGCCCGGCCCACGTCCCTGGTCCACACCGATGCCGCCAGGCCGTAATCGACGTCGTTGGCCCAGGCCACCGCCTCATCCTCGTCCGAGAAAGGCTGGACAGTCACGACCGGACCGAACACCTCGCGCTGGATGATCTCGGCGTCCTGCCCGGCGGGCAGCACCACCGTGGGCTGGTACCAGAATCCCGGCCGGTCGACTCGAGCTCCGCCGGTGACGACCTTGCCTCCCGCCTCCCGGGCTCGGTCGACGAACCCGCTGACCCGCTCCAGCTGTTCCTTTGAAACCACTGGACCCATCTCGGTCGCCTCGTCGCCGGGATCCCCGAGCTTGAGGGATTCCACCGCCGGGACCAGTTCCGACAGCAGCTGGTCATGCAGCCGGGAGGAGACTAGAACCCTGGCCGCAGCGGTGCAGTCCTGGCCCGAGTTGAAGTACCCCCCGACCTTGATTCCCTCGACCACGGCCGCAATGTCCGCATCGTCGAAGACCACTACCGGGGCCTTGCCGCCGAGCTCGAGATGGACCTTCTTGAGGGTCGAGGCGGCAGCGCGGGCTACCTCCTTACCGGTGCTCACGTCCCCGGTCAGCGAGACCATCCCCACACCCGGATGTCGGACCAGGCCGGCCCCCACCGGCTCCCCGTCGCCGGTGATGACGTTGAGAACTCCGGGAGGCAGGATGTCGGTGGCAAGCTCGGCCAGGAGCAGGGCCGAGAGCGGAGTCCACTCCGAGGGCTTGAGGACGACGGTATTGCCCGCCGCCAGGGCGGGACCGATCTTCCAGATCGCCATCATCAGGGGATAGTTCCAGGGAGCGATCGAGCCGACCACTCCGATCGGCTCTCGGCGAATGATGCTGGTGAACCCGCTGGCGTACTCCCCAGCTGCCTTGCCCTCTAGGAATCGGGCCCCGCTGGCGAAGAAGCGCACCGCGTCGACCATGGGCGGTATCTCTTCCGACAGCACCAACGAGATCGGCTTGCCCACGTTGTCCGACTCCAGCTTGGCGATCTCGGCGCCGTGCTCCTCGAGGCGGTCGGCCAGCTTGAGGAGAGCTTCGCTGCGCTGGCGTGGCGTGGTGTCGGCCCAACTCTCGTCATAGGCCTTACGGGCGGCGGCCACCGCGCGGTCCACGTCGGCTTGGCTACCCTTGGCGGCGTGGGCGATTACCTCACCGGTGGCGGGGTTGTGGATCGCCTCCTCGCCATCGCCGGCGCTCTCCACCCAAGCGCCGCCGATGAACATCTTGCTGCGGTCAAGCACTGCCGCCATCTCTCACTCCTCCTAGCGCTGGTCCCACCCGGCTGCCACCGCTGACTCTAACCTCTGGCCTCGCTCACCCGCGCCAGCTCGCTCTCGAGGATGTCCAGGCCCTGAAGCAGAAGTTCGTCGGGGATGTTCAGCGGCATCAAGGTCCGGATAACGTTGTGGTGGGGACCGGCTCCAAGCGCCATCAGCCCCCGATCGCGGCAGCCATCGATGATCTTCTTGGTCTCCTCCGGGGCTGGCTCCCTGGTGCCGCGGTCGCGCACCAGCTCCAGACCGGCCATGGCGCCGAGCACCCTGACGTCCCCCACCAGCCGGTAGCGACGCTGCCACTCCTGCATCCGCTCCTCCAGGATCGAGCCGATCACGGCCGCCCGGGCCAGCAGACCCTCCTGGTCGATGACGTCGAGCACCGCCAGCGCCGCCGCGCAGGCGACCGGGTTCCCGCCGTAAGTACTGCCCAGCTGGCCGGGCCAGGGAGCATCCATGACCTCGGCGCGACCGACTACCCCGGAAAGGGGGAAGCCCCCGCCCAGGCTCTTGGCCACAGCGATAAGGTCCGGGGCCACCTGGCTGTGCTCGATCGCGAAGAACTTGCCGGTCCGGGCGACTCCGCTCTGGACCTCGTCCGCGATCAGCAGCAGTCCGCGCCGATCGGCGAGCTGGCGCAGACCGCGCAAGAACCCCGGGGGAGCGGGGACGAATCCGCCCTCGCCTAGGACCGGTTCAATAAGGATGGCCGCCATCCGGTCGGCCGGCCAGGTGGTGCGGAGCGCATCTTCCAGGGTCTCCAAGGCCCGCTCGCCGTCCCAGCCCCAGTACTCATAGGGAAAGGGGGTTCTGTAGATCTCGGGGGCAAAGGGGCCGAAACCCGCCTTGTAGGGCTTGACTGTGTCGGTCAGGCTCATCCCCATTAGGGTGCGTCCATGGAAGGCCTGGCTGAAGGCGATGATCCCGGGCCGACCGGTGAACGAGCGGGCAATCTTGACGGTGTTCTCCACCGCCTCGGCGCCAGTGCTGAAGAAGATCGCCTTCTTGGCGAAGTCGCCCGGGGCGAGTTGGCAGAGGCGCTGGGCCAGCCTCAGATAGGGCTCGTAGCCGGCGACCTGGGCTGAGGTGTGGATCAGGAGGTCGATCTGGCGGTGGGCAGCTGCCATGACCCTGGGGTGGCCATGCCCCACGTTGAGCACCCCGATACCACCGACGAAATCGATGTAACCGACCCCCTCCTGATCCCAGACCTGGGATCCGCTGGCCCGAGCCGCTACGAAGTCGAAAGCTGACTTCAGCCCCCGGGGCAGCGAAGCCTCCCGGATCGCCAGCAGCTCATCCGAGGTGATGGGCGGAGACTCGGCCACACCTCGACCTTAGGCACGCTTCCGGGCCACGACTAGGTGCGCCCGGTTCATAAATCAGCGGGAAGGGTTGTGCGGAACAGACATCAGGTTCACCGCCAGTTGCAGTCGGAAGCGAACGTCAGGATCTCCGAAGTCCATCTGCAGAAGGTCACCGGCGCGCTCCAACCGATAGCGCAGGGTGTTGGGGTGGACATGCAAGGCCGCCGCCGCCCGGCGCCGGTGGAAGCCGACCTCGGCCAGGGTCAGCAGGCTAGCGACCAACGTTGCTCCGCCCTTCGCCCGTTGGGCCGGTCCCAGAAGCTGCTCGAGAAAGTCCTGGCGGGCGGTCTGGTCGCCGTTCAGGACCCTAAGCAAGAGCATGTCCTCGTAGAGACGCACCTCGCCCGGCACCACGTGAGTGACGATCGACAGCGCCTCCAAGTAGCTGCGCCGGACTCCGTCCGCGCCGGGATGGGCCCGGCCCAGAACCAGGCCGACCGAGGACGCTGACCAACCTGGATCCCATACCGTCTCGGCCGCTGTCTGCTCGGCCAAGAGGAAGGCTACCTGGTTGAGGCGCGCAGACGTGAGCGGGATCCCTCCGGCACGACTGAGCCGGTGGCGAAGATGCTCGGTCGCCCGATCGCGGCGCAGCACGCCGTCGCGGGTGAGGGGCAGCTCCGACTGGAAGACCAGGATTCCCACCTTGTAGGGAGCTTCGGGCAGGAAACCCATCAGACGAGCCCGCTCCAGGTTGTGGGCGGTGACGTCGAACTTCCCCTCCAGGAGGGAATCCAGGAAGGTACTGCCCAGCCGGACCTCCAGGGAAGCCAGCTGGCGCTGGTTGGCGATGTGCAGCGCCGCCACCACCGCTGCGTGCTCGGCGGCCCGCAGGTGGAGGTCGCTGAGCTCGTCATCCCCTTCCACGATCCAGACGGTGCCCACCAGCTCGTCCCGCAGCCAGATCGGGCAGACCACCCTACCCAGGAGGTTGATCTCGGGGTCGGCGGGGATACGCACCGGCACTGGGCTGGTCTTGATCCGGCCGAGGTGGCCGAGCCGGTCCAGGTGTGCCGTCACCTCAGCAGGTGCCCAGCCCTTCTCCAAGGTGGCGCGCCGCACCGGGTCGGCCCCCTGGGTCCCGGGCCAGGCGGCCAAAACCCGACCTTCTGCGTCCTCGAGGGTGACCTCTCGGTCGATGAGGCGGCCCAAGGTGTCGAGCAGGTCCTGGAGGCTGCCCGCAGTGACTGCGGCCCGGGTTAGCTCGCGGTGGATCTGGATCGACTGCTCGATCACCTGGTACTGCTCGGTGAGAATGGCCCCGTTGACGGCCTGGGTCACAGTCGCAAAGGGGATCTCCCAAGGCACCTCGACCAGAGGCAGGTGAGCCCTGTCTGCCTCCTTCTTGGCGGCCTCGGGGAAGTGATCTAGGTATTTGGGCACCGCCAGTGCCACCCCCGCCAGCCCACGCCCGACCAGATCTCGCACCAGCCGGCGCTGTTCATCGGCTGCGGAGGGCCAGGCGAAGCCAGTTGTCAGCAGCAACTGGCCGGCGCTCACCCACGGCAGGGGGTCGGGGATATCCACCACGTTGGCCCAGCGGACTTCCCGGTCGACGCCGTCGCAGCCCGCCACCAGCGTTGCCTCACCCAGCACCGGTAGGCCCAGCGCCTGATGGACTCTCACCTCAGTTCGCCGCCATCCGTATGGCTGGATCCCAGCGCGATGGCGCGCGTCCAGTTCGCTCGCCACGGGTATCCAGCCGTGCCAGGGCGGCCTGCACGTAGCGGACCCCGATCCAGCGCAGGGGCTCCGGCTCCCAGTCCGGGGAGTGGTGGCCCACCAGCGCCAGGCCGGTAAGCTCCGTCTCCCTCCCGGTGATCAGATCGGCCAGGGTGCGGCCAGCCAGGTTGGTGGTGGCGACCCCGTGGCCGGTGTATCCGTAGGCGAAGGCCAGCCCGCTGCTGGGTTGGAAGCCGATCTGGGGGATCCAGTCCCGGGGCATGCCCAACACCCCTCCCCAGGACTGGCTGAAGTGGACCGAACGGAGCCCGGGGAACCACTCCCCAAACATCCGCTGCAGCTTGGCGTGGGTGGCGGCATGATGCTCACTGGAGTTGAGAATCCGGGACCCGTAGCTGTAGGGCGCCCCCCGCCCACCCACCAGGATCCGGCCATCTGCGGTTCGGGCGAAGTAATCGACGCTGAGACGCATTGAGCCGACGCACATTCGCTCCGACCAGTTGACGCTGGCCAGATCCTTCTCGCTGAACGGCTCGGTGATCGAGATCAACGAGTAGAGAGGAAGCACTCGGCGGTGATAGCCGGCCAGCTGGGAGAGATACCCTTCCAATGCCAGCACCGCGACCTTGGCCCGCACCCGGCCCTGGACGGTCTCGACTCGCACTGGCCTCCCCTTCTCGACCCCGACCACCCTCGTCCCCTCATAGATGGTGGCTCCTCTCCGCTCCACCGCCTCGGCCAGGCCGCGTACCGCCTTGCCGGGGTGGAGCGTGGCTCCGTGAGGTGTGTAAAGCGCGGCCTCGACACCGGCGACATCGAGTCTCTCGCGGGCCGCGGCCCGGTCCAGCCAGCAGTACTCGTCGGAGACTCCCAAATCCTGATAGGACCGCATTTCGGCCTCCAGGAGTGGGAGTTGGTACCGGCCCCTGGCCACCTTGAGGACTCCGGACCGGCTGAAGTCGGACTCTATCCCCTCTTCTCTGAGCGAGCGTTCCATCTCGGCAGGCGTGGCGAGGAGGGCTCTATGCAAGGCGAGCGCCTGATCTCTCCCGAAACGAGAGCTGAGCAGCTCCAGAGAGGCGTTGAGCTCGGGCACGCACCAGCTTCCGTTCCGCCCCGATGCCCCGAACCCGGCGAACTGGCTCTCCAGAATCGCGATCCGCAGCCCCGGCTCTCGTCGCTGGAGCTCGTAAGCGGTCCAGAGTCCGGTGAACCCCGCACCCACCACCGCCACATCCACCTCGATGTCGCGGTCCAGAGGGGGCCGGGCTTGGATGGGTCCCAGAGAGTCCAGCCAGTAGCTGACCGACGCGCTCTCGACGCCCGCCTGGCTGGTGCCTATTGCCATGGTTGCCGCCCCCAGGGATGGGACGGGCACAGGTCCCGATCCAGAAATGTCACCGCGCCATCCTAGTCAAGGCTGGTCCCCGCTTGTGGGCGTCGAACAGATTTTGGTGAAAACTCTGACTCGGACCGACATAGACGCTCCCAAACTCAGCCGATACAGTGTGGCCGCAGTGGATGCCACCAGCGGACGGCTGCAGGGGATGGGGACTCTCAGCAAGGCAGATGGCCCGACCCTCAAGGCCGACACCCTCAACCTCTTCGACACCACCGCGATCGCGGTGGCCAGCGTTGCCCCCGCCTATTCGATCGCCGCCACCACCTTCCTACTGATAGGTGCGGTGGGACTGGGGACACCGGCCATGGTCATCATCAGCTTCCTGCCTGTCCTCTTCGTGGCCATGGCCTACTACTTCATGAACAGGCGGGATCCAGATTGCGGCGCATCGTACGCCTGGCTCGCCAGGACCATGAGCCCCTATATCGGTTGGTTCAATGGCTGGGTCCAGACGGCGGCCAGCGTCATCTTCTGCGTGGCAGCTCCGGTCCTGGCCGGGACCAACACCCTGGCCCTCTTGCAAGCGCTCGGGTGGATCAGCGCCAAGACGGCCGGGAGCACTCTGCTCACGGCGATTGTGGGCTTGGCTTGGCTGATTCTGGTCAGCGCCATGGTGATTTACGGGATCCGGCTCACCGCCAACTTCCAGTGGGTCATGGTTCTGCTCGAGTACTTGGTGGTCCTCGCCTTCTCCATCACCGGCCTAGTCCGGGCAATCGCCTCGCACCCCGCCGGGTCGCGAATCTTCTCCCTTTCCTGGCTGAGCCCAGGATCGGTCGGCGGCTACCAAGGCCTGGCGGTTGGCGCCGCTCTGGGGGTTTTCCTGTTCTGGGGCTGGGACACCGCCGTCAATCTGAACGAGGAGTCAGAGGAGTCCGAAACCAACCCGGGCGTAGCCGGCATCGTCAGCATGTTCATCCTCCTGGTGATCTTCCTGGTCAACGCCTCGTCGATGGAGTCGCTGCTGCCCGTGCACACCGTGATCAAAGAGGGTGGCAACGCCCTCTTTTACTTCGCCCAGCGACTGGCACCAGCTCCCCTCTGCTACCTGATGCTGCTGGCGATCCTGAGCTCCACCGTGGCGACCACCCAAACCACCCTGTTGCCCGCCTCGCGGGTCACTTACTCAATGGCTCGCGATGGGGTCTTCCCCAAGCTGTTCGGGAAGATCAGCCCCCGCTTCCACACCCCGGCCCAGGGAACCTTTGTCTTGTTCCTGATCGCTGGGGCGGGAGTCATGATCACCACCTTCTCCCCTACGGTGAGCAGCACCTTCACCAACTTGATCGATCAGATCGGGGTGCTGGTCGCCTTCTACTACGGGATCACCGGGCTGGCCTGTGCCTGGGCCTACCGCAAGATCCTCTTCCGCTCCGCGTCCAATCTGATCCTGGCCGGGCTCATGCCGCTGGTGGGGGGAATCTTCCTCTTCTGGGTGGTCTACCAGGTGATCGTCCAGGGAGGTGTCGGGACCTCGCTACCCATCCTCATCACCTTCGGACTCGGGATCCCGCTCGTGATCGCCGCCAGGTTCCTCGGGCGGGCGGACTTCTTCAAGCGGAAGATGGTCACCTACGCCGCCGAGTAACCTCAATTGGGTCGGCCGGTTGAGTAAAGCCCGATTGGCCACGACATCTTCTGAACCCCAGGGGGGACACCCATGAGCACTACCGCCGCTTCTAGACCCATCGCTCCCGATCGCATCGCCAGCCTCACCGAGCGTGAGGAGAAGGCCTTTCGAGCCGCCCGGCCCAAGTCGCAGGAGCTGGTGAGGCTGGCTGCCCGCCATAGCCCTGGCGGAGTCGCGTCGTCCTTCCAGGCCAGCGCACCCTTTCCCGTCTTCATCGACCGCGGCCAGGGCAGTCGGGTCTGGGACGCGGATGGCAACGAGTACATCGATTTCCACAATGGCTTCGGGGTCAACGTGGTCGGCCACGCCCATCCGCTGATCGTCAAAGCGGTCAGCGAGCGCATAGCGCTGGGGTCACATTTCGCCCAGCCGGTCGAGGATTTTGTGGTGGTGGCGGCGGATCTCAGCCATCGTTTCGGCCTTCCCCAGTGGCGCTTCACCAACAGCGGAACCGAGAGCACGCTGGACGCGATCCGTCTGGCACGAGCGTTCACCGGCCGCGAGCGGATCATGAAGATCGAGGCCTCCTACCACGGCCATCACGACGGCCTGATGGTCTCGGTGGAGCCCAGCCCGGACCTCATGGGCCCGCCGGACTCCCCCAACGCCGTGCCCCAGAGCGAGGGGATTCCCAAGGCGGTGGTGGACCTGGTAACGGTGGTCCCCTTCAACAACATCGCCGCTGCCGAGGATGCCTTCGATCGCCACCTGGGCCAGATCGCCTGCGTCATCGTCGAGCCGGCGATGATGAACATCGGCATCGTCGTTCCCGAGCCAGGCTACCTCGAGGGGCTGCGCGAGCTGGCTCATCGCCATGGGGCGCTGCTGGTCTTCGACGAGGTCAAGACCGGCGTGACCCTCTCCCCGGGAGGCGCGACCGAACGCTTTGGCGTGAGGCCCGACATCGTCTGTCTGGCCAAGGCCATTGGCGGCGGCCTGCCCTGTGGCGCCGTCGGGGGCCGAGCGGACATCATGGACCTGATCTCCGAAGGCAGGGTCAGCCAGATGGGAACCTTCAACGGCAATCCGCTGACCATGGCCGCCTCGCGGACGACTCTGACCGAGATCCTCAGCCCCATGGCATATGCCCACTTCGACGCCCTGGACGAGGTGCTGCAGGGAGGCCTGGATGAGGTCATCGCCGAGCACGAGCTGCCGGTTCACGCCATCACCATGGGCGCCCGGGGCGGCATCACCTATCGCAAGGAGCAGGTGCGCAACTACCGCGACTACCTGGAAACCGACAAGTCGATGGCCTACCTCACCTGGCTCTACCAGTCCAACCGCGGGGTGCTGATCGCCCCCGGCGCCGAGGAGAACTGGACCATCTCGGTCCAGCACTCCGAGCGCGACGTCCAGCACTTCGTCGACAACTTCGAGAAACTGGCCCGCGAACTGCGGGGCTAAACCGGTTGACTAGCTGAGCCTCGGGGCGCCTGAGCCTCGGGCCAGCCGGGGGAGTGGCGGGCGAGGGGCCCCGAAAGGGCCCCTCGCTCAGTCGCCGACCTGGTCGAGAGTCGGCAGCACCGCCTCGGCGTCCTCGAATTGATCTGAGATCTCGCCCTCCGCGGGGATGGCGGGCTCGGGCAGTGCCTGGCCCTCCTGGAGGTAGCGCACCGCCTCTTCGCGGAGCTTGCGGTAGTAGTCCAGACCGGTCCCGGCCGGGATCAACTTGCCGATGATCACGTTCTCCTTGAGGCCACGGAGTCGGTCGACCTTGCCGGAGATGGCCGCCTCGGTGAGCACTCGGGTCGTCTCCTGGAAGGAGGCCGCCGAGAGCCAGCTGGCGGTGTTGAGCGCGGCCTTGATCAGGCCCAGCAGTACGGTGGAGGCGATCGCCGGCTCCCCACCCTCGGCCAGGACCTGGGCATTGGCCTCGTCGTACTCCCACTGCGAGATGATCTCGCCCGGGAGCAGCTCGGTGTCCCCGCCCGACTCGACCCGCACCTTGCGCATCATCTGGCGGACGATCACCTCGATGTGCTTGTCGTTGATGTCCACTCCCTGGGAGCGGTAGACGCGCTGGACCTCGCGGACCAGGTAGTCCTGGACCGCCTCCCGACCCGAGATGTAGAGCAGCTCCTGGGGGCTGATCGAGCCCACCGTCAAGGCGTCGCCGGCGCGAACCTCGTCGTCGTCGCTCACTCGCATCTGGGCTCCGTGGGGGATCGGGTACTCCTTAACCTCCTCGTCGAGGGCCCGCACCCGCACCTCCCCGCCCGTCCGGCCGACCTTGGCATGGGTGACCCGCCCGCCGATGCGAGCGTTGACCACCTGCAGCTCCTTGCCCTTGGGGCCCCGGGCCAGGATCTGGCCCTCGGTCACCACCGACCCTTCGGCCGCCGCTGAGTCCAGCGTCATCCCCTTCTCGATGGGATGGGTGACGTCGAACTCCTCGTGGCTGACGACCCGGACCTTGCGTCCGGCCTCGCCCCGAATCACCTCGACTCGGCCCCCGGACTCGGCCAGGATGGCCTTGCCCTTGGGGATGCGGGCTTCGAAGAGCTCCTCGACCCGGGGCAGTCCCTGGGTGATGTCGAGCCCCGCGACCCCACCGGTGTGGAAGGTACGCATGGTCAGCTGGGTACCGGGCTCGCCGATGGACTGGGCCGCGATCACACCCACCGCCTCCCCGATCTCGACCAGCCGTCCGGTCGCCAGGTTGCGGCCGTAGCAGTAGCGGCAGACCCCACTCTTGGCGCTGCAGGTGAGCACGCTGCGCACCCGCACCCGGGGAATCCCCAGCTCCGTGATCCGGCGCGCCAGTGAGTCGGTGATCTCCTCACCGGTGGCCAACACCACCTTGTCGTCGGGACCGACGACGTCGGCGGCGGCGATCCGCCCCGCCAGTCGTTCCATGAAGGGCTCCCCCTCGTGGCTGAGGTCGGAGAGCCAGATCCCTCCGGTGGTCCCGCAGTCCTCCTCGCGGACGATCACGTCCTGAGCCACGTCCACCAGCCGCCGGGTCAGGTACCCGGAGTCGGCGGTCCGCAGGGCGGTGTCGGCCAGACCCTTGCGGGCGCCGTGGGTGGAGATGAAGTACTCCAAGACCTCCAGGCCCTCTGAGAAGTTGGCCTTGATGGGCATGTCGATGATCCGCCCGGTGGGATCGGCCATCAGACCACGCATCCCGGCCAGCTGCCGGATCTGCTGGTAGGTGCCTCGGGCTCCGGACTGGGACATCATCAACACCGAGCTGAGGGGATCGAAGTGGGCCATGGTCGCCTGGGTGACCGACTCG
The DNA here is from genome assembly GCA_049279335.1 of Candidatus Dormiibacterota bacterium. GTDB lineage: Bacteria > Chloroflexota > Dormibacteria > Aeolococcales > Bog-877 > Bog-877. The sequence goes on from JBAPNX010000030.1 coordinate 15,482, forward strand.
GTCGCCTGGGTCCAGATCTCCACCGTCTTCCCGTAGCGCTCGTCCTCGGTGATCAGGCCTCGGCGGTGCTGAAGGGCAACCTCGTCGACCGCCTTGTCGGCCTCGGCGATGATTCCCGCCTTCTCCGGGGGGGTCTTGATATCCATCGCTGACAGGGTTACGCCAGACCTAGTGGCGTAGTCGAAGCCCAGACGCTTGATGTCGTTGACCACGCCGGCGGTGACCTGATTGCCGTAGAGGCGGAAGCACTCCGCCACCAAGGCCCTCAACTCCTTGCGGTCGAAGACGCGGTTCTGGAACACCATCACCTGGCCCTCCGCCCCTTCGCGGACCTCCCGGCCCAGGGGCAGGACCTCGTTGAAGATGACGCGCCCAGGGGTCGTGACCAAGGTGGTGGGGGCATCGTCGGCTTCGGACGCGGGCACAGTTTCGACCACTCGGCGCGGCACCCGCACCCGGATGGGTTCGTGAGCCTCGAGCGCCCCGGTGTCATAGGCCAGCAGCACCTCCTCGGGAGAGCTGTAGCTGTGCAGGCTGTGGGGGTCCTCGACCTCCAGCGGCTTGCGCAGCATGGTCAGCCAGTAGGCGCCGAGAACCATGTCCTGGGTCGGGGCCACTACAGGGTTGCCGTCGCTGGCCGAGAGAATGTTGTTGGACGACATCATCAGGTTCTTGGCCTCGGCGATGGCCCCGCTGAAGAGCGGCACATGGACCGCCATCTGGTCACCGTCGAAGTCAGCGTTGAAGGCGGTGCAGACCAGTGGGTGGATCTGGATCGCCGAACCCTCCACCAGCACCGGCATGAAGGCCTGAATTCCCAGCCGGTGCAAGGTCGGGGCGCGGTTGAGCAGCACCGGGTGGTCCTGGATCACCTCATCGAGGACGTCCCAGACCTCGGGCCGGGCCCGCTCCACCATGCGCTTGGCGCTCTTGATGTTCTGAGTGAACCCCTTCTCCACCAGTTCCCGCATCACGAATGGCTTGAACAGCTCCAGGGCCATCCGCTTGGGCAGGCCGCACTGATTCAGCTTGAGCTCGGGGCCGACCACGATCACTGACCGACCGCTGTAGTCCACCCGCTTGCCCAGAAGGTTCTGCCGGAACCGGCCCTGCTTGCCCTTGAGCATGTCGCTCAGCGACTTCAGCTTGCGGTTGCCGGTGCCGGTGATGGCCCGACCCCGACGACCGTTGTCGATGAGGGCGTCCACCGCCTCCTGGAGCATCCGCTTCTCGTTGCGGACGATTATCTCGGGAGCGCCCAGCTCCAGCAACCTCTTGAGCCGGTTGTTGCGGTTGATCACCCGGCGGTAGAGGTCGTTGAGATCGGAGGTGGCGAAGCGGCCGCCGTCCAGCTGCACCATCGGGCGCAGCTCAGGCGGGATCACCGGAAGCACCTCGAGGACCATCCAGGTGGGCGCGGTGTCGCTGGAGCGGAATGCCTCCACCACCCGCAGTCGCTTGATCGCCTTCTGCTTGCGCTGGCCGCTGGTGGAGAGCAGTTCCTCACGGAGGTGGGTGGCCTCGGCGGTGAGGTCGAGCGCCTCCAGCATCTCCTTGATCGCCGCGGCGCCCATGCCGGCATGGAAGGCCTTGGGGAACTTCTCGATGTACTCCCGGTACTCGCTGTCGGTCAGCAGCTGCCGGACCGTCAGCGCCTCCAGCTTGGTCTTGGTGTCCTCCAACTCCGCGCGCAGGGCGTCCAGCTCGGCGTCGCCGGCGGATCCCCCGCTCTCCTGGAGCTGGGCCAGTTCGGTCTGAGCGGCGCTGATCTCGGCCGCCGCCTGCTCCTTGACGGCGTTGCTGGCGGCATCCGACTCCGACGAGATCAAAGTCAGCCGCTCGCTCACCAGTTGCTTGAGCTGCTCCTGATGCTCCTCGCTGAGCGGGGTGCCCTTCTTGGCCACCAGCAGCTTCTCGCTGCCGTCCTTGACCACGAAGTCGGTCGGGGCTTTGCGTCCCAGGGCGGCCTCGATCCGCTCCGACAGCTGCTCGGCGGCGGCTTCCACCTCCTGGCGCCGGGTATCCCCGGCCGCCTGCAGGCGCGCCGCCTCGGCCTGGCTCGACTGCTCCAGCTCCTCGATCCGCTGCTGGATGCTCTTGGCCTGCGCCTCGGACTGCTGGCTGGCGGTCTGGCGCAGCTCCTTGATGCGCTCGCTGCGCTCGGGGTCGAGCGCCTCCAGCTCCTTGGTGCGCTGTTCCTCGTCGACCCGGGTGACTATGTAGTTGGCGAAGTAGAGGACCTTCTCCAGGTTGCGTGGTGACATGTCCAGCAGCAGCCCCAGGCGGCTGGGGATGCCCTTGAAGTACCAGACATGGGAGACCGGACTGGCCAGGCGGATGTGTCCCATCCGCTCCCGGCGCACCTTGCTGCGGGTGACCTCGACCCCGCACTTGTCGCAGATGATGCCCTTGTAGCGGTAGCGCTTGTACTTGCCGCAGTGGCACTCCCAGTCCTTGGTGGGACCGAAGATCTTCTCGCAGAACAGCCCGTCCCGCTCCGGACGCAGCGTCCGGTAGTTGATGGTCTCGGGCTTGGTGACCTCGCCGTGCGACCAGGAGAGGATCATCTCCGGGCTGGCGAGTGACAGCTTCAGGGCATCGAAATTCTCAAGCTTGAGCAATGCTTGTCCGCCTCCTGGCGAAGTGGTGGGTGGGGGTCGGTCGGAGGGCCCCTTCGGGCCCGGCGCTGGGGGTCGGGGTGAAGGTCACGCCTACCTACTGATGTCCTCGGCGTCGTCACGCTCGTCGCGTTCCAGATTGATTCCCAAGCCCAGTGGCATGTCGGGCATGTCATCCTCCGTGAACACGATCTGCTCCTCGTTCTCGGACATGATCTCCACGCCGAGAGCCAGGCCCTCCAACTCCTTGACCAGGACTCGGAACGACTCCGGGATCCCGGCGTCGAGGGTGTTGTCGCCTTTGACGATGGCCTCATAGGCCTTGACTCGTCCGACGATGTCGTCGGACTTGATGGTTAGGATCTCCTGCAGGATGTGGCTGGCCCCATAGGCCTCCAGCGCCCACACCTCCATCTCCCCGAAGCGCTGGCCGCCGAACTGGGCCTTGCCGCCCAGCGGCTGCTGGGTGACCAGGCTGTAGGGACCGGTGCTGCGCGCGTGAATCTTGTCCTCGACCAGGTGGGCCAGCTTCATCATGTAGATGATTCCGACCGTGATCGGCTGGTCGAAGGCCTCGCCGGAGCGGCCGTCGCGGAGCATGACCTTGCCGTCGCGGGGCAGGCCGGCCCGCTCCAGCTCGTCCTCGATCTGGGGCTCGGAGGCTCCGTCGAAGACCGGGGTCGCCACCTTGATCCCGAGCGCCGAGGCGGCCCAGCCCAGGTGGGTCTCCAAGACCTGGCCCAGGTTCATCCGGCTGGGCACCCCCAGGGGGTTGAGCACGATCTCCACCGGGGTGCCATCGGGCAGGAAGGGCAGGTCCTCGATGGGCAGAATCCGGGCGATCACGCCCTTGTTGCCGTGGCGGCCGGCCATCTTGTCGCCCTGGCTGATCTTGCGCTTCTGGGCGACGTAGATCCGGATCAGCTCGTTGACCCCGGCCGGGAGCTCGTCCTTGTTGGAGCGGCTGAAGTGCTTGACGTCCACCACCACCCCGCGCTCGCCGTGGGGCACTCGCAGAGAGCTGTCGCGAACCTCCTTGGCCTTCTCACCGAAGATGGCGCGCAGCAGGCGCTCTTCCGCGGAGAGCTCGGACTCTCCCTTGGGGGTGGTCTTGCCCACCAGGATGTCGCCCGGGGCGACCTCGGCTCCGATGTAGACGATGCCCCGCTCGTCGAGGTTGCGCAGGCTCTCCTCCCCGACGTTGGGGAGCTCTCGGGTCACCTCCTCGGGACCGAGCTTGGTCTCGCGGACCTCCACCTCGAACTCCTCGATGTGGATCGAGGTGTACTTGTCCTCGCGCACCACCGACTCGCTGATGAGGATGGCGTCCTCGTAGTTGTAGCCCTCCCAGGGCATGAAGGCGACCAGCACGTTCTGGCCCAGAGCCAACTCGCCGTGGTCGGTGGAGGGGCCGTCGGCTAGGACGGTGCCCGCCTCGACGTGGTCTCCGGGACTTACCACCACCCGCTGGCTGAGGCAGGTCCCCTGGTTGCTGCGAACGAACTTGTGGACCCCGTACCAGATCTCTGGTCCCTTGCCGTCGGGCTTGAAGAGGATGCCGAGGCCGCTGTCCTGGCCGCTGCGGGTGATCTGGACTGAATCCGAGGAGACGTCCCTAAGGGGTACGTTGACTCCGACCACGGTTCCCGCGGTCTTGGCCACGATCAACTCGCCGCTGTCCTTGGCCGCGTAGACCTCCATCCCCGTTCCCACCACCGGTGAGTCGGTGGAGATGAGGGGAACCGCCTGACGCTGCATGTTGGAACCCATGAGGGCCCGGTTAGCGTCGTCGTGTTCCAGGAAGGGGATCATCGCGGTCGCCACCGAGACGGTCTGCTTGGGTGACACGTCCACCCAGTCGACCTCGGTGACCGGGACATCCTTGAAGGTGTGACGGGTCCGGGCCGGGGTGTGCTCCACCAGGAAGTCACCCTCGGTTGAGACCGGAGCGTTGGCCTGGGCGACGGTGTACTTGTCCTCCTCGTCGGCGGACAGGAACTGGATCTCGGTGCTGACCCAGGGCCGGATGTCGATCCTGATCAGCTTGGCCTTCTCCAGCTTCTTGATGGCAGCGGCATCCAGCCGGGTCCCGGCGGCAACCCCACCGGCGGCCTCAGCCAGGACGCGGCCTTCGAGCAGCTCCTTGTCCGAGCCCACCTCGAGGTGGCGATAGACGCGCCGGAAGGGCGTCTCGATGAAGCCGAAGTCGTTGACCCTGGCGAAGGTGGCCAGGGACCCCATCAGGCCGATGTTCGGTCCCTCGGGGGTCTCGATCGGGCAGATCCGACCGTAGTGGCTGTGGTGGACGTCGCGAACCACCATCCCGGCCCGCTCCCTGGATAGACCGCCCGGGCCGAGCGCCGAGAGCCGACGCTTGTGGGTCAGCTCCGATAGGGGGTTGGTCTGGTCCATGAACTGGGAGAGCTGGCTGGAGCCGAAGAACTCCTTGATGGCGGCGACCACCGGTCGGGCGTTGATCAGAGACGCCGCCGTCACCGTGGTGGCGTCGCAGATCGTCATCCGCTCCTTGATGATCCGCTCCATTCGCAGCAGACCGGTGCGGAACTGGTTCTGGAGCAGCTCCCCTACCGCCCGAACCCGGCGATTGCCGAGATGGTCGATGTCATCGGGCTCACCCTGGCCGTTGTTGAGCTGGATCAGCCGCCGAATGATGTTGATGAAGTCCTCGTGGGCCAGCACCCGTAGCTCGCGCTCCTCGGCGCGCCGACGCGCCTCCAGCTCGGGGATGCCGAGGCGCTTGTCCAGCTTGAAGCGGCCCACCCGGCCCAGGTCAAAGCGGCGAGGGTTGAAGAACAGCGCCTGCAACAGGTTGCGGGCGTTCTCCACGGTTGGCGGGTCACCGGGCCGGATCTTGCGATAGAGCTCGATCAGGGCCTCGTTGACGTCGTGGCTGGGATCCTTCTCCAGGGTGGCGTCGATGTACTTGTGCTCGGGGTCGACGTCGACGTCCTGGAAGAAGTGGCGGATGTCGTCGTCGCTGGGATACCCCAGCGCCCGGATCAAGGTGGTGGCCTGGAACTTGCGCTTGCGGTCGATCTTGGCGGTGAGGATGTCCTTGTTGGAGGTCTCGATCTCTAGCCAAGCGCCCCGGTTGGGGATGAACTTGACTGCGTACATCGGCCGCCCGGTGACCGGGTGCTCGAGGCCGGCGGTGAAGTAGACCCCCGGGGAGCGGACCAGCTGGCTGACCACCACCCGCTCGGTGCCGTTGACCAGGAAGGTGCCCTGCTCGGTCATCATCGGGAAGTCGCCCAGGTAGACCTCCGACTCCTTGATCTCACCGGCGTTCTCGCCAGTCTTGATGTGGAGCCGGGTCATGATCCGCAGCGGCGCCGCGAAGGTCATGTCGCGGTTGCGGCACTCCTCCTGGTCGAACTTGGGCTCGCCGAAGCTGTAGTCAAGGAAGCGCAGCTCGTAGTTCTTGCCCGTGTAGTCGGTGATCGGGTTGATCTCGTCGAAGAGCTCGCGCAGACCTGAATCCACGAACCAGCGGAAGGAGTTCAGCTGGGTCTCGATCAGGTTGCCCACCTCCAGCATCTCGGGGATGGTTCCGTAGCTGAGACGCGGGGGCGCGGCGGGCAAGGCAGCACGAATTGAGGGCATGGGCTAAAGTTCTCCAGGCAAGCGCGGACGTACGAGAAACTTCACAGGTGGCGGGACGGAAATCTTACCACATGTGAGAAGTTCGCTCGCGGCGCCCTTCGCCCTCCGAGCTCCCCTCTGCGGCCGACTCTCTCACTATTTGATTTCTGCTGTGGCGCCCGCCTCCTGAAGCTTCTTGGCGACCGCCTCCGCCTCCTCCCGGTTGACCCCTTCCTTAACCGCCTTGGGGGCGCTGTCGACCACGTCCTTGGCCTCCTTCAAGCCCAGTCCGGTGATCTCCCGCACCGCCTTGATGGCCGCGATCTTCTGATCGCCGGCCGCGGTCAGCACGACCGAGAACTCGGTCTGCTCCTCGGGAGCCGCCTCGCCGACCGGGGCCGCCGCCGCCGCCACCGCCACCGGTGCCGCCGCGGTGATCCCGTAGGTCTCTTCGATCTTCTTCTTGGCGTTGACCAGGTCCAGAACCGTCCAGGAACCCAGTGACTCCACGAAGTCGTCCACGCTTACCTTGGCCATCTCTTCACTCCTTCAGCTCTGCTGTGATTTTGGTCTCCACCCCTTCGCTCAGGCTGCCGCCGGTCCGCCCAGCGCCTGCTCCTGGGCGTCCAGCAGGCCGAGGAGATCTCGGCCCGGCGCCTCCAGCAGACCGGCCAGCTGGGAGATCGGCGCTTCCAGCACCCCCAGCAGTTGGGCGATCAGCACCTCCCGTGAGGGCAGGTCGGCCAGCTGCCGCACCTCGCTGGGGCTCAGCACCTGACCCTCCGCGATCCCGCCCCGGACCATGTCGGTGCGGCGGTTGGCCCGGGCGTAGTCAATCAAGACCCGGGCGGGGGCCGAGATGTCCTCATAGCTGATGGCGATCGCGGTCGGCCCCACCAGCTGGGGGTTGAGCTCGGTCAGGCCAGCCTGCTCCCCGGCCCGACGGGCCAGGGTGTTCTTCAGCACCAGGTAGTCGACGCCCGCCTGGCGCAGCGAGGCCCTCAGCTCCTCGAGCTGGGCCACGCTCAGGCCCCGGTAGTCACTGAGCACGGCGCTGCGCATCCGCCCCAGCTTGTCGGCCAGCTCTGCCACCTGGCGTTGCTTGGCCTCAGGAATCACTGCCGCCCCGTGACGGCTCTCCTCGGTCATCTCTGCCTGCACCTCCCGGTTCGAGGGACGCCCAGGCTCAGGCTGGGACTGGCAGACCAAATGAGGCGGTCGTCCAGTCGGTCACCTGCGCGGGGTTTGAGCTTTTGAGCAGAAACTGCCCCCGCGGTCTTGGGCACCGTGGAACCGTGTTGTTCGAACGGACTGCGAGTATACCGGCTCCCGGATCTGGGCTACGACGAGCTGAGCCGGCCAGCCAGCACCGGGTCCAGCTTAACGCTGGGTCCGATCGAGGGGGCCAGGTAAGCGGCCCGGATGTAGGCCCCCTTGGCCACCGCCGGCTTGGCCTTGACTATCGCCTCCAGCATCGCCGAGAGGTTCTCGAAGAGTGCGTCCTCCTCGAAGCTGGTCTTCCCCACCGGGACGTGCACGATCCCGTAGCGGTCCACCCGGAACTCCACTCGGCCCGCCTGGACGTCCCGGATGGCCTTGGCGATGTCGAAGGTCACCGTGCCCGCCTTGGGATTGGGCATGAGTCCTCGCGGTCCCAGAACCTTGCCCAGCTTGCCCACCGAGCCCATCATGTCGGGGGTGGCCAGGGCCACGTCGAAGTCGAGGAAGCCGTCCTGGATCCGCTTGACTAGGTCCTCGCCACCGATGATCTCGGCCCCCGCCTCGCGAGCCTCGCGCTCCTTCTCCCCCTGGGCGAAGACCACGATCCTCCGGACCTTGCCGGTGCCATGGGGAAGCACCACGCTGCTGCGCACCATCTGGTCGGCGTGGCGAGGGTCGACCCCCAGCCGGACGTGGAGCTCAACCGTTCCGGGGAACTTGGAGGTGTTGACCGCCTTGACCAGGCGAACCCCCTCCCGGGGCTCAACCAGCTCGTGATCCTCGAGCAGCTTGAGCGCGGCCATGTACTTCTTGCCGCGTCGTGCAGTCATCCTTATTCCTCCCGTGGTTCGAGCGGACGCGGATTGCGTCCTCCCACAGCTGGCTTGTCGGCTACCTGGCTACTGTGACGCCCATCGAGCGGGCCGTGCCCTCGACCATCCGCGCCGCGGCCTCCTCCTCGCTGGCATTGAGGTCGGGAAGCTTGGTCCTGGCGATGGCCAGGGCCTGCTCATGGCTGAGCTCACCCACCCGCTCGCGCGGCGGCGTGGCCGATCCCTTCTCGATCCCGAGAGCCTTCTTGATCAGGTCGGCGGTGGGCGGGGTCTTGGTGATGAAGGTGAAGCTGCGGTCCTCGAAGATCGTGATCTCCGCCGGAATCACCAGTCCCTCCTGGGACGCGGTCTGCTCGTTGTAGGCGCGGCAGAACTCCATGATGTTGACCTGGTGCTGGCCCAGGGCGGGGCCAATCGGGTACCCCGGAGTCGCCTTGCCCGCCTCGATGTTGAGGCGGAGCACCGCCTTGACCTTCTTCTTGCCCATTGACTTGCTTCCCCTACCGCAGCCGCTCGACCTGGAGCAGGTCGAGCTCGACCGGGGTCTCCCGGCCGAACATGTTGACCATCACCTTGAGCTTGCCCTTGTCGGGATTGATCTCGCCAACCTTACCGTGGAAGTCGGTGAAGGGCCCGTCCACGACCCGGACCGAGTCGCCCACCTTGAACTCCACCTGGACCTTGGTGGGTGCGACCGAGTCGACCTGGTGCAGGATCGAGCGCACCTCGGATTCCTGGAGTGGCACTGGCCGGGTCCCCGAACCCACGAAGCTGGTCACACCCGGTGTGTTGCGGACCACGTACCAGGACTCATCCGACATCACCATCTGAACCAGAATGTAGCCCGGGAAGATGCGCTTGGCCACATGCCGGCGCTGGCCGTCCTTGATCTCGATGACGTCCTCGGTGGGGACCATGACGTCAAAGATCTTGTCGTGCATGTCCATCGACTCCACCCGCTTGAGGAGGTTGGCCTTGACCTTCTCCTCATGGCCGGAGTAGGCGTGGATGACGTACCAGCTGGCTTGTTCGGTGGCTTCGGAGGTTTTCGACACGCTCACTTGGGGGCTCCCAATCGTTTGATTTTGAGGTCTAAGGGCTGGCGCTGGGGGACGGGGTCGGCGTCGGGCTTACGGCCGGAGTCGGGCTCACGGCCGTGGTCGGGGCGTTGGTTGGTGCCGCGGTCGGGGTACTGGCGGTGTAGAGCGGCTTCAGCAGCGAGGTGAGGCCGAAGTCGAGAAAACCCAGGAAGGCTCCCAACAGGACCACGGTGACGATCACCACTCCAGTCATCTGGCGCAGTTCCGGCCAGGTCGGCCAGACCGTCTTGCGCAGCTCGCTCCAGACCCCGCGAAGATAGCCACCCTCGCTGGACTCCGGCCTCTCCCCCCTGGGGACGTCCGCCAAATCTAGCTCCTTTGCGCCTTTCCCAAGTATCTGCAGGGGCGGCACGATTCGAACGCGCGACCTGCGGTTTTGGAGACCGCTGCTCTACCAGCTGAGCTACGCCCCTTTGAGTTTCGGTGGCTGCTCCTACTTGGTCTCGCGATGCGCCGTCTGCTGCCGGCAGCGCCTGCAGTACTTGCGTAGCTCGAGCCGATCCGGGTCGTTGCGCTTGTTCTTCTGGGTCGTGTAATTGCGCTCGTGGCACTGGTTGCACTGCAGGGTGATGATGGTGGCGGGCAAGTTCGTAGTCTCCAGAAAAAAAGCCCGGCCAAGACCGGGTGTTCGGAGTATACCCGCTACTCCCCCAAGGGTCAAACCTGGCTTCTGGGCGCCGTCCCAGCAGCCGCGAGACCCCAGCCAGAGCCCCGCAGCTCGACTCAGGCGGTGCCGGCCGTCTCCGTGACCCCGGCTCCGCTGAAGATGAAGCGCTGATACACCAAGAACTTGGCCACCCAGAGGATGGCGACGGTGCCGATGTAGGCGGTTGCGACGACTAGCACGTGGGCGGCGTGGCCGGCCGGGGCATGGGCTCCCGCCAGGCTGGTGCCCGCCGTGGAGAACACCAGGCTGGCCACCGAGGTGAACCAGTAGAGGCCCATCTGCCGTGCCGCCCCGCTCCGGTCCGCCTCCGGCCAGATCCAGTAGCGACTGAGCAGGTATGAGGGGACGGTGCCGGCGAGGTTGGCGAGCACGGCCGAGCCGGTCGCGCCCAGGAAGCCACTGGCGTAGAGCGCCAGCAGGGTCACCTCGCTGATCCCGGTAGCCACCCCTGAGGTCAGCGCGTAGCGCAGGAG
>JBAPNX010000031.1:0-105473 GCA_049279335.1 Candidatus Dormiibacterota bacterium
GCTGCGGGTGGCGCCGGTGCGACGGGCGCGGGTGGTGGCGCGGGCTGCGCTGGTGCGCCGAGCGGTGGTGCGCCGAGCGGTGGTGCGCCGAGCCGGCCTGCGTCCGGGATGAACAGCGGTGGACACAGCGCGTCCCACCGCAGCGTCGAGCTTCTTCTCGATGTCTACTAGGCGCTTCTCCAACGCCTTGAGTTGAGATGAGACCGTCCTGGTCAGCGATGCGGCTGACGGCGCGGTGCGTGTGGTCCGTCGCGCGGTGGTCCGCCTAGCGGTCGTCCGCCGCGCCGTTGAGGTTCGCGCAGCAGCACGCTTGGCCGCTGGCCTTCGCGTGGTTTTGGCGGCAGAACGCGCTGCGGTGCGCCTTGTGCCGGTCCTTCTGGTCGTTCGGGGCATAGTTCCGACTCCTCCTAGTTGCTTCGGCGCAGATCATCAGCGCCTTGAAGGTCAGGTTGGTCCCTGATATTGACGCCGGTTGTGGTTGTGACGTGAACGGTGGTGAGCCTAACCGGGTGTCGGTAAGAGCGAATCAGGCTGATTGTGCCACACAATCGCGCTTGGGTGTTGCAATGTCAAGCGCTTTCTGCTAGTTGACCGCTGAGCAACTGCCCGGTCGCCTGTCCAAATCCCACCGGATCGCTGACTCCTGACGCTCATATACTGGGTCTGTGATCGTGAACCCAGCGACACCGGGAACTGAGGACCTCTACAGCACCGCCCAGCACCGAGTCGATCAGGCAGCGGAATTGCTACACCTCGATGAGGATGCCCGCGCGGTGTTGCGCGAAGTCAAGCGGATCTTCCAGGTGCACTTCCCGGTGGTGCTAGACGATGGGTCGGTGGAGGTGTTTGTCGGCAATCGGGTTCACCACAGTATTGCCCGCGGACCGGCTAAAGGCGGGATCCGCTATGAGGCAGACGCCACCCTCGACCAAACCAAGGCGCTGGCAATGGTGATGAGCTGGAAGACGGCACTCATGAACCTGCCTTTTGGTGGGGCCGCCGGTGCGGTGCGCGTCGATCCTCGCCGGATGAGCCCGCGGGAATTGGAGCGTCTCACCCGTCGCTTCACCACCGAAATCAGCCTCTTGCTCGGTCCGGAGCGCGACATTCCGGCGCCCGACATCGGGACCGACTCTCAGATCATGGCCTGGATCATGGACACGATTTCCATGCATCAGGGGTTCTCGGTCACAGCCTCAGTAACCGGTAAGCCGATTGAGGTCGGTGGATCGGTGGGTCGGTCGGAGTCAGCAGGACGGGGGCTGGCGATTGTGGTGGTCCATGCGTTACGGAACACGGGTCTCAGTGTCGATGGAGCCACCGTGGCGGTTGAGGGATTCGGCAAAGTGGGGCGCACCTGTGCGCGGCTCTTGAGCGAGGCAGGCTGCCGCGTCGTGGCAGTGTCCGACAGTCACGAGGGTTGGCATCGTGAGAGCGGGCTTGACCTGGCCCGCCTGGAGGAGGTGAAGCTCGGCAGCGGTCGACTGGCCGATGCCAAGGTAGACGCCGAATTGATCACACGCGAACAACTGCTGGCGCTGCCAGTGACGGTTCTGGTGCCAGCCTCGGTGGAGTCGACCATCAATTCCGCCAACGCAAACCAGGTGCGAGCGCGGATTGTGGCTGAGGGTGCCAACGGACCGATCACGCCCGCGGCTGAAGCGGTCCTAGCGGAGGATGGCATCGTGGTGGTGCCCGACATCCTCGCCAATGCCGGCGGAGTCACGGTGTCGTACTTCGAATGGGTCCAGGACCTGCAGTCCTTTTTCTGGGACGAATCAGAGATCAACACCCAGCTTGAGCGGGCAATGCTGCGCGCCAGTGAGGAGGTCTGGGCCTACCACGCACGGCACAAGGTATCCCTCAGAGAAGCCGGCTACGTCATCGCGGTTGGAAGAGTCGCGCGTGCCCTGGAGGCTCGAGGAATCTATCCCTAGCGCGGCAGGCGCAGGAGGGCTGTTTCCGGCCTCTTGACCTCGCCACGTGGCGGCTGATACTCGAAGCGGTAACCAGCCCCGATCACCGCATGTAGATAGTGCGGGCCATCACGGCGGGACTGGATCTTCCGGCGCAGGCGGTAGAGGTGAGCGTCCAGCGAATGCACGCGATAAGGGTCGCGATTGCGCCAGACTTCGGCGATCAGCTGGGGCCTGGGCACAACCGCTCCGGCCTGCCGAGCCAGCGCCACGAGGATCTTGAACTCCGTGGGGGTGAGCGCCACTGGCCGACCATCGCGGCGTACCTCGTGACGGCCCATGTCGATGGTCAGTCCGGGGAAGTGAAGTCGTTCAACTCCAGCGGCCTCGCGGGTCAATTGCGCACGACGCAGTCGTGCGTTGATCCGAGCCACTAGCTCGCGGACCTCGAAGGGCTTGCGCAGGTAATCGTCGGCGCCGACCTCCAAGCCCACCACGACGTCCTCGGGGTCGTGTAAACAGCTGATCATCAGGACGGTGACCTTGACCCCGGCGGCTCGCAGCCGGCGGCAGACCTCGACGCCACTCATGTCAGGTAGTACTAGGTCGAGGAGCACCAGGTCGGGCTCGGTCTCCATGATCAGACGCAGTCCGGCAGCACCGCTTGCGGCGCTGACCACGTCGTAGCCGTTCTCCGCGGCTATCAACTCAACCAGTTTGAGCATTGCCGGATCGTCGTCGATGACCAGGATCTTGGAGGTCGAGAACCCCAGGGGCGGTCCAACGGCGGCCCAGCTCTCCTCGGTCTCGATGGATGCGAGCTCGTTCACAAAGCGATTGTGTCCCGAGGTCTATCTAACGCCTCATCGTGGTCTGGGCACGGGTGGGTAACAAGCTGCACGGCAGCTGTGACGAAGCGAGGCCCTTCTTGGACTTCCGTTAACATGTGGCCGGGGGATTACAGGAGCGGTCGATGAAGAATCCTCTCGGCGACCTCTCCCGGTGGGTGGGCAGGCGACGCTTAGGCGCGATCCTGGCTGGGGCTGGGGTGCTGCTGATAGTCGCCGGTCTGGCGATCTTCGTGCCGCCCCTAGTCGGATTGCTCCAGCGCTCTCGCGCCGACACTGCGGCGCTCAACGCCTGGAAGGATCCTGGTAGCGTCCTCAGCAAGCCGCTGCCCAAGGTCAAGACCATCACGGAGCCGGGAGCGAGCCCGGTGGCCACCGCTCCAAACTGCGGCAGCGGCACCCCTGACTCGTCGTATGCCCTGATCGACTTCCCCAGCCTGTCGGGGATAGAGGGAGTGGCAGGAAACGGCAATTGGTCCCTCCTTAGGGTCCGGTCGATCGTCCACTACCAGACAACCCCGGGTCCGGGACAGTCCGGCAACGGCATCTACGCCCTACACCGGGAGCCCAACTTCGAACCGCTGGGCACGCTCCAGGTGGGGGACTCAATAGATCTAACGAACCGTGCCTGCCAAGAGTTCACTTATGTCATCACCAACATTTGGACCGAGTACCCGGCCAACGTCACCCAGCTGCAGCCGATCAGCACCGGCAGCTGGATCACCGTCATCACCTGCACCCCGCTCTGGATCGACACCCAGAGGCTCGTGATCCGGGCTCGGCTCCAGACCAGCTAGTCGCCCGGAAGCTGCACTTCCCTCGCCCGGCGGAGGCCGATCCACTACATGGGGGGGGCAGTCCAGGTCTGAGCCACTAGATGGTGGGTTCAGGCCGCTGACCCCGCCGATCGGTCTGGTATGCTTGATCTTGGGTTGGCGCACGTTTGGTGGTCTCCGCGCACCCAACAGACGGAGGAAGCCTTGCTTGGACATCGAATTAGGAAGGGGTAAGCGAGCAAGGCGGGCCTACGGCTTTGACGAAGTCGCCCTGGTGCCCGGCAAGGTCACCATCAACCCCGATGAGATCGACACCCGGCTGCGCATCGGTGAGCTGGAGCTGGAGGTCCCGATCATCGCCGCCGCCATGGATGGCGCGGTGGACGCTCACTTTGCAGTGGAGATGGGCAAGCTGGGTGGGCTGGCGGTCCTCAACCTGGACGGGATCAACTGCCGTTACGACGATGTCGCTGACGTCTACGAGCAGATCGCCGAGGCACCCAGGGAGCGGGTCAATGTTTTGCTCCAGGAGCTCTACCGGCAGCCGGTCAAGGACGAACTGATCGCCCAGAGGATCCAGGAGATCAAGCGAGATGGCGTCGTCTGTGGGGTCTCGAGCACCCCCGCCGACGCCGAGCGCAAGCTCCCGATCGTCACCGAGGCCGGTGCCGACATCTACTTTGTCCAGGGCACCGTGCTTACCGCCCGACACATCTCTCGCTCCTACCGGCAGCTCGACTTCGCCCAGCTGGTGAGGAACTCGCGGCTGCCGATCGTGGTCGGGAACTGCGTCGAGTACTACACCGCCTTGGAATTGATGGGAACTGGGGTAGCCGGGATCCTGGTCGGGGTGGGGCCGGGCGCAGCCTGCACCACCAGGGGGGTGCTGGGAATCGGGGTGCCCCAGGTGACCGCGACCGCGGATGTTGCCGCCGCCCGCCACGATCACCGGCGTGCCGGCGGTCAGCCGGTGACGGTGATCACCGATGGCGGGATGCGGGTGGGAGGCGACGTGACCAAGGCCCTTGCCTCTGGGGCCGACGGGGTCATGATCGGATCCATGTTCGCGTCCGCCGAGGAGGCACCGGGGCATGGCAACCACTGGGGGATGGCGACCCCGGATGCCAATCTGCCCCGGGGCACCCGGATCAAGGTGGGTACCAAGTCGACCCTCCGCGAGCTTCTCCTGGGGCCCGCCCGAGTCGACGATGGCAGCCAGAACCTGATGGGGGCGATCAAGTCGGCGATGGGCCTTTGCGGGGCCAGGACCATCGAGGAGTTCCAGCAGACCGAGCTGGTGATCGCACCGTCGATCCTGACCGAGGGCAAGCTCTTCCAACAGGCGCAGCAAGTGGGGATGGCCCGCTAGGTGACCACCCGGGAGCGCAGATGACCTCCACTGCCCTCCCACCTGCCAACCCGGCCGGAATGGGCATCGCCGCCGGTACCGACATCGTTCTGGTGCTGGACTTCGGCTCCCAGTACAGCCAGCTGATCGCGCGCCGGATCCGGGAGCTGAATGTGTACTGCGAACTGGTGGCTGGAACCACCTCGGCCGGGGAGATCGCCCGTCGCAGCCCCCGGGGACTCATCTTCAGCGGTGGCCCCTCCAGCGTCTACGACGAGGGTGCCCTGCGGCCCGACCCGGAGATCTACCAGCTGGACATCCCAATCCTCGGCATCTGCTACGGCATGCAGCTGCTGGCCCACGACCTGGGTGGGCGGGTGCGCCCCTCGGAAAGGCGCGAGTACGGTCTGGCCGCGGTGGTGGTGGACGGCGAGGCCGGGGTCTTCGCCGGACTGCCCACCGAGATGTCAGTGTGGATGAGCCACGGCGACGTCATCGAGGAACTGCCCCCAGGTTTCCAGGCGGTGGCCCACACGGTCAACAGCCCGATCGCCGCCATGTCCGGGCCTAACGGCCGGATCGGGATTCAGTTCCACCCGGAAGTCGCCCACACCCCCCAGGGCATGGAGTTGCTCCGCAACTTCCTCTACGACACCTGCGGATGCAGCGGCGGCTGGGAGGCGGAAAGCTTCGTGGAGCAGGCGGTTCAGGAGATCCGCCAGAAAGTTGGCGGGGAGCAGGTCATCTGCGCTCTGTCGGGAGGGGTTGACTCCGCGGTAGCGGCAACCCTGGTCCACCGGGCGGTCGGCGACCAGCTCACCTGCGTCTTCGTCGACAACGGTCTGCTGCGTCGAGGCGAGGCCGACCGGGTAATAGAGGTACTCAGCCGGAGCATGCGGATGAGGATCGTCCGGGTGGAGGCGGAGGACCGGTTCCTTCGAGCTCTGAGCGGGGTGATCGACCCTGAGGAGAAGCGACGGATTGTTGGCCGCGAGTTCATCTCCGCCTTTGAAGAGGAGACCCGGCGCCTGGGCGGGGTCCGCTTCCTGGCCCAGGGGACCCTCTACCCGGATGTGATCGAGAGCACTGCGGCCGACACCTTCGGCGCCCACAAGATCAAGACTCACCACAACGTCGGCGGGCTTCCCGAGAGCATGAGGTTCTCCCTGGTGGAGCCGCTCCGCTATCTCTTCAAGGACGAGGTGAGGCGGGTTGGCAAGGCCCTGGGGATGCCCGACGACTTGATCCAGCGCCAGCCCTTCCCCGGACCGGGACTGGCGATCCGGATCATTGGCGAGGTGACTCGAGAGCGCCTGGAAACGGTGCGCAGCGCCGACTGGGTGGTCATCGACGAGATCAAACGAAGTGGCCTCTACAACCAGGTCTGGCAGAGCTTCGCAATCCTCACTCCCGTCAGCAGCGTCGGTGTGATGGGCGACTTCCGCACCTACGCCAACGTGGTGGCCGTGCGGATCGTGCAGTCAGACGACGGCATGACCGCCGACTGGGCCCGCGTGCCCTATGACGTCCTCGCCGACATCAGCCGCCGCATTGTCAATGAGGTCCCCGGAGTGAACCGGGTGGTCTATGACATCAGCAGCAAGCCGCCCTCGACCATAGAGTGGGAGTGAGCCAAGCACCAGACGGCTCCCGGCTTCACGTGCTGGTGGTAGGCGGCGGCGGGCGGGAGCACGCTTTGGCCTGGGCCTGCCAGCGCAGTCCGTTGGTCGGACGGGTCAGCTGTGCTCCCGGCAACGCCGGCACTCTCAGAGTCGGGCAAAACCATGCGGTCGCTGCCGACGACGCCGAGGGGATCGTCGCGCTGGCCGGCGCGGAGCAGGTCGACCTGGTGGTGCTGGGGCCAGACGCCTCGGTGGCAGCTGGAGTTGGGGATGCCCTCGAGCGGGCCCGAGTGCCCTGCTTCGGGCCTAGTCGGCTGGCGGGCAGACTCGAGAGCAGCAAGAGCTTTGCCAAGGAGTTGATGTGGCGGTCCGGGGTCCCAACCCCAGCCTTTGCGGTCTTCGAGAACCACGACGAGGCCACCGAGCACCTGCGTCGGCGGGGAGCCCCGGTGGTGGTAAAGGCTGATGGGCCCGCTTTGGGCAAGGGAGCCTTCGTCTGCCTCAGTCTCGAGGAGGCCAGCGTCGCCCTGGACCGACTGATGCTGCGCCGGGAGTTGGGTGCTTCCGGAGAACGGGTAGTGATCGAGGAGTTCCTGGAGGGCGAGGAAGCGTCGTTCTTCGCCATCTGCGACGGCGACTCCGCAGTCATGTTGCCCCCGGCTCGCGATTACAAGCGCGCCCTCGACGGCGACCTCGGCGATATGACCGGCGGGATGGGCTCTTTGGCTCCCACGACTCCCGATCGCTGGCCAGAGCTCAACCGGAGGGTCCGCGCCGAGATAGTGGAGCCGATCCTCGCTGAGCTGCGCCGGTTGGGGACTCCGTACCGGGGCTGCCTCTACGTGGGAGCGATGCTGGTGGGCGGTGGGATCCAGGTGCTGGAGTTCAATGCCCGGTTCGGGGATCCCGAGACCGAGGTGCAACTCCCCTTGCTGCCCGACCTGGTGCCGGTACTGCTGCAGAGCGCGGCTGGCGAACTCGATTCAGAAGATCCGCAGCCCACTGCGGGAGCCTGCCTCGGGGTGGTGGCGGTACGGGATCCCTACCCCGCCCCGATCGAACCAGGTGGCAGCGTGCACGGCCTGGAGGCAGCCGAGGAACTGGGGTGCCTGGTGTTCCAGATGGGGACCCGCGCGGCTCCGGGAGGCGCGGTCGAAGTAACCGGGGGTCGGGTGCTGATCTGCGCCGCGGTCGCCGAGGATAGGGAATCGGCCCGTAGGAGAGCCTATTTGGGGCTGGGCGCGATTAGCTTTCCCGCGATGCGGTACCGTCTCGACATCGGGGCCTGAGCGGTCCAGATCGCCCCAGCGGAGTCGTCGCATGGGGGCAGTCAACTTCGAGGTCAGCAGCGTGCCGAAAGCAACTCCATCCGCCGATGCAGCCGCTCGCGAGCGCAAGCGAGTGACGGCACTGCTGCGCTCCAAGCTGCGGCAGCTGGCGGCCGAGGAATCCTCCCTAGCCGTCGCCGCCCCTGAGCCCGGTACCCAAGTGCAGTACGGCAAGCGAGCCGGAGATCACGTCGCCGAAGCGGCTGACCGCATGGCCCGTTCCCGGACTGCCGGCGAACTGGAGAAGCTCCGAGACGAGGTGACCGCTGCCCTGGCCAAGCTCGAGGTCGGTACCTACGGGATGTGCGAAGAATGCCGAAGGCCCATCCCCGAGGGTCGACTGGAGGCGCTTCCCTGGGCGACCCGCTGTGTCGAGTGCCAGTCCAAGCAGCGCCACTAGACCTGACCCAGCCCACTGCAGGCCGGCGGCGCATAACCCAGAGAGCGCGTTTGTCCGGCTCCCGCGTACCCGCGCTGGCTGTCGCTCCAGTTACCCTTGGCAGTTCATGGCCCCGATCGGACTGATCGAGAGCTGCCTTCGCCACGGGCAGCAGACCTTGCTCCTGAGCCGACTGCGGACGCGGCACGTCCTGTCGCTGCTCGATTTGCTGGACGGCTGCGGCTTCGGCGCGCTGGATGTCTTCGGCGGCCCGACCTTCGAGGTCTCGCTGACTCATCTCGGGGAGGACCCTTTCGAGCGGCTTTCGTTGATCAGAGCCGGGTCTAAGACGCCGCTCCTGGGGCTGATCCGGGGCCAGGCCCTAGTGGGGTACCGGCCCCTCCCAGATGACGCAGTAGACAGCTTCGTGGCCCTGGCGGCGGAGTGCGGACTCGACGTCTTCCGGTGCTTCGACCCTCTCAATGATGCCCGCAACCTGGCCCAGGTGGCGGAGGCAGTGCTTTTGGCGGGGAAGCATCCCGAGGGTGCGCTGGTGTACACGGAGAGCCCGGTCCACTCGATCGAGACCTTTCTCTCCCTAGGATCCGAGCTGGCGGCCATCGGGTTCCGGAGTCTGTGCGTGTTCGACCCCGCCGGGCTGCTAGGCGCCGGGTCGGCCCGGGCGCTGGTCACGGGGCTGAGGGAGCGGACCAAGCTCCCGGTCAGCGTCCACTGCGCAACCATCACCGGGCAAGCTTGGTTCGCCTACCTGGCCGCTGCCGAATCCGGAGCGGAGAGCCTCGACGTGTGCCTCTCGCCTTTGGCGGGTGGGGCATCCCTGCCGAGCACAGAAGGGGTGTTTGCGGCGCTGAGGGGGACCGACCTGCAGCCGCGGTTGGATGAGCGCCGGGTACTGGCGGCGGCCGATGCCCTCGACGAGCTGATGCCGCTGTATGCCGCGATCGCCGACCCCAGCGGATGGCAGCACGACTCCTCGACGATGCGCACCCAGCTGGCGCCGTCAGTCCTGGAGCACCTGCGCTGGGAGTGCGAATCCCAGGGTGCCCAAGAGAAGCTTCCCGCGGTGCTGGAGGAGATCCCTCGGGTCCGGGCGGAGATGGGCTACCCACCGCTTATCACCCCGATTGCCCAGGTCGTGGTGACCCAGGCGGTGGCCAACGTGGCCTCGGGCCAGCGCTACCTGACCGTCGCCCAGGAGGTGAAGGACTACTTCCTGGGCCTGTTTGGTCGCCCGCCCGGCCCGGTCGACCCGGAGATCCAGCGAATCGTGATCGGCGAGGAGGAGCCGATCACGGTCCGTCCCGCTGACGTGCTGGAACCGGCACTGGAGTCCGCCCGCCACCAACTGGGGCGCCAGGGCTTCCTGGACGTGAGCCGGTCTCAGTTACTGAACTTCCTGCTCTTCCCCGAGGCGACGGCAGCCCTGCTCCGCGGCGAAGCCCGGCTCGAGAGGCTGGAAGACGAGGCGGCGCCGGCGGCATCGCCGGCTTCTGTACCGGCCGCGGTCGTGGACGGCGGCGATCTCAGCGAGCCGGTTGGCGACGCCGCCGCGATCCCTCTCGGGCCCCTAGGTCCGGAACCGCCGGGGCCGCCCCCGGAGCGGGCTCCCGAGACCGCCGAGCCGGCGGTCAGGGAGTTCTCGGTCGAGGTCGATGGGGACGTCTTCGAGGTGCGGGTAGTCGCCAAAGACGGTGGCGGCCTGGGCGGAGGGGCGGTGGGTGTGGCCGCATCCCCCGCCAGTGCTTCACCGCAGGAGGGCGTCCGAGCTCCAATGCAGGGCCTGATCGCGAGGATCCCAGTGAAGGTCGGTGATCAGGTGACCGTTGGTCAGACCGTCGTGGTGCTGGAGGCGATGAAGATGCAGAACGACATCCCGTCTGATGCAGCCGGCACGGTCACAGCGGTCCTGGTCGCCCAGGGGCAGGTGGTGAGCCGAGGCGACATCCTGGTCACGGTCGCCTAGCCCAGCGATGAGCGCTTTTGGGACCGTGCTGGTGGCCAACCGCGGCGAGATCGCGGTCCGGGTGATCCGCGCCTGCCGCGACCTCGGCCTTCGCTCCGTCGCCGTCTACTCGGAGGCCGACCAAGGCGCGCTGCACACCCGGCTGGCCGACGCGGCGGTGGAAATCGGACCGGCCTCGCCCACCGAGTCCTACCTCAGCTTGGAGAGGATTATCGACGCCGCCAAAGGTGCGGGGGCGGACGCCATCCATCCGGGGTATGGGTTCCTCTCCGAAAACCCCTTGCTCTCCGCAGCCTGTGCCGATGCCGGGATCATCTTCGTCGGCCCGCCCGCCGAGGCTATGTCCGCGATGGGAGACAAGGTCAGGGCCCGGCAGCGGATGCAACAGGCGGGCATTCCGGTGGTGCCCGGCACCGACGAGATCGCCGATGAGGCGGAGGCCCTGGAGGCTGCCCGCGGCATCGGGTTTCCGGTGCTGGTCAAGGCGTCTGCAGGTGGCGGTGGCATCGGTATGCATGAGGCCTACAACGAGGAGGAATTGAAGGTCGCGTTGAAGAGTTGCAGCGACTCGGCGCAACGATTCTTCGGCGATTCCCGCGTCTTTCTGGAACGACTGGTTACCGATCCCCGTCACATTGAGATTCAAGTCATCGCCGATGCGCATGGCAACACCATCCATCTCGGCGAGCGAGAGTGCACGATTCAACGCCGCCATCAGAAGCTCCTCGAGGAGTGCCCATCCACGGCGGTCGACCCCAAAATGCGGGAAGAAATGGGCCAGGCTGCTATCAAGGCAGCGACCGCGGTGGGATATCTCAACGCCGGGACCGTGGAGTTCATCGAATCTCGCGGGGCTTTCTATTTTCTGGAGATGAACACGCGCCTGCAGGTGGAGCACCCTGTGACCGAGTTGGTGACCGGAGTCGACCTGGTAGCTGCGCAATTCCGAGTGGCGATGGAGGAGCCGTTGCCATGGCGTCAGGACCAGATCAAATGGCGGGGATGGGCCATCGAATGCCGAATAAACGCTGAGGATCCCTGGCACGAGTTTCAGCCCACGCCCGGGCGGGTTAGCGCCTACCATGAGCCTTCAGGGCCGGGAGTGCGCGTCGACAGTGCGCTCGCCGGTCCCGGCAACGTCAGCCCCTTCTACGATCCCATGATGGCCAAGCTGATCGTCCACGGGGAGAGCCGGGCTCAAGCTGCGGCGCGCGGACGACGGGCTCTGTTGGAGTACTGGATCGGCGGAATCACCACCAACATCGCCTTTCACGCGGCCCTCCTGGAAGAGCCCGATTTCCTCTCCGGCAAGCTGACCACCGACTTCATCGCGACCCATCCTGGTCTGCTTCAGCGCGCCCAGGAATGGCGCGAACAGCAGCCTGAGGACTTCAAGCATCTCGCGGGCGATCGTCGTCACGTGGCCGCGATCGCAGCTGCTATTGCAGCCACCCAGTGAGCTCAGGTTGAGGCCGACGACACCGTTCCGGTTAATTGGCAGCCGGGAGCGGCTGCAATGTCACCTGGTACGCGACCTGCATCTGCGTGTTGTTCACATCGGCCAGTGGCGGGGAAACGGTCAACGTCACTGCACCGCTTGGCAATGACTGGGCGGTGACCATCTCGGTGCGCGTCAGCGGCGAGTAGTCGAACTGGAGTACTGAGATGGCCTTTCCCCCGACGCTGACGGTGATCGACTGAGCGCCGGCGGTCTGCGGATTCAAATCCGAGTTGAACTGGATCGCAAAGATGGTCACACCTGATTTGCTGGTGGTAGCGGATGCGCTCACAACCAGTGGCCCCGTCGGTATCGGCGTCAGCGCTCCCGGCACGATGTCAGTAATCAGAGGGGATGCGCCTGCAGTCTGCACGGTCACCATCTCGGGGAGGAAAGCAGCGCCGGCTGAGCTGGTGGCGTCGCGCACCAGACGCAACTGAACCGTGTAGGTGCTGGCGCCAGCCGCGGTTGGGGTGGTGGAAACGGCATAGGCCTGATCGAACTTGCCATGCAGCAGCAACGCAGGGGGAAAGGTGGTGCCCGGGACCAGCAGGGCGGCGATGCCGGCCAGAGCGGTCGGCCCCGGGGTCAGCTGGAGTTGGCCCAGGGTCGTGGCGGTGGAAAGCGCCGACTCGGAGGCGGTCCCATCGCCCGCCGGGGGCGGTGGGGTGCCCGACAGCAGCAGGGTGTCAACATCTTGGGAGTTGGTCCCAGCCACTCCCGCCAGCTCTGACAACTGCCCGCCGGCGGGCGCCCAGACCGGGTTGCTGACGGAGCTGAGGTTGCCCAGGGAAGCGGTGACCTTGCTCTGGACATCGATCGCGCCCAGCTGGGCGTACTGCCCGGGCATGGCCGATGTGTAGGCGAGGTAGGTCCCGGTGGGATCGAAACTGAGGTTGTCCAGCTGGACATCGTCTGCCGCCGTCAGCAGAGGATTCCTCTGGGCGCCAGAGTCAGAGCTCAACTCGATGGTCTGCCGGCCGCCGACGTTGGCGACGTAGGCCAGCTCCGCGCCGTTCGAGGACCAGCTCGGCTCACCGACTATGTTGGCCAGTGTGCTGGCAGTCCCGCCGGGAAGGGTATAGACGGTGGCGACTCCCCCGGGACGTGCGAACAGCAACTGGGCCGACGGCGACAGGCTGAAGAAGCCACTGGGATCGAGCTGGATCGATGGATCCACGGTGCTGATCTGACCGTCCAGGCTGACCTCCTGCAGCTGCCCCGCCGCGGCATAGAGCAGGTCCCCGTCGTCCAGCCAACCCAAGCCCGGATCGGAATCAGCGGAGGAGGCCAGGGTCTGGGGAATCCCCCTGCTGTTGGCCGTGACCACTTCGAGCGCCAGAGCGCCGTCTGCCTGTGGGGACCAGTACGCGATCTCCTCGCCGTCCGGCGATGGAACCGCGCCGACGGCGTTAATGGCGACCACGCTCAGCGATGGACGGAGCAGATAGACGGTCCCACCAGCTCGAGCCGGGCTGGAGCTGGCGGAGGGTTGCGGTGCCTCCGTGTTCGGGGTGACAGATGGCTGGGAGGTTGAGGAGTTGGCCTCCAGCCCATCCGAGCTAAGCACCATCAGGGCGCCGTCCGGCGTGTAGCTCAGCGAAGTGATGTCCTGGCCGACTGCTGGAGTGCTCACGGAGATGACAGAGGGCGTCTGTCCGATCGGGGTCGAGGGCGTGGAGGAGGTCCCAAAGGGGATAACGACCTCTGCTGACGCTTTGGACCCGTCCTGGGCCTTAGCGGAGCTGGCGGCGATGGTCACGACGTAACCGACGTTGGGTGCTAGTCCCTGTGCTGGCGAGATCACCAGGGTCTTCGGATTGGGCCAACTCGTTCGGTATGAGATGGCAGGACTGATCCTCAGACCCTCGACGACCGCCCCTTCGTCCATCGGCTGGTTGAAGCTGAGCTGGATTGCCTTGGTCACAGGGATCTCATGGTGACCGGCGACCGCCGCCTTCACTTTCACCTGGCCCGCTTGCAACTGCAGGGTGCCGGTAGAGAGCGAAACCCCCGCGGCGATCGCGACCGCCGCACCGGCCAGGGTCGCGCCCAGCGGCCAGACCCACCGGCGTGACCGGGCTCGGTGAGCTCGTGCCTCCCGCGCCTCCCGGATGAGGCTGGCCCGCAGGCGGGACTGATAGGCGGGGTCGGCGCCGGGTTGCGGCTGACTCTGCAGCACGGTCCACAGGTGGTCGGCCGTTTCCAGTAGCTCCGCATCCGGTCGACCCTCCCGACTCTGGAAGATCGACCAGATTTCGGGGTCGACTCCCGGGGGAGCCTGGGGGTCGGGAACCTTGCGGAGCCGGCGCCTGATCCTAGCCATTGGCAGCCGCGGCCTCTGCTCGCACCCTGAGGAGATGGGTTCGCACAGTTGCCGTTCCTCGGAAGATCAGCAGCTTAATCGCCCCCTCACTTTTGCCCATGATCTGCCCGATCGCCGCAAGCGGGAGGTCCTCGGCGTACTTGAGGGTCATCGCCGTGCGCTGCTGGGAGGGGAGCGAGTCAATTGCCTCCCAGATCTGCGCTAGGCCCATCCGCTGCGCCACCTCGTCATCGACGGCGGCGGCGACGGCGGCCAGCTCGGGTCCGCCCTCGAGGCTCTCCTCGGTGCGTTTGCGCGAGCGATAGTGGTCGGTGATGGAGTTGACCGCGATCTGGTAGAGCCAGGCCGAGAAGGGATGGCCACTGGGACGGTAGCGGCCGATCGCCCGGAGTGCCTTGAAGAAGACCTCACTGGTGATGTCCTCCGCCAGCTCCTGGCTGCGCACCCGGGAGGCAACGTATCGGTAGATCTGGGGGAAGTAATGGTCATAAAGCTCGCCGAAGGCGTCAGGATCGCTCTTGGCCCGGGCGATCATCGCGTCCTCGCGATCCTGGGGCAGCCTCACTGCCTCAGGTCCCGGGCCGCAACCACAAACGCTGGCAGCGGCGAGGCGGTTACGAACAGCGGCGCCATGGTGGAGCCCACGTACCAACCGTACCTATCCCGGACGCGCTCCGGGGAGGGCCTGGCACAGGGATCCAGCAGGCGCGACCTATACTCAATTGAGGTGACGGCCCTGCCACTGCATCAACGCTCCCCGGGCAGCCGGTCATGATCGACCGTTACGCCCCCCAGGAACTGCGGGAGCTGTGGTCGGACCAGAACCGGCTGGCTCTCTGGCTGCAGGTGGAGCTTGCCGTATGCGACGCCCGAGCCGCCTTGGGCGAGATCTCCGAGGCGGACATCTCCGCCCTGCGCCGGGCGACCCCGCCCAAGGTGGAGCGGGTTGCCGAACTGGAGGCCGAGCAGGGGCACGACCTCGCCGCCTTCGTGAGCGCGGTCCAGGAGCAGCTGGGGCCGGAGGGCTCGCACTTGCACCTGGGAATGACCAGCCAGGACGTGGTCGACACCGCGCTGGGGCTGCAGCTGAGGACCGCCAGCAGGATCATCCTGGCCGATCTCGACCACCTCACGGAGCGCTTGGGAAGGCTGGCTCAGCGTCATCGCCACACTGCGATGGCAGGCAGGACCCATGGGATGCACGCCGAGCCCGTCACCTTCGGTTTCGTGCTGGCCAATCACTGGGACGAGCTGGGGCGCTCCCGCAAGCGCTTTCGCGCCGCCGCCGCCGAGGTCGAGATAGGCAAGCTCTCGGGCACGGTCGGAACCCACGCCACCGTCAGCCCAGAGGTTGAGGTGCGAGCCCTGGCAGAGCTGGAGTTGGAGCCGGCAGCAATCACGACCCAGGTGGTGGCCCGCGATCGTCACGCCTCCTATCTCTGCGCGCTGGCTCTGCTGGGCGCGGTCTGCGAGCGCCTGGCGACCACCCTCCGCCACCTTCAACGCACCGAGGTCGGAGAGGTGCGCGAACCCTTCAGCGAGCGCCAGAAGGGATCGTCGGCTATGCCCCACAAGCGCAACCCCGTCCGCCTGGAGCAGGTCTCTGGGCTGAGTCGACTGCTTCGAGGATGGGCGGTGGCGGGGTTGGAGGACGTCGCCTTGTGGCATGAGCGCGACATCTCCCATTCCTCGGTCGAGCGGGTGGCCCTGCCCGATGCCACCATGGCAACGGCCCACATCCTCCGAACGCTGGCACAGGTTTTGGAGGGGTTGGTGGTGGATGAGGCCGCCATGCGCGCCAACCTGGAGCGCCGCGGGCAGCTCTCGCAGAGCCAGCAGGTGCTGCTGGCTCTGGTCCGCAAAGGCATGGCTCGGGAACCGGCCTACCGGTTGGTACAGTCGCTGGCTCTGGCCGCGGACAGAGAGGACGGCGACTTTAGGAAGGCGGTCGCCGAGAGTCCCGAGGTGAAGGCCCAGCTGGATCCGGCGGAGCTCGGCGCCTGCTTCGACCTCGCCCCCTACCTTGCCGAGATCGACGAGAGCTTCCGGCGGCTCGGGTTGCTGGAGCCAGCCAGCCTGGCGGCCTCCGGCAGCCAGGTACAGCGCTGATGGACTTCGATCCCTCAGCCTCACCCGCGGTCGGCGAAGTCGACCTGCCCAGCATTCCGCTTTACCGCCGGGGCAAGGTCCGGGATACCTTCGACCTGGGCGACCGCCTGCTGATGGTCTCAACCGACCGTATCTCCGCCTTCGACAGCGTCTTACCCACCTTGATCCCGGACAAGGGTCGGGTACTGACCGCGATGTCGCGCTACTGGTTCAGAAAGACCGCCGCCCTCGTCCCCAACCACCTGCGCGCCGACGATCCAGGAGCGCTACCGGCGGGGGCCATGGACGAGATTGACGGACGCGCCATGTTCGTGGCCAAGGCGGAGCGGATCGACGTCGAGTGCGTGGTTCGGGGGCGTCTCGCGGGGAGCGGCTGGCAGGAGTACTCGACGGTCGGTACCTTGGCCGGCGAGCCCGTGCCCTCGGGGCTGGGTTTTGGCGGCGAGCTCCCCGAGCTCCGCTTCACGCCGGCAACCAAGAATGACCACGGTCATGACGAGAACATCACTCGCGGCCAGCTGGCCCACCTGGTTGGTACCGAGCTGGCACGGCGGCTCGAAGAGTTCAGCATCCGGATCTTCAGGCTGGCCCAGGTGCACTGCCTGGAGTCCGGATTCGTGCTCGTCGACAGCAAATTCGAATTCGGCTTCATCGATGGCAGCTTGGCTCTGATCGACGAGCTGATCACCCCTGACTCCTCCCGGCTCTGGGAGCTGGGGACGCCCAGCGGGGAAGCCCCCTACGGCTTCGACAAGCAGCCGGTCCGCGACTACCTGATCGAGAGTGGATGGAATCGGGAGCCGCCGGCCCCGGCTCTCCCCGACGATCTGGTCCGGGAGACCCGCCATCGCTATCTGGAGGCCAGCCGACGGATCACCGGCCAAGATTTGTAGCCGAGGTTGTGGTCAGCCTGAAGCCGGTCGTCAACGACCCCCAGGGACTGGTGGTTAGCGACGCACTGCACTCCCTGGGTTATTCGGAGGTAGGTGCCACCCGGGTGGGGAAGTTCATCAGCCTGGAGGTATCCGGCGAGAACGCCGAGACGGCACGGTCCCGGGTCGACGAGATGTGCCGACGCCTGCTTTGCAACGGGGTGATCGAGGAGTACCGGTTCGAGTTGCGAGAGGCAGGGGTGCCTTGAGCGTTCGCTTCGGGATCGCCGTCTTCCCGGGCACCTGGAGTGACCGCGACTGCGCCCATGCCGTGGAATTGGCGGGTGGGGAGGCAGTGCGGCTCTGGCACGCCGATCGCGACCTGAAGGGCGCGGACGTTGTCGTCCTGCCGGGCGGCTTCGCCTACGGTGACTACCTGCGCTGCGGCGCCATCGCCCGCTTCGCTCCGCTGATGGAGGCGGTTCGCGAGCATGCCCTGGCGGGTGGGCCGGTACTGGGGATCTGCAACGGTTTCCAGATCCTCTGCGAGGCCGGCATGCTCCCGGGCGCCCTGCTGCGCAACTCCAGCCTGCAGTTCCGCTGTCAGCCGACCTGGCTCCGGGTGGAGACCAGAACGACGCCCTTCCTCCGGGAATGCCGGGAAGGCCAGACACTGCGGGTGCCGGTCTCGCATGGTGAGGGCCGCTTCTACGCCGACCGGGAGACCCTGGCCCAGCTCATCTCCGAAGATCGGGTTGCTCTCCGCTACAGCGAGGCCGATGGTGGCTTGACCAGCGATGCCAACCCCAACGGCTCCCTGCAGAACATTGCCGGGATACTCAACCGCGAGAGGAATGTGCTGGGCATGATGCCCCACCCGGAGCGGGCGTGCGAGGAGCTGCTGGGCTCGGCCGACGGACTGCAGCTCTTCACCTCAGCGATCCACCAGCTGGCGTCGCAGACGGCATGAGGTCGGCGCCCGCCAGCCCGGCCCCAACCGGGGAGGAGCTGCACGAGCTGGCCCTTACCCAGGCTGAGTACGACGCAGCCGTCTCCCAGCTGGGTCGGATGCCCAACCGGCTGGAGCTGGGGATGCTCGGGGCGCTCTGGTCCGAGCACTGTTCGTACAAGACTTCCCGGCCGCTGCTGCGGCGGCTGCCCTCCAAGGGAGCGAGGGTGGTCCAGGGACCTGGTGAGAACGCTGGGGTGGTCGACCTAGGTGGGGACCTACTCTGCTGCTTCAAGATCGAGTCCCACAACCACCCCAGCGCGGTGGAGCCGGTCCAGGGTGCTGCCACCGGGGTGGGCGGCATTCTCCGGGACGTGTTCGCCATGGGTGCTAGGCCGGTAGCGCTCCTCGACGGAATCCGCTTTGGCGATCTCGACGATCCCAGCCAGCGCCAGCGATTTGCGCGGGTGGTGGAGGGGATCGGCTGGTACGGCAACTGCGTCGGAGTGCCAACGGTAGGCGGCGAGACCTACTTCGACGCCGCCTACCGACACAACTGTCTGGTGAACGCCATGTGCGTCGGGCTGGTGAAGCGGGACCAGCTGGTCCGAGCCAGGGCCAGCGGCCCCGGCAACCCTCTGCTGCTGGTGGGAGCCGACACCGGCCGCGATGGCATCCACGGCGCCACCTTCGCCTCGGTGCAACTGGATCAGGGCGCCGACCAGCGTCGGCCGGCGGTACAGGTGGGCAACCCCTTCTTGGAGAAGTGCCTGCTGGAGGCGTGTCTCGAGCTCCTCGACGACCCCGACCTCATCGGTCTCCAGGACTGTGGGGCGGCGGGGTTGACCAGCAGCTGCGCCGAGATGGCCCACCGCGGCGGGGTCGGGCTCGAGCTGGCGGTGGACCAGGTGAGCCGGCGGGAACAGGGGATGACCCCTTATGAGGTGATGCTGAGCGAATCTCAGGAGCGCATGGTGCTGGTGGTGCGGCGGGGAAGCGAGGAGAGATTCCGGACCGCCTTTGGCCGCTGGGGACTGCACAGCGACGTGGTGGGCCGGGTCACCTCAGAGCCGGTTTTCAAGATCACCGAACACGGTGAGGAGGTGGCGGCGCTGCCGCTGCAGGTGCTGGTCTCGGGGGTTCCCGAGCGCCATCCCCCAGCCCGAGCCGCGGCCATCCAGCCCCTGCTGGACGCCGACCCCCTGGACCGGGACCCTCCCTGGACCCTGGCCGAGGCGTGGTTGCGCCTTCTGGGATCTCCCAACTGCGCGGAGAGCCGCTGGGTCTGGCGCCAATACGACCACCAGGTGGGGGATGACACTGTTCTGGGCCCCGGCGGCGACGCCGCACTCCTCCGGCTCAGAGGCAGGAGGGACGGGTTGGCCATGACTGTCGACAGCGCCCATCGGTCGGCCGGTCTCGACCCGCGCCGGGCCACCGCGATCGCGGTGGCCGAGGCGGCTCGCAACCTGGCTTGCGTCGGAGCCGAGCCGATTGGCATTACCAACTGCCTCAACTTCGGCGATCCCGACCGCCCGGAGATCATGTGGCAGCTGGAGGAGGCGGTGGCCGGGCTCGCGGACGCGGCCCGCGGCCTAGGCATCCCGGTGGTGAGTGGCAACGTCAGCCTCTACAACCAGTTCGACGGCCAGGGCATCCCGCCGACTCCCATCGTCGGTATGGTCGGGCTTCTGGCCGATCTCGATCGTCGTGTCGACGCCGGCTTTGCTCGGGCGGGGGACCTGGTGGCCCTGGTTGGCGCGGCCACGGGTTCGGCGGGGGTGGAGCTGGGCGGGTCTGAGTACCAGCGCCTGGCCCACGGCCTCCTCGAGGGCCGGGCTCCGGAACTGGACCTGGATGCTGAGCTGAGGTCGGCGGCGGCGATGCGTGCGGCGATCGGGCAGGGTTTGCTGGCCTCCGCGCACGACTGCTCCCTGGGCGGGCTGGCGGTCACTTTGGCCGAGTCATCGCTCCTGAGCGGCCTCGGAGTGCGGATCAGCCTGCCGGTGGTGAGCCCGGAGCGAGCGGGTCCCGGATGGACCTTCGGCCTGCTCTTCGGCGAGTCGCAAGGGCGGTACCTGGTGAGTCTTCCGCCCTCCGCACTGGAGCCCGCCCACGCTCTCTTTGAGCAGCACCGCATCTCCTTTCAGCACGTGGGCGAGGTCGGGGGCCTGGTGATCGCGTTCGAGGGGCTCGTGGAGATCCCGCTGGAAGTAGCCCGGAGCGCTTGGAGCGGTGCGATCGCGACCAGCTTCGAGCCCCGGCTTTGGGCTGGCGTGAGGCGTCCGGATCGCACCCCTTGCCGAAGGCCCTGAGGCGAATTCAGGCTATCCTGATGGAGGTGACCTTCAAGGCCGGGCCCCCCGCCCAGGACTCCTCCGCAGCCAATTTGGTTCCGGCCGAGCCCGACAAGCTGCACGAGGCTTGCGGCATCTTCGGCGTCTTCGCCCCGGGCCGGGAAGTGGCTGAACTCTGCTACCTCGGGCTCTACGCTCTCCAGCACCGGGGCCAGGAGTCAGCCGGAATCTGCACCTCCGACGGCAAGGCCCTCCACCTCCACCGCGACATGGGCCTGGTCGGGCAGGTGTTCTCCTCCGAGGAGCTGGCCCAGCTCCACGGTCCGCTGGGCATCGGGCACACCCGCTACTCCACCACCGGGTCGTCGCGCCTCAGCAACGCGCAACCCTTCACCTTCGACCACGGCCAGCTGGGGCCGGTGGCCCTGGCTCACAACGGGAACCTGACCAACACCCAAGCTCTCCATGCCGGGTTGGTCGAAGAGGGGCAGCACTTCGAGACGTCGAGTGACAGCGAGGTCTTGGCCACCCTTTTGTCTCGTACCCCAGGCGAGCGGCTCGAGGTGGTGTTGCAGCGCGCCCTGCCCCGGGCCCAGGGCGCCTATTCCCTTGGGTTCATCACGCGCAACAGCCTGGTCGCGGCCCGCGATGAGCTGGGCATCCGGCCGCTCTGTATCGGCCGGTTGGGTCCTCTTGACGCCCCCGGAGGGAATGGCTACATCATCGCCAGCGAGACCTGCGCCCTCGACGTGGTCGGGGCAAAGCTGGTTCGCGAGGTCCGGCCCGGCGAGATAGTCACTATCGACCGGGAGGGGCTGCGCAGCGTCACCTTCGGGGTGCGCCGGCAGCCAGCGATGTGCTCCTTCGAGTACATCTACTTCGCCCGACCCGACTCGGTGCTCCAGGACCGCAGCCTCTACGAGGCACGGCGGGCGATGGGGATGCAGCTGGCCCTGGAGGCTCCCGTTTCGGCCGACCTCGTCATCCCCCTACCAGACTCTGGCACTCCGGCGGCGATCGGCTATGCCGAGGAGAGCCGACTCCCCTTCGCCGAGGGAATGATGAAGTCCCGCTACATCAACCGAACTTTCCTCCAGCCCGAACAGGGTCTGCGCGACGCCGGGGTTCGGCTCAAGTTCAACCCCATGCGCCACGTCCTCGAAGGCAAGCGGGTGATCCTGGTCGACGACTCGATCGTGAGGGGCTCGACCTCCCGCCAGATCGTCGAGGCGCTGCGCCGAGCCGGAGCGGTGGAGGTGCACATGCGAGTCGCCTCACCTCCGATCCGGTTCCCCTGCTTCATGGGAATCGACATTGCCAGTCGCAGCGAGTTGATCGCTGCCGGACGGACCCTCGACGAGGTCCGCGACTTGATCGGGGCCGACTCACTCGCTTACCTAAGCCTCGAAGGCCTGCGCCATGCCCTGCGCGCCGGGACCAGCGGGTCGGGCTTCTGCTTCGCCTGCCTGGACGGCGCCTATCCAGTCCAGGTCCCGCAGCAGTTGGAGATGGACAAGCTGGCCCTTGAAGGCTGAGCCAGCCGCGCCGGGTTGGGGAGCGCCGATGTGAGCCGGTATGCAGATGCCGGGGTGGACCGAGGCCGGGCCCAGGCTGCCGTGGCCAGAGTCGCCGAGCTGGCGGCCACCACCCACGGCCCGTCGGTGCTGGAAGGGATCGGGCCATTTGCGGCGGTTTGGAAGCTGGGCTCTGACCTTCCCAGAGACGCGGTCCTGGTCAGCTCCACCGACTCGGTGGGCACCAAGTCCAAGGTCGCGGTGGCCCTGGGCAGACACCGTGGTATCGGTCAGGACATCGTCAACCACTGCGTCAACGACGTCCTGACCACCGGGGCGGAGCCACTCTTCTTCCTCGACTACTTCGCCAGCGGCCGGATCGAAGCCGACGTGCTCGAGCAGTTGGCGGAGGGCATGACGCAGGCCTGCCTCGCCAACGGCTGCGCGCTGGTCGGCGGGGAGACCGCCGAGATGCCGGGTGTCTACGGCATCGGCGACTATGACCTCGCCGGCTTCCTGGTGGGGATGGCCTCGGCGGCGGCACTTCTAGGCCCGGATCGGGTTAGCGCGGGCGACCGGCTTCTGGCGTTGCCCTCGACCGGCCTCCATACCAACGGCTACTCCCTGGTGCGCCACCTGCTGGCGGAGCACGAGCTCGAGTACGACACCCGCCTGCCCGGCACTGATGGTCCCATCGGTGAGCTGCTGCTGGCCGTCCATCCCTCCTATCTGGAGCCCATCCGTGCCCTCCGGCTCAGGAGTCCGCTGCACGCCCTGGCGCATATAACTGGAGGCGGAATCATCGAGAACCTGCCTCGGGTGCTGCCGGATGAACTGGCCGGGGTGGTGCATCGCGACCGCTGGCAGGTTCCCGCTCTCTTCAGGGCCCTGGAGGAGCTCGGCACCATCCCCGAGGATGAACTCTGGCGCTCCTTCAACATGGGGGTGGGCATGATCGCGGTCGTGCCCGCGGCCACCGTCACCGCCGCCGATGAGCTCTCCCGATTCAAATTCTTCGAGATCGGCGAGGTAGTGGCGCGGGAAGGGCCAGATCGGGTGCTGCTGCGCTGAATTCGGAAGTCACGGCCGGGTTAAAGGTGGGGGTGGGCGTTCTTGTCTCGGGCAAGGGGACCAACCTCAGCGCGATCCTCCAGTCCAGCGCCTCGGCCGGCTATCCGGCGCAGGTGGTCGCAGTCGCTAGCAACCGACCGGGCTGCACCGCCCTGGAGATCGCTCGTACCGCCGGAGTGCCCAGCCGCGCGTTTCCCGCCGCCACCTTCTCGGGTGACCTGGAGGCTAGAGACCGGGCTATGGCCGCCTGGCTGCTCCAAGAGGGAGCGGCGATCGTGGCCCTGGCCGGATACGACCGCATCCTCACCCGGCCCTTGCTGCGGGCGTTTCCTGAACGGGTTCTAAACGTCCACAACAGTCTGCTCCCTGCCTTTGCCGGCACCATGGGCGCAGTCCAGGCTGCCCTCGACCACGGGGTCAAGGTGACCGGTTGCACGGTCCATCTGGTCGATGAGAACTACTTGGACGGGGGTCCGATCGTGCTCCAGGCCGCGGTTCCGGTCGAGGACAGTGACTCTGCCCAGAGCCTGCTGGAGCGGATCCATGCCCAGGAATGGCGGATCCTGCCCGAGGCCATAGCCATGCTGGCGCGGGGCGAGATCAAGGTGGTGGGCAGACGCGTGCTCAGGGTGGCTCCCCAAAGATGAGCTCGCGCCGCGCTCTGCTCGGTGTCGATGACAAGACAGGGCTGGCCGATTTCGCCGCCGGTCTGGACCGTCTCGGGTTCGAGCTGGTTGCGACCGGAGGCACGGAACGGGTTCTGCGCGATTCCGGGCTGCCCGTGATCTCGGTGGCCTCGGTGACCGGGCTCGAGGAGCTGTTGGAGGGAAGGGTGAAAACGCTCCACCCCGCCATCCACGCCGGCATCCTGGCGAGGCGGGACCGGCCCCAAGACATGGCGACGCTAGTCCGTCACGGCTACCAACCGATAGACCTAGTGGTGGTCAACCTCTACCCGTTCGCTGCGGTGGTCGCCGGCGGCGCCGAGGAGGCACCCGCCCTGGAGGCGATAGACATCGGCGGGCCCACCATGCTGCGGGCTGCGGCCAAGAACTTCGCGAGCGTGGGCGTGGTCTCTTCGCCTTCGCAGTACGCCCAGGTGCTGGCAGAGCTGGAGTCGGGCGGACTCAGTCGGGAGTCGCGCCGGCGCCTGGCCGTCGAGGCATTCCAGCTGGTCTCGGCGTACGACGCCCTGATCGCTGGATACCTGAACGGGTCGCCTGATCCAAATCGGGACGGTTGGCCTTCCCACCTGGCAATGGCCGGCGAGCTGCGCCAATCGCTGCGCTACGGTGAGAACCCCCACCAACCGGGGGCCCTCTATCTCACCGGGCCCATGCCGTCTGGCCTCGCCGCTGCCTTCCAGCTCCAGGGAAGCGAGCTCTCCTACACCAACTGGCTGGATGCCGACGCCGCCTGGCGCCTGGTAAGTGGTTTGGAGGGCACCGCCGCGGTGGTGGTCAAGCACACCAATCCCTGCGGCGTGGCGCGGGCATCATCTGCGGTGGAGGCCTTCGAGGACGCTTTCGCCTGCGACCCTCGATCCGCCTACGGCGGGATCGTCGCCATCAATCGTGCCCTGGACGCTGAGGTTGCTGCGGCCCTGGCCAAGAATTTCTTGGAGGTGGTGGTCGCCCCCGGGATCAGGGCGGCCGCCCATCCGTTGCTGGCCAAGCGGCCAAGAATGCGGGTTCTGGACGTCGGACACAAGTCGTCAGCCCACGCAGCCGATCTAGAGGTTCGCAGCGTCGACGGCGGGCTCCTGGTCCAGCTTCAGGACCCTCCCAGCGATGACGAATCCCTGTTCCAGGTGGCGTCAAAGCGGACGCCCAGCAAGGACGAACTGCGCCAACTCAGGCTGGCGTGGCGGATCGTGCGCTCGGTCAAGTCGAATGCCATCGTCCTCTGCAAAGATGACCGGGCGGTTGGGATCGGTGCCGGACAGATGTCCCGGGTGGAGGCGGTGGAGTTAGCGGTGAGTCGGGCCGGAGCACGTGCCAAGGGCAGCGTTCTCGCCTCAGACGCCTTCTTTCCCATGCCGGACGGGCTCGAGGTGGCGGCCCGAGCCGGTGTCTCGGCCGCGATCCAACCTGGTGGATCTCGCCGCGATGCCGAGGTTCTGGCGGTCGCCGATGCCTCGGGAATGGCGGTAATCGTGACCGGAATGCGGCACTTCCGGCACTGACCGGGAGGCCGGCTTTGTGTATGGTGCCGGCGGGGATCGGAAGGAGGACGTGTAGATGAGCATCGTGCGAGAGCGGCGGAGGCTGGCGGCATGGGCGGCAGACGGGACGGTGCTGGCGCTGGCGTCTTTGCTATTCATCGTCGACCTCTTTCTTCCCTGGTCTCAGGCCTGCGCCAACCAAGTCCTGTTCCACCCATTCCTTCCCGGAAACCGAGGCTTCTCGCCCGCCATCGCTCACGCGACCGTGGCCTTCTGCTCCGGCAGTAGCAACGGGTTTAGGGCGGCCGGCGTTGTCGCTGCTGTTCTGGCCGGGCTTCTCTTTCTCTGGGAGGCTGCCCGGGTAGCGCGGATCTCGATGCCTATCGGTTTTGGCCACCGCAGCTTGATCAGCGCTGCGCTCGCATTTGGAGTGGTGCTCTTCACCGCGGTTGACGTGGTGGCGCGCCTCACCTGGGAGCAGCCGGTGGTCGGAGGTCTCATGTACGGGGGCCTCTTCATCTGGATTGCGGTGGCCCTGGCGGTTCTGATCGGACTGGCTGGCGTGGTGCACTGGAGGTTGTGGGAGGACCAGGCCCCGTCTAGAGGCTTCCCCGCGGGTCCGACGTCAGCCAGTGAGACCATCACGATTCCTCCCAAATCGCCGCCCCCGCCTAGTACAGCTGGTGTCTGTCCTGCCTGCGGCGCCGTCAACCTTCCCGATGCCAAGTTCTGCTCCAACTGTGGTCAAAACCTGGCTCCTGCAGCCCCCCGTCGCCGGGCTCCGCGTCGCCCTCCTCCAGCTAGCTGACCGAATGCCCCGGCGCGACTAGATCCATCTCCTAAGACAGCCCGCGGGCTGCCGCGCGTGGGGCGCTCAGGGAACTCTGGTGATGCACGGTTCCGTTGCGACTGCGTCATCAAACGGTGAGGCGGAGGCTCGGAAACTCGCTGCAGAGCGTGATTCCGATGAAGAGCTACTTCAAGGTGAGCAGACCGCCTTCGATGGAGTGGAGGAGTCGTCCCCTGCTCAGCTTCGGCTTGCGATTCTTGGTCGTTGGGATGCCGATGGCGCTCGGACTCGGAGTGGTATTGGTGCTTGCCGATCTGCTTCATCGGCCAGCTCACTTTCCGGCTCTGCTGGGCTGGTGGCTGCTGCTTTCCGTAGCCGGCTTCGCGGCCCTGCTCCTGACTGAGCGGGCGACGCGTCGGCTTCTACCTCTGGCAGCGCTGCTCAGGCTCTCGCTGCTATTCCCTGATCATGCCCCGGCTCGATTTGCGCTGGCGCGACGGGCTGCCCGACCCAAGCAGGTGCTCGAGCACCTAGAGCGGCTGGGCACGGACGCCAACAACACCGACCTCAAGGTGGCCCAGCGGGTACTGGAGTTGACCGTGGCCCTCAGTGTCCACGACCGGGCCACCCGGGGCCATTCCGAACGGGTGCAAGTCCTGAGCAACATGATCGCGATGGAGCTCCATCTGGGTGAGGCGGACCGCGCCCGGCTGCGGTGGGCCGCGCTGCTGCACGACATTGGCAAGCTCAGAGTGTCGCCGCGAATCCTCAACAAGCCTGCCAAGCCCGACCCACGGGAATGGACCATCCTCCGACGCCATCCCGCCGAGGGGGCGCAGCTGGTGGCGCCCATCCTGCCCTGGCTCGGGGTGTGGGGCACGGCCGTGGAACAGCACCATGAGTGGTTTGATGGAAGTGGTTACCCCTGCCGCTTGAAGGGCTCGGCGATCTCGCAGGCCGCCCGGATCGTCGCGGTGGCCGACATCTTCGAGGTGATAACGGCTCCCCGCCCCTACCGCCGTCCCGTGAGCTTGACCAAGGCTCGCCAGGAGCTGGTTAGGGTATCGGGCACCCAGCTCGATCCCACGGTGGTGCGGGCGCTCCTCAACGTCTCGGTCGGAGAGCTGTGGCCGGTGGTCGGGATCGGGTCGATTCTGTGCCAGGTACCGCTGGTCTCCCAAGTGATCGGCCTGCTGGGCAGTGCGATGCCCAGTTGGAGCGGTTCCGGCGCTGCCACCGCAGCCGCGGGGGCACTGCTGGTCGTCGGCATCCAACACCCAACCGAGGTGCGGGCGCCGGTGCCTTCACCGCCCAGAGCGTCTCAGCCCACCCGAGTGTCGAGATCAGCGGTGCGGTCGGCTGTGGGGGCGCGGCCGGACTTCAGCTATCCATCGACGATCACGCCCCAAACCGGTCCTTTCCCAGCTCCCTCCCCCCTGACATCGCCCGAGCCAAACCCCACCCTGACTCCCCCGCCAGTCCCGATTCCGACACCGCTGATCCAAGGCGCGGAGCAAGACGTGGAGGGGCTGACCGGAGCACTGCACCAGCTGGGCGGGTTGCTCTCGGGAGGAGACGGTCTTCTCGAAGGTGTGAAGGGATCAGGACTACTGGGCCAGTGATTCGCTCAGAGATGGCCGGTGCCCGCAAGCGATCACGAATTGCCTCGGCGACCGGAATCCGTTGGGGGGTGCGGGGGATGCCAGGCCATGACCGCACGCAGCGGAACGCTTCGGAGCTCGGCCTCCGCAAGTGCCCAGCCCAGAGCGCAGGGTGAGCCGCTCGAGGAGCTGACCCCGACCATGATGGGTGCGCGCCAGCATCGAAATCAGCGCCTGCGGCGCCGGTGATGGAAAGCCCTCCATGGTTGAGTGAGTCAGGCAGGACTGGGTCGTATGGTTCGCCGGCGCCCGACCAACTTGGTCATTTCCGACAGCGGAGCCGCAACGTCCTCAAGCGACCTGCGCTCGGCCTTGACGCCGAAGAAGCAAGCGATCAGCCCCCCGTGCACATCACGGTGGGCCCGACGTGGTACCCGACCGCCGGGGCCCTGGTGTGATGTCGATGGTCGACCAACGCCGCGAACCGCCTCGGCGCTGCCACTCCTCCCGCCAGCTGGGAGATGGCGAAGAAGAACGAGTTCGCCTGCGACCGTAGCTCCAGAGGAAAGATCTCACTGACGGTGAGGTAAGCGGAGGACGCTCCCGCCGAGGCGATAAAAAAGAAGATGAGACATCGGAACACAGTCTGGGTGGTCACGCTCAGCACTCCCTCGTTGAAAAGAACCCCGGAAATGGCTAGCAAGATTCCCGGCGGTCCGTAGGTGAGCAGGATCATTTTGCGGCGACCCAGCGTGTCGAACAGGGGCCCAAGCAGAATCGACCCTGCCAGACTGCCAGCCGCGAAGGGGAAGAAATACCGCTTGGTCTGATCGGCGGCGATGTGGTAGAAGTCCACCAACACCAGCGCGTACGGGAAAAAGATGGGGTTGTACAGAAATGACTGGGCGACCATCATCGAGGGGCCCAGGAACGAGCGTGCGGGATATTCGCGCACCATGGTTCGGGCGATGACGCGATACGGGGTCGTGCCCGGGGCGCGAATCCCGATGGCCCTGCTGTCCGCCACTCGGTCCAACTTCACACCGCTCCGGCGCACTCGTTCTTCAAGGTCATAGATGGACTGCTCCGCCCCGTCCTAGCCGCCGTGGGTCACGAACCAACGCGGGCCTTCAGGGATGGAGCGGCGGAAGAAGATGACGATGATCCCAGAATCGGGCCGATGAAGAACGCCAGCCGCCAACCAGTATCCGCCGGTAGAACCTGGGGATTGAAGAAAAATCGGGAGGCCGTCGAGCCGATCATGGCGCCAGCCCGATAAGTCCGGTTGACGGCATCGGGACGTGTTGTCCCGCCGAACATCAGGCGGGTGTGTTGGCGAGAGTGCGTTGCGACCCGGTTATGGTGACGACAGCCGGGCATGTCTTGACAGAAAACGGCATCGCTCCTAGGATCTTGTGATGGGCGCGGGGACTGAGTCTTGGGCTACCGGAGAGTGCCCTGAAATGGGATGTCGCCAACCTGGCGACTTCACCCAGAGCAGCGTCGCCAATGAGACGCGCTCTTGTTTTGTCCGGAACGCCAGGCGCGCCCGGATGGGAGGCAGCACGCCATGACCTCTGCAAGCAGTCGGGGTAACGGCCGCGGTCGCGTCGACGACACCGAGGCGGAGCAGTTGAAGCGACTCTGGCAGAGCAGTCGCTGGCAAGACGTCTCTCGGCCCTACACCGCCGAGGAGGTCATCAGACTCAGAGGCTCGATCCGGATCGAACACACCGTGGCTAGGCGCGGCGCGGAGCGACTTCATGAACTCCTGACCAACTCGGGCTACGTGGCCGCCTTGGGCGCTCTGACGGGTCAACAGGCGGTCCAGATGGTCAAGGCCGGGCTCAAGGCCATCTACCTTTCGGGTTGGCAGGTTGCCGCTGACGCCAACCTCTCCGGGGAGACCTACCCGGACCAGAGCCTCTACCCAGTCAACAGCGCTCCGGTGCTCGCCCGTCGGCTCAACAACGCGATGCTCCGCGCGGACCAGATCGCTTGGGCGGAAGGGCATCACGATGGTGACTGGGTGGTCCCGATCGTGGCTGATGCCGAGGCCGGATTTGGGGGCCCTCTGCATGCATTCGAGCTGATGAAGGCGATGATCGAGTCCGGGGTCTCAGGAGTGCATTTTGAGGACCAGCTGGCCTCGGAGAAGAAGTGCGGCCACCTGGGCGGCAAGGTGCTGGTGCCCACCAGCCAGTTTGAACGCACCCTAGCGGCCGCCAGGTTGGCGGCCGACGTCCTCGACGTGCCGACGCTTTTGGTGGCCCGAACGGACGCACTGAGCGCGACTCTGCTGACCAGCGACATCGACCCTCGCGACCAGGAGTTCCTCCTCGGGGACCGCACCTCCGAGGGGTTCTTCAGGGTGCGGCCAGGAATCGAGCCGGTGATCGCCCGCGGGCTCGCATTCGCGCCCTTGGTGGATGCGCTCTGGTTCGAGACCTCGACCCCCAACATAGAGGAGGCGGCGCAGTTTGCCGAGGCGATCCACGCCAAGTTCCCGGACAAGATCCTGGCCTATAACTGCTCTCCGTCGTTCAACTGGAAGCTGCACCTCAGCGATGAGGAGGTGAGTGCGTTCCAATGGCGGCTTGGGGAGCTCGGCTACAAGTTCCAGTTCGTCACCCTGGCCGGCTTCCACGTCGCCAACAGCTCGATGTTCGACCTGGCCAAGGGCTACGCCGAAGAGGGCATGAGCGCCTACGTGCGGCTGCAGCAGCGCGAGTTCGAGCTTGAGCAGAAGGGGTATACCTCGACCCGTCATCAGTCGGAGGTCGGCGCCGGCTACTTCGACGCAGTGCTGGAGACGGTGACCGGAGGGCAGAGCGCCACCTTGGCGCTGCAGGGATCGACTGAGGAGGCGCAGTTCGAGTCGACCCCGGTCGTATGACCCTCGACCGGATGGGGGTGGCTGGGGTGGAAGTCATCCACGCCGGGGGTGCGGCGGGTGAGCGGGTGCTCACCCCGGATGCGCTGGCGTTCGTGGCGTTCCTGCAAAGGGAGTTGGGTCCCACCCGGGCAGCTTTGCTTCAGGCTCGCCAGGAGCGACAGCGGGAGCTGAACCAGGGTCGGCTCCCGGACTTTCTGGCGGAGACGAGGGCCATCCGCGAGGACCCGAGCTGGAGGGTGACGCCCGCTCCTCGGGACCTCGAGGATCGCCGGGTGGAGATCACCGGGCCAGTCGACCGCAAGATGGTGATCAACGCCCTCAACTCCGGGGCCCGCGTCTTCATGGCCGACTTCGAGGACGCCAACTCCCCGACCTGGAGCAACTGTCTGGACGGCCAGAGCAATCTTCTCGATGCAGTTGACAAGACCATCTCTCTTGACTCGGGAGGCAAGAGCTACCGGCTCAATTCGAAGACCGCCACCCTGATGGTGCGGCCCAGGGGTTGGCATCTTCCCGAGAAGCACCTTCGCGTGGACGGAGAACTGATTTCGGCGAGCCTCTTCGACTTCGGACTGTTCACGTTTCACTGCGCCCGGGCGCTCTTGAGTCGGGGTTCCGGGCCATATCTCTACCTACCCAAGCTCGAGAGCCACACTGAAGCGCGCCTCTGGAATCAAGCCTGCCGCCTGGCTGAGGATCAGCTGCGGCTGCCCGGCGGCTCCATCCGTACCACCGTCCTGATTGAAACGGTCCTGGCCGCCTTCGAGATGGAGGAGATCCTCTACGAGCTAAGAGAGCGCTCCGCTGGCCTCAATGCCGGTCGCTGGGACTACATGTTCTCGATCATCAAGAAGTTCCACAACAACCCCGAGTTCATCCTGCCAGACCGGGGCTCGGTGGCCATGACCGTCCCCTTCATGCGCGCCTACACCGAACTGCTGGTGAAGACTTGCCATCGCCGGGGGGCCCACGCCATCGGTGGGATGGCGGCATTCATTCCCAGCCGCCGCGACCCCGAGCTCAACCGGGTGGCGTTGGAACGGGTGCGCGAGGACAAGGTCCGGGAAGTGGGCGACGGATTCGATGGCACCTGGGTGGCTCATCCGGACCTGGTCCCGGTTGCCAGGGAGGCCTTCGACGAGGTGCTGGGAAACAGGCCCAACCAGTTGGAGCGTCTGCGCGATGAGGTGGCGGTGACCGCGGCTCAGCTGCTCGACGTGGCTGCCACTCCCGGGGAGGTGACCGAAGCGGGGGTCAGGCTCAATGTCTCGGTCGGGATTCAGTACCTGCATTCCTGGCTGCAGGGGGTGGGGGCGGCGGCGATCAACAACCTGATGGAGGACGCGGCCACCGCCGAGATTTCCCGCGCTCAGATCTGGCAGTGGGTCCACCACCGCCGGATCCCCCGCGAGCAGGTCCTGGAGTTGGAGTCGGAAGTCGTATCCAAGCTCGGCGATTCCTCGCGCGAGGCCGCCAGGCTCTTCATCGAGGTCGCACTGGCGGAGGAGTTCGTGGAGTTCATGACGGTTCCGGCCTATCGCCTTTTGCCCTAGTTAGAAGCCCTCGCCTAACGGACCTGTCACAACCTTTCAATCTCTTGTCAGGTTGCTTGTCCGACG
This sequence comes from Candidatus Dormiibacterota bacterium, assembly GCA_049279335.1. GTDB lineage: Bacteria > Chloroflexota > Dormibacteria > Aeolococcales > Bog-877 > Bog-877. The sequence goes on from JBAPNX010000031.1 coordinate 31,908, forward strand.
CGTACACCTCTGCTATGTTCGATCTCAGTTCGGTAACGCGACTACGGCTGAGGGTGGAGTTCTACCCGGTGCCGGGGTCAGCCTCGAGGTTCTCGAGCAGGGAGGCGCCACACCATGTTTGAGCACACGCAGCCGAAGGCCCTGGAGCCGACGCCAGAGCGGTACGGCGAGGCCGAGGGTGGTGGCTGTGACCAAGCCGGTTGCGACAACCAGGAAGCCTTCCGCTGTCTGTACCGAGACCGGCGGGCGGTTGACTGCTCCTGGGTCGCCTGCAAGGAGCACCTGAAGATGGTTGCTGGCAGGGCCTATTGCTTCCGCCACGCCAGCATCGTCGAGATCCTGGCCATGGCGTTGGAGCGGGGCACCCAGGTGCTGCCCCCCGACCTCGACAACCGCTGTGCCTCGCTGGTGATGTGGGTCTCCCGCGACCTCGACGAGCCGGTGATCGAGCGGCTGGTGCGCTGGGGCGACGCCGATATGAGCATCATCAACGACCCGGTGGTCCGCTACACCCGCCCGGAGCAGATGCGGAGACTGCCGGGACACTGGGAGCGCATCTGGGCGCTGGCGAACCGTACCGGGATCCTGCTTCGAGTCGGGTTGAGGGTGGAGGACAGCCGTCCCGAGACCATCATCCTCACCGGCGGAACCACTCACCTGGTATCCCTGATACCGCCCTGGATTCAGCGACACCTCTCGGGCGAGGCCAACAAGACGTCCCAGGGCGACCTGGTTGAGAGGCTGGCATTCCAGCGGGAGCTCCTGCAGGCTCTCGACGCCTACGTCGAGAAGTACGGGGTCAACTTCCCCAACTTGGTGATCCCACTTCGGGTCTGAGTCGGCCCCACCTCCGCCAGTCTCATAATCGACGCTATGGCATACGAGGCGATCGTCCCCGCCCCTGCCGGCGCACCTTCCGCGGCCGGTGTGCCTACTCGGCATCGCCCTGAGTACCAGGCCGATTACCTGACCTTCAGCCGCAGCTACACCGTCGACGTCACCTACCGGTGTTTCCGCCGCTGCGGCTATTGCGAATACCGCAAGGATGACGGTGGACTGATCAGCCTGGACGAGGTCGACCACCACCTGGAGCAGGCCAGCCGGCTGCACTGCCGCGAGCTTCTGATCATGGCCGGGGAACAGCCCTGGCGACTGCCTGATCTGGGACTCCGGGACGAGGATGCCTTCGTCGACCTGGTGGTGGAGATCTGTCAGCGGGCGATGCAGCGAGGGCTGCTGCCCCATACCAATGTGGGACTGCTGACCCGCTCCAGCCTGGCCCGCCTCCAGCCCTGGAACGCGTCGATGGGCCTGATGCTGGAGACCGGCACCGACGACATCCGGGCCCATGCCATGGGCGGGGGTAAGCGCTACCGGCAGCGGCTGGCGCACTTGGAGGCTGCCGGGGAGCTGGGGATCCCGTTTACCACCGGGATCCTGGTGGGGATTGGTGAGACCGAGGCGGACCGGCGCCGTGCCCTGGAGTTGATCGCCGCCTGCCACCAGCGCCATCACCACATCCAAGAGGTGATCGTCCAGAACTTCGTGCCCAAGCCGGGTACGCCCATGGCTCAGCATCCTGCCCCTGATCAGGTCACATTCCTAAGCGCGGTCGAGCTGGCGCGGGCGATTCTTCCCAGCGATGTCGCGGTTCAGGTCCCGCCTAACCTCAACTTCGCCAGCTGGCCCGAGCTGGTCCGCGCCGGGGCCACCGACCTGGGCGGCATCTCCATGGACGGCGACTCGGTCAGCCCGGAGTACGCCTGGCCCGACCAGAGTGAGCTGGCGGCCAAGGCCAGGACCCTGGGCTATCACCTGCAAGAGCGACTCCCCGTCTACCAGGAGTCGGGGGCGCAGCTGCAGCCGGCCGCCGACCGGCTGCGGCGGGAGCTGGTTGGCGACACCGTCACCTACGTCGTGAACCGCAACGTCAACATCAGCAATGTCTGCGTCGGCACCTGCAAGTTCTGCGGATTCCGACGTGGTTCCATCAACGTCAAGGGCGCCTACTTTCACGACCACGACACCGTGTTCGCCAAGATCGAGGATGCGGTGCAGCGCGGCGCCACCGAAATTTGCATGCAATCCGGCCTGACTCCGGAGCTGAATCTCAACTTCTACGACGCACTCTTCCGGGAGATCAAGGAGCGCTGGCCCACACTTCACCTGCACGCACTGTCACCGGAGGAGATCCGCTACATCTCGCAGGAATCCGGGCGATCGGTGGAGGATGTACTGCGCCAGCTTCGCGATGCCGGACTGGGCACGCTCCCTGGAACCGCGGCGGAAATCCTGGTGGAAGAAGTGCGCCGCATCCTCTGCCCCGAGAAATTGACCACTGATGAGTGGGTGGAGATCGTCAAGACCGCGCACCACGTCGGTATCCCAACCACATCAACCATCATGTATGGACACGTGGAGACGCCCTGGCACCGGTTGCGGCACCTCGAGGTGATTCGCAATCTGCAGCGGGAAACTGGGGGGATCACTGAATTTGTGCTCCTGCCCTTCCAGGTCCAGAACAACACTTTGGGCAAGTATTTCGGCATTCGCGAGCCGCTCACCCTCGAGGATTCACTGCGCTTCACCGCATACTGCCGCCTCTACTTCGGCAGCGACATTCCCAACATCCAGACCAGTTGGGTGAAGCTTGGTCCTGAGGGAGTGGCTGAGTCACTGCGCTGGGGAGCCAACGACTTCGGGGGCACCCTGATGGAGGAGTCGATCACCCGGATGAGCGGCGCCGACCACGGCCAGAACCTCGATCGCGAAGAGATCGAAGCTGCCATCCGCAGCGCCGGCCGGACTCCGAGCGAGCGCGACACCCTCTACCGCGAGGTCAAGGCGCGGCCAGGCGACCTCGAGCTGGTCGGCGCAGCCAGCGCCGGAGAAGCCGGCTGAGGCTCTCGCCCAGGGCGATCCCACTCACCAGGCAGAGCGCTTCGACAGCCCGAGTCAAAAGCTCGTTGGATCCCTGAGCGGGGATCAGCAGAAGCGCTAGTGCCACCGGGAAGACGAACCAACGCCAGGCGAAGCGACTCTTCCTGATCCGGGGGCCATAAAGGATGCCGAAGCCGCTCGCCAGCACCAGGCAGAGCAGGCCCAGGACCAGGTAGCCGACCAGGTACTGGGCGAGGGCAGTCTGGCGCAGTCCCACCGTGAGGCGGATGGCCAGTGGGGGAAGATAGTCGGTGGCGTAGAAGGTGACGAGTATCCACGCCATCGAGTGCAGGCAGAAGGTCGAGACCTGGAGGCTTCGGACCCTGCGCTCCTCTTTAGCCCGGGCCTGGGCCATGGTCAGGGGAGGTCGCCGACCCGGGCGCCGACTGGGCTCAGTAGCGCTCATATCCGAAAGTGTGCTCCGTGGGGCCGCCTTGGGTCCGGCGACTAGAATCGAAGCCCGGTGCAGCTTTCCCGAGAGCGGTGGCCACGCATTTTGTCAGCATGAGTTGAAGCGCGCCCCTCGGGAGTGGACGCTGCCGCCGCCTACGGGGGCGATCAGCGGTTCTGCCTTCGAGCGCGTCACCGGGGCAAGGGGGACTACACCCGAGCTGGCGCTGGCGGCCTCCAAGTCGGTGGGCGAGGAGTTCGACCCTTGGCTCCTGACCGACATGGAGCAGGCGGTGGAGCTGATTCGCGGCGCCATGGCTCGCGACGAGCTGATCGCGATCTATGGCGACTACGATGCCGACGGCGTCACCGCCTGTGCGCTCTTGGTCCGGGCCTTTCGCGCCGCTGGACGCGAGCCTCTCGCCTACATCCCTCAGCGCCAGAGCGAAGGCTACGGGCTCAATCGCGACGCCCTGGTCGAGCTCCGCCGCCAGGGCGCCTCACTGGTGATAACGGTCGACTGTGGGACCACCGCGGTCGAGGTGGTCCGGGATCGTCCCGACGGGCTTGCACTGATCGTCACCGACCACCACCTTCCCCACGCCGAGCCCGGGGACGGAGAGGTCGAATTGGCCCCGGCGGATGCTTTGGTGAATCCTCAGCGCCCGAACGACCGCTACCCCTGGAAGGGCTTGGCTGGGGTCGGTGTCGCCTACAAGCTGGTGGTGGCACTGGAGATGTCGGGTCTGGTGCCTAACGGGACCGCGGCGGCGCAACTGCCGCTGGTGGCCCTGGGCACGGTGGCCGACATGATGCCGCTCCAGGAGGAGAACCGGTGGCTGGTCCGGCAGGGGCTGGTCGCCTGGCCCCAGCAGGCTCCCAGGGGACTGGCCCTGCTGGCTCGAAGCGCAGGAGTCGAAGGCCCTCCCAGCAGCGGCAACCTGAGCTTCGGATTGGCCCCGCGGCTCAATGCCGCGGGCAGGATGGAGGACGCTTTCTTGGCTCTGCGATGCTGCCTGGAGGATGACGAGGATGAGGCCAAGCAGGCGGTCGCCAAGCTGGAGCTGCTCAATCAGAGCCGGCGGTCCGCGCTGGCGGAGGCACTGACTCGGGCGCGCGCTGCAGTCGCTGAAATGGCTGATGAGCTGCCGGCAATCGTGTTTGGATCCGCCGAGATCATCCCCGGCGTGGTGGGGCTGGTGGCGGGACGGTTGGCTGAGGAATTCAGCCGTCCCGCCTTCATCTACAGCCAGACCGGTCAGGAGTGGAGGGGCTCTGCGCGCGGGGTGGCCGGCTTGAATGTGGTCGAGGCGCTGCGCCGCTGCAGCGACCATCTCCTGGCGTACGGAGGCCACCTCTCGGCTGGCGGCTTCAGCCTCCCCGCCGACGCCGCGGCCGCGGATGCCTTCGCGGCCGCGATGATGATGGCGGCCAGGGCTCAGCTCGGGGACCGCGAACCCTGTCGAGCGTTCAAGATCGACGCCGAGGTCAACCTCGGAGAGTGTTCTCTGAGGCTAGCAGATGAGCTCTGCCTGCTCCAGCCCTGCGGCACCGGCAACCCCGCGGTTCTTCTCTGCGCCAGCGGCTGCACCGTAGTCCGGACCGAGGTCTTGGGTAAGACCGGCGGCCATCTAAAGGTCATCCTCAAAGATGTAACCGGCAACGCCGAGTCGATCAGCTTCAACCGGCCCCACCTCCGAGCTCACCTCCCGGCCGGGCGCAAGGTCGACGCCCTCTTTGAGCTGGAGGTGGACTCGTGGGGGGGACGGCGGAGGCCGCGGCTGATGCTCCGGGACCTGAGACCGGCCCGCCACTAATCTCCTCCGGCGATCGCCGCGGCCCCATCTCTGATCTATTGTTTGAGCCGGTGGGGCCACAGACTCCACGGAGTCCAGAGAAGTAGGAGGGCAGCGAGATGGCCGGTCGGATGGTCGAGTTCCCCAGCAATGGCACCACCGCCAGCGGGTATCTCAGCACAGCCGAGTCAGGAAGAGGTCCCGGCCTGGTCGTGATTCAGGAGTGGTGGGGACTCAACGATCAGATCAAGCGCACCGCCGATCGGTTTGCCAGTCAGGGTTTCACCGCGCTGGTGCCCGACCTTTATCACGGGCGGGTAATCGGTTTCCACGAGCCCGACGAGGCGGGCAAGACCATGATGGCGCTAGACGAGGCCCGGGCGGCCAAGGAGCTTCGGGGAGCGGTGGACTACCTTCTGAGCTCCGGAGAGGCGAACGGGAACTTCGTAGGGGCGGTTGGCTATTGCATGGGTGGAGCCTTGGCAGTCACCCTGGCGGCCACACACGACAAGGTCAAGGCGGTGGTCAGCTTCTACGGCGTTCCCGGCCCCGGGACTGATCTCAGCCGAATCGCAGGCCCAGTTTTGGGCCACTTCGGAGAGCAGGATGACTTCGCCTCGCCGGATGCCGTCGGCAAGCTGGACCAAGCGCTCGAGGCTGCCCAGGTTTCTCACATGTTTTACACGTACCCTGGAGGCCACCATGCTTTCGCCAACGAGGATCGGCCCGAGGTGTACGACGCCGACGCCGCTGCCATTTCCTGGCAGCGAAGCCTCGACTTCCTCCGCAAGAATCTGACGGTGTGATCGCGCCGACCGCGCTGCCCGTCCCCCGCGCGCCCACCGGGTGCGACGGCTTCTAGATGGCCAGCTCGCGGGTAGCCAACGGCGCACTCCTAGGTGCGTGCGCCGCGGGGCTCACCGTGGCGGCATCACTCCTGGTCCGGATCATCACCGGGCTGCCGTCGCTGAGCGAGGTGCTCGGCAACGGCCTAGCCCTCCTGCTCCCCGGCAACGTTTTCGGCACCCTGATCGACACGCTCCAGGAGAGGGGACGGCCCCTGCTGCTGCTGGGGAGCTCGGTACTGATCGTGTTGGTAGGCGCCGTGATAGGGAGGTGGCTCGGGCACTGGAGCTGGGTTCGGGTAGCCCCCTATCCCTCCGCTCCCGCGACCCGAAGAGGTACGGCGCTGCTGCGCTGGCTGCTACCCGCCCTTGGCCTTTGGATTCTGACTCTGCCCCTGATCGTGACCGGGGAGGGCTCGCTCGCTGTGTCGGCCACCTGGCTCGCTCTCCTGGACTGGCTGGTGCTGTCGGGGCTGATCGAGGTCCTCCTGGCCATGCCCGAGGCGGGAGGCAGCCAGCCCGGCGCGGTCCGACAAACCCAGGAGGGGGCGCACACGCGGCGCACGTTCCTGGCCGGAGCGGGCGCTCTGCTCGGCGCCGCCACCCTGGGATACCTTGGGGTGAACGTCCTGCGGGCGACCTCACCAGCGGTGCCCAGGTTCAATCTTGGCCGCCCTGGGGGACTAGGTGACCGGATACCCGCGGGAATCACCCCCACATCCGACTTCTACGTGGTCTCCAAGGACCTCTTCGGCCCGCCAGCCGTGGATGCGGCGACCTGGCAGCTCAGGGTGGATGGCTTGCATCCCTACTCGCTCAGCTACCAGGAGTTGCTGGCTCAGCCGCACATCAGTCAGACCCAGACCCTGGAGTGCATCTCCAACCCGGTCGCAGGCACTCTTATCAGCACGGGAGTCTGGCGCGGAGTACAGCTGAGCCGCCTACTGGAGCGGGCCGGGCTGCCCACCTCAACGGTACAGATAGTCTTCGGCTGTGCCGACGGCTACACCGAGAGCCTGCCTTTGGACCAGGCCATGGCTCCCACCACTCTGGTGGCTGACCGACTCAATGGCCGACCGCTAACAGCCGAGCACGGATTCCCGGCGCGGATTCTGGTGGTCGACCACTACGGCATGAAGAATCCCAAGTGGCTGAGCAGTGTCGGCCCTTCCGCCCAGCCCTATCTCGGCTACTGGGAGCAGCAGGGTTGGAATGCTGGCGCCTACCCCAAGACCTTTTCCCGGTTTGACTTTCCCTCCAGCAACACCTCCCTCAGCGCGGGCCGCAGCTACCTCCTCACCGGAGTCGCTTGGGCTGGGACGAGGGGGATCTCGGCGGTCGAGCTCAGCTTCGATGGCAGCCATAGTTGGAGCAAGGCGAAGCTGATCCCTCCGATCTCGCCCTACACCTGGACGCTCTGGAGCTACCCCTGGAGTCCCTCAGCAGGCTTCTACACCGTCAGGCTGCGAGCCCGCGATGGACTGGGTCACTACCAGCCGGCCAACCAGACCCAGAGCTATCCCAGCGGGGCTAGTGCCTATCAGGAGCTGACGCTGCTGATCCGCTGAGCGCACCAGGACATCGGCTTAGGCGGACTGTAGCGGTCGATCGCCGAAGAGAAGCGTTCCAATCCTCACTTCGGTGCTGCCCTCGCCGATCGCGGCGTGGAAGTCCCCGCTCATGCCCATGCTCAGGACAGGCAGGGCAAGATCAGAAAGCGCCCTCAACCGCTCCACCAGCTGGCGGCACGCGGAGAAGGCCTCCTGAGGCCTTTGCGGCGCTGCTACGGTCATAAGCCCTTCCAGCCTGACCCCCTCAAGCTCGATCAGCTGGGGCAGGTCCGCCTCCAGCTGGCCAGGCTGGAAACCGGTGCGGTTTGGCAGACCGGTCAGTTCCACTTCACAAAGTACCCGAAGGGGTGGCTGCCCTGACCTTGCCACGGAGAGCCTTTGGGCCAGACTCAAGCTGTCGACACTGGCCACCGACTGAAAGAGCTGGGCGGCACGACCGACCTTGTTGCGCTGGAGGTGACCGAGGAGGTGCCAGCTCACCGTCGGCGCTCCCGTTGCTCTCAGAAAGCGGTCCTTTTCCTGACATTCCTGGACATAGTTCTCGCCCAGGCAGGTCAGCCCGACCATAGTCGCCAGCTCTGCCATCTCGGCTGGGTGTCCCTTAGTCACCGGCAAGAGGTGGACGCTGCCGGTTGGCCTGCCGGCCCTCTCCTCCGCAACGCGGAGCTCGACTAGAACCTGCTCCAGCCGCTCGCGCAGGACCGCCTCGGTCAGCGCGGGAGTGGCCGTCGGCTCCGCTTTGGAGGAGCACCCTCGGGTGCTCCGGATAGCAGGTGGTCGATTTCGTTGCGAACCTCAGACACATCGCGAAATGAGCGATAGACCGAGGCGAATCGGACGTATGCGACATCGTCCAGCCGGCGCAGGTGCTCCATCACCAGCTCCCCGACCTCGACGCTGGGAAGTTCCGACTGCCCCCGGCCACGCAGCTCCGCCTCGATCTCCTCGACCATCTGGGAGATGACGGTGGGCGAGATGTCCCGCTTCTTGCAGGCGTTCATCAATCCCTGGAAGAGCTTGGCCCGGTCGAAGTCCTCGCGTCGGCCGTCCTTCTTGACTATGTAGAACGGGATCGACTCGATCCGCTCATAGGTGGTGAAGCGCTTGCCACAGCTGTTGCAGGCGCGGCGTCGCCTGATCGCCTCACCTGTCTCCGAGTCACGGGAGTCGACCACCCGGAGGTCGTTGTGGTTGCAGTAGGGGCAGCGCACCAGGGCTCCAGTTCGTGGATAGCGATGACCCCGAAATATAGGGGTCACGTCCACATTGTAATACCTTATCTTGTGGCTGGGTCTGACCCGAGCCCGGCGGCTTGTGTCCGGACCGCCGGTCTTAGAAGTGGCCTCAAGTGCAAGCTGCCTCGTGGCAGCCCCAACCGGTGGGCGGGCGGCCCGACGTGAGTCGCCGCATCAGGGTAGGTAGGGGCGCCTTTGGCCTGGCTGGTTCAGACGTTGACCCGAGTCATGTCGAGGTATCGATCCCCCCTTGGGGCTCCCACCGGCAAGGCCTCGTCGAGCTCCTGCAGAGTCGCCGGATCCAGCGCCAGCTCCGCAGCCGCCACGTTCTCTTCCAGCCTCCCGGGGTGCCTGGTCCCAGGGATCGGCACGATGTCCTGGCCCTGATGCAGGAGCCAGGCCAGAGCCAGTTGAGCCGGAGTTGCATCCTTGGCCTCGGCGATCTCGCGGACCCGCTCCGCCAGCTTCAAATTGTGCTGACGGTTGTCGGCTTTGAATCGAGGGAACCGGTCGCCGCGAGTGTCGCCCTCGGGTAGGTGTTCCAGCGATGCGGGTGGGGCGGCCAGGAATCCGCGACCCAGAGGGCTGTAGGCGACGAACCCTATCCCCAGATCTCTCACGGTGGGAAGGAGCTCGGCTTCGGGATCCCGGCTGAAGAGCGAGTACTCTGTCTGCAGCGCGGTGATGGGGTGGACGGCGTGGGCGCGCCGGATCGTGGAAGCGCCCGCTTCCGAGAGACCCAGGTAACGGACCTTGCCCTGATCCACCAGCTCGGACATGGCCCCAACTGTCTCCTCGATCGGCACGTGGGGGTCCACCCGGTGCTGGTAGTAGAGGTCGATGTGGTCGACCTGGAGCCGGGTTAGGGACGAATCACAAGCCTGGCGCACATATTCGGGCCGGCCATTGATACCGAGCCACGATCCGTCCTCGCGCCGCTGGTTGCCGAACTTGGTGGCGATCACCACCTGGTCGCGGCGGTCGGCGATCGCGCTCCCCACCAGCCTCTCGTTGGTGAAGGGGCCGTACATGTCGGCGGTGTCGAAGAAGTCCACACCCAGCTCCAAGGCCCGATGAATCGTGGCGATCGACTCCTCATCGTTGGTGGGGCCGTAGAACTCCGACATCCCCATGCAGCCCAGGCCCAGCTCGCTGACCACCAGTCCCTGGCTTCCCAAGTTGCGCTGCTTCAGGTGACTCTCCCCGTCTTAGCGGTTGATCCGACGATGGGCAGGTTCAGGCGCCTATCAGGAGGCGGAGAGCACCCCGATCGGGCAACTGACACCCGTGCCACCGATTCCGCAGTACCCGCCCTTGTTCTTGTCCAGGTACTGCTGGTGGTAGTCCTCGGCGTAGTAGAAGGGGCCTGCCTCCGCGATCTCGGTCGTAATCCCGCCAAGACCCGCCTTGGCGAGGGCCTGCTGGTACTGCTCGCGGGAGGCTTCGGCGACCCTCCGCTGCTGGTCGTTAAGCACGTAGATGGCAGAGCGGTACTGAGTCCCGACGTCGTTGCCCTGGCGCATGCCCTGGGTGGGATCGTGGCTCTCCCAGAACGTCTGGAGCAGCCGCTGATAGGAGATCTTGCTGGGGTCAAAGACGATGAGGACCACTTCAGCGTGGCCGGTCCGACCGGTGCAAACCTCCTGGTACGTGGGGTTGGGGGTGAGGCCGCCGCTGTAGCCGACGGCGGTCGTGTAGACCCCATCCAACTGCCAGAAGTCCCGCTCGGCGCCCCAGAAGCAGCCCAAGGCAAAAATGGCCTGCTCCGACCCCTCGGGGAACGGTGGCTTGAGCGAGGTGCCCAGGACTGTGTGTTGACCCCCGATCCTCATCTCGGCGGAGCGCCCAGGCAAGGTCCGAGAGGCTTCCGGCATCGTTGTCTTCCTACCCAAGAAGCTCATGAACATGCCACCTCTGCTGATTCGAGATAAACGGTATCACCGGGGCCTGAGAAGCCCTGGTTAAGCCTTCCCAATTCCAAACCCGATCACTCCCACGGGAGCCAGACCTCGGCGCAGGTCGCCCATCAGCGCCGGGGCCGGCCGGGGTCACCTCTCGACTTCGATTCCAGGCGCCAGGTCGATTCGGTAGCCGACCCCAAAGACGGTGTTGATGCGAAAGGGCATGGTGGGGAACGCCTCGAACTTCTCCCGCAGCCAACGGATGTGGACCGCCACCGTTTTGCCGTCACCATGGAAGTCGCTGCCCCAGACATCCCGGAGGAGGGCCTCCCGGCTCTGCACCTTGCCGGGATTGCGCAGCAGGAAGAAGAGGAGGTTGAATTCGCGGGGACTCATCTTCACCTCGCGGTCACCCAGCATCACCCGCCGGGCGGAGGCGTCCAGGACGAAGTCGGCGAGCTTGATGCGGTCCGGGGTTGGGGTGGCGCGCGGAGGACGCTCCGCGCGCCTGATCAAGGCCTCGACGCGCGCTAGGAACTCCGAGATTCCGAAGGGCTTGGTCATGTAGTCATCCGCGCCTAGCGCCAGCCCTTGGACCTTGTCTGGTTCCGATCCTCGCGCCGTCAGCATCAGGATGGGAACATCGGACTCTTGGCGCACGATGCGGCAGAGCTCCTCGCCGGTGAGCTCGGGAAGCATGAGGTCGAGCACCACTAGATCGGGGGACCGGTCCCGGGCGATCTCCAGACCCCGGGTGCCGCTGTTGGCCTCCAAGACCACGTAACCGGTGGCCGCCAGGTTGTAGCGGAGCGTCATCCTGACCGCCTCGTCGTCCTCTACCAGCAGCACCTTCCGACCCCGTCCGATGCTGGGGGATTGAGCCGTCACCTAGCCCAGCTCTGCCAGCTCGCCGGTCTCCAGGAAGACCACGTCCTCGGCGATGTTGGTGACCCGATCCGCAATCCGCTCCAGGTTGTGGGCGATGAAGATCAGGTTGGTGGCGGGATAGACCCACTCAGGCTGCTCCCGCATGGTCTCCAGCATGTCGTCGAAGACCCGGTGGTAGATCCGGTCGATCCGGTCGTCGCGGGCCGCGATGTCCTGGGCGCGGCGATGGTCGTGAGCGGTGACCGCCTCCAGGATGTCCCGAACCTGCTCCTCCACATAGCGCCCCATGCTGAGAATGATGTCGAGACGTGGTCGCGAGCTGAGTTCGATCAAAGGCAGCGCGTAGCGGGCGCAGCTCTTGGCGTGATCACCCATCCGCTCCAACTCCGACGACATCAGCATCAGGCCAAACACCTCATTGAGCTCATGTCCGGTGGGGTGCCGGGCCGAGAGAATGGCTAGGCCCCGCTCGCGTTCTTGCCGGTGGCGCTCGTTGAGCACAACGTCGCCGACCACCACCGCGCGCAGTCGATCGCCGTCCCTTATCTCCATCCCCGACATGGCACTGGCGACTCCCTCGGCCACCATCCGGCCGAGCACCCGAACCCCGTCGCGCAGGGCGGCCAGGTCAGCGTCGAAGTCAAGAGCTAGTGATGCGGCCACAGAGCGATAGTAGTCGACCTGGATTACCGCCAAGCGATCACGGTCGGGGAAGGACGATCCTCACCAGAGTGCCGTGCCCGGGAATGCTGCGAACCTTGATTTCGCCGCCCTGAAGCTCAACTGTCTGCTTGGCGATGGTCAGGCCCAGGCCGCTGCTGCGATCCGAACGAGATCTGTCCCCGGTGTAGAACCGGTCGAAGATCCGCGGCAGCTGGCTGGCAGGGATGCCGGATCCGGTGTCCCGCACCGACATCGTGGGATGACCCGTGGCGGCGCCCACCGTCACCGTGACCGACCCCGGCGCAGAGGTGAACTTGAGGGCGTTGTCGAGGATGTTGCTGAGCGCTCGCTCCAGCCTGGCGGGGTCGGCCATGGCGGCCGCCGAGCCTCCCCGGAGGGACAGGCTGATCCGGCGCTCTCGGGCCTGGGGGAGCAAGTGCTCCACCGCCCGGGTGGCCACGTCCCAGAGGTCCACCGGGTCGCGCCGAGTCCGCTCAACACCCGCCTCCAGCCGGCCCAGGTCGAGGATTCCCGCCACCAGGGTGTAGAGGCGGTCCGCCTCGGCGGCGATTCTGGTGGCGAAGATTTGGGTGGCCTCAGCGTCACCTCGGGCCTCGCCGGTCAGGGTCTCCGCCATCAGTCGAAGGCCGGCCAATGGCGTACGCAGATCGTGGGAGAGATTGGAGATGAGTTCCTGATGGGCCCGGGTCAACCTCCGTTCCGGGGTGATATCGGTGAGGATCAGGATGACTCGGCGACTGCCGTCGGGGAGGTCGGCCGGGGCCGCGACCGCTCTCAACACCCGACGCCAGCCGTCCTGGCGGAGTTCGCCGCCGGCGGTCTCGCCGGTCGTCAGCACCTTACCCACCACGTCCGCGGCCCGGGGGTCGTCGAGAATCTGCGCCAGGGGGGTGCCAGCCACTAGGACTTGGCTGGCCGCATCCCGGGAATAGGGGCCTTCGAGCAGGCCTGGTGTGTTTGGACTGGCCCAGAGCAGGTTGCGGGCGGGGTCCAAGAGCAGCACCGCGTCGGAGCCGAGGGTCACCAGACGGCTGAGGAGCTGGTCGGTACCGGTGGGGAGGGGCTCAGGAGGGGAGGGGTCGGCCCCGGTCACCGCTGGTCCCAGCCGCCGCCCTGGTCGGGACGCCCAAGGTACACAGCCTGTGAGACACGGTCTTTGTCGTCGGGCAGGTCGAGCCGCCACACCCCGCCCTTGGGACAGCGGGCTCCTGACGCTCCCGCCGCCTCCAACAAAGGTGGCAACAGGTCGCCGTGGCTGCAGGCGGCAACCCGCCGACTGCCCTCTCCAAAGTAGGCTTTGATCAGTGTTCGGAGCGCTGCACCCGCCGCTAATGGGTCAGGCCCCAGCACCCCTTCGAAGAGCCGGGCGTCGTCGCTGACGTCCAGCCCGGTGGTGTGGGCCAGCGGCAGCAGAGTGTCCCGGCACCTGGTGGCGGGACTGCTCCAGTGGCGGTCGATCCCGGCATCGGCGAGGAGGTCGGCCAACACCACGGCCTGGCGCCAGCCGGCCTCGTTCAGGGGACGGAGTTGATCTGGCTTTTGCCAGCCATCCCGCTCACGGGCGACCGCGTGACGAACAAGGTAGAGACTGCGCACCGCGATCTCGGAAGTATAGGGAGGGTCGGCTGCCGCGCCGACGGCGCAAACTATGTTGGTGCGCACCGACTGGCCGTCGAATTGAGTAGCAGCGGTCGGTGACCAGAGCTCAGCCGGCTCCGGCGCCACGTTTCGCTGCTGTCGACGTTGGCAGCAACACCGTCCACCTGCTGGTGGCCAGCTGCCCGCCAAACCGGCTTCCGATTCCGGTGCTCCGGCGCCGGGAATTTGTCCAACTGGGGCAGGACGTCACCGCCGCCGGGGTCATCGGGCCGGAGCGGCTGGAGCTCGCCAGCCGGGCCTTGCGGCGTCAGGTCGAGGATGCGCGGCGCGCCGGGGCGATGGAGATCGCGATTGGCGCCACCCAAGCTCTGCGCTCGGCCGGGAACGGGCCTGAGGTGGCGGAGCGTCTAGCCGCTGCGGCGGGGGGTGGTCCGGTACGCATCCTGCCGACCCAGGTAGAGGCCCAACTCGCCTTCGACGGAGCCACCATGACTATCTCGCCGGGACGGGCGACGGTCGTGCTGGACATCGGGGGGGCTTCCGCGCAAATCGCCTGGGGTCCCGCCGGCGGAGCCTGCCTACACAGCTGGGTGCCGCTCGGCTCCGGCTCCGTCGCCATGCTGGCCAAGTCCGAGCCGCCCAGCCAAGAGGAGTGGAAGGCGATGGAGCGAAGAGTGGGTCAGCTGATCCCTGACCTGATCCCGCTTCCCCCCAACATGGTCGCCCTGGGGACGGGAGGCACCATCACCAACTTGCCCAGGCTGCTGAGAAAAGGAAGGGGTATGGTTCTCCGGCTCCGGGACGTGGAGGTGGTGATAGAGGCCTTTCGTGATCACTCGGCGGACGAGTTGGCCGAGCGCTCGGGCGTCGACCTGGAGCGGACTCGGCTCTGCCGCGGCGGTGCATTGATCCTGGCCCAGATGATGGACTTGCTCCACCTGAGGTCGATCCGCAGCTCGGAGCGCGGGCTTAGGGACGGGATGATCGCGGCCTTACTGGCTCACGGTGAGAACTGGTGGCAGCTGCGTGCGGTTGAACCTGATGGTCAGGTGGTTGAGGCGCGAGCGCTGCTCGCGACCGGAGCTGGCTGAGCTCCTGCTCTGCTGCGACCTGGCGGCCAGCAGCCTCGAGGATAGGTCACAAACCTTGCGTTGGGCCTTGGCGCGGTTGCCACTGGCCAGCGACGCCGAGGCATCCCATGACGCCAGAGTGGCATTGCGCAGGCTACGGTCGGCTTCGATCGGGTTTTCCAAGTGTCTGGCGACCCAAAAAAGGTGGTCCCGGAGGCTACGCTGGGCCGAGAAAGCTCTGGGAGGCTTGCGGGACGCCGAGGTGAGGCTGGAGCTGCTCGACGAGGTCCTGGGTCCGGTGGCGGTTTCGCGCGATCGCAGTGACGATCCCCGAATCGCCGCCGAACTGGGCGGTCCGATAGTGATGGATCGGACCAGTCCGATACGACCCGGACTCCGGGGTCTGGAGATGGAGGCGCGGCGCACCCTCGCCGACAGCACTGCTTCCGAGATCGCGGATCACCGGGAGCTGGCACTCACCGAGGGCGCCATGCAACGCTACCAATCTCTGGCACAGCCACCGCAGATCAATCGCGGCCACAAGGGAGCAACTCCGGTCGTCCTGCTCGGCGAGCAGCAGCTGCCACGGCTGTTCAAGCGAGTCGGCCGGGGCGGCCGGGTCGCCCGGGTCGCCACCGATCTCCATACCAGGAGGATCCGGGTCCGCAAGCTCCGGTACCGGCTTGAGTTGTTCGCACCAGTGCTCAGTCCCGGTCACCAGACGGTGCTCCAGGAGCTCCGCCAGGTCCAGGGCCTGCTGGGACGTTTCCACGATCTAGCGGTGCTCTCCACCTGGATCGACGACTCGTCTCGGGCGCTGCGGCACGAGCTCCGACCGGCGCTGAGACGTCTGACCATGCGCGTGGGTCTGGAGCAGCAGGTGGCCAAGGAAATCGCGGAGAGCGAGCTGGGGCGCCTGGATGAGGCGAACTGGTGGTCCGTTGCCCAGGCCGCCTGTCTCGACGGAGTGCTGGCGGTTCCGTCCGGCTGACGCCTCCCAGCGTGATCGTATCCTCGACCCAATGAGATCTGAGGAACATCCGGAGTGCCTGGTCGTCGGGGGAGGAGTGGTGGGGCTTTCGGTGGCGCTGAGCCTGGCCCGAGGTGGGGCTAGAGTCAGGATCCTGGAGCGCGGACCCCAGTGCGGGCAGGGGGCCTCGGCGGCGGCAGCGGGAATGCTCGCCGAGGGCGCCGAGGTCGCCGCCGAGGGACCGTTCCACAACCTCTGTCGCCAGAGCCGCGACCTCTGGCCCAACTGGGCCGCGGAGCTCCTGGCCGAGACCGGGGTGGACTGCGAACTGGAGCGCACAGGACTGCTGCGGGTAACCAGCTCAGCTGAGGTAGCCCAGCGGCTCACGGCGAGTCGGAGCTGGCAGTTGAGCCGGGACGTTGACGTGTCAGATCTCATGGACCTGGCCCAGCTCCGCGAGATCTTGCCCGGATTGGGCGGCTCGGTCGTGTCCGGATTGAGTTACCCAGGCGACTGGCACGTCCACAGTCACCGGGTGGTGGACGCCCTCGTGGCCGCATGCCAAGCTCACGGGGTCGAGATCGATACCGACACAGAGGCAACCACGCTCGAGCCCGGGATGGGCCGGCCCCGCCTCAGACTCCACTCTGGCGGCGGGGCCGAGGCTGACTACGTCGTCATCTCCGCCGGGAGTTGGAGTGGCGGACTTCTGAGCGCAGCTTTGAGGCGGGAGTTTCGCGTCGAGCCGGTGCGTGGGCAGATCGTCGCCCTCGACCCGCGGCGGCCTCTACTGCCGCTGATCTTGTTCGGGGACGATGGCTATCTGGTCCAGAAGCGGTCAGGCCTAGTACTGGCGGGTACCACCGAAGAGTTCGCCGGTTACCGCTCCTGGCCCACCGCCGAGGGGGTGGAGCTGCTAACCGGGATAGCCTGCGAGCTTCTGCCAGAGCTGGCCGAGGCGAGGTTCGCCTACGCGTGGGCGGGCCTTCGCCCTCACGTCGCCGACGGCTTACCGCTGCTTGGCCGACTCGAGGCTGGTGGGCGGGTGCTGGTGGCAACCGCCCACTATCGCAACGGAGTATTGCTGGCCCCAATCACGGGCGAGCTGATTGCCCGGGCGGTGCTGGAAGGTGAGGATCCACCGGAGCTGGCCGGTTTCAGCCCCCAGCGCTTGGCCTGAGCCGAAGTACAAGTCCATCCGAGGCGAGGATGGCGCCCTGGACGGGGGCGCGTTCTGTGAGGTGGGTCAGGATGAATCTGGTGTCCGGGTAATCGCTGATGAGCTGCTCCACCTCCTCTCGCCAGAGGTGGATGGGCGCGGGACCCGACATGCTGGTGCACTCGCAGAGCAGGTACTCGACCGACCCGGCCAGCTCGCGTATTCCCGGGCAGAGGGTGGTATCGCCGGAATAGCCGAGCGTGACCCCCTCGCGCTCCAGGCTGTAACCGAGACAACTTAGCTGGGTGGAGTGCTCAACCGTGAAGGCCTTCACTCGGAAGGCCCCCAGCTGTCCCGTCTGCCCACCTTCCCACTCATCCAGTGCCGGCGGCCCCAGCCTGAGCACCTCTTCCCAGAACCCGTCCCCGAAGCCGGTCCGGCCCAGCTTATCTAGCATTTCCCCAGTGCCCCGGGGGCCGACGATGCGGAGCGGATCCGCGCCCCCACACTGCAACGCCCGCGCCGCCACCAGCGTGGGCAGATGAAAGACGTGGTCAGCGTGCAGGTGGGAGATCAGCACCGAACTCAGATCCTGGAGGCGGTGCCCTAACTGCTCCAGGAGGCTGATCACTGGGGCCCCGCAGTCCAGCAGCAGTTCGCCGCCGGCCAGGTATGCGGCGTTGTGACCGATGCTGGAAAACGCCGAGCCGCTGCCGAGAATGGCCAGCTCCAGCGCCTGGACTTGCGCCTCGGCGCCATCGGTCTCCAACGCTGGTGGCCTCACGGGTGCTGCTTCAGACCACCGCTCTGCCGTGGATCGCTTCGAGGCGGGAGAGATCGTCCCCTCGATGCACAACCCAAAGGTCCATCACCAGCCGCCACTGGGCGCGGACCTTTGTGGCTGGTCGGGCCATGAAGCCCGCGGGATCGATGAAGATCCCCAGGGACCGAGTTCCGGGCGCGGAGGCTGTGGCAACCACCTCCACCCATTCCTGGCCGTCGTCGGGCGTGATCAATACGACCCCGCCCCGGTCTCGCCAACCGGGCATCTCGCGCCCCACCAGCTCCGAGAAGGGGATCGAACCGTCGCACCGTGCCGTCGCCAGGTACTCGAGCAGAGCTCGGTCCTGCAGTTCCCCCATTCCGGCGGGGATCCGGCTAAGCCTTCCGTCCGAAGCAGCTAGCGCCACCGCCCGCCCGTGGCTGCCCGCGGCGTGGGCCACCGACGCGGCCAGGGTCACGGCATAGTCGAGGGACCATTCGGGACCATCCCTGTGGTGGCTGGCGTGGCGCAGGTCGAGGAGGAGCAGCAGGTCGCTGGCGGCTGGGCCGGCGGCGCCATGGGGCGGTGGCTGGGTCCGAGCCCTGGGCACCGGGCGCAACCGTTGCGGGACCGCGATGGCTTTGCCCCGAGGCCGCCCGACCGCAGGGCTGGCTGGAGCCGCGGGCAGGCTGCGGCAGGGGACCGAGACCAGGCTGGGATAGACCACCAGGGTTTTGGTTCCCGCGAGCGTCAGCCGCTTCGGGAAGAGTCCGAAGGGGTCGGCCACGCGCACCTCGGTCGGTCCCAGTTCGTAGCGCCCCCGGGAGTTGAGGCGCCGAGTCGACTCCCAGGTGACGATCTGGCGCGGGGCCAAGGACAAGACCCGGGTGGCTCCCGTTCCGGGGAGTCGGGAGAGGTCGCGTACCTCTACCAGCCGGATCGGCAGGCCGGAGCGGTTCTCCAGGGTGAAGCGCTCGACTAGCTGCTCGCCGGCGACGCGTCCCCCTTCCGGGATCTCTCGAAAAAGCCGCAGGTGTCGAGCGCACCACCGACTCCAGGCAGCGGCTAAGAGTGCCACCAGGACCGTCGAGTAAATCAGGACGAACGCCCAAAGGAGGTTGTCTAGGTAGGCCAGGCCGCCCGCCAATGCCAGCAGTGCCAGCAGCCAGGCGCGACGCCCCGAGACCTCACGCCCGCGGGGGTCGGGTCGGAGATCGGCTCTCAGTCGGCGCCTGCCTAGAGCCGCTCGACCCGGCCCAGGTCCAGCACGAACACAGTCGCGCGCCCCACCTCCACCTCGACGTCGATCTCAGTCGAACCCTGCTCCCCATGCCCACCCAGCTGCTCGTGGCGCGGTTTGCAAACTGATCGCAAGGTGGCGATGACCTCCTCAACCAGGTTGTCATCGATGCCCATCAGCAGTAGGGAGTTGCGGCGTTGCAGGAACCCGCCCTCGCTGTTGAGACGAGTGACCCCGAAGCCACGTCCCCCCAGCACCTCGACTGCCCGGGTGGCGTCCTGCTCGTGAACCACCGCGACCGCCAG
Source organism: Candidatus Dormiibacterota bacterium (assembly GCA_049279335.1). Lineage (GTDB taxonomy): Bacteria > Chloroflexota > Dormibacteria > Aeolococcales > Bog-877 > Bog-877. Next base: position 51,264 of record JBAPNX010000031.1, read on the forward strand.
TTTCAAGTAGCCCTCCTCGCTGCCAGCCGCTCTCGAGTGACCCTCCAGCAGGATCCGGCCAGCTCTTCGAGCGGAAGGTCGGCCGGGAGCACCACGATCCGCTCGGGGAATTGCGTCGCCAGTGCCAGGTACCCCTGGCGGACCCCCTCATGGTAGGCGGTCGGCTCGGCCTCCATCCGGTCCACGGGCAGGGTGGGATCCGAACGCGACTGGGCGCTCGAAACCGGGATGTCCAGGACCAGGGTCAGATCGGGCATCAGGTCAGCACCAAAGAGTCTGTGGAGATCCAGTAGCACCCCCTGGTCCAGCCCTCTGCCCGCTCCCTGGTACACCAGCGTGGAGTCGAGGTAGCGGTCGGAGACCACCACCGCGCCCTCGGCCAGCGCCGGTTCGATAACCTCGCGGAGCAACTGGATCCGGGCGGCTAGGAAGAGCGCCACCTCGGCGAAGGGATCGGGCGGGACGCCCTCCGAGGCATCAAGAAGCTGGGTCCTGACCCGCTCGCCCAGCCGGGTAGTACCCGGGTCCCTCACCAGCGTCACCAGTTCCCCCTCGCGCTTCAGCCGCTCAGCCAGCAGCCCCGCCTGGGTGGTCTTTCCGGAGCCGTCGACGCCTTCCACGCTGATGAAGAAGCCCGGTCCGCCCGCCCCCACCTGTAGAACGGCTCTACGAAGCCTGGCTGGAAGGGTAGATTCGGAGCCGGCGCCGTGGCTCCTTGCCGGTGCTCCGAGCCACCAGCTCGCTCTGCTCTACCAACTGGTGCTGAAGACGGCGGACGTAGGCGTTCTGAGGCGAGAGTTCGACCACCGTGCCCTGGCGCGCCCGCTCGATGCCCTCTCTGACCTCGCGAAGGGCATCGTCGGTGGGATCCGAGGGCTCGAGGTTGTAGAGCTGAGCCAGGAAGGTACGGACCTGAGCGACCGAGTTGTTGCGGAGGATGGTGATGGGGATGCCCTCGGACTCGGCCGCCCGCAGCGGCGAATCGCGGCGGCGGTAGTAGTTCTTGAGGGTGACCACCAAGTCGGCGTCGTCGACGTGGTGCTGGATGCGCACCGGCACCTTGAGCTCGCGGATCGCCTGCTCCAGATAGACCCGGGAGACGCCATAAGGGAACAGCGACGTCTCGGCTCCGGCGATCGAGTGCTGGCCGTTGTGGCCTTCCGAAAGGTCGGCCAGCGTCACCGGACGCCGGGGCCGGGCGAACGCGAACTCATCCCCAAAGAGCTCACGCGAGCCCCGATCGTCGAAGGGTGATGGCTCAACCAGCCGGGTGGTGACCCCTCGGCCGGGATGGGACTCGCGGAGCTGGGCCGGCCGGGGCCGGCCGCGGAGGGCGTCGTCGACGACGTCGGCCAGCGGCATGTGAACTGTGACCCGATGCCGATCGACGATCTCCACCAGCGCGTCGAAGGTGGGCGGCGCCTTGCGCTCCAGAACCGACTTCTGGGTACCCCGGCGTCGAGCCTCCTCGTCTGAGAGGGTCACGCTCTGGATCCCACCCAGCAGGTCGTTGAGGGTGGGGTTGACCAGGAGGTTGTCGAGGGTGTTGCCATGGGCCGTGCCCACCAGCTGCACGCCGCGTTCGGCGATGGTGCGGGCGGCAGCCGCCTCTAGCTCGGTTCCGATCTCGTCGATGACGATCACCTCCGGCATGTGGTTCTCCACTGCCTCGATCATCACCGCGTGCTGGAGCTCCGGCCGGGCCACCTGCATCCGCCGTGAGCGCCCGATCCCGGAGTGGGGGATGTCGCCGTCGCCGGCGATCTCGTTGCTGGTGTCGACCACCACCACCCGCTTGCGGCTCTCGTCGGCGAGGATACGGGCCACCTCGCGCAGCATGGTCGTCTTGCCAACCCCGGGCTTGCCCAGGAGCAACAGGCTCTGACCGCTGATGACGATGTCCCGGATGATCTCGACCCTACCCGTGACGGCCCGACCCACCCGGCAGGTCAGGCCTACGATCTCACCGGCGCGATTGCGGATGGCGCTGATCCGGTGCAAGGTCCGCGCTATACCGGCGCGGTTGTCCCCGCCGAAGGTGCCGACCCGGTCGGCGACGTAGGCAATGTCCTCCAGGCTGACTGGGGTGGGGCTGAGGATCACCTCGCTGCCCTCGAACCGCGCCTCGGGCTCCCGGCCCAGGTCGAGGACGATCTCCAGGAGGTCGCCCGACTCCTCGGGGAGTTTGCGCACCGCCTCATAAAGGTGGCGTGGAAGCGTGCTAATCAGCAGTTCCAGCTCCTCGGGGAACGAGGGGCCGAAAGCGGGGTCAGATGCCGTCAGAGTGCGGCCCCCCGTAGGTCATGGCCAGGGTGTGTGCCCGGGCGCTCGGGCGGCGCTTTAGCGCTCATGCCCTCCGGCGGCAGGCGCAGCGGCTTGGTCGCGAGCAGCTCCAAGCCGACCCGAAATCACAATTCGAATATAGCGCAAGCCGACGATGCTCCGGTCCTTCACAGTCAGGACCCGGTGTCCGCTGCGCCGCGGGCCTGCACCACCGGTACCACGCCGGTCAGGACCGCCTTCTTCTGCTCGGCGAGATGGCGAGCCCAGAGCTTGAGGGGCAGGTCGCGGGCCATGAGGATCTGGGTGGCGACCGGCTCGAATCCCCGCGCCGACGCCGCCCGATGCAGCTCGGCGTCGTAGTGGCGCAGCAGGCAGAGAGTGGGCCCAGGTGGCACTTGTCCCAACAGGCTGTGCAGAGCCTCGACCGCCAGCCCGCCCTCCTGGGGATCGAGCATGAGGCTGATGAGACTCGGCCTCGCCCGCGAGGGCAGCCGAATCCCCGCCCAGGCCACGATGCCCCCGTTCTGGCGGATCACGTAGTGGCGAGAGTCACCGGCCCGTCCGTCCAGGCGGCCCAGCCAGCCCAGCTGGAAGGTCGCCTTCCATTGCGTGAAATTGGGCGCTTCGACCGCGGCCACAGCGTGGGGGGCGGTGCGCAGGTACAGGAGGTGGATCCCCCCCAGGTCCTCCGGACTCGCTGGGACCCAGGGCTCGGAGTGGTGGTCTGGCGGCTTGGGCAGCTCTCGGAATCGGATCTGCTCGCTGGCGTAGGGTTGGAAGCCCTGCTCGCGGAACATCGCCTGAAGTGGGTGGTCCTCGGGAATCCGTACCAGGAAGCGCGTCACCTTGCGCTCCAGGCCCTCGTTGACCAGATGCTGGAGCAGCGGCACCCCGGCGAAGTGGCCCTCGGCGGTGTGGGCCAGGCAGAGGTTGAGGATTCGCCAGGCCCGCTTTCCCGGGGCCGGCTCGGCCTGGATGAAGCCGACGATCCGTCCCTGCTCCTCCGCCACGTAGAGCTGATCACCGACGTCGGCGAGCGGCATCAGGGCGGAGAGGCTTCTGGTCAGGATCGACCAGGCACGCGCCAGTGCCGGACCTGGGACCGGGCTCTGGGGCCCAGCGCTCTGGAGCCGCTGGTCGATCTGCTGCTCGATCACCATGCTGGCGCGATAGAGCTCGTCCACCTGGCTTAGATCGCGATAACTGGCCGATCTGACCTGCATGAGTTCAGTTTGACTCGCTCGAGCCGCTTGTGCAGCTGGCCAACGATGAGATCGTCACAGATGGAGGGGCTGGGAACCATCCCTGGCGCACTGCGCGTCGTCTAGTTGCCATGGTCCACTCCGCCTGCGTTCGTCGGTCGATGCGCTCCACTGTCTGCTTGATCTCTCTATCGGTAATGACCCTGGTCGGCACCGCGTGTGCTGCGTCTTCGGATCCCTGGCATCTCTCTCGCGGCGGACCTTACATTCGGGTGCCGGCGAGCGCAGACTGTCCCACCTCGCTGGGACATGCTCGTGACGTGCGCAATTTCGGCGGCTGGCGCTTCAGCGAGCTGGTACCTGATTCGCCCACTGCCGGTCTCATCTGCCGCTATGCCGCTTCCGCCACCAGCTCTCCGTCGGTCGCGACTCCTCCTTCGCTCTACCGGCAGGCCCGTCTCTCCGCCACCCAGGCATCCCAACTGGCCGAAGTCATAGACAGGGTCAGCACCAGGGCACCCAGGGGCACCTACAGTTGTCCGGCTGGCTGGGACACCGCCACCGTGATCGCGTTCTCGTACCGGGCGCGGTCCGCTGCGGATCTCTGGTACTACGACAGCGGCTGCCAGACTCTGGATAACGGAAAGATCGGTGCCTTCCAAGGCGAAAACCCCTATTTCTATCGCCACTTCGTTCCCCTAGTCGACCGACTCGCCCCCCGGCTCGCGCTCCCGCCGAACTGACGGGTAAGGTCAGAGGCCGGCGAGGAAGAGCTGGTGCAGGCGAGGGTCTCCGGTGATCTCGGGATGAAAGATCAGGCCGAGGTGATGCCCCTGGCGAACTGCCGCGGGCTGCCCCTCGTAGGTCGCCAGCACCTCGACCTCCTCGCCCACCTCCTCGATGGCAGGGGCGCGGATCAGCGCCACCCGAATCGGCTCGAGTCCGATGGCGGGCATCTCCAGCTCTATCTCGCCCGATCTCAGCTGGCGACCAAACGCGTTGCGTCGCACTACGATGTCTAAAACCCCTAGCGAGAGCTGTCCCGGTAGACCGTCTCTGATCGATTTCGCGACCAGGATGGTGCCGGCGCAGGTTGTCAGGCAGGCGGTCCCGTTCCCAAGAGCCTCCCGGAGCGGCTCGAGCAGGCCGAAGCGATCGATGAGACTGCTCATGGTCGTGCTCTCGCCACCGGGAATGACCAGACCCTGCAGTCCTCGGAGCTCGTCGGGGAGTCGGACGGGCCGGGCGTCGGCACCGCAGGCCTCGAGCAAGCGCAGGTGCTCCTGCACGTCACCCTGGAGCGCCAGGACCCCGACTCTGGGAGCTGCCATCATCGCTGGAGTTGCGGTCAGGAGCCTCTCGCGGCCAGGAGCTCTTCCTGGCGCAGACTTGAGACCCCGATCCCAACCATGGGCTCCCCGAGGTCCTCGCTGACCTCGGCGAGGATGTCGGGCTTGTCGAAGTAGGTGGTTGCGGCCACGATCGCCTTGGCCCGGCGCAATGGATCGCCACTCTTGAAGATGCCACTGCCTACGAAGTTGCCGTCGCATCCGAGCTGCATCATGAGGGCAGCGTCCGCCGGGGTAGCCAGGCCACCGGCGGAGAAGTTGACGACTGGAAGCCGTCCCAGCTCCGCCGTTTCCCGGACCAGTTCCAGCGAGGCTCCCAGCGCCTTGGCCGCGCTGGCCAGCTCGTCGGGACGGAGCGAGTGCAACTGTCGAATTCCCTGGCTGACTGCCCGCATGTGCCGCACCGCCTCGACCACGTCTCCAGTCCCAGCCTCTCCCTTGGTGCGGATCATGGCTGCTCCCTCGGAGATGCGGCGCAGCGCCTCACCGAGATCCCTGGCGCCGCAGACGAACGGCACTTTGAACTGCCACTTGTCGACGTGGTGCTCCTCGTCAGCCGGGGTCAGCACCTCTGACTCGTCGATGTAGTCAACCCCCAGGGCCTCAAGAATCTGCGCCTCAACGAAGTGGCCGATACGACACTTGGCCATGACCGGGATCGACACCGAGGCCATGATCGCCTTGATCAGCTTGGGATCACTCATGCGGGCGACGCCGCCTTGAGCGCGAATGTCGGCCGGGACCCGCTCCAGCGCCATCACGGCCACCGCCCCCGCTTCCTGAGCGATCTCCGCGTGCTCGGGAGTGACGACGTCCATGATCACGCCGCCCTTCAGCATCTCGGCGAGACCGCGCTTGATCCGGGCGGTTCCGGTCTGGATATGTCCGTTCTGGCTCATGGCTTTACCTGCGTATGAATTGCCCGGGTTCGCTCTCAGCGATCCTCAAGCCCGGTTCGATTCTAGTCCCCGCAGAGTCCGGCTCCGCGCAGGTCGCGAGACCAACGACGTCGGCCGCGCGTCTTTTGGTGCTTGCCGGCCCACCGAGTCGCGTTCTGTCAGGCCGCGCCTCAGGGGCTGGATTGTCGATGTGGGAGCCTGCTCGTTCGTCGTATATAGAGAACGGGGTCTGCTGCCCCCAGTGCGAATGAGGAGCGAGCTTGAAGTACATGCTGATTTTCGCGGGTGATGGCGACGACACCGACCAGAGAGTGATGCAAGGTGTCGAAGCCTGGTGGGGCAAGTACAGCCAGTCGGGGGCGATCGTGGGCGGTGAGCGCCTGCAGCCTTCCTCCCGCGCCACCACGGTGCGCTTCGACGGCGGCGCCCCCAGCATCGTAGATGGTCCATTCGCGGAGACCAAGGAGACGATCGGGGGGTATGCCATTGTTGAGGTGCCCGATCTCGATGCCGCCCTGGAGATGGCGAAGAGCTGGCCAGCCAGCCCCGCGGTAGAGATCAGACCGATCTGGGTGGACTGAAGCTCCCCCCAGGCGCGGCAGTCGACGCCGTCCTCGGCGAGGTCTTCCGCGACGAGGCGGGCCGGGTGACGGCCTCGCTGATGCGTCGCTACGGCAACTTCGAGCTGGCCGAGGACAGCACCCAGGAAGCCTGTGTGGAGGCCTTGAGGTCCTGGCCAGCGCAGGGCATCCCAACTCGCCCCGGCGCCTGGTTGCGAACGGTGGCAGAGCGCCGGGCGCTGGACCGGCTCCGCCGGGACCAGCGCTTCGCTGCCAAGGTGCAAGGGATGCCGTTCCCCAGAAGTGAGTCCGGCGATGACCGCCTGCGTCTGATGTTCGCTTGCTGCCACCCCTCGCTGTCCCGTGATGCCCAGGTTGCGCTCACCCTTCGCACCGTGGCCGGTCTCACCACCGCTCAGATCGCTCGGGCCTTTCTTAGCTCCGAGGCCAGCATCGCCCAGCGGATCACCCGGGCCAAACGCAAGATCGTCGACGCCGCCATTCCATTCCGCATGCCTGCTCCCCCCGACCTGGAGGACCGGGTGGACGAGGTCCTCTCTGTCCTCTATCTGATGTTCAACGAGGGATATCTGGCCAGCGGCTGGGAGAGGCCCCAGGATCGGTCACTCGCCGAGGACGCAACCTGGCTCGCAAGGCTGGTGGCGCAGGTGCTCCCTGCCCAGGCCGAGGTGCTGGGGCTGCTAGCTCTATTCAAGTTGCAGCTGGCCAGGACGGGTAGCCGGTTCACCAGCGACGGGTCCCTGGTGATGCTGGCAGATCAGGACCGGTCCAGGTGGGACCAGAGCGCCATCCGTGAGGCGACCGACCTGCTGCAGCGGGCGGCGGATCTGGACCGACCCGGCCCTTATCAGCTGCAGGCTGCGATCGCTGCCTGCCATGCCACTGCATCGTCGTGGTCGGCCACCGACTGGCCGCTTTTGGTCAGGCTCTACGATCGCCTGGTCCAGCTCCAGCCCTCTCCGGTGGTAAGGCTCAACCGCGCTGTCGCGCTATGGCATGTTGCTGGGGCAGAGGTGGCGCTGAGCGACACTGAGGGACTCATTCCAGATCTTCAGCGCTACCATCTGTTACACAGCACGCGCGCTGAATTGTTGCGAGAACTGGGCCGAGAAACAGAAGCACAAGCGGCATGGGCCACTGCCCTAACACTCACCCTAAATCCGGCTGAGCGTCGTCACATACGAGCCCGTGCCAAGGCCGCCGCAACGTAATCTGTACCGACCCGGCGCGGCAGGTGCCCACCAACCAGTGTCTTGGACGCTCGCGAACCGGCCCCTGTGTTAGGAGTGAGTTAGGCTGCTGTCGAGCCGCCATGGCGCAGTGGTAGCGCAGGGGCCTTTTAAGCCCAGGGTCGCAGGTTCGAATCCTGCTGGCGGCACCAAAGAGCTTCCTACAGCGGCGCGCGCGGATGAGCACGGCGCGGCTCGGTTGAGGTCATCCGATCCGGCGTAGCAGCCGCGGCAACCATGCCGTAGCGGTCGAAGGCCGAATGAACAAGCCGTGGCGTGTTGGATTCGCAAGACGTGCGACCCCACACCAGCGTCGGGGGATGCTTGTCCCTCCTGTCGCGTCGACCCGATGCTCCAGGTGCCAAAGAGGCAGAAAAGACAGTTCGAACTATGATCTGGGTGATGCAAAGTTCACCCGTCGGTGGTCTGGTGGACGTCGCACTGCCCGGCAGCCGTCCTAGGGAGTCGGCCGCCGGCCCGATCGCTGCTGAGGGAGCTCCTGGTGGGCATGGAGGCCGGTCCCCGGCCCGGCAGTGATCCCTCGAGACCTCACGGCGCTGCCGGATCTGCTGCACCCACCAGCCAGCGCCGGACCGGTACGCAGTCGCCGACCTGCTTACGTCGACCTGATGCCGCCGTGCAATGCGGGCTGCCCGGCTGGCGAGAACATACAGGCATGGCTCGCCAGCGTCGAAGCTGGGAACCACGAGCAGGCGTGGCGTCAGCTGGTCACCGACAATCCCATGCCCGCGATTCACGGTCGGGTCTGCTATCACCCCTGCGAGACGGTCTGCAATCGAGCCGAGCTTGACAGCGCAGTCTCGATTCATTCCGTGGAACGGTTCCTGGGTGACCTGGCTCTGGAGAAGGGATGGACCCTTGACCGGCCGTCCAGGCGCAGCCATAAGCGGGTTCTGGTGATCGGTGCCGGTCCCAGCGGGCTCTCGGCCGCCTACCACCTAACGCGGCTAGGTCACGAGGTCGAGATTCGCGACGCCAGCTCCGAGTCGGGTGGGATGATGCGCTACGGCATCCCCGCCTACCGGCTGCCCCGTACGGTGCTGGCCGCGGAGCTGGAGCGGATAGCCGCGTTGGGGGTGCGCATTACCTGCGGACACCGCGTCATTAACCTCGACGATGAGCGGCGCGAAGGCAACTTCGACGCCGTCTTTGTGGCCGTCGGAGCGCACCTTTCCAAACACGTTGACATACCGGCCCGCGATGCTGGTCGATTGGTGGATGCGCTCTCGTTTCTGCGCAGCGTCGCCTCCGGGGCGCCACCCGCGATCGGACGCCGAGTGGCGGTCTACGGCGGCGGCAACACCGCAATGGACGCCGCGCGGACAGCTCGACGTCTAGGGGCTGACGAAGCGGTCATCATCTATCGCCGGACCAGAGCACAGATGCCCGCCCACGAGGGGGAGGCGGACGAGGCTGAGCGCGAGGGCGTGAAGATCAACTGGCTCAGAACCATCACGGAAGTCACCGGACCGGAGATAACCGTAGAGGCGATGGAGCTTGATGGCCAGGGGTTCCCCCAACCCACCGGGCGCTTCGAGAATCTCGCCGCAGACACGGTGATTCTGGCCGTAGGTCAGGACGCCGACACCGGCTTCTTGAGGTCCATCCCTGGGGTGGAGTTCACCCAGGACGGCACGGTGGTGGTGTCGGCGTCGATGATGACCGGCTGCCCGGGGCTTTTCGCCGGAGGCGACATGGTGCCAGCCGAGCGCACGGTGACGGTCGGTGTTGGTCACGGCAAGAAGGCGGCTCGGAACATCGATGCCTGGCTCCGTGGGGCTGAGAGCGCGGTCCCCGCCAAGCACGAGCTGGCGAGCTTCGACCAGCTGCATCTCTGGTACTTCGGCGACGCAGCCCAGCGCCGCCAACCGGAGCTGCCTCCCGAGGAGCGGATCGGGACCTTCGCCGAAGTCGCTGGTGGCCTGACCGCCGAAGCGGCCAGCTACGAGTCGGCCCGCTGCCTTTCGTGCGGGAATTGCTTCGAGTGCGACGGGTGCCTCGGAGCCTGCCCCGAGGACGCGGTGATCAAACTTGGGCTCGGGAATCGCTATCGGTTCGACTACGACCGGTGCACAGGTTGCGGCGTTTGCTTCGAGCAGTGTCCGGTGCACGCGATCGAGATGGTGGCGGAAGAAGGCTGATGTCCACGACGCTCGACGGGAACGAGGCGGCCGCCTCGGTGGCCTACCGGCTCAACGAGGTCTGCTGCATCTATCCGATCACCCCGTCATCGCCGATGGCGGAGCTGGCTGACGAGTGGTCGAGCCAGGGCCGTACCAACATCTGGGGAAGTGTGCCCGCAGTGGTTGAGATGCAGAGTGAGGGAGGCGCCGCCGGCGCCCTGCACGGAGCCCTGCAGGGAGGGGCACTTTCGACCACCTTCACCGCCTCCCAAGGCCTCTTGCTGATGATCCCCAACATGTACAAGATCGCGGGCGAGCTGACGCCCACCGTGTTCCACGTCGCCGCCCGCTCACTGGCGGCGCAGGCGTTGTCGATCTTCGGCGATCACTCTGATGTGATGGCGGTTCGCCAGACCGGCTTCGCCATGCTTGCCTCCTCCTCAGTCCAGGAGGCCCACGACCTGGCGGCGGTTGCCCAGGCTGCCACGCTCAGGGCACGCATCCCCTTCGTCCACTTCTTCGATGGCTTCCGGACCTCGCATGAGCTCAACACGCTGGAGCTGCTGTCCGATGCTGACCTGGCCGCGCTGGTGCCGGAGGAGCTGGTGCGGGCGCACCGTGGGCGGGCTCTCTCGCCGGAGCACCCATTCATCCGCGGCACGTCACAGAATCCCGACGTCTACTTCCAGGCGCGCGAGACGGTGAACCCTTTCTACGAACGCACGCCCGGCGCGGTGCAGGATGCCATGGGTCACCTGGAGGAGCTCACCGGGCGGTCCTACCATCTCGTCGATTACTCCGGTCACCCGGAGGCGGAACGTGTCCTGGTGGTGATGGGCTCCGGGTCGGAAACAGCGCGCGAGACCGTGGCCCACCTCACCGCCAGAGGCGAGCGGGTAGGGGTAGTCACCGTCCGGCTCTACCGGCCATTCCCGGCCCAGGCGCTGCTCCGGGCACTGCCTCCGACGGCGTCGCGGGTGGCGGTCTTGGACCGAACCAAGGAGCCTGGCTCGTTCGGGGAGCCGCTGTTCCTCGATGTTCTCGCTGCTTTGGCTGAATCGCCGTCTGATCGAGCCGCCATGCCGCTGGTGACCGGCGGTCGCTACGGACTCGCCTCGAAAGAGTTCACTCCGGGGATGGTGGCCGGAGTGTTCGAAGAGCTCCGGCACGAACGACCTCGAAGCCGGTTCACCGTCGGGATCAACGACGATGTCTCCGGCACGAGCATTGCCTTTTCGGCCTCGCTTGACATCGAGCCCCCAGACACGCTGCGAGCGGTCTTCTTTGGCATCGGTTCCGATGGGACCGTCAGCGCCAACAAGAACACGATCAAAATCCTGGGCGCAGAGGGAGACCTGTACGCGCAGGGGTACTTCGTCTACGACTCAAAAAAATCCGGCTCGCAGACCGTGTCGCACCTCCGCTTCGGGCCCCATCCGATCCGGGCACCCTATCTCGTGAGCCAGGCCAGTTTCATTGGCTGCCACCACTTCGAGCTACTCGAACGGGTCGACATCCTGGCGTCCGCGGCGCCCGGCGCGACGCTATTGCTGAACTGTCCGCATGCTGCTGACGAGGTCTGGGACCACCTGGCCCGGCCGATTCAAGAGCAGATAGTCAGCAAATCGATCCAACTCTATGTGATCGACGCGGGACGGATCGCGCGCAATTTCGGCCTCGGTGAACGCATCAACACTGTGCTGCAGACGTGCTTCTTTGCTATCTCTGGGGTGCTGGCGCCGGACACAGCGATCTCCCGGATCAAGACCGCCATCACCAAGTCCTACGGATCGCGTGGAACTAAGGTGGTCGAGGCCAACCTACAGGCGGTCGACCTCGCCATCGAAGGCCTGCAGCGCGTCCATGTTCCCCTCGCGGCGACGACCGCGGTCGAGCTGCCAGCTCTGGTACCCGCCGATGCGCCCGAGTTCGTCCGCAGGGTCACCGCCAAAATGATGGCCGGCCACGGCGACCAGTTACCAGTCAGTGCGATACCAGCAGACGGCACCTGGCCGAGCGGAACGGCGGCATTCGAGAAACGCAATGTCTCCGATCTGGTGGCACTTTGGGATCCCGATTTATGCATCCAGTGCGGTAAATGCAGCTTTGTCTGCCCGCACAGCGTTATCAGGTCAAAGTATTATCCAAAGTCTCTTCTGGTCGAGACGCCCGAGACCTTTCGGTCGGCAGCGCTCTCGGCGCGAGGGCTACCCGAAACCGCTTTCACCTTGCAGGTGTACGCGGAGGACTGCACGGGGTGCGCATTGTGCGTCGAAGCCTGCCCGGTCTCGGCCCCTGATGATGCAGAACACAAGGCGATCAACCTGGCCCCGCGCGATCCACTGGCAACCATCGAGCGTGAGAACATCGCGTTCTTCGAAACGCTGCCGGTGGTCGAGCGCGCGCGGGTGGACTTCGGAACCGTTCGCGGTACCCAATTCCTTCAGCCTCTCTTTGAGTTCTCCGGCGCCTGTGCCGGTTGCGGCGAGACCCCGTACCTGAAGCTGCTCTCTCAACTATTCGGTGACCGCGCAACGATCGCGAACGCCACTGGCTGCTCATCGATCTACGGGGGGAATCTGCCGACCACACCCTGGACGACCAACCGCGAAGGCCGTGGTCCGGCGTGGTCAAACTCTCTCTTCGAGGACAACGCCGAGTTTGGGCTGGGATTGCGCCTGGCGGCCGACCGCCACGTCGCGCTGGCCCGCCGCCGCCTCGGCCAGCTGCGACCGGAGCTCGGCGACGAGCTAGTCGATGCCATCCTCGAGGCACCGCAACGCACGGAGTCGGAATACCAGTCCCAGCGCGCTCGCGTGGCGGAGCTGAGGCACAGACTAGAACGGTTGACCGGGCCGGCAGCGCAAGACCTTAGTAGTGTCGTTGACCACTTGGTTCGCCGCAGCGTATGGATCGTCGGCGGAGACGGTTGGGCGTACGACATTGGCTCCGGCGGGCTCGATCACGTGCTGGCCAGTGGCCACGACGTGAATGTGCTGGTACTCGACACCGAGGTCTATTCGAACACCGGAGGCCAGATGTCCAAGGCAACTCCGCTGGGTGCGGTTGCCAAGTTTGCCTCCGCAGGCAAGACCGCAGAGAAAAAAGACCTTGCGCTGCAGGCGATCGCCTACGGTACCGTCTATGTAGCTCGGGTGGCGATGGGTGCGGACCCCCAGCAGACCCTGCAGGCTTTTCGGGAGGCTGAAGCCTATCAGGGTCCGTCGCTCCTGATCGCCTATAGCCACTGCATCGCTCATGGCATCGAGATGCGCCGTGGGCTGGACCAGCAGTATCGGGCCGTGGCCAGCGGGATCTGGCCGCTGCTGCGCTACGACCCGACCATTCGTGAGGCAGGCGGCAACCCCTTCTTGCTTGACTCGCCCCGGCCCCACATTCCACTCACCAGCTACACCCAGCAGGAATTGCGCTACAGCACCCTTACCCACTCCGACCCTGCCGAGGCTGAGCGTCTCGCTGGTCTGGCCCAGTCCTCAGTCCGACTGCGCTGGGCGACTTATGAGGATATGGCCACCTGGCCCGCCCAGCGCTTCGCGAGCGACGCCCGCCGAGAGCGCTGATGGAGCTTGCGACCGATTACATGGGACTGCCGCTGCGCAACCCCCTGGTTGCCTCAGCCTCTCCCATCTCCCACACGGTAGAGGGGGTGCGTCGCCTCGCCGAGGGTGGTGTCGGGGCAGTCGTCCTCCATTCGCTCTTTGAAGAGGAGCTGGCCGAGGAGGCAGAACGTCAAGAACGCCTGGCGGGGGTGGGCAGCGAGAGCTTCGCCGAATCGCTGACCTATTTCCCGGACGTCGCCAACTCTCAGTTCGGCCCGCGCAACTACCTCAGCCTGGTCGAGCGCTCGGCGGCCGCAGTCGAAGTTCCAGTCATAGCCAGTCTGAACGGGGCCACCCCCAGCGGCTGGACTGGATACGCCCGGGCCATGCAGGATGCTGGGGCCGCAGCCATCGAGCTCAACATCACCTATCTTCCGGCAGATAACAGAGTCTCAGGCAGCGAAGTCGAGCAACGCCACCTGGAGGTTCTCCAGCTGGTCAAGGCGTCGGTGAGTGTGCCGATTGCAGTCAAGCTCAGCCCCTACTTCAGCTCGATGGGAGAGATGGCCCGGAAGCTGGATGAGGCCGGCGCGAACGCCTTGGTGCTGTTCAATCGCTTTCTCTATCCGGATATCGATTCGGAAACCCTCGGACTCGCTCCTGGCGTCGGACTCTCCAAGCCGTCCGAGGCCAGGCTGCCCCGTGCCTGGATCGCGCTCCTGCGCGGCCGAGTCAGATGTGCCCTGGCCGCCACCACGGGCGTGGAAGGTCCGGAGGATGTGGCCAGGTACCTGCTTGCCGGTGCCGACGTTGTCATGACCACCTCCGCACTGCTTCGTCACGGCCCTGAGCACGCCACGGTCCTGCTCAGCGGTCTCTCCGCTTGGATGGAGCGCAAGGGCTTCGCCAACCTGGGTGCGCTTCGCGGAAAGCTCGCGGTTGGGTCCCAAGGGGATCAGGCGGCCCGGGCCCGGGCTGGTTATGTTGCGGCTCTGCGTGCAGCCAACGCGGCCCCTTACGGGCCTTGGTGAGGGCCGGCGACACGTCTGAGCGCTTGGCGACTCCAGCGACCTAACCTCATCTCGGCCGCTGCCGGGTTTCATCTGTCTAATGGTTCCGATGGCGGGGCGCGTCAGTCGCCGGGGACGGCCTCCTGGAACTGGAAGCCCGACTGCGGACCTCCGCACCAAGCGCAAGCAACCGGTGGACGGGTACCCCGCTCAGAAATACCGCAATGGCTGCAGACCCACTGGTGCTGACAGAGGTATGTAACCAAACCGCGCCGGGAGACCCGGCCCACCAGTTTGCCGTGGCAGACCACTAGAAGCGACGAGAGGCGCTGCTTGAGCAACAGCTCGGCCGCCTCTGAAATTGGACGCCCCTCGTCGATCGTCCGTGCTGGGCGTGTCATGACTTCTGCCACGGTGCGGCCGCCTCGGCCGCGCAAGCTGGCCTCACCGACACTTCCCACCACTTCCATGTAGTTGTTGATAACTGGAAGATTGGTGAGGTGGTCCCGCCGCAACTCTTGTGCTGCACTCAATGCGCTGGCTGAAGCGTTGACAGCGACCACGTCGCGGCTCATCATCGCCCAAACCCTTGGTGACCTGGCTAGGGTTGCTCTCACAACCTGTCCTCCTAGGCGACCCTCGCATCGGGTGGGGGACCACCCTAAACCTCAGCCTAGGCGGTGCTCGGACACGCGAACACCGTGTAATCGCTGGTTCCGCGCCCGTGGAACCACTGGGGTGGACGGATCCACCCGGACCCGCGCGTGGAATCGCTCCCGCGCTAGCCGAGTGGAATTACCCCCGTCCTCTGAGAGGAACGCTCGTAGCGAGGCGGCGCAGGCCGGTCGAACATGTAGCTAGGTACTTGATCAAGGCCCGCAAGTAGGTGGAGCGTTTCGAGGAGGTAGGACGATGACAAGTTGGGACCCGTGGAGCGACATGTTCAATCTGGAGAGTGAGTTGACGCGCCTCGTCAACGAAAGTTACGGAGTTGCCCCTGTGATGGCGTACGGCCGCAGTACTTTGCCGTCTCTCCTACCACTGGATATCCGCCAGACTGAGGGTGAGTTCGTGCTTGAGGCTTCGGTTCCAGGCTTCACTCCCGAGGAGGTCGAGGTGACCTGGGACGATGGCATCCTCACCATTCGGGGCGAGAAGAAGACCGAGACCGAACATGAGGGTCGCTACGTCCGTCGCGAGCGCCGGCAGCAATCGTTCTGGCGTCAGCTCACGCTTCCTCACGAGGTCAAGGACGATCAGATCACCGCCGTCTTCACTGACGGTGTGCTGACCATCCGCATCCCCCGGGTAGCGGCACCGGCGCCCAAGAAGATTGCAGTTGCGATCACCGCCTCCAAGCCAGTCGCAGAGGCTGCGGTAACGCCTACCGAGCCAGCGGCGCTGGCAGCCCAGAGCTAAGAACTCTAGGCTTTCCTAGCCCCGGAGCGGGTGAGTCTGCTCCGGGACTTTTTGTTGTCTCTCGGATCCGGCCCGCGGCTTGCATCAGTCGGGGCGGGGCTTGGTACCGGGGCTAAACCAAGACCCGTCCCGCTGCGGGATAGCGCACCGTTGCAGTCACGCCTCTGACGGGCGACTACCGGAATCCGTGCACTACCTGGTCCGCCCCTGTGACCAGTTCGTGGGTCGACGCCTCAACGTCGGGTCCAGCCGGGGACATGGGGTATACGATGCGTGTGAGCGGGGCAGGAGTCGGCGATGACGGAGCGAAACGATTGTCAGCGATTTGCCACGGGTCGCCAAGTGCTCTGGAGAGAGGGTCGGCCCAGCCGGGCATTCTGGGTGAGTTCGAGCTCCGCGGTGGAGGCGGAGAACCGGTCGATTGGAGACGCACTCTCTCATCGCACGGGGTCGCGTCTTTACCTCCCAACAAGATCGACACAACCGCCTGGACCCTAGAAACAACGCTGGTGGCGGACGGTTCCCGCGCGCGCGGCGTGCGCATGAGCCAGATTCGTCCCGGTGTCGCGGCGGTCTTTGTCGGCGGGATGGTCGACGTCATGGAGAGTGGGCTCATTATGTCGACGCTCCGGCATGTGTTGCGACTTGACGAGGATCTTTCCCGCTTCTACGAGCGGGCGGTTACCGACCCTGACCTCGCTTGGGTGACAAAAGGCGGGGGCAGGATGCTCCGTAGCCCGACGGTGTTCGAAGACGTGGTCAAGACCATTTGCACCACCAACTGCGCTTGGTCTGCCACCGAGCGAATGGTAGGCGCGCTGGTTCAGCATTTAGGTAGTGCCGATGCCAGTGGTCGTCACGCCTTCCCCAGTCCTGAGTCGATGGCCGAAGCCGTCGACGACTTTTATCGGGAGCAGGTCCGCGCCGGCTACCGAGGTGCCTATTTGAAGGGGCTCGCCACTCAGGTGGCCGGCGGAGCGATCGATCTTGAGTCGCTGAACGATTCCGAGCTTCCCGACGCCGAAGCTGAAGCCCGCCTCCGCGCCCTACCGGGGGTGGGGCCGTACGCGGCGGCGCACATCATGCTCACCGGCCTGGGCCGGTACGGGTTGCTAGTTCTCGACTCCTGGACCCGTCCAACTTTCGCCCGACTCAGCGGCCACAAAGGGTCAGACCGGGCCATCCATCGCCGTTTTCGCAAGTATGGAAACTACCAGGGCCTCGCCTTCTGGTTGTACCTGACCCAGCAGTGGCTCGAGGACTGAGCTTGCAGCGTCTCGGCTAGCGTGTTCGGGAGGAGCTGGTCGGCGCCGATCGAGTGACTCGCCTATCATCGTTTGGTGCCCAAGGACGGCCGGTTGGACTTCCCGACCGGGAATCCAGACGAGCGGGAGCTGCTGCTGAGTTGGCTTCGGTTTCTTCGGGGTGCAGTTTTGCGCAAGGTGGAGGGGCTGAGCGAAGCGGACGCCCGCTGGCGGCCGGACGGTGCGCTTATTTCACTGCTCGGAATCGTCAACCATCTTGCACATGTGGAGTGGCGCTGGATAGAGGGAGCGATGCTCGGTCGTGATGTGAGTAGGAGCGAGGAAGAGTTCCACCCCGGTTCCGAGCTCACGGTCGGAGCCGCCTTGGCAGCATACCGCGAGCGAGCGGCGGTCACCGACGACGTGGTTCGCTCGATGCCGTCCCTGGCTGAGCCAACAAAACGCGGCGATGGCACTGACCTGCGCTGGGTTTTGCTCCACCTCATAAATGAGACGGCACGGCACGCTGGCCACGCCGACGCCACCAGAGAGCTTTTGGACGGCACGACCGGCGAGTGACACGGGGCGGTACCGCTAGCGCCAGGCAAAGGTGCACAGAGCTCGGTAAGGAACGCACTAGCAGAATCCGGTCTCGGTGATTTTGGAGGAAGATTCAGCGATGAAAATGCCCTATCGCCGTCTGGGGCGGTCTGGCCTTAGAGTGAGCCTGCTTTCATTCGGCTCTTGGGTGAGTTTTGGCGCTCAGGTTGATGAGGACTTGGCACTGGACTGCATGGCTGCGGCATACGAGCAGGGAGTCAATTTCTTCGATAACGCGGAGGCCTATGCCACTGGCGAGTCGGAACGGATCATGGGGCGGGTACTGGCACGGGCCGATTGGCCGCGCCAGAGCTACATCGTGTCCACCAAATTCTTCTGGGGCCTGGATGATGGGGTCAACACTTCCTACACTCTGAACCGCAAGTATCTGCAGCAGGCGATTGAAGGTTCGCTGGAACGATTCGGCCTCGACTTCGTTGACCTAGTCTTCTGCCACCGGTCCGATCCCGAGACGCCGATCGAGGAAACGGTCTGGGCGATGCACGACATGATCACCCGGGGACAAGCGCTCTACTGGGGCACGTCGGAGTGGTCTGCGGACGAAATCCGCGCCGCCTACGAGATCGCAGAACGTCACCATCTTCACAAGCCAGTGATGGAACAAGCACAGTACAACTTGCTACACCGGTCGCGGGTGGAGCAGGAGTACTCACGGCTCTACGAGGACTGCGGGCTGGGCTTGACGACCTGGAGCCCGCTTGCCTCGGGAGTCTTGACAGGCAAGTACCTAAACGGGATCCCTGACGGCAGTCGGGCAGCTTTGCCAGGCTACGAATGGCTGCGCGACGAGCTCACGGATGCCAAGGTGAGCGCGGGGGTTGGGAAGCTAAAGGCCGTTGCCGACGAACTGCAATGCACGCCGGCCCAACTCGCCATCGCCTGGTGTACGCGCAATCCTCATGTGTCCACGGTCATCACGGGGGCGACGACTGTCGAGCAAGTCAACGAGAACCTGCAGTCGCTCGCGGTCCTGCCCAAGCTCACAGGCTCTGTCCTCAAGCGCATCGACGAGGTGCTCCCGGGTGACTGAAAACTGAAGCTGTGGCGTTTACGACGCAGTGGCGACAGCCGGCGGGTGGGCCCGATAGCGCCGAGGCGCTCCTACCCGACCTCGGAAAATCGCTGCAGGAGCTCAGTCCAGCCATCCTCGGCGCCGAAGGTCGCTTGTAGCCGCGCCGCCCGTGGGCCCACTTGCTCCAGGCTGCGGTGCTCCAACTGGAGCTCGCAGGAGTTGAGGCCGTCGGGCATGAAGGTGACTTCGACCTCAGTTCGTAGCTCCGGGTCGTAGCGCCAGTCCGGTCCCACCCTCCAGTTCAACACCACCCTCCGTGGTGGCTCCCAGACTAGGACTGAGCCCCATGGTGATTCGCTGCCGTCATCGCCGCGCTCAAACCAGCGCCCGCCCATGCCGGGCTCAAGGATCACCGTCACCGCGGGGACTTCACTGAAGTGACGCCGTCCCAGGGGCCACCAGGTACCCATGCCCAGGGTGAAGAGCTGAAAGGCGCGGACCTGATCGCAGTGCATCTTTGCCACCCGACGGACCAGGAAGCGCGCATCTAGTTCGATGATTTCGGCCAGGCGGCGGTTTACGGGCAGCCCCTTGACCTCAGCGCTGGGGAGGTTGACGATCCGCTCCAGGTAGTCGCGCAGCTCCTCCACGCCCTTGGAACTGACCTGGTAGGTGGTGCTGGCGTGGCTGCAGTCCTCCGCGACCAACCCGGCGCCTCTCAGCGTCTCCAGCCACTCAGCCAGAACCGGTCCCGGCGCGGCCAGCTCGATCGCAAGCTGGGCAGCCGTTCTGGGTCCCGCGGCCAGCTGTTCCAAAACCTCACGGCGGCCAGGATCGGTCAGGGCATCAAGCGCACGGCTGAGGCTGGAAGCCACGGCCCTAACTATGAGGCTCACCCGGTCCGGCGCGGGGCGCCGCCACCATGCTGCGCCAACTGCCACAGAGCCGAGAGTTCGCAGGTAGGGGCGTCAGCTTCTCGGACGGTCCTTCTGGAAGGTCTCACGAAGGTGGAGCGTGCTAAGCATCAGTCTTGGTCGGGGCCAGTCTCCTGGGAGCCAGAATGGTCGAGCTCCCCCCAGCGCAGCTCCGAGAAGCGGTGCAACCCCAGCTCCGACCCGTATGCGAGGCAGCCGGCGACGATCTCCCGGCTCAGGCCCGGATTGCTGAAGTTGGCAGTCCCCACTTGGACGGCGTCCGCTCCAGCCACCAGAAACTCCAGGGCATCGGTGGCGGTCGCAATGCCGCCGATCCCGATCAGTGGGATCGCCACCGCCCGGCGCACCTTCGCCACGGCCGCCAGGGCCAGGGGTTTGACCGCCGGACCGCTCAGGCCGCCCGTGCCGAGGCCCGGCAGAACCGGCCGCCGCCGCTCCAAGGCGATCTTCATCCCCACGTACGTGTTGACCGCGGAGAGCGCATCGGCTCCGGCATCCTCCACCGCTCGAGCCACCTCGGCGATATCGGTGACGTTGGGGCTCAGCTTGACCACCAGCGGCAGGGTCGTGGCCCGCCGGACCGCCGAGACACACCGGGCGGCGGCACCAGGCTCGGTGCCGAAGTCGAGCCCGTGGGCGATGTTTGGACAGGAGATGTTCAGTTCCACCCCGGAGACGCCCGTGACGCCCTCCAGACGCGAGACCACCTCGACGTACTCGTTGATATCGGAGCCTGCCACGTTGACGACCACCGGCACCGGCCACCTGGCCCAACGGGGGGCGTAGTCGCGGGCGACGACCTCGACGCCGGGGTTCTGGAGCCCGATGGAGTTGAGCATGCCAGCCGCCGTCTCCGCGATCCTGGGGGGACGGTTGCCCTCCCTGGGTAGCAGGGTCGTGCCCTTGGAGAAGATCGCACCCAGATGGTCGATGCCATTCATCTCCTCGGCCTCGAAGCCAAAGCCGAAGGTGCCCGAGGCCACTCCCACCGGGTTGGCCAGGACCAGCCCGCGGCCGAGGTCGACGCGGGGGTCGAGAGCCGGGCCGATGGCGCTCACTCCAGGTGGGCGGGCTGTGTCAGCAGCCGCTCCCAGTCAAGCATCGAAGCTGGGAAGACCGGCCCCTGACGGCAGCAGAGGCCGAGGAGCGAGCTCTCGCCCTCGTTCTGGAGCAGTGGGACGGCGCATCCCAGGCAGGTGCCGAACCCGCAGCCCATGGGCGCCTCGATTGAAACCTCCAGCTGGGGCGCTAACGCTGGCTCGGGAACTGCGTCGGACAGCGAGCGGGAGACCGCGGCCAGCATCTGATTGGAGCCGCAGGCGTAGACCCTCTGGGTCCCGCCCAGCTGGGGCTGCAGTCCCGCGGTGACTCGGCCCAAGCTCCCCGCGCTACCGTCCTCGGTGAACAGGATCATCTGGCTTACTCCGTCAGGCACGAGCTTCTCGGGATAGAGCTCGCAGGCAGTTCGGGCACCGTTGAGCCACGCCACCTCCTCGCCGTGCCGCAAGAGCACCTGGGCCAGGAGGGGGAAGGGCGCCGCGCCCAATCCGCCCGAGATCAGCACCGAGCGCCCGGGGCGGTCCGGCAGGCTGAAGCCCTGGCCCAGGGGACCCAGGATCCTGGCTCGCTGGCCGGGTTCGAATCCCCGCAGCCGCCGGCTCCCCTCGCCCACCACGCCTACGTGGAACGCGATCTCGCCGGACTCCGGATCGGCGCGGCTGAAGGAGTACGGCCGGCGCAGGAGTGGGATGTGATCCTCCTCCACCCGGATTTGGGCGAACTCCCCGGGCCGGGCCCGGCGGGAGAGCTCCGGGGCGAGGAAGGTGATCTGGAAGAGGTTCCCTTCCAGGACCAGTACCGAGGTGCACTCGACCTGCTCATCAAGCGCCCGGGATAGGTCGCTCTCGCCGATCAGCTGCTTGGCGGTAGCGCTCGCCATCTGGCTCATGGCGCCACCTGGCGGAGGCTGGCCTCGCGATACTCGCCGATGGTTGCGACCTCGACCACGCCGCCCCCGCCGCTTTCGAGAGCGGCGACCAGGGCGGCTGCCGTCTCCAGTGAGGTGAGGCAGGGTATGCCCTTCTGGACCGCCGCTTGGCGGATGCGGTAGCCGTCTCGAACTGGCCGCCGCGCCCCCAAGGTTCCGTCCCCGTCTTCCATCTCGTCAGTCGATGTTCCTGAGATGGTGTTTATCACCAGCTCCACCTGGCCGGCCACGGTTACGTCGAGGACATTGGGTCGGCCGGCGCGGAGCTTGCTGACCTCGGCCACGCTGATTCCCGCCTGGCGCAGGGCTGCCGCCGTACCGGGAGTCGCGTAAAGGCGAAAGCCGAGCTCCGCCAGTCGAGCGGCGATGGGCAGGCCCTCGGCCTTGTCCTGATCGGCGATGCTGACCAGAGCCCCGCCGCGGCGGGGCAGCGCGCCCAATGCGGCCCAGAACGCCTTCTCGAGTGCCTCCGGAAGCGACGGTGCCACCCCGATCACCTCGCCAGTTGAGGTCATCTCCGGGCCGAGCACGCTGTCGACCTGGTCGAGCTTGCGGGCCGAGAAAACCGGAGCCTTGACCGCCACCAGGGGGGGCGGTGGCAGCAGACCTGCCACCAGGCCCCGTTCTTTCAGGGTTTCGCCGAGCATGGCTCCGACGGCCGTATCCACCATCGGCACCCCGGTCACCTTGCTGAGGAAGGGGACGGTCCGGCTGGCTCGGGGATTCACCTCGATCACTAGCACCTGGCCGCGGTGGACCACGTACTGGACGTTGATCAGGCCCACGGTGCTGGTGCCAAGCGCCAGCTCGGTTGTGATCCTGACCAGGTCGGCGATGGTGGGCGGCACGAGTCGCTGGGGCGGGAAGACCGCCATCGAGTCCCCGGAGTGGACGCCAGCGCGCTCGATGTGCTCCATGACCCCGGGAACTAGCACCTGCCCACCGTCGCAGATGGCGTCGACCTCGACCTCCATTCCCAGGATGTACTTGTCGATCAGTACCTCGCCGCCGGCGTCGCCCGATGCCAGCAGGGCATCGCCTAGGTACATTCGCAACTCCTGCACCGAGTGGACCACGTCCATGGCCCGACCACCCAGGACGTAGGAGGGCCGCACCAGTACCGGGTAGCCGACTCGTTCGGCGATCCGCTCTGCCTCTCCGGGGTCGCGAGTGGCGGCTCCGGGTGGCCGGGCGATGCCCAGGCGCTGGAGCAGTGCCTCGAAGCGGCCGCGGTCCTCGGCCAACTCAATAGAAGCGGCGGCCGAGCCCAGGAGCGGCACCCCGAGGCGGTGGAGCTGTCCCGCCAGGTTGACCGCGGTCTGGCCACCGAACTGGACCATCACTCCCCGCGGCCGCTCCACCGAGCAGACCTGCCTCACCGACTCCAGGTCCACCGGCTCGAAGTAGAGCCGCGAGCTGCAGTCGAAGTCGGTGGACACCGTCTCCGGGTTGCTGTTGATCATGACCGCCTCCAGGCCCCGGCGCCGGAGGGCCGCCGCCGCCTGAACGGAGCAGTAGTCGAACTCGATCCCCTGCCCGATCCGGATCGGGCCCGAGCCCAGCACCACTGCTGACCCGGCCCCTCCCCGCTGCTCGTCCTCCAGCTCGAAGCTGGAGTAGAAGTAGGGGGTGGTGGCGTCGAACTCAGCCGCGCAGGTGTCGACGCACTTGAAGGTGGGCCGGATTCTCGCCCGCTCGCGTTCCTCCTCGACCTCGGCCGGAGTGCGCCCGCTGAGCTCGGCGATCCGGCGGTCGGAGAGGCCCGAGCGCTTAGCCAGGCGGAGCTGCCCCTGCGGGATCGGCCCACCGATAGCCTGGGCCAGCTCTGACTCCAGGCCGACCAGGTCGCCAAGGCGATCGCAGAACCAATGCGGGTAGCCGGTGCGCCCGGCGATCGCGGCTGGCTCCTCGCCCTGCGCCAGCGCTTCAAGGATGGCTTGGAGCCGGAGATCGGTCGGCTCCTCCAAGCGCTCCGTCGCCCGCCGCAGCGCGGCAGGGTCGGGGGCCACCTGCTCTAGCGATCTGAGCACTTTGCTGATCGCCGACTCGAAGGTCCGGCCTATGGCCATCGCCTCCCCGGTGGACTTCATCTGGGTGCCGAGGCGGCGGTCGCCGTGGGGGAACTTGTCGAAGGGCCAGCGGGGCGACTTGGCGACGCAGTAGTCAAGGCTGGGCTCGAAGGCCGCGCAAGTCCGCCCGGTCACCTGGTTCCGGATCTCTCGGAGCCGCCGGCCTACCGCGATCTTGGCGGCCACCCGCGCAATCGGGTAGCCGGTGGCCTTGGAGGCAAGGGCCGACGAGCGGCTCACCCTGGGGTTGACCTCGATCACGAAGTAGGTGAAGGAGTCGGGCGCCAGCGCGAACTGCACATTGCAGCCACCCTCGATCTTGAGCGCTCGGATGATGCGGAGCGCGGCCGAGCGCAGCTGCTGGTGCTCCTTGTCGGTGAGGGTTTGGCTGGGGGCCACCACCAGCGAGTCCCCGGTGTGCACCCCCATGGGATCGAGGTTCTCCATGTTGCAAACACAGATGCAGGTGTCGTCGCCATCCCGCATCACCTCGTACTCCAGCTCCCGCCAGCCCATCAGGGCCTGCTCAACCAGCACCTGAGTGATAGGACTGACCTGGAGCCCGCGAGCCACCACCTGCTCCAGCTCCTCGGGGGTGTGGACCAGACCGCCGCCGGTGCCTCCCAGGGTGAATGCGGGCCTGACCACCAGCGGCAGCCCTACCTCGAGCGCGAAGGCACTGGCCTCGGCGACGCTGTTGACGGTGCGGGAAGGGGGGACCGGCTCCCCGATGGCGATCATCCGCCGCTTGAAGCGCTCCCGGTCTTCAGCGTCGCGCACCGCCTCCAGAGGGGTTCCCAGTACCCGCACCTGGTACTGCTCCAGCACCCCGGCCTCGTCCAGGGCCACGGCCAGATTGAGGGCGGTCTGCCCCCCGAGGCCGGCGAGGAGGCCATCGGGACGCTCCCGGGCTATCACCTTGGCCAGAACCTCGACGGTGAGCGGCTCCAGGTAAACCCTGTCGGCGACCTCCTCGTCGGTCATGATGGTGGCCGGGTTGCTGTTGACCAGCACCACCTCCATACCCTCCTCGCGGAGAGCTCGGCAGGCCTGGGTCCCCGCGTAGTCGAACTCCGCCGCCTGGCCGATCACGATCGGCCCGCTGCCCAAGACCAGAACTCGGCGCAGGGAACGGTCAGCAGGCGCCGGCTGCAAGCTGACAACCCGATCCACTTTTGGCTCTGATCGACACAGGTCGAGGAATTCGTCGAAGAGGTGCTGGCGGTCCTGCGGTCCGGGGCTTCCCTCAGGGTGGTATTGCACCGATATCACTGGAAGCTGGCGATGCCGCAGCCCCTCCACCGAGTCGTCGTTGAGGTTGCGCTCAGAGACGACCCAGCCGCTCTCCGGAGCGATACTCTCGGCGTCGACCTGAAACTCGTGGTTCTGGGGGGTTACGAAGACCGCGCCGCTGACCAGGTCCGCCACTGGGTGGTTGCCGCCGTGGTGCCCGAAGGGAAGGCGGCTGGTGGTTCCCCCGATTGCCCTTCCCACCAGTTGATGGCCGAGGCAGATGGCGAGGATCGGGTAGCGCTCTAACAGCCCCTTGACCAACTCCACTTGGGGGGCAAGGCTGGCGGGGTCGCCGGGACCGTTGGTGAGAACCACCCCGTCCGGATGCAGCCCGGCGATCTCTTCCAGGGAGGCCGAATGGGGCAGGAGCCACACCTCGGCACCGCGGCTGACCAGTGAGCGCAGCGTGTTGCGCTTGACTCCAAGGTCGATCACAGCAATGCGCAAGCCCTCTCCGGTGGAGCGCTGACCGGCCCCCCGCCGGAGCGCCGGGTGGAGTGGCTCCAGCCAACGGGTGATCTGGCTGCAGCTGACCTCGGCCACCAGGTCCTGCTCCGAAACCGAGGGCGAGCGCCGTGCCAGCTCGGCCAGCTCCGCAATCGTTCCGGCGCTGGCGGGCGCGATCACGCCCCGCAGGGTCCCGTGGTCTCGCAGATGACGGGTCAGTGCCCTCGTGTCAACCCGCTCCAGCCCCGGCACACCCTGGTCGCGGAGCCAAGCCCCGAAAGTTGACTGCGCCTGCCAGTGCGGCGAGGTCGGGCTGCACTCGGCGACCACCACCCCCCGACAGAAGGCGCGGTCCGACTCCATATCAACCTCGGCCGCTCCCACGTTGCCGATCAGAGGTTGGGTGAACACGAGCAGCTGCCCGGCATACGAGGGGTCGGTGCAGACCTCCTGGTAACCGGTCATGCAGGTGTTGAAGACCACCTCGCCGACCCCCAATGGCGATGGCGAAGCGGCGGTGGCACCGATCCAGGTTCCCGGGAAGGCCGCGCCCGACTCCAGGACCAGCCAGCCCTCCTCGCCCTGCCCGCGACTGCTCAGACCCAACTCAGTCCTCGGTCAGTTCCGGTACCAGCTCGCGGTTGAGATGGACCATCCGTCCCCGGGCAAAGGTCGCGAGCACCGTACCCCTGAGCGGCTCGCCCCAGAAGGGCGTGTTGACGCCGAGCGAGAGCCATGACTGGGGATTTGGGGTCCAGCTCTGGTTGGGATCAAACCAAGTGAAGGAGGCAGGCTCGCCGGCCCTGATACCGTCGCCTGGGGCGATGGCGCCCGCCTCGCCCAGCACCCGACGGGGGCCGGCGGTGAGCGCCTCGAGCACCCTGGCCAGGTGGAACATCACGCCGCCCTGGCCGAGTACCGCCGAGAGCGCTAGTTGCACCCCACTGAACCCCGCCTGGGCCTCGAATGCGGGGAGCGCCTCGTGGGGAGCGTGGTCGCTGGCGATGGCGTCGATGGTCCCGTCCAGCAGCGCCTCCCAGAGCGCCACCCGGTCGGACTCGGATCGCAGCGGCGGGTTGCACCGGCCCTTGGTCTGGGTCTCGACACCACTGTCGGGAGAGGTGAGCATGAGGTGGTGCGGTGTGACCTCGGCCGTGAGTCCCAGGCCGCTTGCCTTGGCCTGGCGCACCAGCTCGACGCCAGCCTCGGTGCTGACGTGCTGGAGGTGGAGGCGGGATCCGGGGGCAGCCCGCAGAGCCGCGATGCCTCTCTCGATCGCCGAGACCTCGGCTTCGGGAGGCCTCACTCGCCAGAGAGACGGATCTTGGTTGCCACGGTTGGCCTCGGCCAGGATGGTCTCGTCCTCGGGGTGGATCGCGACCACCCGGTCCAGGGCGGCTGCTCGCCACAGGGCCTGGCTGAGATCTTCCTGCCCCAAGCCGTTGCGGCCGTCGTCGGAGAAACCCGCCGCCCCGCTGCCAGCGAGGGCCTCGAAGTCGGTGAGCGCCGCCCCGTCCAGTCCCTTGGAGCATGCCGCGAACTGCAGAACCGGGATCCGGGCCCACGTCTTGTTGTCGCGCTGGCATTCCCGGAGCCTTTCCAGCGTGTCCACGGGTGGTACCAAGTTGGCCATGCCACAGACAGCGCCGAAGCCTCCCGCCGCCGCCGCCGCGGTGGCCCTGGCGACCCGCTCCTTCCAGGGCTGGCCCGGCTCGCGCAGATGGCAGTGGAGATCGACGAAACAGGGGGACACCACCGAGCCTTCTCGATGAAGTTGGATGGCCCCCTCCCGGGGCTTCAGGTTGTCGCCGACCTGCAGGACCACGCCGTCCTCCAACAGCAGGTCGCAGTTGACAAGATCAACCGCGCTGACGGGATCGATCATCCGGACCCGCTGGACCAGGATCTGGGTCAAGCTCGATCGACCCCGTCGGATTGCAGCAGCACCGCGTCCCTGCCGTCCACCTCCCGGAGGCGGACCAGGACGCGTTCGCTCTCGGATGTGGGCAGGTTTCGGCCCACGTAGGTGGCGCGCAGTGGCAGCTCCCGATGCCCCCGATCCACCACCACCAAGAGCTCGACGGCTCGGGGCCGACCGAGGTCGGCCAGGGCGCCCAGCGCCGCCCGTCCGGTTCGGCCGTGGAAGAGGACGTCGTCAACCAGCACCACCACCCGGTCGCGAACCGACTCGGCCGTGGCTGGCGTCAGGGGCAGGGAAAGCGTCCCTGGCGACGAATTCCGGGCTCCGTCATCGCGATAGGCACCGACGTCGAGGACCGAGCCGGTCCAATTGGAGCCGCCTTGCGATCGGATCAGCTCAAGCAGCCTGGCGGCCAGGAAAGCCCCTCGGGTGAGGATCCCGATGAGCACGACCTCGCCCTCGGGGTGGCGCTCCTGAAGTTCGCGCGAGAGCCTCCAAAGGGTGCGTTGCAATTCGGCTGCGTCCAGCAGCTCGCGAGCCCCACTGGTCGCCAGTTGATCAGTGGTCATCTCTGCAGCAGCATCTGAAGTAGGGCCATCCGCACCGACACCCCATTGCGCGCCTGGCGGAAATAGGCTGCCCGGGGATCGCTATCCACCCCTGGGTCGATCTCGCCCACTCGGGGCAGCGGGTGCATGACGATGGCGGTCTGGGGCAGGCGGGTCATCACCTCATCGCTTATCCGGAAATTGCGGCGCTGATCCTCAGACTCGTCCCAGGGCTCGCTGAAGCGCTCCAGCTGAATCCGGGTCTGGTACACGATGTCGGCATCGGCAACCGCACCCATCAGATCCTCGGTCTCGTTCACTTCGGCTCCGTGCTTGAGCAGGTGGGCGATGACTCCTGGACTCATGCGGATCCGCTCGGGGGCCACCAGGGTCACTCTCAACCCCTGGTAGAGGGCCAACAGGTAGGCCAGCGAGTGGACGGTACGGCCATGGCTTAGGTCACCGACCATGACCACGTGGAGATTGTCAAGGTGGCCGATCTCGCTCTGGATGGTGTAGAGATCGAGGAGCGCCTGAGTTGGGTGCTGTCCGGGTCCGTCCCCGGCATTGATCACGGGAACCGGCGACACCGCGGCCGCCCGGGCGGCTGCGCCTTCCTCGGAGTGGCGGAGCACGATGCAGTCCGAGTACCCGGCGACGATCCGAACCGTGTCCTCCAGGGTTTCGCCCTTGATGGCCGAGGAGAAGTCGCGGGCGTTCTCGGTGCTGATCACCTGGCCGCCCAAGCGCAGCATCGCCGCCTCGAAGCTGAGCCGGGTCCGGGTGCTGGGCTCGTAGAAGAGGGTCGCCATGATCCGGCCGGGAAGCAGCTGGCCACCACCTTGGGCCCGCACCGTCTCCATCTCCGCGCTCAGTCGGAAGAGCTGGCTTAGCCGCTCCCGGTCGAATTGCTGGGCGGCGACAACATGGCTGAGAGGTGTCAGGGCCGCTTTCGGGGAGCTGCTCGCCGACATGGTGTCCTCCCTTTGGGAGTCCGGCACGCCGGCAGGCGGCCGCGGCAGCCAGGCCGCCGAGCTCCTTACCGGCCTCGCTGGACCGGCTTCAAGGTCGCGTCACCGGCAATCATACGGGCTGGTGCTGACCCGAGGAGCCTGCATTGAGGGGAGTTGTTGGTGACCCGCTCGCCAGCCGGCTAGGCGGGGGGCGCCGCGTCGGCCGCCGCCAGCTCCTGATAGGCGGCCCGCTCCTCTGGGGTCAAGGGGGTGCGACCTGCGGAGACGATCTTGACCCGCAGGAAGAGGTCGCCGGGGGCGCCGGATGGTTTCAAGGCAGGAATTCCCTTGCCGGGAACTCGAAGCATCCTCCCCGGCGGGCAGTTCTCTGGGATCGTCATCTCGAGTCGGCCGGTAGGCCCTTCTGCGACGACCTTGCCCCCCAGGGCCGCCCGGTAGTCGCGGACCGGCAGGTCGCGGTAGACGTTCCGCCCCTTGACCTCGGTTCCGGGATCCATCTTGAGATGGACGACGAGGTACAGGTCACCCCGCTTGCCATTGCCTGACCCGCTGGCACCCTCGCCGGCCATGCGGATTTTGGAGCCCTCGGTGACTCCTTTGGGGATGGTCACCTTGAGGGTGCGCCGACGGTACTGGCGGCCAGTGCCCTGGCAGGTCGGGCAGATCTTGGCTCCAAACTGGCCGGCACCGCCGTTGGCGGAGGTGTCGGCCACGTGTCCGCTACCGCCGCAGGTTGGACAGGGCTCGACGATGGAGACGTGCATGGTGCGCTCCCCGCCCGAGACCGCCTCAGCCAGGCTGACCTCGAGCTGGTCCTCGGTATCGGGGCCTTTCCGGGAAGCGTTCTCGGCTCGGAGCTGGTCCAGCTGGGCCTCGATCCAGGGATCGTTACCTTCGTTGCCGCGGCCGCCGAAGAAGGTCTCAAAGAAGTCGCTGAACCCGCCGAATCGGGCGCCAGCCCGCTCAGCGGTCCGCTGCGCCGTCTGCCGGGCCCGTGCCCCTGCCTCGGCGAAGGGTTGTTGCCCATGCTCGCGGCGGTAGGCCTCGGCCCGCTCGACCTGCTCCCAGTCAGCTCCCAGGCGGTCGTATTTCGAGCGCTTCTCAGGGTCCTTGAGGACCTCGTAGGCCTCGTTTATGCGCTTGAATCGCTCAGTCGCCTTGGGGTCCTTGTTGACGTCGGGGTGCAACTCACGAGCCAGCTTGCGATATTTGGCCCGGATCTCCCTGTCGCTGGCGGTGCGGGCCACCCCTAGGGTTGCGTAGTAGTCGCGAAACTCCATCAGAACCGGCGTCCCCAGCTGGGAGGCAGCTGCAGAATAGCCCGCACTGAGTCTTCATCGCGAAAGCCAGCGGAGCGCGGCCTCAGATGGTGCCAGCTGGCAGCACCTGAATTGAGGTACCTGGAACTTCGGGTGTTGCCGACCATGCCGCATCGAGGATACCCAGTGTCACAGAGATCAGACAGAAAATGGACCGACCGAGCCCTTCCGACTGAACAGTGGCGCTGCGTTCCCTCCAGCAATGCCTTGCGACGGTTGAAAGCCAAGATACCCCTGGGCCAAGCAGGGGACATCTTCCCCAACGGGCGGCCCAGCTCTCCATGGTGCTGCTTCAAGACCAGCACGATGGAGAGCTGGGCCGTGTAGCGGCGTTCCCGGCCCGCGCCCTGAGGCGGGCTGAGTCAGCTAACGAATGCCGGTGAGCTTTGCGTGGAGAGCGCCCTGATGGTTCAGGTACTTGAATCGGTTGGGGTAAAGAAGCCGAATACGTCCAGGATCACGTCAGTTCTGCCTTGGTCGTTGTAGAGCTCAACCGCGCCGCCGCTGCTAAGGGTCGCGACGCAGAGGTTTGGCACGGTCCATCCCGCCGACCAGTTGAGGTCGGAAACGTTGGGCAGCGCGCCGCCTGGGTAGACGGTCAGGAAGCTCGCGGCGGTGGTGTTTGTTGCGGTTACGTTCATCGCCACCGCGGTGGCGCCGCCGCCGAACGGATCCAGTTGGGAGATCCCAGCCAGCCGTTGGATGAGGGTCCCGCCCGGACCGAGGGTACCCGCAGTTTCACGGGTATCAAGCACCCGGACGGGTGTGATCGGAATAAAGAGCGTTTCGTTGCTGGGAGACGACGATCCGCTGGTGATGTAACCGTCGACGTCGACGATCACATCAGCGTTGCCCGCATCGTTGTAGACATCGATCACTCCCGAACCGGTGACAGGAATCATCACCCGGTTGGGGATGGTTTGCCCCGCACTCCAGTTGAGGTTGGATGCCAGCGGCATACTGGTCCCACCAGGGAAGACTGTCAGGAAGCTGGCCCTGGTGGTGTCGGTCACGGTGACGTTGGCCACCACTGCGGTGATTCCGGAGCTGGGGACCCCGCCCTCTCCGGCGACGGTCACCGGAAGGGTCGTACCCGCACCCAGCGTCTTACCCGAGCACTGATCGGTGATACCGGACACTGAAGTTGGGCGGGTGTCACAGATCCGGTCCGGTGCAAGCGGAACGTAGCTGCCGGCGGTGCCGCCCACCGACTCGGGGGCGAAGTATCCTTCGAGGTCAACCACCAGGTCAGTCTGTCCCTGGCTGTTGTAGAAGTTCACACCGCTGCCGCTGCCAAGCTGAACGATGACCAAGTTGGCAACTGTGTCGCCGGCTGGCCAGTTGAGATTGGAGGGCGCCGGCTGCGAGGTACCACTCGGGTAGGCCGTCAGGAAGCTGGCCGCGGTGGTGTCCGTGACCGTGACATTCAGGGTCACGGACGTCGCGCTAGCGGGTACGAAGGAGGCAAAGGAAACAGTCCGCACCGAGTTAGCTCCCAGCTTAGGACCCTGACCGGGCTTTCGAGTGTCCAGCACCCTGGTGGGTGAGGACAGCGGCGTGTAGGCGCCGTTGGTGATGTCCAGCGGTACGTCCGCGTCGTAGAAACCATAACCGGCAGTGCAGGTGCTGTCGGTGAACGCCTCGACCAGGAAGTCAAGACTGTAGTCCCCTTGCGGGCGATCCGGTGATGTTTCGATCGTGACAACGGGCGGAACAACGGTGGTGTCGGTGGCTGCCTCTGTGCACCCGCTCAAACCGGATACCGACCCACCACCACCGGGAACGACGGTGCCACCCACGCTTTCCACACCGTAGTAGAGGGTCACGCCACTGGAGTTGGTGATCCCGGCGCCGGTGCCAGATGAGTCGAAGTAGGTCGCGGCACTGTTGGGCGCCACAGCCACTGGTCCGCTGGTGCCGCCGTTGTTATGCCCCGGGGCCACCGTCGTGGTAGCGCTGGTTGGGATTGGCGACACGGTCTCGGTCTGTGCGGTCGCGTCGTAGTTGGTGGCAGAAACGGTGATATCGAAGGTTCCATTCTCGGTGGTTGAGCTGTTGCTGGCACTGAAGGTGAAGGTGACTGAGAACGCACCTGCAGGGATCGTGACGCTCGAGGGTGCGGATATCCCCGTCACCGTTGAGCCCTCCGTGAGAGAGGTCACGATGTCCACAGTCAACGGGGAGGTCTGGAAGATCGGCTCAGGTGTACTCGCGTTGCTCTGTGCCTGCACAATAACCGAGCCAGAAGTGCCGCCGGACGCAATAGTCTGTCCCTCGGTGAGGACGAAGAGCGACCCGGTTGGAACTGAAGCCGACACGCTCTGGATCCCAGCCAGCGAACTCGCGCCAGCAAGTGCAGCGATCGCGATCGACGCCGCGGCAAGCATGCGGGTCGTGGGCTGCAGCGCGCGTCGCCCGAGTAGCGTCGAGAGCACCCTGGTCCATCGGCGTCCGCTTCGATTGCCAACCGCCGACTTCATATTTTGCTGCATGCCGCTTCCCTATTCACCAGCACTGACCATCACGACGTTCCCGAATAGGCTCGTCTCTTCGTCCCCAGGAGGCGAGCCCCAATGCGCGTACCCCCGTCCTAGCGGACTCTGAGGCAACCCCGGGCTCGGCGTCAAGTACTCAGAGACCTGATGCGCGGAGCCGGCAAGCGCCGCGCTGGGGGCGCGCACTCCCGGGCACGCCCAAGAGGCTTGCATCCGTTAGGTCCCGGGCGCCACTGGGTCTGATTGGCCGGGGCCGAGTCCGCGCCCCCCGACGCAAGAATCGATAGGGCTTCCCGTCCCAGCTCCAGCTGAGTTTGTGGGAACCCCGCAGCGGCAAGGTGCTGGCCACACCTCCTATGACCGCGGTCTCAGACCGGGGGGAGCCTCCAATTGCGAGCGGAGTTCGCGAACGTAGTCCTCTAGGTGGCTGAGCAAGGTCCCGTCTGGGGTACAGCAAGGCCCTTCGAACCAGAGCCGGGCCAGCTCCCTGCCCGGTCCGGACTGCCCTTGGACCAGGAGGCCGGCTCGGCCAGGCTCCGGCCCGTCGAGCGCCAGCTCAGACTCGGAGACGAAGTGTCCGGCAGCGCTCAGGCGGCCACTGGCGGTCGCGACTGTGGGCACAGGGAGACGCTCGGAGCGCTGGTAGACGATTACCTGGGACCAGTGGCACTCCAGGCTTGATTCCACGGGGGGCCTCAGCCCGAAGCTGGCCAGATGGAGGCTTAGGATTCCCGGCTCCCCCCGGTCCCGGGCGCTGAGGTCGAAGAGCGGCACCGAGGCGACCAGCCTGGGGTTAACTTCGATGCACCAGATACTGCCGTCGGCCGCCACCACCAGGTCGAGGCCAAAGATCCCGCGGTGGCCCTGGCTCCGCAACCACTCGGCGGCGGCGAGCGCCAGCTGGTCTACCGCCTTGGATTCCGGGGCTGGCTTCGAGTAGTCGTTGCCACAGGAACCTAGCGGGTGGGGAGTGAGGATGGGGAGCCCGGTGAGCTGGACGCAGGCCTGCCCCACCAGCACCCGATCCGCGGCGATCACTCCGGTCACGGTGACTGAGGTGCCGTCCACCCGCTGGGCCACCCGGCAGGCCCGGCCCGCAAAACGCTGCACCAGCTCCGCAAGCTCCTCCTCGGAGGCGGCGGGGTAGGTGTGCTCCCCGGAGAAGCCGTGGGCGAGTTGGAAGACGAACGGGCCCTGAAGCTCTGCTGCTGCCTGCAACAGTTCGGCCCCGGCTACCCCCGCCACAAACGGGGGTAGCGGCAGCCCGACGGCGGCCGCTACCCGGCTGAAGTGGCTCTTGTTCTCCATCCGGCGCGAGATCAAGGCGGGAGCATTGGCGACCACCACTCCGAGTCGGCCCGCGCTGCGTTCCACGGCGGCCGAGCTCTTCCAGACCGTGACCGCGGTGGCTTGGGAGCGAATACGCTCCTGAACTGCTGGCAACTCCATCAAGGCCGCGCTCGAAACTGTGCCAGGCACCGCGAAGCAGGCCAGCTCAGAGCTCTCCCCGGCCGCGACTCCACAGGTGTCGGCGCAGATGACCGGTAGTCCGCTGGCCACTGCTGGTAGGGGGTCAGGTCCCACAAAGACGACTTGAGGCTGAGTCCCGCTCACGAGCCGGCCGCCCGGGTAAACCCGCCCCCAATCAAGAGCTCGTCGAGGTCGGCCTCCGATTCGGCGATTGGGAAGGGAGGGTCCTTGCCTAGCCATGGCTCGAGGTCCAGCTGCGACGCGTCTCCAGTTAGGACCGCCACCCAGCTGCCACTAGAGCCAGAGCCAGACTTGGAGAACGCTCGGCGCAGGGCTGCCAGGGTGGCGATGCCTTCCCACGAGGTGCTAAGGCCGTGGTGCTGGCCGAGGTCGCGGGTCTCTTGCAATTCGCCGGTGCCTACCCGCCATCCCCGACCGCCACTCTCCCTGACCGCCCGGCGCACCGAGGGAGCTAGGCGAGAGCGCCGTGAACCAAGCTCGCCCAGATGGGAGTCGTCTGCCTGGCTGCCGCCTGGGTACCAGGGTCTGGTCAGCTCCCCGCCCGGCGTGCCTTCGACCACGTGGAGTTGGGGACGGGCCGCTGGCTCCAGCAGTTCGGCGAACCCCTGGCTGATGCCCAGTGCCGCAGCGCCGCTGCTGGAGAAGAGGAAGACACCGGCGATCTCTCCCTGGGCGAGCAACTCCGAGGCTATGCCTCGGTAGGCGTTGGGCGCTAGCGGGTTGATGGAACCGCGGAGGTCGGCCAGGCCCCACGCCCGGACCGCGTGATGGAGGAGTGCCACCGGGCGGTTGCTGAGCACCGTCAGCTGGGGATAGCCGCGTAGCCGTTCCAACTTGACTCGAGGAGTGCGCGGCGATACCAGGCTCAGCACCCGGATGCCACCGAGAGAGGCGTAGGCCGCGGCGGCAATGGCGGCGTTGCCAGACGAAGAGATGACCGCCTGGTTGATACCGCTGGCCAGCATGGTGGAGCAGAGGTAGCCCAGGTAGCGGGCCTTGTGCGATCCGGTGGGCGAAAGGTCCTCGCGCTTGAGCTGCAGGGAAGGGACGCCCAGGATGGCGCCGAGCGCCTCGGCCGGCTCCAGGGAGGTCCCCCCCTCACCCAGGGTGAGCCGAGATGCAACCGGTACACTGGGGCCGAAGAGTCCAGCGTGGATCCACTGCCCCTGCGGCGACGGCCCCGCTGTCTCGGAGCTAGCCAAGGAGAGTCCCAATGGACGACAGTGGCGCCGCCGCCAAGCGCTGCCCCGACTGCGGCGCCGAGCTCGACCTCGGGGAGGTCCAGGAGGTCGGGGACCTGGTCGATTGCCCCAACTGCGGGGCCACCTTCGAGCTGGTGGCGCTGGCCCCGCTCACCCTGGCGCCTTTCGAGGACGAGGAGAAGTAGCCTCCCGGACCGCCCGCCGGAAGCCCGCCTCGCGATAGTGGGCGGTGAAGAAACCGGGACACGCTGGCGACAGCAAAACTGCGTCTCCCGGCTGGGCCAGGTCGCGAGCCAACTCCACCCCCGCCTGCAGCTCGTTGACTAGGTGCAGGCGGGTACCGCAGCCGGACAGAGCAAGCTCTCGAGCCAGACGCTCCGATCCCGCGCCCGGCAGCAGCACCACTGAGTGCACTTTGGCCCCAACTGCGGCTGCCAACCCAGAGAAGTCGATACCCTTGTCCTCACCGCCGGCGATGAGGACGCACGGCCTGCCTATGGCTTCTATGGCGGCGACGGTCGACTGCGGGGTGGTGCTGGAGAGATCGTCGAAGTATTCGACACCGAGGTGCTGCCGGACCAACTCAGTACGGTGCCGCAGCGGCCGGAAGCCCGCGATCGCAGCGGCCGCGCGAGCGAGAGTCTCAGGGCGCGGATCGGTCACGCCGGCCAGGACGGTGAGAGCAGCTCGGACGTTGGCGAGGTTGTGCTCTCCGGCAAGCGGCACGTCGTCGGTGGGCAGCACCGGCATGACTCTGCCCTGCCAGCGCAGGCGCACCTCGCCCCCCTCCTCGAAGGCTCCATCCAGGCCCCCGAGATCGGCCTCCACGGCAGCAAAGCGAAGTTCTCGGATCCCCTCGGCCAGGGGCCGGTCGACTGGGAGGAGGGACTGGCTCCCGTTGCGCACAGCTACCTGGCAACCGGGAAGGTCGAAGATGCGGCGCTTGGCGAGCACGTACCCTGCCATTCCGCCGTGCTCCTCCAGGTGGTTTGGGCTGATGTTGGTGATGCACCCCACCCGCGGGGCCCGATCCATCTGGAGCAACTGGCGGTTGCTGATCTCCAGGACCAGGCAGCCCGCGCCGGAGTCCCGCGCCACCTCCTGCAGCGCCTGCCGGTCGTGGCGATCATTGCCGGCCAGCCACACGGTCGAAAAGGCGGAGCTGTCACGGAGGATGGCCGCCACCAAAGCGCTGGTCGTGGACTTGCCGTGGCTCCCAGTTATTCCGATCACCTCGCCTCGGGCCAGGTCCAGGTAGGCCTGGATCAGTGAGTAGAAGGGGTGACCGCGCTGCCTCAAGCGCTGCAAGGTTGCGTTGGCGGGAGAGAGGAACCAGGCCTGGGTGGGGATGATCATCGCTGACTCGGCCACCCCGGCCAGATAGGCGTCACCCAACCGCAGCGAGCTCAGGCTGTCCAGGAGTTCCGCTAGTCGCTGCCGCCGCTCGGTCCGACTGAGTCCGGCGTGGGCCAAATTGTGGGCCCGTTCCAAGCTCTCGCGATCCGGCTGCTGGTCGTGACCGACCAGGTTGGTGAACCCGGCAGCCCGGAGATAGCGGGCCATCTCACCCGACTCCAGGCTGGCGACGCCCACCAGGTCGACCCGACTGTGGCGCAGGTCGACCAGCGCCTCGGGCACCCTGAGTCCGTGTCGACCTTCCTGCCTTTCCGCGGCGGCGGCCGCTGGCGTACTCGGAGCCTCCATTGCGGCTAGGTTAGCGTCCCGCGGGAACTGCTCCCGGCACCCTCCGACAGCTGACCACCTGATAGCGAGCCCGAAAGTCGACCAGAGGCTCGCGGCTGACCTGATTGCGTTCGCTACAGGCGTGGATGACTTCATCCCGGCCCAGGCTCATGGCCACGTGGCTGGTCCGCTTGGGCCCACGGTAGATGGCGCAGACCAGGTCGGCCTCCCTCAGCTCGGCCAGCCGCACCCGCGAGCCCACCTTGCGCTGAGCCCGGCTGTTGCGAGGCAGCACCAGGCCGGCGGCCAAGAAGGCGCGCCAGATCAGACCTGAGCAGTCGATCCCCACCCCGCCGGTACCACCGAAGAGGTAAGGCTGGCCGAGCAGGTTCACCGCGGCCTCGCGGACCACCGCGGGATCCCAGGACTGGCCCTCCGCCGGCGTCTCGATGCCGCCCCTTGTCTGATTTGACGCCTCAAGCCGGCAGCGGGCGGTCTTGGCTACCCATCCCACGGCCTCCCCGGCGGCCTTCACCAGGTACTGCCCCCGCCTCACCGCCAGCACCGCAGCCGGAGGATCTCCGGGGAGGAGCTGGCTGGTCAGCTCGTCTTGATCGCCACCTCCTCCCCGCCGCCGCCGCCAGATCTGGAGCGGTTCGCCTTCGGGGTGAAGCAGGAGGCGGACGTGGCGATTGGACAGCACCAGCAGTCGGCAGCTCGCGTCCGGCCAGAGCTCCGAAACCAGACGGCGCAGAGCCTCGGCCTGGGAGGGGAGGGCAACCGTTCCCCGGACTCCCGAGTCGTCCACCCCGACCTCGATCAGCGCCTCTCCGTACTTGGCCAGCGCCGAGCTCCGTAGCTTCGCGATCCCCTGAATCAGGCGCTGGCGGGTCGCCTGGGTAGCTGCGCTCACTCCGGGGCGCTCCTGAAGATCCGCAGCCATCCCGGTTTGGTACTTGCCTTCCGCACTTCCGCCGGGTGCAGCTGGACGCCTGCGCCGTCGGTGGTGAGCAGGACCGGGCTCAGCGGGAAGCTGGCCAGACGGTAGAGGCGGCGCACGATCGGCACCATGGCCTCGGGCGCGGCGGCCGCGCCGACCCCGGCCACCACCAGCGCTCGGTCGGGGACCGCCAGCGCCACCCTGCCCTCGCCCAGCTGAACCAGTCTCTCGAGGAATGCTGGCACCAGCAGCAGGCTACTGGAGAAAAGGATGTCGTCGGCGAACACCCAGCGCTGCTGATCAGTGGCCGCCTCCAGCACCGTCTGCCAGCGGCTCAGCCGCAGCGAGGTGTTGTGGTCTGCATGGCGGATTAGGTCGGCATCGCGGAGGCCGCTCGCCGCCGCGTCGTCTCTTGAGACGCCGCGCATGGCATCGCCCGGGAGTGCCTCGGCCACGAAGGCGATGAGCCCACCAGCGAGCTCATGGCTGGCCAACTCGGGGTAGCGCCTGTAGCTGCGGATGGAGCGCTCCGCCCTGACGCACCAGACCAAAGCACCGGGGTCGGGTCCGCCCGGTCCGACGTGACCCGGATGCTGCTCGGCCGTGCTCAGCCGTGGTCCGACGCTATTCACGAAACGCGTGATCTCATCCGGTAAGGAGACGGCGCGGCTCGACTCAGCGTAGACCGTCTCCAGCGAGATCGCCACTTCCGCCTGTGATTTTTTCGCCAGCACGGCGAAGTCATCTGCGCGTGCCGAGAACTCCCAGCCCGGGTAACGGGCCCGGAATTGGTTGAGCAGGCGGTCTTGGAACTGCCGGTGTGCGGGGTCCAACCGGGTAGCCGGCACCGGTCAGCTGGGCCGCGAGCGGGAGGCGACGTAGTCGACCAGGACGTAGTCTCCCAGTCGATCGGGGCTGACGAAGAACGCCCGCCCCCGATTCAGCCGGGTCAGCTGCTTGACGAATTGCACCAAGTAGTGATTGCTCTCCAGCATGAAGGTGTTGATGACGATGCCCTCTCTGGTACAGTGACGCACTTCCATCAGCGTCTTCTGGAACGTCTCGGGCAAGGGTGGATACATGAAGACGGCATGCGTACCTTCCATGTGCGCAGTAGGCTCGCCGTCACTGACGATGATTATCTGGCGATTCCCGCCGCGGTGACGGTTGAGTAGCCGACGCGCCAGCATTAGTCCGTGCTGCATGTTGGTGCCGTAGACATACTCGCTGTAGGAGAGTTGCGAGAGCATCTCGGGCTCAATTTCCCTTGCGTAGTCGGAAAATCCAACTACGTGCAGGGTGTCGCGGGGATACTGGGTGCGGATCAGCGAATCCAGTGCCAGTGCCATCTTCTTAGCTGCGTAGAAATAGCCTCGGAGCGGCATGCTGCGGCTCATGTCCAGCATCAGCACGGTGCTGGTCTGCACGCTGCGTTCCGACTCCCGCACCTCGAAGTCGTCCACTGCCAGGCGAAGGGGATGGCGGCCGTCGCTGTGGCGCACGGCGTTCATCAGGGTGCGCTCGACGTCGAGGTGGAAGGGATCGCCGAACTCGTATCGTTTGGTGTTGTCGCCGGGCTCGCCTCCAGCTCCGGCACCGTCCTGGGGGTGACTCCCAAAGCCGTCGGCGGCCAGATGCTGGAAGATGTCCGCCAGCGCCTTCTGACCAATCTTGCGGACCCCCTGCGGGGTTAGCTCCAAGCCGTCACCGGCACCTCGTAACTGGCCTTTGGCTTCCAGCTCCTTGAGCAGTTCCTGGATCTGGGCCAGACTGGCGGCGGCATCGGCTCCTAGGGCCTTCGCGAATTGCTCCAGGAGGTCGGGCGGGAGCTCCAAGCCCGAGTAGGCCTGGCGGATGCCCCGCTCCAACGAGTCAAGCTGCTGCAGCTCACCCATCACGTCGAGGGCTCCCGGGATGTCCAGTTCTTCGCCGCCGAAGAAGCCGAATCGGGACCCGAGTTGCGATTGCGGTGCTAACTCTGAGAGCAGTTGGCCCAGCTGGGCGAGCTGGCCTCGGAGCGCGTCGTCGCTTAGCGCGGCGCGCATGATTTCCTGCAGCTGCTGGCGCGCTTCCGGAGAGGCGGACTGGAGCAGCGAGTCCAGCTCCCCCATCTGCTGCTGCAGTTGGCTGAGGAAGGATTCCAGGTTGTCGGGGTGGTCGGGGAAATAGTCGCCCCACTTCTCCATGAACTCTTCGTAGCCGTCCGGTTCGCCGCGCAGGTGTCGCTCCAGCATCTGATTGAGTTCGGTGACCATCCGCCGCAGCTGGTTGAGGTCCTGCTCGCCCAGGTTCTGTAGCGCCCGGCCCAGCTCCTGGAAGTGACGCTCGACCAAGTTCTGGCGAAGTTGCGCCAACAGTTCCTGGAAGTCCTGCCTGGCGACCGGGTCCAGGAACTCGTACCCCTGGAGCTGTCGGATCGCCGAGCCCGGCTCCGGCGGAAGCGCCTCGAGCTGCTCGAGGCGGCTCTGGGCGAGCTTCTCCAACAACTGCTGGTGCTCACTGCGCGCCGCTTCCTCCAGACGCACCGACAGGGTTTGCCGTTCTTTCTGGAGGATCCGATCGAGGCGCTCCTCAATGTCCTTGAACAGACCCTCCAGGTTGTAGCGCTCCAGCTTCTGCTGACGCTGCTCGCGGAGCTGCTCCAGCACCTGATCCAGCCCCCGCAGCTGGCGACCACTGCTGTCTCTGAACCCCTGGCTCAAAAGACGGCGGAGGGCCGACTCGAAATCCCACCCGTGGAAGACGTCCTCCGCCAGCCGCGAGAAGAGCTCGCCGGAGTCGGGGAGCTCTTCCTCCTGAGTGCCGTCCCAGCGGCTGTAGCGCTGGCGGGCGGAGGCCACGGGCCCCTGCCTAGCTTCCGTAGACGGCAGTCCCGTCCACCACCGTCTTGTTCAGCCGCTTGGACAGGTGCAGGCCCTCCAGGACCAGCTCCAGGGCGGCCGCCACCGAGCCGGGCTGGCTCGGCTCGTCGAGGTCCGCCAGGATACGGCTCATCTCGGGGATCCCGTCGGCCACCTGCTGGTAGCGCTCGGCCGGGACCAACTCGCCGACCTCGATGGTCAGTCCCTGCTCGAATCGGGCCAGGACGGGGCCGAACTCCTGGACCGAGAAGTGGCGCCGGAAGACGTTGCCACTGGCACTCCGAATCAGCTTCTGGAGAACCGCCTGGTCCTCGCCCTCCTCCCAGGTCTCAAGCTCGATCTTGCCCAGAGTCGAGGCCACGAGCGCGCCCAGGTCGCTGAGTCGGGGCACGGCGGTCGGCTCCTGGAGGAGGATGCTGCGGCGCACCGCATTGGCGCACAGGCTCTCGAAGTTGGCGATCGAGAGCCTCACCGAGACCCCCGATCGCTGGTTGACCTGGTTGGTACGCCGGGCCAGCTGCGAGATCTCGGCCACCAGCTCCAGCATGTAAGGGGGGACATGCACCGGGATCCCCAGTCCCGAGAACTGGTTGCGCTCCTGCTCGATGATCTCGACCTCGGTCTCCACCGAGTGGGGGTAGTGGGTGCGGATCTGAGCTCCGAAGCGGTCCTTGAGGGGAGTGATGATCCGGCCCCGGTTGGTGTAGTCCTCGGGGTTGGCAGTCGCCACCACCACCAGGTCCAGGGGGATCCGCACCTGGAAGCCGCGGATCTGGACGTCCCGCTCCTCCATGATGTTGAGCAGCCCCACCTGAATCCGCTCCGCCAGGTCGGGCAATTCGTTGATGGCGAAGATTCCCCGGTTGACCCTGGGCAGGAGCCCGTAATGGATGGTCAGCTCGTCGGAGAGGTAGCGGCCCTCGGCGACGCGGATCGGGTCCACCTCGCCGATCAGGTCTGCGATCGAGGTGTCCGGAGTGGCCAGCTTCTCGCCGAAGCGTTGCTCGGGTCCGATCCATTCGATCGGCGTCTCGTCGCCACGCTCCCTGACCAAGTCGCGGCCAAAGCGGCTGATGGGAGCGTAGGGATGGTCATGGACCTCGCTTCCCCGCACCACCGGCACCTGATCGTCCAGCAGCTGGGCCATGGCCCTGATCAGTCGGGACTTGGCCTGCCCCCGCTCGCCCAGGAAGATGATGTCCTGGCCAGCCAGGAGGGCATTCTCGATCTGAGGGATGACCGTCTCCTGGTATCCGATCAGCCCCTGAAAGCGATCCCGACCATGGCGCAGGGCATCGACCAGGTTGTCCCGCAGCTCCTCCCGGATCGAGCGCATCCGGTACTCACTGCCCCGGAGCTCACCGAGGGTGCTAGGGAGTGCCACTCAGAGCCTAGCCCCATGACCGCGAGGGCATAACACTGGCACCAATATAGTCAGGCTTCTCCACTACTCCTCGAAGTGAGAGTGAGCCTCAACGAGGGTGAACCCGGGGCGATCCCCCAAGCTATGAGCCAGATGGCCAGCTCCAACTTGGGCCCTGGTTCGACCGCCGAGTCTCGCTATGGCTCCTTCCGGCCTGCCGAGGCCGACCAGTCTGGCTACACCGTGCGCTTTGGCTGGGGTCTGTCCGCGGCCGCGGTGCTGGCCCCGTCCTCGCACGTGATGGTGGTCGTCGACGTGCTCTCGTTCTCCACCACCGTCACAGTGGCGGTCGAGCGCGACTGCTTGGTCTATCCCCATCCCTGGAACCCCGAGAGCGCCGCGGCTCTGGCCCAGGAGCTCAGCGCGGAGGTAGCGGTGAGTCGATCCCTGGTCTCGCCTGATCACCCCTATTCCCTCTCCCCCGTGACCCTCAGCCGAGCGCCGCGCGGCTTGCGGATCGTCCTGCCCTCGCCCAATGGTTCGGCAATCTCCGCCGCCGCTGGTGGTGGCCGGGCAGTGGTGGTGGCCGGCTCGCTGCGCAACGCGTTCGCGGTGGCCCGCTTTGCCCGCCGCTCGGGATCGATCGTGGCGGTGATCGCTGCGGGCGAGCGCTGGCCCGATGGCAGTCTCGACCCGGCCCTGGAGGACTTGATCGGTGCTGGCGCGATCATCGACGGACTCCGTCGGCGGCGGCGGTCGCCCGAGGCGGCGGCGGCGGCGGCGGTGTTTCTGCAGGCCCGCAAACAGGGATTGCGTCACGTCCTCAACGAGTGCGTCTCCGGCCGAGAGCAGCGGGGCCGCGGCTACGGTGAGGAGATCGAGTGGGCTTCCGCCCTCAACGTGAGCCGGGTGGTTCCGGTGCTGCAAGAGGGTGCCTACCGAGCCCGCCGCTAACCTCCTCTGGGCAACGGACCGCGCCCTCCCGGCCTTGCCGCCACGTTGCCTGCAGCACTGGCCGGCAAAGTTGGAGAGCTGGGAACCGAGCCTCAACCTGAGCTGGTTTCAGCCGCGATCATGAGGGCAGTTGGACCACGCCGATTCCAGGTCCGGACCGAGTCAGATCGCTTGGTGGAGGAGTGCCGATGACCGACTACGCCGAGGTGCTGAAGGAACTGAGTTCACCTATTGATGAGCTCCGCAAACTCATCCCCGACGCTTGGTCGGGCTACGTCCAGACTGGCCGCGCAGCCATGGGGGAGGGGGCGCTTTCGGCGAAGCACAAGGAGCTGATCGCGCTGGCGATTTCGGTGGTCAAGCGGTGCGACGGCTGCCTGGCGGCTCACGCCCGGGGCGCCGCCCGCCGCGGTGCCACCCCCGCCGAAGTGGCCGAGGCTATCGGGGTGATCTTGCTCCTCGAGGGGGGCCCGGCCACGGTATGGGGCCCGCGAGCCTGGCAGGCCTACCAGCAGTTTCTGGCCGAGGGCCCGAAGCAGCCGGCGCCGGGGTCGGGTACTTGATGGCCGTTGGTGTTGCGACCGTTCTCAGGC
Organism: Candidatus Dormiibacterota bacterium; assembly: GCA_049279335.1. Lineage (GTDB taxonomy): Bacteria > Chloroflexota > Dormibacteria > Aeolococcales > Bog-877 > Bog-877. The sequence continues at coordinate 94,892 of JBAPNX010000031.1, forward strand.
GCCTCACGTCCCTCCCGGTGCCGTGGCTGGCGCCTCTGCCACACTGCAACTAAGGAGGTGAAAGATGTCGGGGTTCAAAGCGTTCCTGATGCGCGGCAACCTGGTGCAGCTGGCGGTCGCCTTCGTCATGGGCGTCGCCTTCGCGGCGGTGGTTCAGTCCCTGGTGGCGGGCCTCTTCACGCCGCTGATCGCGGCGATCATCGGCAAACCCGATTTCGCCAACCTCTTTTTCACTGTCAATCACTCCAAGTTCCTCTACGGCACTGTCATCAACTCCCTGCTCACATTTGTTCTGGTCGCCCTAGTCCTCTACCTCGCGGTCATCGTCCCCTACGAGGCGCTGGTGGCGCGCACCCAGCGACAGGCCGCCAGCACCACCAAGCAGTGCCCAGAGTGCCTGGGCGAGATCCCCATCAAGGCTTCGCGGTGCGCCTTTTGCACTTCCACCCAGCCGGAGGCCAGCTGATCGCAGGCCGATCCGGCGACCGGTACCGAGCATCGCCGCGATTCTGGTTGCGACTGGCCGGATGAGCGCAGGTCCCCCTATCGGCCAATCCAGTCCCGGAGCGAGCGCGCCGCAGACGATGGCGCTCGAGGTGGCAGAGCTACACGAGCTTGGTCCCAGCCTCCGGGAGATCCGCCTCCGGGGTGAGGCCCTTCGGGGTTTCCGGCATGCACCCGGCCAGGACCTCATGCTCAGGCTGCCGCTGGACGCCAGCTCGACGGTGGGCCGGCGCTACAGCATCCGCCGCGCCGATCCCGGGGCAGGGACTGTCGACCTGAACGTGGTGATGCACGGGGACGGACCGGCCGCCCGTTGGGCGGCTGCGGCCCAGCCGGGCCAGCAGCTGCCGGAGGTGGTGGGTCCGCGCGGCAAGATCACCTGGGCTCCGGCGGCCAGCTGGCATCTTTTTCTTGGCGATGAGACCTACATCCCCGCCACCTTCGCCATGCTGGCAGCGCTGCCGCCCGGGGTGTCGGCCCGGGCAATCCTGGAAGTGGCCGGTCCTGGCGACGAGCTGCCCTTCGACTCGCCGGCGGATGCGGAGGTGAAATGGCTGCACCGGGAAGCAGGGAGTCCCGGGGACCCGACCAGACTCCAAGACGAGGTGCGGCGCTGGTCGATCCCGCCCGGTCCCGGGCACGTTTACATTGCGGCCGAGGTCAGGGTCGCGCTCGGCCTGCGCGACCACCTCTTGGCCCGGGGGCTCAGCCGCGAGCAGGTCTCGGCCAAGGGGTATTGGAGCCGTGGTCGGGCCAATGCCAGCCGCGGCGAGCCTGACGAACCGGAGTAGCGAGGGTGATCTCAACTCCGTGCCTGGCCCCAACCTTGTAAGTAGGTCCTGGTGACCTGCGGCAACCGGGTCTCCAAGTTCCTAATTGCGGCACGCGCCCGAGCCGAGTAGGGTGGCAAGAGGACGGTTGCGCACTGGCCGCAGGTTGGAGTCGGGGAATCATGATCTGGGTCTTTCTAGCAAGTGTCCTCTTGGCCCACGAGGGCTCCCACGCACTGATGCTGTGGTCCTATCGGGTCCGCTTCAAGCCCCGCATCTGGTACAGCCATGACTTTCCCTGGCTGGGATTCGGCTGGAAGTACTACATCGACGGGTTGGAGCCAAGTCAGCGCCGCGCCATCCTGGTGGTGGGCCCGATGGTGGAGGCCATACTCTGGTGTTCGGGGTCAGTTTTCTTCCCGCTCTACCTGCCCGAATTGATGGCGATGGCGGCAGCCACTCTCCTGCTCAACCGGTTCGTGCCCGGCGGCGACCTGTGGAAGGTGCATCGGCTGCCTGCGGCGGCCAACGTGCGTGCCGCCACCTCGGGCCCGCCGCTGACGTAGACGTCGGCGACCGGTCCGGCCGTTGGCCAAATCGGAACTGGCTGAGGTCGAGTAGGAGAAACTTCTCAACCAGCCTCTAGACTGATTTTCCGTGGCGCCTTCCAACCCGCCCACTTCCAGGCCACGCCGGGTTCGGAAGCCCGCAGTCGCGCCGGTGCCAGTTTCCACCCCAGCTGAAGCTGCGGACATCCGCATCCCCGCTGGGACCTGGGCCTGGGTGCGGGCGGCCGCCATTGTCCTGACCATCTTCATCGTCTACCAGATCCTGCTGGTGGTGGCGGGCTGGCTGACCACCATCCTGACCGTGATCCTGGCCTTGGTGCTGGCGATCGCGATCACCTTCGTCGCCGCTCCCGTGGCTGGGCTGCTGCAGCGGCGGGCCCACTTCCCGCCCACGCTGGCGGTGCTGACCACCCTGGTGGTGGGGCTCGTATGCGTGGCCGGACTGCTCTTCATAGTTGGTGGGCCGCTGGTGGGCGAAGCTCGCGGTCTGGCCACCCAGGTGCCACATCTGCTGCATCGCGCCAATACCGAGATCAGCCAGATCCGGACTTACCTCAGCAAACATGGGATCAACGTAGGTGGTGGTGGTCTTGTGCCCACCAACCTCTCCTCCTACGTCCCCGGCGCCACCGCGATTCTGCTGCACGGCCTGACCAGCACGGTGACAGTGCTGGTGGACGTCTTCGTGGGATTGGTGATTTCGTTCTGGCTGATCAAGGACGGTCGGACGCTGCGCAAGCAGCTGGAGGACCTGCTCCCCGGCCGGCTCCGCAGCGACGTCGCCTTCGCTCTCGATGCCTTCTCAGTCGTCGTGGGTGGCTACGTGCGGGCTCAGCTGCTGATGGCGCTGCTGATCGCGCTCCTGGCCGGGGTCGGAACCTGGCTCCTGGGGGTCCCTTTCCCCCTGGTGATCGCGGTCGCCACATTCATCTTTGAGCTGATCCCGCTGGTCGGACCATTCGCGGGGGGTGCCGTGGCCCTGCTGCTGGCCCTGACCAAGAGCCCGGTGCTGGCGCTCTTCACCCTGATCCTCTTTCTCGGCATTCACGTCATCGAGGGATACCTGCTGGCACCGCGGATACAGGCCAAGTTCGTGCGCCTGCATCCTCTGGTGGCTCTGCTGGCGCTGTTCGGCGGCATCGAGGCGGCCGGCTTCCTGGGCGCGTTGCTGGCCGTGCCGGTGGCCAGTCTGCTAGCCGTGTTCTTGCGGGCAGGCGTGCTGGATTGGCGGCAGAACCGGCCCGATCTCTTCGGAGCTCGGGCTGCAGAAACGGCCACCATTGGTGGAGCCCCGGGGCGCAGGGTGCTGCGAGATTTCACACCGATTCACCGTGAAATGTGGGACTGGATCAAACATCTCGCCCATCGCCCTAGCTGATCGAGGGGTCTCGCGCCGCCGGCCGGCCGGCCGCTGCCCGCGGTTCCTCGAAGAACGCTGCTAAGAGACCGGGCATCAGTAGCTCTCCCACCCGCACCGCCTCGGCTAGCCCCAGGTCCTGAACCTGGTAGGCCTGACGGCCGGCCGCGGTGGTGGCGATCAGAGTCACCAGATGAGAGCGGCGTTGGAAGAACGATTGGTCCAGGTTCCAACCGATGATGCCGTCGGCGGAGAGAACGCAGCGTCGGCGGACCAGTGATCCTGAGCGAGCCACCAAGCGACCGCCGACGACGGCGTGCCCGAGGCTGTGAAACCGATCGGCCGCCAGCGGAAGGCTGGCTGCCAATGCCACCAGCCCAGCCAGCCAGGGCCACGCCGGCCACTCTTCCAGCCACCAGGTGGCCACCAGGACCGTCAGCACCGGAACCACCACCAAGAGCACCCGGTTGTAGCGCCGCCGCCTGGCGAGCGGCCCGTGCCCAATCAACTGGGCGCGGATCGGATCGGCATCGCCCAGGATCGCCGCCGCCACCTCCATCGCGACCCGGCGTGGCGCGGGCGGTAGAAGCATGGATCCCCCCCGCTCGGCGCCCCGGCCCACCCGGAGTCCCGTGGCAATGGCGATACAGCGTGCGCCTTGGACCGCTCGCAGCAGTAGGGGCTCGCTGAATTCGATCCCCCGCAGGCGGTTCTCGTCGATGGTTACGGCCCGAGTGGTTACCAATCCCCGACTCACGTGGAGCGTGCCTGACGCTTGGCGAGTGAGTCTGAAATCCCAGAATGCAAGGACATATCCGACGGTCGAGAACAGGACGATGACTACCACAGCCAACGCGCTAATGGCCAGGACCACCAGCGCGGGCGAGGTTCTGCCCACGTCATGTAGGAGACTGTGAATCGGCCCCAAATGCGTGGGATTGAGGTTGGCGGCGCTGAGGATTCGGTAGCCAAAGCCAGCCACCACCAGCACGGTGACAATTCCTGAAAGGGTGAAGGGGCCATAAGCGATCCAACCGGGATGCCAGCGCGCCAGTTCGACCTCGGCGGCGCCGGTGGTGGCGGCAACTGCGGCAGTTTGCGCCGCTGGTTTGCTGAGCAGAAGTTCCCGGATTTGCGCGGCTTCTTGCACGCTCAGCCCATCCAGTTTCAATCCGCCCTCGTCCCTGCGGTCGGAGCGACCGGTGCCGATGGTGACCCTGGCCAGCCCCAAAACTCGGTGGAGCGCGTGGGCGGTGACGTCCACGGTGCGAAGCCGGTCTCGAAGCACGGTCAGTGTCCGGCGTCGCAAGAGTCCCCGACGAACCTGCACCTGATCGTCGGTGATCCGATAGGTGGTGGTGAACCAGCGCAGCGTGCCGGCGCCGATCGCCAACGCTGCGCCAATCAGGCTCCACTCGGGTCCGCCCCCACTGCTGCTGCCGGCCACCAACAGGCCCAGAAGCAGGGGGAGGGAACGCAACACCTCCTGGACCGGCAGCAAGATCAACATGCGAGGGTCCAGCCGGCGCCACTCGGCGCTGTAGTAGTGAGCTGCTAACGCAGCCAGGCCGTCCGGGTCCGCGGGTGCGGCGGATGGCTCAGGGATCAGGTCGCGTCTCCCGGGGTCTGTTGAGTGCTGCTGGTGAGCTGGTCGACCAGTTGCTGCGCAGTCTCCCGGTCAAGTCCGGAGATGCGCAGCGGCCCAGCGGCAGAGGCCGTGTTGGCGGTCACGTTCATCAAGCCGAAGATCTGCTCGATCGGTCCACGTTCGCTGTCCACCGTCTGGATGCGGGATATAGGAGCCACCCGCCGCTCCTGGTGAAACCATCCGGCCTGGGTGTAGACGGCCACCGGCGTGACCTCCCAGCGGTGAACCCGATACCGCCACCGCGGCATGACCACGAGATGTGCCGCTGCCAGCACCACGGTCGCGGTCAGTGCCGCCCCCAACCAGACGCCCGCTTTGGGAGCCGCCAGCAGCCAGATCAACTCGGTCACGATGACCACCAGCCAACCCATGGCAGCCCTGGTGGTCCAGTACCAGACCGCCACCGGACTTACTAGGTGGCGAGGCGGGCGCAGAGTCGGCGCCGCTTCCTCGGCGCTTGTACTCACCGCCAGCGGGGGCCGTCATCGCCTTGGGGATGGCGGTCTTGGGGCGGATTCTCGATCACTGGGTGGCGAGCTTGAGTCGGTCTCGGAGTAGACCCGGAACCGCGCGGTCACCCTGGTGGGAGAGTCCAGCGTCAGAGCCGCGGCCCCAGAGCCAGAGTAAGACCGGTTCGGGATCCCCCTGAACCGCCGCGTCCTGCGAGCCGCCTGGAGGCGAGACCTTTATCGCCTCCCTCAGCAGCTCTACCTCCCAGCTTCGCCCACCCGTGCTGACGACGATGCGCTGGCCGTCGCAGCGATCGTCGGGATCCTCAGACCAATCGCCGGCCAGAAAGATCGCAAGCACCTCATCCACCCCGTCGACGGCAAGAGCTGGGTCTACTGGCGTTGTCAGTCCCAGGCTGATCTCGACGTCGACGCGGTGGATCACTGACTCGTGTGCCATCCGGCGAGCCCAGAAGCCCACCGTCTGGTCGGGAGGCCACCAGGTGGCGGATGGCGCTTTGGGCCCGCGTTCCTGGAATAGTGTCAGCAGGCGTTGGTGGGCGTCGAGCAGCCACGCCACCGGTTCTCGCTCCGCGGGCCACCGAGGGGGCCAGGGGTCGGGCAGCTCTCCCAACAGGGTGCAGGCAATCTTGTGCTCGTAGACCTGGGCCAGGTGGGTGACCACGCTTCGCACAGTCCAGCCTGGGCAGGGTGGGACCTCGGTGTCGAGATGACCATTGGCGATTGCCGCGATGCGATCGCCGTCAGCACGCACGTGCTCCAAGAAAGTCGAGAACTCGATGGAGAGAGAATAAGCCGGTCAGCAGGTTCTGGGCTGCGCGCGCGACCCCGGCAAGCGCCTCAGCGACGGACCAGTCGGCGTCCCGATTCGTTGGATGCCGGAGCATAGTCGAGGCCGTAGAACTTGTAGAGCTTCACCTCTTCCTCAGGCGAGAGCTCGCCCCCCTTCTCAATGTGCGGAGCATTGTGGATGGCCGCCTTGGGACGGGCCACCTCCACGTACCCCTGACCCAAGGACGCGTTCTCGGTGGGGACGAACGTGAGTCGGCTGCCGAACAGTCCGGTGTGCACGGTTATGAACACGGGCTGGTCGGTCTCGGCGTCGAAGTAGACGTCCTCCAGGCGCCCGATCTTCGAATGATCGGAGTCCAGCACGTCGCTCCCCTCCCATTCCCTGAGGTTCTCAAGCTCGCCCACTCAGATCCTCCTTAGCGGGTGGTGGCCGCCGTCGCCCATCGGACTTGGTCGCTGCGAGAACACTACCGCGACCCGCTAGGCGCTCGCCCGGAAGGATCCCGGTGGTGTCCGGCGCCCTCTCGCGGTCCGAGCCTGGCGAGTTGCGCGCGTATCCTCCTCTGTGGTCGGAAAGCCAGCGGGAGGGAGTCATGCCAACCGATATCGACGGCTACGGTTTTCCAGGCGGCGATAGGACCATCGGCAGGCTGATAGGCGACCTTCGAGAAATGGATCGTGCCGGCATCGAACGGGTTGCTCGGGGGTGGGACCGCGATGTCGGAGATGCTCACCTGGACCGGTTCAGGGCGGCCGAGCAGACCGCCATGGCGGAGTTAGAGAAGAGCAACCGCGTTGGCCAGTGGGACGAAGTACGAACGTTGCTCTTCAGCCTCACCGAGGGGAAGGGGGCGCTCGCCAGCTGGAAGTCAGAGCACGGAGAGGCGGGGGCCAAGGCCGAGCGGGCGGCACTGGCGGCGGCTCTGGGACTGGTCGCGGGGCCGGTGCCCGGGCATCACGATCTCGCCGTGCTGCTCCAGCCCATGGCAGAGGCGCTGCCATGGCTCTTGGTCGACGATCCGCCCAATAAGGGCGGGGAGTAGCCCGCGAATTACTGGGCGCGAGCGCCGGGGGGCACCGCTGCTTGACGTCGACGAAGTGGGGCCGGCTGGCACAACCTCTAGCCAAAGGCGACAAAACACCGACCCTGGCTAAGATCGTTAGCGGAACCGCGAGGCAGCTCCTGCCCTAACCCGCACCGCTAAGGAAGACCATCCATGCACCCACCCGGTGGCGTCTCGGAGGCGGGTGCCCACCCTCGGGGTCACCTCGCCCTGATGTATCTCGGCCAAGGCTGAATTTTCTCTGACTGCGTTAGCCGCAGCGGCGTCTCTCCGCCCTCTCGTGGGCGCCCACCGAGGCGCCACCGCCAGCGCCGCTGAGAACAGTTTGCCGGCATTCGAGGCCGCCATCGAGTTGGGTGCGGACTTCATCGAGTTCGATGTTCGACGCACCTCCGACCGCGCCCTGATCGTGCTTCACGACGCCACCGTCGGCGGTGCGCCGGTGGCGTCGCTGAGCCGCAACGCCATCTACCAGAAGACTGGCGAAAAACCCCCGCTTCTGGTCGAGGTCCTCGAGCTGGCTGCCGGGCGAATCGGCCTCGACGTCGAGCTCAAAGAAGACGGCTACGTCGCTGAGGTGCTGGCCGAGCTTGGGCTCCGCTCGGAGCCGGAGCGTGTTGTGTACACATCCTTCCTGGATGCGACGGTTGAACAAGTCCGACGGCTCGAACCTGCTGCCAAGACGGGCCTGATCCTGGGGCTATCCTCGCCCTTGCCATATCTGAAGACCCGACTGAGTGAACTTTTTCCGGTGCCGCGTCTGCGTCACTGCGGAGCCACATTTGCTGTCGTCCACTTCCGACTTGCGCAGCTCGGAGTCCTCCGCCGCGCCCACGCCGCCGGCTTGCCCTCACTGGTGTGGACTGTGAATGGTGCTGCCCATTTGCGCCATTTCCTGTCCGATCCGCTGGTTTATGGCGTGATCACCGATCAGCCCGAGCCCGCCCTAGCGATGCGGGAGGCCCTGCACGCAGCGGCCGGAAGTCCGAGCGCATGAACGGGGTGCGTTTAGATGGCGGCGTCATTGCCGAGCCCCGGCGAAGAGCACCGATCAACCGTGTATCAGAGCTCGTGACGTAGTGAGGTCAGCAAGGACAGGCAGGGTGCGGCCCCAAAGCGGCAATCAAACTGAGTCACTCGCCGGGCCACCCCGGGGAAGCATCGCCACCCCCGCTCTGGTCAAGCTCGTGGCTGGCGAGGACAGAGTGCGATGCGTATGGCAGAACCAAGCCGGCGGCCTCACCTTTGAGCTCAGCAATCCGGCCCGGCGGCGGTTTCTGAAGTGGGCACCAGCCAGCAGCGGCATCGACCTGAACGCCGAGGCCGAGCGCCTAGCCTGGGCGGTTCGATTCGCTACGGTTCCCCGCTACATCGACAGCGGCCAGGACCAAACCGGTACCTGGATGCTGACTGCGCCAGTTCTCGGAGACTCGGCCGTTAGCGAGCGCTGGCGGAGGGACCCTAGGCGGGCGGTGATCGCAATTGGCGAAGGGCTTCGTGGCCTTCACGAGGCGCTTCCCGCCGACCAGTGCCCGTTCAGCTGCGCGGCCGCCGACCGTCTCAGGGAGGCGGGGCGGCGAGCGTCGCTTGGGTGGATCGACCGCGCAACGTGGCATGCCGAGCATCGGGGCCTGACTGTTGACCAGGCGCTCGAGGAACTCGCCGCCATCCCCCCGACTGACCACGTCGTCGTCTGCCACGGTGATGCCTGCGCACCGAACACGCTGCTGGGTCGGAGCGGTCGCTGGTCAGGGCACGTTGACCTTGGTGCCATGGGGGTGGCGGACCGCTGGGCTGATCTGGCCGTCGCAACCTGGAGCACAAACTGGAACTACGGACCGGGCTGGGAGCGCGAGCTTCTGACGGCGTATGGCGTTGCCCCGGACCCAGCGCGGACACGCTACTACCGGCTGTTGTGGGACCTGGGCCCCTAGGCGCGACCTTCCACCTTCACCTCGGGTCGGCGCGCTTCCACCGATTGACCGTAGAGACGCATCCAGCGCCGGTGGAGCCGCGCCGGCGGAGGCCCTGTCATCGCGGCCGCGCCGCGGCCGCAGGCTGGAAGATCTCCCACATCGAGGCGTAGGGACCGCCGCTAGCCAGCAACTCTTCGTGGCTGCCGTCCTCGATGATGCGCCCCCCGCCCAGCACCACAATCCGATCCGCAGTTCGCGCAGTCTGCAGTCGGTGGGCGATCAGGACCGTGGTCCGTCCGCTGGCGAGCCGAGTCATGGCGGCTGAGACCCGTGCCTCCGTCGCCAGGTCGAGGTTGGAGGTGGCCTCGTCCAGGATGAGCACCTTGGGCGCGATGAGCTCGGCCCTTGCCAGCGCGATCAGCTGGCGCTGTCCGGTCGACAGTGAGCGGCCGCGCTCCGAGAGCTGATGGTGGTAGCCGCCAGGCAGCTCTTCGATGAAATAGTCGGCACCAACCGCCCGCGCCGCCGCCTCCACCTCGACGTCCTCCGCCTCGGGTCGACCGTACGCGATGTTGTCCCTGATCGTGCCCGAGAAGAGAAACGGCTCTTGGGGCACGTACCCCAGCGAGCGTCGATAGTCGCCGGGCTCCATGCTCCGGAGGTTGAGGCCATCCACGGAGACCTGCCCCAGCTGAGGATCGTAGAAGCGGACCAGAAGCTTGGCCAAGGTCGACTTGCCCGCACCGGTCTCGCCGACCAGGGCTAGGGTTTGGCCAGCCGGGATGTCGAGGTCGATCCCCCGGAGGGCGGCGTCGGCGTCGAATGCAGCCGGCTGGTCGCTCGGCTGCCTGCGCTGTCGGTTGGGGTATTGGAAGTGGACATCTTGAAGACTTAGTGCACCGCGGCGGATGTCGGCGGGAACCGGTCGCGGGGGTGAGGGAGTGAGGCTCTGGCGAGCCATCAGTTCCCGGATGCGTCGCATCGAAGCACCAGCCTGTTGCCAAGAATCGAACACTTGGGAGAGCTGCTGGATTGGTGAGAAAAACATGTCGATGTAGAGGAGAAAGGCGATCAGGGCGCCGCTGGTGAGCTGCCCCCTGGAGATGAGATAGCCGCCGAACCCCAGGATCACGGCGTCCGCGGCATCCGAGAGGAACTGCACAAAGGGGAAGTAGGTCGACACCAGGCGCTGGGCTGACAGACGCGCATCCAGGTAGCGGCTCCCCAGGCGATGGAATTCGGTCTTGCTTGCTTGCTCGTGACGGAATGCCTGGGCTTCGCGCACGCCCGATAGGCTTTCCTGAAACTCGGCGTTGACGATGGCGATGCGCTCGCGGGCGCGATCGTAGATTCTCGCTGCGCGACGGCGAAAGATTGTGGTGGCGACTCCCAGGGGGATGATCACCGCGAGACAGGCCACTGCCAGTCGCCAATTGATGAATATGAGCGCGCCACCGACGCCGGCAAATGTGCAGACGCTCACCACTGCCGT
>JBAPNX010000032.1:0-1897 GCA_049279335.1 Candidatus Dormiibacterota bacterium
CCTACAGACAGTTGCGCCCTGTACCGCGAACAATTCCGTCGTGGCGGCAACCGTCGATTTCGAGGACTACTCGCCGACCCATGTCGATCAGTGTGTCAGCGCGACAGACACAGCCACCTGCGGAACCGGCGAGGTAATCAGTAGCTGGGTCGTCGAGACAGCGGACAATTGACGCCCTTTCCCGGTGGGTCGTGGCCGGTCGACAGCATCAGGCGATGAGGGCGTAGCCTGCCGTCGGCCCAGACCCGATTGGTCGGCTTGGATGTTGGTCGGCTTGGATGTCGTCGGCTGATGCCAACCTCACCTTCCGTGCTCCCTTCGGTGCCGCCATTCCTGCGCATCGTCCTGGGATCGGGGTTGGGCTAGTCCCCACGTTGCGGCGGGAGACGTGGAACGCCCAGATGTCACTCGGAGAGCTGGTTGGACCTGCGTTGAGGAGAGCTCGCGGACAGGCATGACCCAGCGTCAGGCGGGACCGCTTCCTGAGGTTGCTTCCGACCCTCGCACTCAAAGTAAGAACTCGGCTGGGTCTGCCCCCGAATCGGGTGACTCCTAATCTTGCGAGGATTGCCTCGCAGGAGAGGAGCACAGGATGCCGAAGGCATTCCCCGAGCAGTTCCGCCGTGACGTCGTGGCCGTGGCTCGCCGGCGGGAGATCCCGATGGCGAAGATCGCGAAGGACTTTGGGATCTCCGAGTCCTGTCTCCACCGCTGGGTGAAGCAGGCCGACATCGAAGACGGCGTCCAGGACGGCGTGACAGCCGCCGAGCGCCAGGAGCTGCGTGAGTCGCGCAAGCGGATCAAGGTCCTCGAGCAGGAGAACTACATCCTGCGCCGCGCCGCGGCCTATCTGAGCCAGAGCAGCTCCCCAAAATGATCTACCCGCTGGTCCGCGACCTTGCCGCCGAGGATGTCCCTGTGGCGGTGACCTGCCGGGTGCTGAAGTTTTCCAAGCAGAACTACTTCAAGTGGCTTCGCCGCCCCTGCAGCCGGCGGGACTTAGAGAACGCCTATCTGACCGACGCCGCGGTCGACGTGAATCACGACGATCCCGAGTTCGGCTACCGCTTCATCGCCGATGAGCTCGAGCGCCTCGGGCACAAGGTATCGGAGAACCGGGTGTGGCGGCTGTGCTCTGAACAGCGCATTTTCTCCGCCCATTCGAAGAAACGGGGGCTCTCTCGCCGGCCTGGGCCTCCGGTCCATGACGACCTCGTCGAGCGTGACTTCAGCGCCTCACGTCCGAACGAGCTATGGCTGACCGACATCACGGAGCACCAGACGAGGGAAGGGAAGCTCTATTGCTGCGGGGTGAAAGACGTCTTCTCCAACCGCATCGTCGGCTATGCAACCGACAGCCGCATGACTGCCAGTCTCGCTGTCAGGGCCTTGCATCACGCCGTCGCACTTCGAGGCCCCGGTGCCACGGTCGTTCACAGCGACAGGGGATCGCAATTTCGCGCACACGTCTACGTCCGAGCACTGCGGGATTTCGGACTGCGGGGGTCGATGGGTCGGGTGGCGGCCGCTGGTGACAACGCGCCGATGGAGTCCTTCTATTCACTGTTGCAGAAGAACGTCCTCAACTCGAGGAAACAGTGGGCTACCCGCGAGGAGCTCCACCTGGCGATCGTGCGGTGGATCGAAGTCACCTACAACCGTCGGCGCCGCCAGCGGGCTCTTGGCAAGCTCACGCCGATCGAATATGAGACCATCTACACCGCTGAGATGGTCGCCTAAGTCTGGACAAGCAACGAGTCACCCGATTCGGGGGCAGACCCGTGGGGAACCTGGTGGAAGCGGATGGAAAGCACGCCGCACCATGGGCAACGCTGGTCAGAGTCGACTCAGCTGGAGCCCGTGGCGTGTCCTGGGAGTCGCTTGCCAACCTTGAGCC
>JBAPNX010000033.1:0-109376 GCA_049279335.1 Candidatus Dormiibacterota bacterium
CTCCAACACCAACCAAAACGCCCTGCCCGACGCCGACTCCCAAGCCCACACCCACCCCGACCAAGACGCCGTGCCCAACACCGACGCTGAGGCCGACACCGACACCCACCAAGAGGCCCTGCCCGCCCACCCCCAAGCCGACCCCGACACCGAGCAGGCACCTCCCTACGCGCTCGCCCAGCACGCCTTGGCCCAGCCCGTCAGGCAAGCCCACCCCGACCCCGACCAAGTGGTGGTCGTCGCCTTCTGCCAAGACGACTCCTTCCCCTCGGCCCTTGTCCACGCCGTCTCCGAAGCAATTAGGCGTTTCTGTCCAGAGCCTTCGCTCGAGCTCCCCCACCGCCGTCCAACCCCGGGTAGGCTTGGCGCGTGGAGATCGAAGCGGCGATCCAGGAGTATCTGACCTACCTCTCGGTCGATCGAGCCCGAAGTGGCCAAACGATCCGCGCTTACCGTACTGATCTAGATCAGGCGGTCCAGTTCTGGGCAGGTCTGAGAGAGCCGACGACCGACACCGAGCAACTGACCCGAGATGCGGTGCGGGCCTACCAGCGTCATCTGGGCGAGCAGGGGCTGGCTCTCAGCTCGAGGGCACGTCGGCTCCAGGCACTGCGCGGTTTCCTCCGCCACTCGCTGCGCGAGGGCTGGGTTCATGAGGACCTGGCGGCCCACATCGACATCCCTCGGGTATCCGCTCCACTGCCGAAACCGCTGAGCACATCCGAAGCCCGGCAGGTGCTGGCCTACGACCACGGTACCGGTGAGCCCGGGCTGCGCGACGCCGCCCTGGTCTACTTCCTGCTCAGCACCGGTTGTCGGATCTCAGAGGCGCTCTCAGTCAAACGCAGTCAGATCAGCAACGAGGGACGGCTGGTGGTGAAGGGCAAGGGGTCGAAGGAACGTATGGTCCACCTGACCCCCGAGGCGGTTGAAGCCATCCGTACTTACCTGGCCGCTCGTCACGATCGGGAGTCGGCGCTGTTTCTCAACTACGACCGCTCCTCCAGCGCCCGGGGCAAACGGCAACTGACCGGTGCAGGAGCGCGCCATATCCTGCGCCGCCTCCGCCGGGCGACCGGAGTTGAGCGACTGAAATCCCCACACGTGCTGCGCCACACCACGGCCACCGAGCTGCTGACCATAACCGGCAACGTCCGTCTGGTGCAGGAGGTGCTGGGGCATGCCAACCTCAACACCATGCAGGGTTACACCAAGGTTGTCGACGCTGCCCGGACCGCCGCCTACGCTGAGCTCGCCGAGAGGCTGGCCAAGGCACCGACAGTGGCGCAGCCTAAGTCGCCCCCGGGGTGAAGAACACCGTCTCTAGGAAGAGATTCAAGGTAGCGCCTCCAGTCTTGGTCAGCAGTTGCGCCTTGATCAGGAAGGCCAGCGCCGGCTGAGCTTGAAACTCAATCGAGGCCAGGTACGCCGTGGTACTGGCATAGGTCACCAGGGGAGCGGTGACGCCATACACCTCGACCGCTGAGGCTCCGCTCTGGACCGCCCCCGTCGGGGCCGCCGCTGGTAGCTGGGCGGTAGTGGAGGCGACTACGAAGGTTATGGTCTCCCCGGCGCGGTCGGTGAACACAACCGTCCCCGGTCCCTGCTGAGCGAAAGTCCAACCCGGCGGGTACATGACCGACCACGGCACCGGGGCGGCTGAGGAGAAAGTCTGGAAGGCTTTCGTCGAGGTGTACTGCGGTTGAGCTGTGACCCAGCCCGACGCAGTCAACCCCTTGACCTGCCACCAGCCACCGTCCAGCGAGCTGTGGCCGACGATCGCTAGCGTCACTCCCTGAGCGATCACCTGCAGGAGTGACGCGGAGGTGCTCGGGCCTGATCGCAGGTTGACGCCCAGGGGCGCGATGACGGTCAGGGTTGTCGGCAGCGGAGTCGCGCTCGGACTGGGGTGTGGAGAGCGGTGAGAAGTGGTGGGCTTGGCGGGACTGGAGCATCCGGCCAGGATCATGACCAAACAAAGCAGTGTGGGGACCAGAAACCTCAGGGAACGTTCGGCCTTCCCCATGCTCGCAGGCTACACCGCCGCCCGGCGGCGAGCTATCTGGAGTTAGACGCAGCTCCTGCTTCCCGGGTGAGTCTTGCGTGAAAGCCGCGAGCCGCTTCGAGAGCGGCCTCGGCGAAATCGTCGCCGGTAGAAGCTTGCGATATGGCCCTCGACACGCTGACCAGGTAAAGGCTCCGGCCATCCTGGCCGCGGGCGGCCAGCGCCGCCTGCTCCAGGTCTCCCTGCTGCCTGCCCACACCGGGCAGCAGGAGGGGCAGCTCGGGAGCCACGGAGCGGATCCTAGCGATCTCCCCGGGCCAGGTCGCCCCCGCCACCAACCCCACCGTCCCAAAGGTGTTCCAGCCTCTGGCGAGCCGAGCCAGACGGAGGTAAAGCGGCTCTCCTCCCTCTCCTACGGGGAGGTCCTGGACGTCCGCCGCCCCCGGGTTACTGCTGCGGCAGACGATGAAGGCGAAGCGGTCGGGACGCTCGAGGAAGGGTCGCAGGGAGTCCTCTCCAAGGTACCCGTGCACGGTGCAGGCGTCCGCCCCTACCCGGTCGTAGAGTGCCTCCGCGTAGGCAGCCGCAGTATGGCCGATATCACCGCGTTTGCCGTCCGCGATTACCAGAGCGTGGCGTGAAGCTGCCTTCACCACCTCGATCAGGAGCTCCCAGCCGGCCGGGCCTAAGCGCTCAAAGAAGGCAAGGTTGGGCTTGTAGGCCGCTGCATAGGGTGCCGTTGCTTCGACCAGTGCCAGCGTGTGGCGGCGAACCGCCGAGATCCCCTCGCCCAGAGTGGTAGGAATCAGGGCCGGATCAGGGTCCAAGCCCACGCATAGTGGTGCTCCCTTCCCTGCGATGGCCCCCTCCAGTCTCTCCCGGAATGGGGCTTTGGTCACCAGGAGGTTCTAGAAGTGCTGGTCTGGACCGCCCCGGGCGCCTGGGGCGCATAAGGCACTGAGATCCTGTCGTGCTCGGACTGCATGCAACCGGGACAGAGCGACGTCAGCTCACCATCCAACAGGATCCCTGCCAGTCGGTAGATCGGGAACTCCCGGTCGCAGTTGCCGCACCGGCGCATCCATGGCATCTCCAACTCGGAATTCTACTGCCTGATATGCTCAGCCCCCGGTCACGGGGAGTAGCGCAGGTGGTTAGCGCACCAGTCTGGGGGACTGGGGGTCGCAGGTTCGAGTCCTGTCTCCCCGACCATGATTCTGAGATCAGATGGGTGGTTTCAGAGCCACTCAGGGAAGCCTTCTCAGCCGATTTGACCGCATAACTGACCGCATAGCGGTTTGGCCTGTACGGGTCAGGCGCCGCCTTGGGCGGGGATGCTGGAGGCGCCTTGGCTCAGCCCGAGGGAGTGGCCGGGGCCTCCCCGAAGAGGGCCGACATCGCCCGCGCGGCCTCCTTCTGCATGCCCTGGCTGACGTGCGAATAGCAGTCCAGGGTGATGGCGATGTTGGCGTGGCCAAGCATCTCCTGCGCGATCTTCGGGTGAACGCCCTGGGCCAGCAGCAGGGTCGCTGCCGTGTGCCTCAGATCGTGAAAGCGGACGGTGGGCAGCCCAGCCCGGCGCAGCAGCGGGCCGAACTCCCGACGGAGCAGGTTCCGGCGCTCCATCGGCCCGCCGATGGTGTTGGGAAAGACCAGATCAGCGTTCTGCCACAACGGGCCAACGGCCAAGCGCTCGGCGACCTGAGCTTGGCGGTGGCGCCGGAGAGCTTCGACCGCCTGACTGGTCAGTGCCACCTGGCGCCGGGAGCTGAGCGTCTTGGGCTCGGCGATGGTGAGGGCGCCGACCCCGGACTGGAGCGTGGCAGTGACGGCCAGCCGTTCCTGCTCCAGGTCTACATCGCGCCAGCGCAGGGCGAGTAGCTCACCCTGGCGGAGCCCAGTCGTGACTGCCAGCACGTAGAGCGCCTCGAAACGATCGCCTTGGGCGGCCTCTAGCAGCCGCCGGGCCTGCTCCGCAGAGAACGTCTGCATCTCCTGCTCGACCATGCGAGGTGGGCTGACCAAGCCTACCGGGTTGCGGGCCAGGGTCCCCCATCGCACCGCATCGGCCAGGCATCGGTGAGCCACCATGTGGGCGTGGCGGACGGTGCTGGGGCTGAGCCCTGCTGCGAGCATCGAGGCGTGGAGCGCGCGGATGTGCTCAGGGCCGAGCTGGGCCAGGGGGACCCGGCCAAAGGCTGGCAGCAGGTGGGTACGCCCCACCTGGTCGTAGAGCTGCCAGGTTCGGGGCCGGAGCTGAGTCTGCATGCCAGGGAGCCAGTTGGCCCAGAAGCGGGCGAAAGTCTGCCTGGGGCCGCTCAAGGGAGCGCCGGTCTCGTGTGCGTGGATGGCCACTGACAGCTTCTGGGCCACCTCGGTCCGGGTCTTGCCCAGCCAACTGCGGCGGCGGCCCTCTACCTGCAGCGAAGCCTCCCAGCGGCCATCGGCGCGGTGACGGATCGAGCCCTCGCCGTGGCCGCGGCGCGTCACGGCGCTCGCCCCGCCGCCTTCGCCTTCGCCGCCTCCTTCGCCTTGTCAGCCTCTCGAACCCGCCAGTCGCGGTGAGCATCCCGATCCGGTACGCGGTCTCTGCGGCATTGATCGCAGTAGGCCCGGCGGCCGGATCTCACCAAGCGCCGGGGCGCGTAGGGTGCGCCGCACCCGTTGCAGATCGCCCAGCCTTGGCCGTTCGCCACCCGCACCGCGAGGTGCACAGCCAACGCTCCGAACAGGCCGCCGGCCTTGAAGCTAAGCCGCGGCTCCTGGTCGGCGGCCCATCGGAACACCGGCCGCACAGCCCCGAGGGCGAGCCATCTGTCGACGAAGGCCGCCAGCGTGGCCCGCTGCCCGGCGGTCGTTTGGGGCAGCCCTCCGATGGGCACGCCGGGCCACTCTGCAGAGATATCTCGCGAACTGCGGACCCCTCCCGTCTGGAGCCATGCGGTCCACTCGGCATCCGAGTTCGGCGCCTCGTGCGGCGGATTCCAAGTCCCTCGAGCCTCGGCTAACGCCCGCTGCGCCTCTGCGCGCTCTGCCCAGAGCACCGTAGACCACGACCCAGGCCATGGCATGGGATCGGCAGGGGGCGGGGTCGGCGCCTCCCACTGCCCGAAGCGGATCGGGACTGCGTGGCCCGGTGGCCACTCATAGACAGCTAGCCAGTCCTCGTGCCTGCCAAGCTCTCCCGCACGCAATTGCGTTGCCAGGCTAAGCACCGCGCCGAAAGCCGCCGCGGTCGCCTGCCAGTACCAAATCGGCTCCGCTCCCGTGAGGACCGACGCGTGGGACCACCGCCAGGCCTGGGCAGCTCGCTCATCTAGAGCCTCAGTCGCTCCACGCCGGCGGGCGTCCGTGTAGTGCGGCTCGTCGTAGGCGCCGAAGGGTAGGCACTCCGTGTGCTCAGGGAAAACGGGCGAACCCGGGCCTGTCTCATCGGCTGGCGCGTGGCTGGTCGGGAACCAGTGGGGGCAAACGGCGAGTATCCCCCACCGTTGGGCATACCCCCGGACCGCCTCCGGTCCACCCACCGGGTCTCGCAGTCCCAGGAACTCCGCCAGTGCAGCGACGCCGGGCCGGCGAGGGTCCGGCGGACCTGCAGCGAACCGGTCCCAGAGGACCCATTCCCCATCTTCGCTGAGATCGACGTGGGTCGGAACGGGGATGGGCTCGGCCAGGACCGCCAGGCGGTCGCCATCCGTCATATAACGATCATACGACCTTTGTGGGATCGTCCGGTCTGAGACGGCCGAGCTGCGCAGGAGGGTGCATGGAATGGACGGTGGAGTTGGGCGGCTCTTACGGGTCGACGAGGCGGCCGAGCGCCTCGGACTTTCCAGATCCTTCGCATGGCAGCTCGTTGGGCGCGGGGAGCTGGGGGTGGTAAAGCTGGGCCGGCGCACCCTCGTCTCTGAAGCCGAGCTGGCACGGTTCATCGAGGCGCACGAAACCGTGGGCACCGGTAGGCGATAAGGGAAGTGCGGCCGCCCGAGCCCCCCGGCCCGAACGGCCGTCGGAGAAGCCGGATGTATCGGCCGCCCCGTTCGCGCCCAATCGTACCCGCCAGGAGCGGGGGACACCCCTCGGCTCCACTGGGAGGCGGGGGTGGGAGCGCTCCCGATGCGCTGGAGATCATCTTGCCGGGCAGGCCCCGCGACCCAGCCCGCGAGATCCGGAAGGTGGTCGAGGCCATTCCCGAGCCCGCCTGTTTCGAGGCCATCGTCTTCTTGGCAGCTAACGTGCGCGAGTCCTACGCCTTCGCGGTCGACCTCCATGCCGCTTTGGAACCGCTGAGTCGGGACCTACTGGAGGGGCGCCTGCCGGCGTCCCATCTGAGCGTGGGAATGACTCGGGTGGCCCGTCGCCGTGAGGAGCGGCTTCAGATCCGCATATTCCCCCTCGAGCCGCCGCCTCTCAACCGCCGGGAGCGGCGCCGGCGTCTGGGCCATCGGTCTGGTCGATGACTGTGCCGCCGATCCTCGACCGGCTCGACCGGGTGCGCCGGTCCGGCTCGGGCTGGGTGGCGCGCTGTCCGGCACACCAGGACCGGAGTCCTTCGCTTTCGATCACCGAGAAAGATGGACGCCTGCTCTTTCACTGTCACGCCGGCTGCAGTCAGCAGGATGTGCTGGCCAAGCTGCGAGCCCTGGGGGCTTGGCCTGACCGCCAGCGGCTCTCCTCACCTGCCCCGCCACCGATCTGGAGCCTCGCAACTCGTGAGCAAATCGACCCCGCACTGATTGAGCGCCTCTGGGGAGAGGCACTCCCTCAGCATCCACGGCTGGCGGCGTACCTGCGCTTCCGCGGCCTGAGCGGAACGATCCCGCCCACCCTGCGGTTCCACCAAGGCCTCCGCTACACCGATCCTG
Organism: Candidatus Dormiibacterota bacterium; assembly: GCA_049279335.1. Taxonomy (GTDB): domain Bacteria; phylum Chloroflexota; class Dormibacteria; order Aeolococcales; family Bog-877; genus Bog-877. The sequence continues at coordinate 6,871 of JBAPNX010000033.1, forward strand.
ACGGCCCAATTCGCTACTTCCCCGCGATGCTCGGGCGCTTCCTCGACGCTGACGGGCAGGTCGTCGGTCTGCATCGCACGTTCCTCGATCCGCGAGGGGCGGGCAAGGCACGAGTCGATTCCCCGAAGCGATTCCTAGGACGCGTACTCGGCGCCGCAGTTCACCTTGGAGAGCCAGCCGCTGGCCGCCTGGGCGTGGCGGAAGGTATCGAGACAGCGCTGGCTGTGCAGGAAGCACGCGGCACGCCTATGTGGGCCTCCGGCTCTGCCGTGGGCTTGGCACGGCTGGTGCTGCCGCCAGGGCTCGCTGTCCTGGAGGCATGGGCCGACCCAGACCAGGCCGGCCGGGGAGCGGCGGGGGAGCTTAGGCGAAGGGCGGAGGCCGCCTCGGTTGGGGTGGAGTTGTTCGTGCGACAGAGGTCGTCCGGTGGCGACTGAGAAGGCGCTGGATTGGGCGGATGCCGGACCCCAGAGCATCTCCGAGGCGGAGCCAACGGCAGGCCTGGAGAGCGTGGACCCCGGCGGGGAAGGGGCCTCCTGGCCCGAGCCGATGGCTCCAGAGGCTTTCTATGGCCTCGCTGGCCACGTGGTGACCACCATCGAGCCCAGCACTGAGGCCGACCGAGTCGCGCTCCTCTTGAATTTCCTTGGGTACTTCGGCAACTGCGCCGGCCTCAACCCAAGATTTCGGGTCGAGGACACAGACCACGGGCTCAATGAGTTCATCGGGATCGTGGGGGCCACGAGCAAGTCACGCAAGGGGACTGCCGACAAGCGGATTAGGCGGCTCTTCCTGCTTGTGGCCGTGGAGTGGGCCGAGCAGCGAGTGAAGTCGGGCCTATCGAGCGGGGAGGGCCTGATCTGGGCAGTCCGCGATCCGATGATCGCGACCGAGCCCAAGACCGGCGAAGAGCGGGTAGAGGACGCGGGAGAGACGGACAAGCGCCTACTGATCGTCGAGAGCGAACTCGCTACCGTGCTCCGTCGCCTTGAGCGCGAGGGCAGCTCCCTCAGCGCCCTGATGCGCAACGCATGGGATCGGGTCCATCCCTTGGAGGCGCTGGTGAGCGAGCGGAGCCGGGCCCAGGCCCGGGCGGCGAAGCATCACATCAGCGTCATCGGGCACATCACCAGGGCCGAGCTAGCTCGCTACTTGACGCGGACCGAGGCGGCGAACGGCCTGGGGAACAGGTTCATATGGGCTTGCGTGAAGCGAGCCCGCCTACTCCCTCGCGGAGCCGCCTCGCCGAACCTCAACGATCTAGTCGTTCGGCTCCACCAGGTTCTCCAATTCGCGGCGACCCTCGACGACCCCGTGGACTTCGACTCTGAGGCGGCAGCCGCCTGGGAGGCGGTGTACGAGCCGCTCTCAGAGGGGAAGCCTGGCCTGCTTGGCGCGATGATCGCCCGCGGGGAGGCCCACGTTGTCAGGCTCGCGACGGCGTACGCGGTGCTGGACCTGAGCCCGGTGATTCAGCTCCCCCACCTGCTTGCGGCGCTGGCCATCTGGGACTTCTCCGAGGCCAGCGCCCGGTACATCTTCGGAGAGGAACTGGGCGACTCCGACGCCGACGAGGTGCTCCGTGCACTTCGGGAGAGCCCGGATGGGCTCACCACCAATCAGCTTCGCGATCACTTCTCGCGGCACTGGGAATCGAAGCGAATTGACCGCGCCGTCTCAGCGCTCGGCGACCAGGGCATCGTGGAGCTGGGGACGGAGGCAACCGGTGGCCGTCCTGCGAAGCGGTACCGGGTCAAGCCTGCCGCCGCGAAGGCCGCTGGCGAGGGCTACCTAGCCCGCGCGAGGAGTGTAAGTGGGCGCGCGGTAAGCGCAGTAAGCGTGGAAAGGGCTGATCCGAATACGAATCAAGGCGAAACTTTGCCTCCGGAGGAGTGCGCGGTAAGCCCCAGCGGCCAGAGGGCCACAGGACTTAGCGCGCAGTTACCGCGCACTTATAGCGCACCTCCTTCTCTAGATTCTGAAGTAGAGGAAGGAGATACAGCGCTTAGCGCGCTTACCGCGCAGTCACCTCACATGGGGGTAGTGGCGGAGGAGCCACTCCAGAGGGACCCTGGCAGCTCGCCGCCGCCGCCCGCTTCAGACTCGTCGGGCGTCGAAGTACCGGGCGCCGCCTCGCCTTTGCCAGCTCCCGGGCCAGGGGAGCGGCCGTGAGCTACCGGCGCACCTCGGTCGACTCGCTCTACGGGGATTGGGAGACCCGCCAGCGTGCCAAGGCCTGGGCGCTCCAACACGACTACCGCCTACTCACGGGCCGCCCATGTGTGCACGGGCTGCTAACTGGACGGTGCCGGCTCCCCTGGGGCGATCGGGAAGGCCCGGACGGCCCGGAGCCCTGCTGCCCTGCCGGCTGGGACCACGGGCGCATCTGGGCAGGGCCGGGGATCGGGCGCTTCCTCCTCGCCCACATCTACGACGACTCGGCCGCGGCCTTGGATGGTGCGCAGCGCTGGGCGGCCTACCACGGTCTCCGGGTCGAGTCGCTGGTGGCGGACAGCTGGTACGGGCATGGGACCATCCCACTCCGGTTCCGCCCCCTCGCTCAGGCGCGGCCCACCGGGTAGGGGCTCCTGATGGCCACACCAGCCGAGCCTGTCTTGACCGAGCCGCGCGCCAGGCCCGGCGGAGTACTCCAGTACCCCGAGTCTGGGCACGGCCATCGTAGTGGCGAACGTTTGGCGGATAGCAGGACGGGTGGGCGCCCATCCCGCTGCGCACAGTGCGGGGCTCCCGTCCCGGCTCCTACCCGCGCCAGCGGAAGGCGGCGCCGTTTCTGCAGGGCCGCCTGCCGCTCGGCAGCTGCCTTGCGCCGGGAGCGCGGCCTACCAGAGGACTGGCCACGACAGCGGCGAGCGGGGCGCCGGGCTCTCGAAGGGTGAGCCTTGTGAACCCGCACAAGGCGATCTCCGTTGACGCAGGAATCGCACCTCTCCCAGTTCGGGAGGGCTCCTGTCGGTGACGATGCCCACCCTGGTGCCCGTGTCGCGGCTGCAGCCGCACGCACTGGCGGACCAGGTCCCCGAGATGCGACCGGCCGAGTGGCGGGCATTCCTGGCGGACGTGGCTGAGCGGGGAATACTTGAGCCAGTCCGGTTGGCGCCTGATGGCTTCACCGTCCTGGACGGGCGTCATCGGCTGCGGGCAGCGCTGGAGCTGGAGCTGGCGGGGCTGCCTACCGCGCCGGCCATGTGCGAGCCCGGCGACGAGGCGGCCTATATGATCCGGGCGGCTCTGCACCGGCGCCACCTCAGCGATGACCAGCGGGCCATGCTGGCGGTCCGGCTGTCGGCCGAATTGGGGGCCGACCAGCGCCGACTGCGAGCCCAGAAGGCAGCCCAGGCCCGGTGGTCTGGCACCCCGGACGATGCTTGCGTACCCCCACCCCCGACGCAAGCATCGGACCACCCGAGCCGCGCCGAGGCCAGCCGGGCCCTGGGTATATCGACACAGCGATTCGAGTCCGCTCGGAAGCTCGCCGCCACCGCGCCTGACCTAGCGGCCCAGGTCGAGGCCGGGGACATGCCCCTGCTGGTGGCCAAGACCCAGGCTCAGCGCCGGGACGCCCTAGCCGAGCTGGCCAGCGCCACCCCCGCGATCGTCCCCAAAGGGGCCGAGGTGTGGCAGGGCGACTTCCGAGAGCTAGCGCCGAGCATCCCCGACGGCAGCGTCGACCTGGTGCTCACTGACCCGCCCTACGGGACTGAGTTCCTGGGGCTCTGGCCGGATCTCGGGCGGCTGGCCTACCGGGTGCTCAAACCAGGCGCCTTCTGCCTCGCCTACGTGGGCCACCTCCACCTGCCCGCGGAGCTAGCCGGGCTGGCAGCTGGCGGGCTCGAATACTGGTGGCAGGCCTGCATCCGATTCCAGGGCTCTCAGCCGGGCATCCCGGCGCGCCGGGTGCGCACCGGCTGGCGGCCAGTCCTGATCCTCGTCAAGCCGCCCGTCCCCGAGAGCCCGCCGTGGTTCTCGGACTGCCTGCAGATGGACCCCATGCCCGAGAAGCGCTACCACGAGTGGGGGCAGAGTCTCGGGCCTCCGCGGCAGCTCCTCCGCCGGTTCAGCCCTGCCGGTGGCCTGGTGCTGGACCCCTGCTGTGGATCTGGCACCTTCCCGCTGGCGGCGCTGCTCGAAGGCCGCCGGGCGCTGGGAATCGAGCTGGACCCGGGCCATGCCGAAGTGGTCCGGCGCCGGCTGGCCCAGGCGGCGGGCTCTGTGCTAGGCGCTCTCGAGGAAGGCCGGTGAGGGCGGCCATCTGGGCCCGCGTCTCAACCGACCGGCAGGAGACTGACAATCAGGAGACCGAGCTGCGCGCCTTCGCCGCGCGCCGCGGCTGGCAGGTGGTGGCGGTCTACCGGGTGACCGCCTCGGGCTGGCAGGGTGCCCACCGGGCGGCGCTGAGCACGGTGCTCCGGGATGCGCGGCGGGGCGCCTTCGAGGTGCTCTGCGTGTGGGCGCTCGACCGGCTCACCCGTGAGGGCACGCTCCGGACCCTGGAGATCGTCCGCGACTTCGGCCGCGCCGGAGTCCCGGTGGTCTCCTGCCAGGAGGGCTGGACCGAGCAGGCGGGGCCGGTCCAAGACCTGCTCCTCGCCATTGCCGGCTGGGTAGCGGAGCAGGAGTCGGCCCGGCGCTCGGAGCGGACCCGGGCCGGGCTGGCCCGAGCCCGGGCCGATGGCCGCCGGCTGGGGCGCCCACCGGGGAGCCAGGACCGCCAGCCACGGCGCCGGAGCGGCTACGTTGCCCGCGAGGAGCGGGCCAGGGAGGCGCGTTCCCGGAGCCAAACAAAGGGACTGGCCGGCGGAGCCCCGCTGGCGCTCTCGCCCCCGGAGCTGGAAGACGGGGCAAACAAGTGACCGTTTCTTTCGAAGCGGGGGTGGCCTGGGATCCCACAGACGGCCACCGCTGCTCAGCCGTAAGTACACGATGTGTGAGTTGTCCAGCCGGGGAAGCCCGTATCCCACTGCCACCTGAACGTGCAGCCGCCCGAGCCGTTCCAATACCCGGTTACGTAATTCTGGTTGTAATTGTCATATACGCCGCCTGACGGCACCCAGTAGAACTCTGCACTCCCCTCGACCGTGACGTAAGAGCAGCCGTCGCAGCCGCCCACGGTGTAGGTGTGGTCATACACCACATCCCATCCATCGCCCGCCACCTGATGGTAGTCAGAAACACTGTGAGATAGAACGGTGGTGTTGAACGTCCAGTTCAGCGTGGTCTCCAGCTCGTTCAGCAGAATGCCTAGAGGGTCGCGAAGTATGTACTGAGCGTGAAGCGTCTGGCTCGCGCTGGAGGCGGGGCTGGCTGCGTCGGGCACCAGTGTTGGCGGACTCTCGATAAGCTGGCAAGCGCTGTTCACCGTGCCCGTCGCCACGTATGCGTATCCGGGTGGGCCCGGAGGCAGAGTCAGCGAGCCGGTTATCGGGGGACATGCCGAGGTGCCGTCTGCGTTAGCCCGTTGTGTGGCGGCCTGAGCGGGCAGCGAGGCGATCGTAGCGGTTGTCGCCAAGAGCATTGTGCCAAACGCAAGAGCCAGTTTCCGCATCATCTTTCGCCCCCTTCATTGGACGCTATCCACGTTCCAGGATTCCGTCGATCGTGGCGATGCGCTACCGGTGTGTGCGGCAGGCCCACAACTGTGCGGTCGCCAAAAGCGCGAGCAGAGCGGTAGGGATTAAATAAGGCCCTAACGAAGTTAGCCCGACCAACGTCAGTGACCACCACGCGAAGGTCGCGAAAGCCATCAAAGGCCAGCCGCGGTCGTCTCGCGCTATGACCACGAGCATAGTGGCGAGGCCGAACAGCAACGCGGCGGGTGCCAACAGTGCTATCCACGGTGACCACGCACCGTTCGCGAGGGATGGCGAGTGGCCAGATAGAGGACCCAACGCCACGACAACAGTGGTGACCAATCCTAGGACCGATGCCGCCAGTCCGAGCCTCGCCGCACTCTTGAGGGGAGGAGGACCCGACCGGTCTACTACCACTTGACCGCTCCTACTTAGCCACGGGATCGTTTGCGCTCTGGATTGGTGGGCAGATCCGAACTCCCCCTTTTAGCCACTTAGGAGCGTAGCACTGGGAGGAGCCTGGCGCCTGTCGCAAGGCATGCTGTTACAACGACCGTTTTTCCCCAGGCGCGCCTATCATCGCTGAGATGCCTAGTGAAAGAGCAGGAGCACTGCCGCCAAGAGGGGAACCGGCGGTTGCCGTGACCGCTCGGAGTGTCGCTCTAGGGTCGTCCTCTCGGTGAACGTGCTGGAGATACCAGTTCACCAGGTCAAGCTCGGGGACGCGAATACCCGAGCGACAGACCTATTGGAGGGAGAGGACCCGGACACATCGATTCAGGAACTGGCACTCAGTCTCAAGACCGAAGGTCTCCTGAATCCGATTACCGTGCTGACCCGCGCCGACGGCAGCTACGAGTGCGTCGCGGGCCAGCGACGTCTGGCGGCGGCTCGTAGCCTTGGGTGGGAGACAATCTCTGCCCAGGTCCGGAAGGCGAGCGAGAGTTCAGACGGGCTGGTCCTGTCCCTGGTCGAGAACCTCCACCGTGCGGACATGAATCCACGAGATAAGGCGCGGGCGTTCGATGCCCTGGTGACGGCGGCTAACGGCGATGTCACCGCTGCTGCGATCCGAGCGCACGTGTCGTCCGCCACGATCCGCAAGTACGTGGCCCTGAACAAGCTGAGCCCTGATATCCAGGCGCGCCTTGCAGCGGGTGAGATCACCCAGACTGGTACGCTCGCCACGCTCGGTCGGAAGTTTGCCGACGATTTCGACAAACAGCACCAAGTTTTGGGAATGCTCTCCGGATTTAGCGCGGAGACGGCAGAGCAAGTGCTGAAGCGCCTCGAGCCTGATCTTGGCAACCTCGAGACACTGAGAGACCGTGCCCTAGAGGGGGACTTTGGTGTGACTCTTGTCCGAGCATGTCCCAGAGACTGTCCGGTAATCCCGCCCGGGCTCAAGCCAGCCGTGCATGACTTCCTGGCCGCACGCGGGGTCGCCGCCGAAGCATAGTGCCGGATAGGCTCGCAGGTCGGCTCGATTCGGTCCTGGCGGGGCTGGGGCGAGTGTCGTGTCGCTGAGCAGTCATCTCAGGGACCAGGCGAGTCCCGTCCGGCGCTGGTTCGAAGAAACCTTCCCGAATCGCGCCCCGATCCGGCGTGCGTGCACTGCGTCCGGCCCGGTCACGATTCGACCCACTCATGCGGAGTACGGACCGGTGGGGATCGCCCTCGACTATCGGATTCGCTACTACTTCGCGGTGACTCGGCCCGACGACTTTGTGGCGGCTAGAGGTGCGGCTAGCTTGCGGATGATGGGCGCTGGCGGTGGGGAGGGTCGAACCTGGACGGAATTCGCTAACGCACTTCAGGACCGGCCCCTCGGCCTCGAACCCGTGGGGCGGCGCCTAGACGCGGACGCAGAAGGTCGGCTCTGCCGTGCGTGTTACGCGCTCGCCTGCTACGAGACGCTCTACCGCGCCGAACCCCGGCCAGACTGGCCGATCGTGACCGCGGGACGGGGCGGTGGGATCGACGACCTCCTTGCTCTGGCATCTGACCCCGTGGTCGCCGACCTAAGCCAGCTGTCATGGGCGTTCTATGACAGCCGAAGCGACCTTCTCGGTCGGCCAGCGGTCCTGAACCCTAGTTTTGGTGACGTAAGTGCGGGACTAGGTGGGGCCGACGCTGACCTGATAGTGGACGGCTGCCTCATCGAGATCAAGGCGAGCCAAGACCAAGCACCGAAGACAACCGACCCCTATCAGCTGCTCGGGTATGCGCTGGCCGACACCAGCAATCGGTACCGCCTCGACCGCGTGGGCTTCTATTACGCCCGCCGGCCAGCATTGATTCAATGGCCGCTGAGCGAGTACGCCGCTGCGCTGGCAGGCCACCCAGTCGATCTCTCGTCCCTGCGCCAAGAGTTCGCTGCGATCGTAGGTAGCTTGAGGCGGAAGCCCCAGTCGCGAGAGCCTCACGAAGCGGAACATCTCGCGGCGCCACCTCGGCGCAAGCGTTTCGACACGAACCGCCTGCCTCAGCCCCGCAGGGGCCCGGGCGCCCACATGCCTTCGGTATGTCCTGGATGCGGGACGGAGGGGGCTATGCAGTTCGTCGAGATGGGTAAATCGGTGTTGGACAGTCTCACCAAGAGACAGCTAGCGGACTACGAGGCTGGGACCTGGGGAATTGCCCTCTGCGGGCGGTGCGGCGATACCTTCGACTACCCAGCCTAAGGCTGCGCAAGGCGCCTCCTCCCCCTCCGCGTCCCGATGGCCCAGATGGCCCGTGGATTCTGTCGATACCGACGGGCTAATGAGGTGCAATCGACAGCTCACCGGGCTCCGACGTAGGGCAGGCTGTTGCCAGTAGCTATGCCTGTGAGGAGCTTCCCGATGACGCCGACGATCGAACCCGGGGCGGGGGCCGTGGTGGCCGAGTTGGAGGGAGCTGTGCCCGACGGGCCTGGGGACAAGGGCCTGCTGATCAGGCGCGACTGGCTAATGATCGGGGCTGCGGCCCTGTGCCTTGGGGGCGCGTTCATGGCCCTCCTTATTGGCGTCGGCTGAATTGGCAGTGAGGGCGGCCGGGCAGTGGCACGAGGGCGGCGTGTCCACCTGGGACTGAGGTAGCGGGCCGGCCGGGTGGCGGCGCCGGGCCGCAACGCCGAGGCGGGGATCTGGGGCGGCGCTGACTGTGCCACGCGGACCCGCCGTTTGCACTTCGAGATACACGCCAGTCCGATCTCCGCCGGGCGGCACGCCCATCTTGGGAGCGGATCGTCCCTCACAGAGACCCGCCTGTGAGTCCGCGGTCCCCCCGAGTCCGATCTCGATTCGGTGGCTCGCCATGCCCGGCGGGAGGGCTGGGCACGTAGGGCTGCCGTGGGGGTGTGAAGTGGGGCAGGTGGGACTGAGACGGGAGCGTAACGTGGGAGTGTGACCACATACGCCGACCTCCCACACCCGCACGGCACAGTGTCCGGCTGGCACCACGGCTGCCGGTGTGCCGACTGCCGGGGTGCCCATGCGGCCGAGGTAGCCCGCTACCGGGCCAAGCGGCCCTTCCGCTCTGGCGCCGAGGTGCCCCATCCGTCGGCTCCAGCTCTGGCCGCAGGGCCGCGCTCAGAGCTAACGAGCACGGAGCCGTCCGGATCGGGCGGCACGCTGGCCCTGGCGGTCGTGGCGCTTCTCCTGATCCTGGGGGTGATCGCGCTGGCGGCTCGGCGGGGCTGACAACGGCCCCCGCCGCCGCCGGTCGCGACCTGGCGGCCTAGGTGGTGAGCTGAGCCCGGATCTACCTGACCCTGCCGCGCGGTGGGGGGAGGATGATGCCGCGATGGAAGTGCGCTTGCTCTATTTCGCCGACTGCCCACACTGGCGTCTGGCCGAGGCCCGGCTCCGGGCAGCACTTGCGGGGCTCGAGGACACTGGGTCCGCGGTCACCCATGAGTTGGTGGAGACGCCCGAGCAGGCTGAGCGGACTGGGTTTCGCGGTTCGCCGACCATCCTCGTGGACGGCCTCGATCCGTTTGCTACCCCGGACGATCCGGTCGGCCTGTCGTGTCGGATCTATCGCGGCCCGGACGGAGTCGAGCACTCCCCCACTGTCGCGCAGCTCCTAGCGGTGCTCAGCTCCGGCAACTGAGGGCTGATAGAGACATGAGCCGGGACCGCCTCCTGTGGCCGCTCGACCCGCCTGAGGCGGATGCCCCTGACGCCGGGAGATTTGACCGCATAACTGACCGCATAGCCGTTGAACGGCGCTGTACTGGCATGGACTACCGTGGACGATGGCCTCCCGCCGTGATCTCAGAATGGACGACCATGGACCGCGCTGGACGCATCGCACCTATCTGGGGGACTGGGGGTCGCAGGTTCGAGTCCTGTCTCCCCGACCATAAATCTGAGATCAGAATTACATATCACGGAGCGGGCTTGGGAGCCGGTGATGTAGGGCTGACAGCTCAACTGACGGCCAAACCGGTGAGGCTGCGAATGCGAGTCGGCCCATTCCTGCGGTGGCTTGCCGCCCCAGACGGCGGCAGCGAGCGCTACTAAGCCGCTCCGCGACCTGGGCGCATCGCCGGGATCGGAAAAAGACCGCCCCGGCCTAGCCCACCCGATCTAGGAACAACAGCGAGCGCTGCACCAGCAGGGCCGCCGCCACCGGGTCGTAGGACGGTAACGAGCTGTCGGCGAAGAGGTGCCGGTCGCCTGGGTAGACGAACAGCTCGGCCAGCTCGGAGCCGACCGTCTCGACCAACTCGCGAGCGGCGTCGATGTCGCCCTCCAGCGCGAAGAACTGGTCCTTGTCCATACCGTGGATCTGCACCGGGACCCCATCGGGCCACGGCCCGATGGCCCACTCGCCGGTGATCGGCATGCACGCCTCGTACAGCAGCGCGCCGCGCGCGCCGGGTCGCGTCTGGGCGAATCGCTGGGCCGTGCCGGCACCGAAGGAGAAGCCGGCATACACCAGGCCCGCGGGTAGATCAGCCACGGCTCGGTCAGCGCGCTCGCGGAGCACATCCTCCCCGATACTCCGAATGAGCGCCACGCCCTCGTCGATGCTCGCGGGTCGCTCGCCGTCGAACAGGTCCGGTGTGTGCACGGTGTGCCCGCCGGAGCGCAGGTCCTGGGCGAACGCGACCACCCCGCCGGTGAGGCCCTGTACATGGTGGAAGAGCACCACTTCGGCCATCTCTATACCCCCGTGATCAGACTACCGTGATCGAATGAACCACAATCCTCGATTAGTCGAGAGATGCCGGTCAATGAGCCTGGCGGGCCAGTGGCGGGGCGTATCGCAGGGCATAGAGCGCTCATCGTGTAGGGGCCGGATGGGGACCAGCAGCCTGATCGGTACGACCGGCTCGGGCTCTCGGGCTCTCGTACTCTCAGACCAGGCGGGCTGATCCTCGAAGACGGCATCTCGCGTAGGGCTGCGAACGAGTGCGGCTCTCTTTCGGCTCCTCGTAGATGACGGTGCAGCGCCGGGCGGTCGGCAATCGTCAGAGGAACCTCAAGCGGGCCGCTGCCTGCTTGCCTTGGGCGAAACCGGCACGGGCGGCGGGGATGCGGGTCGCGGGATCCATCTGGTTCGTGCCCATCGCAGCTCGGGAATCCGCGTCCGGTGTAATCACCTCGACCTGGCTGCCTTGCTTGCGCAGGGCCTCGACCTGGCTTGCCAGGTCCGTGCCCCATTCAGGTGGTCTGCGCAGGCCCTCAAACTGCGCTGTCCGTTCCGCGCCCCGTTCCGGTGGTGTCTGGCTCTGTCCGCCCAAGGGAGAGAGCACCACGACCTTGGCATAGCCCGAGGCGAGGTCGGCGTTCTCGCCGCCGCCCACGCCACCGTCGATGTAGTGAGTGCCGTTGATACTGACCGTGGGGACCAGACCAGGCAGCGCGGTGCTCGCGGTGACCGCGTCCACCAGGTCGACGCCGGAATTGCGGTCGAACGCGGCCACCTCGCCCGTGTGCGCGTCAACGGCCGTCACAATCATCGGCCTGTCCGGCCACTCAGGGCTAGGCAAGCGCGCGGCGACTATTGCGCGCCGCTGTCTCGCCCCGGGTCCGAGCGTGGAGTCGCTCTCTAAGCCGAACGCGCCCATCGCACGGCGTAGATCGTAAACCGAGGCGGCGGTGGCGGAGATCGTCCTCATCCGCTCGTACACCGTGGCCATGGGCAGGGACGGCGGCCGTCCTCGGTTCTGTCCGACCGGTTGGACTGACGGGGACAGCACCGCGGCCAACAGTTCGGCCGGAGGTATACCGCTGCGCACCTGCGCTGCTGCAGTGGCACCGGCCGAGGTGCCGATCACCAAATCGGCAGCCTCTGTCATATCGAGACCAGCCTCGGCCAGACCGGCGATAAGACCGATCTCCCACGCATTTCCGGCAGCCCCACCACCACCCAGAACCAGAGCAAGGTGCTGAACCATCTACACACTGTGTCAGCCGGTAGGAACTCCTGTCCATCGAAATACCAAGACCGTGCCTTGCGGCCGGCTTCTGTTCCTGCGGTGGCTAAAGGCTCGGGAGGGTAGCCGCTCCGCTCGCCCATTCCACCGTGGTGGCCCACCTCTCCTCGGCCTGCCCCTAGCGGTCGCGCAGGCGGCCGCAATCTGGGTACCCGTAAGGCAACCGACCACAATATGCGGAATGACCAACAGTCCTCGACTGCTTCGAGCAGTAGTCACTCAGCTCGAGTCCGCTGGCTTCGCGGTGGTTGTCTTCGGAGGTTGGGCAGAAGAGCTAAACGGCCTCTCGCCGCCTAGGACCCATCACGACATCGATCTCCTGCTGCTCGATCCAGACCTTGCGATGCTCGATGCGTTCCTGAGTACCAAAGCAGAGGCAGCGGAGAAGCGGTCGACCCACAAGCGAGCCCTCACCGTGGATGGAGTCCTTGTGGATCTGTTCATCGCCAAGAGCGATGGCGGCGCGTACATAACTCTGTTCTGGGATCAGCTTCGCTGGCCATGGCCAGCCAACTTGACGGTAGCCATCGCGGGCCTTCGGGTCGCCAGCCCGGAGTGTCTAGCTACCTACCGCAGCAGTTGGTCCACCATCCGCGCCTCCGGTCCGGCTTCCTTCTAGGTATCGATGGCCGTCCTCGGGACATGCGGTCCTGACGGAAATCATCTCGGATTTGGCGGGCTCGAAGATCGGAACGCCAGCTCGGTCTGGAGGACGCCGTGGGAGGCCGATGGGCCGCCGGTTACGACAAGGAGAAATAGCGGACGGGGAAGATCGCGCTATGCGAGGGTCGTGATGAGGTCCTCGAGTTTGTCGTAGCTGGCTTGCATACCATCAATGGCGACCGCCGCATCATCTCGCTGCTCCGGGGCGTGCTCGAACATTGAGTCGCGACTCAGCTGGTGCTTAAATGCGAGCAGGACCGTCATCGTCGTGACGCCGTCCTCCTCGCGCAGCGTCACCGTCTCCACGGCCTCCGCTTCCGGCCTTCCATCGAACACCCAGGTCTCTACGGTTCGCACTGGGGGTTCGATCTCGAGGTAGGTACCGTGAAAGGAGCACCTCACACCATCGGGGAAAACACCCACTTGGCGATACTCCCCACCGACCCGGAGGTCGATGTCACAGATCTCGAGATTCTCGCCTCCGCCTGTGAACCAGAGTCTCACGTGCTGGGGCTTGGTCAACACGTCGAAGAGTTGTTCTGCGGGCGCGTCGAACTTCCGGGTGACTAGCATTTCGCAGTCGCTCGGAAACTCGAGCGTGGCCGAGCCATGTCGTGTAGTAGTCATTGGCATTCCTCCCCTTGTTGTAGTTCGCTGAGGTAGTCGTCCAAACGATCCAGCCGCTGCTGGTACTTCGCCAGCCACCCTCCGAGCGGCCGGAGGTGATCGCGGTCCAGCCGGTAGTAGCGGTGCCGACCCTGTGCACGGCACTGCACAAGGCCCACCTCGCTGAGCACGCGCAGGTGCTTGGAGACCTGCGGCTGGGAGATCGACAGCTCGTCGACGATCGCGCCAACCGGCTTCTCCCCCGCCAGCAGCGCGTCGAGGATGTCGCGGCGGTGCACCTCGGCGATCGCGTTGAACACGTCAGACGTGGTGGCGGCTCGTGCCATGCATCTATTATATGCCGATATCGGCATCGATCAAGAGCACGCTGGGCGCCTTGCCATCACCATCGATCCCTCCAGCTCGCGTCCATTCTTGAGGACCCACTGTTACCTGGCAGTCCGACGGGAAGAGCATTCCCACCCCGTAGATGTCTGGAGTATTTGATCACCGTAGATCCCACGCTCGGCTCGATTGACGCGACGCCGGTTGCCCAGGTGGCCGGCTGGACGAAGTCTCCTCTGGAGGCCATGTCGCGCGGCTATTCTCCCGGCCTGGACCTAGGCGTGGTCGAGCCCAGAGAAGGACGCTTCTACGCGGCCGCCATCTTCACCAGCACGTCCGAGCCCCCAAGAACTACCAGCTCTAGGTATCGCGGCACAGGACGCCAACGCTTAGCTCGATGTGTGGGCTTCGGGACCAAGCGGGTGACAGTAGCGCTTGTGGTTCGGCGGTCGATGCCCGAGGCAGCTCAAATGGCCCCTACTGGCCCCCGAGCGAGTAGGCGATTATCTCGCCATGAGGTTTCTTGGTTGAGGTCCTAGCACCCGCACCGATGATGAGCATGTCCTTGGTCACGGCCGGGAATGAGTTGATGCCGGCTGGCGCTTTCGTTGACCAGAGAACCGCGCCGTTTGTTGTCGAGAGCGCGTAGATCGTCCCGAAGAAATCGGAAGTGAACACTACATTGTTGGCGATTGTCGCTCCGCCAGAGTCAAAGCTCCTAAAAAGGTGAGTCCACTCGATTGCGCCGTTGACCGCATTGACGGCAGCGAGTCCGCCGGTTTCCGATTTGCTAGCGCCGGTTGGCCCGGTCGCTTTTCCCTTGAAGCACCAGTCGATCCAGGGCACGTAGAGCGTGCTGCCGGTCTCGGCCATTGGGGTCAGGACTCCTCCAAGTGACCCCGGACAGTAAGTGACCGACTTAGCCGGGAAGTTCCCGTACTGGTATTGGTTGTGCTTGCCGATGTTGAGCGTCCAGATTCGGCTGCCGGTATTGGCGTCGAAGGCTACGACCTTGCCCGACTTGCCAGCACCGATCACGACTTCCGTCGCAGTCCCGTCGATGTCCTGGGTGGTGATGATGGGTGAGTCCTCGAAGTCGTAGTCTCGGATGTCGTGCGGCGTCACCTGCTGGTACCAGAGCAGCTTGCCGGTGTTGCCATTCAACGCCAGGAGCGAGTCGGTATAGAGGTTGGGTCCGGGCCGGCTCTTGGCGTTGGGATCTGACTTTGTGGGGTAGACGGGTGACGGGTTCCCGGTTCCCAGGAAGACTCGTCCGCTGCTGTCAACCGCAGCCGGGTACCAGGCCCCTCCCCCGCCATTCACCTTGGGGTCTCCCCAGAGCTTGCTTCCGTCCTGGATGGTCGAGAAACTCCAGATCACGCTGCCCGTTTTGGCGCTGAGCGCGTAGACGATTCCGTAGGCGCCTCCGGTGTAGTACGAGGTCGAGTTCCCGGGGATCGTGGAGATCAGTACCTTGCCGCCGTAAACCGTCGGCGCCATGTCGATCCCCTCACGGCTGTTGCTGATCAGCTTGCGGATCCAGATTTGCTTGCCGGTCGTGGGACTGAGGGCAAATGCTGAGCTTTCGGTGGTGCCGAAGAGCAGTCCGTAGCCTATGGCCACCCCATTAGGACCACCCGAGGGGGTCGCCGAGTTGTACTTGTGCTCCCAGACCAGCTTTCCCGTGTCCTCGTTCAGGGCGAACACGTCGGAATCAGGATTCTCGAAGTAGACGTAGCCGTCTACCACGACGGGATTCGAAGCGAACTCGCCGAACAGACCGTCGTCCGACAGCTTGAAGGTCCACTTCTGCTTGAGCGTCGCCACATTGGTGGCGTTGATCTCCGTTGAGAGGTCCGCGCGGGAATTGGCCAGGTCATAGTTGTGCGCTGGCCAGCCGGTCGCAGCATTGGCGGCAACCTCGGGTGGCGCGAGGCCGCTCGACGATGGCGCCGCCGCAGCACCTCCCAGCAGCACGGCGGCAACCACGAGCCCAGCCAGGGTCAGGAGATGCTGGTGGCCGGGTCGACCCTGGGGGACAGGACCGAACGTGCCAGTTCCAGACCCGCTCACGTTCCCGCCATCCGTCCTGCCGTGGCCTCCGGCCAGCTCACCGGAACACCCCCGCGCAGCCCGAGCGCTACCAGGGCAGGTCACCTGGGGTTCGTCAGAACGACGTCGGCCGCCGCTGTCGCGCAAGCCATGGTCGCATCTTCGCAAACCGCACAGCTTGGCATCGCCACCCCCGACCGGCACCGCGACGGAACCAAGCTCGGAGAGTCCGGTCGTAGTTAGGGGAGCACTAAAGTTCTTCGGGTGGACAGTCATCCAGATACCAGGGACGCAGTCCTCCGGGTCGCCGATCCACGGCACCTGGGGCGGCAGTATCCGGTTCCGGGGACGATCTTCCTCAGCAAGCTTGGCAACTTGGAGGTCCTGCGCTATGGGGCCGCGGGAGGGGTGCAGCCCGCCCTGGCCCCCTCGGAGGATCCCGCGCTAATCGAGTTCGCCAGGCTCTGGGATCAAGATTCTCCGCACTTCCCCGACGCCGTCCTCAGCTTTGCCAGGCGCTGGGGGCCTCTCGAGCTCTGCGACGCGCACCTGCGGCCATTCGCTCACACCCTGGTCTGCCAGCCCTGGCAGGATCGAGCGGTGGTCAGCGCCGAGTGGGCGGAGCCGGTTGCGACTTGGCGCCGGTACTCGCGCTCCCTGCACGCTCTGCTCTGCCTGTTGGCCGACAGTCAGGAGTACGAGCGCTATCCATCCTCTGACAACGAGCTCTGGCTGGAGCTCGCCTGGGTGCAGCCGCGGCCCTCGGACTGGTCCACCGCGCCGCAAACATTCTCTCCCGGAGCGCCCCAGTGGGCCGGCGATGGCCGGCCTGTCCCGGTGGGTGACGTGGAGAAGTGGCCGCTGCGAGTGCCCCGGACGCGGGCCGAGGCTGACCTGGCGCTGACCGAGGCCGTCAAAATCTGGCTCAACTGGACGCCGCTCCCGCTTCAGCCGTATTGCGAGCGGCGATCAGGCGCCCCCTCGCTCGGCCGGAGGGCCGTGTGGGGAGCGACCTTGCGGACGACAGGCTTAGCCGGCAGGCTCACCACCGAATTGGCCGGAGCCATAGCAGCTGGCCCCCGCATCTTTCGCTGTTCGACCTGCGGCCAGCCCTATGTCATCGCCGAGCGGCGTCCCTCAGAGAACCCCGCAAGACGACACCATTGCGATCGCTGCCGGGACGGCGGCCGGTACACGGCCCCCAAAACCGTGCGCCAACGGGAGCGCCGCAGACTGCTTCGGGAGGCCAGAAACAGTGCCGCTGGGACTCGCTCGGTGCCGTTGCAGGGCTAATTGGTGGGCTGCTCCCGAGAAGGGCTTGGCGCACCCGATGGAGCTCTGGAAGCCTCTCAAAAGGTGGGGTGAGCGCCGAAATTCTCGCCGCCTCAGTGGAGTCTCGTAACCGACATGGATCCTAGCTGACACCTCTCCATCCAGGTAAACGGCGACGTTGCTGTTACCATCAGGGGCATAGTCGGATCTAAACCGACTGCGGCCTTCTGCTCATCCCTGGTCTCGTTGGCACAGCGGCATAGTCGAGAAGCGCTGCCATCTGAACTGACCGCACTCGGGCCAATGGCCCAGGGGATTTGCATGACCTCATTCGCCGAACTTGGACTGCGGCCGCGCACCTTGGACACCCTTCGCCGACTTGGAATTAACCAGCCCACCGAGGTTCAGGTCTCCGCTATACCGATCCTCAAGCTGGGACGCGATTGCGTGATTCAGTCTCCCACTGGCTCTGGTAAGACTTTGGCCTTCCTTATCCCCATGGTGGAAAGGTTGCTGACGCATCAACATGGTTCGCCGCGAGCCCTGATCGTCACCCCGACCCGCGAGCTGGCCACTCAGATCGGCGCCGTGCTCGCTCAGCTGGAGCCGGGATTACGCCAGGCATTGGTGTTCGGGGGCGTCGGCTACGGACAGCAGATCAACAGTCTGGGACGGGCCGACGTCATCATCGGGTGCCCGGGAAGGATCCTGGACCTGGCTGGCCGAGGCGCTGCCTTGCTGGGCGGGGTGGAGTTCTTGGTCCTGGACGAGGCCGACGAGATGTTCGATGCCGGGTTTGCCAAGGACGTCGAGAGGATAGCCGAGCGAACCACGCGCCGCACCACCTCCTCGCTCCGGCAAACAGTTTTAGCCTCGGCCACCATGCCCGATTGGGTGGCTGCGATATCACGCAAGCACTTGGTCGAGCCCGCCCAGGTGGCGGTCGCGGCTGCGGTCGAATCCCAGCTCGAACATGGGCTTTTCGCGGTGCAGAGGTCACAAAAGGTGGCGGTGCTGAGCAAGCTCCTGAAGCGGTCGAGTTCGACCATCGTCTTCCACCGCACCAAGCACGGCGCCAAGAAATTAGCTCGCGATCTCAGCGACATGGGTCATTCGACCTCGGAGTTGCAGGGGAACCTATCCCAGGCAGCTCGGGACCGAGCCATCGCCGCCTTTCGCCGTCGCGACACGGCTGTGCTGGTGGCCACCAACGTCGCGGCCCGGGGCATCGACGTCGTCGATGTCGACCTAGTGGTCAATTACGAGCTACCTGACACCGCGCTCTGGCTGACCCACCGCATCGGCAGAACAGCGCGCAACGGCGCCAGCGGCCGGGCCCTGACCTTCATGAGTGAGGACGACGGCGAGAAGTGGCGCAAACTGCGCCGCCTGGGAGCCCCGCCGCTACGGTTCGTTGACCAGATGGAATTGCTCGATGAAGGCAACATGGTCTTCCTAGCCGACGGTGCCCAGGGTGCTGCTGCTCCGCAGAGCCAAACTCGACCCATTAGCGCTGCCGGCCATCAGCCACGCCACAACGCTCCGGCGTGGTCGTCGCGTGGGCGACGGCGGAGCCGCTGAGCCAACCCCGGGCGCAGTGGCCGCAGTGGCCCCTATCCTCGAGCTGGCAGTTGGTCAGCTAGCAGTCGCTGATGCGCGGCGGAGCTGTGACTGGCGACGAATTCCCAGATTACCTCACCGGCATCGAAGTGGCTGGTGGTCTTGCCCAGGGTCGGCAGCCGCGGGCCTCCCGGCCAGGTGTGCCCTCCCTTCATCACGATCCAAGTAGCCACCTCAGAGCCGCCCCTGCCCCCGGGGCTCACCACCCGCTCCACGCTGGTCCGGTCCTTGCCCGCGGCGGGGAGGACATCCCGATATGACTGGGGCTGGCAATTGTCGATCTCGCGCCACCGAGCTGCGGTGGCCGCTAAGGAGAGGACCGGCTCACTCTTCCCGGGTCCACCGCCGAGCCGCCACACCGTCCAGCGGCCGTACAGACTCCGGGGTGGTCCGCCATCGATCGGCACGATGGGATCGTCTGAGCCATGGATCAGCAGCGCGGACACCGCGTGAGTGGGGCTTAGCGAAGCCAGGCGACCGGGCATCAGTCCGGATACGGCCGCGATCGCGGTGATCCTGTCGCTGAGCTCCAGTCCCAGGCGGTGGCACATCACCGCCCCATTGGACATCCCGACCACGGCGACCCGGCTTTTGTCCGCCCCACTGCGTGCCACCACCCGATCGATCAGAGTGCGAAGGTAGCCAACGTCGTCGATGCCTTCCACCGCAGCGGGTGAGTAGCCCCGACCGTCATTCCAACTCAGCTTGTGGCCCTCGGGATAGACCACGATGAATCCGTGGCGATCAGCGATGGCGTCGAAGTGAGTTATCCGCCTCAGCTCGGGGACGGTCAGGCGACGACCGTGAAGAACCACCAGCACTGCCCGCCCGCTCGCGGGCGGGCAGCTGGGCACGTGGACCACGTAGCGTCGGCTCAGGCCACCAATCTCGACGGCATCGGACAAGTCGGACATGGCTTGCCTCCCCGTGGTGGCGGTCCGATAGGACAACAGTCGATGGCTGAGGCTGAGAGCGTACGCCGGGATTAGCAGAATTCATCTCTGCCGCCAAACCTCGGTCTCGATGGGTAAAGGGCGGGCCACGAATCTCAGCACCGAAACCAGAGCGGAGCCTTTGATCGCCCCGGACCCGCTCTACCCCAGCCCAAAGGAACGGGAGTCTTTTAGTGCGATTGCTCTGATCGGCGCACCCGGAGCCGCAACGGCACCCCCTGGAAGCCGTAGCGGTCGCGGAACTGGTTCTCCAGATACCGGGCGTAGCTGAAGTGCATCAGCTCGGGGTCGTTGACAAAAAGCGCGAAAGTTGGCACCCGACTCCTTGCCTGGACCGCGTAGTAGATATGCAAGCGGCGCCCGCCCCGGCCGCTGGGCGGGGGGCGCCGGTCAACGGCCGTGCGCACGAACTGATTCAACTCCGCTGTGGGGATATGCAGCGCCCGGGCCCCCGCCAACTCGAATGCGGTGGGCAGCACCTTGCCAATACCCCTGCCGGTGAGTGCGCTGGTGAAGAGGAAAGGCGTCCCAGGAGCCCAGTCGTAGGCGGACCGCAATTCCCGTATCAGGCCCCGGTCTCGTCGCGCGTCCTCGTCGAGAAGGTCCCACTTGTTGAGCGCCACCAAGGTAGCGGCACCGGCGTCGCGAGCCCGGCCAGCGATGTGTCGGTCTTGGGCCCGGAGCGGCGTCGTGGCGTCGACCACCAGGATCGCCACATCTGCGCGCTCGACGACGCGGATGGCCCGTAGCAGGCTGTAGTAATCGGCGTCCTTGCTCGCCCCAGGACGCCTGATCCCGGCTGTGTCGACCAGCAGCACCGGACCCTGGGGAGTCTGCACCATCGTGTCCACCGGATCTCGAGTTGTACCGGCCACGGTGCTGACCAGGGCGCGCTCTTCTCCCAGGATCCCATTCAGAAGGGAGGACTTGCCGACATTGGGACGGCCGACGATGGCGCAGCGGAGGACCTCGGTCGCCTGCAGCTCCTCAGCCTCCTCGGGCGGCGGCAGCAAGGCCACTATGCGATCGAGCAGATCCCCGGTCCCACTCCCCGAGAGCGCCGAGATCGGAACCGGGTCACCCAGCCCAAGCTCAAGCAGCTCATGGCCGAGAAGTCGATCTTCCCTGCCTTCGTGCTTGTTGCTCACTAGGATCACGGGCTGACGAGCACGCCGCAGCTCCTCCGCCACGTCACGGTCGGTGGCCGTCAGGCCAGCCTTGGCGTCGCAGACGAAACAGATCAGGTCGGCCTCGCGGAGCGCCACCCGGGCTTGGGCCTGGGTGTTGGCGGGGAGATCGCCATCGGGGCTCCCCTTGAGCACTCGCTCCAATCCTGCCGTGTCCACCACGGTGAAGGCGCGACCGCGCCATTCGAGGTCGCCGTAGATCCGGTCCCGAGTCAAGCCCGGCTGCTCGGACACGATGGCGCGACGTTCCCCGGTGAGCCGGTTGAAGAGGGTGGACTTTCCCACATTGGGCCTTCCAACCAGGGCCACGATCCCGGATAGCGGGGGCGGCGACGCCTCCTCCTCGGCCTGCTGGGCTCGGCGCTTGGCCCTGGCCGTACGAGGGGCTGGACCGCCCAGAGTCGGTGACATCAGGTCCGGGCCCCTACGCGCAGATCCGTTCCCGTCATATCGGGGGGAACGGTCAGGCCCATGGCCGTAAGCAGGGTCGGGGCGACGTCGTAGAGGCCACCACCATCGGCCAGGCGCCCGCTCAGGTCGGAGTAGGCGACCACAAGCGGTACCCGGCTGGTGGTGTGAGCCGTGAGTCTGGAGCCGTAACGAAGATCGATCTTGATCTCGGCGTTGCCATGATCGGCAGTCAAGACCAGCAAGTACCCATTGGCAGCGCAGGCCTGCGCCAGCCGGCCGAGGCAGGAGTCGAGGAACTCCACCGCTGCCACCGTCGCGCCCATATCGCCGGTGTGGCCGACCATGTCGGCGTTGGCGTAGTTGACGGCGACGAAGGGGTAGGTCCCCCGCTCGACATGCTCAACTACGGAGTGGGTGATGCCCGCGGCGCTCATCTCCGGCGCGAGATCGTAGGTCGCCACCTGCTGAGAGGGCACCAGCAGTCGTACCTCGCCGGGAAATGGCTCCTCCCGACCGCCATTTAGAAAGTAGGTGACGTGGGCGTATTTCTCGGTCTCAGCAACATGAAACTGGGCTACTCCTGCCTTGGAAATCACCTCCGCCAGGGTGTCGCTCACCAACGGCTTGGGAAAGGCGACCGCCGCCTGGAGGCCGTTGTCGACGGGGGTCATGGTGAAGAGCTCAAGATCGGATGGAAGCGGACCCCTATCGAAAGCGTCGAAGCTTTGATCGATCAGGGCATGGCACAGCTGCCGGGCTCGATCGGGCCGAAAGTTGAAATGAATCAGCACGTCGTTGTCCTGCACCCTCAGCAGTTCGCCTCCAGGGGCGACCACCGATGCGGGGGGGATGAATTCATCTGACACCCCCTGGTGGTACTGGTCATCGAGGTACTCCAGCGCGTCCGCAACGATGGTCTGTCCCCGCCCCAGAATGGTCGCGAACGCCAGCTGGGTTCGGTCCCAGCGCCGGTCCCGATCCATGGCGAAATAGCGCCCACTGACCGATGCCAAGACCCCTACCCCTACTCGGGCTAGCTCCTTCAATACCTCCGACAGAAACTCCCTGCCGCTGGTGGGGGCGGTGTCCCTCCCGTCGGTGAAGGCGTGGATCGCCACCCGCTCCAGCCCCAGCCGCCGGCTCAGCTCACAGAGCGCGACCAGATGCCTCTGATGGCTGTGCACGCCTCCGGAAGACACCAGCCCCATCAGGTGAAGACGGCTGCCTCGGCTCAGGGCCAGGTTGACGGCCGACCGCAGGACTGGGTTGGCGAAGAAGCTGCCATCGCTGATCGCGTCATCGATGAGGGTGAGGTCCTGGAGCACGACCCGCCCCGAACCGATGGTGAGGTGCCCGACCTCAGAATTCCCCTGCTGGCCATCAGGAAGCCCGACGGCTCGGCCGCTGGCGGCGAGGGTGGTGTGGGGCCAGCGGCTCCAGAGCTGGTCGAAGTTGGGAGTTCGGGCCAGCGCGATGGCGTTACCTTGGGATTCCTGGCTGCAACCCCATCCGTCACAGATGCACAGGACAGCAGGATGAGGTCTCTGAATGCTCACTGAGTAAAAGTCTCCGGAAAAAGCTCCGCCAGCATCTGGCGGGCGGGCCGCGCCATCGGCGATGGCCACCGAAAGCTGGGCAACGGCTGTCTGAGCCTAACACCGGGCGCGCGCGTCCTCTGCAGGCGGGCTCAGGCGAGGGCTTGGCCGGCCGCGGCCACGATGGCGCAGAACTCCTCAGCGTTGAGGCTGGCCCCACCGATGAGCCCCCCGTCCACGACATCCAGGCTGAAGAGCTCGGCGGCGGAGTTGGCGGTAACGCTGCCCCCGTAGAGCACCCGCACCTTGGTGCCGGTGCCGGTCTCTAGACCGTCGATTACTTCCCGGATCTTGGCGATGGCGCTGGCGACGTCGTCGGGTACGGCGGTGCGACCGGTGCCGATCGCCCACACCGGCTCATAGGCGACGACGGAGTGCAGCAGCTGGTGATGAGACAGACCGGAGAGGCCTGCGCGCGTTTGCACATCGAGCACCTCATCGGTCCCGCCCGACTCGCGCTCTTCCCAGCTCTCCCCCACCGCCAGGATGGGCAGTAAGTCAGCCGCCAGAACAGCCTCGAGCTTGTGCCTGACCACCTCGTCATCGTCGCCAAAAACCCGGCGTCGCTCGCTGTGGCCGACCAGCACGTAGCGGCAGCTACCCACCAGCATCGCGGCCGACACGGCACCTGTGTAGGCCCCCGACTTCTCCCAATAGCAGTCCTGCGCGCCGACCGAAATCCTGGGATCGTCGGCGAGAAGCTGTTGAACTGGCCACACCGAGATGAAGGGCGGGAGCAGGACCACCTCTGCAGGCGGGTCTGGATCCAAGCGCTGACGGATCAGGGTGGTGAGGTTGATCGCCTCCGGCACCGTGGTGTTCATCTTCCAGTTCCCGGCCACCAGTGGGCGCCGGTCGGGACTGGTCACTTGGTGACCGCCTCGCCCGCTAGGGGTGCGTCGGGGAGAACTGCCACTCCAGGCAACTCGCGGCCCTCCAGGAATTCCAAAGTCGCTCCCCCGCCGGTGCTCACGTGGGTGAAGCCCCGCTCCAGGCCCAGGCCGCTGATGGCGGCTTGAAGGTCACCCCCTCCGGTGACGCTGATCGCCGAGCTGGCGGCCACGGCCTTGGCGACACTCTCGGTACCAGCCGCAAAGAGCGGCTTCTCGTAGAGGCCGAGAGGTCCGTTCCAGACGATGGTTCCGGCCGACCGCACAAGCTCAGACCAGCGGGCAACGGTCGCCGGGCCGATGTCGAGGATCATGTCGTCTCCTTCCAACTGCCCTACCGCCTTGACGTCAACCTGGTCCGGATCGGCCTCCGGCGAAGGAGCCACCACCACGTCGATGGGCAGCTGCAGGTCCACGTGTCGCTCCGCGGCCCGCCTGACCACGGCCAGGGCTAGGTCCTGGAAATCGTCCTCGACCAGCGACCGCCCCACCTCCAGGTCGGCCGCCTTGAGGAAGGTGGCCGCCATGGCTCCGCCCAGGCAGAGCGAGTCGACCTGCTCCACTAAGTGGCTCAGCAGGCCTAGCTTGCTGCTGAGCTTGCTGCCGCCGATGATGGCCAGAAGCGGCCTCTGGGGGTTGTCCAGAATGGCGCTGAGGTGCGAGATCTCGCTCGCCATCAGCCGCCCAGCCGCTGCCGGCAGGTAGTGGGCCACCCCTTCCGTGGAGGCATGGGCGCGATGAGCGGTAGCGAAGGCGTCGTCGACGTAGATGTCCGCCAGAGCCGCGAGTTGTCGGCTGAAGGAGGGGTCGTTGGCTTCCTCCCCCTTGTGAAACCGCAGGTTCTCCAGCATCAGCACCCCGCCCGGCTGGAGTGCCCGAGCCCTCGCCTCCACCGCTTCTCCCACACAGTCGCCGGCCCAGGCCACCGGAACCCCTAACAGTCGCTCCAACACGCCAGCCAGGGGTCGGGTGCTGAGCGCGGGGTCGACCTGGCCGCGGGGTCGGCCCAGGTGGGTCGCCACGATGACCGCGGCCCCCCGCGCCAGCAGCTCGCGAATCGTGGGTAGGGCGGCGACGATCCTGCTCTCGTCGCGGACGCTGCCGTCGGGGTTCATGGGGACGTTGAAGTCGACCCGGAGCAGCACACGCTTGCCACCGGGATCGACGTCGTCCAGTCCGGTCTTGACGACGGCTGCCGGTGACGCCACCTCAGTTGGGCGTGGTCTTTTGCAAACCGTCGGCTACCAGGGCCGCCAGATCGACCACCCGACAGGAGTAGCCCCACTCGTTGTCGTACCAACCCAAGACTTTGAGATGACGCAGCCCCGACATCCGGGTCAGCCGGGCATCGACGATCGAGGAGTAGGGGTCGCCTTCAAAATCGACCGACACCAGCTCGTCCTCTTCAACCCGGAGGATGCCCTTGAGCTCGCCCTCGGCGGCAGATCGCAGAGCGTCGTTCACTGCCTCTGCGGTGGTGGGCCGCTCGGTGATTACGGTGAAGTCGACGATCGAGACATCGGGTACCGGCACGCGCAGTGCGAACCCCTGAAAGCGTCCCTTTAGCTCGGGAAGGACCTTGGCCACTGCCTGCGCCGCTCCGCTGCTGGTCGGGATCATCGAGAGGGCGGCGGCGCGGGCTCGGCGCTGGTCTTTGTGGAGGGTGTCGAGCAGGCGCTGGTCACCGGTGTAGGCGTGGACTGTCGTCATCAAGCCGCTTTCGATCCCGAAATCCTGATGCAGGACTTTGGCCACCGGAGCCAGGCAGTTGGTCGTGCACGACGCGTTGGAAATTACATGGTGCTGGGCGGGCTGGTAGGCGCTGTCGTTGACCCCCATGCAGATGGTGATGTCCTCGCCCTCGGCGGGCGCCGTGATGATCACCTTCTTGGCCCCGCCCCTGTCGATGTGGAGCCGCGCCTGCTCCGCCTTATTGAATACTCCAGAGGACTCGACCACCAGGTCCACCCCGAGGCCGGCCCAGTCGATGTCGCCCGGGGATCCGTTGGACAGGATCGTCAAGTCCTTGCCGTCCACCCGAATGGAGTTCTTGCCCGGGCTGATCTGGCCGGGGTAGCGACCAAGGATGGAGTCGTAGCGCAACAGGTGCGCTAGCTGTTCGGCACTGCCAATGTCGTTGGCGGCGACAATTTCGAACGCCGTGCTCTCGCGAGCTGCGCGGAAGAAATTCCGACCAATTCTGCCGAAGCCGTTGATTCCCACCCGCACGGCCAAGCTCTTTCAACCTCCGAGCATTACCGACCACCGATCGCCGCCCGGGCGCACCCTTACCGCGAGTATAGAGACGGTCCATCCTTGGACAGGCCGCCAAAGCAGCGCGAGTCCTCAGGCGCGCTGAGGTAGGTCGCGGTGCCAAATCAGGGTGACGATTCCCAGCGCCTGCAGGCGCCGGGCAAACTCCTCGCTCAGAGCGACCGAGCGGTGGAATCCCCCGGTGCAGCCGAATGCCAGCCGCAAGAGCCGCTGGCGGGAATGCGCCTGGAGCTCTGGCAGCTGGGCGTCGACCAAATCCATCGCGGTCGCCAGCAAAAACTCGGCCACCCTCTGCCCCAGGACGAATTCCTGGACTCTGGGGTCCAGCCCCGACAGCATGCGTAGAGTCGGCTCCCAGTAGGGATTGCGAATGGCGCGGGTGTCGAAACACGAGCTCAGGTCGAGGGGAACGCCTCTCGGGTAGGCGAAGGACTCGATAACAACTGCCGGCTTGACTGGGGGCCGCTCCTGAAGGAAGGGAGCAAGCTGATTGGCTCGCGCCAGCAGTTCTTGACCGTTGACGTGGGTGCTGTCGAGAACCGCGTTGGCCCGGAGTCGGGCGGGAAATAGGCGCTCTCTCGATTCCTCCAGCTCGCGCGTGGCCAGCGTCAGCTCCTGGGGCAGCCGGCGCGCGGCCCAGGGGGCCGTCGCACGGGTCAGACAGCAGAGGTCACTGGCATCCACGGCCAGTAGGCAGCGGCCCTCCCTGGGCCCGGCGTCAGCGTCCTCTACGCGCGGGCGGGCCTCTTCCGCTCCCCCCTCCCAGCTCACCGCCGCGATCCCCCGCCGCACCAGCCCTTCCGCGACCAGAGCTGCCCCCGCACCCGGAGGTCCGACCACGAGCAGGTCAGCTCGAGACCCGGCGTCCGGGGTCACAGGATCTCCTTGATTGCGGCCGCGACCCCGCGGGTCACGCCCGGCACCGACGTCAGCTCCTCCCAGGAGGCGCTGCGGATTCCCTCCACCGAGCCGAAGCGGCGCAGCAGCGCTCGCTTGCGCTTGGGCCCCAGGCCCCCGATCTCATCCAGCCTCGACCGTACCCCCGCCTTGGCTCGCTTGGCACGGTGCCGGGTGATTGCAAACCGATGAGCTTCGTCACGGACCCGCTGCACCAGGAAGAGGGCGGGACTGGCCTCGGGAAGGTGAATCGGCTGGCTCCGGTCTGGAGCGTAGATCTCTTCGAACCTCTTGGCCAGGCCGAAGTGGGGCAGATCAACCAGATCCAGGGCTGCCAGCGCCCGGTGGGCAGCAGCCAGCTGACCGGCTCCGCCGTCCACGATCAGCAGGTCCGGACGCACCCCCAGACTCTGGTCACCCTCGTCAGTCCGACTCAGGTGGCCTAGTCGGCGCGTCAGCACCTCCTCCAAGCTGGCGAAATCGTTGGGGCCCTGGACGGTGCGAATGGAGAAGATCCGGTAGTCGGCGGGCTTGGGTCGGGCGTCCTCGAACACGACCATCGACCCCACGCTCTGCTCGCCCATGGTGTTGCTGATGTCGTAGCACTCGATCCGACGCGGCGAGGCCGTCAGCCCCAGGCGCGTGCGCAGGTCATCCAGGGCGGCGGCGGCGCGCCCAGAGTCGAAGTCCTGGGCGATTCGCGCCTGACCCAGTGAGGCACTGGCGGTCTCCTGCGCCCGCTTGAGTAAGGTGCGGAACCGACCCCGGCGCGGCACCACCAACTCAACCCGGCCGTGGCGTCGGCTGTCGAGGAACTCCACTAGCAGCTCGGGCGAGGCCGGGTTTTGAGGCAGGTAGATGGTCCGCGGCACGTGGGCGGAGTTGGCATAGTACTGGGAGATAAAGCTGCTGAGGACCTCGGCCGGGGCCACCTCCCCGACTCCCTCCAGCGGGTGGCGCTCCATCCCCTGCAGGCGCCCATCCCGAACCAGAAGCACGGCCGTCATCCCCTGGGCCCCGTCCACCGCCAGTCCCACCACATCCACATCGGCCGCCAACCGGGGCGGCGTGATCTGCTCCTTGGCCAGCTTCTCCACGGTCTGGAGCCGGTCCCGGAGCGCGGCCGCGGTCTCGAAGTCCAGTTCCTCGCTGGCGCGCCCCATCTGGGTCCGGAGCCGCCCGGTGACGGCCTCAATCCGACCATCCATGAAAGCGGCGACGTCGTCCAGCAGGCCGCCATAAGCGCCGGGCTGGATCAGGCCGGCACAGGGGCCGGCACATATCCCGAGGTGGTAGTCGAGGCAGACCCGACCCCGCCGGAATATGGCGTCGGTGCAGCCCCGGAAGGGGAAGACCGTGCGTATCTCCCGCACCGAACGGCGCAGGGACTTGGCGTCGGTGTAAGGGCCAAAATCGCGATCCTCCTCCCCACCCAGTCGCCGGCTGAAGCTGGGTCGGGGAAAGGCGGCGAGTTTCTCGGCTACGTCCTCGGGCACGACCTCGGGTCGAAGAGCGTGAGGTCGCGGGACCCGGAAGTAGAGATAGTTCTTGTCGTCGCGGAGCCGGACGTTGTAGCGGGGATGATGCCGCTTGATCAGCGTGTTCTCGAGAATCAGAGCCTGCTGTTCGCTTCCCGCCGCAATGACTTCGAAGTCGAACACCGAGTCAACCAGGCGCTGGATCCTCACCGGTTGGGACTCCCAGCTGACGAAGTAGCTCCGCAGTCGATCCCTCAGGTTGGCCGACTTGCCGACATAGATCACCTGGCCGGACACGCCTCGGAAGAGGTAGACGCCGGGGCTGGTCGGAGCCCCCTTGAGCCGGGCCTTGAGCAGGTCCGGGCGCTGACGCAGTCGCGGGGCGACTCCCGCAACCCCCTCTTCAAGCTCGGGACCGGCTGACGCCGAGCCCGCTATCGAGTCGGAGATGATGTCCTTGACCTGCCCAGCTATGGCTAATGCCCTCCCGTCAACTCGAGGATGACAGTAATGAGGAGCAGGAGCGCCAGCAATGCCAGCAGGGCTACCCCGCCCAGGCAGGCCGCGCGCTGCCAGCCCTGAAAGGTGCGAGGTGGGCGGCGCTCGGACGGGTCTTGCTCTCTCGGCACCCTCACACAGCCACCCGGTCCGGGACCGCGGACCGGGGCTGGGCCGCTGCCGCCAGGAGTGGAGATAGGTAGCTTCCGGTCGACGATTGCCTGGCCTTGGCGACCTGCTCGGGCGTTCCCTCGGCGACGATAGCACCACCGGCCGCGCCGCCATCGGGCCCGAGGTCGATCAGCCAGTCAGCGGACTTGAGCACGTCCAGGTTGTGCTCGATGACCACCACCGTGTTCCCCTGCTCGACCAAACGGTGCAGCACTCCCAAGAGCTTGGCGACGTCGGCGAAGTGTAGGCCGGTTGTGGGTTCGTCGAGGATGTAGAGGGTGTGGCCGGTGCTGCGCCGCGAGAGCTCAGTCGCCAGCTTCACCCGCTGCGCCTCGCCGCCGCTGAGCTGGGTCGCCGGCTGGCCCAGGTGAACATAGCCGAGGCCGACATCCACCAGGGTCTGCAGCTTGCGCGCGATCCCAGGCTGGTTGCGGAAAAGTGCAAGCGCCTCCGCGACCGAGAGCTGCAGAACGTCGGCGATCGAGTGTCCCTTGAAGCGGACCTCAAGCACCTCCTGGGTGTACCGCTGACCCTTGCAAGCCTCGCAGGTCACGTAGATGTCGGGCAGGAAGTGCATCTCGATCTTGATCAAGCCGTCTCCCTCGCAGGCCTCGCAGCGCCCACCCCTAACGTTGAAGGAGAAACGACCCGGCTTGTAGCCGCGCGCCCTGGCCTCGGGCAGCAGCGCGAAGAGTTCACGAATCGGGGTGAAGAGCCCGGTGTAGGTCGCGGGATTGCTGCGGGGCGTTCGGCCGATCGGGTCCTGGTCGACGTCGACCACCTTGTCAATCAGGTCCAAGCCGTCGATGCGGTCATGGGCCGCGGGCCGGTGCTTGGCCGAGTAGAGGTACTGAGCGCAGCGTCGATAGAGGATGTCATTAACCAGGGTGCTCTTCCCCGAGCCACTCACCCCGGAAACCCCCACAAAGCAGCCCAGCGGGATAGCAACGTTGATGTCGCGCAGGTTGTTGGCGCGGGCCCCGCGGACAACGATCTGCTGGCGACCGCGGCGACGCCGGGTGGGCACTTCGATCCGTTTCTCGCCCCGGAGAAACTGGGCGGTGATGGAATCGGGGGTGCTCAAAACCTGGTCGAGCGAGCCCGCGGCCACAACTGCGCCGCCGTGCTCCCCGGCGCCTGGCCCCATGTCGACGATGAAGTCGGCGCTGCGGATGGTCTCCTCGTCGTGCTCGACCACCACCACCGTGTTGCCCAAGTCGCGAAGCCGGAAGAGGGTGGCCAGGAGCTTGCCGTTGTCCCGCTGGTGTAGGCCAATGCTGGGTTCATCAAGGATGTAGAGGACACCGGTCAGCCGGCTGCCGATCTGAGTCGCCAGGCGGATGCGCTGGGCCTCGCCGCCGGAGAGCGATCCGGCGGCCCGGTCCAGCGTCAGGTACTGCAGTCCCACGTCGTAGAGGAAGCCCACCCGCTCCCGGATCTCTTTGATGATCCGGCGAGCGATTACCTCCTCCCGATCGGAGAGCTTCCAGCCCTCCAGGGTGGCCAGGATCTCGTCCACCGGTTGGGAGCAGAAGTCCATGATCCCCAGCCCGGCCACGGTGACGGCCAGGAACTCGGGCCGGAGTCGCTTGCCCTTGCAGGTGGGACACGGGCGTTGCATCATCAGGCGCTCGATCCCGTCCTTGACCGCCGCCGACTCAGTCTCGCGGTAACGTCGCTCCAGGTTGGGGATGATGCCTTCGAATTTGGCCTGGTAATGATGAACCTGGCCACTGCGGCTGCGGAAACGCATCGCCACCGTCTCCCCCCGGGGTAGCCCGTACAGGATCAGATCTCGTTGGTTGGCCCCGAGACGCCGCCAGGGCCGGTCCAGGGGAATACCATTCTCCTTGGCCACCGCCTCCACCAGCTCTGCCATCCACTGTTGGGCCGGACCCCAGCTCCAGCCCGAAACCACGCCCTCGGCGATGGACTTCTCGGGATCGGTGACCACGCTGTCGGGGTCCACCTCCATGCGCGCTCCCAACCCGGTGCAGTCAGGGCAGGCGCCGTGGGGATTGTTGAAGGAGAAGTTGCGGGGCTGGGGCTCCTCCATCGAGAGGTTGTCGTAAACGCAGGCGAACTGCTCGGAAAACAGCATGTCTTGAAGATCTGAGTTGGGTTCGGCGGCGGCCACCAGAACCGTCCCGCCGGACAAGCTCGACGCCTGCTCGCACGACTCCCGCAGCCGAGACATGGCGTCGGGATCCACCACCAGCCGGTCCACCACCACCTCGACGTCATGCTTGAGTTTCTTGTCCAGCGCCGGTACTTCGTCCAGGGAATAGACCAGCCCATCGACCCGGGCCCGGATGTAACCCTGGCGTCGCGCCAGCTCAAAGATGGCCTGGTGCTCGCCCTTGCGGCCCTGAACCATGGGGGCCATCACCAGCACCCGGCTGCCGCGGGGCAGGGCCGCGATCTGGTCGGCGATCTGCTCCACGGTCTGCCGTGAGATCTCGCGACCGCACTTGGGACAGTGGGGATGGCCGACCCTAGCATAGAGGAGGCGCAGGTAGTCGTAGACCTCAGTCACCGTGCCCACGGTCGACCGTGGGTTGCGACCGGCGCCCTTCTGGTCGATGGAGATCGCCGGCGAGAGCCCGTCGATGTGGTCGACGTCGGGCTTCTCCATCTGTCCCAGGAACTGGCGGGCATACGCGGACAGGGACTCGACGTAGCGCCGTTGCCCCTCCGCGTAGATGGTGTCGAAGGCCAGCGACGACTTGCCCGAGCCGCTGAGCCCGGTGATCACCGTGAGCTGGTCCCGAGGAATGTCCAGATCGATGTCGCGAAGGTTGTGTTCGCGGGCGCCCCGGATCGAAATGTAAGCCTGTCCCATCCCGCTCTAGCCTACCCTCCTGCGAGTAAGAGGCAGCATCTGGTTTGTCAGCCTCAGCGAACACCAGTTCGTAGGCAGCTTAGCACTCCAAACCGCCCAGGACGGCGGGTAGGCAGGGCCTTCAGTAGCCGGGTTCGACGCGCTTGGCTTCCAGGAAGATGTCGACCCCGCTCAGGGCCTTGGACACGGGACAGGAGAGCTTGGTTATGTGAGCCTGATCCTGAAACTCCTGATCGCTGATGCCGGGCACGTCGCCGACCGTGATCAGGTTGATGGCGGTGATCCGGTACCCGTCGCCCTGCTTCTCCAGGGTCACCTCGGCGGCCGTCTCGAGCAGGGTCGGAGGATGACCCGCCGCCGTTAGGCCGGAGGCCAGGGCCAGGTTGAAGCAGGCGGCGTGAGCCGCCCCCAACAGCTCCTCGGGGTTGGTCCCCGGGTCGGACCCGAATCGGGATCCCCGTGAGTAATCGAGGCTGAGCTTGCCACTGTCGCCACGGATCTCCCCGCCACCGCCATGCTCATTGGGAGCCCAGCTGGCTCGCGCCTTTCGAACCGGCATCCTTGTCCTCCTCCACCTCCGGCCTCCGAGCCGGTCTGCACCCGACTCAACCAGTGTGAACTAAGACCGGGAGGGCTGGGGGACGTCGGCGCTGGTCAGCGGCGCGGGGCTCGGCGAGCCGACCGTGCCGCCGAACCGGATGGCCGGCCGGTCGCCGCCCTGGTGGTGGACGGCTCCTGTCCCATCTCGCTCCACATCCTTCGCAGTGAGACCAGGCGGTCGCGCATCAGGGCCGCCCGCTCGAACTCTAGGTTGGAAGCTGCCTTTCGCATCGCCTTCTCGACATCCTTGGTCAAGCGCAGCAGCTCGTCCGGCGGCAGACCGACCGCATCCTGGAATTCCGCCGCCACCTCTTGGATCTCCGCCCGGACCATCTCCTGCTCGCGCACCGCTTTGATGATGGTCGCCGGAGTTATTCCGCTGGCCAGGTTGTGGGCCGTCTGGGCTTCCCGCCGCCGCGAGGTCTCAGCCAAGGCCTCGCGCATTGCGTCGGAGGTGGTGTCGGCATACATAACCACCCGGCCGTGGACGTTTCTGGCCGCCCGGCCCGCGGTCTGGATCAGAGAGCGGTAGCTGCGCAGGTAGCCCTCCTTGTCCGCGTCCAGGATGGCGATGAAGCTGACCTCGGGCAGGTCTAGTCCCTCTCGCAGCAGGTTGATCCCGACGATCACGTCGAAGACGCCGAGCCGGAGGTCGCGGATGATCTCCACCCGCTCCAGGGTGTCGACGTCGGAGTGCAGGTACTGCACCTTCACGCCCGCCTCGCGGAGGTAGTCGGTGAGATCCTCGGCCATTCGCTTAGTGAGGGTGGTGATCAGACAACGCTCGCCGGCCTCGGCGGTGCGGTGAATCTCGACCAGGAGGTTGTCCACCTGGCCCTTCGAGGTACGCACCTCGATCACCGGATCCAGCAGCCCGGTGGGCCGGATCAGCTGCTCCGCCACCTGGGTGGCGCGCTCCAGCTCGTAGGGGCCCGGGGTGGCCGAGACGTACACCACCTGGCCGACCGATTGCTCCCACTCGGCAAAGGTGAGGGGACGGTTGTCCAGAGCTGACGGCAGCCGGAACCCGTACTCGACCAGGGGAATCTTGCGGGAGCGGTCTCCCCCGTACATGGCCCCGATCTGAGGCACCGCGACGTGGGATTCGTCGACCACGACCAGGGTGTCGGCGGGGAGGAAATCCATGAGGGTGAAGGGTTTCTCACCCTCGCGGCGGCCGCTCAGGTGTCGCGAGTAGTTCTCCACCCCGGCGCACGATCCCGTCTCCCGCAGCATCTCCAGGTCGAATAAGGTCCGCTGGCGCAGCCGCTGCGCCTCGAGTAACTTGCCCTGCTGGTCCAGCTCCCCCGCCCGCCACTCCAGCTCCTCCTCGATCGCC
The DNA here is from genome assembly GCA_049279335.1 of Candidatus Dormiibacterota bacterium. GTDB lineage: Bacteria > Chloroflexota > Dormibacteria > Aeolococcales > Bog-877 > Bog-877. Next base: position 40,582 of record JBAPNX010000033.1, read on the forward strand.
TTGAGCGCTCGCTCCAACTTGTCCCTGGGGGTGACGTAGTGCGAGGCCGGGAAGATGGCGAGCTCTTCGCGATCGCCCAGGATCTCGCCGGTCAGGGGATCGAAATCGACGATCCGTTCCACCAGGTCCCCGAAGAACTCAACCCGGCTGGCGACCTCCTCGTAGGCCGGCTGGATGTCGATGACGTCGCCCCGGACCCGGAAGCGGCTCCGTCCGAAGTCCTGGTCATTACGGGAGTACTGGAGGTCCACCAACTTGCGCAGCAGGATGTCCCGGCGCCAGCTGGCGCCTCGCACCAGTTGCACCGACTCCCCGAGGTAGTCTTCCGGCGACCCCACGCCGTAGATGCAGGAGATGGAGGCGACCACGATCACGTCCCGCCTGGTCAGCAGCGACCTGGTGGCGGCGTTGCGGAGCCGGTCGATTTCCTCGTTGCGTGATGAGTCCTTCTCTATGTAGGTGTCGGTGCGGGCGATGTAGGCTTCTGGTTGGTAGTAGTCGTAGTACGACACGAAGTACTCGACTGCGTTCTTAGGAAAGAACGCTCTGAACTCAGCCCAGAGCTGGGCGGCTAGGGTCTTGTTCGGACTCAGCACCAGCGTAGGCCGCTGAACTTGCGCGATCAAATTGGAGATGGTGAAAGTCTTGCCGCTGCCCGTGACCCCCAGGAGCACCTGGTGGAGGTCGCCCCTCTCGACTCCGGACCTCAGCTTGCTTATGGCCCCGGGCTGGTCTCCGGTGGGCGTGAACGGCGCATCGAGCTGGAATTCGGGCATGGTTCGAGTATCGCAGCGCGGGCAGTCTGGAGCTCGACGCCTAGAGGGTCCGCCTTGGCGCTCCTGAGTTGCAGCGACGTGGCGGTCGAGTACGCCGACCGGGTGGTGTTCTCGGGGCTGGATCTGAAGCTGGAGCCCGGCGACCGGCTCGGCATCGTGGGCAGCAACGGGGCCGGCAAGTCCAGCCTGCTCACCCTGCTGGCCGGCGTCCAGGCTGCCGCCACCGGCAAGGTCGAGCGCCAGGGCCGGCTGCTGGTCGCTTACCTCCCCCAGGAGTCGCCCGAGCCGGTTGCCGAGACCGTCCTGGGGGAGGCCATGGCCAGTCGCACCGACTTGGCCCGGCTCCGCGACGAGCTAGGACATCTGGAGCTGCTGCTGACCGTGCCTGGCCCGGACAGCGAGGCTCAGCTGACCAGGTACGGCGAGGTCCAGCTGGCTTACGAAGGGCTGGGCGGCTACGAGCTCGAGGCCAGAGCCAGAGCCGTCCTGGGCGGGCTCGGTCTGAGAGAGGAAGAGCAGGCTCGTTCGCCTCGGGAGCTCAGCGTTGGTCAGCTGCGGCGGCTGGAGCTGAGCAAGCTGCTGCTCCAGGAGGCAGACCTGCTACTGCTGGACGAGCCCACCAATCACCTCGACCTGTCGGCCATCGAGTGGCTGGAGTCTCACTTGCTTCAGAGCGCCCCCACGCTCTGCCTGGTCGCCCATGACCGGCGCCTGCTCGAGCGGGTGTGCACCCGGATCATCGAGCTCGAGGCCGGCCGGGCCGAGGTCTACGAGGGCGGGTACAGCAGTTACCTGCGCCAACGTCAGGAGCGCCGGCTTCGCTGGCGCCGCAGCTGGGAGGCCCAACAGGCCCACATCAGCCATCAGGAGGAATACATCCGCCGGTACAAGGCGGGCCAGCGAGCACGCCAGGCTCGGGGCCGGCAGACTCTGCTCGACCGGCTGGAGCGGGTTCCCGAGCCTACCGAGTTGCAGCGCATGCGGCTCACCCTGCACGCCGCTCCCAGCGCCCACATCGTGCTCCGCACCGAGGGACTCGCCTGTGGACGCGACCAGGTCGAGCTGCTGGCGGTACCAGACCAGGCGGTGGCGCGGGGGGACCGGATCGCCATCCTCGGACCCAACGGTTCGGGGAAGACAACCCTCCTCCATACCCTGGCCGGCCAGCTGCCGCCACTGCGGGGCCGGGTGATCCCGGGCGCCCGGGCACGGATCCGGGAGTACCACCAGGATTTCGCCGACCTCGACCTCGAGCGCACCGTGCTGGAGAACCTTCTGGACGACCACCCGGGCACCCTACCCGAGCGGGCCCGGGCGGTCCTGGGGGCGATGCTCTTCAGCGGGGAGAGAGCGCTGAGTCGAGTCGGCGAGATCTCGGGCGGAGAGAAGGCGCGGGTGGCACTCTCCCGGCTGGGCATGGACGACGCCAACTGTCTGCTCCTGGACGAGCCAACCAACCACCTCGACATCCCGTCCCAGGAGGTGCTCGAGGAGGCCCTGGCCCGCTATACCGGCGCGGTGGTGTTGGTCTCGCACGATCGCTACTTCGTCGACTCGGTCGCCACCACCGTCTACGAGATCGAGGCCGGCTCGTTGGTCGAGCGCCGAGCTCCGACTCCATCGGGTCACACCCGAGACCGACCAGCGCCGAAGCCGTCGCGACGGACCTCCCCGAGCGCGCCGACCCCAACCGCGCCCTCGCGTAAGGAGATTGAGCGCCGGATCGAGGCGCTTGAGAAGGAGCGGACCGATCTCGAAGCCCGGCTTGCTTCACCCCACACCTTCAAGACGGGCGACCGCGGGCGGGAGGCCCTGGGCCGGTTGGAGGCGGTCCGGGCCGAGCTGGAGGCGGCCTACGCCACCTGGCTGGCCCTGGAGCCGAGCACCGACCGGTAGACCTCCGCGATCTGGGGCCGGACGGCGTCCCAGGAGTAGTGCTCCACGACGGCCTGGCGAGCCGCTGCGGACATCTCGTCCCAGCGGCTCTGGTCGACCAGGATGCCCCGGGCTGCCTTGAGCAGGCCGGCCGTGTCTTCCGGCGCCACCAGTTCCACCCCTCCCCCCTTGAGGTCGGTGAGGCCGGGAACGTCGGTGGCTAGCACCGGGGTTCCCGCCGCCATGGCCTCGAGAGCGACCGACCCCAAGCCCTCATATCGCGATGGGACTACCAGCAGTCGGGCCCTTCGGTAGGCACTGGCGAGATCGGATTCCGAGACCTTGCCCATCACCAGCAGCCGGCCCTCGAACTCCTTGGCCGCGCCTACCACGGCGTTGTAGAGCGGGCCTTCGCCGCAGACCTCGGCGCGGAGGTCGGGGAATTCCTTGATCAGGTCACGGAAGATGGCGACAAAATGCTGAACCCCCTTGATGGGTACCAGCCGTCCCACGAACAAGATGGTGTCTCGCTCTTCCTTGTCATCGACGGGCTGCAGCCACTCGGTTTCGATTCCTACCGGGATGACGGTGATCTTCTGGCTGGGGACGTCGTAGTCCTTGGCTAGCGAACTCGCGGTCGATGCCGAGACGGCGATCACGTGCTCCGAGAAGCGGTAGGCGCGCGCCTCCATCCCGCCCAGGGGACGGGTGGCCAGCCGCCTGCCGTGTGCGGTTCGGTAGGTGTGGTTGGCGGTGTAGACCAGCGGCGCCCTCGGGGGATGCCGAAAGAGCAGCACCCCGCCCGGGCCTCCCAGCGCGTGCCACAGGTCGGGAGCCAGAGCCGTCGCCACTTCGGGCAGTCGTCGGCGCAACCAGAGCGAGAAGTCCAAGGGGGCTCGCCGGGTGCGCTTGGGGATTCGCACCCCGGTACCCCACGGCCCCCTCCGGGCGCTGAGCATTTCCATCTCGAACCCCGCCTTCGGCATCTCCCGCTCCAGTGCGCCCGCGTACCTCCCCTGGCCACCGATGGGCGGGACGTCGTCGTAGGAGAGCAGCGCGACTCGGGAGGTCAGCGCTGGCACTGAGTGCAGTACACGGTGGTGCGTCCCCCTATCCGGCTCTGATGCAACAGGCTGCCGCAACGAACGCAGGGTAACCCGCCTCGGCCATAAACGAACAGCGATTCGTGGGCCTCACCCTTGGCTCCGAAGCCGTCGCGATAGTCTGAAAAGGAGCTGCCCCGCCGCCGGATCGCCTCTCGCATGACCACCGGCAGCGCAGCCAGAAGGCGGCGCACCTCGACCGGCCTCAGCGAATTGGCGCGTCGATCGGGGCGGATCCGGGCCAGAAAACAGGCCTCGTCGGCGTAGATGTTGCCGCAGCCGGCCAGAACTGCCTGGTCCAGCAGGGCCGCCTTCACCGGCCGCGCCGATCGCCCCAGGACCTCGGCCACGCCACTCTGCGCGAATCGCGCCGACATGGGATCCGGGCCTAAGCGTGGCATGGCTCCAAGCTCTTGCAGCAAACTCGGATCTCCCAGCAGGAGCCGACCGAATCGGCGGGCGTCGCGAAAGCGCAGCTGGCGGCCATCGTCGAGATCCAGCAGCAGATGGGTGTGCGGCAAGCGGGGCTCCGCCGGTGACTGCAGGGTCAGCGATCCTGTCATCCCCAAGTGGACTACGAGGTTTTCGCCGTCTCCAAGACCGACCAGGATGAACTTGCCCCGACGGCGGACGGACACCACCCGGCGGCCTTGGGTCCCCGCCTGGAAGGTGGCAGGGTCAGGAAACCGAAGCACCGATTCGCGCAGCAGCTGCGTCTGGGTGATGGCCCGGCCCACGAGATGGGGTCGGAGGTCGCGCACGATGGTCTCGACTTCGGGAAGTTCGGGCAACGATGCCTCAGCCCACCGCCCGTGCCAAGGGACTGAGGTCGCGCCAATTAGGACCGCTCTTGAGATCGACGACCAGAGGAACCGCCAGCTCGATCGCCCCAGCCATCCCTTCTGCCGCCAGCTCGGCCACCTCCGCCGCGTCGGCTGCGGGTGCCTCGAACACAAGCTCGTCGTGGACCTGGAGCAGCATCCGCGCTGGGCTACCCGAGGCCCGCAGCGCCTGAGCGGTGCGGATCATCCCCAGTTTCATGATGTCAGCGGCCGAGCCCTGGATCGGCATGTTGATGGCCATCCGTTCACTCGCCTCCCGGACCTGACGGTTGCTGGCGGTGATGTCGCCCAGGTAGCGTCGGCGCCCCAGAATGGTGCTCACATAACCCTGTCGGCGTGCCTCTTCGCGCACCGTCTCCAGATAGGCGGCTACCCCGGCGTAGGTGGCGAAGTAGCGCTTGATGAAGTCGTCGGCGACGTCCGGGGCGATGCCCAGATCGCGACCCAGTCCAAAGCTGGAGAGGCCGTACAGGATGCCGAAGTTCACCACCTTGGCCATCCGGCGTTGATCCGGCACCACCTCGGCTTGGGACACCCCGAAGACCCGGGCGGCGGTGTCAGCGTGGATATCGTCGCCGCGAGCAAAGGCGGCGGTCAGCTGGGGATCCCCACTCAGATGGGCCAGGACCCGGAGCTCAATCTGGGAGTAGTCGGCCGAGACCAGTACCCAGTCGTCCCTTCCCGGGATGAAGGCGGCGCGGATACGCCTGCCCAGCTCGCTGCGGATCGGGATGTTCTGTAAGTTGGGATCGCTGGAGGACAGCCGCCCGGTGGCGGCCACTGCCTGGTTGAAGCTGGTATGCACTCGGCCGTCATCGGGATCGACCAGCTCGGGGAGGGCGTCGACGTAGGTGCTCTTTAGCTTGGTCACCTGGCGCCATTCCAGAAGGAGGTCGACGATCGGGTGCTCCCCGCGCAGCGACTCCAGCGCCTGGGCGTCGGTCGAGCGCCCGGTCTTGGTGCGGCGCGAACTCTTCAGGCCCAGCTCGTCATAGAGCAGCGCGGCTATCTGGGGAGTCGAGCCCGGGCTGAAGGTGCGCCCGGCCAGCCGGAACATCTCCCCCTCCAGCGTCCCGATCTGCTGATCGAGGTCCACCGAGATTGTCCTCAGTTGGTCCACATCAAGGCGAACTCCGAGTGCCTCCATATCGGCCAGGATCTGCAGCACTGGCAGCTCCAGGTCTCGCAGCAACTCGGTCGCACCCAACTCTTCCAGCCGCGTCTCGAGCTGGGGCCGGATGGCGCAGGCACAGGCCGCCTCGCCACCGTAGAGCTGGGCAGCGTCCTCGATCGTCAGAGTCGACGGTTGCCGAGCTGCCAGTCCCTTGCCCAGGTACAACTCGGGATCGGGCGCAGGGGGACCGCCCCACTCCCGGCTGAGGGCTCCTAGGGTTGGAGTCCGGCTGCGGGAGTCAGCCAGGTAGGCGGCCAAGACGCAGTCAAACGAGGCCCCGCCCAGATCCGCTCCGGCGCCTCGGAGCGCCAGCAGCGCCTCCTTCAACTGATAGCTGGACTTGTGTACCGCCGAACTCTCCAGCAGCTCGACCAGGGGTGTCAGCTCCTCCCAGGTCAGTCCTCCGGGGCCGGTCGGCTGGACCGGGCAGTACCAGCTCTGATCCACCCCAGTTGCGAGCCCGATCCCCGTCACCCTCCCCTTCCGGGGTGGACCATCGGTCGCGATCTCAACCGTGACCGAGCTGGCCGCGCTCAGGCTTGCGACCACAGATGCCAGCCCCTGGGCGCTCACCACCAAATTGCTCGGAGCTGCCGAGGGTCGCTCCGGCTGTAGCTGGGCGGAGGTAGCTGCCGATGGCGGGAGACGGGCGACCAAGCTTGGCATCCCCAACTCCTCGAGCAGGCTCGCGGCTGCCTCGCGGTCATACTCGCGCAGCCGGCAGTTGTCGACGTCCAGAGTCACCCCCGGGACGTCCTGGACGATGGTCACCATCTCCCGGCTCAAGCGCGCTATCTCCTGGTTGGCCAGCAGAGCCGCCTTGACCCGGCCCTCAGGCATGGAATCCACTGCCGCCAGCACTCCCTCCAGTGACCCGTAGGTTTGGACCAGGGTGGTGGCGGTCTTCTCGCCGATCCCCGGAACGCCAGGGATGTTGTCGCTGGAGTCGCCTCGCAGCGCCTTGTAGTCGATGACCTGAACTGGATCGAAGCCGTAGCGCTCCCGGACCGCGGCGGTGTCGTAGATGAGCTGCTCGCTGCTCCCGCGACGGCCCACCATCCACTGCACCACGGTGGTGTCGTCGACCAGCTGGAGCAGGTCCATGTCACCGGTCAGGATCACGGTGTAGCAGCCCGCCCCCTTGGCCTGTCGGGCCAGGGTGCCGATGACGTCGTCGGCTTCGAAACCCGAAACCATCAGCGCCGGGATGTTGAGCCGCTCGCTGATCTGCTGGCAGGCGGGGATCTGGGCGATCAGCTCCTCAGGGACCGCCCGGCGGGTGGCCTTGTAGGTCGCCAGCTTCACGTCTCGAAAGGTCGGCCCGGGAGGATCAAAGGCAGCGATCGCGCAGTCGAAGCCTTGAGCCAGGGCCAGCAGGAGCATGGAGGTGTAGCCGTACGCCACCCGGGTGGGCTCACCGCGGCGGTTCGTCATCTCCGGCAGGGCGTGATAGGCACGGAAGGCCAACCCGTGGGCGTCGACCAGCAGCAGCCGGCGGCGCGCCTCAGGTTCAGCCAACATCGCCCGATTATCCCGGCCCCAACCGCGCCAGCTAGTCTCGACGCCGGGCCAGGTAGAGCCTGGCCACGTATCGCTGCTGGATCGTTCCGCCCTGACCTGCTAGGAGCACTTCAATACCGCGCAACAATCGCTCCAACACCGGCGGATCCAGGAGCCGGTGGTTGGACTGGGTCCGTAGCAGTCCCAGGTACTCCTCCGAGGTGTAGGTGGTCGACCAGGGGAAGTCCTCGCGGACCACGTTGACGAAGGCCCCGCTGGCCACGATCTCTGGCTGACGATCCGGCTCGCGCTCGCCGGGGACCCCCTGGGAGAGGCTGGGAGCCTCGCGACGGTAGACCTCCTCGATCTGCTCTTCGAGCTGGGCCTCGGGACCGGAGCGATTCGCCTCGCCGGTCGCGGTGTTCCAAACCAGCGCCAGGGTTCCTCGGGCCGCGAGCGCATCTCGAGCCTTCGCATAGCCCAACTCCGGCCGTACCCAGTGCCAGGCCTGAGCCGACGCGACCAGGCGAAATGGCTGGAGCGGCAGGGGCCAGTCTTCGAAGGAAGCCTCCTCCACCCGCACTGCGGCTAGGTCGGCTGTGTTTCGGCGAGCAAGTCGTGCCATCGCTGGGCTGGGCTCCAGGGCCGTCACCGCCAGGCCGCGCAATGCCAGCGGCCTGGTGGCGCGGCCAGTGCCGGAGCCCACCTCCAGGGCTCGATCCTGGGGACGGAGTTCGGCAAACTCAACCATCCGGTCGAATACGGGGTCAGGATAGCCGGGACGATATCGGTCGTAGAGGTCGGCGACCTCGCCGAAGACCAGGCGCTGCTCGCGTCCCTGAGTGGCCAGTTCAACTCTCCTTAGACCAGCTGAGATCTCATTGTGCTCGGAGAAGACGTGGTACTCGGATCGGGGGTGAGCCCCTCTTGGTCAGGGCTATGATGAGCCTGACATCGCGAACTCCCGGCGGCGCGGTCAGCGGCCGGATCCCCCTCGCGGGCGCTCTCCGGGCCATTGGGAATCGCCAAGTGTGAGGAGCCATGGACCAGATCGAGATGTCGGTCGACAGCATTAGGGTCCACATGCCCAGCGGCCAGCACGTCGTGGTCCTGAAGCAAAAGGACGCCGAGCGCTTCCTACCGATCTGGGTCGGGATGGCCGAGGCCAATGCGATCGCCCTCAAGATTTCCGGCATCAAGCCTGACCGCCCGGTCACTCACGACCTGCTGGTGAATATCCTTGGCGATCTCCGGGTCAGTGTCACCCGGGTGGTGGTATCGGAGCTCCGCGACGACACCTTCCATGCCCAGATCGTGGCGACACAGGACGGCAAAGAGCTGATCTTCGACTCTCGCTCCAGCGATGCCATCGCCTTGGCGGTTAGAGTCGAATCGCCCATCTACGTGGTCAAGGAGGTCCTGGACCAGGCCGGAGTGCTGCCCGACAGTCAGACCGATGAAGACAGTCGGCTGGCCGTGTTCCAGCAAATGGTCAACGACATGAACCTCCCTGACCTCGACACTCCCGACGCCTGATCACCCGCTAGGCCAGCATGGCGGAATGGCAGACGCGGCGGTCTCAAAAACCGTTGAGCGCAAGCTCGTGAGGGTTCGACTCCCTCTGCTGGCACCCATCTTTTGAGATCGCATCCGAGCTTCAACGCACCGACCGCTGAGAGACCCGGCGGAAATTGACTGCCAAACTGACTGCCACTGGCGCTAGACGTACAAGCGACCGGGAGCGCGTGCGCTCAGCCTCCAGCTGCACGAAAAAAGGGCCGCGACAATTGGGGTTGCCCGGCCCAGTGACCGCCGAGGGAGGGATCCCAAATCGGTGGGCTGAGTCTAGCGCTGCAGCGGGGACCCTGACGGTCGTGTAACAAGTCCTGACGGGACCGGCAAAGCTCCCAGAACGGCGCTACAGTTCGGGATAGCGAGTTGACACGGATCGACCTTCGGCGACGCTAGGCTCGCGCCAACTCGAGACGGGAGGTCGGCGATGCTTGGCGGAACCCCGATCCGACTATTGACCGCAATCGTGGCCGTGATGTTCTCGGCCGGTGCTTTGATGTTAGGACCAGCCGTAAGCGCCCGAACTATCCAGATTCCAACTCGGGCCACTGTGCAGGCCCAGCACGCGGCCCACGCGGTCACGGTAGGCCACAAGAAGAAGCACAAGAAGAAGAAGCACAAGAAGGCCAAGGCGACTACTGCTTCTCCCGCCTCGAAGGTGGTGACATTCGCCGTGACCGGCACCGCACCGGCAGGGGAGTTCGACACGCTCACGATCAACTACGGGTCGGACACGATCAGCGACGCTGGAGGCACAAGTACTCCCTGGAGCGCGACCCTGCCCTACATCAACCCCAAGAGCGATAGCAGCCTGTACTACGACCTGGATGCCTCGCTGAGTGACGCTGGCGGCAGTATCACTTGCAGCATCACCATTCAGGGCAAGTCCTACACCTCAACCGCGAACGGCCCAGAGGAAAGCTGCGACGAGGAAGTCAGCTACTTCCTGGGCAGTTGGAGTGCTAGCTAGCCGTAACCATGGTTCGTCTCCGGTCCCGGCGGCGAGCGCATAACGCCGATGCCGCTCGCTGAACACGCTTCGAAGTAGGGAGGCACGAGATGCGCCATTGGCGGAAGATGACCTGGGCGATCTGGGGCTGGACAATCCTGTGCGCGATCTGGCTGGCAACCGGGGTTGCATCAGTCGCCAGCTCGAAGGCCAGTTGTAACGGGCTGTCCCAATCTGCTTGTTCCGCGGCCAGAGACGTGGGTGCCGGTATCGGCGTGACCTTCATCATCATCATTTGGCTGATCGTTTTTCTCGTCCTGAGCATCATCTGGTTCATGACTCGGCCAAAGGGCCGCGTCTGTCCCCAATGCGGGGAGAACGTCCGCAAGGGACAAACGCAGTGTCGAAAGTGCGGCTATGACTTCGCGGCGAACCTTCGCGCCGGAGGGGCTGCGCCAGGGTAATCGCGTGTCGAGCCCCGGGCTCTGCGAGAACATCGCGAGCGCGACGCCCTGGCGAGTTCCCGGTTGACTGCCAAACTGACTGCCACGCGCACTAAATCGCACTCGACGCGACCTAACCAAACCGAACCGATTTGAGATCGGAACGCACCCGGGAGACCAAGCCTGATCTACCATTGGACGAACTCAAAAACGGTTGAGCGCAAGCTCGTGAGGGTTCGACTCCCTCTGCTGGCACCCATCTTTTCATCTCAAATCCTCGGTCAGGGGCCCGAGTGCGTCCGACATGGGGCCCTCGACGAACTCTTGTACCCCACGTCCCGCCACTTCAGCGAAGGGCTTGGCCGCCATGAGCGCCTGAAATTGCTGCGCCCGGGCGTTGCCGCCTCGGTCAGACGCTTACGCGGTAGTGGAGATGAACGACGCCGTTTCGGAACCGGCGCTCATCGAGAAGTTCGAGTTGCGCGCAGACATTGTCTGGCAGGGCGCGCTTGCCGCCTCCCACCACGATCGGGCACAAGAACAGATGGCACTCGTCGACCAGCCCCGCGCCGATTGCGTGGCCAGCGAGCTCGGCACCCCCGACTGCGATGTCGGCCCCGGAGGACTGCTTGAGCCGCCGGACGGCGTCTCGATCGAACTCACGCTCGATCCGCGTCCTCTCGCTGGATACCGTCTGAAGCGCCCGGGAGTACACGATCTTCTCAGCTGCCCGCCAGATCCCAGCATAGTCCCAGAACACTGCCGGCTCATCGGCCTCGGTGCTCACGGTCTCCCAGAACACCATCGCCTCGTACATTCGGCGCCCGTATAGGTAGGTGCCGATCGGCCGCTCGAGATCGTTGACGAACGCATGCACCTCGTCATCCGGCGCCGCCCAGTCGAAGCTACCCTCCTCGTCCTCGACGTACCCGTCAAGCGAGGCGATCGCCGCATAGATCAGCTTGGCCATCTCAACTCCAATCGGTCGTTACGGTGCAGCCACGGCCGATCAGCTAGTCGAGGCACACCCTGCCCTCCACCGTGAACCACCAGCTGACAGCTAGTTTGACGGTCATTGAGGCTATAAATGGCTGTACGCGGTAGCAAACGGTTCCGCGCATTTGAGTTCAGAATCCCGTCCCAGGCGTTGGGTGAACTCGGTAAGGACGAACTCAAAGACCGTTGAGCGCAAGCTCGTGAGGGTTCGACTCCCTCTGCTAGCACCAGCTTTTTGACCTGAAATCATGCCGTGTCAGGCCTTCAGCCGCATTGAGATCGCCCCTCACCGACGCATTGCTGCCGGCCGACCGCGCCCATCGGGTAGCCCCTGGCTACCTGGCGCCAGAACCCCGGTCGCGAGAATGGATGACAGTCACAGCTTGAACGGAACAAGGTCAGAGAGTCAGCCCACCCCAAGTACCGCTGAGCTCAGAGCCATGGTGGAGGAACTCGACACGCAGGTTGAATCCTAGGTTGGCGAGCGTGGGTCGGGCACCTGACCGACGGCACGGCTTTGGCCGCGGTGACCTGCTTATCTTGGCGGCCACACTCCTGTGGAGTATCAGCATCGTCGTGGTCAAGCTGGCCCTTGCCAACAGTGGGCCGCTGACCTTCTCGACCCTACGCTTCCTGTTGGGCGGCATGTGCCTTTGGTGGCTCGCGGTTCGGGTCGAGGGCCCTATCCGCTGGCCCACCCGTAGTGAATGGTGGCTCATCTCAGCCGCGGCAGCGACTGGAGTCGCCGTAAGTCAGGGGGCGTTCGCGGGGGCGTTAGCCCTCACGAATGCAGACTTCGTCGCCATGTTCCTCGGAGCGACTCCTCTCCTGGTGACCGCCTGGATCGCGTGGCGTGGTTCGCAGAACTTTGCTGCCAGGGTGTGGGTGGGCCTTGCCGTGGGTCTGGTTGGGGTCGCCCTGGTCGTGCTCACGGCCGGCAGCGGTCACTTGAGTTGGCTAGGAGTACTTTTGGCGGTGGGAGGCCCGGTCATCAGCGCCATATTCATACTCTTGCTACCCCGCCTTCTTGGCAGCTACCAACCCCTCTCCCTGGCCGCGATCGTCACTCTGGTCGGGGCCGTCATGCTAATCCCATTCGGACTGGTCGAGGGAATCGTCGATCACCCGAACGTCACGTGGGCGTGGTTGGGTCTGCTTGGATTCAGCGTCGTCGCTGCGGTGGTGGCTGTCAACTGGCTGTACCTCACCGCGGTCCGCACCCTCGGCGCGGCCCGGGCGGCGTCATACACCTACCTGGAGCCCTTCCTTGCAGTCGCTGCGGCAGCCGTCTTGATTAGCGAGCGGGTCCTGCCGCTACAGATTCTCGGTGGCCTAGTGATACTTAGTGGCCTTGCCATCGGTACGCCTGGTCCGCTGGGTATTGCGGGACCTGAAAGCGCAGGCGGGGCAGTCCCGGAGATCGCGGCTTATGCTGGAGACGCGGTCCGGTCTTCCGAGGGTTGACGTTCCGCTTCGCATTGGTCTTCTGGACGATGACGCAGGGAGGGGAACGGGTTATCTATCGACCCCACCCGCTGATAGAATCGCACTCACGGCTCGGACGCTGGCAGGCAACGCTCTGTAGAGGCTGACCTCAGCCCGCAGCGGCCCGTCCGACCTTCCCGACTTTGTGTCGTCCTAAGCGCACCCCAGAGCCATTTCTATTGGAGGTTTGCAACGTGCCGGTCATGGACCAACTTCTGAACAACAACGCTCGTTATGCAGACTCATTCACGAAGGCCGACCTGCCCATGCCCCCACGCCTCAAGCTGGCCGTCTTGGCCTGCATGGACGCCCGGCTCGATGTCCACAAGATCCTTGGCTTGGAGGAGGGAGACGCTCACGTGCTCAGCAACGCTGGAGGCGTTGCGACCGATGACGCCATCCGTTCGCTGATGATCTCCCAGCGGCTGTTAGCAACTGAAGAGATTGTGCTGCTGCACCACACCGACTGCGGCATGCTGACCTTCCGGGACGACGATGTCAAGCGTCAAATCGAAGAGGAGACGGGCATTCGGCCCGCCTTCGCCCTGGAGGCGTTCCCGGATGCAGCCCAGGATGTCAGGCAGTCGATCAGGAGGATCATTGAGAGCCCCTTTATCCCACGGAAAGGCAACGTACGTGGCTTTATTTACGAGGTGGAGTCTGGCCGGCTGAGCGAAGTCCCCCTGTCCTAGCCCTCTAACTGTTTTGGTGACCCCGAGCGACGTCGAAGATCATGAACGGGAGCACGATCTCTCGGTGCGCTCCTTGGTTGCTGCAAGTGCCTGCGTATCGGCATCGGGCAGAGTCGTCAGGACCCGCTCGACCAGCGGTTCGCACTGGGGCGAGCTCGCCCGGCAGGAGTGCTCGAGTAGCCACCGCCGATGGTCTCCGGCCAGCCTGGCACGGTAGCTCGGAGCTGGTTAGCTGGACTCCAGCTCTATGGATCGAGGCTCTTGCACACCTCGCAGCGGGGATAGTCGCCGGTCCCAGGGCGACGATCCGCCTTGGGGATCTCCTTGCCAGGACCGCAGTCGCTGTGGTCGTGCCAGCGCCTCTTGTCGGCTGGCTTGGCCGCCTCGTTCACCGAGTAGAACGGGTCCACATAAGCCATGGCATCCCTCCCGATTCCATGAACACTCGCCAAGGGCCAGCTTACTCCGGCGCAGCCCCAACCTGGGAATTTCCTTAGCGAAAAGAGCCACGCTGGCTAGGAGGCTGGCCGGGGAAGTTCCGCGCGTCACCCCCCTTCCTCTGGACCGTCAGTCTCCGGCAACGTCGGGGGCTAGGTCTGCGCTCAGTGACCTCCCCCGCTGGTCGACCTCTTCGCGGATGCGCCTGACCGTTTGGATCGACTTGCCCTCGGGGTTCTCCTGCTCCTAGTCCAGGTAGCGCTTTCCCGGGTAGAAAGGGCAGGCATCGCCGCAACCCATGGTCACAACCCGGTCAGCGGCGCGTACTGCAGCGTCGGTAAGCGGCTTCGGGAACTCCTTAGAGATGTCCAGCCCGACTTCGCTCATCGCCTCGACGACGGCCGGGTTTAGCGTAGCCGCAGGCTGGGAGCCGGCGGACTGAACTTGGACCTTGCCGCGCGTGGCGATCGAGTAGGGCCGCAGCCATCTGTGAGCGCCCGGCGTTGTGCACGCAGACGAACACCACTCTGGGCAGTCAACCTCAGATCTCCGAGGCGCCTTCGATCACCGGCTGCCGGACCGGGTGGAATCCAGCCTCAGCAAACATCGACACGGTTCCACTCCAGAAGAAGGACCCCGAGGTCGATCTTCCGTGGGGTGTCGCCGCGGTACGCGTCGACGGTCCCACCACCTCTGGCGGTGATCATGCCCGGTGCCGCCGCCAAGGCTGAGGTGCCTCCCACCGGGACCGGACCGGAACATGCTGGCGCGGCCGGTCTTGCCTTCATACAAATCCGGGGTGTGTACCACGTGCCCAGCGGTGCGGAGGCGATCCGCGAAGGAGAGGCACCCCGGCGTTAGGCCCTGAGCATGATGAAACAGGACCACCTCGGTCATGGTGCCCAGCCTACAACCTTCCCGCGGTGCGTCTGGCCGGAACGCTTCGAGGCTCGCCGGATCATTTGGTGGTGGGTCAGCGCCCCCTAGATCTCCCCCTCCTCGGCGCGCGGCACGATCGAGTTCAGGTCCCTCAGAGCGCCCGACGACATGCCTCGGAGAACTTGTCTGCGCTAGCAATGCAGAGCCGCGCTATCTTAGGGCTCTGGGGAATTCAAATCTGCGTCAGCTTTGACCGACCAGCTACGATGAGGAGAGATGCCTGGACGATTGAAGGACATGTCCCGGGTCGCGGTCACCATCATCCCGCCGATCCCCGCGACCGGTCCAGGGCGGGGCGGGGGCCCGCTTGAGGGTGACCTCGAACTGCTAGCCGGGTTCCGAGCGGAGATCGAGGACCCGGATCTCGGCTGTGATCTGAGCCTGACAATCGGGGCCTACCACCGCCGGCTGGCCATCGAGCGAGCGGTGTTCTCGCTCCGCGAGGGTGGCCCGCCACTGACCGGAACCCGGCTCCGCTCGGCTCCCCTTGACGCCTACCTGCAGGCGGTCCGCCGCGCCCTGGATGAGCTGGAGGACCGACTCCTGGTGCGCAACCAGATGCGCTCCCCGGGCGCCCACGTCCCCTACCTGACCCGACCGAACGAACAAGACTGGGAGCGCTTCGATTCCGAACGCCACCGCAATCACCGCACCCGACAACTGCTCCCCCTGGTGGCGGACGCCTACCGCCAGGCGCTTGCCAGTCCCGACCCAAAGGTGTACCGGTCCCCGACGGCCCAGGTTGGCAGGCGACTGCACAAGTCCCGGGGACACGCCGCGAGGTTGGTTGCGATGGCCCGTGAGGCAGGCTTCCTCGGCCCCGCATTCCGAGGTCGGTCGGGTGAGGATGTCGCGACGGAAGGAATCTTTGAGTGAGCCGGCGGTCAGGCTGGATCCGACTGCCCGCCCCGTCCCCTCCCTGGACATCCTGAGGGGCACCTAGCGTAGTCGGTCGGGCTGGCTCGCCCTAGCCGGCGCTGTCGGGCATCTCCTGACCGCAGAACATGCAGAGCCCCCGATCACGGCTCCAACGGTGGTGGCCGTCGGTGCTGCCTCGACAGCGGGTCGAGCGCCGCGGCCGAATGGTGGGGCTGGCGTTCTCAAGCCTAGGAGCAGCTGAAGAATTCGCCGGTCCCACCGCGGTCGCCATGGCTCGGTTCCGGACCTGCGCAAACCGCTCCGCTAGATTGGACCGATCCATCAGGGCCGCCACCGCCAGGAAGCAGAACCCAATCGCAACACACGACCATCCCGAGATCGGGGTGAGCTGGTTGAGGAGCAGAAGCACTCCACCTACCAGAAGAGCGATCGCGGCGGTAATGAACGCACTGGGCCATCTCGCGGTCCCCATAGCCCGAGTTTAGGCGCGTTCCCGCCAAATTGTGCCACCTGCGGGGATCCCAATGCCTCAGCTTGCCCGCTCCTCACACCACCCGAGGCGGGTCGTAGCTCGGCTGCGATTAGCTCGGCGGGCGGTTCTGCCGCAACGCGGTCAGCCGACGTTGGTATTCGTCCTCACTGATCTCGCCATTCGCGAGACGGCGGGCCAGGATCTCTTCGGGCCCCTGGGCCGGCCGGCCGGCTCCGCCCCCGTAGAAGCGCCGGCGCCTGGACATCCCGTAGAAGCGCATGCCAATTCCCACCCCCATCAAGATCACGATTAGCAGCAGGACCGGGGATCCGCTCATGGCCCACAGGATAGGCTCGAGCCCTTTCCTGGCCGCCGTCGATTCGGTCTCGTTTCTAGGCGTGACAGGGCCGAGCCGACCGGCCCCATGAGTGTCCCAGAGGGGTCCGGGAACTCGGATGATGCCCAGGCCGGTATCCACCGGTGCTCGAAGGCGGCTACCCTGTTGCTGGTGGGTTCGATCGTGACCTGGAGGAAGTCGGAGTGAGTGTGACTGTGAAGAGCGCGGGCGCGACCGCCGCGGACATCGTGGCCATCCCCCACTTCATCGGCGGCCAGCGGCGAACCTCGCCAGGCTCCCTCGCCGTCTACAACCCCGCTACCGGAGAGCAGACACACACGGTTCCGGTCGCCTCGGCGGCCGAGGTGGACGAGGCAGTGGGACTAGCGGCGGCAGCGCAGCCGGCCTGGGCGGCCACCAGCTTGGCTCACCGGGCCAATGTCTTCTATGCGGTCCGCGAGCTGCTGATCGCGCACGCCGACGAGCTAGCCCTAGCCATCACCCGAGAGCACGGCAAGGTTCTGTCGGACGCCAAGGGTGAGATCTCGCGAGGGTTGGAGAACGTGGAGTTCGCCTGCGGGCTCTCCCACCTGCTCAAGGGCGGCAAGTCAGCCGAGGTCTCATCCAACATCGATGTGGAGGAGTACCGCTTCCCGGTCGGAGTCGCGGTCGGCATCTCTCCCTTCAACTTCCCCCTGATGGTTCCGCTCTGGATGATCTGCAACGCCCTCGCCGGCGGCAACGCCTTCATCCTCAAGCCCAGCGAGAAGGACCCCAGCGCTCCAGTCCGGCTTGCCGAACTGTTCCTGGAAGCGGGTCTACCAGCCGGACTGCTGACCGTCCTCCACGGGGACGCGAGCACCGTCAACCTGCTGATTGACCACCCCGACGTGGCCGCCATCAGCTCGGTAGGGTCGACGCCAGTGGCCCGGGCCATCTACCAGCGGGCCGCCCAGAGCGGCAAGCGCGTGCAGGCCCTGGGGGGTGCCAAGAACCACATGGTGGTGCTGCCCGACGCCGACCTTGAGGCCGCCGCTGACGCCGCCGTCTCCGCCGCCTTCGGCTCCGCCGGCGAACGATGCATGGCCATCTCGGTGGTGGTCGCGGTCGGGGACATCGCCGATCGCCTGGTCGAGTCGGTGGCGGCCAAGATGGCCAGGCTCAAGATCGGCCCCGGTGACAACCCCTCCTCGCAGATGGGTCCTCTGATCACTCGCCAGCACCGGGACCGCGTCGCTGGCTATGTGGCCATCGGGGAGCGCGAGGGCGCGGCGGTTGTGGTCGACGGCACAGCCCAAAACTTCGATGGCGACGGTTTCTTCCTCGGTGCCACCTTGCTTGACAACGTCGAGCCGGAGATGCAGGTCTATCGAGACGAGATCTTCGGGCCGGTGCTCTGTGTCGTCCGTTCCGGCGACTATCAGGAAGCGCTCCAGGTCGTCAACAACAATCAGTACGGCAACGGCGCCGCCATATTCACCCGCGATGGCGCGAGCGCCAGACGATTCTGTCGTGAGGCGCAGGTGGGAATGATCGGCGTCAATGTGCCGATTCCAGTCCCGGTAGGTACATTCTCCTTCGGCGGCTGGAAGGATTCACTCTTCGGAGACAGCCGCATTTACGGCCTCGACGGGATCCGATTCTTCACCAAGACCAAGGTGGTCACCAGCAGGTGGTCGGAGTCGGGTTCGGCGCGACAAGCGATCAACCTTTCGTTCCCAGCTAACTAATGGAGGGCGCAGTCATTCAAGTCGAAGCTCCGGCCGAGGTCGCGGTCGATCATGTCTTCCACACCTGGTCAGCGCAGCGGGCGGTCAGCCAGGTCAAGCCCGTCGGAGCCGAGGGCTGCTGGTTTTGGGACGGTTCCGGGAAGCGCTACCTGGACTTCGCCTGCCAGCTCGTCTTCACCAACCTCGGCTACCAGCATCCGGCGCTGATCGCGGCCATCACCGAGCAGGCCAACCGGATGTGCACCTTGGCGCCGGACTTTGCCAATGATGCCCGCAGTCAGCTCGCCGAGCTGATCGCCGCACGTGCTCCGGGCGACCTCAACTACGTCTTCTTCACCAATGCTGGCACCGAGGCCAACGAGCATGCCATCCGGATGGCGCGACTCCACACCGGCCGGGCCAAGATCCTCAGTGCCTACCGGAGCTATCACGGCGCGACGGGTGGCTCGATCACCCTCACCGGCGACCCCCGTCGCTGGGGTAGTGAACCGGGCATTCCCAGCGTCGTCCACTACTTCGGCCCTTACCTGTACCGGTCCTCCTTCGGCGCCCAGACCGAGACCGAGGAGACGGTGGCGGCGCTGGCGCACCTGCGGGAGGTGGTCGAGTTCGAGGGTCCCGCCTCGATTGCCGCCATCTTCCTGGAGACCATCGTGGGCACCAACGGGGTGCTGGTGCCTCCGCCCGGCTACCTTGCCGGGGTCCGCGCCCTCTGCGACGAATTCGGGATCCTCATGGTCTGTGACGAGGTCATGGTCGGATTCGGCAGGATCGGAGAATGGTTCGCCGTCGACGCCTGGGGGGTGGCACCAGATCTGATCACCTTCGCCAAGGGGGTCAACTCCGGCTACGTGCCGCTGGGCGGGGTCATCGTCAGCGAGCGGATTTGGCAGACCTTCGCGGATCGCGCCTATCCGGGCGGTCTTACCTACTCGGGCCACCCGCTGGCCTGCGCCGCCGGAGTCGCCAGCATCCGCGTCTTCGAGGAGACCCATCTCTTGGACCACGTCCGCCGTCTCGGGAGCGAGGTCGCCGAGCCAAAGTTGCGGGCACTGATGGCGCGCCACCCTTCGGTCGGCGAGGTCAGGGGGCGGGGGCTGTTCTGGGCAGTGGAACTGGTCAAGAACCGGGATACGAAAGAAATGCTCGTTCCCTACAACGCCGGCGGGGCAGCCAAGGAGCCGATGAACCGGGTGGTTGCTGCCTGCCGCGATCTCGGCCTCTGGCCATTCAGCCACTTCAACCGGATCCACGTCGCCCCGGCCCTGATCATCACCCAGGCGGAGCTGGAGGACGGGATCTCGAGGTTGGACCAGGCGCTCGCCGTGGCCGACAGCTTCGTGGAGGGCTGAGTCTGCGCCCGTCCCCCAAAACCCTTCCCGCGTCGGCTGACCGCTAGGCCGACGCCTGCAGCCCAGCTGGCGTGATCTGAGCGGCCGGGGTCCGTGACCTCGGCCGTTGCGCCGGCAGAGGGCCGCGCGAAGGCCACCTGGGAGATCTGGTCGATTTCGGACTCCGATCTATACTCGGCCCGATGCACTTGGCCGAGACCCTGGTCAATGACCTGGCTTTCCTACTTGACATCTATGCCCTATGCATCCTCGCCTGGGCATTGATGTCGTTCTTTCCGGGTGCCTACGCGACCCCGGTGGGACGGATCCTCGAAGACCTGGTGATGCCGATCATTCGACCCCTTCGCCGGCTGCTGCCGACCATATCTGGCCTCGACTTCTCGCCTCTGCTGGCTCTGGTTTTGGTCTACGCGGTGGCGGAGCTCTTGGAGCAGCTCGCCGACAACGGCTTCGCCAATCCGGTCTGGGCGATCTTCTCAGTGATCTTCGAATTCATCGAGGTGGTGGTGCTGGTGATCCTGGTGCTGCTCTTGGTCAGGGTCCTGATCAGCTTCATTCACGTCGACCCCTGGCATCCGTTTGTCATGTCGATAAGGCGGATCACCGACAGCTTCGTCCACCCCATTCAGCGTCTGGTCGGGGTCCAGCCGGATCTGGCGGCGGTGATTGGGCTGGTGGCGGCGGTGGTGGTTTACATCGCCCTCGCCCAGCTTCTCTTCCCGACGCTGCTGAGAGGACTGAACCAGATCTGACGCCCAGCCGCGCCTACCGGCTCGGCCCTCGGGACCGCGGCGGCGGCGCCATGGCTCTGACCGCATCGGCCCGGTACGCGCCCTCCCCGTAGATCGCGACCACCGCCGCCTCGAGCTCGGGCTCGGCCGCCGAAGAGTACTCCGAGTCCAGCTCCAGCTCGTGATCGCCGTCGTCGTCTTGGAGATGGAGCACCACCCGGGAATCGCCGGGATGAGCCTTCAGAACCTGGGAGAGACGCCGCAGCTCCTCTTCCCCTCCCAGGTGGGCGCGAACGTGAATCACGGCCGATGCTCGCCAGCTGACCAAGGTCGGGTCCTCCAGGGCCAGCACCTCCTCGGCGATCACCCTCGCCTCCTCGGGCTCCTCGATCGCCGCCGGCTCAGCCCCCTCCTCTGCGTCCCAGGGCGTCGGGGGATAGCCGCCGCCATTTGACCCCGCTGCGCTACGCCGCGCACCCACCTCGACCCGACCTCGGACCACAATGACGCCGTCGGCCTGGAGCAGATCGGACGCGCGCTGGTAGAGCGAGGGAAAAACCACCACCTCGCAGACCCCGGTGAGGTCCTCGAGTTGGGCGAAGGCCATGGCCTCGCCGCGTCGGCTCTGGACCCGGCGGCATTCCCGCACCGATCCCCCCACCTGGACCACGCTGCCCTCGAGGCGGGCGAGATCCGACACCGAGGTGTCGGTCCGCTGCCGCAGCGCCTGGCTGAGGCGCTGCAAGGGATGGTCACTTAGGTAAATCCCCAAATGTTCCCGTTCCCAGGCGAGCCGCTCACGCTGCATCTCCTCGGTCAGCGGCAGGGTGCCCTTCGTCGAGCCCTGGCTGGAATCGGCGATCGAGCCTTGCGACTCCATCGGCTCTGATTCGAACAGGGCGATCTGGCCCGAGTCGCGCTCACGGGCCGCTATCTCCGCTCGGCGCATGGCGTTGTCGAGCTGTGCCAGGAGCAGGCCCCTGTCCCCCAGGCTGTCGCACGCCCCACTCCGAATCAGCGCCTCCAGGGCGCGGCGATTGAGCTCGCGGCCACGCACCCGGGTGCAGAGTTCCAGCAGAGAGCGGAACGGACCGTCCTCGTTGCGCACCGCAACAACCGTCTCGGCCGCCGACTCACCAACATTCTTGATGTGCTGCAGGCCGTAGAGGATCTCCCGCCCCCCGGTCCCGTCCGCCGCCGCGTCCTCGCTGACAACGCTGAAGGCCGCCTGGGAGCGATTGATGTCGGGGGGATGGACGACGATGCCGCGTGCCTGAGTGTCCTGAATGGCGCGCTTGAGACGGTCGAAGTCGCTGGCCTTGCTGTTTAGCAAAGCAGCCATGAATTCCAGGGGAAAGTTGGCTTTGCAGTAAGCGGTTTGGTAACTGATCAAGCCGTAGGCCACCGCGTGTGCCTTGGCGAAGCCGTAGCCGGCAAAGTGGTTTATGTAGTCGAAGAGATCGACCGCGGTCTTCTCGTGGACGCCGCGCTCGACCGCGCCGGCAATGAAGCGTTGTCGTTGTGCCGCCATCTTGCCCTTGTCTTTCTTGCCCATGGCGGCACGTAGCAGATCTGCCGCGCCCAGGCTGAAACCGGCCGCCTCGGCGGCAATTTGCATGACCTGGTCCTGGTAGACGATGACGCCGTGTGTCTCCTGGAGTATCGGCTCCAAGCCGGGCAGCAGATAGGTGATCGGCTCCTCGCCCCGTCGCCGCTTCATGTAGAGATCGGTGGCACCACCCTCGATGACTCCAGGGCGGTTGATGGCAACCGCAGCGGCCATGTCTCCAATCGACCGCGGACGCATCTCCATCACGATCCGGCGGCCACCCGGTTGCTCCAGCTGGAAAACCCCCAGGGTGTCACCCCGTGCCAGGAGCTCATAAGTGGCGGGATCGTCGAGAGGGATCGCGTCGAGGTCGGGTCGCTGCCCCGTCCGCACCTCGATGTTGTCGAGCGTCTCCTCCAGGATGGTGAGGTTCTCCAGCCCCAGGAAGTCCATCTTCAACAGCCCGATCTTCTGCACCCCATCCATGTCGAACTGGGTCACCACCGCCTCGCGATTGGTGGTGGCTCGCTGCAGGGGCACGTAGTCGGTCAGCGGACCGGGAGCGATCACCACCCCCCCGGCATGGGTGCCGGCGTTGCGGGAGATCCCCTCCAGCCGGCGCGCGGTATCCACCAGGCGCTTGACCCAGGGCTCGCCGTCATAGAGAGCCTTGAGCTCGCGGGACTCCAGCAGCGCCGCGTCCAGCGTCACCCCGGGCCTGGTAGGGATCAGCTTGGCCAGCAGGTCGACGTCGGGCAGGGGAACGTTCAATGCCCGGCCGACATCGCGGACGGCGGCACGGGCGGCCATCGTCCCGTAGGTGACGATCTGGGCCACCCGATCACTGCCGTAGCGGCGGTTGACGTATTCGATCACCCTAGCCCGCCCCTCGACATCGAAGTCGATGTCGATATCGGGCATCGACACCCGCTCGGGATTGAGGAATCTCTCGAAGATCAGGCCGTAGTGGATCGGATCTACGTCGGTGATGCCCAGGCTGTAGGCGACCAGGCTGCCCGCCGATGATCCACGCCCGGGACCGATCTTCACCCCCTCCTCTCGACCGGCTCGAGTGAAGTCCCAGACGATGAGGAAATAGGGCGCGAAGCCGGTCTCGCGAATCACCCGCAGCTCGTAATTGAGCCGCTCCAGGTACTGCTGGGGAGGATCCTCGCCGTGGCAGCGGCGCCGCAGCCCGTCGCTGGCGACCAGCTCGAGCAGACTGTCGGCGTCCTGGCCCTCGGGCACGTCGTAGAGGGGCAGCAGTCGTTGATTTAGCAGGGGTTCGAAGCGACAGCGGGAGGCGATCTCCCAGCTGTTGCTCACCGCCTCCAGGCAGTAGCCGAACTTCGCGGCCATCTCGTCGGCCGAGCTCACATAGAAGTGGGGGCCGGAGAAGCGCAGACGCTTGGGGTCATCCAGCCGACTACCGGTTTGAATGCAGAGAAGGACGTCGTGAGCCTCGGCGTCGTCCGGGTCGACGTAGTGGCAGTCGTTGGTGGCGACCAGGGGGATGTCGCTCTGGCGTGCGATCTCAATAAGTCCCTCGCGAACCAGTCGCTCCTCCTCCATTCCGTGGTCTTGGATCTCCAAGAAGTAGCTGTCGGGCCCGAGGATTTGCGAGTACTCGCGTGCGATCGCCAGCGCGCCGTCCTTGTCCCCGGCCAGCAGGCGCTGGGGAACTTCACCGCCGATGCAGCCGGAGAGGCCGACCAGCCCCCCTGCGTACTCGGCCAGAAGCTCGTGGTCGATGCGGGGCTTGTAGTAAAAGCCGTCAAGGTGGGCCTTGCTGACCAGCTTGACCAGGTTTGAGTAACCGGCTGGGTCGCGAGCCAGCAGGATCAGGTGAAAGGGGTCTCGGTCAGGACGACCCTCTTTCTGCAGGTGAGATCGGGCGGCGACGTAGACCTCGCAGCCAATGATCGGGGTGATCCCGATCGCGGTGGCGGCCTCATAGAACTCGATGGCGCCGGCGAGGACGCCGTGATCTGTGATGGCGATCGCGCTCTGGTCCAGGTCATGGGCTCGCTGCACCAACCCCTTGATCCGGGCCGCGCCGTCCAGCAGGGAGTACTCGGAATGAGTGTGAAGGTGGGCGAACGGGACGGACGGCATGGAGGCGGAAGAGTTCCCTAACTTGGGGGAGTCTCCTCCCCGCATGGCCCCCAGTATCGGAGATTGGGCGAGGCCGCCGCCCTCAAGCTCGCCGCAGCAGCGCGACGGTCTCGAAGTGGTAGGTCTGGGGGAACATGTCCACCAGGCGAAGCCGCGTCAGCCGGTATGGACCGAGTCCGCAGAGGGTCTTCAAGTCGCGGGCCAAGGCCGACACCTCGCAACTCAGGTAGACCACAGTCGGCGGGCCGGCCAGACCAAGCCAACCCCGCATCTCGGGAGCCAAACCGGCTCGGGGAGGGTCCACCACGACCGCGGCCGCCGGCGCGGCCAGGCGGATCTCGCGCTCGACCGGGCCACAGACGACGTTCAGGCGGGATGGCGCGTACATCTCGACGTGGAGTTCACATAGCCGGGCCGAGACCGGGTTCGACTCGATCACCGTCACTGTGGCGCCGAGATCCGCTAGCCGCAGACTGAGCATGCCGATCCCGCCGTAGGCGTCGACGACATGCTGGCCCGAGATCTCCGGCCCGATCCAGTCCACCACTGTTTCGTACAGGCTTCCCAGGCTGGCCTGGTTGACTTGAATAAAGGCGTCGGGGAAGACTCGAAACTCCCGGCCGCGGTAGCTGATGCTGGTCGCCTCGTCGGTGATCAGGACCGGATCCTGAGATCGGGCCGAGGCGTCGGCCACGAGCTCGGCGCTGGCGGAAGGGTCGGGTCTAGTGGCGACCAACAGTTGTCCTCCGGCATCGCCCACCGTCATCTGGACCGTCTGCACTTGAGGCCCTGAGCGCTGGGCCGCCTCACCGACGGCGGCCAAGGCCCCGGTGATGCAGGTGTGGTGGATTAGGCAGTCGGAGACCCCTACCACCCGGTAACTGGACCTGGCCTTGAATCCCAGCCCCGCGCCCCGCGGCGCCCGGTGGAATTCTCCCCGCCAGCGATATCGCCACTCCGCGCTCGACCCCACCACCTCGACTTCTGCAGGCAGATCCACAGCTTCCCGGACCAGCGCCCGCTCCAAAACGGCCCGCTTGCTGTCGAGCTGGGAGGGGTAACTGAGGTGCTGGAGCTGACACCCACCGCAGGTCCCGAAATAGGGACAGGGAGGTGCAACCCGATGTGGGGAGGCTCGATGAACCTCGATGGTGTCGGCGAAAACGTGGCGCCGGTGGACCTTGGTTACCTGAGCCGATATCTCCTCGCCGGGCAGGGCTCCGAAGATGAACACCACCAGCCCCCCAAGGCGGCCAACCCCTACCCCCCGGTGCGCCATCTCGGCGCACTCCAGCCGGATTAGGTCACCGGCTCTCAGTTTGGGTGCGGTCGGCGAGCTCTTGGCTGCAGGTGTGCCCTCGGGCGGCCGGCCGGGCGGCAGAGCCTTCAGCCTCCCGGTCGCGGCAATCTGTCGCGGAGCAACTGATTGACGATCGCAGGGTTGGCCCGTCCCTTGGACATCGCCATCACCGCTCCGACCAGGGCTCCGAAGGCCTGATCCTTGCCCGCCAGGTAGTCGGTGGCGGCCTTTTGGTTCTGGGTGAGCGCCTGCTCTACCATGGCGGCGATCTCTCCCTGGTCGCTCACTTGACCCAGCCCCTGGCTGCGTACCATCTCCCCGGGATTGGCGCCGGTCGCGAAAGCCCGGGCCAGGACCTCCTTGGCCACCTTGGCGGTGGTCTCGCCGCGTTCCACCAGTCGCAGCAGGTCCGCCAGGGCTGGAGCCGAAACCTGACACTGGTCCACCATCAGGTTGGCGGCATTGCACAGACCCTGAAGGTCGCCCAGCTGCCAGTTTGCCGCCAGCAGCGGCTCAACTCCGTGCGACACCACCTCCTCGAAGTAACTGGCATCGCCGGGGCGGGTCGTCAGCAGCAGCGCCTGCTCCTCGGCCAACCCGTACTGACTCCGGAATCGGGCGCGGCGAGCAGCGGGAAGCTCCGGGAGCCCCGCCCGCACCTCCTCGACCTCGGCCCGGGTGATCACTAGCGGAGGTAGGTCCGGCTCAGGAAAGTAGCGGTATTCCTGAGCCTCCTCCTTGCTGCGTTGGGACACCGTGCGCTGCTCCAGCTCGCTCCAGCCTCGGGTCTCCTGGGCCACGGCGTCCCCGCGATCTAGCAACTCGGCCTGGCGTTCCAGCTCGTACTCCAGGGCCCTCTGCACCGCACGGAAGGAGTTCATGTTCTTGACCTCGACCTTGACTCCCAGCGCTGAGCTGTCGGCGGGGCGCAGTGAGATATTGGCGTCGCAGCGCAGGCTGCCCTCCTCCATGTTGCCGTCATTCACCCCGATGTAGATGAGCAACTGGCGCAGTGTGTGGAGGTAGGCGCGGGCCTCGGTTGGCGTTCGCAAGTCCGGCTCTCCGACTATCTCCATCAGCGGCACTCCGGCCCGGTTGAGGTCCACCAGGGAGAAGGTCGAGGTGTGGATCTCGCCCGCGTGGTGCAGGGTTCCGGTGTCCTCCTCCAGATGCACTCTGGTGATCCCGGCCCGGACCGGACGTCCCTCGGCCTCGAACTCGAGCCAGCCGTTGCGGGAGAGGGGAAGGTCGTATTGCGAGATCTGGTATCCCTTGGGAAGGTCGGGGTAGAAGTAGTTCTTGCGGTCGAACTTGGTGAATTCGGGGATCTCGCAGTTGAGCGCCAGCGCGGTCCTGATGGTGAGCC
Organism: Candidatus Dormiibacterota bacterium; assembly: GCA_049279335.1. GTDB lineage: Bacteria > Chloroflexota > Dormibacteria > Aeolococcales > Bog-877 > Bog-877. Next base: position 67,197 of record JBAPNX010000033.1, read on the forward strand.
GGATTCCCTCCGCGTTCATCACCGGCAGGGCGCCCGGGAGCCCCAGGCAGGTGGGGCAGGTGTTGCTGTTGGGTGGCAGCCCGAGGTACTCGGCGCTGCAGGTGCAGAACATCTTGCTCTGGGTCAGGAGTTGGGCGTGCACCTCGAGCCCGATCACGGCCTCCCAATGGGACGGGATCGCCGCACTCAGGCTGGCACCGCCGCGACCGGTGGCAGCCGGTTCCAGATCGCCACCTCGGTCTCCAGGGCCTGGGCGACTCGGAAGCAGACCGCCTCGCCCAGGTAGGGGCCGAGTACCTGAAGCCCGACCGGGAGCCCATCGGTAAACCCGGCGGGGACCGAGATGCCGGAAATGCCGGCGAGGTTGGCCGGCAGGGTGAGGATGTCGGTGGCGTACATCGCCAACGGGTCAGCGGTTCGCTCTCCCAGCCGGAAGGCCGGGGTGGGCGCGGTGGGCGAGATGATGGCGTCCACCTTCGAGAAGGCTCGTTCGAAGTCCTGCGCCACCAGGGTCCGCACCTTCTGAGCGCGCAGATAGTAGGCGTCGTAGTAGCCACTACTGAGGGCGTAGGTCCCCAGCGTGACCCGGCGACGCACCTCGGGGCCGAATCCCTCGTGGCGCGCGCTCTCGTACGCCTCTCGCAGGCTGCTGGCGCCGGGAAAGCCGGGCCCGAACCTGACCCCATCCATCCTCGCCAGGTTGCTGCTCACCTCGGCCGGGGCGATCACGTAGTAAGCCGCGAGGGCGTATTCGGTGGTCGGCAGGCGCACCTCCTCCACCTGTGCGCCCAGCCGCTCTAGGGTCTGCACCGACTCCTCGAAGACGGCCTTTACTCCCGGCTCGAGTCCCGACTCCACGTACTCCCGGGGGATGCCGAGACGCAGACCCCCCACCCCCCCTCGAAGGTCATCCAGGAAAATCTCTACCGGCGCCGCCACACTGGTGCTGTCCCTATGGTCCTGGCCGGCGATCGCAGTCAGGACGATGGCGGCATCTTCCACCGTCTTGGTGAGGGGTCCGATCTGGTCCAGGGAGCTGGCGAAGGCGATCAGACCAAAGCGGCTTACCCGGCCGTAGGTCGGCTTTACCCCAACTACACCGCTGAAGGAGGCAGGCAGGCGGATTGACCCGCCGGTGTCGCTACCCAAGGTGGCGCAGGCGAAGCGCTGGGCGACGGCGACCGCGGAGCCGCCACTGCTGCCCCCCGCCACCCGGTCCGGAGCCCAGGGGTTTCGGGTGACCTGGTAGGCCGAGTTCTCGTTGGAGCTGCCCATGGCGAACTCATCACAGTTGAGCTTGCCCAAGGGGACAACGCCCAGAGCTTTGAGCCGCTCCACCACGGTGGCGCTGTAGGGAGGCACGAAGCCGCGAAGGATCTTGCTGCCGGCGGTCGTCTCAACCCCTGCGGTGCAGATCACGTCCTTGTAGGCGACCGGTATGCCGCAGAGTGCAGGCGCGCCCGCCGGGTCCTCGGCCAGGCGCCGGTCGGCGTTCTCGGCCGCGAGCAGCGCCAGCTCAGGTGTGGTCCGAAGGAAAGCCCCCACGGCCGGGTCCAGCTCCTCGGTCCGGGACAACGCCTCGCGGGCCAGCTCGACTGCCGAGATCTCCCCGGTTCGGAGGCGCCGCCCCAGCTCGCGGATCGGCTCCTCGAGCAGGCTCACTGGATCGCCGGGACGCGGAAGAAGCCTGCCTCTTTGCTGGCCGAGTTGGACAACGCCTGCTCCTGGCTCAGACCGGTCACGACCAAATCCGCCCGGGTCACGTTCCGCAAATCTCCGACCTGGGCGGTCGCCTCGACGGCGGAGATGTCGGCCCCAGCCAGCTTTCCCACTGCCGCAACGATCACTTTCAGCTGCTCTGCCAGTGATTCAAGCTCCGCCCTAGTCAGGCCCAGGCGCGCCAGGTCGCTGACGTGGGCGACCTCGGACAGGGCAATCGACCCCGACGAGGCTGCCGTCTCACGATCCTCCGCCACCGAGGCTGGATTATAGGATCGGCTCGATCGAACCCTGAGGAGCCCTCCACATGAGCGACGCCCCCGACGACCTCGTTGACCCCCAGCCAGCGGCCCTGGAGGCCGCAGCAGAGGCCTTCGCCGCCGCTCGCTCGGCGCGGCGCCTGCTCGACGTGGCCGGCCGGCGCGGGGCTGAAGCAGTCAACCGCAGTCGCCCGATCCCCGGTGCGCGGCGGGCCAGCAACAAGGCCCAGACCAGCCTGGAAGAGGCGGCGCGAAAGCTTGAGGATGCCCGCGATCGATGGGCGGCTCTGATGCGTGGCATCGCGGCAGACCTGGCCATTGAGCCGAGCCGCCTGGTGACCATGGTCGAGCAGCACGGGATGGCGATCGCCCTCGAGGAGCTCGAGGCCGCCCTGCGCGGCGCCCGTGATGCCGCCGCAGCGCAGGGAGGATCCCATGCCCCGGCCCTGACGGCGGCCGAGAGCGCTCTGCAGCTGCTGCGCTCGACAGAGCGTCCCGGCGCCCCACCTAACTGACCGGCTCCTCCTCGGGAGACTCAAGCCAGGCCGCGAATTCCTCCTCGCTTAGAACCCTTACGCCGAGCCGCTCGGCCACCTGCAGCTTGGAGCCGGGTGAGTCGCCGGCGATCACGGCCGTGGTCTTGCGCGAGACGCTGCTGGCACTGGTCCCTCCCAGATCTCGGACCAACTGCTCGGCCTCGGACCTGGTCCAGCGGCTCAGGCTGCCGGTCAGGACGAAGGTCTTGCCCCGCCAGGGACCCTCAGACTTGACCGCCTCCAGGGGTGTCACCCCGGCCGCGGACAGCTGGTCCAGCAGCTCTGTCCCTCCCGGGCTGGCGAAGAACTGGGCAACCTCGTCGCCCACTATCGGTCCCACCCCGGCAACCGCGGTGATGGCGGTGACATCCGCACCCCGAAGGCCGTCGAGACTGCCGAAGTGATCTGCCAGGAGCTGGGCCGTGCGCTCGCCGACATGGGGAATCCCCAGCGCATAGATGAACCTGGTTAGGGACGGATGCTGCCGCGACCGAATCGCGGCGACCAGCTGACGGGCGGACCGCTTGCCGAAAAGTGGCAACTCCTCCAGCTGCTCCGCCTCTAGCCCGAAGAGTCCGGCCGGGCTCTGGATCAAACCTCGGCTGAGCAGTTCGGAGAGCACGGCCGGGCCGCAGCGGTCAATGTCCAAGGCGCCTCGGCTGACGAAATGCAAGAGACGCTGCAGACGCTGTGCCGGGCAGAGCGGGTTGAGACACCGGGTGGCGGCCTCACCTGGTTCGCGGACCAAGTCGGATCCGCAGACCGGGCACCTCATGGGCATCTGATACGGCTTGGAGCCGCGCCTTCGGAACTCGGGCAGCACCCTCACCACCTCGGGGATGACCTCACCCGCCTTGCGGACCACGACCCGGTCCCCCACCCGCACGTCTTTGGCCCTCACCTGGTCCTCGTTGTGGAGGGTGGCCCGCTCCACGGTCGAGCCCGCGACCAGGACCGGGTCGAGGTTAGCCACCGGGGTCGCAACTCCCGTCCTGCCGATGCTCACCTCGATGGCCAAGACAGTCGTCTCCTGCTCCTCCGGCGGGAACTTGAAGGCGACCGCCCAGCGCGGACTGCGACTGTCCGCGCCTAGCTCGTCATGGAGGTCGAGGGCATCCACCTTCAGCACCACCCCGTCGGTCTCGTAGGCCAGCTCGTGGCGGGCGTCGCGCCAGTGCTCCAGGTAGTCGGAGATCTCGGTGGGGCCGTGGAGCAGGCGGCGGTGGGGGTTGGCCGGGAAGCCCACCTCCTCCAGCCAGCCGAGGAGCTGGTATTGACCCTTGACCGCGGTCGGATGGGGGTCACAGGCGTAGAAGAAGGCCTCGAGATTCCGGCTGGCGGTTATCTGCCAATCGAGCTGTCGCAGACTCCCGGCGGCAGCGTTGCGGCAGTTGGCGTAGAGCGGCAGCCCGGCTTTGGAACGCTCGGAGTTGAGATCGAACAACACCGACTTGGGCATGTAGACCTCGCCGCGGACCTCGAAGCGCGCGGGCAGCCCCGCCACCGCGCTCTTGTCAAGGTGCTGGGGAATTCCACGGACGGTCCGGATGTTGGCCGTGACGTCCTCACCCTCCTGGCCGTCACCCCGGGTCGCGCCGATCTCGAGTTCGCCATCCGAGAAAGTCATGCTGATGGCCAGGCCATCGATCTTCAGTTCCGCCACCAGCACCGGCTCTGTCCCCAGCAGCCGCCTGAGCCGCGACCGGAAACTCTCCACCTCCTCTAGCGAGAAGGCATTGGCGAGTGAGTACATCGGGGTGAGATGGCGCACCTTGCGAAATGGGGTGGAGAATCCCGTGCCCACGATCCGGGTGGGGGAATCCTTGATTTGCAGCTTGGGATAGGTCGTTTCCAGTTCCTGGAGCTCGCGGAAGAGGGCGTCGTAGTCGCTGTCCGAGATCTCGGGAGCGTCAAGGACGTAGTAGAGATAGTTGTGGTGATTCAGCTCCTCTCGAAGCTCCGCGGCCCGCTTTCTGGCGACGCTGGGGACGCGCTCCTCCGCCATCTCTCTCCCCTAGCGGTCGACCAGGCGCAAGACGGCGTCACTGACCGCGAAACGCCGCACCCCGGCCGCGTCGAACCCGATCACGACCTCCTCGCCAGCTCCGGTCATCTCGCTGGCCTTGATGACACCCCGGCCGAAGCGAGCATGCTCGACTCTATCCCCGGCCTGGAACCGGCTCTCCGCCACAACCTTCTGCCCCGGCGCCAAGGCATGCTCGAAGACCACATCACGGGCTCGGCGCAGTGGCATCGGCTGGCCCCGTACCGCCACTGGGGCCACGAAGCTGCGGTCCGGCTCGGTCCAATGCTCCTCAAAGACCGAGGGAGGGGAGGCGCTGACGTCCCAGCGTTCCACCCCGGGTCGGTTGCTGAGCGGTGCCAGGAACCGCGAGGCGATCGCCGGCGACGGGCTTCCGTAGACGTGGCGGCGGAAGCAGTGGCTGAGATAGAGGCGCTCCTTGGCTCGGGTCATGCCTACGTAGAGCAGCCGCCGCTCCTCCTCAATCTCGCTGAGGGTGTCCAGCGACCGACTGTGGGGCAGCAGCCCCTCTTCGATTCCGGTGATGAAGACCACCGGGAACTCCAGTCCCTTGACCTGGTGAAGCGTGATCAGAGTCACTCCCGCGGTGGACTCCTCCATCTGGTCGACCTCACCAGCTAGCGCCACCTGCTCCAGGAAAGGTGCCAGTGTCTCGGCGCTGGGCAGATCACCCTGCTCGGCAGCCAGCCCGCGAAGCTCGATCACGTTGGCCCAGCGCTCCTCCCCCTCGGGGCTGCCGTCGCGAACGAACTGCCGGTAGCCACTGCGGTCCAGCAGCTTGTCGATCAAGGTCACCAACGGCCACTGCGCTCCCCACGCCGCGACCTCCTCGATCATGGCCCGGAACCCCTGCAGTCCCTTGGCCGCAGCGCCCCTGATCCCAGCCCCCTGAGGGTCTGCCAGCAGCTCCCAATGGGAAACGCCGAGCTCGGCCGCGGCCCGCATCAGCTCGGCCAAGGATTGGCCACCCACCCCGCGCTTGGGAACGTTCACCACCCGCTCGAAGGCGAGCCGGTCCAGGGGGCTGGCCAGCAGACGAAGGTAGGCCAGGACGTCCTTCACCTCGCGGCGTTGGTAGAAGCGCACACCGCCCACCAGGCGATAGGGGATTGCGGCCCGCAGCAAGGTCTCTTCCAAGGCCCGCGACTGCGCGTTGGTCCGATAGAGGACGGCGATGTCACCAAAGTCACAGTCGCCCTGGTCGACCAGCCGCTGCGCCTCCCGGGCCACCGCGTTGGCCTCCTCGCGCTCGTCATAGAGTTGGGCGACTACCACCGCCGTCCCCTCGGGACCATCACTCCAGAGGCCCTTTTCGACTCGCTCCGAGTTCTCCCGGATCACGGCCTGCGCCGCCGCCAGAATCGCCTTAGTGCTGCGGTAGTTCTGCTCCAGCGGGATCACCAGCGCGTCCGGATAATCTCGCTGAAACTCCAGGATGTTGCGGATGTCGGCGCCGCGCCAGCTGTACACCGACTGGTCTGGATCCCCCACCACCGTGATGTGGCGGTGATCCTCGGCCAGGTCTCGCAGCATCAGGTACTGGGCCCGGTTGGTGTCCTGATATTCGTCGACCAGGACATGGTCGAAGCGCTGCTGGAAGTAGGTCCGCGCCTCCTCCGACTGTTGCAGCAAATCGACAGCGCGAAAGAGGAGGTCGTCGAAGTCGAGGGCAGCGGCATCTTCGAGCAGGACCTGGTATCTCGGGTACACGGCCGCCACCTGGGACTCGACGTAGCCCACCGCCGCGTTGGCAAAAGCCAGTGGGTCCAGAAGCTCATTCTTGGCTCGCGAGATCTCCGCGGAAACCGTGGCCGGGCTCACCCGCTTTTCGTCCACTCCGGCCAGCCGCATGCCGGCTTTGATCAATGCGGTCCGGTCGACCTCGTCGTAGATGACGAAGTTCCTCGGGATCCCTATCAACTCGCCACTGTGACGCAGCATCCGCGCACTCAGGGCGTGGAAGGTGCCCAGCCACATCCCGTGCGGCTCGGCGCCTAACAGAACCGCAATCCGGCCCCGCATCTCCCGCGCAGCCTTGTTGGTGAACGTGACCGCCATGACTCGGTCGGGACGGGCCCGGCGCTCGGCCAGCAGGTAGGCCACCCGGTGGGTCAGGACTCTGGTCTTGCCCGAGCCCGCCCCCGCCAGCACCAGCACGGGACGATCAGGAGCCACCACCGCCTCCTGCTGTGCCGGGTTGAGGCCGTGCAGCAGCTCCTGGCCCTCGCTGGTCACTGCGGAACCGGAGATGGGGTCGAGGCCGCCTGGTCCGGTCACCCGGCGATGACGAGCTCGGTCGCGCTCAGCTCGTGGTAGAGCTCCGGACGCCTATCGCCCAGGGCGTGGTTGCGCGGGGTGCGCTGTTTCTTGGCTTCTGACTGGGAGAGATCGACGTCGGCTAGCAGCAGGGCCTCATCGGATCGGGTCGCCGGGCCGGCGAGCATCCAGCCGTCGGGGCCGACCACGCAACTGCCGCCGACAAATTCCACGTCGCGCTCGCTCCCGATCCGATCCGCTGCCGCCACGAACACCTGGTTCTGGGTGGCCACGGCCACCGATGCGTAGTTGCCCATGGTCCAACCCCGTTCGTCCTGGACGCGTCGACGAAAGTTGGCCACCCAGTTGGTGGGCACGCAGATGATGTCGGCGCCAGCCAAGCTGAGGACACGGGCGGCCTCCGGGAACCAGAGGTCGTAGCAGATCAGCATTCCCACCCGACCGAAAGGCAGATCGAAGACCGGAAAGCCGATGTCACCGGGCTGGAAGTAGCTCTGTTCGTTGAAGAATAGATGGGCCTTGCGATATACCCCGATCACGCCTTCCGGGCCCAACAGTGCGGCCGAATCGAAGCGGCCCGAGGTTGCGCGCTCTGAAAAGCCCGCCACCACCCAGACCCCCAGCTGGCGGCACCTTTCCACCCATTGGCTGAGGGTCGGTCCGTCGGGGGCAGGCTCGGACGCCAACTCCGCCTCCTCGGTGCTGGCAAAGGCGTAGCCGGAGTTGGCCAGCTCGGGAAGAACTATCAGCTTGGCGCCGGCGTTGGCGGCCCTGGCGATCCACTCGGACCCAACGATGGCGTTCTCTTCAACCCGGCCCAGGCGCGGGGCGTACTGACAAACCGCAACTTTGAGCCGCGAGGTCGAGGGCACTCGGATATTTTCCGCCTGCGCGGCGGTCAGAAGTCCATATCCTCCATGCCGCCCATGCCTCCCATACCGCCCATACCCCCCATACCGCCCATGCCGCCCATGTCCCCCATCCCCTCGTCACCGCCCCCGGCTGGGAATGCCGGTGCCAGCTCGGGAACATCCGCGACCAGAGCCTGGGTGGTCAACAGCAGTCCCGCCACCGAGGCGGCGCTTTGCAGGCTGGTCTTCACCACCTTGGTGGGGTCGATAATGCCGGCCTTGAGCAGGTCGCCGTACTCGAGCGTCGCTACGTCCAGGCCCCCAGTTGCTCCCATGGCCCGGACCCGCTCTAACGCCACCGACCCGTCCAGCCCGGCATTGGCGGCCAGCTGCCGCACCGGGATCTCAAGGGCGCGTCGAACGATGTCGATCCCGGTCAGCTCGTCGACGTCTCCCTTGGCCGACGCCAGCGCAGCCGCGGCGAGCAAGAGGCTCTTGCCACCACCTGGCAGTATTCCCTCAGCGACAGCTGCCCTGGTCGCGTCCAGAGCGTCCTGGACGCGTTCCTTGCGCTCTTTGAGGGCAGTCTCAGTCGGAGCGCCAACCTTGATGACCGCCACCCCGCCGACCAGGCGAGCCTTGCGCTCCTGCAACTTCTCCCGATCCCAGTCGGAGTCGGTCAGCTCCATCTGCTGGTCGATCTCCCTGACCCGGTTCTGAATCGCCTGGTGGCTGCCGCCGCCCTCGACCACCGTGGTGTCGTCTTTGGTGACGACCACTCGACGGGCGGTCCCCAACTGCGACTCCTTGAGCCCGTCCATGGTCAGGCCCAGCTCCTCGGAGATCACCTCGGCCCCGGTCAGCACCGCCAGGTCCTGAAGCATGGCGGCCCTACGGTCACCGAATCCCGGTGCCTTGACGGCGCACGCGGACACGGTGCCCCGGACCTTGTTCACGACCAGCGTCGCCAGGGCCTCGCCGTCGATGTCCTCGGCGATCACCAGCAGCGGCCGACTGGCCTTCACGGCTAGCTCCATGGCCGGGACGATGTCAGCGATGGCGGAGAGCTTGCGGGGGGTGATCAGGATCAGGGGCTTTTCCAGGACCGCCTCCATGCCCTGCTGGTCCGTCACCAGATAGGCGGAGACGAAACCGCGGTCGAACTGCATGCCATCGACGACCTTGACCTCGGTCTCGATCCCTGAGGACTCCTCGACGGTGATCACACCATCGGAGGTGACCCTCTCCATGGCATCCGCGATCATGGTGCCGATCTCTCGACTGCCGCTGGAGACGGTAGCTACCTGGGCGGTATCCTCGCGGCCGGCTAGAGGCCGACTCTGGCGATCGAGATCAGCTAGGACCATCTGGGTCGCCCGCTCGATACCCCGCTTTAGCCCAACCGGCGAGGCGCCAGCGGCCAGGTTGCGGACGCCTTCCACCACCATCGCCTCGGCCAGCAGCGCGGCGGTGGTGGTCCCGTCGCCGGCCAGATCGTTGGCCCGGCGTGCGGCCTCGGCCAGCAGCTGACCGCCCATGTTCTCGAAGTGGTCGGGAAGTTCGATGTCCCGGACGATGGTGGCGCCGTCAGTGGTGATCTGAGGACTGCCGTACTTGCGGTCGATCACCACCGACCGGCCCCGGGGGCCCAGAGTGGGTCGAACCGCCGCCGACACCTGAGCGGTTCCTCGGAGCAGGGCGTCGCGAGCGTTGTCGTCGAACTTCAGCTGCTTAGCTGGCACTTATGCACATCTCCTAGCTATTGGGGCGGGGCTCGCGGCGACCCCCGAGCTGGATCCCGCGAGCCTCCGGCTCACCGATTCAGGACTTCTTGCCGTTGGACCCCACGATGGCGAGAATGTCCCGCTCCGAGAGGATCAGGTACTCCTGCTCATCGATCTTGATCTCGGAGCCTGAGTACTTGGCGTAGATCACCCGATCGCCAACTTTGACGTCAAGGGCGATCCGCTGTCCGGTCTGCTCGTTGTACTTGCCGTTTCCCACCGCCTCGATGAGACCCTCCTGGGGCTTCTCCTTGGCCGTGTCGGGGAGCACGATTCCACTCTTGGTGGTCTCGTCCCGCTCCAGCGGCTTGACTACCACGCGATCGGCCAGCGGCCGTAGCTTCAATGCCATTCCCTGCCTCCTTCACTATTAGCACTCAACCCTGGTGAGTGCTAATAGTCTATGCCCGGAGAGGCCGGGTCCGCAAGTCCGAAGCTCGGCGCCGCGAAGTCCGGGGCATCACCCGCGGCTTATGCCAACCACCCGCCTTCCGATGTGGTGCAAGCCGATGGGCGGGTCGAGCAGCGCCTTAGCCGCTCTCCTCATGCGTAGGCACGCAGGCCCGGATCGACGCCAAAGGGTTCAGTGTCGAAGCCCCTTTGTGCCACCTTGGTCCAAGCCGCCGCCCCGATCATGGCAGCGTTATCGGTGCACAGCTGCGGCGGCGGAATCGTGACCTCTGCGATCCCCCGAAGTCGCTCCGAAACCATCCGTCGCAGCAATTGGTTGCTGGCGACTCCACCCGCCAGGACCACCCTGGCGCAGCCGGTCTGCTCCACCGCCGCCTCCAGCTGAGTGCAGAGGGTCTCCGCCGCTGCTAGACGAAAGCTGGCCGCGATGTCGGCCACCTGCTGCTCACCCAGCTCCCCCAGATCTCGCACCAGGTAGAGGACCGCCGTCTTTAGCCCGCTGAATGAGAAGGAGAAGTGGGGCAGCACCGGCCGCGGGAGACGGTACTTCAACGGGTCTCCGAGCTCCGCCACACGGTCGATCTCAGGGCCCCCGGGATAGGCCAGCCCCAGCATGCGCGCCACCTTGTCGAACGCCTCGCCCACGGCGTCGTCTCGGGTGGCGCCCATTAGCTCCACCCGATCGTGCGCCTGGTAGTGGACCAGGTCGGTGTGGCCACCGCTCACCACCAGGGCGACGAAGGGCGGCGCCAGGATGGGGTCGGCGATTCGGCTGGCCAGGATATGGCCGGTCATGTGGTTGACCCCCACCACCCGCAATCGGGCGCCGGCTGCCAGCGCCTGGGCGTAGTTGGCACCCACCGCGAGACAGCCCACCAATCCGGGCCCTCGGGTAACCGCCACTGCGGCCAGCTCGGTCAAGTCGCCGTTGATCGGGACCAGCGCCTCCGACACCACCCCAGCAATCCGCTCCAGATGCATCCTGGCGGCCAGCTCGGGGACCACGCCCCCATAGAGGGCATGAGCCGGCGCCTGCGATGCCACCACCGAGCTCTCGACGGTGAAGTCGTCGCCAACCAGGGCGGCCGCAGTCTCGTCGCACGAGGTCTCGATCGCCAGCAGCCTCAGGGGAATGGCAACTCCTCGAGGGGGCGGCTGCCGAGCCCCTCGACCTCCAGCCGATCCCAGATCGCCAGGAAGTTCTGCTTGAAGTGGGGGGCCTGGATCAGATCAGACCACATCACCAGGGCGTCCTCGCCGTTATCGGTGTAGTAGCCTCGCCGCCTGCCGATCACCTTGAACCCGAACTTCTCATAGAGGTGGATCGCCGGCTCGTTGGCGGGGCGCACCTCGAGGCTGATGAAGTTGACCCGAAGTGCATAGGAGCGGCTCACCAGCGCCGCGAAGATGGCCCGGCCGTAGCCCTGCCCCTGCCACTTCCCGGCCACCCCGATGGTGGTGACGTGCGACTCCTCCCCCACGGCCCAGAGGCCCCCGTAACCGACGATCTCCTGATTGCGGCGCAGGCATATGTAGTGGGCAGCCCGATTGTTGTTGAGCTCGCGCTGGTAGGCGCTGCCAGGCCAGGGGGTGGGGAACACCTCCAGCTCGATTGCCCGTACCTCGGCGATGTCACCGTCGCGCATGGGGCTGAGTTGGAGTCGCTCGCCGATCAGGACCACTACCGAGCTCCTACAGGTTGGGCGTAGTCGGCGCTGACCTGATCGTACCCCTTGATTGGTTCAGGCCCGCCGGCCACCACCCAGGCTAGCGCGTGCCCTCTATCCCGGGCCAGCGGCAGTTGCACCACACCTGCCGGGAGAGCCCGTCCTGCGCCGGGGCTGCCGATCAGCCGGTGCACCCCGCCCCAACTCTCGGGCCAGGGCTGCTCGCGCCCCAGTAGCTCAGCTGCACCCAGCGGACGCCACCCGATCCGCAGCCCCGGGCGCACCACGGCTTCAAGCAGCTGCCCCAAGGTGCCACCTCGACCGGCATCCGCGACGGCCAGGACTGCCTCGCCACGCGGGTCGGACTGGGCGGCGATGACTTCCAGGCTGCCGACCAAGGCCAGCGGGAGCGCCAAGGATTGGGCCGTCCCCAGGGCCGCGGCCAAGCCCGCGCGCACGCCCATGTAGGATCCCGGCCCGGAGACGGCCACCACCGCTGCCAGCCGCTGACGATGAAGCTCCAGGGCGGCTTGGACCGCCGCCAAGACTGCCGTTGGCCCGGGGAGCAGCTCCGGCTGGAAGACGAGGTCGCCGCCGGTCTCGACCACAGCCACCAGGGGCTGGTCTCGCTGCGAGCCGTCCACAGCCAGGACCAGATCTGCCCGGGCCACCCTAGGTTTGCCTGCCCAGGCCGGGCCGGAGTCGGAGGCGGATCTCCCGCTCGCTGCTGGACCTGATCTCCAGAGCTATCTCCCCGGTAAACCAATCGCCGGCGGCCCGGTCCGGCCACTCCACGATCACAGCTCCGTCGAGCAACGCCTCATCGATCCCGAGCGAGAGCAGATCGGTCCCAACACCGAGCCGGTAGAGGTCGAGGTGGTGGACTGTGATCCGGCCTGGATAGATGGCGTGGAGCAGAAAGGTCGGACTGCGCACGTCCTCCCCGCCCCCGGCCCCCAGGACGATCCCCTGGGCGGTCACCGTCTTGCCGGCGCCCATGTCCCCTCTCAGGGCCAAGCAGTCGCCTGGACGAAGTCCGGCGCCGATCCGCCGGCCGATCGCGCGGGTCTCCGCGTCGGAATGGCTGCGCACTACCAGAGTCTGGAGTGCCTCAGAAGTGCTCAAAGCCATCGGTGCTGGGCAGATCGATCGGTGCTCCGCCACGTCTCTTGAGAAGCCGCACTCCCTGCTCCGCCGACAGCACCCCCAGGCGGGCGAGCGGTGGCAGCCCCTTGGGCCAGCCCGCCTTCAGGGCCGCGAGCAGAGGGTCGGGGATGGCGGCAAGCAGCTCGAAGTCCTCGCCGCCGGTCAATCCCAGATGCAAGGCCCGCTCAGGTCGAACCGCGCCGATTCCCAGGGGCAAGCAATCGAGCCAGACCTCCGCACCGACACCGCTGGCCTCACAGAGGCGGCCGAGATCCAGCAACAAGCCGTCACTGATATCCGTCATCGCCGAGGCTCCCGCCCGCCGAAGCGCGACTCCGGCTGCCGTGCGCGACTGCGGCTGCAGGAACCGCTCCTGCCAGGGGCCCGGCACCTCACCTGACCCCTGCTCCAGCCACTCGAGAGCCGCGGCCGCCAGCCCCAAGCCGCCGGTGACCACTAGGGCGTCCCCGGCGGAACCTCCGCTGAGAAGGACGGGGCCACCCTCGCTCAACTCTCCCAACACGGTCACGGTGATGACCAGTGGACCATCGGTCCGGCTGAGGTCGCCTCCGAGGATGGATGCCTTGTCAGCCGACGCCGCCTCCACCAGCCCCAGCTGGAGGGCCTGCAAAGCGGGAACCGTAGTGCCCCTGGGGAGGGATGCCGCCACCAGGCCGCCTCGGGGCGCGGCGCCCATCGCAGCCAGATCGGAGGCCGCCGCTACCCACGCCTTCCACCCCAGTTGGTATGGCGTCTGGTAGTGGCGGCGAAAGTCGACCCCTTCGACCATGGTATCGGTCGACCAGAGGCTAAGGCATCCGCCGCTGAGGCGCCAGGCCACTGCGTCGTCACCCGGCCCAACCTCGATGCCGGAGCCTCCAGGACCAGCCAGGGCCACCAGCTGGCGCAGCAACGCTTGCTCGCCTTGGCCAGAGAGCGGATCGCCGCCTGTCCAGCCGGTGCTGCGCAGCGCTCCTCGCGACGCCGGCAACCGCTCTCTGATCAGCCGGAGACCCCCGCCGTGGCCGGCAGACCCTCCGCCGGGCTGCTGGCACCGTAGCCCTGGGCCGGTCGGTTCTCCGCCAGTCCGGCCCGAAAGGCCACCCGACCTGCCGCCACCGCAGCCTTGAAGGCACCCGCCATGGCGATGGGATCCCGGGCATGGGCGATGGCAGTGTTCACCAACACCCCCGCCGCCCCCCACTCCATCACCCGAACAGCGTCGGATGGGCATCCTAGGCCCGCGTCGACGATCACCGGCACCGGGCACCTCTCGATGATGGCCCGCAGGTTGAACGGATTGAGCACGCCCATGGTCGACCCGATCGGTGCCGCTCCTGGCATGACGGCGACCGCCCCAGCGTCGGCCAGCCGCATCGCCAGGGAGACGTCGTCGCTGGCGTAGGGCATCACGGTGAAGCCATCCGCGACCAGCTCCCGGGTGGCTTCCAGGGTCGCTATGGGGTCCGGCAGCAGGGTCTCCTCGTCACCGACCACCTCGATCTTGATGAAATCGGAGAGCCCGGCGGCCCGGGCCAGCCTGGCCAGCCGCACCGATTCGGCGGCGGTCTTGGCCCCGGCCGTGTTGGGGAGCACCGTATAGGCGTGAAGGTCGAGCTCGGACAGCTCCGACCGCTGATCTCCATCGAGATGGAGGCGCCGTACCGCCACCGTGATCATCTGGGCGCCGGACGCCGTGATCGCACCGGCCAACGCTTCCGGAGATGGGAACTTGCCAGTGCCATGAATGAGGCGGGAGCTGAGCTCCACACCACCCAAGCGGAGTTTGTCTTCAGCCATGGCCTCCTCCTACCAGATGGACCACTTCGAGCTCATCCCCACTCTGAAGCCGGGCGCCTACCAGCTCCGGGGCCCGCAGGATCTCGCCGTTGCGCTCCACCGCCACCCCGTCGAGCGGGAGTTCCAGAAGCTTGAGGTAGCTCGCGATCGAGCTCCCCGGCGGAGCCTTGCGCTGCTGGCCGTTGACTCCGAGGGAGATCCAGGCCGGACTGGCCATGATCGCGGCGCGCAACTCTGCGGCCACCGCAGCGGGATCGTCAGCCAAGCAGATCGACCTCACCACCGCCACCATGTCGGCGCCAGCGGCCATCGCCCGGGCCACACTCTCCACCCCCAGACCTCCGATCGCGACAACTGGCACTGAGGAGCGGGCCGCCGCCACCGAGATGTGCTCGAACCCCACCGCCGGGCGACCCGGCTTGGTAGGGGTCATGTGCACCGGGCCCGCGGAGACGTAGTCAACCGGCTGACTGGCTGCCCGGACGACATCGGGCTTGGAGTGAGTGGAGAGTCCCAGGAGCAGCTCGCTGCCTAACCGGGCCCTGGCCTCGGCCGGCCCGAGATCGGCCTGGCCGATGTGAGCCCCGTCGGCTCCGATCTCCAGGGCCAGGTCCACGTGGTCGTCAACCAGAAACAGGGCTCCCCCTTCGTGCGCACTGTCGCGACATCTGATGGCCAGCTCCGTCAGCTCCTCAGGCTGGCTCTGCTTACGCCGCAACTGCACCATGTCGACCCCACCGGCTACGGCTCGAGCGATCAGCGTCGGCAGATCAGATTCTGGCGTCTCGTCGTCCGTGACCAGGTACAGCCTGGCTTGGCGCAGCTGCGCCCGCCGAGAGGGACCGGCCGCGGAGTGGGCAGTTCCCACCCAGGCCTGCGACATGGCTCAATTGTATTCAGGCTTGCTGAACGGCACCGGTTGGGAGATCTCCCGTGGAACTCGCGCCATCAGCCCTGTGCTGACTTCGTAATTGATCGTCCCCAGCCTCTCGGCGACCGTTTCGATGCTGAGGCGGGCATCCCCATCCTCGCCGATCAGGGTCACCACGTCCCCGACAGCTACGTCTGGGGGGTCGCTGACATCCACGGCGCTCATGTCCATCGAGACGTCCCCGACCAGCGGCCGCTCCGTACCTTTGATGAGGACCGTCCCCCAATTCCGAGGCCCGCGACGAAAGCCGTCCCCATACCCGACTGGCAGGGTCGCCACCCGCATCGCCCGGTCGGCCCGAAAGGCCTCCCCGTACCCCACGTACGTTCCCGCGGAGATCGAGCGTACTTGAGCCACCGTGGTTCTGAAGCTGAGGATGGGCTCGCGCTGACGCCCATCCGGGGTGCGAAGTCCGACCAGCTCGATCCCCGACCGGACCATGTCCAACCGGGACGCCGGCACCGTGTTCCAGGCCGCACTGTTGGCGGCGTGGCGGAGTCGGAAGTGATGGCCGGCAGCCTCAGCCGCCGCCAGGGCCTTCAGAAAGAGCTGGAGCTGAGCCTCGGTTGCCAGCCGGTCGCGCCCGCTTCGGAAGTGGGTGTAGCAGCCCTCCAACTCGACATGTCCCAGCTCGGCGGCGCTGCGGACGAAGGCTGGCAGATCTTGAGGGCTGATCCCGAGCCTGGTCATCCCGGTGTCCACCTTCACGTGGGCACCGGGTCGCCTGCCCTGGTCCGCGCCCGCCCGCTCCAGCGCGGCCAGGACCTGGGTGTCGAACACCGTCACCGCCACCCGACCAGCCACGGCTGCGCTCACCTGCTCCGGTGGGGTGTAGCCAAAAACCAGGATGGGGGCGGCGATGCCATCGTGACGAAGCGCCAAAGCCTCGGCCACCGTGGCCGTCGCCACCCAGCTGGCACCATGGCGCAGGGCTGTCCTCGCCACAGGCAAGGAACCATGCCCGTAGGCATCCGCCTTTACCACCGCCATCAGCGGCACCCCGCGCAGCTCCTTGATGACGGCCGCCACGTTCCGTCCCAAGCGCTCCAGATCAAGCTCGATCCATGTCGGCCTCTGGCTCGACCTGAATGGCGGCGCCGCTGGCGGACCGTCCGTCACCGCTGCAGCGGCGCCGGCTCTGCCTCCACCTCTTGCTGCCTTCGCACCGCCTCGGCCACCTCTACAAAGCCATCCGCGACTTCGCTGGCGAGGATCCCCGCGCGCCCCCGCAGCCGGGCCAAGCGGGTCCCAGCCTCCCCGTGTAAGAAGACTCCCGTCCGCGCCGCCTCGAATGGCTCCAACCCTTGGGCGAGCAGGGCGGCAATCAGCCCGGCCAGAACGTCTCCTGTGCCGCCGGTGGCGAGCGCCGAGGTGGCATGGCCATCGACCCAGCACCTGCCCGCCGGATCCGCCACCACCGTTCCTGCTCCCTTCAACACCACGACTGCGCCCAACTCTCTGGCCAGAGCCAGCGCCCAGCCATGGCGGTCCCGCTCGATTCCCGAGACCTGGACCCGGGCCAACCGCGCTGCCTCGAGGGGATGGGGAGTGAGGACGCTTCGGTGCGGGATCTGCTGGCGCAGCTGGGCGTCCCCAGCACAAGCGTTGAGGGCATCGGCATCCAGCACCAGGCCCCACCGGGCAGCTTTGGCCAGGTCGAAAAGCGCGTGCAGCAACTCCGCCGTGTCCCGGCTCTGGCCCAGGCCCGGCCCGCAAACGACCGCCTGCGCCGACTCCAGGGCCGACTCAGCGTCGTGGATGGCCTGGGCCGTGAGCGACGTCCCGGATGAGCTCACCGGAACCCGGATCAGCTCAGGAGGCGCGCTCGCCATCCCCGTCCCCGCCGAAAGCGCCTTGACCTTGCCGGCGCCCCCTCGCAGAGCGCCCAAGGCACACAGGATGGCCGCGCCGGGGAACTCCGGGCTTCCCGCCACCGCCACCACCGTTCCGAAGGTTCCCTTGTTGCTCTCGCTCGGCCGATCCGGCATCTTGAGGTCGGCCGGCAGCTTGCCCCAGAGCCATCGGGTGCTGCGACCGAGAGGCGATAGGGCGACCACGGCCACTCCCAGGCCGGCGTCATGGGTGAGGCTGATGCTGAGGCCCTCGACCGGGGCTCCCTCGACCAGGATCAACGGCGCTCCGCCGCGCTGGCGCGACACCGCGATCCGGCTGTAGAGGGGGATTCTCCAACCCAGACCCCCGAAGGCTTTGCGGACTGCCTCCTTGGCCGCCCACCTGGCTGCGAGCCGCTCCGGGCGGTCTCGGCAGTACTCAACCTCCTCAGAGCTGAAGTACTTGGTTAGGAATTCGGGTCGACGCTCTGTCAGCCGTCGTACCCTGTCGACCGAGCTGACGTCGACCCCGATCGAGAGGGGCGGGTTGACGCCCGGCTCGACGGAGGAACTCACTCGACGGTGACGGACTTGGCCAGATTCCTGGGCCGGTCGACGTCGAGCCCCCTGCTCATGGCGGCATGGTATGCCAGCAGCTGCCCCACCAGGGCGTTGGCCAGGGGAGCGACCGCCTCGGGCAGGCGCGGCACCCGGATGACGTGGTCAGCTACCTGGTCCAGAGTCGAGTCGTCGTCGTTAATCACCGCCAGCACCGGACTCTGACGGGCCCTCGACTCCTGGACGTTGCTGCGCATCTTGGCCCTGGTGGCCGACTCGGTCACGAAGGCCACCACCGGCATTCCCGGATCCAACAGCGCGATCGGGCCATGCTTGAGCTCGCCCGCCGGGTAGGCCTCGGCGTGGAGGTAGGAGACCTCTTTCATCTTGAGCGCCGCCTCCATCGCGGTCGGGTAGTTGTATCCCCGGCCTACGTAGAGGGCGGACTGGTACTGCGCCAACCACTTGCCCAGGGGCGCGATGGTGTCCTCGCGCGCCAAGATCTGCCGCTGGACTCCGGGGACCACCCGCAACGCCGTCGCCAGCTCCCGGCGGTCGGCCTCGCCATCGAGTCCCCGGGCCTGGGCCAGCCGCATCGCCAGGAGCAGACCGCACGCCACCTGGTTGACGAAGGTCTTGGTCGCGACCACGCACACCTCCGGGCCCGCGTGCATGTTGATGACCGCGTCGGCCTCGAGCGAAAGGGTGCTCCCCACGACATTGGTCAGAGCCAGCAGGTGGCTCCCCTGGGTGCGCGCCAAGCGTGCCGCCGCCAGGGTGTCGGCGGTCTCGCCCGACTGGGAGATGGCCACCATCAGGGTCTTGCCGTCCGGTGGTTGGGGGCGATAGCGCCACTCCGAGGAGATGTCAACCGAGACCGGCAAACCGGCCACGTCCTCGACCGCGTACTTGGTCAACAGCCCGGCGATGTAGGCGGTACCGGTTCCAACGATCTGGACGCGCTGAAACGACCTCAGCTCGGCATCGTCGAGCGGCCAGTCCGCGAACTCCACCGTCCCATCGCCCAGCAGCCTGCCGCGAAGCGCGTTCTCGAGCGCCGCGGGCTGTTCGTTGATCTCCTTGGCCATGAAGCTGGCGAAGCCGCCGCGCTCGGCCTGGATCACGTCCCAGTCGACCCTCACCACTCTGGGCACCGACTCCGAGCCGTCCACGATCGAGGTAATCACCGGCCCGACCGGGCTCAAGACCGCCATGTCGCCCTCGCCCAGCACCAGAGCCTGCTTGGTGTAGGGGATGATCGCGGTCAGGTCGGAACTGAGGAACCACTCATCGCGTCCGATCCCCACCACCAAAGGCGCGTTGAGCCGGGCGCCGATCAGGGTGTCGGGGTCGGTGGAGCTCAGAACCACCAAGGCATAGGCACCGGTCAGTCGGCCCAGAGCCCGGCGGGTCGCGGCCACCAGGTCGCCGGCGTAGTACTCCTCGATGAGATGGGGTACCACCTCGCTGTCGGTGTCCGAGATGAACTCGTGGCCAGCGGCCTGGAGCTCGGACTTGAGTTCGGCGAAGTTCTCGATGATCCCGTTGTGGATGACGAAGAAGCGCCCGCTGCAGTCCTTATGGGGGTGGGCATTGGCATGGGAGGGCCGCCCGTGCGTGGCCCAGCGGGTGTGCCCCATGCCTACCCGGCCGGACAGCTCGGTCCCGTTGATCTCCGCCAGCAGGCTCTCCACCTTGCCAGCCGCCTTGAGCGCAGTGGGAGTGCCGTCGGCGGCCAGCACCACCACGCCGGCTGAGTCGTAGCCGCGGTACTCCAACCGCTGTAAACTGTCGAGCAGCAGTGGCGCCGCGGAGCGAGGCCCCAGATAGCCGATGATCCCGCACAAAGCTTGCTCAGCTACCTCCAGCTCAGACTGCCGCGTCCCGCCATGGGAAACGGACTGCGCCCGACTGAGGTTACTTCCACCTTGGTCAAGAGGTCGGTGTCGGAGTTGGGGTTGGGCTCGGGGTGGGCGACGCTACCGGTGTGATGGTGATCACCACGGTCACGTAGCTCAGCGACAGGGTGGTGCCTCCGGGAGCCAACACCTGCTCCGTCACCGCCTCGCTCGACGTGGTGTGGGCGATGTCGATGGGCTGGGTGCTGACCGAGGTCAGGCTGGCCAGGGTAGAGGCGGGTCCGGTGACTATGACCGTGAGCGGGTCTACCACGATCCCGGTCACGGTGTAGCCGGAGGGAGGTTCACCGGCCCCCGCGAAGGTGGGTATCACCGGCAGTGCCCGCTCTGACGTCTCGGAGTCGATCGCCACCGCCACGGTGACGTCCTTGGGGCTGACCGTGACCGTCGAGGCCGGTTCCGGGTTGTTCAGCAGTCTCACCGGTTCGGTGAACGAGAGCGAGGTGCGAATCGAGGTCAGATTGACGTTGGCCTCGGCTTGCAGACGCGGCAGCAGCGTTGCGGGGCCGGTGACGGTCACGTCGGCGGGGGTGATGGTGCTCCGGCCCACGTTGACAACGTAGCCAGACGGCGGCGAGGCGGTGATGTTGAGGTGCACCGGTATCGAGAGGGTCGCCTGCCGATCCACGAGGACCAGGACTTTTTCGGGAGCGGACCAAATCCAGACATTGGGATCGCTCTCCTCCACCTTCAGCGGCACCTCGTACCTCCCCACCTTGGTAATGCCACCGAGGTCGGCGAACGCCGTCAGGTGGGTGTGCGCCTGCTGACTCCTGACGTCGCTGGAAACCCCGGCGATCTTAACCGGCACGGTTCCGATCGGACGCAGCAACACCAAGCCAGCGTGAAGAATCCCGGCGTTCTGGACTTGGACATTGAAGGTTGTGATCGCCGGTGGGTCGCTGGCGTACACGACGCCTACCCACATGCCACAGGCCACCAGCACCGCGATCAACTTGAACTGGAAGTTGCGGGTGATGAACTTAGGCAGGTGTTTGATCATGGCCGGTCGGCCCCCGCCACGGGTGCGACCGTCCGCGAGCCCCGGCTAAGCAGCCGGAGGCTGCGCCGATGGCGCTCGTAGAGGGGCAAGCGGTAGAAGGCCCCCAGGCGATTGGTCAGCGCATCCGCGTCCAGCTCGCGCTGGAGCTCGCCTCCCAGCGCCAGGCTGATCTGGCCCGACTCCTCGGAGACGATCACCACGGCAGCGTCGGTCGCCTGGCTGAGACCGATGGCGGCGCGGTGGCGCGTACCCACCCGGCCCTGAGTCCGAGTCTGCTCGGCGAGGGGCAGGACACAGCCGGCGGCCAGGATACGACCAGACCGCACCAGGGCCGCGCCGTCATGCAGAGGGGATCTGTAGGTGAAGATGGTGATCAGGGTCTCGGCGCTGAGAATGGCGTCCATCCTGACCCCGGTGGCAGCGATCTCCTCCAGCCCGATGTCCCCAGCCAGAACTATCAACGCGCCGGTCGCCTGCTCGCCCAGTCTCATCGAGGCGCGAACGATCTCGTCGACGTCACGGCGCAGCTCTGCTGTTTCCGGCGCTAGCAGACCGGGTCGGATTCGACCCAGCCGGCCCATCTGGTCTAATGCCCGGCGCAACTCGGGCTGGAAGAGGATGACGATCGCGATCACGATCACCGGACCGCCGGTGGTGACGATGAACTTGAGAACCGGCAGGTTGAGGATGTAGGCGATCGCCCCGAGGAGCCCTATCACGCCCAAGCCCAGCAGCAACTGAACGGCCTGGGTGCCCCGGATCAGCACGAAGAGCCGGTAGAGGAGGAAGGAGATGATCACGATGTCGAGGATGGCCCGCCACCCCACCGTGTGCAGGAGCACGCCCGCCGCCTGACCCAAGTTGAGCCCGGCCACAACTCCCGCGCCCTGCAGCAGTGAGAGCTCGGTCACGCTCTGGCCTCCGGCGTGAAGATGGCCCTGAGCAGCGCCAGCTGCACCCAGAACCGGTTCTCAGCCTGCTCGAAGACCACCGACTGAGGACCGTCGATGACGGCATCGGTGATCTCCTCGCCCCGGTGCGCCGGGAGGCAGTGCATCACCTTGGCAGATCGGGGCGCCCGGTCCAGCATCGATTGGTTGACTTGGTAGGACCCGAAGTCCTGGCGGCGATCCTCGTGCTGCTCCTCCTGGCCCATCGAGGTCCACACGTCGGTGTAGATGACCTCGGCGTCGGCTAATGCCGGGCCGAGGTCGGAGGTCACTGTCACCGTGCCACTCTGGTCCCTCAAGGTTGGTGCATATCCGGGCGGCGTCACCACCCGGAGGTCCAGCCCCAGGACCGCGGCCGCCTCCATCCAGGAGGCGCAGACGTTGTTGCCGTCGCCCACGAAGGTGATCCGGGCGCCCGCCAGGTGCCCCAGCTGCTCTTGAACGGTGAGACAGTCGGCCAGGATCTGACAGGGATGGCCGCCGTCGGTCATGGCATTGATGACCGGCGCCTTCATGTTCTCAGCCAGACCTCGGAGGTCTCGGTCGGAAGGGAGTCTCGCCACCAGGCCCACCACGAAGCGGTCCAGGATCCGGGCCACATCCGCCACCGACTCGCGCCTGCCCATCTCGATCTCGCGGTCGAAGAGAGAGATGGGATGGCCGCCGAGGCGGTGCACGGCGGCCTCAAACGAGACCCGGGTCCGATTGCTGGGTCGCAGGAAGATCATGGCGACCGAGTCGCGGGCCAGCGGGATGCCGGGGTCCGCCCCGCGCTTGAGCTGGGCTGCGCCCTCCAGCAGTCCCAGCAGCTCCTCGCGGCTGAGATCAGAAACGGCGAGAAAGTCGCGCCCGCGCAGTTCGTGACCCACGTCACCCCATGGCTGTGTTGGATCCCCGCCTTGCGGCAGGGCTGGTATTGGAACGGGTGTGTGTAAGGGTAGTTTCAGCGCTTGGTGTACTGGGGAGCTTTCCGGGCGCGCTTGAGGCCCGGCTTCTTGCGCTCCTTCATCCGGGGATCACGCGTCATCAGGCCGGCAGCCTTGAGCGGTCCTCTCAGTTCCGCGTCCCAGGCGCAGAGCGCCCGGGCCAGTCCATGCGCCACCGCCCCGGCCTGCCCCGAAACCCCTCCGCCAACCACCTTGACCGAGACGCGGAAGCGATCACTCAAGCCCGACACCTTCAATGGCCGCAGGGCAGCCTCCTCCAGCTCCCGCCGGCCGAAGTGGCGCAAGGGCTCACGGTCGTTGATGAGGGCGGTACCGTCGCCGGGATAGATCCTGACCCTGGCGACCGCCGTCTTGCGGCGGCCAGTTCCGTATGCGTAGCGGGTGGGATCCTGGTCGCTCAAAGGCTCACCACCTCTCCATGCTCGCCGAATTTGATTGCCAGTGGCTGCTGCGCCGCGTGGGGGTGATCGCCGCCAGCGTAGATCTTGAGGCGGCGCAGCTGCCGGTCACCCAGGTTATTGTGCTGCAGCATGCCACGGACCGCCTCCCGCAAGGGCGCGGTGGGGTCGCGATCCACCAGTTCCTGGTAGGTGCGCTCCCGGCGCCCGCCGGGGAATCCGCTGTAGCGGTCGTAGACCTTGTCTGTGCGCTTGGCGCCGGTGACCACGATCTCTGTGGCGTTGATCACGATGACCTGGTCCCCGCAGAGGGCGTGGGGCGTGTAGGTGGGCCGGTGCTTGCCCCGCAGCACTCGGGCCAGGTTGACGGCGAGCCTGCCCAGGGTCTCACCTCTGGCATCGACCAACAGCCAGCGGTCCTGGCCCGGCTTCTCGACCGCCACGAAAGTGCGCTGGGCGACGGTGCTCATGCCCGTACCGCCCCAGCGCCCGCCGGGTACTCGACCCGCCACTGATGCAGACCGTGGGCCGGCGCCGTCCCCCAGCTGCGCACTGGAGCGGCCGGTTGGGATAGGGCTTGCTCCAAGTCTGCTGGGGTCGCCCGGCCGCTCCCTAATGCCACCAGGGCCCCGGCAAAGTTGCGCATCATTCCGCGCAGAAAGGCGTCGGCACGAATCTCGATGGTACAGATCCCCTGGCGACGGTCGATCTCAGCCCGGTCGACGGTGCGCACGGTCGATCCTCCAGCCAGTGGGCTCCTGCCAAAGGCGGCGAAGTCGTGGCGGCCCAGGAGCAGATGAGCCCCGGACTGCATCGGCTCCAGCTCCAGCGGGCCTCTCACCCGCCACTCGTACTGGCGACCAACTGGCATGTCGGTCGCTGACTCTCGCACCAGGTAGCGATAAGTTCGACGCCACGCCTGGCGGCGGGGATCGAAGTCCGCGCTGACCACGGCGGTGTCCAGAACTTCGACATCGGCTGGAAGGTGATCGTTGCAACCCCCCGCCAACGCTTGGGGTAGCCAAGGAGTCTGCAGGGTGAAGGAGATCACTTGGCCGTGGGCGTGGGCGCCGGCGTCGGTGCGCCCGGCCGCCCTGATCGCGGGAGCTTCAGTCGTCAGCTCCGAGAGCGCCCGGCGCAGCTCGCCCTCGACGGTCGCCACCTCAGGCTGAGACTGCCATCCGTGATAGCGGCTGCCGTCGTAGGCGATCACCATGCGATAGGAGGCGGCAGCCACTATTCCACCATCTCCATGATCACGACCGGAGCCCCATCCCCCTGACGCGGGCCGCGGTGGACAATCCGGGTGTAACCGCCGGAACGGTCCCGGTAGCGCTCCGCGTACTGGCTGAAGAGCTTGGCGGCGACATCTTCGCGCGCCACCACCCGGGCCACTTGACGCCGGGCAGCCAGGTCGTCGGTCTTGGCGACCGTGACCACCCGCTCCACCCAGCGCCTAATCTCCTTGGCCTTGGCCTCGGTTGTCTCGATCCGGCCGTGCTCGAAAAGCGCAGTCGCCAGATTGCGGGTGAGCGCAATCCGGTGCGCCGACGTGCGCCCCAGCTTCCGGCCGGCTTTGAGATGGCGCATCGCCGCTAGTGGTCCCCCTTCTGGAAGAGCTCGTCAACCTCGTCCTCGGCGACGAAGCCCCGGGCCACCAGCTTCTGCTTGATCTCATCGAGCGACTTGGCGCCGAAGTTGCGCAGCGCCAGCAGCTCCTCGATTCGCATGTTGAGCAACTCGCCCAGCTTGGTGATGTCGTTGGCTTTGAGGCAGTTCAGGGCCCGCACGCTCAGCTCCAGCTCTTCGACTGGGACATCTGCCAACCGGCTCTTGAGGTCGGTCCCGACCACAGCCCCATTGGTGGAAGCAGTCAGGCTCTCACCGAAGGTGGCGAAGAGATTGAGGTGGTGGATGTAGTACTCCGCGGCGCGGCTGACCGCCTCCACCGGCGGGATGGTGCCGTTGGTCCAGATCTCGAGGATCAACTTCTCCCAATCGGTGTCCTGGCCCACCCTGGTCTTCTCCACCAGGAAGTTGGCCTTGATCACGGGGGTGAAGATGGCGTCGACCGGGATCACCCCGATGGGCTGGCCCTCCTTCTTGTTGCGGTCGGAAGGCGAGTACCCCTTGCCCATCTCCACCGTGAGGTCCATACGCAGCTTGGCGTGGGCGCCGTCAAGGGTGCAGAGGTAGAGCTCGGGGTTAGCGATCTCAACATCCGAGTTGGGGGTGATATCGGCAGCGGTTACCCTCCGCCCTCCCTGGACATCCAGGGTGAGCCGGGCCCCGTCCGGGTTGTGGCAGGTGAGGCTCAGCTGCTTGATGTTGAGCAGGATCTCCCCCACGTCTTCCTTGACGTACTTGATGCTGGAGAACTCGTGGGCGACCCCCTCGATAGAGACCGCGGTGACGGCTGCCCCGGTTAGGGAGGACAGCAGGACGCGGCGCAGGGAGTTGCCCAGGGTGGTCCCGTACCCGGCCTCGAGCGGCTCGATCTCGAACCGGCCGTGGTCTTTGGCGGTCTCCACCTCGTGGACGGTCGGTTGAATTGCAGTTTCTGGCATAAGTGGCAATGTCCTCGTTTCTAGCTGTGGGAAGCGGCCCTGGTCTATCGGGAGTAGTACTCGACGATCAGCTGTTCGTCGATGCTGGTGTCCATTTCCGGGCGCTCCGGCAGTCGGGTTACGTCCACCCGGCGCTCCTCGGGGTAGAGGGTCAGCCAACCGGGCAGGCCCTGCCCGCCTCGTGACTCCAATGAGCGTCGGATGGGTTCAAGATCCCGGCTGCGGTCGCGCACCGTGATCACCTGCCCCGACTTCACCTGGAAGGCGGGGATGTTGACGGTTCGTCCGTCGACTTTGAAATGGCGGTGCGAGACCAGCTGGCGTGCCTCCCGACGGGACGACGCGAACCCGGCCCGGTAGACGACGTTGTCCAGGCGCTGCTCCAGCATCTGCAGCAGGACGGTGCCGGTGACGCCCTTCCTGGTTGCGGCGGCAGCGAAGTAGTTCTGAAACTGGGTCTCGAGCACGCCGTAGATGCGGCGCCCTCGCTGCTTGGCGCGCAGCTGGACACCGTAGTCGCTGATGCGCCGGCGGCGCGAGAGCCCGTGCTGTCCGGGCGGCGTTGCGTTGCGCTTGGTGAAGGTGCAGCGCTCGCCCAGGCACTTTTCCCCCTTGAGGAAGAGCTTGACCCCCTCGCGGCGGCAAAGCCGACATACCGGCGG
Source organism: Candidatus Dormiibacterota bacterium (assembly GCA_049279335.1). Taxonomy (GTDB): domain Bacteria; phylum Chloroflexota; class Dormibacteria; order Aeolococcales; family Bog-877; genus Bog-877. The sequence goes on from JBAPNX010000033.1 coordinate 93,459, forward strand.
GTGCGGATTGGCCATCTGGGCTAGCTCCTCAGACCCGGCGCCGCTTGGGCGGTCGGCAGCCGTTATGGGGGATCGGAGTCACGTCCGTGATCGAGGTCACCTCCAAGCCCGCGGCCTGCAGGGATCGGATGGCGGCCTCACGGCCCGCGCCCGGGCCCTTGACCAGCACCTCGATGGCCTTGAGGCCGTGCTCCATGGCCTTCTTGGCGGCAGCCTCGGCGGTGACCTGGGCGGCGAAGGGTGTGCTCTTACGCGAGCCCTTGAAGCCCGAGGACCCGGCACTTCCCCAGGCGATCACGTTGCCCGAGGGATCGGTCAGGGTCACGATCGTGTTGTTGAAGGTGCTGAACACGTGGGCATGGCCCACCGCGATGTTCTTGCGCTCCCGGCGACGGGTCCGCACCACCTTCTTTTTCTTAGCCAAATCAGCTCCTCGACGTCCTGGGAATCAGCGCTCGCAGCGGAACCCTGATCACTTGCCCTTCTTGCGTCGCACGCCCACCGTCTTGCGGGGTCCTCTCCGGGCCCGGGCGTTGGTTCGGGTGCGCTGTCCTCGCACCGGCAGCCCTCGCCGATGGCGCAGACCCCGGTAGGTGCCGATCTCCATCAGCCGCTTGATGTTGAGCGCCACCTGACGCCTTAGATCTCCTTCGACCCGACCCGGAAGCTCCTTGGAGATCACGTCCCGGAGACGAACCACTTGGGTCTCGCTGAGATCGTCGGTCTTGGTGTCCTGGTCGATCTGGGCGATCCGGAGCAGCTTGTGACTGGTGGTGAGTCCGATCCCGAACACGTAGGTGAGTCCGACCTCGATCCGCTTGCCGCGGGGTAGGTCGACTCCGGCGATTCGGGCCATCAGTCCTCCAGCCTCATCCTTGCCGCTGCTTGTGCTTGGGGTTCTCGCAGATGACCCGGACCACACCGGCGCGACGAATGATCTTGCACTTGTCGCAGATCCTCCTCACCGACGCCCGGACCTTCATCTCAAACTCCGCCGCACTCGCTTTCTTAGACCAGACGAGACAAAATCCGGCCTCTGCCCGGATCCGTGGTCGACAACTCGACCAGAACCCGGTCCCCGGGTAGAAGCCGCACGCTCGCCAAGCGCGCCCGTCCCGCCGCGTGAGCCACCACCTTGCCCCCGCCCTCCAACTCCACCCGAAAGAGCGAGTTCGGCAAGGGCTCAAGGACTCTGCCCCGGAGAGCGCCGGGGTCATTCATGGTGGTGGGCACACGAAAGCTGAGCGAGCCTCGCCCATGCGGAAGTATACCCGATCTGGGTTCTTCGCGAAGCCGATCAGACCACCTCGGGAAGCTGAGTCAGGACTTCCGGACCCTCGGCGCCAATAGCGATGGTGTGCTCGAAATAGCAGGACCGTCGCCCGTCGGCGGTGATCACGGTCCAGCCATCGGGTTCAACGCTGGTTCCCGGGTCGCCCTCGTTCACGATCGGCTCGATCGCCAGGCACAGACCGGGATGAATCTCTATGCCCCGACCCGGAGTACCCAAGTTGGGAACCTCGGGGGCCTCGTGCATGTCCCGGCCGATGCCGTGCCCGGTGTAGCCTCGCACCACCGAGAACCCGTTGTCCTCGACATGGGTCTGGACAGCGTGGCCGATGTCGCCGATGTGGTTGCCGGGGATGGCCGCGGCGATGCCTCGCCGCAGGGCTTCGCGCGTTACCTCGATCAGCCGCTGGGCCTCCGGATCCGCCTGCCCGGCCGGGACGGTGAGCCCGGCGTCGGCCCACCAGCCCTTGAAGATGAGGCCGCAGTCCAGGCTAACCATGTCCCCAGCCAGGATGCGCCGGCCGTTGGGGATGCCGTGGACGACCTGGTTGTTAACGGAGATGCAGAGATGCTTAGGAAAGCCGTCATAGCCGAGGAAGCCCGGGAAGCTGTCGCGTCGACGTATCTCCCGATTGGCAGCCCTATCGAGCTCGGTGGTAGTGACGCCCGGCTCGACCATGCCCGCCAGCAGCTGGAGGACCTCCGCCAGCCTGCGGCCCGCCTGCCGCATCAAGTCGATCTCATCCTGGCGCTTGAGTGTGATCAACCGACTGCCTGGAGGATTTCCCGACTCACCTCGTCAACCGGCTTGGTCCCGTCGATCCGCGCCACCTGGACGAACTCGGCGAGGTAGTCCAGCACCGGCTCAGTCTGGTCGTGATAGACGCGCAGCCGCTCCGCGATCACCTCGGGGGTGTCGTCGTCGCGGTCCTCCATCTTGGCCCGGTTGGACAGCCTCTTGATCAATTCGTCGGTAGGCACCTCCAGCACCATGGCCAGATCGAGAGGCCGGTCGACGTTGCCCAGCATGTCGCGCAGCGCCCGCGCCTGGGCCACGGTCCGAGGGAAGCCGTCGAGGACAAAGCCGGCATCCGCCTGGGGATCCTCGAGACGGTGGCGAATCATGGCCACTATCACCTCGTCGGGCACCAGCCTGCCGGCCGCCAGATAGGTCGCCACCGTCTGGCCTAGGTCGGTTCCCCGGGCTCGTTCCTCTCGCAGCATCTCCCCGGTGGCGATGTGCTCGACTCCCAGCTTGTTCCTCAGAAACGCGGCTTGGGTGCCCTTGCCCGAGCCGGCTGGTCCGAACAGAGCCAGGTTGTACCGGGCTGAGTCAGCCACCGCGCTTCCCTCCTCATCAGTGGATGAACCCTCGATACTGACGCATCAGGAGTTGGGTCTCCAACTGTTTCATAGTGTCGAGCGAAACACCCACCACGATAAGGACAGCTGTGCCTCCCAGATACAGTCCGGTATTGGGTTGCTGTCCGGTGATAACTGCGGACACGAGCGGAAGTACAACTGTGATCAAGCCGAGAAATATAGCCCCCGCCAGGGTTATTCGGCTCATCACCCGCCCCAGATATTGCGCGGTGGCTCTCCCGGGACGAATTCCCGGTATGAAGGTCGCACTCTTCTTGAGATTGTCGGCGGCATCATCGGGGTCAAATGTCACCGCCGTATAGAAGAAGGTGAACCCCATGATCAGCGCGAAGTAGAGCAACTCATAGCCGATATCGACCCATAGGATGGGGCCGAAGGGGTCCCAGTTGTTGTGGACCCAGGTGGCCAGGCCGCCGATGACGCCGCCAGCGTGGCCCGCCGCGGGCGCGAAGAAATTGCCGAAGATCGTGGGGAAAAACATGATCGAAATCGCGAAGATGATGGGGATCACTCCCGCCTGATTGACCCGGAGCGGGAGGAAGCTGCTACGACCCTGGTAAACCTGTCGGCCCACCACCCGTTGCGCAGATTGGATGGGGATTTTCCGGGTTGCCTGCTGCACGAAGATGATCCCGGCGGCGACCACGATGCCGATGATGGCAAAGGTGAACACGGTGGAGATCTGCGCGGTGAATCCATTGGTGAAGGCGAGGATGCTGCCCGGCACCTGGGCCAGGATCCCTGCCATGATGATGATGGAAACCCCGTTGCCGAGGCCGTACTCGGTGATCAGCTCGCCGAACCACATGATCACCACCGTGCCGCCCGCGAGAATGACCACGATTTCCAGGATCGTCGGCCAGGGCGTGCTGGGCGAGAGGATGGTCTGACCATCGAAGCTGAAGCTCTCGAAGAGCCGGGTATAGCCGAAACCCTGCAACATCGCCAAGACCACGGTGAGATATCGCGCGTACTGGGTAAGGCGGCGACGACCGAGGTCACCTTCCTTGGACAGCTCCTTGACCCTGGTGGAGATGACCGTCATCAGCTGCATGATGATGGTGGCGTTGATGTAGGGATTCAGTCCCAGGGCCACGATCGAGATACCGGCATTGCTCCCAGAGGTTGAGAAGCCACTGCCCGAGAAGAGGTTGATCAGCCCCAGCAGACCGTTGGTATCAAACAGCTGCCGCAGAGCGGCGCCGTTCACTCCCGGGATGGTGATGGTGGCCAGAGCCCGGAAGACGCAGATGATGCCGATCGTGATTAGAAGCTTCCGCCGAAGCTCTGGAACCTGCATGGCGGCACGGAGCGCACCGAACAGGCTCATGTCGAGCTTTCCTGCCCTCCGCCCGCGGGCTCAGCCTCGGGCTCCGGATCCGGCGACACCTCCTCCTGCTCGTTCGCCAACTGGGCGCTCACCTTCTTGGCTGCACGTCTTCTCTGGGCCGCCGATGGGGTGGCCTCGCTCTCCTCCTCGGCCTTGGGGGCGTCTAACAGCTCGACCGTCCCCCCCGCCTTGGCGATCACCTCCAGGGCAGCCCGGCTCGCGCGGTTCACCCGTATGGTCAGAGCAGGAGGAGCCCCACCCCCGGCCAAGAGCTTGGTGGGCTGATTGAGATGGCGCACCAGCCCCGACTTGCGCAGCCCTTCCACATCGACCACAGACCCGGCCTCGAACCGGGCCAGCTTGCCGCAGTTGACCACCTGATACTCGACCCGGAAGCGGTTGTAGAAGCCGCGGAGCTTGGGCACTCGTTGGGTCAGGGGCATCTGACCACCTTCGAACCCTCGTGGCAGACTCCACGAGCTCCGCGCCCCCTGCCCCTTCTGGCCCCGGCCGGCAGTCTTGCCCCCGCCGGCGGAGATCCCCCGGCCCACCCGCTTACGCGACTTCCTGCTACCGGCCGCCGGCTTGAGCTGGTCGATTCTCACTTGCGTGCACCCCGGGGCGGGCGCTCTGGCTTGGGCTTGTCCGCTAGCGCGACGGCCTCCACCTGAACCAGGTGCCTGACCGCTACCACCATTCCGCGCACCGAAGGGGAGTCCGGGTGCTCGACTGACTGGTGGAGTCGCCGCAGCCCCAGCGCCTTGATCGTCCGCTTCTGGTCGTCGCCGTAGCCGATGGCGCTTTTGACCCAGGTCACCCTTAGGCCCGACGCGCCGTCACTCACCGGCCCCCTCCTCGGAGCCGGCCGCGGCCTGGGAGGGCCTCAGCCCGATCTCCGCCAGGGTCTTGCCCCGCAGATGGGCGACGGTCTCGGCGGTGCGGAGTTCGCGCAGGGCCGAGAGGGTGGCTCTGACCGTGTTGATGGGGTTGTCAGTGCCCAGCGACTTGGTGAGGATGTCCTTGATCCCGGCCAGCTCCACCACGTGGCGCATGGCGCCCCCGGAGATCACCCCGGTGCCGGGCGAGGCCGGGCGCAGCAGAACCTTGGCCGCACCCTGCTTGCGCAGTACCTCATGGGGGATGGTGCGACCCACCATGGGCACCCGGATCATGTGCTTCTTGGCGTCATCAACTCCCTTGCGGATGGCCTCGGGCACCTCGCCCGCCTTGCCCAGGCCCGCCCCAACCCGGCCGGCGCCATCGCCGACAACCACCAGAGCGCTGAAGGAGAAGCGCCGACCTCCCTTCACCACCTTGGCGACGCGGTTAAGGCTGACCACCCGTTCGGTGAGTTCGCCGCGCGGGTCGCGGTCCGGGCGCGACATGTTCATGCTCATCTAAATAGCCTTCAGAACTCCAGACCGGCCTCACGGGCCGCGTCGGCTAGGGCTTGGACCCGCCCATGGTACAGATAGCCCCCGCGATCGAAGACCACCTGCTTGATCCCCGCTGCCACAGCCCGCTGGGCGATGACCTTGCCGACGGCGGCGGCGCTGGCTCGGTTGCTGCCTTTGGCAGCCGCGTTGGGCTCAGCCGAACTGGCGGCGGCCAGGGTGCGGCCAGCGCCGTCATCCACCACCTGGGCGTAGACGTGGCGCAGGCTCCGATAGACGCAGAGGCGGGGACGCGAGCTGTCGCCGGTCACTCGGGAACGCACCCGCCGGTGCCGGTGTCGGCGCGCAATGTCTCGATCAGCTTGAGCCACGATCAGACCTTGGCGCCCTTACCGCTCTTGCCCGCCTTGCGCCTAACCACCTCTCCGCGGTAGCGGACGCCCTTGCCCTTGTAGGGCTCGGGCTTGCGAGTGGCACGTATCCGAGCCGCGGTCTGGCCCACCAGCTGCTTGTCGTTGCCCACTACGGCAAGCCGGGTGGGCTCCGGGACTTCGATCTTGATGCCCTCCGGCGGAGTCAGCCGGATTGGGTGCGAATAGCCCAGCGAAAGTTGCAGGTCGGCACCCTGCAGCGAGGCTCGATATCCCACTCCCTGCAGCTCCAGCTCCTTGCGGTAGCCCGCGGTCACCCCGGTGACCATGTTGGCCACGAGGGTCCGGGACAGCCCGTGGAGGGAGCGGTGGGGGGCGGAGTCGGTGGGGCGCTCGACCAGGACCTGACCGCCCTCCTGGCGAACCGTGATCACCGGCGGCAGTTGCTGGCTGAGCTCCCCTCGCGGTCCCGAGACCGACACCGAATTGCCAAGCACAGTCACGGTCACGCCCTCCGGCACCGTGATCGGCTCCTTGCCAATTCTCGACATCAGCTGGCTACCAGACCTCGGCCAGGACTTCGCCGCCCAGACCCTGCTTGCGCGCCTCGCGGCCGGTCATGATCCCCTTGGAGGTTGAGACCACCGATACTCCGAGGCCTCCGTAGACCCTGGGGATCGACTGGCTGCCGCGGTATACCCGCAGACCGGGCCGGCTTACCCGACGCAGACCGGTGAGCGGCCGTCCCTGGGGGGTGACCCGCTTGAACTCCAGCCAGAGCCGGGGATGGCCTTCGGCCTCGGAGAGCCCGTAGCCCTGAATGTAGCCCTCGTCCTGGAGGACGCGGGCGATCTCGGCCTTGACTTTGCTGGCCGGCATCTCCACCCGGTCGTGGCCTGCCATGTTGGCATTGCGCACCCGGGTGAGCATGTCGGCAATGGGATCGCTCAGCATTCTCTCTCTACCAACTCGACTTGCGGATCCCGGGAATCTGTCCCTGGGAGGCGTGGGTTCTAAAGCAAATCCGGCAGAGGCCGAACTTGCGCATGTAGCCCCGCGGCCGACCGCAGAGGTTACAGCGGTTCCGCGCCTGGACTGGGAAACGAGGCGCCCTGCGACTGGCCATGATCTTGGACTTTTTGGCCATTTGCCCCCCTCCCTACTGCCGGAACGGCATGCCCAGAGCGGCCAGCAGGCTGCGCCCCTCGGCATCCGTCTTTGCGGTGGTCACGATGCTTATCTCCATTCCCCTCAACTTGTCGATCTTGTCGTAGTCAATCTCTGGGAAGACCAACTGCTCATGCAGTCCCAGAGTGAGGTTGCCGTGGCCGTCGAAGCGCGCCACCACGCCCCGAAAGTCGCGAATGCGGGGAAGGGCGATGCTCACCAGGCGATCCACGAACTCATACATCCGGGTTCCCCGCAAGGTCACCTTCAGCCCCACCGGCATCCCCTCCCGCAACTTGAAGGCGGCCACCGACTTGCGGGCCTTGCGGATGCTGGGCTGCTGCCCGGTGATGATCCGGAGGTCATTGGTGGCGGCGTCCAGGGCCTTGCCGTTCTGGCTGGCCTCGCCGATACCGATGTTCACGACCACCTTCTCCAACTTGGGGACCTGCATGACGTTGAGGTACCCGAACTCGGTCACTAGTCCCGGGACCACGGTCTCCCGGTAGGTCTCTAGCAGTCTGGGGGTGACGGCGGCGGCAGTGCTCATGCCCGCGGCGGCCTCAAGTAAGCCTGATTGCAGCGCTTGCAGTAGGCGACGTAGTGATCGCCTTCCAACCGGCGCCCGAGCCGGGTGGGCTGGTCGCAGTTGAGGCAGATCAGCTGCACGTTGCTGTAGTGCAGCGGCGCAGGAAAGTCGATGACTCCCCCCTGCATCGCCGTGGTACCGCCGCGCCGGGCCCCGGCCCGCTGATGGCGCTTGCGGATGTTGACGCCATTGACCACGATCCGCTGCTCCGCCGAGAGGGTCCTCTCCACCACTCCGCGCTTGCCCCGCTCAGCACCAGAGATCACCACCACGGTGTCTCCGGAACGGATGTCGAGCGCGCGCACGTGCGGCATGGTCTGGTGGCGGCGACCAGGCATGACTAGAGCACCTCCGGCGCCAGCGAGACGATTTTCATAAAGTTCCGATCTCGCAACTCGCGAGCGACCGGCCCGAAGATCCGGGTGCCCCGAGGATTGTTCTGGGGGTTGATCAGCACCGCAGCGTTGTCGTCGAAGCGAATCCGAGTACCGTCGGGGCGTCGGCATTCCTTAGCGGTGCGCACCACCACCGCCTTCACCACGTCGCCCTTTTTGACGCCCGAGTTGGGCTGGGCCACCTTGACCGCGGCGACGATGATGTCGCCCAGCGACGCGTAGCGACGGTAGGAACCGCCCAGTACCCGGATGCAGAGGATCTCTCTGGCTCCGCTGTTGTCAGCCACCTTGAGCACCGTCTCCTGCTGGATCACTGTCTATCTCGCGCGCTCCACGATCTCGACCACCCGCCAGCGCTTGGTCTTGCTCAGGGGCCGGGTTTCCATGATTCGGACCCGGTCTCCGGTGTGGCAGTCGTTGGTTTCGTCATGCGCTTGCAGGCGGTGGCTGCGGCGGAGCACCTTGCGGTAGAGGGGGTGAGCCCGCAGCTCCTCCACCTCGACCACGACCGTCTTCTCCATCTTGTCGCTGACGACCATCCCCACCCGCACCTTGCGGCGCTGGCGGGCCAGGGTGCCTGCCTCGGTCATCCTGGCCCCTCCGAAGCTTGGGCCAAGTCCCTGATTCGCGTGATGGTGTGGATCCGCGCGATTCCCCGCCTTATCTCGCGGATGCGGCGGTGCTGCTCAAGCTGTCCAGTCGCCCTCTGCAGACGGAGCTGCAGCAGCTCCTGGCGGCGCTCCCGGAGAGCCTCGCCCAGCCCGTAGTCGTCGAGCTCGTTGAGCTGCTGCACGTCGAGGCTGCGCTTGGTCACGCGGCACCTTCCGAGGTGCCGGCTTCCTCACGGGCCACAAAGCGCGTCTTGATCGGCAGCTTGTAGGCCGCCAGACGCATCGCCTCCTTGGCAGTGTCCAAGCCAACTCCATCCATCTCAAAGAGCATCCGGCCCGGCAGGACCACGCTCACCCAGCCCTCGGGATTCCCCTTGCCGGACCCCATCCGGGTCTCAGCGGGCTTCTTCGTGACCGGCTTATCCGGGAAAACGCGAATCCAGATCTTACCGCCTCGGCGGACGTACCTCGTCATCGCCCTCCTGGCCGCCTCGATCTGGCGGTTGGTCATCCAGCAGGGCTCCAAGGCCTGCAGGCCGTAGGGGCCGAAGGCCAATGACGACCCGCGATAGGCGGCGCCTGTCATCCGACCCCGGTGCTGCTTGCGGTGCCGCGGCCGGCGGGGGATCAGCATCTCAGACGTCCTCGGCCGGCTCGGGTGCCGCCGGCTTCACCGCCCGCTTTCGGGAGGTGACCGGCTTCTCCTCCGTGGCGGTAGCGTCCGCTGCCTTGGCTGGCGACCGCCTGGCCCGGGTAGCCGGCTTGGCGGGAGCTTCGGCTTCGCCGCTGGCCGAGGGGGCTGCCTCCGCCGTGGCCGGCGCCTTGGCGGCTCTGGCCCGGGCACGCGGCTTGACTGCCGGCGCCACCGGAACGACTACCGCATCCGGCACCACGACCGGCGAGCCCTCGGACACCATCTCGGCAGCCTCTTCGACGACCAGCTGCTCTTCCGCAGTGGCCACCTCCGGCGCGGCCTCAGCGGCATCCGAGCCCATCGCTGCTGTGCGTTCCGAGCCGATCTCCTGAGGTGGTGTCGCGGTCACTTGAGGCTCGGAATAATCGCCGCGATAGATCCAGGCGCTGACCCCGATCTGGCCGAAGGTGGTCTTGGCCTCGGCCTGGCCGAAGTCGATGTCGGCCCGCAGCGTGTGCAGTGGCACCCGACCGTCCCGATCCCACTCGCGCCTGCTCATGTCGCCGCCTCCCAGCCGGCCGGAGACCTGGATCCGTACCCCCTTGGCGCCCGCTCGCATCGACCGCATCACCGACTGCTTGACCGCGCGCCGGAAGGCGATCCGCTTCTCCAGCTGGTTGGCCACGTTCTCCGCCACCAGTTGGGCGTCCAGCTCCGGAGTCTTGATCTCCTGGATGGTGACTCGTACCTTCTTGCCGGAGATCCGCTCCAGGTTGTCCCTGAGGGCGTCCACCGACGCTCCACTGCGACCGATCACGATCCCCGGCTTGGCGGTGTGGATGATGACAGTCAGCTGGTTGGCCGAGCGCTCGGTCTCGATCCTGGCCACGCTGGCGTTGCGCAGCCGGCTGGTGATCAGCTGGCGCATGGCCAGGTCTTCCTGGAGCAGCTTGGTGTACTCGGGGCCACTGGCGAACCAGCGTGCGTCCCAGTTGCGATAAACGCCGAGGCGGAACCCGATGGGGCTGACTTTCTGTCCCATGCCTTGTGCCTAGTCCTCCTCTTCTTCAGCCGGGGCCGGCTGGTTGGCTGGCTGCGCCGGCTGCGGACGGGGACGGGGGCGAGCGCGAGTCGGCCGCTCCAGACCATCCTCGACCACCGCCTTGAGGTGGCAGGTCCGCTTGAAGATGGAGAACGACGAGCCCCGGGCCCGGGGGCGAAAGCGCTTGATGGTGGGGCCGCCATCGACCTCCACCCGGAGCAGCTGCAAGCGCTCGCGCTCCAGGTTGAAGTTGTTTTCGGCGTTGGCCGCGGCCGAGCGCACCACCTTGGCCACGTCCTCGGCGGCGGACTGGGGCATGAACGAAAGCGCCGTGAGCGCGTCGCCCACGGGCATGCCCTCGACCACGTCAGCCACCAGTCGGGCCTTGCGCGCGGGCACCCTGACCCACTTGGCGGTCGCCTGTACCTGCATCGTCTGCTCTCTCCAGTCCTACTTCAGCGACGAGCTGCGCTCGGTGTGATGGCCGTGGCTGCGGAATCTCCGCGTCGGCACGAACTCGCCCAGCTTGTGACCCACCATCGCCTCACTGATGAAGACCGGCACGTGCTTGCGCCCGTCGTGGACCGCGATGGTGTGCCCCAGCATCTCGGGGAAGATGTCGCTCCGACGCGACCAGGTGCGGATCACCCGCTTCTCCCTGGCGCGGTTCATCTCCAGCACCTTCTTGAGCAGTGGCGCGTCGCAGAACGGTCCCTTCTTGGTTGACCTACTCATGGCCTACTTCTTTCTCCGGCGCACGATCATCTGGTCGGTCGCCTTGTTGTTGCGGGTGCGATGGCCCAGAGCCGGCTTGCCCCACGGCGTCTGGGGATGGCCACCAGGACCGGAGCGGCCCTCGCCGCCTCCATGAGGATGGTCGAAGGGGTTCATGGTCGAGCCTCGGACCGTGGGCCGGAATCCCCGCCAGCGAGTCTTCCCCGCCTTGCCCCAGTTCTCGTTGGAGTGGTCGGTATTGCCGACCTGGCCGATGGTGGCGCTGCAGCGCACGTCGATCAGGCGGACCTCGCCGGATGGCATCCGCAGCTGGGCGTGCCGCCCCTCCCGAGCCACCAACTGCGCGCCCACCCCGGCGCTGCGCACCAGCTGGCCGCCCTTGCCCAACTGCACCTCGATGTTGTGCACCGTGGTGCCCAGCGGAATCTTGGTCAGAGGCAAGGAGTTGCCCGGGCGGATGTCGCTCTTCTCTCCCGCCATGACCTGGTCCGCGACCGCCAAGCCTTCGGGCGCGAGGATGTAGCGCTTGTCGCCGTCGCGGTAGTGAATCAGGGCGATCCGGGCGCTGCGATTGGGGTCGTACTCAATGGTCGCAACCGTGCCGGGCACGTCCAGCTTGTCCCGGCGGAAATCGATGATCCGGTAGATACGGCGGTGGCCGCCGCCACGGTGTCGGACGGTGATTTTTCCAGTGGCGTTGCGCCCGGAATGCTTCTTCAGCGAGACGGTCAGGCCTCGCTCCGGCTTGGTCTTGACGACATCCTCGAAGGAGCTGACGCTCATGAATCGGCGCCCGGCGGATGTGGGTCGGTAACGCTTTACCGGCACTTCACACTCCCTCGAAGAGATTGGCGATGGTCTCACCCGCTTGCAGGGTGACCACGGCCTTCTTCCAATCCCGGCTGCGGCCCACGGTGCGACCGCCGCGGCGCATGCGGGTGCGGGTCTTGCCCTTGACCGTCATCACGTTGACGGCAACGGTCTTGACTTTGAAGGCGGACTCCACGGCCGCCTTGATCTCCAACTTGTTGGCGTAGGTGGCCACCTTGAACACGTATCGCTGCTGAGCCATGCCGGCGTACGACTTCTCGCTGATCACGGGGCGAATCAGCACCAGCGATGGATCTTTCATCCCAGCTGGTCCCCGACCGCATCCACCGCGGCCTTGGTGAACACCAAAGTCTCCGCGGTGAGCACGTCTCGGACGTTGAGGTTGCTGGCCAGCACCAGCTTGAGCTCGGGGATGTTGCGCGCCGAGAGCTCGACGTTCTCGGAGTGCTCGGAGAGGACCAGCAGCACTCGCCGGCCCGCCTCTACTTTGTCCAAGAAGGTGGCCAACTTCGCCGTCTTGGGCGCGTCGTACTCCAGCTGCTTGACCACCTGGATGGCGCCGTCGGCCGCCCTGGCCGCCAGCGCCGAGCGCAGGGCCAAGCGACGTTGCTTGCGCGGCATGGCTTGGCCGTAGACACGTGGTGTGGGACCGAAGACAGTGCCACCGCCGCGCCACTGCGGAGATCGGATCGAGCCCTGGCGAGCGCGTCCGGTCCCCTTCTGACGGTAGGGCTTGCGGCCCCCGCCACTGACCTCGCCCCGGGTCTTGGTGTCATGGGTGCCCTGCCGGGCCCCGGCCAGCTGACGGAGCAGCGCCTGGTGCAGGACCGCGCCATTGACCTCACCGCCGAACGCCGCCTCGGGCAAGTCCAGCGTCCCCGTCTTGCCGCCTTCGGGCCCGCGGAGTACGGCGGTGGCCATCAGTGCTGCCCCCTCACCTTGCGGGTCCGGGGCCTGGACTCGGTTACCAGCAGCACCCCGTTCTTGCCCCCGGGAACCGCCCCCTTGATGAGGAGCAGGTTGCGCTCGGAGTCGACTCGGAGCAGCTCCAGGCGCTGTACCGTGCTCCGGCTCGAGCCCATGTGGCCGGCCATCTTGAGGCCGCGCCAGGTGCGGGCCGCATCCACCGATCCCACCGAACCCGCCTGGCGAATGTTGTGGCTGCCGTGGGTCACCGGGCCGCGGCCGAAGTGGTGGCGCTTGTGCTGACCTGCGAATCCCTTGCCTTTGCTGACACCGGTGACGTCCACCAGGCCCCCCTCCTGGAAGCCCTCCACGGTCAGCACCTGGCCCACGCTGACCTCGCCCAGACCCCGGACCTCGGCCGAGTGGCGATGCGGCTCCAGGTCGGCGGCCTCGAAATGGCCGCGGACCGGCTTGGAGATTCCCTTGCGCAGGGGCTGAAAGCCGATCTGCACCGCGTCGTACCCGTCCTTGGCCTGGTCTTTGATTTGCACCACCGGGCAGGGACCCGCCTCCAGCACGGTGGCCCCGTAGCAACGGCCGTCGGCGGCGAAGATCTGCGTCATGCCTACCTTGCGGGCCAGCAGTGAGCGCGGCATCAGAGCTTGATCTCGATGTTGACGCCGCTGGGCAAGTTGAGGTGCATCAGCGCATCCACCACCTTGGGGTTGGGGTCGAGGATGTCGACGATCCGTTTGTGGGTGCGCATCTCGAACTGTTCGCGCGAGTCCTTGTCGATGAAGGGGCCCCTGATCACCGTGTATTTGTTAATCTCGGTGGGCATCGGCACCGGGCCGACCACGCGCGCCTGATTACGGGTCGCGGTCTCGACGATTCGAGCCGCGGCCTGGTCCAGGACCCGGTGGTCATAGGCTTTGAGCCTGATCCGTATGCGCTGTGCCATCTGCTAGTTGAAGGGCTCCTGGTTACTTCGAATTACTTGTCGATCTTGGTGACGACGCCGGCACCCACGGTCCGGCCACCCTCGCGGATGGCGAAGCGCATCCCCTCCTCCACCGCCACCGGGCTGATCAGGGAAACCCTCAGCTCGACGTTGTCGCCAGGCATGACCAATTCGCGTCCCTCAGGCAAAGCGACCTGGCCGGTGACGTCGGTGGTCCGGATGTAGAACTGGGGCCGGTAATTGCTGAAGAACGGGGTGTGGCGGCCACCTTCGTCCTTGCTCAGGACGTAGACCTGGGCGTCGAAATCGGTGTGCGGCTTGATCGACCCCGGCTTGGCCAGCACCTGGCCGCGCTCGATTTCCTCGCGCTTGACTCCCCTCAGCAGGCAACCGCAGTTCATGCCCGCCTCGCCGCGATCAAGGAGCTTGTGGAACATCTCGACACCGGTGACCACGGTCTTGCTGGTGTCCTTGATGCCCACAACCTCGACCGTGTCGTTGACCTTGACCACGCCGCGCTCGATCCGGCCGGTGACGACTGTGCCCCGGCCTTCAATTGAGAAGACGTCTTCGACCGGCATCATGAAGGGCTGATCGATGGGACGCTCGGGGACCGGGATGTAGGTGTCGACGGCTTCCATCAGCTGCCGGATCTGGGCCACCGCCTCAGGATCGCCCTCTAGCGCCTTGAGCGCTGACACCCGCACCACCGGCACGTCGTCGCCGGGAAACTCGTTCTTGGTCAGCAACTCGCGAACCTCCAGCTCGACCAGCTCGAGGAGTTCCTCGTCGTCGACCATGTCGACCTTGTTGAGCGCCACCACGATGTAGGGCACGCCCACCTGGCGGGCCAAGAGGATGTGCTCTCTGGTCTGGGGCATAGGCCCGTCGGTTGCGGCCACCACCAGGATGGCGCCATCCATCTGGGCAGCCCCGGTGATCATGTTCTTGATGTAGTCGGCATGGCCGGGACAGTCCACGTGGGCGTAGTGCCGCGTGGCGGTCTCGTACTCAACATGGGAGGCGGCGATGGTTATCCCACGCGCCTTCTCCTCGGGAGCGTTGTCGATGCTCTCGAAGGCGCGGAAGTCTGCCAGACCGTCGCTGGCGAGAACCTTGGTGATGGCTGCTGTCAGCGTCGTCTTGCCATGGTCGATGTGACCGATGGTTCCGACGTTGATGTGCGGCTTGGTCGAGTCGTACTTCTTCTTACCCATTCTTTCTTGCCCTTAGCGTGTTGCGGGTGGCGCTCAATTGATGACGGCTCAGCTCTTGCGCTTGGCCGTGATTTCTTCAGCCAGGTTTTGCGGCAAATCCTGGTAATGGTCGAATTCCATGGTGTAGCTGGCCCGACCCTGGGTCATGCTTCGCAGCTGGGTCGCGTAGCCGAACATGTTGCCCAGCGGCACCATGGCGTGAACGATCTGCATGCCCCGTCGGCTTTCCATCCCCAGGGTGTGCCCTCGCCGCGAGGCCAAGTCGCCGATGATATCGCCCAGGTTGGCCTCGGGGACGGTCACGTCCACCTTCATGATCGGCTCCAGCAAGACCGGTGACGCCTTGCGCATGCCGTCCTTCATGGCCATCGAGCCAGCGATCTGGAAGGCCTGCTCGGAGGAGTCGACGTCGTGGTAGGAGCCGTCGTAGAGGGTGGCCTTGACGTCCACCACCGGGTAGCCGGCCACCACTCCCGACTGCATGGCGTCGATGCAGCCCTTCTCCACCGGCGCTATGTACTCGCGGGGGATGGTTCCCCCCACGATCTTGTTTATGAACTCGAACCCCCTGCCGGTCTCGTTAGGCTCGACCGTCAGCTCGGCGTGGCCGTACTGGCCGTGGCCGCCGGTCTGGCGCACGAAGCGGCCGGTGCCCTTGGCCGGCTTGCGGATGGTCTCCCGGTAGGCGACCTGAGGCTTGCCCACGTTGGCGTCGACCTTGAACTCCCGCAGCAGCCGGTCCACGATCACCTCCAGGTGGAGCTCGCCCATCCCGGAGATGAGGTTCTGACCGGTCTCGGTGTCGGTCTTCACCTGGAAGGTGGGGTCCTCCTCGGCCAGCTTCTGCAGCGCCACTCCCAGCTTGTCCTGGTCGGCCTTGGTCTTGGGCTCGATGGCGACGCTGATCACCGGCTCGGGGAAGGTGATCGACTCCAGGACGATCGGATCTGACTCGTCGCTGAGGGTGTCTCCGGTCGAGGTGTGGCGCAGGCCGATGGCGGCGGCGATGTCGCCGGCCATCACCTGGTCAATCTCCTCGCGGCGGTTGGCGTGCATCTTGAG
>JBAPNX010000034.1:0-2981 GCA_049279335.1 Candidatus Dormiibacterota bacterium
CTCTAGATGCGGAAGGAGTGATCCGCAATCTCTCTACGGGAGCTGCCGTCGAGGGGGAGGTCATCGAGGGCGATGACGACGAGGCCAAGGCAGCAAATGGGTGAGGTGAGCATGGCAACAGCGACAGTTCACGAAGCTCCGCTCTGGGGTGAGTATTCGGTATCCCAATCCCGGATGGGCGCTTACTGTGACTTTCTGGCGCTGTCCTCCAATAAGTACGGCGATGAAACCGCCGTGGCTGCTTCCTTCCTTGGTCCTGACACCGCCGTCCGCGGCATCCTCGCCGTGGCCTCGGAGGGTCGCGAGCGAGTGTCATTCCGCTTGCAGTCCGAGAAAGAGGGTGAGCGTGGTGAGCTGGTGGCCGATGTGATGGTGCGTGGCCAGAGGCAGCGGATGGTGAAGTTGGGCGAGGGAGTGACCCATGGGATCGCTTCGGCCCATACCGATCCCCGTGACCTTGAGGAGGGCCAGCGGCAGATCGTGGTGCTGGCGCTGGACGGTGACCTGGTGAGCGCGGTCTGGCGCATCCTCTGGGATGCCGTCGCTGTCCCTATGGCAAGCGAGTGGGCCCCGGCGCTGCTGGCGATCCTGGCCCGGCACGGCATCTTGAAGATGGCGACCATCCACTGCGCCGCGGCGTTCGCCCACCCCGACGCCCAGGTCGCGACGTTGAGGCTGGACCAGGACGCGATCAGCAAGGTCCTGTCAGAGGCCGTTCGCTCGGGGGAGCTGGCGATCCCCAGCCCACGCATCCGCTACGACTCCGACAGCATCCCGGGACAGCTCGACGACTATCTGGTGGAGCACGGGCCGGCGATCCTGCGCTACCTGGGCCAGGAGCTTCCCGCCCGGCACACCGCCGAGGACGAGGACGATCCCCGGATCAACTCTCTCAACCGCTCACCATTCCCGGCCCAGGGCTTGGTGATGCAGGGCTTGGCAAAGGCGGTCGCCGCCCAGGGCGCCGTGATCCTCAGCGGGGAGATGGGAGTCGGCAAGACCCTGATGATGGCCGGAGTCGCGTACCTTCGGCACCAGGCCCCCTTCCGGGCCCTCGTGATCTGCCCACCCCACCTCGTGCAGAAGTGGGCTCGGGAGGTTGAGGGTACGATCCCGGGCTCGCGGGTCCAGATCATCCGATCGTTTAGCGAGATGGTTCGCCTCCTTCGTTTGGAGGGCACCAGGCCAGTCGGCCCCGAGTTCTACGTGATGGCCCGGTCCCGGATGGCTCGGAGTGCTTCGCTGGCCTTCGGCGGCGTCCCCACCCGGCTTCGCGGCGAGCTGACCGCGCAGTTCGGGACCGACTTGATGGGCTACCGCTGCCCCGACTGCGGCGAGTTCCTAGTCACCGTGAAAGAGGAAGCCGATGAAGAGGGCGACGCGAGCATCCAAGTCTGGACCGCGCCGTTCGTGAAGGTGATCCGCAAGAGCAACGAGCGGTGCCCTTCCTGCAAGACGGTCCTCTGGGCTCCCGCCGTGGAGGCTGGGGCCAACCGGCAGAGCTTCATGCGGGGCGAGCCGGGGTCGGCCCCTAGCGACAAGCGCTACTTCCGGCCCTACCAGTTCGTGAAGCAGCACCTCCGGGGCGTGTTCGACACCCTGATCGTGGACGAGGTTCACGAATACAAGGGCGATACCAACCGGGGATCAGCGATGGGCACCCTGGCCGCAGCGTGCAAGGACGTGATCATGGGCACCGGGACGATTCTCGGCGGCTACGCGAGCCACCTGGCCTACATCCTCTTCCGCACCAACGCCTCCAAGTTGGTTGAGGCAGGGTTCACCTTCGGAGAGGTTCAGGCCTGGGTCGAGCGGTACGGCACCGTCGAGAAGGTCTACCGGCTCTCGGATGACCGTGGCAAGACCGGCAAGGCCAGCACCGCCAACAAGGCCCAGGTGCACGAGCGCCCCGGGGTCAGCCCCAGCGTGTTCGCGGACTTCCTTCTGCCGATTATGGCGACGATCAGCCTTGAGGATTTGCGGCTGGCGCTCCCGGAGTTTGACGAGGACGTGATCGCGGTCGATATGACCCCGGAGCTGCGTGCCGCCTACAAAGACACCGTCGAGCCTCTTGAGGAATACATCAAGAACAACCGCTTCGGCGAGGAGGACCCGGGGTTCCGCTACCAGCCCGCTTTGAATGTATTGCGGCGGCTGTACCCGGACCAGCCCTTCGAGTCGGCCTACAGTCCCGTGATGAGCCATCTGGACCCGAGCCTGGTGATCACGTCGCCCGTGGGCCTTCCCGAGGACGTGATCTACCCGAAGGAGCTGGCCCTGGTGGAGGAGGTCAGGGAGCAGACCGGCAAGAACCGCCGAGTCCTGGTCTACATCGAGGACACGGTTACCCGGAATATCAGCATCCGGCTCCATCGCATCCTGACCGATGGGATCCCCGACCTCAACGTCATGGTGCTGCCTTCATCGGTGAGCCCCGAGAAGCGGGAGGACTGGTTCGAGAAGGCGGTCGGCCAGGGCGCTCAGGTGGTGATCGTTCACCCCGGCTTGGTCGAGACTGGCCTAGACCTCATCGCCTTCCCAACCATCGTGTTCTACCAGACCACCTTCAACCTCTTTCGGATGCGGCAGGCGAGCCGCCGCTCTTGGCGGATCGGCCAGACCCAGCCGGTCCGGGTCAGGCACATCTACTACCGGGAAACAGCCCAGGAGACGGCGATGACCCTAATGGGCCGGAAGCTCTACGCCAGCCTTGCCCTTGAGGGACGGTTCGGCGGCTCGGCACTCCTTGAGCTGGCCGAGGCTGAGGTTCAGGACGGAACCAAGCTGGCCCGACAGCTCGCCGGATCGCTGGGTGGTGAGGACGTGTGGGATAAGCTCAGGGCACGGCGCGGGAAGTCGGCGGCAGCTCCCGTGGTCCCCGCTCCGTTGCCTCCCAAGGTGGAGCCCCGGCCCGTGCTGCGTGTGGTGGTGGCCGAGCCTGTCGACGGCCCCACCGAGCAGTTGAGTCTCTTCGGGTAGGT
>JBAPNX010000035.1:0-122248 GCA_049279335.1 Candidatus Dormiibacterota bacterium
TCCAGCACCTCGAGGCGGCCCACTTCGCCGAGCAGTTCTGCGAATTCGAGGCAGGCTCCGTCCGGTCCCCAGAGGACTGGTGCCTCGGCCGTCATCGGGACCCCGGTCGTCGTCGAGGCGCCGGCCGGCCGGCTGTGCCGCTGTTCCACCAGCTCGAGCAGGATCTGGCGGGCGCCGGCCGCGGCGCGCCGGAGCGCCTCGCCAGCGTCCGGCAGCGAGCGGCTTCCGAACGTCCCGACGTCGAACGGGCAGAGGTCAGTGTCGCCTTGCACGACGTGGACGGCCTCGACCGGTGCGCCGAGCTCCTCCGCTACCAGGAGCCGGAAGGCGGTCCGGTTGTCCTGACCAACGTCGACCTTGCCGGTAAACGCGGTCACCAGCCCCGAGGTAGCGATATGGACCCAGGCGCCCCCGTTGGCGGCCCACATACCCGCGGCACGCGCCGGTGGGGGCCAGACGCAGACTAGGCCCGGGCCGAGCAGGTCGAAGTAGTCGCGCTCCTCTGCTGGGCAGAGATCCCACGGTCGGCGGGGACGGGGCAGCATCACCGTCTCGGCCGGTGCCTCGAAGGGCGGATTCTCGAACTCGTTTGCGCGCCGCAACATTGCCCCACGATGCACCGCCCGCCTGATGCGAGAGTAGCAACCGCACCGGCACAGGTTTGGACCGAGCGCCGCGGCGATGCGGTCGTCGTTGGGATCGGGATCCTGCTCCAGCAGTGCCGCGCTTCGCAGGGCCATCCCCGGCGTGCAGTAGCCGCACTGGAAGGCGCCCTCCTCCATCAGCGCCCGCTGCATGGGATGGAGCCGCCCCCCAGCTGCCAGCCCTTCGATCGTCGTGATCGATGCCCCAGAGACAGCGCTCAACCGCGTCCGGCAAGAGAACACCGGAGCACCGTCGAGGATGACGGTGCAGGCTCCACACTCCCCTTCGCCACACCCGGGTTTGGCACCGGTCAGTCCGAGGGAACCGCGGAGCCACCCGAGCAACTGCCCTTGTGCATCGTCACTGAGTTCGTGGCTCTCCCCGTTGACAACGACGCTGGCCATTGGCGCCTCAAAGCCCCGCGAGCGGCTCGACATCGGTGGCCCAGCAGGCCCAACCTCCGACGCCGCGAGGTGCCGAGACGGCTGCGGCTCCCACGGGTCCACGAGGCCGGCGAGCCTCCGGCCAGCTGTTTGCAAGGCACCCAAGCCTGAGCGCTGTGCCGCCCACTTCTAGGTTGCGACCATAGAACATTGTCACCCCGCTACTGCCTTGAGGTTGCCCCGGCCATTTCGGCGACGGCGCCTCATCCTTGGTAGCCCATCAGAATCTCTATCAAGATCTGGAAAACGCTCACGGCGCCCCGGCACCACTGCGTCAAGCACCGCCGACTCCCAATCCAGGAGTGCGTCGTGGAGAGCGTAAGAATTACGTGCCGTGCGTACCGCCGCCGGTGGCTCCTCACCCGCCTGAGCCGCCAGGGCTTCCACCACAGCCTTACGACCGCCCAATTGCGCGATGGGTAGACCCGCTAGGTGCAAGTCCTCTAAGCGACTAAGGCACTCATCTATGGCATCGAGGCGGCGCCGAAAGTGCGACCTGTACAGGCGCTCTTTTCTCCCCTGTTCCCGGGCAGCGCGGAACTCGGCGCTCGCCCGGGCTATTGCACCCCGCTCGAAGGTTGCGAGCTCAGCCTGCTGAACCGAGCTCGAGGATACCTTCTCAGTTAATTTCTCGCCGCAGACCGGACACTCGCTGGGCATCGCAAGCTCATACCTCCTGAGATGAGGGATCCGCCCCTGGTGTCCACCGCCTCGGGGGGGAACCGGCTCTACCAGGGGCTGGGATCCCTCTGCGGCTAATGATCATTTCCGGGCCTGCCGGGTTGGCAGAGTGGTATCCCCAGCGGGGCACTAGGGGGAAACACTCGCTTATGCGAGCCGCCTCCGAAGTGGCGCTGATGCGATCGCATCAGCGCTGTAGCGAACATCAGAGCGCCGAGCGCGTAGGCTCTGACCGTGCTGCCGATCCAACCGACGGTTCGGTAGCGCGTGCGACTCCTCTTGCCCTTTTGGTCGAGATGTGGCGGACGCTCTATTGCCCGCGGTATGTTCATCAAGTCGAAAGCAGGTCCCTTGCGGCGGCCGCGCCGCGCCTATCATCTGCCGGCGCCGCTACCGGCCCTAGCCACCGTGCTACTCTGCGGGGCCTGTTGGCATCCCGGCGTTGCTTGCCGGTCCATGGCACCATCGGCGGAAGCACGTAAGGGTCTCTTGCCATCTGGTACGCGAGCTCCGAGGTGTTGAGCGCCCGTACCTGGAAGAGTTGAGGATGAAGTAGTCGAGGTTGGTCGCGGAGCCAAACGAGCCGAGAGTGTCTGAAGACGTTAGTTGGAGATGAATATGGCTGAGGCAAAATTTCTGAGCGGCAAGGTGATGATCGTAACCGGGGGCGCCGGGGGCATTGGAGGGGCCACCGCCTACGCGGCGAGCACCGCTGGCGCGGCCGTGGTGGTGGCTGATGTTGCCGACTCGGGCGAGACGACCGCTGCCGGTCTTAGGGATGCCGGTGGACAGGCAGAGTTTGTGGCGTGCGATGTGTCCGAGCCTGAGCAGGTCAGCGAGCTCATCCGGCGGACGGTAGACCGCTTCGGACGAATTGACATCCTGGTCAACAATGCCGGGATTGGTGGCGGGGGACTACGTGTCCACGAATTGGATGTCGATTCTTGGGATCGTACCATCGCCGTCAACCTGCGCGGACCGTTTCTTTGCTCGAAGTTCGCTATCCCCCACCTGCTTGCTGCTGGCGGGGGCGCGATAGTGAACGTATCCTCCGCCTACGGGCTTATCGGGGCTCCTCTGTCTCCAGCCTACTGCGCCTCCAAGGGCGGGGTAATTAGTCTTACGCGTCAACTTGCAGCTGACTACGGGAGCGATGGACTCCGAGCGATTGCTATTTGCCCAGGCTACGTAGACACCGATATGGGCGGCCACCGTGCCAGGCTCGCCCCGGCGGAGGCCGCGGCCGCGCTCGCGCGACGAGAGGCGGGTGCCGCTCATCAGCCACTGGGTCGGCAAGCCCGGCCAGAGGAGATAGCTAATGTCATCGTTCTTGTGGCCTCAGACGCCTGTTCTTTCATGACGGGCGCGGTTGTGCCCGTTGATGGTGGCGCTACCGCGACCGGCTATTTCTCGCATTTGGATGCCTCCTAACACGCCGGTTGAGTAGCGACCTGGCTTTGAGTGTTGTCTTCGCTCAATACCAGACCGACAAGTGGATCGGAGCTGCATCTAGCCATGTCGCATCGTCCCCAAACACCCCGCCGGCGTAGAAGGTGAGGTTATCGGGTGTGGATTGGGTCCACCAACCCATGGCTGTTCTGTCCCAAATCCAGAGTCAGGAGCCGCTTACCCGGTGGCCCGGGGCGGTGAGGAGGCCTTCAGTGTCGCGCTGAAGGCCTCCACCGCCAAGGGACGTCCATACCAGTAGCCCTGGCCGAAGCTAACGCCCAACGACCTAATGGTTCTGGCCTCGTCCCGTGTCTCAACCCCCTCCGCTATCAACTGGCAGCCAGTGTTTCGCGCGAAATGGCATAGGGCCACGATCATGGCCTGGCGGGCGAGGTCGGTGTCGACACCGCGAACCAGTCCGATGTCGATCTTCACGAAGTCAGGCTGAAGGTCCACGATGTGCGCGAAGTTGGTGAAGCCGGAACCAGCATCGTCGACCGAGATAAGCGCGGGGCGGAACTCATATAGCGCCGCCCGGACCGCACCATAGTCAGCTATCTGCACATGCTCGGTGATTTCCAGGACCAGGGGACGGTTGCCTAGCTTGAGGACGCTCCGCAGCTCGGCGAGGTGAGTCAGCAGCCTTGGTGAGATGTTGACGCTAAGCCAGCGGCCGGCCGGCAGGTCTCGCCCCACTCGAATCGCCCGGTCCAGCGTCGCCAGCTCAAGTTCCGCTCCTGCCCCTACGCCCCAAGCCGCGGAGAAGCGAGCACTGGGAGGTTCCCCGTCGGCGAAACGGGTAAGCGCCTCGTACCCTACAACCAGGCCGGTCTCGACGTCGACGACGGGCTGGAAGACAGGATGGTACGCGTCACCCCTGACGATCTCGTGGAGCTTGCTGCGGAGCTGGTCCGCCAACTGGTGCGCGTGCAGCTCCACCCCCAGGAGCGCGCTGGCGGCAGGGCCAAACTCAGCAATCACCGGCAAGTTGTCGGGGACGGCGACCGCTTTGCCGCGGTGGAGAGAGCCGACTACCAGAAATCCGAGCGTTGTGTCCGCGTACCGAATCGGAGCGTAGGAGACACTGTGCAGCCCAGATCTTGCCAAGGGCGTGCCGTAGTCGCCATCCTCCACCCTCTCCTTCCAGCGCTCGACCCAGGGGCCCTTGGCTGCGCGCTCTCTGAGGTACATGCTTCGGACGGCTGGCGTGGGCGCCTCTAGCTCCTCTCGGATTTCCTCCGGTGCATCACACGCCAGCACCGTCGTCTCCCCGTCCACGCTGAAGGTCACCACGGCCGCGAGGTCTACCCCTCGCAGTCCGCGGAGTTCGGCACAGATGGCGAGCGCCGTCTCCTTAGTGGATCCGCCCGGCTGGAGTTTCGCGATACCGGAGGCTGCGCCAGCCCGTTCCCGTATCTCGCGCTTCAGCTCGGTTAGCGCCGCCCGGCCCTCGGCAATGTCCTGGCCCAAAATGGCCGCGCCTACGTTGTTCCCGTACTGGTCCTGAAGCAGGGTGGCGCTGACCGCGACCTTCCGAGTCTCGCCGGATCGGGTCCGGATTTCGGTGGTGATGAGTCGCCGTAGGTTGCCCGCCCAGAATTCGGGTGAGAGGGGCTTATTCTTGCCCAGAGGAGAACCGGCGGGAAAGACGTCGCTGGAAGTACGACCGATCAGTTCTTCCACGCTCCATCCGGTTAGAGCACTGATCGCCGCATTGGCGTAGGAGATGAGCCCATCGCGGTCAAAGGTCGCTACCAATAGGTCGAAGCGCGTCAGCACTTGGCCGTACTGCCCTTCCGCCAATCCGCCCCGACTCGCGCCGCGAATCACCGCGAGAACCCTTCCGTCCCGGAGCCGACGTTCCTGGATCTCAACATCTATGGGCGATCCGCCCTTGCGGCGAAAGCGCGCCTCGGATACCACAGATCTCTCAGTGCCAGTGGCGGCAACCCGATTCCGCTGGGCTTCTCGGCCGTCCTGGGCAACAAGCTTTGAGATCGATGCTCCGATCAGCTCGGAGCGATCGTACCCGGTGAGATGCAAAGCACCGGCGTTGACGTCGATGATGCGACGGTTTCCGGCATCGATCAGAATGATTCCGTCCTTAGTTTGGTCGGCCAGGATCCGATACCGGGCTTCCCCGTCCAGGGGCTCGGTCATGGATCGCTTCGGGCGTGCTCGGGACGATCGCGTCGCCTTCCTGTGAGGCGCCTCGCGCTGGTGCGATGTCCGATCTACGGAAGCCTTGCCGCCCGACTTGTGGGGGCCGGGCAGCTGGCTTGAGCTGCCCATAAGGCCAGCCTAGGCACTTAGTCCGACTTTGGCCGTCGCCAAATGGTCACGGACCCATCTCAAGCGAGGCAGGCGTCGACGTGGTCGCAGCCAGAGGCGAGCCTTGTCTTCCCGATCCGCCACCAGCCCTGACCGGCGCGGCCCTGGGCCGCGGTCACCCAAGAGGCGGGAGCAGCCGGCGTCGGTTCAGGTGCTCGCCTGGGTTGCGCGCCAGATGCTGTGCGTGGGATGGGCATCTCCATGTCCGGTCATCCGGGTGAGCCTGGCAACTTCTATTAGGAATTCGAGGAGATGCTACTCGTCAGCTGGGTACCAGCTCAGTCGTACAGCTAAGTTCCCGCGGCCTGGCCGATTGCCCGTAGCCTCAGCCAGCGTGGGAAGCGTCGATGTCAGGACTCAGACAGCGTGGGGCGAAAACAGAAGGGACCCGTTTACGGTCGGAGCGCGCCCAGCGCCAGCCCTTCTGCTCGCCGCGCTACTAGGAGATCCTGCGCCGGTAAGTGACCATGGCGAAGCTGTAGGCAACGAGGAGGATGCCGAGACACCAGGCGAGGGCGATCCAGATATCCGTCCCCACCGGCTGCTGGGTGAACAGGTTGCGGATCGCGTTCACAATCGACGTCACCGGCTGGTACTCGGCGAAGACGCGCACCGGGCCGGGCATGGTGCGGGTGGGCACGAACGCCGAGCTGATGAACGGCAGGAAGATGAGCGGGTACGAGAACGCGCCAGCGCCGTCCGCCGACCTCGCGGAGAGACCGGTGATTACGGCGATCCACGTCAGGGACAGGATGAACAACACCAGGATGCCGGCGACCGCGAGCCACGCCAGCAATCCCGCCCCCGAGCGGAAGCCCATGAGGAAGGCCACAAGCACGACGACCACAAGCGAGAAGAGATTGGCGACCAGCGAGGTCAACACGTGTGCCCACAGCACGGACGACCGTGCGATGGGCATGGACTGGAATCGCTCGAAGATGCCGCTCTGCATATCCATGAAGAGCCGGAGGGCGGTGTAGGCGACGCCCGAAGCAATCGTGATAAGCAGAATGCCGGGCAGTAGATAGTTCACGTACGAATGCGACCCGGAGTTGATGGCGCCCCCGAACACGTAGACGAACAGCAGCATGAAGGCGATTGGCATGATCGTGGTCGTGATGATGGTGTCCAGACTGCGAGTGATGTGGCGCAGGGATCGTCCCATCAAGACGGTGGTGTCTCCGAGGAACTGCTTGATCATGGTTGTTCCCTACTCGTCGGTGCCGACGCTACGGTCATTGCCAGCGTCGCCGACGACGGCGAAGAAGACGTCCTCGAGGGTCGGCTGCTTCTCGACGTACTCAACCTTGGCAGGTGGCAGCATCTGCTTGAGCTCGGTTAGGGTTCCGTTCACGATGATCCGACCCCCGTGGAGGATCGCGATCCGGTCGGCCAGTTGTTCCCCCTCGTCAAGGTACTGCGTTGTGAGCAGTACCGTCGTACCGTGCTCGGCGAGTTCCTTGACAGCTCGCCACACCTCGATGCGCGCGTGGGGGTCGAGCCCAGCCGTCGGCTCGTCGAGGAAGATGACCTGCGGATTCCCGATCAGGCTCATCGCGATATCCAGGCGCCGGCGCATGCCCCCCGAATACGTCGACACCTTCCGCGTCCCGGCGTCGGTCAGCGAGAAACGAGCCAGCAGTTTATCTGCGATCGTACCCGGGGCTTTGAGGTGCCGCAAGCGGGCGACCAACACGAGGTTCTCCCGCCCGCTGAGGATCTCGTCGACGGCCGCGAACTGTCCGGTGAGACTGATGGACTCCCGCACCTGCGCAGCCTGCGGGGCGACATCGAAGCCGTTGACGCTGGCAGTCCCCGCGTCGGCCTTGAGCAGCGTCGACAGGATTTTCACGATCGTGGTCTTACCCGCCCCGTTTGCACCGAGCAAGGCGAAGATGCTGCCTCGTGCCACGTCGAAGTCCACGCCGCGCAGGACCTGAAGCTTCTTGTACGACTTCTCCAACCCCTGCACGCGGATCGCCGTCCCCTGGACCTCAGTGGCTATCATCGCGGTCGGTCCGCTCGATGGGCACCCCGCCCCTCGGGGAGCTCGCCAGAGGCTCGCAGCGCGGCCCGCCGTTCCTTCCACTCCTGATCCAGCACGGGTAGGCGCTCCACCAGGAAATCGGCGAACGCCGCCCACTCCAACAAGATCGCTCGCCGTTCAGGCCCCGCGTCTTCCAGGAGCCGGAGACCCTCTCGGGCCAGGTCGCCCTGCTCCTGATACTCGGAGATGTCGGAGCCCGTGGCCCGGGGCGACGACATGTCGATATACACCCGGTCCATCCGCTCGCCTGCGGCCCGGGACCGCCGGATGAGCCCGAGGTTCTCCAGCGTGTTGACTGCGCCGGCGATCGCGCTCCGGCTCGCGAGCAGTGCCTCGGCAAGCTGGCTGATGCTCTGCTCGGGCGGGTCGCAGACCGCCAGGTAGCCCACCAGCCGCCCCACCATCGGAGCCATCCCGTAGCGGCGGGCATAGAGCCGGCCGGCCTGGTCGGCGAACGTGATCTCCTCGTCAGTTGGCACGCCGACTACCCTAACACAGCCTCCTGAGATAACACGGATTTGTGTTATCTCAGGAGGGGCGCTCGCACCTCGCACCTCGTCGCCACGCTCCAGCGCAGACTGCGGCATTGCACGCCCCCGTGTCATGCGCACGGCCAGCCGCATCTGCGGGCGGACGCTGACCCCATGCGCCAACTGACCGGGAGTGGGCGGGGAGATTTGGATTCCCGGCCCGCTGTGTACAAAGCACCAAGCATGAGCCCTGTACTAACCCCTTCAAGGGTGCGAGCGTGAAGGGCGAAATAATCAGGTTTAGATGCGGCCCGTACCTCGAGCCGCGTTCCGACATCGACCCGATTAGGACAGCTGGCACAGTTTCCTGTCCGATCGCCTCAGTCCGATGCCGGCCACGACGGCCAGCAGGCCAAGCGCGAAGAGAAACGCGGCCTCCAAGCTACGGAAGCGGGTCACTAGCGCTGATACCGACGCCGCGTACGAGACCGCCCATACGCCGCCGGCGGTGGATGGTGCCCGGGCACCGTCGGTGATGATTGGAGCATCAAGCAGGATCGTCGAGCACTGGGGCGTTGCTGATCGGTTCGCACAGATGCAGCAGTTGAGCTCATCAATGCTCCCGGCGGCCAACGCCCGAGCGAGAGGACAAGTGAGCCGTGACGCACACGCACTACGCATCGTCGGGCGGGCTGACGCTAAGACGGGAATGCTCGGTAGCACCGGCGCGCGCTTTATGATCTCGGGCGCGCTGGGGGTTTCTGTTTCCGAGGCCAGTAAGGTACAGCCTTAGCTTGCGACCGCTGCCGGCTCTCCATCAGGGCTCCACCGAAGGCTAAGGGTCGCTTGCCCGGATCCCACCCAGACCACTCCTCCCTCGCGCAGCTGCAACTCGAAGGCCGTCGAGCGTGCCAGCTGGACCCAGAAGGGAAGCTCACCCTCCGCGCCTAGCTCCACGCGCACCTCAAATCCGAGGTCCAGAATCCGGCGCACTTTTGCCCTCACTGCCCCAACCGCGGGATGGAGGCCCAGCTGCAGATCATGGGGACGGACCCAGGCTCCGCGGAACCTAGTCGCAGGCCCGAGGAATCGGAAGACGAATTCGCTGGCGGGATGGTCGTAGAGTTCGGCCGGAGTACCCTCCTGGGCCAGCCGGCCGCGATCCATCACTGCCAGGCGGTCGGCGACCTCCATCGCTTCATCCTGATCATGGGTGACCAGTAAGGTTGTGATCCGGACCCGCTCGTGGAGGCTGCGCAGCCAGGCGCGGAGCTCCTTGCGCACAGTGGCGTCGAGCGCCCCAAAGGGCTCATCCAGCAACAGCACCTTCGGGCGCACCGCCAGAGCCCGGGCCAGGGCCATTCGCTGCAGCTGCCCGCCGGAGAGGTGGGCGGGATAGTTGCTCGCCTCCTGGCTGAGGCGGACTAAATCAAGCAGCTCCCCGACTTGCTTGCGGACCTCCGCCTGCGGCTGATGCCGGAGGCGGAGCCCGAAGGCGACGTTCTCGAAGACGCTCAGATGGCGAAAGGCGGCGTAGTGCTGGAAGCAGAAACCGATGTCGCGGCTGCGAGCGGGGAGCTGGGTCACATCCACCCCGTCGATGCGGACCGACCCACTCTCGGGACGCTCCAGCCCAGCGATCACCCGCAGCAGCGTGGACTTGCCGCCACCACTGGGCCCCAGGAGGACGAACAGTTTCCCTTTGGGCACCTCTAGGCTGACCTGATCCAACACCGTGCGGGATCCGAACCGCTTGCTGAGCTGCTCGACGACGATGCCGCTCACGTGGCTGGGGCCTCTCTCCGCACTACCGTGAGCCCGGCGAACACCACCAGGCAGAGCAGGGCCAGCAGCACCGCTCCCGCATAGGCGGCGACGTGCTGGAAGTTCTGGTATTGGTCCTGGATGAAAAGGGTCATGGTCTGGGTGTGGTCCTCGATATCTCCGGACACCACCGTGACGGCGCCGATCTCCCCCAGGACGCGGGCGGCGGTGAGGCTGACTCCGTAGGCAAGCCCAACCCGGACAGAGGGAAGTGTCACCCTCCAGAAGACGCTCCAGGCAGAGGATCCCAGCGTGGCCGCAGCCTCCTCCTGGTCGACCCCCAGCTCTTCCAGCACCGGCAGCACTTCTCGGGCCACGTATGGGAGTGAGACGAAGGCGCAGGCCAAGACGATGCCCGGCCAGGCGAACATCAACTGGATCCCATGCCGCAGCAGCCACGACCCTACCCAGCCGGTCTGACCGTAAGCCAGCAGCAGGGCAAGGCCAACGACGACCGGCGAAAGTGCCAGCGGTAGGTCCACCACCGCGCCCAGCAACCGGGTAAGCCAGCTTGGATGGCGAGCGATGACGATCGCGATCAGCAGCCCGAAGCCGGCGTTGACCGGCACGGCTATCACCACCGCCAGCAGGGTCAGGCCCAGGGCATGTAACGCGATGGGATTGGTTAGGGCGTTCAGTGCCGGCCTGAGGCCGGCACTGAACGCCCGCCAGAGGATGGCTCCCACCGGCGCGGCCACCAGCACCGCCACGTAGCTGATCGCCAGAACTCGAAGGGAGATCCGACTCATCTGGCCACGCCCCTCAGGGGCTGAACCCAGCGCCGGACCCGGGCTAGCCCCAACAGGACCGTCAGGGCGATCACCACCAGCACCAGCGAGACCGCCGCTGCCGCCGGCAGGTTGTAGCTCTCTACCAGCCCGTAGATTCGCACTGAGGCCAGTTCTGTTCGGAAGGGCAGGTTGCCGGAGATCAGCACTACCGACCCGTATTCACCCAGTGCTCGGGCGAATCCCAAGCCTGCTCCAGCCAGGATCGCGGGCGCCAACTTGGGTAGCAGCACCCGTCGGAAGATCGCCAGCGGTCCTGCACCCAGCGAGGCAGCTGTCTCCTCCTCGGCCGGGTCCAACGCCGCCAGCACGGGCTGGACGGCGCGCACTGAAAAGGGCAAGGTGACGAAGGCCAGAGCGAGGAGGATGGCCCACCGGGAGAAGGCGATATTCAGCCCGATGGGACTCTCGGGGCCGTAGAGGCTGAGGAGCGTCAGCCCGGCGACGACTGTGGGCAGGGCCAGAGGCAGATCGATGATCGCGTTGAGGACGCCCTTGCCAGGAAAGTCGTCCCGGACCAGAACCAGCGCCACCATCAGCCCAGTGACTGCGTTGGCGGCCACGACCGCTGCCGCCATGACCAATGAGAGCTGAAGGGCCGCCAGAGACTCGGGTTCAGTGACCTCCCTCCACAGGGTCCCGAGGCCACCGGTGAAGGCATTCGAGAGCAAGGCGGCCAGTGGGAGCAGTACCAGGAGGCTGAGATAGCCAACCGCCATCCCCGGTACGAGGACTTGAGGCGCCCTCCACGGCCCTGGGCGCGCTGGCGCGCCCAGGGCTAGCTCAGCCACCGCTCGAGGTCGATTGGCCCGCCTCCCGCTCGACCTTAGCCACCATGCCAGAGGTGGGATCGAAGAAGGTCTTCACCGCGCTGGTCCACCCCCCGAGGTATGAGATCGAGAACAGCTTTCGAGGATCAGGGAAGTGGTACTTGGCTGCGACTTTGGGGTCTACCGGCCGGAAGCCCTCCTGAGCCCAAATGGTCTGGCCGGCAGCGGAGAGCAGATAATCCGCAAAGTCCTTGGCCGCCGCGGGGTTTGAGCTCTTGTCGATCACTGCCAGCGGGTTCTGGATCAGGATGGTCTGGGGTGGGATCACATACGAGATGTCTGCCCCGGACCTCTCGGCTAGGATGGCGTCGTCTTCATAGTCCAGCAAGACGTTGCCAGTGCCGCCAAGGAAGTCGGCCAGCGCCGCAGAGGCGCTAGCATCCTGGGCTGGTACATGCTGGAAAAGCTTGAGCAGATAGGCCTGGGCCTGCGTCTTGCTCTTTCCCAGCTTGAGCTGGGCTCCATAGGCGGCCAGGATGTTCCAGCGCGCTCCACCCGAGGTGAACGGGTTGGGTGTGAGGACTTGCACTCCAGGCTTGACCAGGTCGGCCCAAGTCTTTATGTGCTTGGGATTGCCCTTCCGGACGATGAACACGACGACGGAATTGGTGACCATTCCGTGGTACGGCCCGTGATCCCATTTGGCGGAGACATCTCCGGCTGCAACTAGCTTGGCCACGTCCGGCTCCAGCGCCAGGTTGACCACATCAGCAGGCTGACCGGCAATCACATCAGCCGTTTCCGTTCCGGAAGATCCGAAGGCAACGGTGAAGGTCACGCTCTTACCCGCGGGGGTTTTCTGGTAGGCGGCGGTGAGCTTCGCAAAGGCATCTTTGACCACCGAGTAGCCAACGATATTCAGGGTCACCGGTGCCGAAGCGGCCAGTGCCGTCAGTGGCGCGGCTGCAGCCACCAACAGGGCGGTGACCATGAGGGCGGTGGCGCGTCGTCCGGCCATCCGCTCCGGGTGGCGGGGCCGGGTGGAGCGACCGGTGATGGCGGTCACGTGCTCTGTGCTCCTGTGGCAACAACCGTCATTGGCAACTCTGGGCGATCGCGGTCGACCGGAAGCGTGAGGCCAGCCAGTGGACGCGGGAGGGTCGCTGGAGCAGTTGGCCAAGCCCGCTCCACGCTGGCTTAGGCATGGTGGGGCAAGGCCCGTCAGATTTAGGAAGTGGCACTGCCTCGGACCCTGGGCAACCTCAACTGTGGAGCCCGCACTCGGTCTTGTCGCTGTCCGACCAGCGGCCGGCTCGAGGATCCTCGCCTAGCGCCACGGGCCGGGTCGTGGGAGCGCAGCCGATCGAGAGGTAGCCCCGAGCCAGCAGCGGATGGTTGGGAAGCTCGTGCTCAAGGATGTAGCGGGCGATCTCAGCGTCGGTCCAAGCCGCCAGAGGATTGACCTTCACCATCTGGCGGGCTTCATCCCACCCCACGACCGGGATGCTGGCCCGGGTCGCGGCGTCGCAGCGCTTGAGCCCAGTCAGCCAGGCGGATTTGCCCTGCAGCGCCCGGAAGAGGGGATCCACCTTGCGCCGTTGGCAGCACTCCGCCGTTCCGCAGGGCCAGGGATCGGCCGACGCGTCGGGGTGGGTCACGGTCAGATTGAGCCGGTACCGTTCCCGGACCAACTCCACGAACGCCAGGGTCTCGGGGAAGTGGAACCCGGTGTCGAGGAATATCACCTCCAAACTGGGGTCAATCTGCGTCGCCAGGTCGACGATCACGCAGTCCTGGAAGGAGCAAGCCAAGGCCACGCGGGAGCCGAACTGCTCGACTGTCCAGCGAAGTGTCTCGAGGACTCCGGCCCGCTCGAGCCGTCCAGACTCTGTCGCCAGAGCGACGGCATCCATCCGGGCCTCGCCGATAGTCGCCATGGACGCCTCCTGGCTAAATCGAGTAGCGTCTGTACTTCGGCGCGATAATACCACCAAATTAGTTGACTTAATCCCTGAGGAAGAAAACCCCTGATCTCCCCCGCTTTCAACCGTGCCCTCTCCAGTGGAGCCGTGACTCCAGGCGGAGAGACTCCTCTCGGCGTCTGACTTGGATCCGACTCTGGAGACCACCGCGCACCGCGGCCCAACGCTGACTTCGGCGACGGCCGGGCCCGACTACCTGGAGGCGCTCGAAAGTCACGCGGTGTTCGTGATCCGCGAGGTGGTCTCAGAGTGTTCTCGCCCCGCCCTCCTGTTCAGTGGAGGCAAAGACTCCGCGGTCATGTTGAGGTTGGCCGAGAAAGCATTCCGGCCGGGCCCGATCCCTTTCCCCCTGGTCCACATCGACACCGGTCACAACTTCCCCGAGACTCTCGAATTCCGCGATCGGAGAGTGGCGGAGCTGGGCGCCGAGCTGGTGATCGCTTCTGTCCAGGATTCGATCGACCGGGGGCTGGTGGCAGACCCATGGCCAGGGGAGTCGCGCAATCGGATCCAGAGCGTGACCCTGCTGGACGCGATCAACACCCATGGCTTCGATGCCTGCTTCGGGGGTGGTAGGCGGGACGAGGACAAGGCCCGGGCCAAGGAGCGGGTCGTCTCAGTGCGAGATGCTCAAGGTCGCTGGGTACCGGATCATCAGCGGCCGGAACTCTGGAACCTCTACTACGGGAGGGTGGGGCCTGGCGAGCACCTGCGGGTTTTTCCGCTGTCGGACTGGACCGAGAT
Organism: Candidatus Dormiibacterota bacterium; assembly: GCA_049279335.1. Taxonomy (GTDB): domain Bacteria; phylum Chloroflexota; class Dormibacteria; order Aeolococcales; family Bog-877; genus Bog-877. Next base: position 14,175 of record JBAPNX010000035.1, read on the forward strand.
GGACGTCTGGCGCTACATCCGCCAGGAGCGGATGGACCTTCCCAGCATCTACTACTCCCATCTCCGGCGGGTGCTGGACCGCGACGGCATGCTCCTGGCCGTCTCGGAGTGGGTGGTGCCCCAGGCCCACGAGACGCCGGAGGAGCTCAGCGTGCGTTACCGCACGGTTGGCGACGCCACCCTCACCGGCGCTGTGCGCTCCTTCGCCACGACCGCTGAGGAGGTGATCGCGGAGATTGGTAACTCCCGGCTAAGCGAGCGCGGCGCGACCCGCGGCGACGACCGCTTTTCCGAGAGCTCGATGGAGGACCGCAAGCGGGAGGGGTACTTCTGATGCCGGGCGACCCGGGCGTCCCGCCACGGGTCGCCCAATCGAGTCAGGTGGCGCTGCTTCGGCTGGCCGCAGTGGGAGCTGTCGATGACGGCAAGTCCACTCTGATCGGGCGATTGCTCCACGACGCCGACCAGCTGACCGACGACCAGTTGCAGGCCCTGGAGAGCGCCACCCGGGCCTGGGGACAGACCGGTCTCAACCTCAGCTTTGCCACCGACGGCCTCCGGGCTGAGCGGGAGCAAGGGATCACCATCGATGTCGCGTATCGGTATGCGCTGACTCCCCGGCGAAAGCTGGTGATTGCCGATTGCCCCGGCCACGTCGAGTACACCCGCAATATGGCGACCGGTGCGTCAACCGCCGACCTGGCTCTAGTGGTGGTGGATATTACCCGCGGAATGCGCGAGCAGACGCGCCGGCACACGGCGTTGGCGCTCCTGTTCGGAGTCCGTCACCTGCTAATGGCGGTGAACAAAATGGACCTCGTCGACTGGGATGAGCGCCGGTACCGAGCGCTTACCCAAGAGATGCAGGAACTGGCAAAGCTGCTGGGCGGGGCCACGGTCGAGGCAGTACCAATCTCGTCCCTCTATGGAGACAACGTGGTGGAGAGGTCGCGCCAAGCCAGCTGGTACCGGGGACCGACAGTGCTGGAGGCGCTGGAGCAGGTACCCACCTCCACCTTCGCCGCCCAGGGCGCCACCGGACTTCGGCTTCCGGTTCAGCTCGTGATCCGAGGCGCTGACAGAACTCCCCGATTCGGCGGGATGCTGACAGGACGCGGGGTTCGCGTCGGGGAGGAGATCGTGGTCCTCCCCCAGGGCCGCCACACCACGGTTTCCAGCCTGGAGACCCTCGCCGGCACCGCGTCTTCGGGCCCAGCCCCACTCTCTGTCTCGCTGACGCTGGTGGACGGTGAAGGGGTCGAGCGCGGAGACCTGATCGCCGACGCCGCCGACCCTCCCACCGTGAGCCGGAACCAGGTCGCCACCGTCTGCTGGTTCGCCGACCACCGCCTCCGCAGTGGCCAGACCTTCGTCGTCAAGCACACGACCCGGATTACCGAGGCCGAGGTAGTCGAAGTCGAAAGCAGACTGGACCTCGAAACCCTGCACCTGGTGCAGGCGCAGGAGCTCGGAGCCAACGACATCGGAGTGGTGCGCTGGCGGCTGGCCGAGGCCATCGCAGCCGACCAATACCGCGACAGTCGGGTCACCGGTAGCTTCATCGTGATCGACCCTGACACCGGTGTCACGGTGGCGGCGGCCATGATCGGGGCGCCAACTCTGAGCTAGATTCTGTCAGCGGCCGCGGAGACGCGGGGAACTCCCGAGCATCGCTCCAGCAACCCTCAGTTTCTGGGGTCGAAGGCGCATCCCGGATCCTCGGCTAGAGGGTCGCCGGAAGTCGCAAAGGCCCGGGCCCTCGAGCCACCGCAGATGTCACGGTAGTCGCAGGCTCCACAGCGGCCATTGAAGTGAGCTGATCGGATCGCCTGGAGCAGGGGATGGTTGCGATATGTTTCGCGCAGGCCGCGGGTCTGAACTTCCCCGAGCGGAAGCGGGAGAAATCCCGATGGATGGATCTGCCCGTCATGGGCGACGAAGATCACACCCTTGCCATCTCGGGTTGAGACGGTATGGACGGCAGCACGCGAGCGCCCCGGGCCCATGACCTCTTCCAGCCGCTGGCGCAATCGCCCATATAGGTCGCCGAGCCCGAACCAGCTCTGTACCTCCTCCAGTGACTCGGGTCGGCCCAGCATCTCCTCGCGTTCCCGCCGCCAGAGCGAGACGCGCCGGAAGAAAGGCGCCTCCACCGCCCGTACGACAAACCCGTATCTAGAGGCGTCGAACAGAAAGTGGCAGACCTCTTCGTTGGTCTGGGCGTCGAGTTCGCTAAGCTGGGCTCCCCGACCCACTCCGATGAGGAAGAACACCTCCCACATCTGCGCGCCCAACGCACGCACAATCGCCGCCGTATCGGCGAGTTCCTCGACATTGATGCGCATCACGGTGGTGTTCACTTGGACGCGGAGGTCGGCGGCGAGCAATGCTCTGATTGTCTGAAGCGTGGCTTCAAAGTGGCCTGTGATGCCTCTGATGCGCTCGTGGGTGCGGGACTCAGCACCGTCCAACGAGATGGACACAGCCCTGACGCGGATCCGCTTCATGCGCTGGATCGCCGCCTCTGTGAGCATCGGCGTCACGGAAGGTGACAGACAGGTGGGAATGCCGAGTGAGATGGCGTAAGTGGCCAGCTCGTAGGCGTCCGGTCGCATGAGCACGTCCCCACCCGTGAGGACCAGGACTGGCGCGGGCCTGCCGAATCCCAACACCTGCCGGATCAAGTCCTCTCCCAACTGTGGACTCAACTGGCCGGGAAGTGGTGCTGCCAGCGCCGAGGCCCGGCAGTGCTTGCACGCCAGAAGGCAGGCCCGGGTGGTCTCCCAGAAGACGAGTAGGGGGCGTGCGTCAAAGTTGAGGGCACCTGGTGGGGACGACGTCGCCCGCATCATTGGGCGCACGGCGCCGCCGGAGACGGCGCTGTGGCGACCTCGTCTCGCTGCCGGAGCTGACGCTTTGAGTGAAGCGGCCAGGGTTTCTGCCTCCGCTAGGGTGACCGTCAGGTGAGCGCGACCATCATCGCGCCGGACCCGCCCGGGGTGGGTGGCCGGCCTTGGCGAGGTGGTAGCACCGGGGCGTTTGGCAGAATCTCCCGCCTGCCCGCAATGTAGGCGTCTAGGTCGGTGCGGGCGACACTGACTGAGAGAGCCAAGCGGCCAGGGGCACCTCGGTGAGGCACTCGCCGACCGTGCGGCCGAGCATCGTGTCGCCCGCCAGCGCGGGCTTCACCCATCAGCCCACCGGTTGCCGTGACGGTGCCAGGTGGCCGGTGAACCAGTCGCGGGCGGCCTCGGCCGCGGCCTGCAGCGTACCCGGCTCCTCGAACAGGTGGGTGGCGCCGGGAACCACGACCAGGCGGCTCTCGCAACGGAGGAGGGCCTGGGCCTGGCGGTTGAGATCGAGCACCACGTTGTCTCGGCCGCCCACGATGAGCAACGTCGGAGCGGTGACCTGGGCAAGTCGGGGGCCGGCGAGGTCGGGTCGCCCGCCGCGCGAGACGACCGCGGCGACGTCCGCGTCCGGTTCCGCTGCGGCCCAGAGGGCGGCGCCGGCACCGGTGCTCGCCCCGAAGTAGCCGACCGGCGCCCCGGCCGCTTCCGGTTGGGAGCGAACCCAGCTGGTGACATCGACCAAGCGCCGGGCCAGCAGGCCGATGTCGAAGACGTTTGCCCGGTCGAGTTCCTCCTCCACAGTGAGCAGGTCGAAGAGCAACGTGCCGAACCCCGCCTCGTTCAAGACACCGGCGACAGACCGGTTGCGGGCGCTGTGGCGGCTGCTGCCGCTGCCATGGGCGAACACCACGACGCCGATCGGGTTCTCGGGGAGGGTGAGGTGCCCACCCAGGGAGGCAAGCCCGGCCGACAGCTCAACCTCCTCGTCGCGGGATGGCGGATCCTGCGACGCGGCGCTCGCGAGCGTGACCGCGGGCGCGTGGCTCGCTCGCTCGAGGCAGTCGATCACCTCGTCGTCGGATGCTTGGGAGAAGTCGGCGTAAAACTGGCCGATGCCGAAGAAGACCTCCGGGGTGGCGAGGCAGACTAACTCGTCGGCGTCAGGCCCGATTCGGGCTTCCCACCCTGGTGGCGCCACCGGCACGGCGAGGATGACTCTCGCCGCGCCCTGGACGCGTGCGACCAGACAGGCGGCCCGCGCCGTCGACCCGGTCGCGATGCCGTCGTCGACCACCACCACGCTACGGCGCTCCAGCGGGACCCGCGGACGGTCGCCGCGGTACCGTCGCACGCGCCGCTCCAGTTCGGCCCGCTCGCGTGACTCGACGGCAGTGATCTCGTCAGCGGAGACGCCCGCAGTCCGCACGACCTCGTCGTTGACGATCCGCACGCCGTCTTCTCCGATCGCTCCCATCCCCAGCTCGGGCTGGAACGGCACACCCAGCTTGCGGACGACGATCACGTCGAGCGGCGCGCTCAGCGCGGTGGCGACCTCGTAGGCAACGGGAACCCCGCCGCGCGGCAGGCCGAGGACCACCACCGGCTCGCCCCGCAGATACTCGAGTCTCCGGGCGAGGCGCCGCCCCGCATCGGCGCGATCCACGAACATCAGCTCCGTCAAGAAGTCCTCCGGCTCGTGGCGGAGGTTGGGCCAGCGCCGGCATCGGAAGGGCGTGCCTCCCACTCGGGGTGCTGCCTGCCCGCAACACGTAGCTGTCCGTCCCCGACCGGCCAAAACGCCCAAAGCTGCACCGCTTGCTGGGACGGCGTCGGGGGGAGCCTCACCCGAGACCCGACCATCAGATCACACTAGCTCAACGAGCCTTCCGTTTTTTGACAGGTTCGGGTCGGTGCATGCGGAAAGGTTGAAGCAGCAGGGCCGTCGCTTACCGCTTTGCATTTTCGAGATACTCACTTCGACTCGGCGTTTGCGAGTATCCGGGTTCTGGGTTGCGTTGACCCAGCGAACCCACTCCCAGCGCGCCATCGGCGTAATTTCCTTCCATAGGTCTCGGATCTTCTGAGGGGCTGCCGCCAGCGCAGACTCAAGATCCTGTGGTACGTTCGGCTCCGGCCAGTCTGGGCATGACTCAATTTCGAGCGTGGCGGTGTCACCCGCGCCCAAAGCAGCGGTTTGTTGCAGCTCTCTATTAAGAATCATCCAGTGGCCAAAATAACCGTCTGGTTCTAACACCGTCGCGAACCCATGGCCATTGATCATTCCTTGTACTGCCACCTGCCCCCGTGACGGCAGACTCCTGCTCGCTTTCTCAGGCAAGCGCAAAATAGTCCACTTGTCGATCGTGTGCAGGGTGGCGTCAAAACGAATTGTTGGCGCCCCGGTGCGAACCATAGTAGTCAGATATTTTACAGCGCCCCGCCGTCGGTGGTGACTGAGGGATGCGCCGAGTCTCAACACAAATCGGGGAAGGTACTGCCGGGCGCCCCATACGTGCAAGGCAGTCGATGTATCATGGTGGTCGGGATCATCTGTCCCATTTAGTGCTTCCGATCCTCACTGAAGAGGGTTGAAGCGCCCGACAGTCGCAGAGGCACCAGGCCCGGGATCAATACAGTTGGTCCGGGCTACCCGATCTTCGGCGCTGAGCCCGCGGGCGATCCGGAGAGCCGCCCCGCGGCCCTAGGTCGGTACATCCACGCCGGATGAGGGCACGCCGCTTGATCTCCCGTGCGAACGCACGGACAAGCCCTGACCTGTGCTCTGACTGGGACTGGCGGCTGCGGGCGCGCCGTTCCCGGCACCGCCGAGCCCTGACAGAACACGCACTGCTACGGCTGGCCGTACGCCGAGCGGCCGCCGTAATGCTCAATCCAAGTAGTCAACCAGCACCCCGCCGGCGAAATCCTCCACGCGCTGCCGACCCTCGCTCGGCCACTGACACACGAGGTAGCTGAATCCCGCGCCTGCCAGCGCCTCGATATTGGCGCGGACGACGCCGTCAGGCTCCGAGAGGGCGAGCGACGAGGCTCTCCCGATCTCACTAGGGTCCCTGCCGACTTCAGCAGCTAGCTGGTCGAGTCTGGCCGACAACCCGACTAGCTCCTCCGGACTACCTGACGTATGCCAAACGTCGGCGTACCGTGCCGCGATCGGGAGGGTCCGTCGCAGCCCCGAGCCGCCGATCCAAATTGGCGGGTGGGGCCGCTGGACGGGAACCGGCCCCAGGCGCGCGTCGGCCAGCGCGAAATGGTGCCCTTCGTATGAGACGACATCGCCGGTCGACAGACGAGTGAGGATCTCAAGGGTGTCCTCCAGACGGTCGAAGCGCTCCCCCATAGGCGGGAACTCGATCCCGAACTGGCGGTGTTCGGCCTCGAACCAGGCGGCGCCCAAAGCAAGTTCCAGGCGGCCGTGGCTAGCGTGGTCGATGGTGATTGCCTCCGCGGCCAGGACCGAGGGGTGCCTGTAGGTCACACCAGTGACGAGGAGCCCGAGACGTATTCTGCTCGTCGCCATGGCGAGCGCCGCCAGTGTCGTCATGCCTTCGAAGCACTCACCCGGACCCTCGCCGTACATCGGGACGTAGTGGTCGAAGCCCCAGGCGCCGTCGAAACCGAGCTCCTCACCAAACCGCACCCGGTCGACGACCTCGTCGAAGGCCATGCGCTGCTGGGCGACGTCGATCCCGAAACGCATAGTGCTTATGCTAGCGCTGCGATGAATGTCGATCGCAATGCCTGAAGCGATCGTCGGGGGCATGGATACTCAGGTTGCGCGCTGATCAAGGGAAGGAGAGGCCATGTGGGTTCGGATTAACGACAACGACCTCAATGTCGAGGTGTTGGGCTCCGAGGGCGCTCCAGTACTGATTGCCCATCACGGCGGAGGAGGCATTGGATCGCTGGAAGAGCCCCGGGCGACCTTCGGTCCGCTCGCTGACAAGTTTCGGGTCCTGGTCTTCGACGCTCGCGGCTGTGGTAGAAGCCAAGGCAATCCCCCGTTTTCGCATGCACAGTGGGCCGCCGATGTCGACGGGCTCCGCCAGTGGATTGGCGCAGAGCAAGTCGTCATCGCCGGCGGTTCCTACGGCGGCTTCATCGCCATGGAGTACGCCGTTGCCTTCCCTGACTACACCCGCGGGATGATCCTGCGCGACACATCCGCGGACCACTCCAATCTCGCCGTGGCCTTTGACAGCGCCCGTAAGCAGACTCGGGTTAAGCTCAACTGGGAGAACTTCGAGCGCTATTGGAGTGGCAACATTCGCGACGACCAGGATCTCAAGGCGTGTTGGGGCGAGATGATTCCCCTCTACGATTTCGAATACGATCCGGTGAAAGCGACGGCGCGGGTCGAGGCGGGGATCTACAGACACGAGGCCCACAACTGGTGCTTCCAGAAGAATCAGCCCAATTATGACCTCAAGGAAGCACTTCCCGGTGTCAAGTGTCCGACCTTGGTGACCGTGGGGCGGTCGGATTGGATCACTCCGGTAGCTTCAGCGGAGACAATCGCGTCTTTGATCCCCAACGCAAAGCTCGTGATATTTGAGAAGTCGGGTCACTCGCCTCAAATCGAGGAATCGGAACTGTTCCAAAAGGTGCTGCGGGACTTTCTGGACACCTGCTCCTAGATCCCCAGCATCGGGAAGGCTCTCCAGGGCTGCGCGTATGAGTAAGCGAACCGCTCAGAAGCCCGGCTAGCCTGCATCCGAGTCAACGGGGCCAGCCGCTGCCGATCCGGAATGGGTGGCGGCGGGGAAGCTCCGCGGGCGGTGAGAGTCCCCGACCTCACCGGCGAACTCCGATTTGTGTGGATCAGGATGCCTACCCCCTTCGGTAGTGATCTCGGCCCATTGGGTACAGTGATTCTCCCCCGCCCGCCCAGCCCGCCACCTATCTGTTCAATGCGGCCAGCCGGCCGGCAGGGTCAAATCGACCTGGAAGGGCATCGATCTCTCCGCCGTCAAATCTGCCCGGGCTGGCGAGGGTCCTGGACCTCTAATGTTGCCCGCTGACTTTTGGAGTCTGCCCTACGATCAACAACAATTCGTCCTCGCCAACGAGGACCGAGTGAGCCGCAACCTGCCTCCATTCACTGGGATTACGGCGGAGGATGATGCCGACCCACTCCAAGGCGCTCAAACGAGACGCGCCTCCAGTCGCTCCTTCACCGCGGGCCATTCGCGATCAAGAATGGAGAAATAAACGGTGTCCCGGATATACCCCGTCCAGGTGAGCCGATCTCGGCGTAGCACTCCTTCCCTCACGGCACCCAGCTGTGTGATAGCGGCTTGGCTGCGGAGGTTGCGTGTGTCGACTCTGAATTGGACGCGCACCGCTCCTGAGGTGAAGGCGTGGTCCAACATCAGCAACTTTGATTCAGAGTTGAAGACTCCTCCCCGTGCATCGGGTTGCAGGAACGTGGCGCCGATCTCCACGCCACCTTGACTAGCCAGAGCCATGTAATAGCTCGACATCCCGACCACTCTCCGATCCGAGGAGCGACGGATTGCGTAAGTCATCCGCTCGTCCGCTGGCGCACCGCACGCCACAGACCAGTAGCTGTCAAAGCCTGCACCAGTTGGATTTATCGCAAACAACTCCCACGCCGCTGGATCACAATCGATCGCCGCCCGTACCTCCTCCTTTAGCTGCGGAACAAACGGCTCCAAGCGCACGAAGCGGCCCTCCAAGCCACAGAATTCGAGTTCCACCCAACGATTTTATGGCTCTTGGATGGCTGGGAGTGCGCAGGGACACCAGTCAGCATGCAGTGGACCAACGCGACTCCCCCTGCTGGGGCGACCGTCCTCAAGCGGATCAGCGTCGACCCAAGCGGAGGGACCACTTAGAGCATATTGCGCGAGTGTGGGAGAAGCGCCTCAAGAAGGGGTCCAAGCCCGTCTACGTCCGTTTTGCCGAACCGTCGTGCTGGAAGGGATTAAGAGCGTTCTTACGCGTTCCTAGCGGCCATAAAAGGAGACCTCGGCGGCCCGAAGGGGCCCTTAGCTGGATGGTCGGGGTCAATCGGGCGGTGGTGAGGCGCGCCATTATTCGCGCTCCCACCCCCTGCCGTGGCCCCGGTTGAACCGAGTTGTTTGTTTGAACACCGCGGATGCCGGGGATCGCCGTTACCGAGGAGAGTCACCCATCCGGTACTCGTGGGTGAGATCGTCGAGCCGGCGTTTCAGGTCGTCGTCGAGGACGAGCTCGGCTGCCTCAAGGCTGGAGGCGAGCTGGTCGGGATGGCTCGCGCCGACGATCGGCGCAGTGATCGCTTTGTTCGCCAGCACCCAAGCAACGGAGAGCGTGACAAGGCTCACGCCCGCCTCTTGGGCAAGAGGTAGCAGCTGGTCGATGGTGTCGAACTCGCGGTCGTGCCAATAGCGATCCTGGTAAAAGCCGGCGGCGTTGCCGAGAGTAAAGCGAGTGCCTTCTTGCGGGGGGGCGTTGCGAAGATGCTTTCCCGATAGAAGCCCACCGGCGATCGGGTTATAGGAGATGACGCCGACGCCCTCCTCTTCGCAGAACGGGAGCATCTCGCGCTCGGTCTGGCGGAACAGCAGGTTGTAGCGGGGCTGGACGGAGACAAAGCGCGTCAGCCCGAGTGTCTCACTGCGTCCGATGGCCCTCACCAGCTGGTATGTGAGGAAGTTCGAGCAGCCGATGTACCGGACCTTCCCCTGGTGTACGAGATCGTCGAGCGCCCCGAGCGACTCCTCGATTGGGGTCATTGGATCGAACCCATGCAGCTGGTAGAGGTCGATGTAGTCGGTTTGTAATCGACGCAAAGAGGCGTCGATCGCATCGAAGATATGCCTCCGGGAGGCCCCGAAGTCGAAGGGAGCGGGCTCGGTCCGCCCGAAGCACTTCGTGGCCACGATAAAGCGGTCTCGTTTCCCGTGCAGCCAGCGACCGAGGATCTCCTCGGTCGCGCCTTGGGTTGTGAGATCGCCGCCGAGTGGATAGGCGTCCGCTGTGTCGAGGAAGTCGATACCGCCCTCGGCAGCCCGATCGAGGATCGCGACCGACATCGACTCGTCGCATTGCAGTCCGAAGGTCATCGTCCCAAGGCAGAGCTTCGACACCTGAAGACCGGTTCGTCCCATTCGTGAATGATCCATGAGCCGAAAGGTAGCGTCCCAAGCTAAATACCGCAAGATCAGACGGACAGAGTGAACCTCTGAAATTACGTCAGGGACCCACAGCGGCGTCTTCGCTCACCCGAGTAGAACGAGTCAGACATCGGATCCGTACTGGACGCCCAAAGTCTGTACGCGCTTACAAAGCAGAGCGCCCAAGCGCTGCGCGGTCGACTTCAGCGGTGCCACCGTAGGGGGCGAAGTTATCGGTTGTGGTTTCGCCCCTCAGCGGCTGCCCTTCCGTCCCTTGATGTAGGCGTCCAGCTCGGCCCGCGCAACTCTGACTGGGCGCCCACGTCAAATGGTAGGCCCGGGGGCCCCCCAAGGCCATCCCTTGACTCGCCTAAGTCCAGTAGTATAGTGAGCTAGGTCACTAGCTAAATGGAGCCAGAATGATCGAGTTTCACCTGGACACACGCTCGGGCGTCTCTCCGTACCTGCAGATCGTCCACCAGGTGCGACAGGCATTCCGGCTGGGCCTCCTGCGTGAAGGAGACCAGCTACCCACCGTCAAGGAAGTGGTGGCGCGGCTGGCGATCAACCCCAACACCGTCCTCAAGGCATATCGGGAGCTCGAACACGAGGAGTTGGTCGCAGCCCGTCCGGGAATTGGGACCTTCGTGACCAAGACGCTGAGCAATGCCCCTCTGCCAGAGCTTGGTCCCCTGCGCCATGACCTCCGACGCTGGCTTGCCAAGGCGCGCCTGGCGGGCCTCGACGAGGAGAGCATCGAAGCTCTCTTCCTCGACACCTTTCGTTCCTCCACCGAGGAGGGTGCAGCTTGACCGCAGCCGTCGAGACCACACGGTTGGCAAAGCGCTATGGCCGACGGTGGGCGCTGTCCGACTGCACTCTCGCAATTCCCACCGGGCGGGTCGTCGGGCTGGTTGGACCAAACGGGGCCGGCAAGACGACCTTGCTCTCGTTGGCCGTCGGCCTACTGACCCCGACGTCGGGCTCGATCACTGTCCTTGGTGCTGAGCCCGCCGTCACTGCCCGGCAGATGAGCCGGGTCGGTTTCGTCGCCCAGGACACACCCCTCTATTCGAGCTTGAGCGTTGCCGACCATCTTCGTCTCGGGGCGCACATGAACCCAGGCTGGGACAACGACCTCGCGCAAGGCCGGCTCGAACAGCTCGATCTCGATGTCGGCCAACCGGCTGGATCGCTCTCAGGCGGACAGAAGGCTCAGGTGGCTCTCACGCTGGCCATTGCCAAGCGCCCTGAGCTCTTGATCCTCGATGAGCCCGTGGCGAGGTTGGACCCTCTCGCTCGGCGCGAGTTCCTCCAAGTCCTCATGGAAACTGTCGCCGAGAAGGAAGTCAGCGTGGTGCTCTCCTCCAACCTCGTCGCTGACCTCGAACGCGTCTGCGATTACTTGGTAGTGCTGGTCTCCTCACGCGTGCAGGTAGCTGGAGAGATCGAGAAGTTGCTGGCGTCACACCTCCGCTTGACCGGACCGCGGCGCGACCCGGGCAGCCTGCCGAAGAGCCAACACGTCATAGAAGCGAGTCACACCGAGCGCCAGAGCACGTTGCTGGTATGCACCGAGCAGCCGATTCTGGACCCGGCCTGGACCGTCGAGCAGGTCGGCCTGGAAGACCTCGTGCTCGCCTACATGCGCCAAGCACGCACAGTTCGCATGGCTGCCTTGAGAGTCCAGCCATGATGTGGCTGACTTGGCGCCAGTACCGTGCCCAGGTTCTAGTCGCATTGAGCGCTTTGGCAGCACTCTGCGTCATCCTGCTGCTCACCGGTCCAAGCCTTGCTCATCTCTACAGCACGACCGTCGCCACCTGCAAGGTGCACAACGACTGCTCGACCGCGAAGGCGGCGTTTCTCCAGCACGACGCCGACCTGCAAACGGCCCTCGGTACCCTTCTGATGGTGGTCCCCGGCATTTTTGGGGTCTTCTGGGGGGCGCCTCTGATCGCGCGCGAGCTGGAGGCGGGCACCTACCGCCTGGCCTGGACCCAGAGCGTCACTCGCACCCGCTGGCTGGCCGTTAAAATCGGCGTCCTCGGACTGGCCAGCATGGTCGTAGCCGGACTGCTCAGTCTGATGGTGACCTGGTGGTCCGCACCTTTCGATCGGGTCGCCCTGTACCCCTTCGGGTCGTTTGATACACGCAACATCGTGCCAGTCGCGTACGCAGCGTTCGCCTTCGCTCTTGGGGTCGCCATGGGGGTGCTCATCCGGCGCACCCTGCCGGCTATCGCTACCACGGTGGTCGCCTTCGCCGCCACCCGGCTGGCTGTGTTCTTGTGGGTACGACCGAATCTCGGTGCCCCGCTCCATGTCACCGTGCCCGACATCATCGGAGCCAGCGCGGAGACACCAAATCCCAGTGACTGGATCACCTCGAATCAGACCATCAACGCGGCTGGGCACGTGATCGGTGAAAACGGAATCATAGGCAGTGGAATCGGCATCACCTTCGGAAAAACGCATGGGGTCACCATCAGCGGGGTAGGGTCATGCCCTAACATCACGATCCCGCCTTTACCCGGTCAATTACGCGGCCCTGGCCCGGCAGGACCACACCTCGCGCAGGAGTGCCTTGACCAGCTTGGGGTGCGTGATTTACTGACGTACCAACCCGCCAACCGCTACTGGGCGTTCCAGTGGTGCGAGCTGGCGATCTTTATGATCCTCGCCTTGCTCTTAGTGGGGATCTGCTTCTGGTGGGTTCGCCGTCGGCTAGCCTGATCGCTGACCTGAAACAAGCGGCCATCAGACCGCGAGATCTTCGTGTTGCCCGGAGCCGACGGCGGTGTCTGATTCACCACATAGTGCCCACCGCGGGAGCGGTATGTCTCAGGACATAGCGCCCACCAAAGGGGGTGGGCCATGGGTGTGGAGTGGTACGTCATCGAAGCCGTCCTCCGGGACGGTCGGAGCCATCGCGAGGTGGCCAAGAGCGCCGGCGTCTCTAAGGCGTGGGTCACCAAACTCGTCGCTCGCTACCGCAAGGGTGGTGAGCTCGGCCTCGAGCCACGCTCACGCCGGCCAAGATCAGGTCCCCACGCCGTGGCCGCCGAGATCCAGAGCGCGATCCTGGAGCTGCGGCAGCACCTCGACAGCGCCGGCTACGACAGCGGCCCGCACACCATCCCCGTCTGCAGCACTCGGACATCCCCTCGGTGGCCACGATCTGGCGCATCCTCAAGCGCCAGGGCGTGATCACCGCACAACCTCACAAGCGGCCCCGCTGCTCCTTTGTCCGCTTCGAGGCGGCGCTGCCCAACGAGATGTGGCAAAGCGACTTCACCCACTGGCAGCTGGCCGACAGCAGCGGGGTAGAGATCCTCAATTACCTGGACGATAACTCGCGACTGCTCCTCGCCTGCGACGCCTTTCCCACCGTCAAGGGCTTAGACGTCGTGCAAACCCTCTACGCAGCCACAGAGCGCCATGGCGTCCCTGCTGCACTCCTGACCGACAATGGCGCGGTCTTCACCGCCAAGTCACGACAGGGCAAGGGACTGCTGGAGTCGCAACTGGAACGCCTCGGGATCAGATACATCAACTCAAGGCCCTACCACCCCCAGACCTGCGGCAAAGTGGAACGACTCCACCAGACCCTCAAGAAGTACCTCGCCAAACAAGCGCCGGCAGCATCACTAGCCGTCCTCCAGCTTCAGCTCGACAGCTTCCGCGCCTACTACAACCACCACCGGGCGCACCGGGCACTCCACGGCGACGCCCCGCTGGTTGCCTTCAACGCTCGGCTCAAAGCACATCCCACCCCAGCTCAGCCCGCCGTCCACTGCGGGGTGCGACAGGACCGGGTTGACGCCGAAGGCAAGGTCACCCTGCGCTACATGGGCCGCCTACTCCACATCGGCGTCGGCCGCGCCTTCAAGCACCAACCCATCCGCCTGCTCATCGCTGACCGGCAAGTGCGTATCCTCGCCGAAGACGGCACCCTGATTCGGGAACTCACCCTCGACCCCAGCCGGAACTACCAGCCCCAGCAGCCCGCCCGAATCGGGCACTATGACCTGCGACAGACGGGCACCATGTCCTGAGACATCACACCAGCGCTAAGGTCGATGAGTCACGACTCGGCCCAAACGCGCGACTCCCTGTCCCATGACCCCACCGCCGTGCCCTCAAGCACTGGATCCACAAAGGGACGAACGATTGCCAGAGCCTCGTCGAGAGTTGGTGCCATGCCGAGCATTGATCGCCGTGCCTCTGCTGCATAGCCTGGCTCCCACAGCGCCGTATCCGGCACCTCAAAGCGGTCGGGAAGTACCAGCCCCCGCCTATCGAACTCTGATCGAATTGCCCTGGACTGCGCGTCCCCCGGAACTGAGGCACCAGTGGCGATCGCGACCAGATCGACGAGATCCCGGTAGCGCGTGGACGGTCGTCGCTCTTCCCTGTGACGCTCATACGTGGCAGCGATCTTGTCTGCGACGTGATCGACGAGTGGGTATGCCCGGTATCCGCGCTGCTCGACCGCGGGAATGACGCCTCGGGCGAGCGGGGGCACATCTTCCGGCTGTCCGGTCATACGAAGACCGGACCCAACGAAATCGACGTGAAACTCAACCCAGGTCGTCACTCCGATCACTGCCTTGACTGGTAGACGCACTGCGTCGTTCCCGATTGCTGCCCCACCGCCGATCACGAACTGGAACCAGTCTCCGATGTCGGTTGCGGCGGCTCGTCTGAGGTCGTATTCCGCGACCTCGCGACCTGCATCTCGATGCAGGTCGACGTCGAGGCTTCCCCGAGCGCCGATGTCTCGTGCCAGCAGCGCGGTAGCCCCCTTGACGATCCAGCCATCGTCGACGAGATACAGGCGATCGAGGAGACGGTCGTACGCGACCTGGCGCTGCAACTGTTGCAGCGTCCACCGTCCTTCCCTGGCTGCCTCCCGGAGACGGTCGGTCAGGGCTCGCCGGAATGCTGCCGGCGTCTTATACCGATCAATCGCCGTCATGCAGGACCCTTGGCGTGCTGAGTCTGGGCATAATCGATGTGGGCGCGAGCCTCATCCATCCACCGCCCTCGTTCGGGATCCCCCGCCATATCGAGGAACCAACGAAGGAGCCCAAGCCCGTCACCTTTCCGGAGGCCAAACCGTCCAGCATGCGGGGCCAGCCTGTCAGCAAACGTCCCCGGATAGTCATACACCGGTCGGATCGAGTCTGAGATCAGCCTGGCCACCGCCTCTGGGTCCTCGTGGTCCCGCAGGAGATCCGACGCAACGCGCGACGGCCTGGTGACCGGGAGACCGCGCAGAGTGATCCACTCTGAGTCGGCGAGCGGACGAACGTGGATGCGGACATCCTTGCGGCGGCTCTGCTTTCTCTTCGACATCGTGAATTCGTGCTGGTCCGCGGGGAGATCGCCCAGGCCATACATCGACGCCGCCGACCGATGCGATACAACTCCCTGGTCCGGCGTCCGCTTCCACGCTGGGACGTCGGGTGCGAGCTGGAGCCACGCTGCCCTCAGGTCCATGTGGTCCGGGATTGGAGCCACGACTGCGCGGTAAAGGCCACTCGCCACCCTCTCAAGGCTGCTCCCGGGCGCAGTGAGTCGCTCGAGAGTGGTCGACCCGATTCCTTCGGCCTCGATCTGCCGCCGGGTGAGCAGACCCCACTGTTCTTGGGCTAGCTCCTGAAGGCGTGGCAGTGGTGATGGTCTAGACACTACTTCACTATACCCCTTATACGGGGGGTGGTGCAGTATCTTGCTCTCTGATTTGCTGCGAGATACCCCGTACCGGGTGGCGGGTTGCCTTCTCAGCCACCGGGCACACACCGGAGCCGGGAATCTGGCAGGGCCTGGTGTGGTAAGGCGGCAGCGCTCCGAGTACGGTCCGAAGGGACCTAACTGGTCCATTCGGCACCTCTCTCCACGACGTGACCGCAGCAGCGGCAGGCTGCCCCGCCGAAGGGTAAGCTGCCGCCGTAGGCACTGTTTAGGCTGAGAATCGCTGCGTTCGCTTCAGGTCTGCTCGCCCTTGGGTTGACCGGGTGCTCAACGCCGACACCTCAGCCAAGCCCTACACCGGAACACTCTCCAATGCCCAGTGCTAGCCCAAGCCCGACGCCCACCGTACTCATCTGCACCGCCAGCCAGCTTCAAGCCTGGGCCGGACCCAACGGAGCTGCCACCGCTCTCATAGGCTCGGAGCTCGCCTTCGTCAACGTGAGCGCCCAGCCTTGTGCCCTATACGGCTACCCCACAGTCCAACTGCTCGACAGTGCAGGTAACCAAATCACGTCCAGTGACCAGCCCATTACTCCTAACACCGGCGATGACGACATCAATCCGGGGCTAGTCGTGCTTGAAACCGGCCAGCCTGCCTACTTCATGGTCTTTTACCCCATGAACGCGGACGCCCCACCCGTGACGTGCCCGACATCTGCCGAACTCCAGTTGACCCCGCCTGGACTGACCACGGCTCTGACATTGACTGGAGTGGGAGCGCAGATAGCGCCCTACGGCACTAGTTCAGTGCCCTGTGGCTTGCTCATGGTGACTCCCGTCACCGCCACGAAGCTCCTGCCAGCAAGTGATGGGAGCTAAGGGACATAGCGGTAGGCTGCTGCTGTAATCCGAATGGTCAGGCTCAGGTCGAGAACGGCAGCGCTGGCGCTCACTGTGTGCGTGGTTGCGGTACTGGCCGGGGTGGCGGCCTGGCTGGAACCACGGTCTGAACCGGCGGTGCCACCTATGGTTCGAGCGTATCTGTTGCAGGACGTCGTGGGGCAGGGATGGTCTCATCCGGCTAGCTCATTCGATTGGGTGGAAGTGACGGAGGCCAGCTTGGTGAACTGGGAATCCACTAAAGAGTCAATCGTCTTCTTCTCCGACGAAAGCCCCGCGGCGGAGTTCTACATAGTGGAACTGCGGGGACACTTCGGGCCCTTTCCAACAAACCCCGCTTACCCCGAGGCGATTGGACCGTCCAAAGAAACTGGTACTGCCGAGGTGCTGGTGGTGGCAACCCACACCACCGGTTCACCAGCTAAGAAACGCGTGAGTCTGAAGGCTGCGGGCTGGCTCTCGAAGAGCTTTGCGCCTCTGAGCACGTTGGGCCAGGTCAATAAAGGTGCCATACCCAAGAGTCCCAAACTCACGAAAGGTCGGGTCCCCGATCTTGTCGGGCTGAACTACATTGACAACGCAGTCGAGCTAAAGAGGTTAGCGCCCTCCATCAACTACGAGCAGATAGCCCACTACGACCCCAATCAGCCGGAATTCACAATCGTGGCGCAGACGCCCAAGCCTGATCAGCACTGGCTCGGCGGAGTCGTGACAATCACCGTGAACGCGTAGGACTGTGCCGGTGAGGCTGCGGCCTCACGGCTGGCAAGGCCCCTAGCGGCAGCACGGCAAGCAGTCGGTCGAACGCGCCTGAGCCGGGGCGCGACGGTGGTAAGTGCTATCACCGCCCAGTAGCCATCTGACTAGCAAACTGGCTATCAGCCGAGGAGTCGACGGAGGGATTCGAACCCTCGACCCGCTGTTTACAAAGCACCTAGGCCTGAGCGCCGTGCGTCCCACTTCCAGGGTGCGAGCGTAGAAAGCAAAGTTATCGGGTGTGGATCAGGGGCCCTTTGCAGAATCTCCCGCCTGGCCTTGATTTATGCGTCTAGGTCGGCGCGGGCGAGCCTGACTGAGCGACCCGTGCCGACGGTGGGCAGCGTCCCACCACTGATCACGCACGGGATCCGTCATGCGGCGGTTACGTCATTCGCAGCGGCCGTAGCGAGAACGGAGGGCTCCAGAGTTGAGCCCCACGCATGCCGTGAGGCTAGGCTCGAACCGGCTGTGAAAGTGACCTGACTATAAATCTCCCTCTGAGATGAATCTCAGCTTTGGTCGCCGTCCTCAGCGCCCTTCCCGGCTGGCCTTGCCGTAGGAGTCCAAGGTCACTCCGGTGCTATCGTTTTGGGAGCGGCTGGGGGCGCGAGCCGGTCGGCAATGCTGACACGCTCGGAACTCCCCCTGAGGGCTCCCCTGGCCGTAACCTCAGGTCCCCGGTCACGGCGATAAAGTCGAGCGTGGATCTCGGGCTGTAGTCTTTCCGCCCCCAGCGCAAGCCGCGCCTACATGGAGGCGCAGAATGAAAGTTCCCGCCTCCGGTGGTTCGAGGATCGGCTGAGTCAGGGGTCTTGTGATGCGAGATTGGCGTCATCCGCCGGTGGGAGGCACCCAAGACGTGTTCTTTGACCGCGCCACCGCAGGCCAGCTGCCGACGATCGTCGCAGGAGAGGGCCTCTACCTCATCGACGACCGCGGCAGGCGGCTTCTCGACGTCTGTTCGGGCCCCTTTCTCGCAGGGCTGGGCCAAGGTAACGAGCGGGTACTCCAGGCAATTCTGGAACAGGGGCGCAAGCTGACCTACACCTATTCGCGGACGACCAGGCATCTTGCGAACGCAGCGCTCACAGAACGACTCGCCTCGCTCGCCGGCGTCGGGTTCGAGAGAGCACACCTCACCTCCGGTGGCTCCGAGGCCGTCGAAATGGCCCTCAAGTTCCTGCGTGCCCACGCCGTAGCGACCGGGCAGCCTCAGCGCCACTGCGTTATCTCACTGATACCCGGCTATCACGGCGCCACCCTGCAGACCATCGGCCTCAACGGTGACATGCACGCGCCAGGGCTCTGGGGGCCGATGACCGTCTACTCGGAGAAGATTCCCGCCCCCCTCACCTTCCGGGCCTCCAGCCCGGAGACGGCGGCATCAGAGAGTCTCGCTGCGCTCAGCGAGACCATCGACCGCGTCGGTCCTGGTCAGGTCCTCGCGTTCGTGATGGAACCAGTCGGCGGCCAGTCCTCCGGTGCCAACGTCCCGCATCCGTCATTCGTGAGCGAGGCCCGCGCCATGTGCAGCCTCCATGGCATCCGGCTCGTCTTCGACGAGAGTGTCTGTGCCTTCCGGACGGGCCATTTTCTTGCTTGCCAGCAGGCCCCCGACGCCCTGCCCGACGTCGCGGTGCTCGCGAAGGGCCTGGCAGCCGGGTATGCACCGCTCGGCGCCGCCCTCATGTCTGCCAGTCTCGTCGAAGAGCTTTCAGCGACGACGGGCTTCGTCGTTTCCCACTCCTACGACGCCAACCCGATCGCATGTGCTGCTGGCGCCGCGGTTCTCGACGAGATCGTGGAACACGACCTGATCGCCCATGCGGACAAGATCGGAAGACGCCTCCGCGCCGGTCTTGAAGGCGTCGCGGATCGCTCGCCTTTCATCGGGGATGTCCGCGGCCGGGGGTTGCTGCTCGCGATCGAGCTTGTCGCCGACAAGGTAACCCTCGCTCGCTTCCCTGCCGCGGTCAATCCAGGTGCAATCGTCCTGCGTCACGGCCTCGACCACGGCCTACTTCTCTACTCGCGGCGCCCGAACAATGGGCGGTTCGGTGACTGGCTGATGATCGCTCCGCCTCTCATCATCGACACCGCGACATGTGACGATCTGCTCGTCAGGCTCGAGTCGACACTTGTCGCCGCGGCAAGCGAGCTCAGCCGTGGTCGCGAGGGATTGTGAGGATCACGCCGATGACGTGAGACATGTGTCCACGATGTCCTGAGACACGACACCGGAGCCGACGGAGGGATTCGAACCCCCGGCCCGCTGTTTACAAAACAGCCGCTCTACCACTGAGCTACGTCGGCCGAGCGCGGAATTATAGACTGCCCAGCGCGCCTTTTCTGGACTCGAGTTGGACACCGGGGTAGGCGAAGTGGCGTTGCCTCGCCATCTCGTACATCAAAAGCGAGCCTGCGACCGAGGCGTTCAGGGACAGCACGTGGCCACCCATGGGGATTGACACCAGAGCGTCGCAGTGGCGCCGGGTGAGCGGGCGGAGGCCTTCGCCCTCGGCTCCAACCACTAGTGCGACCGCCTGACGCAGGTCGACCTGGTCGCAGCGGCGATCGCCGCTGGCGTCTAACCCGATCCGAGCCACCCCCAGATCACCGAGCTCGCGCAGGGTCTGCACTAAGTTGACCACCCGTATCAGTCGGAGGTGCTCAATCGCACCAGCACTGGCTTTGGCGGCCGCCGCCGAGGGTGGTGCTGTGCGGTGCCGCGGCAAGATGAGCGCGGTCGCACCGAGGACCTCGGCGCTGCGCGCCAGCGATCCCAGGTTTTGAGGGTCCTGGACCTCGTCTAGGCAGACGAAGGCAGCGGGCCAGCTGGGATCCTGAGTTTGCAAAAGCTGTCGAAGGACATCGGCGTTGTCGAGCTGCCGGCCGTCGAAATAGGCGGCGATTCCCTGGTGGTGCTCGGTGTGCGCAACATCGTTGAGCCGACCTCTCGGCGTGGTCTCAAGAACCACCCCTGCCCTGGCGGATCGCTCGATTATCTCCTCCAGGCGACGATCCGGGCTGAGCCCGGGAGCTACCAGCAGCCGGCGAACTTTGCGCCCTGCCCGCAGGGCCTCCAGCACTGGATTCCGCCCGTAGAGAACTTCCGGCATCAGAGCCGGCGCCAGCGGGTACCTTCCTTGGTGTCCTCGACCACAATCCCGCGCTCCAGCAGTTCATCGCGGATTCGGTCCGCCTTGGTGAAATTACCCTTCTTGCGAGCCTCTTCGCGGCGGTCCAGGGCCTGCTGCTCTTCAGCCGCCAGGTAGGGCTCTTCGGACACCGCCGCCCGCTCGATCACGCCCAAGCGGCTATCGGCGATGCGCATTGTGCGCAGCGCGGCATCGCATCCGTCGCCGCCGACCCGACCTTCGTCGAGGAGACGATTGCCCTCGCGGACCAGATCGTGCATGGAGCTCATGGCACCGGGTAGATTGAGGTCGTCGTCCATATTGGCCTCGAAGCGGTCCAGGGCTCGGCGCGCCGCCGCCGCCATCGGATCACCCGATCCCGCTGTCTTGAGCTCTCCGTTTTGGGCGGCCGCGCAGCGCCTCCAGAACGTCGCGAGCCGATCCAGTGACTCCGATGCTCCTATCAGGTCCTCTTCACGGAAGCGGAGCTTCTGCCGGTAGTGAGTGTTGCTGAGCAGGTGGTAGCGGACCACCAGCGGGCTGTAGCCGCGCTCGATCAGTGCTGGCAGGGTCACGAAGTTGTTCAGGGACTTTGCCATCTTGCCTCCCTCCACCAGAAGGTGCTCGACGTGGAACCAGAGCCGGACGAAGGGCCGGCCGGACACCGCCTCAGCCTCGGCTATCTCGTTCTCGTGGTGGGGGAACTTGTTGTCTATTCCTCCACAGTGGATGTCGATCGTCTCCCCCAGGAGCTCCATCGCCATCGCGGCGCACTCGATGTGCCAGCCTGGTCGGCCCCACCCGAACGGGGACGGCCAGGCGGCAAGGTCTCCCTCCTTGCCCGCCTTCCAGAGGGCAAAGTCGCGAACTGCCTCCTTGGCCTCGTACTCGTCTGAGTCGATCCGCCCGCTGGCGCCGGCGCTGAGCCCTTCGACGTCGAGCCGAGATAGCCGACCGTACTCGGGGAAGGATGCCAGGCGGAAATAGACGGAGCCCTCGCTCTCGTAGGCGTGCCCCGATGCCACCAGCCGCTCGACCAGCGCCAGCATCGCGGGGATGTGATCGGTAGCCCGGGGAATGTGCTGGGCCGGCGGAATCGCCAGCCGATCCAGATCGGCGAAGAAACCGTTGATGAAAGGAGCCGTGTACTGGTCGAGGTTCTGACCGAGAGCGGTGGCCTTGGCGATGGTCTTGTCGTCGACATCGGTGATGTTCATCACCTGCTCGACCTTGAGCCCGCGCGCCTCGAGGTGGCGGCGCAGCAGGTCCTCGGCCAGGAACGTCCGGTAGTTCCCGATATGGGCACGATCGTGGACCGTGGGGCCGCAGGTGTACATGTGAACCGAGCCCGGGTGCAGGGGACGCAGCGGCTCAATCTCTTGACTGAGCGTGTTGTAGAGGCGAATGGGCATGGCGGCCTATGTTATCCCCGGTTCAGTTCCCACCCGAGCCACCGCCAGTGCCGCAACCCCCTCTCCGCGGCCGGTCAGCCCCAAACCGTCGCTGGACTTGAGCTTGACCGAGACCAGGGCCGCTTCCAGCCCCAGCACCCGCGCCATCGCCGCCACCATGTCCGACCGATGGGGGCCGAGGCGAGGAGCTTCGGCAATCACAGTACCGTCGATGCCCAGGATCTCGATCCCCTGGCTTCCCAGCAGCTCGCCCACTTGGCGCAAGAGGTCCAGAGACGAAGCTCCCTTCCAGCGATCATCGCTGGAAGGGAAGAGCTCGCCGAGGTCGCCCAACCCGGCCGCTCCGAGTAGGGCGTCAGCCATTGCATGGCAGAGGACATCTCCGTCTGAGTGTCCGATCAAGCCCCGCTCGTGGTCGATCTTGACGCCGCCGAGCAAGATAGGCCCTGGGCCACCGAAACGGTGCACGTCAACCCCGAGCCCGACGCCAGGCATGCGGCGCTGGCTCACTGCCGGGCCCACGCCTCGTGGCCGAGCCAAGAGCGCAGGGCCAGGATGTCCTCGGTTCTGGTCACTTTGAGGTTGCGGGGATCGCCCATCACCGCCGCCACCGGTTCCCCCAGCGCCATCACCAGCGCCGCGTCGTCATCGGCATCACGCCCGGCGGCAGTCGCCTCGCGGTGGGCCCTCGCCAGCAGCTCGCGCCGGAAGGCCTGCGGGGTCTGGATTGCCCCTAGCTCGGCTCGCGGCAGAACCTCGACCAGCCGGTCGTCGCGAACTCGGGCAGTACTGTCGGCGACCGGGACGTAGGCGGTGGCAGCACCTGACTTCCGGGCCGCCCTCAGCACCGTCGCGCAGAGCTCGGCGGTCACCCCGGGCCGAGCCCCGTCGTGCACTAGAACCATCTCTCGGGTGCAGAGCCGGAGCCCCTGCGCGACCGAGTCTTGTCGGCGAGCTCCACCCTCAATGCAGCGACAGCCCAGCCGGGGGGCGGCTGCCGATGCCAACTCCATGACTCGACGGTGCTCCTTGGGGTCGATCACCACCACCAGCTCGTCGATTCCGCTGGCAGGATCTCCCAGCGCTTGCAGGACCCAGGCCAGGACCGGCTGGCCGCTGAGGTCCGCCCAGAGTTTGGCTCCGCCGAATCTGTCGCCAGAACCGGCCGCCGGCACCAGCGCGGTGGCACCGACCGCCCCCTCCCTCAAGCTCACGATCCCCGGCTAACCGCGGGCTTGCGTCGGCGGCCCGTGCTCGGCGGTGGGGTCGGACCCACCTCCTCGAGTTCGGGTGCTTGAACAAAGACCATCCGTCCGGAGCCGGTCTGAATCACGCTGCGCACGGTCGCCGTGATTCGTTGGCCGAGGTGAGCCTTTCCGCCCTCCACCACGAGCATGGTTCCGTCCTCAAGGTAGCCGACGCCCTGGTCGGACTCCCGGCCCTCCTTGACCACGTCCACTTCCAGCTTTTCCCCCGGAACCAGGGCCGGGCGCAGGGCCGTAGCCAGCTGGTTGAGGTTGAGCACGGTCAGGCCCTCGATCTGGGCGACCCGGTCGAGGTTGAAATCGACGGTGAGGATGGCGGCCCCTTGTTCCCGGGCCAGCCTGACCAGTCGAGCGTCCACGTCAGGCATCGAGGGGTAGTCGACCTGGGTGAACTCCAGTTCCAGGCCCGGCAGTGAGCGCAGCTCCTCGAGCATGGCCAGGCCCCGCCGGCCCCTGGCTCGGCGGATGGGATCGGCAGAGTCCGCCACGGACTGAAGCTCGGCCAAGACGAACTGGGGAACGACCAGCTCATAAAGGCAGAACCCGGCCCGGGCCAGGTCGAGGAGGCGGCCGTCGATCACCGCGCTGGTATCCACCACCACCCTCGCCAGGGCCGGGCCGCCGACACCTCGACCCAGTCCGAACCGGGAGATCTCTCGCCGCCGTCGGCGACCCACGGAGATGCCCAGCGGAACCAGGATGAAGGCCACCCCCACCGCGACCAGCCAGCCCAGCCCCCGCGGCAGCCCCGAGGCGATCAGGGCTACCAGGGCCGCGATTATCAGGGCGACGAAGACGCCCGCGACCGCCCCCACCAGTTCGGAGAGTGGAACGTTGGCCAGCTCCTCCTCGGCCCAGGCGTAGGGTCGGATGCTGAGCGCTGGACCGAGCAGGTAGCCCAGCCCACAACCCAGGCCCAGGCCGAGGGCGAGGGCGATGGTCTTGGCCTCCCAGGTGCCCAGGTTGCCTTTGAAGGTGGTCAGGATCACCGTCGCGTAGAGGGTGCCCAGCACCGCACCCACCGACATCCCCAGCAGGCTGGCGATGCGGGAAGCGCGACCTCGCCCCTTCGGCTCGGAAGTGACGGCCAGGCCGTCAGGATCCTTTGCCTCAGCTCCTGGAGCTTTCAGGGGTTCAGGCTGATCCGCCACCGTCGCCGCCCCCCGGACCGCCGGCGGCTCCCGCCCCGGCCGGCTCGGCGGCGGCAGGAGGCTGCTCCTCGACGACCTCTTCGGGCGGTGGGGGCGGACCCGGCACCACGTGGGTGCGGATGCTGCCGTCCTCGACGTCGATGGTCACCAAGTCCCCTGGCGAGAACTCGATCCGCAGCAACTCCTCGCTGAGCGGATCCTCGATGTCGGACTGGATGACGCGACGCAGCGGCCGGGCTCCGAACTGCTTATCGAACCCGCGCTCGGCCAGCAGGTCCTTGGCCTGGTCGGTGACCAGAAGGCTGAGGCCCTGGCGCTGGAGATGCTCGCGCACCCGCACCAGCATGAGGTCGACGATCTGACGGGTTTCGTAGGTACGCAGCCGATGGAAGACCACCACCGCGTCAACCCGGTTGAGGAACTCGGGGCGGAAGGACCGTTTCAGCTCGTCGGTGATGCGCTCTCGCATCTTGCTGTGCTCCTGGTCTTCGCCGCTAGGTCCGGGCAAGCCGGTCTGGAAGCCCATCGAGAGGTTGGTGCCGACTCCCTGAATGCCCAGGTTGCTGGTCATAATCACGATGGTGTTGGCAAAGCTGACGACCTTGCCCTTGGCGTCGGTGAGGCGGCCGTCTTCCAGGATCTGCAGCAGCATGTTGAAAAAGTCGGGGTGTGCCTTCTCTATCTCGTCGAAGAGGACGACGCTGTACGGACGCCGGCGCACCGCTTCCGTCAACTGGCCACCCTCGTCGTAGCCGACGTAGCCAGGCGGTGAGCCCACCAGGCGGGCGGTGCTGTGCCGTTCCGCGAACTCCGACATATCCAGCCGGATCAGGGCATCCTCGTTGTCGAATAGGAACGCGGCCAGCGAACGGGCCAGCTCGGTCTTGCCGACCCCGGTGGGTCCCAAGAAGATGAACGAGCCGATTGGTCGCCGCGGGTCCTTGAGCCCGGCTCGAGCCCGGCGGGTTGCCTGGCAGACGATCTTGACCGCCTCCTCCTGGCCGATCAGGCGCTTGTGGATCTCCGCCTCCATGCCCAAGAGCCGCTTGGTCTCCGCCTCCACCAGTCGGCTGACCGGGATTCCGGTCCAGGAGGAGACGATGTCGGCGATGTTCTCCTCGTCGACCCGGGGCACGGTCTTGCCCAGTTCGTCGCGCCAAGCGGCCTCCTCGGCCGCGTACTCAGCGCGCAGGGGCTTGGCCTCCTCCTCGAGCTTGTTGGCTTCCTCGTACTCCTGCTTTTCGACCGCTTCGTCCTTGCGGGTCTGCAATGAGCGCACATGGCGTTGCTTCGCCCGCAGCTCGGGAGGGGTGGTGGTCAACTTCATCCGGACTCGTGCCGAAGCCTCGTCGATCAGGTCGATCGCCTTGTCAGGCCAGGAGCGATCGTTGACATAGCGACCTGAGAGCTCAGCGGCGGCACGCACCGCGGCGTCGGTGATGGTGACGCGGTGATGCTTCTCGTAAAGGCTGCGCACCCCGGTCAGGATCTCGATGGTCTCCTCCAGCTTGGGCTCCTCGACGAAGACCGGCTGGAACCGTCGCTCCAGGGCGGCGTCCTTCTCGATGTACTTGCGGTACTCGTTGAGGGTGGTGGCGCCGATGCACTGGATCTCGCCCCGGGCCAACGCGGGCTTGAGGATGTTGGCAGCGTCGATGGCTCCCTCGGCGGCGCCGGCTCCCACCAGGGTGTGAAGCTCGTCGATGAAGAGAACCACCTCCTTGGAGGAACGGATCTCGTCGAGGATCTTCTTGAGCCGCTCCTCAAACTCGCCGCGGTACTTGGTGCCGGCCACCAGGGCTCCCATGTCCAAGGTGAGCACGCGCTTGTTGGCGAGCGACTCGGGTATCTCCTGGTGGACGATGGCCTGGGCCAGTCCCTCGGCGATCGCGGTCTTGCCGACCCCAGGCTCCCCGATCAGGGCGGGGTTGTTCTTGGTCCGCCGGGAAAGGATCTGCACCACCCGCTCGATCTCCATCTCCCGTCCGATCACAGGATCGAGCTGGTTCTTGGTGGCGAGCTCGGTGAGGTCGCGGCAGAACTGATCCAGCAGCGGAGTCTTGCTGGACTTCTTGCGCTCAGGAGGTGGCTCATCCTCGAGCCCTTGCTCTTTGAGTAGCGAGTCCAGCTCGTGGCGGACCTTGTCCAGGTTGGCGCCGAGATCCTCGAGCACATGGGCGGCGATGCCCTCGCCCTCGATCAACAGACCGAGCAGGAGGTGCTCGGTGCCGACGTAGGTGTTGTTCATCCGCTTGGCCTCTTCAAAGGCGATCTCGATCACCTTCTTGACCCGGGAGGTGGGGATGATCTGCTGGACGATGATCCGCTCGTTGCGGCCCAGCACCGAGTCGATGGTGTCACGGACCTTGTCGATCTCGACGCCCAGGTTGGCCAGCACCTTGGCGGCCAGGCCCTCGCCCTCGCGGAGCAGGCCCAACAGGAGATGCTCGGTCCCGATGTAAGAGTGGTGGGACTTCTCGGCCTCGTCCTGGGCCAGGGTCAGGACCTTCTTCGCCTTCTCCGTGAAGCGCTCAAACGGATACACGGACGATCTCCTAGAGCCCGAATGGAAGGACGGTCGACAGCGCTAGCTGCCGCCATGGCTGGAATGGCTCGGGGCTCGAGACGAAGCCGATCACCCCCGCATTATGCCCAATTCAACCTCCACCAACCCGACTGTCACTCCGTGTTCACCGGGCCGTGCGAAATTGCGCCGGGCTCAAGCGTGGCGAAGCTGAGAGATGGCTTGGACTGGATTCGCGGCCCGAGCGAGTGCGAGTCGGTGGAGTCAGCCTCCAGCCGCCGGACCTCCCCCTCGACCGCCGTGGCGTTCGCTCCCAGGGCATCCAGGAGTTGTGCGGTGGGGTCATCCCCATCTGCCGTGATGGCTAGCAGGATGTCCTGGGTGTCCAGCCAGCGGCTCGGCCGGTCGTCGCCCACCTGGGGTTGGTGGGATGTCAGGGCCGCTAGGAAACGGCGCGAGGGCTCCTTCCGATCCTCTAACAGCCGGCCGGAGCGGCGGCGGGCGGCGATCTCCTGGCGAACCCTGTCCAGGGTCACCCCGAGATTGTTCAGCGCTCGTGCCCCTATTCCTTCGGCCTGACGCAGAAGCCCGATCAAGAGATGCTCGGTGCCGACATAGCCCAGGGCGGCTTTGGCCGACTCCTCCTCAGTGAGTGCCATGGCAGATCGGGCCGCGATGGTGAACGGGCCCAGGTCGCGGAAGATGCTCTGGACGATATGTCCCGGTTCACGTCGGCGCGGTCCCGAAGGACGGGTAGATTCGGCTTCCCCTGGCGAGTGCTGCTCCGGACCCCGCTCCTTTAGCAGGATGTGGAGCTGGTGGCGGACCTTCACGAGATTGGCGCCGAGGTCCTCGAGCACGTGCGCGGCGACGCCCTTACCCTCGACCAGCAGACCGAGCAGGAGGTGCTCGGTGCCGACGTGGGTGTTGTTCATCCGCTTGGCCTCTTCGAAGGCGATCTCGATCACCTTTTTCATCCGGGAGGTGGGGATGATCTGCTGGACGACGATCCGCTCATTGCGGCCCAGCACCGAGTCGATGGTGTCACGGACCTCGTCGATCTCCACGCCCAGGTTGGCCAGCACCTTGGCGGCCAGACCCTCGCCCTCGCGGAGCAGGCCCAGGAGTAGATGCTCGGTCCCGATGTAAGAGTGGTGGGACTTCTCGGCCTCTTCCTGGGCCAGGGTCAGGACCTTCTTCGCCTTCTCCGTGAAGCGCTCAAACGGGTACAAGTCATGCCTCCCACGGCCGCCGCCTTCCGGGCACCCGCGGCAGAGACCAAATTCTGACTGCCGGAGATGTGGCTGGCAAGGCTCAGCGTCGACCTTCCGGAGCCTACCGCGAGCTGGTTAGCCTGCCGCCGATCGATGGGCAGAACCATCGGAGCCGAAGTGGCCGCCGGCTAAGCTTCGCCACTCTCCGAAGGCTCGGCGCCTTGTTCTGAGGACGGACTGTCTTCAGGTACGGAGTCAGCGATCGAGGAGGCATCGTCGTCTTCCTCGAGCTTGAGCGACTCGTCCACCGCTTGGTCTGCCGAAGCATCGGCCTCTTCCTCAGTCGCGTCGTTCGAAGCCTCGGGGGTGGCCTCAGCCGGGGGTGGACCGGACGCGGCCTCCCCTGCACCTCTCGCACCGTCTGCCTCGGCCGCCACCTTCACGGCGGCTTTCGCGCGGGTGCGCTTGGGTTTCGGAGCGGGCTCGGGCATCTCATCGTCGTCCGCGTCGGGTTCGTAGTCGGCGACTGCGGCGTAGCCATCACCGGCGCCGGACTCCTCGGGGGGTAGGTGGGCGGGTCGTGGCAGCAGCTGGCGATATGACAGCGAGATCCGGCGGCGGGTCCGATCCGCCTGCAGCACGATGACCTTGACGGTGTCGCCAACTCGGAGCACATCCTCGGTGCGCTCGACGTGCTCCCAAGAGAGTTCGCTGATGTGAAGCAGGCCCTCGACCCCGTCAGCGATCTGCAGAAACGCCCCGTATTTCTTGGTTTTGGTGACGGTCCCCTCGATCTCCGTGCCCGCCGGGAAGCGCGCCTCGATGCTATCCCAGGGGTCATCGCTCATCTGTCGCAGCGAAAGCGAAATCCGCGACAGCTCAGGGTCGAGCTTGATGACCTTGACGGTCACCTCGTCGCCCACCGCCAGCATGTCGGAGACGTTGCTGACTCGGTCCCAGGAGAGCTCGCTGATGTGAATCAGCCCATCAGCCCCGCCCAAATTGATGAAGGCCCCGTATGAGGTGAGCCCGCTGACCCGCCCGGTGATCACGTCACCGACACTGAGTCGCTCGAAGAGCTCCTCGCGCTGCCGAGCTCGGTCCTCGTCCTGGGCCGCCCGCTGACTGACGATGAGCCGATTGCGCTTGCGATTAACCTCGAGGATCTTGACCATGATCTGCTGTCCGACCAGATCCATGAGGTTGCCGGAGTGGGTGCGGGCCACCTGGGAGCTGGGCAAAAATCCCCGCAAACCCATGATGTTGACGATCAGGCCGCCCTTGTTCTGCTCGCGAACCTCGGCCTCGACACCCTCCCCCGAGCTCTCCTTCTCGGCCGCCTTGGCCCAGATTCCCTCGGCTCGCGCCCGGCGGAGGCTGAGCACCACGTTGCCGTCTTCGTTCTCGGATTGGAGGACGTAGACCTTGATCCGGTCGCCGGGGTTGAGGACGACGGATTCCTCTGCCCGCCCAGTCAGCTCACGATTTGAGATGACACCTTCAGACTTGGCGCCGATGTCGACTAAGACCTCGTCGGGGTCGACTCTGACGACGGTGCCGTCGACGATGTCCCCGTAAGTCAAGGTTCGGATGGATTCAGCGCTGGTGCGCAGGTACTCCTCCATGGAACTGAACACCGTCAGCTCCTCGGTGGGTGCCTCAGTGGCGAGCTCGGACAACTGCCTGTTGAATCCTCCAGAGAAAGTGTCACCGGCGCGCTAAATCAGTGCGCCAGCGCGGGCGAGAGTATACCAGCGATCCTGGCGAGATCCGCGATATCGTGGTGGTGGCTCGCGTAAGGCCGGGAGGACGCGACCACGCACAGTGGCACACTGGCAGCGGTTTCACCCTACGCCGTTGGGAAAATCCAGCGCCAGACAAGTTAGGAGAGCCGAGTGAGCCTAGCCCCGACCCAACAGATCTACCAATACCGGGAAGTCGACAGCTTGGACGAAGTCAACCGCCTGGCCGAGGAGGAGGGTTTCGACCTCTTCCAGACCGTCGCCGTCGAGGGCAAGCTCCGTTTTGTGGTCCGCCGCGTGCGGGACTCCGAGATGGGCCGGCGCGTCGGCTTCACCGGCGCGGTGGAAAGCCCGGCCGAGCGCTAGGGACCACCTTCATCGCCAGATCCAGAGCCGGGGCGCTCTGGGTGAGCCGCCCGACCGAGATGTATTGGGGCCGGGCGGCGGCGTATCGGCCGAGATTGTCGAGGTCGACCCCACCACTGATCTCGATCTCGGACCGACCCTCAACCAACTTCACCGCCTCTACCGCCGCCTCGGGGGTGAAGTTGTCCAGAAGCACCCGTCCTATGCCGAACCGGAGCGCCACCTCGAGCTCCTCCGTGGACCGCACCTCGACTTCCAACTCCCGCGCCGGATGCCGAGCTCGCGCCCGCTCCAAGGCTGCCGCCAAGCCTCCCGCCAGGTCGCAATGGTTGTCCTTTATGAGGATGGCATCGTAGAGGCCCATTCGGTGATTGCGGGCGCCGCCGGTACGGGTGGCGTACTTCTCCAGCGCCCGCAAGCCGGGGATGGTCTTCCGGGTATCCAGGATCTCCACCCCGTACTCGCTGGCCACAGCCACGAACCTGGCGGTGAGGCTCGCGATCCCGGACAGGTGCTGCATGAAGTTGAGAGCGGTCCGCTCCCCCACCAAGACGCCTTGAGCCGGCCCCTCAACCCGCATCGCGACGCTTCCATCTGAGAGATGGTCGCCATCCTGCAGCAGCTGGCTGCAGCTGATTGCGGAATCCACCTGACGAAAGACCTCCGTAGCCAGTGCGACCCCACACAGGACACCGTCCTCACGTGCCACCACCTGTGCCAGGCAACGCTGGCCCGGGTCCACCACCGCGGCGCCGGTGAGGTCTGTGCCGCGCCAGTCTTCGGCCAAGGCCCTGGCCGCCTGGGCCTCTACCTCAGTCGGGTCGAGCTGGCTCAATCGGCCTGAACTCGAGCGGTACCCCCCGCCTCTGAATCACCGCTCCCAGGAATCTCGGCTCTGGGTTGGGGTGGTCGCTGCGGGTGTGAGCACCCCGGCTCTCCTCCCGGAAGCTGGCTGCCTCAACCAGCAGCTCGCTCACGCCGAGCATGCCCCGCAGCTCACTGAGGCGAGGATCGGCTGGGGCTTCGGGCAACCTCTCGGCCAGAACCCGAAGCCACGCCGCAGTCCGGGCCAGCCCCTCCTTCTCGCGGACGATTCCGGCGCCGCTCCACATCGCCTCCCGCAAGGTGCCCCGGTACGACGCGAGGTCGTCGGGATTCACGTCCTCGAGGTCGAGATCTCGAGCCGGCTCGGGTGGTGCCAGCCGAGCCCTCTCGCCCTCCCCCAGCACCGCCTCTACAGCGCGAGCCGAGAACACCAGCGACTCCAGCAGGCTGTTGCTGGCGAGTCGGTTGGCACCGTGGACTCCAGTCGACGCGACCTCCCCGGCCGCATAGAGCCCGGGGACGGTGGTGGCGGCGTGGAGGTCGGTTCTGACCCCACCCATCTGGTAGTGGGCGGCCGGCGCCACCGGGATGGGCTCTCTGGTGATGTCAATGCCGTGGCCGGCACAGGTGGCGGCGATGCTGGGGAACCGAACTAGGGCCTGGCTGGCTCCGATCGGTCGCAGATCAAGCCAGACGTGGTCCAGCCCTCGCTCCCCCATGCGCTGGCTGATGGCTCTGGCCACCACGTCGCGGCCCGCCAGCTCCCCGGCCGGATCAGCCGCAAAGAGAAATCGCTCTCCGAGGTCGTCCACCACCAGGGCCCCCTCGCCCCTGACCGCCTCCGAGATGAGGAAGGCGGGCGCCCCGGGAAGTGCCAGAGCGGTGGGGTGGAACTGCACGAACTCCAGGTGGGCGATCTCGGCACCAGCTTGATGGGCAAGCCAGACCCCATCGCCGGTGGATGGTGGCGGGTTGGTGGTGTGTCGGTAGCAGCGCCCCAGACCGCCGGTGGCCAGCAGCACCGCTCCCGCCTCCAGGCGACGGATCTCCGGCTGGCGGATCGAGACCGACTCCACCCCCCAGCAGCGGCCGTCGCTGACCAGGAGGCGCCGCACCAGCTGTTCCTCCAGGATCAGCGCCACCGAGCCGGCGGCGCGGGTCGCCAGCAGGTCCTCCACCTCTCGGCCGGTGGCGTCACCCCCGGCGTGGACGATCCGGGAGCGGGAGTGAGCCGCCTCCCGGGCTACCAGCAGGACCCCATCCTGGGTGTCAAAATGAACGCCCAGTTCGATCAACTCGCGGATGCGGCCGGGGCCCTCCTCCACCAGCACCGCCACTGCCTGAGGATCGCAGAGCCCCCTTCCCGCCGCCAGAGTATCGGCGGCGTGCAACGCCGGGCTGTCACCGGGATCAACCGCAGCGGCGATGCCGCCTTGCGCGTAGCGGCTGCTGGACTCCCGCAAGGTGGCCTTGGTCAGTACCGCGACCCTGAGGCCGGCCTGGGCAGCCCTGACAGCCGCGAAGAGACCCGCGATCCCACTTCCCACCACTACCAGATCGAAGCGGTCCGGAGATGCGGTCGCGATGCTCCACGCTTGTGGCATTGCTCAGCTGCTCGGGTGCGGAGAGGAGCCGAGCAGGGCGGTGTCGATCAGGCGCACCGCCTCGACCTTGGCCGCCACCATCACCCGCGACTTCGAGCTGGCCACCTCCACCGGCCGGAAGTCATCAGGGTCCACCACCGCAGCGTAGTCGAGTCGCGCCCCTGGCTCCGATTCGATCACCTGGGCGGCCGTCCGCGCCAGCTCGGCGCCGGCGACCATGCCTGAAGCGAAGGCCTCGCCGGCCTTGATCAGGGCCCGGGACAGCGACAGCGCCGCCTCGCGTCCGGCCGGGCTCAGCAGCTGGTTGCGGCTGCTCGCCGCCAACCCGTCCGGCTCGCGCACGGTCGGACAGACGACCACCTCTACACCTGTGTCGAGATCCCTGGCCAGGCTGCTCACCACCGCCACCTGCTGGGCATCCTTATCCCCGAAGTAGGCGCGGCAGGGGCCGGTGGCGGCGAACAGCTTGGCGACCACGGTAGCCACCCCCACGAGATGCCCCGGCCGCGAAGCCGCCTCCCAGAGGTCCCCGCCGGAACTGACCGAGACCCTGGTCGCGAATCCCTTGGGGTAGAGGGTCTCGACAGCCGGGTTGTAGCAGGCGTCGACCCCGAGTTGGGCGAGCTGCGCGAGATCCTCCTCCAGCTGCCGGGGGTAGCTGGGATAGTCGACTCCCGGCCCGAACTGCAGGGGGTTGATGAAGATCGAGACCACCACCCGCTGGCTGGCCTTCTCGGCCGCGGCAATCAGGGCCCGGTGCCCAGCGTGGAGAGCCCCCATGGTGGGAACCAGGCCGACCAGCTCATCCCCCTTCCTCCACCCTGCCGTCAAGGTCCGCAGCTGCTGCGGCGTCTTGACCAGGACGGGGACCCCGCTCTGCGCCGGGGCCGCGGGATCAGCCATAGCTGTGCTCGCGGTCGGGAAAGGTGCCGGCCTCGACTTCAGACTGGAAGCGAGCGGCCGCCTCGACGATCTCCTCTCCCATGTTCGCGTAGCGCTTCACGAACTTGGGGACGGAACCCACCTTGAGCCCCAGCATGTCGTGCACCACCAGTACCTGCCCGTCGCAGCCAGCCCCGGCTCCGATACCAACGGTGGGGATCGAGCTGCTTGCGGTCAGCTCCGTCGCCAGCTGCGCCGGCATCCCCTCTAGCACCACAGCGAACGCCCCCGCCTGCTCCAGGCCGGTGAACGCCGAGCGGATCCGTGCCGCCCCGACATCGCTTTTGCCCTGGGCCCGGAGCCCCCCCATGGCGTGCGCGCTCTGAGGGGTGAGTCCCAGATGACCCATCACGGCAATGCCTCGCTCCACCAGGTGGGCGACCACCTCGATCATTGGTCCGCCTCCCTCGAGCTTGACCGCCTGTACCCCGGCTTCCTTGAGAAAGCGGCCGGCTGACCTGGTGGCGTCGTCAAGCCCCAGGTGATACGAGAGGAACGGCATGTCCCCCACCACCAGCGCCCGGGAGACCGCCCGGGAGACCGCCCGGGCGTGGTGGATCATGTCGTCCAGGGTGACCGGGATGGTGTCGGGGGCGCCGTCCCTCAGGTGGTGGCCCAGGATGACCCCGCCAAGGGAGTCGCCCACCAGCAGAAGCGGGATTCCTGCCCGGTCGAGCCAGCTGGCGGTGGTGTAGTCGTAGGCGGTCAGGGCCGCGAAGCGCTTGCCCTCGCGCTTCCAGCGGGCGAAATCGGTGATTTGGATCGGTTTGCGGGCAACGTTGGGCTCATCCACTTTGCATCTCTCCTTTTCCGGTCGGGTCGGCCGGCAACTGCCTGGCCGCCTCCTGGATGGATATGTACAGGTCGGCCAAGGCCGGATCGAGCCGGCTCAGAGCGTCGATGTGAGCGCCGATGGTGCCGGAGTCCTGGCGTTGCCCCGGCCCGGTCAGCGCCAGCTCGGGACCGAGCCGCTCAACATTGCGAGCGCTAGCCAGGTGAAGGGCCCGAAGCCCGGATGTGAGCTGGTCTTCCCCGCCGGCCGACGTGCCCAGGCGCTCGGCCAGTCCCTCCAGCAGCACCGGCAGCACCCCGGCGAACACGGCCGCGACGTGGTAGAGCGGACGGTTCAGATCAGCCACCTCCACCGTGCGGCAGGAGAGCCGCGCCGCTAGGTCCAGGAGTAGCTGGCGCGAGCCGGGCTCGGCCTCGATCGAGATGAAGGTGTCATCGAGAGACGACGGGTCGCCGTCCGGGACCGGCGCCAGGGGATGAAAGACGCCCAGCGCGCAACCGAGGTGGCGGAGCGGCGATAGGCAGGCGATTCCCTGGATGCCGGCACAGTGGGCCACCACGCGAGGCGACAACGCCCCTCCCCCGTCGAGATCGTGACTGGCGCTGAGGGCCAGACCGGTGAGTTCGGAGTCCGGGACTGCCAGCAAGGTCAGCGCCGCCCCCGCGATGACCTCGGAGGGGCGAGACAGGACCGTCCATCCCAACTCCGAGGCTACCGCTTGCGCCCGCGAGGTGGATCTTGAGCAGAGCAGCCCGGCTGGTGCGCCAGTTGCCGCCAGGCGACGGGCAAGCGCCTGCCCCATGCGCCCGGCGCCGACGATTCCGATCTCGACTTCCGTCTCGGTCACCTCAGGGATCCAAGCGGATTGAGGCCGGTCCTCTAGGCCCCACGGGCCACGGTCCATGGTAAGCGCCCGACCTGAACGGGGATACCGCTCCCCTGACCAGCCTCAGCTGGCGGCCGGCTGCTCCTCCTCGACCTGCTGAATCAGCTGATCCATCTCGGCTCGGTCCATCGACTCCACCTGGATCAGATGATCCGCCAGCGCCTGTAGGGTGTGGCGGCGCAGGGTCAGCACCTTCTTAGCGGTGAGATAGGCGTTGTCAACCAAAGAGTGCACCTCCTGGTCGATCTCACCGGCAACCTCTTCTGAGTAATTGCGCTGCTCGCCCAGGTCCCGGCCCAGGAAGACCAGTTCCTCCTTGGTGCCGAAGGCGAGCGGTCCCAGCTTCTCGCTCATCCCCCACTCCGTGACCATGCGCCGGGCCAGCTTGGTGGCCTTGCCGATGTCATCGGAGGCCCCGGTGGTGATGTTGGCGTCGCCCAGAAGGAGCTCCTCCGCCACCCGGCCGCCCAAGATCCCCGCCAAGGTATCGGTGAGTTCGGCCTTGCTGACCAGGACCTTGTCGTGCTCGGGGAGCTGCATGGTCCAGCCCAGGGCCATCCCCCGGCTGACGATGCTGATCTTGTATGGAGGGTCACAGTGGGGCAGGCTGCGCATGACCAGGGCGTGTCCCATCTCGTGATAAGCGATCACCGCCTTCTCCTCGTCGGTGATGATCCTGGACTTCCGCTCCGGGCCGGCGATGACCCTGGCGATGGCCTCCTCGATCTCCGGCATCGCGATCACCTTCTTGTTCTGCCGCGCTGCGAGGATGGCCGCCTCGTTGATCAGGTTGGAGAGGTCGGCGCCGCTGAAGCCCACCGTCTGCTTGGCCACCACCTCGAGGTCGACCCCGGTGTCGAAGGGCTTGTTTCGCGCGTGGACCTTGAGGATGGCGTCCCGGCCCCGGATGTCCGGCCGGTCCAGGGTGACGTGGCGGTCGAAGCGGCCCGGGCGGAGCAGGGCAGGGTCGAGGACATCGGGCCGGTTAGTGGCGGCGATCACGATCACGTGGGTGTTGGTCTCGAACCCGTCCATCTCCACCAGTAACTGGTTCAGGGTCTGCTCGCGCTCGTCGTGGCCACCACCCAGCCCGGCGCCGCGCTGCCGGCCAACCGCGTCGATCTCGTCCACGAACACGATGCAG
The DNA here is from genome assembly GCA_049279335.1 of Candidatus Dormiibacterota bacterium. GTDB lineage: Bacteria > Chloroflexota > Dormibacteria > Aeolococcales > Bog-877 > Bog-877. The sequence goes on from JBAPNX010000035.1 coordinate 50,530, forward strand.
GGACTGTTCTTCTTGGCTTGATCGAAGAGGTCGCGGACCCTGCTGGCGCCAACCCCCACGAACATCTCCACGAACTCCGAGCCGGAGATGCTGAAGAATGGCACCCCGGCCTCGCCGGCGACCGCCTTGCTCAGCAGGGTCTTGCCGGAGCCGGGTGGACCCACCATCAAGACTCCCTTGGGGATCCGGGCTCCCAGCGCTGTGAAGCGCTCTGGGTACTTGAGGAACTCCACCACCTCGCTGAGCTCCTGCTTGGCCTCGTCGACGCCGGCGACGTCGACGAAGGTGACCTCGGGCTTGTCCCCCGCCACCAGTCGGGCCCGACTTCGTCCAAAGGAAAGGGCCTGATTGTTTCCGCTCTGACTCTGTCGGAGCATGAACCAGATGAAGGCCAAGATCACCAAGACGATGATCAGGTTGGGCAGGATCAGGGTGAGGAACACGTTGTCTGAACTAGGCGCCTGAATCGAGTAGTTGGTGTAGCCGTACTTGCTGAACAGGCTAGTCGGGTCGGTGCTGTCGATGACGGACTGGTACTCGTGCCCGCTGACTGTGTACCAGTTCACCGACTCCTCTGAGTTGACCACCTGGGCCTCATATTTCGAGGAGCCGGAGATGATCGGCTGGCCCGCAGGAACCTTCTTGCCCTCGGATTTGAGCTGATAGTTGGCCAGCGCCTGCTGGAGCTGGCCGGTAGACCGGTTCGGCAGGTTCTTAGTCGGGGTTACTCGCCAAGCGAGGACCGCGATCACGAGGAGTGCAAGGAGAAGGACCGTGTAGGCGATGGCCCTACGCTGGCGTGGCATCTTGGCGATTGTACCCAGTCATCTAAAAACCTCCCATCGCTGAAGTTCCTGGGGCGGAGTTCGCCGAGACAGCGGCAGCGGTCCAGCCCTTCCAGTCGCTGGCCACTACTGGATGCGGTGCTCACCGAGATCGCCGACGGCGTGCTGGTTAGACAGAGTGGCTTCTGCCAGAGCAGCGTGGCCTGGGTGAGGGTCAGCCCTGCTCGGACGACGCGTGCCCGACCGGCGGTTCGATGGTGGCGGTACCTGGATTCGAACCAGGGACACCTCGGTTATGAGCCGAGCGCTCTAACCCCTGAGCTATACCGCCTGGGCTCGCGGCCTAGAAGGGGGAGCGTTGCGGCGCCAAGATTCGAACTTGGGACCTTCGGGTTATGAGCCCGACGAGCTGCCACTGCTCCACGCCGCGCCGAGATTGTACCCGACCCGTCGCAGAACGTCAAAGCTCCTATCGGCGCCTACGTCAGCGGGGTCAGATGCCGCCCTCGCTGCGCAATCAGGCGTCTAACGTCAGTACCAGTGCCACGCCGGTCGGGCGGCAAGGGCTGGGGCAGGCTGCGGGGGTACGACCTGGTCCGCTGAAATCTCTTGCCCGGTCAACCCCTCGATCGAGGCCATGATTCCCTCGGTCACTGTGCGCATCCGGGCCGCCCCCGAGTCGGCCGCGTCCGAGCGGGGCGGAATCAGTGGGCGACCGAAGTGCACCTCGAATTGGCCCTTCCTGGGCCAGGGGGAGCCGGCCGGCATAGCGGCGAACGTTCCCAGCACTCCGACCGGCAGAACCGGCACGCCGGCTGCCACCGCCAGATGGGCGACCCCGCGCTTGCCGCTCCTGAGTTGGCCGTCGGGGCTGCGGCCACCCTCGGGGAAGACGATGATGTTCCAGCCCTCTGCCAGCAGGCCCCGCAGCGTCCGGAGCGACCGCTTGGACGCCCGTCGCCGCTCCACCGCGATCGCGCCTAACGCCAGCGCCACCATCACCCCCTTCCAGGGGGCGTCGAAGAAGTAGTCCGATGCGGCCGCCACCAGCGTGCGCCGTCGCAAACGTGGCGGCAGCGCCATCAGGATCGCCGGGGTGTCGAGGTGGGAAGCGTGGTTGGAGGCGATTAGAAAAGGTGGCCGGAGGCCTTTGAGATTCTCCATCCCAGTCACCTTGGTATGGCCGTAATGCTGGACGATGGGGCCCAGAACCACCCGGTCGAAGGCGGCCCGCACCCCTCGCGCGACGGGGCCGCGAGCCCAAGCTAGGTCTCCGACTGGCAGCCTAGTGTCCCTCGAGGCCTTCTCCCGCAAGCCGGTGGTTCGCATGAGTTGAACGCTGACCCCGTGTGGACGCGGATCTGCCAGACCCAGGAAACTTTGAGTATAGATGCAGCGCAGAAGCGACGAGCTTGGGCATTCACGTGCCGTGGTCGCGCGTCTCTGCGCCTGCCCGGCGCCACCGTGGCGAGGGTCACCCCCGGGTCAGCGGTCGCTGCAGGTAGCCATGCTCCGAGTACCACCGCATCGCCGTTTCCACCGAGATTTCCAGTGGTGTGTAGGAAAAGCCCAAATCTCGGGCCGCTGGGGCGCCGTCATAGGCGTGGCCGAAAGCCAGGGTTCTCAGCATCTCCCGACAGACCGGGGACTTACGGCCGAGGATGCTGAACGCGGAACCAATCACCGAGCCAACCCCCACCGCCGGAGCCGACGGAAGGTAATGCACTGGGTAACTTCGCCCCGTCACCGCGCCCACCATCTGGACCAGCTCGCCGATCGGCCGGGCAGGGCTACTGATTACGTAGCGTCTTCCCGCGACTCCCCGCGCAGCAGCCAGGACGTGGGCCTGGGTGCAGTCGGCGATGTCGACGAGGCTGGCCCTTGTCTGAATGAACCATCGCAATCTCCCGTTGGCGTAGCTGATCAGCCATCGAGCGGTGCCTGAGGCCCGACCTGGTCCCTGGACCGAGGATGGGTTGAGGCAAATCAACTCAACTCCGAGGCTGCTGGCGGTGCGCTCGGCGGCCCGCTCAGCTAGGTATTTGGAACGCTCATAGGCGGACAGAAACCAGCCGCGGTGGGGGGTGTACTCGCTACCGATCGATCCCTCGGCCTCGCCCAAGGTGGCCGCGGAGGAGGTGTAAACCAACTTTGGAATACCTGCTCGCGCCGCGGCCTGGATCAGCCGCACGGTGCCGTCAACGTTGACCCGGAAGAGCGGCTTGGGGTCCGGCAGGCAGAAGTGATTGAGCCCCGCTGCATGAAAGACCAGGGTGCAACCCGACATTGCTGGCGCTAGATCGGCGCCCCCGAGGAGATCGCCCTGGACCGGCGCCGCCCCCAGCTTCTGAACCAGGGCCGCGGCATCCTTGCTCCGCACCAGTGCGCGAACGTCGGTCCCGTCTGAGCGCAGCCGCTCCAGAAGGGCGCCGCCGATGAAGCCGGTGGCGCCGGTGAGGAAGACGGGGCCGGTCACAGCCTTAGGTGGGGTCGCGGTCCTGCCTCCGGCTGGCATCGGACCACCGATAGAGATAGTGGGCCGCAGACGCCACGGTCACCGCCACAGCCAACCAGATGGCCCACTGGTCGAGGCCGAGGGGCCCCAACCGGGCATTGACATCGAGGATGGTCAGGAGGATGGCGAGGAATTGGATGGCGGTCTTGATCCGCCCCAGCTCCGATGCCTTCACCAGAACACCGCCGACCGCCGCCGAGCCCCTCATTCCCATGATGGTCAGCTCCCGGGCGATGATGATCAAGACCGCCCAGGCCGAAGCCCTGCCCACCCCCAGCAGTGCCACCAACGCCCCCGTCACCAGCACCTTGTCGGCGGTGGTATCGAGAAAACTGCCCGTGGTGGTCGTCACCTGCCAGCGCCGAGCCAGGTAACCGTCCAGGTAGTCAGTCGCAGCGGCTAGCGCGAAGGCGAGGGCGGCACCGAGGTCGTGGTCACCCAGCACCAGCCAGACCACGACAGGGGTCAGCACCAGGCGCAGGCCGGTCGCGCTCGCGACCACGGTGGTCCGGGCCTTGGACCGTACCTGCGGCACCGCGGGATTCGAGCTCAGGCTCCCAGCATCGACCCGGCTCACGATTGCAGCCTCTGCCGTTGCGCTCGAATGGGGACGCCCATGAAGGTGTCTATCGTCTCACTCGGCAGGTCCCTGCAAGATCAGGAGTGATCGCATCGGCGGCGGGCGGCGCGATGGCTTCTGGGACAACTGCGTCGCGTCGGTCACGTCGATCTGGGACACGCCTCCTTGACTTCAGCGAGCAGCGTTCGCGTTCTCTCTGGCGGGTCCGCGCCGACTCAACCCCATGGTGGAGGCCATGAGCGAAGTGGGTCGGGCCGGCGGCCCCGGCGCGCAAGGCTGGGCGGCCCGAACAGGTGCGGAGGTCAGCGCTCTGTCGTCGCGGCTGCAGCCTCGCTCAGGGGTGCCGGCGGCGCCCCCTGCTGGTGGCCATTGCCCGGGTTCGAGACCTGAGCCACACGCCCACCCAGCCCCGGGTCGACCTTGGTCCAGTAGTCGATTGCACGGGACAGAACATCTGGCTGGACGCCCTGACTCAGGTGGCCGGCGATGTTGCTTACCAGCCGCTGCCGGGCTGCTTGGTCCAGAACGTTGCGGTACATGGTGCCCGGCTGGATGAAGTCGTCGTCGTCTCTGCGCTTGGTGTATGCCGCCCGGACGATCTCCCCGGCCGGAGTCTGCCAACTGGGCTCTGCCAGCGCTGGGTCAGCCTCGGGGCCTCCGTAGCTGTTGGGCGAGTAGACGGGGTCCGGTGGATTGGAGTAGCGCATGGCGCCGTCGCGGTTGTAGGAGTTCACCGGGGAGTGCGGCCGGTTGACCGGCAGCTGCAAGTAGTTAGGCCCGATCCGGTACCGGTGGGTGTCAGGGTAGGAGAAGAGCCGCCCTAAGAGCATCTTGTCGGGGCTGGGGCCGATTCCCGGCACCATGTTGGAGGGCTCGAAGGCTGCCTGCTCGATCTCGGCGAAATAGTTCGCGGGATTGCTATCCAGGACCATCCGGCCCACTTGGCGCAAGGGGTAGTCGCCGTGCAGCCAGACCTTGGTGAGGTCGAAGGGGTTGAAGTGGTAATCGGCGGCCTCCTCGAACGCCATCAGCTGTACCGACAGCGTCCAGGAAGGGGGGTCGCCCCGCTTGATGCTCTGGTGAAGGTCGCGGATGTGGCAGTCGGGATCCTCGGCGGCCATCGCCTTCCCCTCGGCGGCGGTGTAGAACTCGATCCCTTGATCGGTGTGGAAGTGGTACTTCACCCAGAACTTCTCACCCCCGGAGTTCTCCCAAAGGTAGGTGTGACTGGAGTAGCCGTTCATGTGCCGCCAGGTCCGGGGAATGCCGCGGTCGGACATGAGGATGGTGACCTGGTGGGCCGACTCCGGTGACAGCGTCCAGAAATCCCACTGCATGTTGTTGTCGTGAGTGTGGGTGTCGGCACGACGCTTCTGGGAGTGAATGAAATCCTGGAATTTCTGGGGATCCCTGATAAAGAACACGGGGGTGTTGTTCCCCACCATGTCGTAGTTTCCTTGCTCCGTGTAGAACTTCAGCGCGAATCCTCGGGGGTCGCGGTTGGTGTCGGCGCTGCCCAGCTCCCCGGCCACCGTGGAGAAGCGCGCCAGCATCGGGGTGCGCTGACCCGGACGCAGGAAGTCCGCCTTGCAGAATGACGTCACGTCGTCGGTGACCTCGAAGTAACCATGAGCACCACCGCCCTTGGCATGCACGACTCGCTCCGGCACCCTCTCACGATTGAACTGGGCCATCTTCTGGATCAAGTAGTGGTCCTGGAGCAGGATCGGCCCGTCCGCGCCGACCGTCAGGGAGTACTCGTCACTCGAGGCGGGGATACCTGCATCGTCGGTGGTCACCTTCTGCGGTTGGTCCATGGTCTTCTCCTTCAATCCACCCGTCCGGTGCCAGTCTGACAGGTGGCCAAGGCCTAGTACATCACCTCGGCCTCGTCGGCCACCTAACCGGGTTGCCGCCCAGACGTGGGGGCTCATGATCCCTTGAGAAGGGACGGATTGACGCCACCTCAAAGGACGGGCGGTAGGGACCCAGCCTGTGTCAGGGCAAGCCGAGCGTCGCCTGGACCAAGGCCTGCGCGGTCTCGCCAACCTCTTCGATACCTTGCTGGATCGCACCCGGGCCCGCAGCCTGCACCGGGTTCTCTAGCGCGTAGGCCTTCTCGCCGGGCGCCACCAAGCCTTCGGAGCGAGCGATCTCGGCCAGAGCGACGGATGAGGACGCGCCCTTGAGCTCCTCTCGCTGGGCCACAACCTGCCGGGAGATGCTCTGGGTCTGCGCCTGCAAACTCAGCACCTGACGATGTAGCGCGGCGTCGGTGCCCAGGCCGCGGTACAGGCTGAGGGCGATCCAGCAGCCGGCGATGGCAACGATCAGGAGCACCGCGTGGCGACGCCCCAGGGAGTGGCCCCGCCGGAAAAGCCGCCAGCGGATGCGTAGCTCTCGGATCAGCCCGATCGTGGGCCCGTAGCCGTCCGCTCGATCCTGATGCAACGTGTGGTGGAACTTGAGTCGGCGGAGGACAGGCGATAAGCCCGCTCGTTCGGGAGAGTATAGGCACGCAGGAAGCGGGAGCGGAAGGGGTGCTCCGAATTCAGCCCTAGTTCGAGGGTTTCGAGCCGGAGGTCGTGGCGGCACCGGCGAATACATCTCGGTCGGCATCGTCGGACGGCGAAATCATCGGTCCAGTGGTACCAAACTCCCTCCACCTGCGCTGGCTGAGGCCAAACAGAACAGCGGCCGCCAAGGCAGCTCCAGCGAAGGGGTACAAGGGAGCCGGACCGAAGCGCTGCACGGCGAGCGCTGCCAGGGCGACCGACACGGGAAAGACCCCGAAGCTGGTGAGGAGCAGCAGACTCATGAGGCGGCCGAGCATCGCCGGGGGCGCCCAGCGCTGGAAGGCCGTGATCGTGGTGACGTTGCCGAAACCATTGAGCGCCCCAAACGCGATCAGGGCAGCCCCAGCACCGAATGTTCCGCCGAGGAAGGGGACAACGGCCATGAACCCCGCTTCGGCCAGGAAGGCGAGTGAGCCCACCACCGCGGGTCGAAGTGGCAATCGCATCTGTGCGGCAACCAGAGTTCCAACCAGGGCTCCCGCACCAAAAGCAGCGATCAGCGCGCCGTAACCTGCAGCGCCCCCATGAAAAGGGCCGTGCGCCAGAGCCGGCAACGCGACTTCGCTCTCACCACCAGCGCAGAAGTTGGCGGCGACATTGATCAGCAGAATGATTTGCAGGACGCGCTCCCATGCGACCACCTGACGAAGCGTCGGCTGACGAACGCTTGGGTCCGCGACGGCTGCTTGCGTCAGCCCAGGTGGACCCCCGTCCTCTTCGACGCTAGGTGGCCGGTCAACGGCGGCAATCTGAGGCTGCCTTTCGGCCCGAATTCCCGCTAGGGTCAGGGCGGATACCACAAAGCTGGCCGCATCCAGGGCAAAGGCTGGTGACGGTCCGACTATTGCGACCAGGACGCCTCCTATCGCGGGACCAACAAAGGTCGCCAGCATGGTCCCGCTCGACGCCAGGGCGTTGCCCGCCTGCAGGTCTTGGTCGGGCAGAAGTGTTGGGATGATTGAGAACGAGCCGGGCAAGAACAGCCCCTCTCCCACTCCCAGCACCGCCGCGATGGGAATCAAGGTCAGCGCCGAGGGACGTCCGACCACAGCAGCGATGGCCAGCGCCAGCACGACCAGCGCTCGTACTGCGTCGGCAGCCATCATCACCGTCCAGGGCTGCCAGCGGTCGCTGGCATGTCCGCCAACGGCGATGAATACCGTGCGAGGAATCCCGTAGGCGGCCAGAACGGTCCCTAAAAGCAGTACTCCCCCGCGTGGTCGGCGAGCACGTACCAGGGCAGGGCTACCGCGTAGACCATGTCACCCAAGTTCGACGCAAGCTGACCACCGGCCAGAAGCCGAAATCCCCGATGGCGCAGGGGTTGAAGACTGCGCGCGTTGCGGATCACTAAGGCAACCGGAAGCGAAGGCGAGCCGCAGTCTGACCACTCACCTCAGGGACAGTCGACTTACGTTGGCGGCTCTATGGGAAAGCCGAAAAGCAGCAGCTCCACCGGAGCCGAACCAGCGGGCCGTTGCAAGGGATCCGAGAGCCGCTCGCGGAAACGTGGGATCAGCAGCGCTTGCAGCTCCTCATGGATCTGCACCATGTCCTGAGGAGTTAGGTACATGAGGTACTCATCGTCGATGCCGGCGTCCCGCCAAGACTTGGGATAGCTCGCCTTGGCCGTGAGCCACATCCGGTATCGGTCCAACTCCCGATCCCGGACCAGCTTCCCCAGCACGCTGGCCGCGATTTGGATTTCGGGGTCGTCACTCTCGGAGCCGATGCGCATGCCAATCGAAGTCATGCGCCAGGGCCGGGCCCGGCCCTTCCCGCCACCGGCCTCCTCGATGAAGCCATACCTGGCGAGTTGCCGAAGGTGAAAGGAACAGGTGGTGGGAGACTCACCGATGCGCTCCCCAACCTCGGTCGCAGTCATAGCGCCGCCCAGAGTCAGCGCCTCGATGAGAGCGATGCGCACCGGGTGAGCCAGCGCGCGCATGGTCTTGGCATCCGCGACGTCGCGCAGCTTGGGCAAGCGCTCGACGTCAGGGCGGTCAGGTTCTGGTTTCAGATCTTGACGAGTGATATCTCGATACTGTGCTCTCGAGAGTTTGTTGTCAAGACTCGAGGATACGCCTCGAGTCGCCCGCCCGGCTCTCGATCTCGACGGTGCGCAGAGCTTCGCGATGGCTTGCCGCAGCTCGACGGAGCGCTCCCTCTGGATCCACGGCGCGCTGGCGCGCCAGCGCCACCACTGAGAAGAGCAACTCGCCAAGCAGCGATTCGGCTGCATCGTCACCCTCGCTGGTGGCGACCAACTGACCCAGCGCCGCGAGGGCGGCCTGGGCAGCTTCTGGCGGAGTGTCCCCGGACTGAAGGTGGCCGCGCTCCTGTCGACGCTGGATCGCCGACGCCAGCGCCAGCGCCGGAAGGGCCGTGGGAATACCGTCCAGCACCGACTGGCGGTCAGGCTTCTCCTTGCGCTTCAGCTCCTCCCAGTTGTCCAGGACCGCGCCCACCCCGTCCACCTCCAGGTCGCCGAACACGTGGGGATGGCGGCTGATCATCTTCTCGGTGGCGATCCGAGCCACGGCGCCGATGTCAAAGGCGCCCGCCTCGGCGGCTATGGCTGAATGCATCGCCACTTCGACCAGGAGGTCGCCCAGTTCCTCGGCCAGGTCGTCGCTGCTGCCCTCCTCCGCCGCCTGGATCGTCTCGTAGGTCTCTTCCAAGAGGAAGGGCAGCAGGGTCTGGTGGGTCTGAGCCCGGTCCCAGGGACATCCCCCGGGGGCGCGCAACCGCTCCATCACCTCGAAGAGGCGCCGGAGTTGCTGGAGATCCTGGTCGGTCATGAGCCGGCCGCTTGGGCGACCAGCTCGGTCCGAGCGGTGACTAACCGCCGCAGCACCCCGAGCAGCAGCTCCGGCCAGCGATCCCCCAGGAGATCGGGACGGAGGCGAAGGCGGTTGTTACCCACCTCGAGGGCCTTCCCGTAGCCGGACTCCAGTACTTCCCGAAGTGGGAGCCCGTGCCCGGGCGCGAAGGTCACCACCACCTGCTCGTGGTCGGTCTCCACAGCCTGGGCGCCGGCGGCGGCAGCCACCAGCCGCACCCGCAGTGCCAGCAGGAGGTTGTCCAGTTCCTCGGGTCGCGGTCCGAAGCGCTGGCGCAGGTTGCGGGCGCTCTCGTCCAACTCGCTCTCGGACACCGCTCCCGCCAGCTGCTGGTAGATCCGGAGCCGCAGCCGCTCGTCCGGAACGTATTCCGGCGGCAGGAGTGCGGCCAGCGGCAGGTTAACCGCCACCTGGGCTGGCGACTCGAGCAACTCCTGGCCCTGGGCAGAGAGCACCGCCTGGCGCAGGAGGTGGTTGTAGGTCTCGAGGCCCACAGCGGCGATGTCGCCGTGCTGGGCCTCGCCCAGGACGTTTCCGGCGCCGCGGATCTCCAGATCCTTGAGCGCCAGGGCGAATCCGGTGCCTAGGTCCTGGAGGTCGGCCACCACGTCCAGCCGCTTGTCGGCCTGCTCGGTCAGCGAGCGCAGGGGGTCGTAGAGGAAGTAGGCGTAGGCCCGCTGTCCGGCCCGTCCCACCCGGCCGCGGAGCTGGTAGAGCTGCGAGAGCCCCATCCGGGAGGCGTCATCCACCACCAAGGTGTTGGCGTTGGGGATGTCGAGCCCGTTCTCAATGATGGTGGTGCAACAGAGGACGTCCACCTCCCCGGCCATGAACGCCACCATCACCTTGGCCAGGTCCTGGTCGTCCATCTGACCGTGGGCGATCGCCACCCGGGCGTCGGGGATGAGCTCTCGCAGCCAGTCCGCCTCCCGCTGGATGGTCTGGACCCGGTTGTGGACGTAGTAGGTCTGGCCCTGGCGAGCCAGCTCCCGACGGATGACGTCCTGGACCAGGCCAGCCTCCTTGGCGGTGACGTAGGTCCGGATCGGCAACCGGCCTTCGGGCGGGGTGCGGACCACCGAGAGGTCGCGGATCCCTGCCAGCGCCATGTGGAGGGTCCGGGGGATCGGGGTGGCGGAGAGCGAGAGCACGTCGACGGCGGTGCGCAGCTGCTTGAGCCGCTCCTTCTGGAGCACACCGAAGCGCTGCTCCTCGTCCAGGATCACCAGTCCCAAGTTCTTGAAGCGGACGTCGCGCTGGAGCAGCCGGTGGGTTCCGATCACGATGTCCACCGTCCCCGCGGCCAGGCCCCCGAGGACTGCCCCAGCCTCGTCTTCGGAGCGCATCCGGGAGAGCTGCTCGACGTTGATGGGAAAGGCTGCCAGCCGCTCCTTGAAGGTGAGATGGTGCTGCTGGGCCAGCACCGTGGTGGGCACCAAAACCGCAACCTGGTAGCCGTCCTCGACCGCCTTGAAGGCGGCGCGCAGGGCGATCTCGGTCTTGCCGAATCCCACATCCCCACAGAGGAGACGGTCCATGGGACGGGTCGATTCCATGTCGCGTTTGATGTCGTCCAAGACCAGCAGCTGGTCGCGCGTCTCCTGGTAAGGGAACGAGGACTCTAGCTCCTGCTGCCAGCGCGAGTCAGGGGCGAAGGCGTGCCCCTGCGCCTCCAGGCGCCGGGCGTAGAGCTCGACCAGTTCTTCGGCGATCTGGTCAACCCGCCGCCGCACCGAGCGCCTGGTGCGCTCCCATTCGCCCGTCCCCAGCCGGGAAAGCTGGGGGTGCTCACCGCCCCCTCCCGAGTAGCGCTCGATCCGGTCCAGGTGCTCGACCGGGACGTAGAGCTTGTTGCCATCGGCGTACTCGAGCTGCATGTACTCGCGCTCACCGTCGCCGTCAGTCACCCGGCTCATGCCCAGGAAGCGGCCGATGCCGTGGTCCCGGTGCACCACCACGTCGCCGGGCTCGAGCTTGAACCTGAACGCGGCCACGTCGACCCCGGCGCCGGTGGCGTGCCGCAACCTACCGGCAGCGCTGGACTCCGCCCGGCGCACCGTGCGCAGCAGCGATGAGGCGCGCCGCTTCTGCAAGCCGAAGAGATCAGAGTCGGCCAGGACCGCCAGCCTGAGCTGGCTGACCACCAGCCCCACCTCGAGGTCGCCCGGCGCCACCACCAAGGCTGCCTCGGGCAACTCGGTGGCGCTGAAGGAGAACTCCTCGAGCCGGACTGCCTCCAGACCTCGTTCCTCGGCCAGCTCCAGGACCCGGTCCTCCTGCATCCCCAGGACCACGACGGTGCCGGTTGCGCGTCGCAGCTCCCGCACCTGAATGGCGAACTGGTCGATGTCTCCGGCGAAGGTGGGGGCTCCGGCGATCTCGACATCGGCGCAGACCGGCGAATCCTCAACTGGTTCCCGGCGGAGGTCGAGCCGGCGCTCCCCGCTGAGCTCCGCCATCACCGCCGGCAGAGAGGCGACCGCCATGGGCAGGTCGGACGGAAGCTCAGACCGGGCGATCTCGGCCTGGTGGATGGAAGCAACCTCGTCCAGCCAGGTACTGGCCACCTGCTCGAGCCGGGCCAGGTGCTCGGTGAGGATGACGGTTCCCGGTTGAAGGTGCCGGAGAAGGGTCTGCTCGGGGTCGGCAAGCAAGGGGCCGAGAGCGTCCGCGGGGTCGGGCGTGGCGCCCTGGCGCAGCAACTCCAGGTCGGACTCCCAGCGCTCTCGAACGTCATCGCGGAGTGAGGCCAGGTCGAGTGCGGCCAGCCGCTCGGCTGCCCCCGCTAACGCCTCCTCGTCCAGGGCAAACTCCCGGGCCTGAGTCAGCGGAACCGATTCCAGTGCCACCCGGGAACCTTGAGTCTCGGGATCCAGCCGCCACAGGCCAGCGACCCGGTCGCCTTCCCACTCGGCTCGCCAGGGCCGGCCATCGGTGGGGAAGCAGTCGACGATGCCCCCTCGGCGGGCAAACTCACCCGGGAAGGAGACGATCGACTCCTGGCGATACCCAGACTCGAGCAGGACGGCGGCCAGCTCCGCAGGCTGGACCCTGGCGCCGGTCTGGAGCTCACTTCGCCAGCCGCGGATCCGCTCCGGCGACAGCGTCGGCCTCAGGATCGCCGGCAGGGAGGTGACGACAATCTGAGGCGACGATGAGCGCAGGGCCCGCAGCGTCGCCAGTCGGTGGCGAACAACCTCGCCCGAGGGGGCAACACGGTCGAATGGAAGCACGTCGGCGTTTGGGAAGAGCCGGACGTCGCTGTCAAGAGTCCAGGTGGATACTTCCTGCCAAGCCGGCTCCGGCTCAGCCACCACCAGACAGACGGGGACCTGGAGGAGGTCTCTGACCAGGGCTGCAAGCAGAGGCGTCGCGGCGTGGATTACTCCGCCAACCGCGCCCTGGGGAGCGCCGGCTTCCAGCCAGGCACTGAGCCCCCGGCCCAGGGGCAGCCTGGCCATGCGAGCGAGCAGGGTTCTGGGCCTGGCCAACGTGGCACCTTGGGCCGCCGCCTTGGCTTTGGGGTCAGCCGGCATCTGCCGGCTCTTCAAAATCGACCCGGTTGAACTCGGTCATGGCCTGCTCCAGCCCGGAGCGGGCCATGACCATGACTGCATCGGCAGCTCGCGAGCAGGCCCGCTCCAGAATCTCCCCATCCCGGGGGTTGGGCCGGGTGAGAACGAACTCGATGGGATCCTCCCCGGGAGGCGGCCTGCCGATTCCGATTCGAATCCGCGGGAAGTCTTGAGAGCGCCAATGCGACTGTAAGGACTTGAGGCCGTTGTGCCCGGCGGTCCCGCCCTTGGCACGGATCCTAAGCCGTCCCAACTTCAGGTCGAGCTCGTCGTAGACCACGACCACGGCCTCCAGGGGCACTTCGAAGTCGCGCACCAAACGGGCTCCCGCTACTCCGGACTCGTTCATGAAAGTCTTGGGTCGAGCCAGGATCAGCTCACGATCCTCGACCACCTTGCGGGCGACCCAAGCCGGTCCCCGGTAGCGACCAAGCTTGACCCCGAGTCGCTCGGCCAGGATGCCAAGAGCCTCCGCCCCGGCATTGTGTCGGGTGCCCTCGTACTCACCCCCGGGGTTGCCCAGGCCGATCACTAAGAGTGGAGGCGCACTCACGCCTGGGTTGGCAGTGTCGGCACCGCGGGCGCGGGAACGCCGCGACGGCTGGCGTCCCGGCTAAGCAGCCGCCGAGTGGCGGAAGTCATCCGAGCGGCCGGCTCTGGCAGGTGATGATCATGACCAACCAGATGGAGCAGCCCATGGACCGCCAGCAGGCGGAGCTCGGCGGCGGCATCGACCCCGGCCAGTTGCGCCTGCTCGACCGCGGTGGCGACCGAGATGACGATGTCGCCTATGAAGTTCGTCTCCGAGGGCGGTAGCCGAAAAGCCGCGCCGACCTCAGCAGCCAGGGCCGGGAAGGCGAGCACGTCGGTCGTCTTGTCGTGCCCGGCGAACTTGCGGTTGAGGCGGCGGACCTCCAGCGGGTTGGCGAGGCGGCAGTTCACGCTCCCAGCGGGTAGCCCCAGATCCCTGAGCGCGCCGGTCAGGAGATCTTGCAGGGCGGCGGTCTTGGCCAGAGCACGCTCCTCTCTGGTGAGGCTCGAAGACAGCTGCACCCGCACCGAGTCGGTGGGGGACGGCTGCTGGGCGGCGCCTAGGCCTGCTTGGCTCGACGCTTGCGCGCCGCCATGATCTTCTTCTTGCGACGAACGCTCGGCTTTTCGTAGAACTCGCGCCGCCGGACCTCGGTCAGGACGCCGTTCTGCTTGATCTTCTTGTTGAAGCGGCGCAGTGCGCTCTCGAACGACTCGCCTTCCCGCAGCTTTACCTCCGACAGCGAAAGTCACCTCCTGAAGCCAATTTACCCAGGCCGTGGTCTGCCCACTTAGCCCGTACCCCCCGCGGATGGCGATTGTATCGGGAACCGCAGTTGCAGGTGATTAGGAAGGGGCGGACTCGGCAGCAGACGGCAGCAGCCGCTCCAGCAGTTGCCGGCCGGTGAGTCCCGGATCTTCCTGGAAGAACAGGTGGCCCCGGCCCTCCAACCAAACCAGCTCTGACCCGGTGATGAGGCGGTTGATCACCTCGGCGTTGGCCGGCGGCATCACCACATCGGCGGTACCGTGCAGGATCAGAGTCGGTGCTCGGATCCTGCCCAGATTGGGGCCGGCGTCGTGGTGTCGGGTCGCCTGCCATTGGGCCTGAAAGACGCCGGGCCGCACCGGGTGACTGGAGCGCCACTCGACAGCTTCGTCCACGACCTCGGGATGAGCCGCGCTCCAGCTGGGTTCGTAGAGGGCGGAGCAGGCGACGCGGTAGGCGGTGGCGGGGTCCTTTGCATCCCCACCCAGCAGCCGGCGCGTGACATCGGGATGCGCTCTCACCGCCAGCTTGCCGCCGGGGCCCGTGCAACCGAGTACCAGCGAGGTGACCTGGTCAGGATGCCGGATTGCCAGATGCTGAGCGACCATCCCACCCATTGACATGCCCACCACCGCCGCACCTCGGGGCGCCAGGTGTCGGAGAACACTGGCGGCGTCGTCGGCCAGAAGCTCCATCGAGTAGGGGCCGGGGGTGGCCTCTGACAGCCCAATTCCGCGCTGGTCCAGCGCCAGGCACTCGAAATGCTCAGAGAGCAGGCCAATGTTCCAGACGAAGGCGTGGTAGTCGGTGCCCAGACCGGGGATGAGCAGCAGCGGCGGCCCCTCTCCTAGCGCGTGGACTGTGAGCTCTGTGCCGTCGCCCACCTGAACGCGACGGAGTTCTCCCGAGGTGGGCCACTCCACCGGTCCATGGTATCTGCGAGAGGCGCATGGTCCGGCCCGGCAAAGCGGGCTGGCTACACTCGGACCATGCCAGTCTTTTTCATCCCCGTGGCTCAGGTCAGCCCGACAGGAGAGGTGCAGATTCTCGATCGGGACGCCTGGCACATCAGCCGCGTCTTGCGCTCACGCCAGGGTGAGCTGGTAACGGTGGTGGTCGAGGACGGAACCGAGCACGACGTCCGGCTGGAGACCTTGCGCCCAGACCAGGTAACCGGTGTCATCGTGGCCTCCAGGCGGACGCGGCGTGAGCCAACCGCACAGTTGCACCTGCTCCAAGCCCTGCCCAAGGGCCAGGGCATGGCCAGCGTTTGCGAGCAGGTGGCGGAGCTGGGCGCGATCACCATCTGGCCGGTTCTGAGCGAGCGCACTGTCCCGAGGCCGGAGGCGGCTCAGGCCTCGCTGCGGAGGGAGCGCTGGGCGATGATCAGTCGCGAGGCGGCCCAGCTTGCCGGACGGCATCGCATCCCCGAGGTGAGACCGATCGCTCCGCTGGTTGAGACCCTGGAGGCGCTGCGGGCGAGCGAGCCCCAGCTCCAGGCCTTCACGTGCCACGACGGCGAGCTCCGGCAGGGTCTCAACTCAGTGCCCTGGGACCGCAGCCTGCCCACCGCTGTGCTGATTGGACCAGAGGGAGGCTTCAGCGCGGACGAGGTCCAGGAACTGGCCACTCATGGCGCCAGGCCGGTTTCCCTAGGCCCGCGCAACTTGCGCACCACTCTGGCCGCGGTCGTGGCCCTAACCGTGCTGTTGGCCCGCGCCGGAGACCTTGAGGCCCAAGGCGGCTGATGCCACGCCCGGCCCGGCCATCTTGAGCCTGCGCTTCGCCCGTAGCCGTCGGCTCTCAACCTACCTTCCACCGGGCGTGACCGGCCGAGCGCAGCCGGTGCGGGTCTGGTCCGAGGTGAGACGGGATCCGCTCACCGGCCGCAGCGGCCGGGTCGCCCACTTCAAGGGCTTCACTCTGGTTGCCCCAGACCTTTCGACGGTGGTTTCCGACTCTCGCTCAGCTTGTCCGTTCTGCCCCGAGCGGGTGTTGGAAGTAACCCCTCTGATGCCCAGCACCGCAGTCCCATCCGGCCGGATCCGCAGAGGCGAGGCGGTCCTGTTCCCCAACATCTCGCCCTACGACCGCAGCAGCGTGGTGACCGTTCTCAGCCGAGAGCACTTTCTCGAGGCCAACCAGTTCTCAAGCGTGCAACTCGTGGACGGCATCATGGCCACCATCGAATACTTCCGGACGCTGCCTCGACCCGGCCGGGGCACGCACTCGGTGATCACCTGGAATTACATGCCCCCGTCCGGCGCTACTCAGGTGCACGCCCACTTGCAGGCCTTCTCCACCAATCGACCGGGGTCGATCCTAGAGGAGGAGGTGCGGCGGAGCCGGACCTTCTGGAGGCGCCACCGACATCCCTTCTGGGCTGAGCTTGCGGAGGTCGAGGAGGCGCAGGCGGAGCGCTTCGTGGCCAGGGGACGACACACCGTGTGGCTCACCCCGTTCGTCTCCCACAGCGTGATCTCCGATGCGATGGCCCTGTTCCCAGCGCATTCCTATCTCCAGGAGCTTGGGGAGACAGAGGTGACCGAGTTCGTGGCCGGGCTGCGCTTGGCTCTGGCGGCCTTCCACGACGAGGGGGTGCGAGCCTTCAACTTAGCCTTCTACGCGGCGCCTAGTGGGGACGCCGCTCCCCACTTCTGGCTGCACGCCCGCGTCTCCCCCCGGATCTACTTCAATCCGTCGATCCTGGGCTCCGACACCAGCGCCTGGCAGCACCTCCTCGGTGAGTCGGTCATGGTGCGCAGTCCGGAAGCGCTGGCAGCCCGGCTGCAGGACCGATTCGCGAACGCCTTTCCGAGGGCAGGGAAAAAGGCCCCGGGCCGGGACGTCCCGGCCACGGGGCCAGCGCACGCGGTGAGCAGCTAGACGCGCGTTCTAGCTCTTGGCTCCCTGCACTTCAACCGCCTTGGCGCCAGCCTCAATCGTCTCGGCGCCCGAGTTGACCTCGATGTTCACCCGGCGCGGCGCCGGAGCCTCGACCCTGGGGACGTGAACGGTCAAGACACCGTTCTGGAAGCTGGCGCGAATGTCATCCTCGTGGACATCCTGGGGCAGCGAGATCTGGCGGAAGAATGAGACTGGCCGGCGCTCGCGCCGCAGATAGCGGCCCTCTGGCTGGCTCTCGCTCTTGTGCTCGCCCCGGATGGTGAGAACACCTTGCTCAGCGACTACCTGGATTTCTTTGGGCTCGAACCCTGCCACCGAGGCCTCAAGGATGAACTCCTTATCGGTCTGGCGAATGTCCAATGGCAGATATACGGACGGCGCACTCTCACCCGACGAGATTGCGTTGGTCTGCTCGCTCAACCACTGGCCCATCTCGCGGGGAAGGCCGAAAAGATCACGCCATGGGTCCCAATTGATCATCTTTTCTACTCCCACAAAACGCCACCTTCTACAGGGTTTTATCAACCCGTAGAGTTCCTACCCGAGCAGCACCGGTACCAAACCTGATGCTAGCCCTCAGAGCCCTATGGCGTCCTTAAGGTTTTCGAAGAAACCCTTGCGAACTGGGTGCGGCTTGCCATCTGGTGGCGAGAATTCCTGCAGTAACTCGCGCTGCCGGTCAGTGAGCCGGGTCGGCGTCACCACTCGAAGCCGCACCACCTGGTCGCCGCGACGACCGGTCCTGGCGTCGGGTGCACCCTTGCCCGGGATCCGCACCTGCTGCCCGTACTGGCTCCCAGGTTTGACCACCGTCTGAACCGGCCCATCCACGGTGGGGACCTCGATGGTGTCGCCCAAAGCCGCCTGGGAGAAGGTGATCGGGCACTCGTAGAGGATGGTCATCCCCCGGCGCTGGAGTTGCTCATGAGGACGAACCGAAATCAGTAGATAAAGGTCGCCCGCGGGACCGCCGCGGGGACCGGCCGCCCCCTCGCCCGGGACCCGGACCTGCATCTCGTTGTCTACCCCTGGGGGAATCTGGACCTCGATCGCCTTAGAGGCGTCGACCAGGCCCTGGCCACGGCAGTTGGGGCAGGGGAACTCGATCGTCTGGCCTTCGCCGCGGCAGCGGGGACACGGCTCCACCGTCACCATCTGGCCCAGCAGAGATTGCCGGACCCGCTGCACCTGGCCCTGGCCGCCGCAGTCGGGGCAGGGTACCGGGGAGGTCCCGGCCTTGGCCCCCGAGCCGTTGCAGTCGGGACAAAGGCTGGGCTTGGTGACTTCAAAAGTGCGGGTCACACCCCGAATGGCTTCCTCGAACTCGATCGTCACCTGGAGCCGAAGGTCCTGCCCGCGCCCGGGACCGCCGCGACGGCGCTGGTTGGGTGACCCGCCCGCAAAGAACATGTCGAAGAGGTCGAAGGCGGACTGGAAATTGAAGCCGGAGGCGCCGATGCCGTCGCCGTCGTGGCCGAAGGCGTCGTAGCGCTGGCGGCGCTCGGGATCGGAGAGCACCTGGTAGGCCTCCCCGATCTCCTTGAACTGCTCCTCAGCCTGGTGGTCGCCGGGGTTCTTGTCCGGGTGATAGCGCATGGCCAGCCCGCGATAGGCACGCTTGAGTTCGGCCGGGCTGGCCTGGCGGTCAACGCCGAGGACTTCGTAGTAGTCGCGTTTGGTTTGTGGCATGCGCTAGTTGGGACGTCCCCCGGACTGGGTGTGTCCGGGGCCCGGCTTTGGGCTCGACCGGCGTTCCGGGCTCTTGCGGGCGGGGGCTGCCGGGCCGCTCTCGGCGACGCTTACCTGGGCCGGCCTCACCACCCGGTCGTGGATCATGTAGCCAGGCGCCAGGACGGCCACCACGGTTCCCGGCTGAGCCCCGTCGGCGGGCACGGTCAGGACTGCGTTGTGAAGCCGAGGATCGAAAGGCTCGGCCACGGAGGCGATCCGCCGGATCCCCTGAGACGCAAGTGCCTGCTCGAGCTGCTTCACCGTGAGACGCAACCCCTCGGCCAGCCCGTCGGCAGCGTCATCGGGGAGGTGGGAGGTGGCTCGCTCAAGGTTGTCCAGGGCGGGCAGGAGCGCCTGCAGGAGCGCCGCAGCTCCGTACCTGGCCAGCTCCTCGCCCTCCTGTCCCTTCCGACGCTTGTAGTTCTCGAAGTCAGCCGCCAGCCGCCTGTAGGTGGCGTTGAGCTGGGCGAGCTCGGCCTCCAGCTCGGCGATCCGATTGGGGCCGGCCACCCTCTGCTCGGGCAGCGACGCCTCGGCTTCCGCGCCCACCTCGGGATCGTCCTTCGAGAGGTTCACAGTGTTTCAGTAAAGATCAGGTTCAAGCCAGCAGCCGGGCCAGGGCCGCGCCGGTCGCCTGGGAGACCAGCTGCAGCCGGGCAGCCACCTGACCGTAGCGGATCCGGGTAGGTCCCACCACGCCGATCGTTCCCCACAGCTGCTCGCCAGCTTGATAGCTGGTCAGTACCAAGCTGCACTCGCGGAGCTCCTCGACCGTGTTCTCATGGCCGATCAGCACTTGCATCCCGGCCTGAGGAGCCAGCTGAGCCAGGACATCGCCGAGGATGCGCTGAGCCTCCAGCACCTCCAAGACGGCACGGAGCCGGGCGGGATCCTCGAACTCTGGCTGGCGGACCAGATTGCGGACCCCGTTGTGAATCACCAGGGCAGATCTGGTCGCGAGCTGGCGCAGTCCCTTGGCCACGTCCGCCACCATCGCCTGCAGTCCCGGCGCCCAACCGGGAAACAGCGGGGCGGACTCGACCTCGTCGGCGGAGAAGCCGCGGTAGAGCTCGTTCAGCCGGTGGGCCCAACCGCTGAGCTCCTCCTGGTCGACCAGCGGGTCGATCTCGAGGAGCCGCTGGTAGGCGGCGTTACCGGTCGCGATCTCCACCATCAACGACTGCCCGGGGTGCATCAGAACCAGGTCGATATGGAGCAGACGGCTGGTGGCGTTGGCGGGACCGGTGACGACCGCGACGTTCTCTACCAGCCGGCTCAGCACCGCCGCCGCCGCCTCCAAGACCGCTTCGACATCGTGAGCTGCCGCCTCAAAACCCTGGCGCACGACCCGGCGCAGCTGCGGATCCACGACCTCCTGAGGAAGGAGGAAGTCGACGAAGTAGCGGTATCCCCGGTCGGTCGGCACTCGGCCAGCCGACGCGTGCGGCTGGGCTAGGAAGCCGTCATCAACCAGCTCGGAGAGCTCGTTGCGAATGGTGGCCGAGCTCAGCTCCAGGAAGTACCTGGCAGCAAGCGCGTGCGATCCCACCGGGACCACGGTCTCGGTGTAGTCAGAGACGACGGCTCTCAGGATTCGCTCTTTGCGCTGGTCCATACCCGATCCACTCCAGCTCCGGTTAGCACTCCAATACTCCGAGTGCTAAGTCGAGTCTAGCACGGGTGTTCTCCCCTCTCGATCTCCCGAGCACTGATGGAAAGCAGGGTTGGTGGCCACGCTAACATCAGTCGATGGGCTCCAGCCCGGCCCCCGCCGCCGACCTCAAGCCGCCATCGCATCATCTACCGTCGATCGGCGCCGTGGCCCAGGGTTCGGAACGTGAGCGCCTCGCCCGACGGGCGGGGATCCGGGAGGTCGTGTTCGGTGTTCAGGACGGCCTGCTGACCACTCTGGGGCTGACCACCGGCGTTGCCACCGCCACCGCGGGGGCGGCGGTTTCGCACACCACCATCCTGATTGCTGGTCTGGTCGGCGCCCTGGCGGGGATGATCTCGATGGGAACCGGCGCCTACTTGGCCACGACCGCCAGCCGCGATCTCAAGCACAGCGCCATCCACAAGGAGAGGGGCGAGCTCCAGAGCAAACCTGAGGAGGAGCTCGACGAGATGGCGGCGATCTTGGCCGACCGGGGCGTTCCGCTGGAGGCCGCCACCGAGCTCTCCAAGTCGATGGCCCGCTACCCTCAGCTCTGGGAGGAGACCCACATCGAGAAGGAGCTGGGAATCTCTAGCCAACTCCGCGACACCCCGGTCCGGGACGGGTTCCTCATGGCGGGGACCTTCCTACTGGGAGCGATGCTGCCGATCATCCCCTACATCTTCATAAGGGGACTGCCGGCGGTTATCGCCGCCCTGGCGATATCGGCAGTTGGACTGACCGGCGTCGGCGTGATCAAAGCCTGGGTGACTGGACAGCGCCTTTGGGTGGGAGGAGGCCAGGTGCTGTTGGTCGGGACCGGGGCCGCACTCGCTGGCTACCTGTTCGGCGTGCTTTTGCCCCACGCCTTTGGCCTGAGGCTCCCCACCACCACCTGAGCCGGCTCGCCGTCAGGGGACCGGCCCCCGCGGCCGGGCTACTCTGCCCGGAGGCTGTGTCGCTGCCGGGGCACCTGGGCTGGCGCGGTAGCACTTTCGCGTGCTGGCTGCGTCCGGCTCGACCGGGGCCGCCCAGCGTCTGCGGTGGCGGCCAGCTCCAGAGTGAGGCGATCGAGCACCTCCAGTCCCCGAGGCGTCGCCGACACCCGGTTGCCGGAAAGCTCCACCAGCCCTAGATCGGCCAGGCGGTCAGCCTCAGCCAGTTGCCGAGGCGCTGATAGCTGAACTCCGGCTCGCAGCCGCAGCCCGCAGGCCAGAAGTTCCAGCTGACGCTGCTCGTGAGTGATTGCCTCCTCACCTCTACGTCCGTGACCAAGCTCGGCTACCTGCTTGATGTAGGTGGCGGCGCTGCGCAGATTCCAGTAGCGCAGGCCGACATCCCCTGGAGAGATCGTAAATCCCAGCTCCTGACTGGTTTTCTTGTCGATGAATCCGTGAGCGCCGCAGCCCACCCCCAGGTACTGACGTCCTTGCCAGTAGGTCAGGTTGTGCCGGGATTCACGACCCGGGCGGGCGTAATTACTCACCTCGTACTGCCGGAGTCCCACGCGTTCCAGTAGTGCTTTGGCCAGGCGGTGTTGCTCGAGGAAGTCATCCTCGCGGGGGGCGCTCACCTTGCCAGCAGCAACCCACCGCGACAGCGGTGTCGAGGGCTCCACCGTCAGCTCGTAACAGGAGACGTGTTGAGGCGCATACCCGAGCAGCCGCTCAAGTCCAGCTGCAAAGACAGAGGTCGGCTGTTCCGGGATCGCATAGATCAGGTCACAGCTGAGGTTCGCCAGTCCGGCCTGCTGGGCCGCGATGATGGCTGCCTCGGCGGCAGCCGCATCGTGATTGCGCCCCAGCCAGCGCAGCGCCTCATCATCCAGGCTCTGAACCCCCAGGCTGACCCGGTTGATCCCCAGGGAGAGCCAGCTGCGGACCAGCTCTTCGGTCAAGCCGCTGGGATTGGTCTCGATGGTGATCTCTGCACCGTTGGCGATGCCGAAGAACTGCTCCACGACGGTCAGCAGCCGCCCCAGCAATCGTGGCGGCAGCAGTCCCGGCGTTCCCCCGCCCAGATAGACGGTCTCCAACTCCGGCCCGCGGGTACCTGCCCGCGCCCACCAGGCGAGCTCGGCGATCACTGCCTCGACGTAAGGCTGGTAGAGATGATCGCCACCGACGTGAATCGCGAAATCGCAGTACGGACAGCGACTTTCGCAGAAGGGAATGTGGAGGTAGAGACTGCGCACGCTCCTCGCCCGAGACTCAGCGGTCAAGTGAAAGTACCGCCATGAACGCCTCCTGGGGTATCTCCACGCTACCGACGCGCTTCATGCGCTGCTTGCCTTCGCGTTGTTTCTCCAGCAACTTGCGCTTGCGGGTGATGTCGCCGCCGTAGCACTTGGCGAGCACGTCTTTGCGAAGTGCGGGCACCGTTTCTCGGGCGATCACTTTGCCGCCGATGGCCGCCTGGATGGCAACCTCGAAGAGCTGGCGCGGGATCACCTCCCGGAGCCGCTGGACCAGCTTGCGTCCCTGGGTGCTGGACTGCTGGCGATGGACGATCACCGAGAGGGCGTCGACCCGGTTGCCGGCCACCAGGATGTCGAGCTTGACCAGGTTCTCCGCCCGATAGCCAGCCAGCTGGTAGTCCATCGAGGCGTAGCCCCGGCTGCGCGACTTGAGCTGGTCATAGAAGTCGTGGATGATCTCGCCCAGCGGAAGGTCATAGGTGAGCAGCGCCCGCTCGCCCGGGGGCTGGTACTCGAGCTGGATGAACTCGCCCCGGCGCTCCTGGCAGAGCTCCATGATCCCGCCCAGGTGCTCTTTGGGGACCACGATCTCCAGCTTGACCCGGGGCTCTTCGATGGTCTCGATGGTGCCCGCCTCTGGCAGCTGATCGGGGTTGTCGATCTCGACAGCCGAGCCGTTCCGGAGCGTTACGCGGTAGGCGACCGAGGGCGCCGTTGTGATCAGGTTGAGTTGGAACTCGCGCTCCAGCCGCTCTTGGACGATCTCCATGTGCAGAAGTCCCAGGAAGCCGCAGCGAAATCCGAAGCCAAGGGCGGCGGAAGTCTCGGGCTGATAGGTGAGCGCAGCGTCGTTGAGCTGGAGCCGCTCCAGCGCCTCCTTGAGGCCCTGGTAGTCGTCGCTGTCGACCGGGAACAGGCCCGCCCAGACCATGGGACTGACCTGGCGGTAGCCCGGCAGTGGCTCCTGGGTCGGCCGGGAGACCTCGGTGATGGTATCGCCCACCTTGCTGTCGCGGACGTTGCGGATGGAGGCGATCAGATATCCCACCTCACCCGCGGTCAGCTCTTCGACGGCAACCATGCCGGGCCGGAAGATGCCCACCTCGTCCACGGTGAAGGTCCCGCGAGACGCCATCATCAGAATCTGGCTGCCGGGCCGGAGCCGGCCGTCGACGATGCGTACGTAGACCACCACGCCTCGGTAGGCGTCGTATTTGCAGTCGAAGATCAACGCCCGCAGCGGGGCATCCGGATCCCCCACCGGGGCTGGGAGGGCGGTGACGACCGCCTCCAGGATCTGATCGACTCCCTCTCCGGTCCGGGCGCTGGCGAGGATGGAGCGCTCGGCGGGAATCCCGATCACCCGGGCGATCTCCTGACGCACCTGCTCCGGGTCGGACTGGGGCAGATCGATCTTGTTGACCACCGGCACGATCTCCAGTCCCAGCTCCAGCGCCTTGTAGACGTTGGCCAGCGTCTGGGCCTCGATCCCCTGGCTGGCGTCAACCACCAGCAGCGCTCCCTCGCAGGCGGCGAGCGCCCGCGAGACCTCGTAGGCGAAGTCGACGTGGCCGGGGGTGTCGATGAGGTTGAACTCGTAGGATTGGCCGTCCTTCGCCAGGTAGGTCATGCGCACGGCCTGGGCCTTGATGGTGATGCCACGCTCGCGCTCGATGTCCATGGTGTCGAGCATCTGCTCGGTCAGATCTCGAGCGCTGACGGTCCCGGTCAGCTCCAGCAGCCGGTCGGCCAGGGTCGACTTGCCATGATCAATGTGAGCGATGATGGAAAAGTTGCGGATTCGACTGGTGGATTGCGAGGGCATCTGCGTGGCGATTATCGGTTTCGACTGCCCGGCACACTTCGGGAGCGGGTCCGAGACCGTGGAGTCGGGCCGGCCCTATGACCGCGGCTAAGGCTGGGGTGCCCGAGGAGCCGAGTAGCACCGCAGCGCCTGCGACCAGCGAATACGAGGTCATACTGGCGCGAGAGCTCGACGAGCTTGAAGCAGTAAGCGATCTGCAGGCGGAGATCTGGGGATCGCGCAGCGTCGCCGCCCCGAGCACCATCCTGCGTGCGATCTCCGTCGCCGGTGGAGTCGTCCTCTTGGCGCGTGCCGGCGAGCGGCCGGTGGGCTTCGCCTACGGCTTCACCGGACGAACGCGGGATGGCGCCGTCTACCACCGATCTCACGCGGCCGGTGTGCTGTCCGAGTTCCGCAACAGCGGAATTGGCAGCGCTTTAAAGCTGGCGCAGGGACAGGAGGTACTGGCGTCGGGTCTGGACCGCGTGGTTTGGACTTTCGACCCAACCCAGCTGGGGAACGCTTACTTCAACCTGCGCCATCTAGGCGCGACCGCTCGCGCCTTCCAGCGCGACTTCTACGGCGTCCGTGATCACGCGCTCAGCCACGGCTTGCCCACCGACCGGCTCTTCGTCGAGTGGTTTCTGGGCTCGCGGGAGCAGTCCGAACTGGGCAGGCTCAGAAAGCGCCAGCCGGCAGCTTCGGTCACCGTCCCTCCTGGGCTGCCGGCACCGCCTGGGGCTGACCTGGTCGCGGTGCTACCGCTCCAGGATGAGCTGCGGGGTCAGCTGGAGGCGGCCTTCTCTCAAGGGTTGCAGGTGATCGATTTTGACCCTGAGTCCCGGCGCTACCTGCTCTCGGAGCTGCCCTCTTGGTTCCCCAGCGCCGCCGAAGGTGGATCCGGTTCGGAAGCCTGATCGTCGCTCGGCATGGACGGGGCGGACTCCAGCTCCGCTAGCTTGCGGAGCACCTCGAGCTCCCCACCGTAAGTGAGCTCCGGTAGGCCCCGAAGGCGTTCCGGGATGCTGGGGTGGCCAGCCAGCCAACGGCTGGCCTCGGTGATCAGGCGCTCCCGATCCGTCGGATAGGAGACTCCCCCCAGGGCTCGTTGCAGGGCCAGTTGGTCCTCGGGAGTGCGCTGCCCCCGGCGGGCGGCGAAGCGGGGTTCGTTGAGACCGACCTCGATGCGGGGCCGGCCAGGCACTCCCAGGGCCGCTCGCATCAGCAGCTCCTCGGGCGCGACCGGAACCAGTTCGCCCAGATCGGGCTCGTCAGCCAAAGCCGGTCTCCGGGGGAACACCGACCGTGGCCGGGGTCCCACCGGAGTGGGAGGACGGTCCCCGAACCACGACCGGCAAGCTCAAGCTAGCAGCGGCCGCAGCAAGATCATCCAGGCGCGACCCGCCCGTGACCCGCCCCTCAGTCGGCCGCGACAAGAGAGCCCGGCTCAAGCCTCGCCCAGCACCCGACGGGTGGATCCGGCTATGTCGTGAGGCCTCTGACCGGCCTTGGCCCGGACCCGGTGGGCCAGGACCATGGGGGCTACCGCCGCCACCTCAGCCAGCCCGACCCGAGGCAGCCCCTCGAGGGCCGCGTACGCCTGGGCGGCCTTGCGGGCAACCAGGTCGGCACGGTGGCCGTCGACCTCAAGCTCTATCGCCAGCCGCGCGATCGCCTCCAGCACCGGTCGGGAGGTCTCGATCTCGGCGAGCGCGGCGATGGCCCGGTCGATCCGGGCTCGCTCCCTCTGCTCCTCGTCCTCCCACTCAGCCGCAAACGACTCAGGGTCGTCCTCGAACTTTTCCCGGCGCAGGACTATCTCCACCCGCTCGGGGATCTGCGTGATCCCGGAGACATCGACGCAGAGACCGAAGCGGTCCAGCAGCTGGGGTCGAAGGTCACCCTCCTCCGGGTTCATGGTGCCGACCAGGATGAAACGAGATGGGTGCCATACCGAGATCCCCTCCCTCTCGACTACGTTGACCCCCATGGCGGCCGCGTCGAGAAGAACGTCGACGATGTGGTCGTCGAGCAGGTTCACCTCGTCGACGTAGAGGATCTGGCGGTTGGCCTCGGCCAGAACCCCGGGCTCGAAGCGGCGCTGCCCTGAATGGATCGCCGCCTCCAGGTCGATCGAACCCACCACCCGGTCCTCCGACGCGTTGATGGGCAGCTCGACCACTCGCATCTGGCGCCGGACCGACCCCAGCTTCTCGCCGGCCGCCAGCCGGGCTTGGCAATCCGAGCACGGGGCATCGCTGTTGGGCGCGCAGCCGTAGTGGCAGCCCACCACCACATCCAGCTCGGGCAGAAGACGGGCCAGGGCTCGTACCGCGGTCGACTTGGCCGTCCCTTTCTCGCCCCGGATCAGGACTCCCCCGATCGCCGGGTTGACGGCGTTTAGCTCCAAGGCCAGCCGCATCTGGTCCTGCCCCACCAGGGCCGTGAACGGATAGACGGTGCGCAGCTCAGCCATGGCCCGATTGTCTCAGAGGCCGGGCGCGCTCCCCTCAGGCCTGCTGGCGCAGCGCCTCGGCAACCGGCCTCAGGATCGCCCCTTCGGAGAGATCGAAAAGCCCGAAGTAGGCGGCACCCATCCGCTCGGCCAGGTCGACGCAAGCATTGAAGTTGTAACCGGCGAAGCGGGGCGATCCCGGCCTGCCCTGATCCGGGCTGAGCCTTGCCTGGAGGAGGTGGTCCCGGGAGGAGTCGATCACCAGGGCCCGGATACCGTCCCGACGAATCTGGTCGGCGATCCGCTGTGCCTCCAGCAGTGGTTCCTCGCCACCGAAGCTGATGTTGCCTCGGCCATCGCTGATCAGCACCAGCAGGGGCAGCACGTCCGGGTCCCGCCGCCGCTCTCCCACTATCAGGTTGAGCGCCGCCACCAGCCCATGGGTGAGTGGAGTGGTCCCGCCCACGGCAATCCGGCTCAGGTGGCGTTCGGCCAGATCGACGCTGGAGGTGGGGCGCAGGACCACCTTGGCCTTCCGGCCGGAGAACGAGATCAGTGCCACCCGATCACGACGTACGTAAGCGTCCTTCAGCAGCGCCAGGATGGCGCTGCGGGTGGCGTCCATGCGCTGCTCGGCATCCATGCTCGCTGAGGCGTCGACTACGAAGACGATGAGATTGCCGATCCTGCGCTCGCGCACCTTCTGTCGCAGATCCTGCGGCTCCAGCTGCAACTTGGGACCGGAAGCCGAGATTTGGCTTCGCCTCCCCAGCTGATGCGGAGCGGCCGCTCGCAGCGTGGCATCCAGTGCCAGGTCGGTCGGGTGCTCGACCTCGCGAGCCCCGACGTAGCGCCCCCGTCGGTCGCGCGAGCTGGTCTGGCTCCGGCGCCCAATCCCGCGGCGGCGCAGGCGCTCCCGGGGCAGCTGGATCCGCCCCACCGCGAACCCCTCATCCACCTCGATGGGGTCAGTCACAACCGGGCCCGATCGGGCCTCGGAACTGGCGCCGGCGTCACCGGCCGCTTCACCCTCACCCTGGGGAGTGCCAGCGCCCTCGGCATCCTCGTCATCGGCGGTCTCGGCTCCGCTGGGTGACTTCTCGCGGCTGGGGTCCGGCACCGCGGCGTCGGACGGCGTCTGGAGCTGCTGCCCCGGTGCCTCGGTGATCCCCGAGGGCGCCTCCTGGAGTCCGGTGCCCAGGGAGCGCCGGCGGTGGACCAACGCCAGTTCCGCCACCTCGGTCAGGTCCCTCAGGCTGACCAGCAGATCAGCAGGGACCGCAGACGCCTCACTGGCGGCCTGGAGAGCCCGATAGGCCTGAGCGGCGCGGACCAGGACCAGGTCGGACCGATGCCCAATTGCCTGCTGATCGACGCTCATCGCCGCCGCCACCATGATCACCAACTCCGGCGTGACGATCTGGCTCAGCAAGCCTTGGGCCCGGGGCAGCCGGTCGGCCAGTCGGAGATCCTCCTCGACCAGACCGAAGCTGGTCGCGTCGCGCCGCATCACCTCGACCCGGTCCTCCAGCGCCATCAGCCCCGAGACTTCCACGCAGAGGCCAAAGCGGTCCAGCAGCTGCGGGCGAAGGTCGCCCTCCTCAGGGTTCATGGTTCCCACCAGGACGAAGCGGGAGGGATGGGAGATCGAGATCTCCTCGCGCTCAACCACGTTCACGCCTCCAGCAGCGGCATCCAGGAGAACGTCGACGAGGTGGTGATCCAGCAGGTTGACCTCATCCACGTAGAGGATCTGGCGATTGGCCTCTGCCAGCAGACCCGGCTGGAAGGCGCGCCGGCCCTGGCTCAGTGCCAGCTCCATGTCAATCGACCCCACGATCCGGTCCTCGGACGCGCCCAATGGCAGCTCCACCACGCGGGTCGGCCGGACCACGGTTGGCAGCGCTTCGCCCTGCGCCAGCCGCGCAGCGCAGTCCTGGCAGTGTTCGGGACCGGCCGGCGCACAGTGGTAGGGGCAGTCCGCCACCTGCTCCTGCGTGGGCAGAATCGCCGCCAGAGCCCGCACCAAGGTCGACTTGGCGGTGCCCCTCTCGCCCCGGATCAGGACTCCTCCGATATTGGGCTCGACCACTGCCAGCAGCAGAGCCAGCTTCATACGGCCCTGTCCCACCACGCCGCTGAAGCTGAGAGGAACTGGAAGCTCGGAGCGGGCCCTCAGCCCGCCCACGTTGACGGCCACGGCTAGCCTCGCCCAGACCGATTGCCGATCAGTAGCTCAGCCGTCTCCACGACAAGTTCGCCGCTGAGCCCATCGCTGCCCCAGCGCAGCCCCCAGGCGGAGTCGACAGCCAGCTTCCCCGAGCGCCGGGATCCGCCAGCCAGAGGCACCTCGTACAGTGCCACTGCGGGGCCGTCCGGCTCCTGCCAGCCAGCGGCATCCCTGAGCTGGCACTCGATCCGCCGCCCCTCCAACTCGAACCACAGATGGGGGGCCTCGCCAGCCCGGAGGTCTGGCCGTGAACCGCTCAACGCCGGGGCACGAAAGACCAACAACCGAGGTGGACGGTTCACATCATCGGACTCAGCCGATGCGACCTGGACCAGGGTATGGCGCAGATCGAGGATCAGCTCCTCCGGGGTTGCCGACTCAGCAGCGACGGTCTCCTTGGCCACGCTCGATATGGTAGGTCCCGAAGTCGGGCTGACTCCGGGCCAGCCTCGTGATCGGCGAGAGGAGCTGCATGAACGAATCCGCGCTCAGCGAAGTGGGACTCATCGGCGGGACAGGGCCCTTGGGTCGGGGCATGGCGGCCAGGCTGGCCGCTGCCGGTTTGACCGTGCGACTGGGCTCGCGTGACCTGCAGCGAGCCAACGAGATAGCCGCCAGCGTCCAGGCCCAAGTGGGGCCCGGCCGAGGAACCGTTGTGGGGGCCTCCAACTTGGACGCCGCTGGTTCGGGACAGCTCACCCTGCTGACCGTTCCCTACGAGGCGGGGGCGCCGCTTCTCGCCCAGCTGGGAGCCGAGCTGCAGGGTCGAGTCTTGATCTCCACCGCGGCTCCGATGGAGTTCCGGCGCGGGGTGCCCTATCCAGTAAGACCCGAAGCCGGCTCAGCCGCGCTGGAGGCGGCGCAGCACTGCCCCGGAGCGCTGGTAGTGGCTGCCTTCCACACCGTGAGCGCCTCCACCCTCGAGCGGCTGGAGTCACCCCTCGACGAGGACGTCATCGTCACCTCCGACGACGCCACGGCCAAGGACCTGGTTGTCGGTCTGGTCCGCACCATAGCCGGTCTCCGACCGGTAGACGGCGGGGGTCTCGCCAACTCCCACTTCAGTGAGGCGCTGACGCCCTTTCTCATCCGGCTCAACCGGATTCATCGCGCCGAGACCGGGATCCGTATCACCGGTCTCGATAGCCACTGATAGGCAAGGCAATCGCGGCTTGGAATCTGGCCCGGCCGTGGTGGCTCCCGCCGTCACCGCTCAGATGTGAATCGCCACTCCCTCAGCCGCCAGCGCCGCCTCCTTCAAGCTCTCGCTCAGGGTGGGGTGGGCGTGGACCAGGGCCTCGAACTGCTCGGCCTTCACCCCAGCCCAGGCGGCCATGACCATCTCGGGTAGCAGTTCGGTGACCTCCGCCCCGATCGCGTGAGTCCCTAGCAGCTTGCCGGTGTCGGCGTCGACGACAGTCTTGATGAAGCCCATCGTTTCTCCCATCGCGATCGCCTTGCCACTGGCACTGAATGGGAACTTGCCGATCCGTACCTGGTAGCCCTTCTCCTTGGCCTGCTCCTCGGTGTAGCCGGCCGAAGCCACCTGGGGCTGGCAGTAGGTGCAGCGGGGCACCTGGATCGGGTCCAGCGGCGCAGCCTCTCGGCCAGCTGCCGTCTCCACAGCGATCACGCCCTCGGCGCTGGCGGCGTGGGCCAGCAGCGGTGGTCCGACGACGTCGCCGATGGCGAAGACGCCAGGGACGTTGGTGCGGAGGTGGTCGTCAACCTTGATGAAGCCACCCTGGACCGCCACGCCCAGGTCCTCGAGCCCCAGGTTCTCAACGTTGGCCTGGACCCCGGTGGCGGTCAGGACCATCTCGCCTTCGACCGCGTCGCCGTTCTCCAGATGCAACCGCCACCCCTCCCCGGTGCGCTCCGACCGCTGGATCAAGGAGCCTGTCCGCAGTCCTATGCCCTGACGCTCGAACTGCCGGGTCAGCTCCTTGGAGACCTCCTGGTCCTCCATAGGCAGCAGCCGGGCGAGCGCCTCAACCACCGTCACCTCCACCCCGTAGGACGAGTACACGTAGGCGAACTCCGCCCCGATCGCACCGCCGCCCACGATGACGCAGCTCTTGGGCAGCTGGCGCAGCTCCAGAGCCTCTCGGTAGGTGAAGACCGTCTTGCCGTCCACCGTCAGGCCGGGCAAGGATTTGGGACGGGCCCCGGTGGCAATCAGGATCTGAGAAGCCACCACCGTCTGGCCCGAAGGGGAGACCTCGATCGTTTGCTCGGAGACCAGGCGGCCGCGGCCGTGGACCACCTCAACCCCGTTCTTGCGCATCAGGAACGCGACGCCTTGGGTCAGCTTGCCCACCACCTCACGACTGCGGCTGATGGCTGCGTCGAAGTCGGCCACCACCTCCCCGCGACGGATGCCAAAGCGCTCCGACTCCTGGACCAGATGGAGGACCTCGGCGTTCCGCAAGAGCGACTTGGAGGGGATGCAACCCCAGTTGAGGCAGATCCCACCCAGGGTGTCTGCCTCCTCGACGATGGTGACCGCCATCCCCAGTTGGGCGGCCCGGATGGCGGCCACGTATCCGCCAGGCCCGGAGCCGATGATGGCCAGGTCCTTCATAGGGTCAATCCAGAATTGGGAGCAGCGCCGCCACCCGGCTCAAACCAGGCACGCGGTGGGATGCTCCAAACACCAGCGGAGAAAGGCCAGTGCCTCGGCCCCCTCAGCTCCGTCGGTGACCCGATGGTCGATGGCCAAAGTCATGGCCATCTGGTGGCCCGGCACCAGCTGGCCCGCCTCCACGACCGGGACCTCGCGCACCTGGCCTACTGCCAGGACGCTGCCTTGACCAGGGGTGATGATGGCCGAAAACTGGGTCACCCCGAACGTTCCCAGATTGCTGATCGCGGTGTGAGCGCCCGAGAGCTCCTCGGGGTGGAGCCGGTTGCTCTTGGCCCGGGCGGCCAGGTCGTGGGCGCGTCGCGCAAGCTCGGAGAAGCTCAGACCCTCGCAGCCCCTCAGCACCGGTGCCACCAGGCCGTCGGGCAAGGCCACCGCCAGCGCGATGTTGCTCTGCGAGAACCGGCGCAACCCGCTACCGATCCAGGCGGCGTTGAGGTGGGGGTGGCGCTGCAGGGTAAGGGCCATGGCACGAATCACGAAGTCGGTAACTGAGAACTTAGGCAGCTCGGCGTCTCCCAGCTGGTTGAGCTCGCTGCGCAGCTGCAGCAACGTCCCCATCCGGACCTCGGTGGTGAGGTGGAAGTGAGGGATCGAACTGTTGGACTCTGCCATGCGCCGGGCGATCGCCTCCCGCATCCGCGAGAGTCGCACCGGCTCTGAGGGATCGCTGAGGTCCACGGCAGCGGCGGCCCCTACCGATCGGGCCAAGGTCGAGCTCACGCCGCCGCGCGCGGCCGCCTCTACGTCCTCCGCTCTGATCCGTCCGTCCGGGCCGGTGGCACGGATGGTGCTCAGTTCGATCCCGAGTTCGCGCGCGCGGCGCCGAGCCAGCGGGCTGGCCTTGATCCGTCCCCCGGGGGCGGCCAGAGGACCGGCTGGGATAGGCTCGCTGGCTCCCCCTGCCAGCTGTTGGGCCCACTCCGGCACCGGCGTCGGGGCCTCAGAAGACTCCCCGGAGGTGGCCGGCGATCGGTTAGGTACGGACTTATCGAGCACATCCTCGCTCGGTCTGGCGCCGTCACCGTCTTTCGCCTTGGTCTTCTCTGCGGAAGCCTCGGGTACCTCCCCGGTAGCCGGCTTTTCTGGAGCGGTGGCACGATCTGGGATCGCCTCAGACGCCTCGCCGATGATCGCTATCGGAGCACCCACCGCGACCTTGGTGCCGGGCTGGACCAGGATCTTTTTGAGCACTCCGCTGGCATAGGCCTCGATGTCGATATCCGCCTTCTCGGTGGCGATCGAGGCGATGATGTCACCCCGCTCCACCGGGGCACCCTCCTCCACCAGCCAGCGGTTGATCGAGCCCTCGGTCATGTCATACCCCATCTGGGGCATGGTCACCTCGTAGGCCATCAGTTCAGCCGCCGGACGGCTTCCACCACCTGATCGCTGGTCGGCACCAGGACCTTCTCCAACGCTCGCGAGTAGGCCATCGGCACATCGCGCATGGCCACCCGCTGCACCGGACCGTCGAGGTCGTCAAAGCAGCGATCCTGGATCTCGCTGAGGAGGTCGGCGCCGAATCCTCCGGTGCGCCAGTCCTCGCCGCAGAGCACCACCTGGTGGGTGCGACGCACCGACTCCACCACGGTGGGGTAGTCGACCGGGCGCAGGGTGCGGAGATCGACCACCTCGCAGGAGATGCCGTCGTCTCGCTCCAGCACCTCCGCTGCCTGCAGCGCCTGGAGCAGCATCCGCGAGTAGCCCACCAGGGTCACGTCCCGCCCCTCCCGGACCACCTTGGCTTTACCGATGGGGATCTCGTCCTGTCCGGGCTCGGCTCCGTCGGCGACCTCCCCCTTGGTGCTGTAGAGCAGACTGTGCTCGATGAAGATGACCGGGTCGGGATCTCGGATCGCTGCCAGCAGCAGCCCCCGGGCGTCGGCAGGAGTGGAGGGCATCACCACCTTCAAACCCGGGACCGACGCGAACCAGCCCTCAAAGGTCTGGGAGTGGGTAGGACCGAGCTGGCCGAAGCCGGCGACGGTGCGGATAACCAGAGGGACCGACCACTGGCCCCCGAACATGTAGTGGAACTTGGCAGCGCTGTTGACGATCTGGTCCAGCGCCAGCAGGGCGAAGTTGACCGTCATCAGCTCCGCTACCGGCAGCAGCCCGCCCATGGCGCTGCCCACCGCGAATCCCACGATCCCGGCCTCGGCGATGGGGGTCTCCATGACTCGCTTGGGGCCGAATTCGTCGATCAGCCCCTTGGTGACGGCATAGGAGCCCCCGTACCCGGTGATGCTCTCCCCCATCAGGATCACCCGTTGGTCGCGGAGCATCTCATCCCGAAGCGCGCCGCGCACCGCATCCCGGTAGCTGATCACCGCCATCTCAGATGCCCGCTTCGCTGACTTCGGGCTGGGGCTCGACGGTGGCGACCCTGAGGCCGACCGCGCTGGGGCCGCCGTCAGACTCAGGGTCGATCGGTTTGGCGTAGATCCAGCGGCCGACGTCGGCCGCCGCCGGCCAGGGCGACTTGTCCGCGAAGGCGACCGCGTCGAGCATCTCCTGCTCGACCTCTTCGTTGACCTGGGCCAGCTCCCTGGCGCTGCAGATCCCGTGCTTGACGCAGAAATCGCCAAAGCGGGGAATTGGGTCCTTGGTCCGCCACCGCTGGACCTCGGCCTTGGCCCGGTAGAGCTCCGGGTCAGCCATCGAATGGCCCCGGAAGCGGTAGGTCAAGGCCTCTACGAAGAAGGGTCCTTTGCCGCTGCGGCAGTGCTCAGCCGCCTTCTGGATGGCGTCGTAGACCGAGAGCACGTCCATGCCATCGCACTGGACTGCGGGCATGGTGTAGCCCTCGGCCTTGATCTTCATTTCGCTTACCGGAGACTCCTCCGCCAGGGTGGCGCCCATCCCATAGAGGTTGTTCTCGCAGATGAAGATGATGGGCAGATTCCAGAGGGCCGCCATGTTGAGGCCCTCGTGGAAGATCCCGTTGCCGGTGGCACCGTCGCCGAAGAAGTCGAGAACGATCTCATCGCTCTGCTGGTACTGCATGGCATAGGCCATGCCGGCCCCGATGGGGATGTGGGAGCCGACGATGGCGTGCCCGCCCCAAAAGTGGCGAGCGGCGTCAGCCAGGTGCATCGATCCGCCCCTGCCGTGACAGAGCCCGTCCTCGCGACCGAACAGCTCCGCCATGCAGGCCTTGGGATCGCAGCCGCGGGCCAGGGCGTAGCCGTGATCGCGGTAGTGGGCCAGGACGTGGTCGGTGTCACGGGCGGCATTGAGGGCCCCGACCGCCACCGCCTCCTCGCCGATGTATAGATGAAGGAACCCCCCAACCTTGGCCTGGGCGTAGGCCTCGGCGGCGTGGTCCTCAAAGCGCCGGATCTGCACCAGTTGCCGATACATGTGCCGGCACTGGGCTGGGGTCAGCCCCAGCGGCAGCTCGGCCTCGTCAGACCGGGCGGTGGTCCGCTTGGCATGGGCGCGCCGGGACCCTGGGGCTGAAGCCATTGCCCCAGTTTAGGAGGTGAGCCAAGCTCACGATCCCAGAGCTGGCGACCGCAGCACAGATGTGACGGTTTAGCGACCTAAAGCGAGTGCAGAAATCGCCCCGATTTATTAGCAACTTTCTAAGCGATTTCTGATTGAAAATTGGCTGATTTTGGGGTATACTCCAACTACCGTAGCTCGCAGTGGCTACGCTGCCAGGTGGCGGGGAGCACCGGGTAACCAGGCTGCATCCGTCGCCGTTGGACACATCGGACGTGCGCGTCCCGAGGCCCCGACGCGATCCATGGGATAACTCAACATGATGACTACAGATCGAGACAGCCGATTTCGCGCCACCCGTCGGGAAATCCTCCGCCGTCAGCACGATGGCTTCTCGCGGACCCGCATCCTGCGCCGCTACCGCTCCCATCTGGAGCACCTAGACCGAGTTCTGGCCGACCTTGAGGATGCCCGAATTCGCGAGCGTCGGGTGGTTCCGCCTCAGATCACCGAGCAGCTGCGCCAGGCCGAGGTGGCTCAGGAAGACCCCGATCTGGCCCAGGTGGTGGCGACCAGCCGTCCCAGCATCGACCGTGTCCAGGACGCGGTATTCGACGCTCAGGGTCGGATCATGGTCGAGGTCAGCCGACTGCTGGGCCAGCCGGACTGGGTCAGCATCGAGGCTGAGGAAGGTGAGGCGCTGGAGCTAGAGGCCGCTCATCACTGATCGGACTCCTCTTCGGAGGGCTCTGATTGCAGCGGCGGATCCTGAAGCGCGAAGGCTCGTGCGAGCGCGACCACTTGGGCCTGATCCCGTAGCGCCTTGCGGCTGCGCGCTGTCTCCTGCTGCCGCGGCCTGACCACCAAGTGGGCCCGGTCGGCCAGCCGCTCCGCTTCCCGAGACTGGCGCACCTGGCTGAGGCGCTCCCAGTCGGCGACGGCCTGTTCGATCAACGCCACCGGATCATCGTCGCTGGCCTCCTCAGCCATCTCGGCTAGCCGCTGCTGGAGCCGGACCAAGCGGGTCGCCGGCAGCCTCGACTTAGCCGCCAGCAGGCTGGCCGCCAGCTTGGCGTCAGCCTGGCGCCGGTCACGATGGACGCCTTCCTGCTCGACCTCTTTGGTCCTCGCTTCCCGAAGTTCCCCTTGGGCTCGGGCCAGAAGCGCGCGGTAGCCCCCCGCCAGATCGCCCCCAGCGGTCTCCGGCTGGGCCAGAGCCGCCGCCATGGCCAACAACTCCTCGACCGCCGCCTCCGCCCCCAACTGCTTCAGCTGGGGAAAGATGAAGACGCCGCACTTGCGATCCACTTCGACGAAGGCCTGCAGAGCCTCGGCCGGCAGCTCGGGGACCTGGGGCGGGGGCAGCGCGATGCCGGTGGTCGGCTCAGCCGGGGTCTCAGCCTCGGTCATGAGTTGGGCGATCCGCTCACCGACATCCTGCCCATCTCTCCCAGCAAGCAGGCCAGCCCAGCTGAAGCTCCCCCAGGAGCCTTGAAGACCGCAGTCCCGGCGACCAAGACCGTGGCCCCCGCCTGGACACAGGCGCCAACGTTGCTCACTTCTACTCCGCCATCCACCTCGATGTCGCACTCCAGGTGGCGAGCCCCTATCAGACGCCGCAGCCCCTCAACCTTCTCCAGGGTCGTGCCGAGAAAGGTTTGTCCCCCAAAGCCCGGGTCGACCGACATCAGCAACGCCAGTTGGATCTCCGGCAGGATGTCGGAGAGGAACTCAACCGGAGTGGCGGGGTTGAGGCCAACCCCGGCGCCAGCACCCTCTGCCCGGATCAGCTCCACGGTCCGGTGGAGCTGAGGGCAGGCCTCGAAGTGCACGGTTATCAGGTCGGCCCCTGCCGCTCGAAAGCTGGGGATGATGCCGTCGGGCCGCTCCACCATGAGGTGGGCCTCAAGGAACAGCGAGGTGGAGCGCCGGCAGGCCGCCACGATGTCGGGACCCATGGTCAGGTTGGGCACGAAGTGGTTGTCCATGATGTCGATGTGGATGCGATCGGCTCCGCCCGCCTGGCAGGCGGCCAGCTCCTCGCTGAGGTGCGCCAGGTCAGCGGCCAGGATCGAGGGGGCCAGTAGGCTCACGAAGCCGTCTCCGAGAGCTGCGACGCGGCTGCCGAGTCGCACCAGACCTCACAGTTGGGGGAGTTTCGGATCACCAGTTGGGCGGGCCAGCGCACCGGGTCATAGGGGCCCTGCAGCACCTGGGCCAGGGTCTCCGCCTTGGCTTCGCCATCGATTAGGAATTGAGTCCGTGCCGCCCAGCGCAGCACCAGCGGCCCCAGGCTCAGCCGACGCTCACCATCTGGGTGCTGGGTGGTCACCACCACCGCCTCGGGTGGGTAGCTCCGCCCGGGGAAGAGCGACGCGGTATGTCCGTCGGCCCCCATCCCCAGGGCCAGGATGTCCAGGCGGGGCCGTCCCTCCACGTAAGGCAAGACCCCCAGCAGCTTGGCCTCGAACTGCTGGCTCAGCACCTCCGGCCCGAGACCAGGAGCGACCCCCCAGCCCAGCACCATGGGTCGGTCCCCTTGGATCCGGTCCACCAGAGCCCGCCGCAACAGCCCCTCGTTGGACCTGGGGTCGGTCACCTCGACCATGCGCTCGTCCGCCGGGAGCAGGACCGCCCGGGCCCAATCCACCGACGGCTCGCCGGCGAGCAGTTCCAGAGCCTCGCCCGGCGTGGTGCCTCCGGGCAGGGCGACCACGCACTCGCCCCGGGCGGAGATCACGTCGCGGATCTCCTCCGCCCAGGTGCGGGCGGCGTGCCGGGCCAGTGACTCCGGGTCCGGCAGAACTCTAATCCGCGGCTCGCCCGACCCCTCGCTGGCGCTCACGCCGACGGTGATCTCTCAGTCACGCTTTACCGCATGGCCGCCGAACTGGTTGCGGAGCGCCGCGACGTATTTGGCGGCGAAGGAGTCGCTCTGCCGGGAGCGGATCCGCATGATCAAGGATAGTGCCAGGACTGGCGTGGGGACGTTCTGCTGCAGCGCCTGCAGCAAGGTCCAGCGACCCTCGCCGGTGTCGTCCACATAGCCCTTGATCTGGGCCAGGTCGGGATCGTCGGCAAGAGCTCGCTCGGTCAGCTCCAGGAGCCAGGACCGGACCACGCCTCCCTGATTCCATAGATGGGAGATGGCACCGAGATCGAGATCGAACTCCGAGGTCTCCATCACCTCGAAGCCCTCGGCGTAGGCCTGGAGCATGCCGTACTCGATCCCGTTGTGGACCATCTTCACGTAGTGCCCGGCGCCGGAGGGACCGACGCGCAGGAAGCCATCGGGCGGCGCCAGCGTCTTGAAGACCGGGGCGACGTAGTCGAAGGCGTCCTGGTCACCCCCGACCATGAGGCAGTAGCCGACCGTCAGTCCCCAGACTCCTCCCGAGGTACCGGCGTCAAGGAAGCCGATGCCCTTTTCCAGGCACCGCTGGGCCCGCCGCTGCGAGTCGGTGTAGTGGGAGTTGCCCCCGTCGATGATGACGTCGCCCCGCTCCAGCAGCGGTAGCAGGGCGTCCAGCGAGGAATCGACCGGTGGCCCGGAAGGAACCATCAGCCACACCGCACGTCGCGGGGAGAGCTTGGCGGCCAAGTCCTCGAGCGAGCTGGCCGCGGTGGCGCCCCCGGTGGCGACCTGGGCGGTGACTTTGGAGTCACGGTCGTAGGCGACCACCTGGTGGCCACCTTTGACCAAGCGCTCAACCATGTTGCCCCCCATCTTGCCCAAGCCGATCAAGGCTATCTGCATTGTTTCCCCCTCAGTTGGCGACTGGCGCCATCAGCCGCTCTACCACCTCGGTCAGCTGCAGCAGCCCCCGGCCGACGTCCTCGCAGCGGACTCGAAGGACTCTCCTGCCCCTGCCGGTGAGAGCTTGGTAGTCGCCCAGCGCTTGCGCCTGCTGCAGGATGCCAAAGCTGTAGGGCCGATCGGGGATGGCCAGGTCGGCGCGATGGACGCCAGTGATCTGCAAGAAGGCCGCAGTCTCGGGCCCGCCTTTGTGAAGCTGCCCAGTGGAGTGCAGGAAGCGCGGGCCATAGCCGAAGGTGGTGGCGCAACCGGTGGCCCGCAGAAACGCCAGCCGCAGCCGACCGATGAGCTCCTCGTCCTCGGGGTGGTCAGGTCGCATCGGCAAGTACGCCATGAGCCCCAGGTACCAGGGCGGACGCAGTCCCTCCAGCCACCTCGCTACGGCCTGCTCCAGGCTGGAGGCGCCCGGTGCTCCTGCCACTCGCACCGCGCCATCGATCAGGTCGATGCCGGGCTCAGGAAGCCGGCCGTCCTTCTCCCAGCCCTCCAGCAGCCGGGTGGTGTTGTCCTTGCTCTCCTGGACGTTGGGCTGGTCGAAGGGGTCGATCCCGATGAGGGCGCCAGCCAGCGCGGTTGCAACCTCCCAGCGGTAGAACTCCGCCCCCAGATCGAGCAGGTGCGCGGTCGGGATCCTCACCACTGGATGACCATCGGCTGCCAGCGCATTGAGCCAGTTTTCAGTTGTGGGATCGGCCTCGCTGCCCTCCATCTCCAGGTAGACGAAAAGTCGGTCGTCGCCGTATTCAGGCGTCTCTCCCCGTAGCTCGCCTACAACCGGCACCAGCCCCTTGCCCGACTTGCCGGTGGACTCCGCCAGCAACTGCTCGATCCAGATGGGTAGGTAGGAGAGGCCCGGGTCCGAAACGATCGTCACCTTGTTGCGGCCCACCGCGGCCGCCCCTGCTAGGGCAGCGCCCAGTTGGGCGCCGGGGCTGCGATCGCTCGCCGAGGCGTCGGCGGGGAAGCAGGCCGCGGACATCGAGACCGCCCCCGCCAGGAGCTGGTCGAGGTCGATGCCCATGGTGGCCGCCGGGACCAGGCCGAAATCGGAGAGGGCGCTGTAGCGGCCACCGATGGCGGGATTGGCCGACCAGACCTGATGGAAATTCAGATCTTGAGCCAGCTTTTCCAGGCCCGTCCCGGGATCGGTGATGGCCACGCAATGCTCTCCTGCCCGCTCCCCGATCGCGGCCTGCCAGCGGGTGTGAAAGAAGCTGCAATGGCAGAGGGTCTCGGTGGTTCCGCCACTCTTGGAGGCGACCAACAACAGAGTGCGGGCCGGGTCGATGCGATCCACTACCGACTGAATCTGGTCGGGATCGGTCGAGTCCAGGACGATGAGGTCGGGGAAGCCGGGCCGTACGCCGAAGGTCTGCCGCAGGACTTCGGGACAGAGGCTGCTGCCTCCCATGCCCACCAGGACGGCGTGGGAGAAGTCTTGGTCCCGCACCCAACTGGAGTAGGTGTGGAGTTCAGCCAGAGCGCCCCGTTGCCTCTGGGGCTCGTCCAGCCAGCCCATCCGCTCGGCCATGGCTGCACGTGCCGACTCGTCCCCAGGCCAGAGGCTGGTGTCACGACTGCGGAGCCGCCCCAGCGCGTTATCGCTTTGCAGCTGGCTCGAGGCCTGGGCGATCGCGTCCTCGGCCTGGCGCGGATCGACTCGAGCCAGCAGCGCGGTCGAGCTGACCTGGGTCCGGGGGGAGGCCACCACGCCCTGGCCGGCGAAGGTCGCCCGCTTGGCGCCGATCTCCGCCAGAAGCTTGTCCGTGGATTCGGCGAAGCTCTGCACTCCCTTGACCTCAAGTGCGGCGGTGACATCGTCGATGTCCACGCCCAGCTCGCGCAGATGGTCGAGCTCCTTGCCCGCGTCGGGAATGTGGCCCAACAAGGTCGCCCGCACCTGGCCGTGATCAAGGAACGCCTCAATCGAGCTGGGCGGCATGGTGTCCACCGTGTCTTTCGCGATCAGCTCCTCGCAGTAGAGGACATCGCGATAGGCAGGGTTCTTGGCGCTGGTGCTGGCCCAGAGCGGGCGCTGGACGCTGGCGCCGGCCGCCTCCAGAGCCCGGAACCGCTCGCCCCGGAAGATCTCCTCGAACGCCTGGTAGGCGACGGCGGCATTGGCGATCGCCGCCTTGCCCCGGGCCGCTTCCAGGGCTGACTTGCGCTCACCCTCACCCTGCACGGCCAGGGCGTCGAGCCGGGAGTCCGCCTCGGTGTCGACCCGGCTCACGAAGAAGCTGGCCACCGAACGCATTCGGTCGATCGCCTGGCCCGCCGCCAACCGCCGCTCCAGGCCGCGGCAGTAAGCCTCCATCACCTCTCGGTAGCGGGACACCGCGAAGATCAGGGTCACGTTGACGTTGAAACCCTGGAAGAGAGCCTCCTCCACCGCGCCCACCCCCTCCTTCGTGGCCGGGATCTTGATCATCAGGTTGGGTCGATCCACTGCCTTCCAGTAGCGACCAGCTGCGGCCACCGTGTTGCGAGGGTCGCGGGCCAGAGCCGGCGAGACCTCGAGGCTGACGTAGCCGTCCCGAGCGTCGGTCTCCTGGTAGACGGCTCGCAGCTCGTCGCAGGCGCTGCGCACGTCATCCGAGATCAGCTGGTCGTAGATCTCCTCGGTAGAGCGGCCCGCCAACGCCAGCTCGCGGATCTCGTCGTCGTAGGCGTCACCCTCGGAGACGGCCTTCTCGAAGATGGTCGGATTGACGGTCACCCCGAGAACACCAAGTCCGATCAGGCGAGTGAGCTCGCCCCTGCGCAAGAGCTCGCGGCTGAGGTTGTCGTACCAGACGCTCTGGCCCTCGTCAGCCAGTCGCTGTAGGGAGTTCTTAGCCACCTTGCTCACCTCCGGAATCGCCCAAAAGCGCTTTCGCCTTCTCGGCTACTGCCGCTGGTGTCAAGCCCAGCTTTTCATAGATCGTCTGGTAGGGCGCCGAGGCCCCGAAGCGGTTCACCCCAATCACAGCGCCATGCTCACCGACCCAGCGCCACCAGGGCTGATCGACTCCGGCCTCCACCGCGATCCGGACCGGCGTCGAGGCAGGAAGCACCTGCCCTCGATACTCGTCGGGCTGGCTGGCGAAGAGCTCCATGGAGGGCATGCTCACCACCCGGGTGGGCACGCCTGCGGACTGCAGCAGCCCCCTGGCCTCGACGCAGATGGAGAGCTCGCTGCCAGTTCCAATCAGCAGGCAGCGGCACTCGCCACCCTCGGCCTCCTGGAGCACATAGGCTCCCCGCATCACCCCGCCGGCCGCCAGCTCCTGAGTCCCCGGTAGGACCGGCAGGTTCTGCCG
This sequence comes from Candidatus Dormiibacterota bacterium, assembly GCA_049279335.1. Lineage (GTDB taxonomy): Bacteria > Chloroflexota > Dormibacteria > Aeolococcales > Bog-877 > Bog-877. The sequence continues at coordinate 92,895 of JBAPNX010000035.1, forward strand.
ACAGAAGATGAGCGCCGTCGGTGCGGTGCCGCGGTCCAACGCCACCGACCAGGCCCAGCTGGATTCGTTGGCGTCGCCGGGGCGGAGCACCACCAGGTTGGGAATGGCGCGGAGAGCGGCCAGATGCTCAACCGGCTGGTGAGTGGGGCCGTCCTCTCCGAGGCCGATGCTGTCGTGGGTGTAGACCCAGACCACTCCCAGGTGGGAGAGGGCTGAGAGCCGCACCGCCGGGCGCTGGTAGTCGGAGAAGGTAAAGAAGGTGGCACTGTAGGGTCGGAGCCCACCGTGAGCCGCCATGCCGTTGCAGACTGCGCCCATGGCGTGCTCCCTCACCCCGAAGTGAAGGTTGCGCCCATGGCCGGTGTGACCATCGAAGTCTCCACCCCCCGCTATGGCAGTCTTGGTCGACTCCGAGAGGTCGGCGTCCCCACCCAGGATCCAAGGGATCCGTTCCGCCAGGGCACCCAGCGCCTTGCCGCCGGAGCTGCGGGTGGCGATGGGATCGCTCCCGACCTCCCAATTGGGCAGGACATCCTCCCAGCCGGCGGGGAGCTCTCCGGCCATCGAGGTGCGCCATTCGTAGGCGAGCTCCGGGAATGCCTCGCTCCAGGCGCAGAAGCGATCGTGCCATTCCCGATTCAGGGATCCCCCCTGCGCTAGTGCCTCCCGAAAATGCCCCAGCACCTCGGGCGCCACCTGGAAGGTGAGGTCGGGGTCGCAGCCGTAGGCACGCTTGGCCGCGGCCGCCTCCTCCGGGCCAAGCGGTGAACCATGCGCAGCATTGGTGTCCTGCTTGTGGGGAGCCCCGTAACCGATGTGGGTGCGGACCGCAATGAGAGACGGTCGACTGGGATCGTCAATGGCACTCTGGACTGCGGCGGCGATGCCGTCGAGGTCGAGGGTCCCGTCCTCCACACGCTGCACCTGCCAGTCATAGGCGCTGAAACGAGCCAGCACGTCCTCGCTGAAGGAAAGCGATGTGGGGCCGTCAAGCGAGACGTGATTGTCGTCGTAGAGGCAGATCAACTTTCCCAGCCCCAGATGTCCTGCCAGCGAGGCCGCCTCGGAGCTGATCCCCTCCATCATGTCGCCGTCGCTGCAGAGCACGAAGGTCCGGTGATCCACAATCTCGTGGCCGGGCTGGTTGTAGCGATAGGCCAGATGGCGTTCCGCCATCGCCATCCCCACCCCGTCCCCGAATCCCTGTCCCAGGGGTCCGGTGGTGACCTCGACACCAGGGGTCAGGCCCCGCTCCGGATGACCCGGGGTGCGCGATCCCCACTGGCGGAACTGCTCCAATTCTTCGAGCGGCAGGTCGTAGCCGGTCAAATGCAAAAGGGCGTAGAGCAGCATCGACCCGTGACCTGCCGACAGAACAAAGCGGTCTCGGTCCGGCCACGTTGGATCGGTCGGGTCATGGCGCAGAAAGCGGGTCCAGAGCACATAGGCCATGGGCGCTGCGCCCATGGGTAGACCGGGATGGCCGGACTTGGCTTTCTCGACCGCGTCAATGGCCAAGCAGCGAATCGTGTTGATGCAGGCGTTGTCGAGCCAGGTCCCGGCTCGGGGAAGCGTCGCCTCCCGGCTCACCCCGCGCTCCTTAACGTCACGAGCCATCTACCCCATGCTCTCATCTGGGCAGTAAAGGCGCAGCTAGGGAACGTCAGGGTCGAACCACCCTAATCGCCGCTGCCCGCTTCAGTTCGCCCCAGCGGGCGGGTAGCCTGCGCTCGCAGCGGATCGGCCGGTCGAGCCGTTGGTCGAGTCGCTGCTGGTGGGGAAGCCTCGTGCTTTCCAGGCACTGATACCACCGATCATCGACGTCGCCACCAGGCCCTTCTCGCGGAGGAACTTGGTGGCCCTAACGCTACGCGAGCCGGCTGCGCACTGCACCACCAAGGTGCCGTCCCCAGGCAGCTCCCGCCAGCGATCGCTGAGCTCTTCGACGGGAATCCAGATGGAGCCGTCGATCCGCACCTGCTCCCGCTCGTCGGCGTCGCGGACATCGAGCACCGGCACCCCACCCGCGATCAGGTTCCGGGCCGCGTCAACCTCAACCTCAAGTGCGACCGGGGCAGCCATCGGAAGGATTATCGGCTGCGCGCCCTAGGGGACACCGACCATGGGTAACCCGCGGAGTTGCTGCAACTAACTACGCCGCCTGAGTGACCGCCCAGGGGTGCGGGTCGAGCCAGCTGTTGTGCCCAGTGGGTAGGCGCCGGGCGCCTGGTGCACTGGATCTGCCCAAACGGACCGAACAGCGCCAGCAGGCACGCCACCAGCAGCCCTAGACCCACGAGCGACCAGAGGATGAGGAATCCCCGGTCGGTGGTCCATGTCATATCTGCCGGACTCTAGTCCCCCCCGGTAGGTCCAGTCGCGACGCGTCCCCAAGACCAAAGCGAGCCGAGAGCTAGAGTGGCGAGACAGATGGGTGCCGATGACTCCTCGTCCGGGCTTCCGCCCCCGCGCGAGGCCCGAGGCTGGCAGAAGTTGCTGGTCGAACCTCGTCGCCCCATCCCAATCGCCACAAGTCCCTGGGCGCCCTGGTTGGTCGTCGGCACCGTCTGCATTGGCGCGTTCATGGGCCAGCTCGATTCCAGCATCGTGATCATCGCCCTGCCCACCATCCAGTCGAACTTTCACAGCAGCCTGGGCGCGGTGGAATGGGTCTCTCTCGCCTACCTGCTGACGCTGATCGCGATGGTGATCGCCATCGGACGCTTCGCCGACATGGTCGGGCGAAAACTTCTCTACCTGTACGGATTCGCGATCTTCATCGTCAGCAGCGGCCTCTGCGCGCTGGCGCCAGACCTGGCTGTCCTAGCCATCTTTCGCATCCTTCAGGGCTTCGGCGCCGCCATGCTCCAAGCCAACAGCGTTGCCCTCATTGTCCAGGCGCTACCCCCACTAAGGCTGGGACGAGGCATTGGCATCCAGGCCGCGGCACAGGCGCTGGGTCTCTCCCTGGGACCGGCCGTCGGGGGCCTATTGCTGCTGCTGGGTGGATGGCGGCTGCTATTCCTGATCAACCTTCCAGTGGGTTTGATCGCATTTGCCCTGGGGTGGTTCCTACTCCCTCGCAGCCGCTTTCTGGCTGCCCGCGAGCCCATCGACTGGCGCGGCCTGGGCCTTTTCGTCATCGCCGTGTCCACGCTTCTCCTAGCGCTGTCATTCGGAGATCAGGCGGGCTGGACTTCAGCCTACATCGTGGCGAGCTTTGTCGTGGCAGTCGCCGCGCTTGTCGCATTCGTTGCCCTGGAGCTGCACCTGCCCGCGCCGATGGTGCAACTTTCGGTCTTCCGTCGAGCAGCCTTCAGCGCAGGCATCACCAGCGGCTTGCTTTCGTATCTGGCCCTGTTTGGAGCCCTTTTCATCTTCCCCTTCTATCTGCAGTTCGCTGGGCACATGAACGCCGCTGCCGCCGGTGCGCGCTTGCTCTGCCTTCCCTTGGCTCTAGGTTTGACTGCTCCGGCAGCGGGGATCTTGGCCGACCGTTGGGGAGCCCGACCATTGACCGTTGGCGGCATGCTGCTGGCAGCCGCCGCCTTATTGGCGATCGCGCTGCATCCCAGCAGCGGGGGCGTGTTACTGCTGGAGTTCATTGCCATCGGGGTCGGTATCGGCGCCTTCACCTCCTCCAACAACGCCGCAATCATGAGAACTGTGGGGCGGGAGCAGTCGGGGATGGCCAGCGGCATTCTTAACATGACCCGGGGGATGGGCACGGCCACCGGTGTCGCCCTCACTGGCGTGGTCCTCGGACTCGCGGCCGGAGTCTCATCGACTCAGGCTCATTCGCCAGCCCTCGCGACAAAAGGACTTGTCGCGGCCGCGTTCTTCCTGGCGGCGGTCGTGGTGGTTGCGGCGGTGTTGTCGGCCCTGCGTGGCGGGGGTGGACCCGCTCCGGGCCTGGTCTCGCCCACCGCGCCTGAGGCGGTTAGGTGAGGGAGAGCAGCAAGGAGTCGTTGAAGTGCCCAAGAGGTGGTTGGCGTCAGCACTTCGACCTGGGAACACGGGCCTGACGACTGGCCCCATCGATCAGGCTACCCAGGAGATACTCCTGAAGTCACCGGCCCTCCGCAGCGGCCCGCCGGCGCGGGACCGCACCAACTTCATTTGGGACATCCTCGATCTGAATGCACGTCATGACGCCATCGCGTGGCGATCTAAGCGAAGCCGGGCAAGCGATGGCCAGTCAGACGGCGCCGCCGTCGTCGCAGAGGGCCGTCACTGCCTCAAAGTCACCCGAGCTCACGGCCAGGTGCTTGACAGACCCAGCGACGCTGAGCCTACTCTACGGGCCGTCCGATCTCAGTCCCTCGGCCGAAAACGAGGCATCAGGAGGCGTTGATGGCTGAAGGTGTCCTGACCACGAGTTCCACAGTGACCTCGGCCAACCCCTACATCACTGCCCAGCGCCAGTTCGACCAGGCCGCCAGCATCTTGGGCCTCGACGAAGGCATGCGCCAGGTCTTGCGCGAGGTTAGACGCGAGCTGACCGTCAACTTCCCGGTGCGCATGGACGACGGCAGCATCCGCATCTTCACCGGTTATCGGGTCCAGCACAACCTCACCCGGGGCCCGGCCAAAGGCGGGATCCGCTACCACCCCCAAGTCAGTCTCGACGAGGTCAAGGCTTTGGCCATGTGGATGAGCTGGAAGTGTGCGGTCACCAACCTCCCCTACGGCGGCGCCAAGGGCGGAGTCATCTGCGACCCCCGGCAGATGAGCCAGAAAGAGCTGGAGAACTTGACCCGGCGCTTCGCCAGCGAGATCTCGATCCTGATCGGCCCCGAGTCCGACATCCCTGCCCCCGACGTCAACACCAACCAGCAGACCATGGCCTGGATCATGGACACGATCTCGATGGAGAAGGGCTACTCGGTGCCAGCCATCGTGACCGGAAAGCCCCTCTCCATCGGCGGCTCCGAAGGCCGACCAGCAGCGACCGGGCGAGGGGTGATGGTGGTGACACTGGAAGCCTGCCGCCGAATGGGGATCGATCCCACCGCAACTAGCGTCGCGATTCAGGGATTCGGCAACGTCGGCAGTATCTCCGCGGAACTGCTCCACGCGGAGGGCTTCAAGGTGGTGGCGGTCTCCGATGTCTACGGCGGCATTTACAACCCCCAGGGGCTGGACATCCCGAGCCTGATCGGGCACGTCAGCACTGCCGGCAAGGTGGAGGGCTTCCCCGGGGCCGCCCAGCCCATAACCAACGCTGCCTTGCTGGAGCTTCCAATCACCATCCTCATCCCCGCGGCTCTAGAGAACCAGCTGACCATGGCCAACGCGGCCAAGATCCAGGCCCGGATGGTGGTCGAGGCCGCCAACGGGCCGACCACGCCGGAGGCGGACGACATCTTCCATCAGCGGGGGGTCACCCTGATACCCGACATCCTCGCCAATGCTGGAGGCGTCACCGTCTCCTATTTCGAGTGGGTGCAGGACCTGCAGTCCTTCTTCTGGGAAGAAAAGGAGATCAACGGTCGGCTGACCAAGATCATGCAGAGGGCTTACGAGCAAGTGGACGAGCTCGCCCGCGAGCACCGCACCACCTTGCGGATGGGGGCGTACTGCTTGGCGGTCAAGCGTGTAGCCGACGCCACCTCAGTGCGAGGGATTTATCCCTAGCTGCTGGGACCGTACCCCTCAGCCTTCCTCCGCTCGGCAGTTCCGTGGATGGTCGCAACCGCCCTCCAGGAGGAGACACTGTGCGCGTCATGACCGGTCGCGTCCCCGCCCTCCCAGCCGCGCTTGCCCTAGCTGTGGTGTGCGTGGCTTCGGGCCTGGTAACGCACCGCTCTGTAGCCCCGCCTGCGCCCCTCCCCGCCTACGCCGTCCGGGTCGCGGCGGCCCCCGCTGCGGGCCCGGCCTTCACGGACTACCTATGGTCTCCCGACACCGACCTTGCAGTGCACGTAGGCCTGTACGGGGACTGCACCGGCCGGACGCCGCTCACCCACAGCCAGGTAGCCATCGACTCATGCGTCACCGGGGAGGGGCCGTACTTCGTCGGCCACGACCTGCCAGGACTGTTCGCCGGACTGCTGAGCCTGCGCGTGGGCGACTCGATTGATTGGTACAACGCTGAGGGCCAGCTGACCGTGTACCACGTGTACCGCCTCCTCACAGTCCCCTCCAGCATGGTCGGCTACGTGGCTGGCTCTGCTGCCACGCTTCAGACTTGCACCAACGCCACCGGGCTGGTCGATCGACTGGTCGTGGTCTCAGCTTCGGCTGTGGGGCACCCCGGCATCCTGGTCAACTAGCCCACGCATCGGCGGCCCCCGCGCTTCCCGTGGTGTCCGTCCGCGAGATTCAATGGGCGGAAGTCAGCCGTCGTTGAGCAGAGGGGTGGAGAATTACCCCATGAGCGCAATCTCAGAGAGGCCGACCTAATGGACGGCTTGATGATGGATTACCCGCTCACCCTTACCCACCTGTTTCAGCACGGCGTGCGCTATTTCCCCGATCAGGAGATAGTTACTCAGCGCGCCGAGGGAGACCCCCACCGCTACCGCTTTGCCCAGTTCGGCGAGCGCACCGCGCGACTGGCGAAGGCACTCGACCGGTTGCAGGTGCACCCCTCCGACCGGGTGGCGACCTTCGCCTGGAACACCTACCAACATCTCGAGTGCTACTTCGCGATTCCCGGTATGGGCGCGGTCTTGCACACCCTCAACGTCCGGCTCTTCCCCGACGACCTCGCCTTCGTCATCAACGATGCCGAGGACCAGATCATCTTCTGCGATCGAAGCGTACTACCGCTGTTGCAGAGAGTGGCCGGCCGGATTCCCTCGGTCCGCCTGGTGGTTCTGATGGGAGAGGGCAGCGCAGACACCTCGGGACTGCCCGAGACAGTCGACTACGAGGAGCTGATCGCCAGCAGCCCGCCGATCGACGAGTGGCCGCTGCTGGACGAGAACCAGGCCGCCGCCATGTGCTACACGTCGGGGACCACCGACCGCCCCAAGGGCGTCGTCTACAGCCACCGTTCCTCGTATCTGCATTCACTCGCCACCGGGATCGCCGGCTGGCTGGGCATCAGTTATGACGACGTCCTGCTACCCGTAGTCCCGATGTTTCACGTCAACGCCTGGGGACTTACCCACGCGGCTGTCGGCTTCGGCACCAAGCTGGTCTTGCCGGGGCGCTTTCTCGATCCGGCCCACCTGGTTGCCCAGCTGCGGGACGAATCGGTCACCGTCACCGCTGGGGTGCCGACCATCTGGGGCGCCTTGCTCAACTATCTCGACCAACAGCCAACCCCTCTGCCCAAGCTGCGCTCGATCATCTGCGGCGGCTCGGCGGCGCCGGCTTCCCTGATCGCGGGGTTCGACCGGCACGGCCTGCGGATCTGTCACGCCTGGGGCATGACCGAGACCTCGCCGGTGGGAACTGTCAACATCATCAAACCCACGCTGCAGCAGCTCGAGGGCAAGGATCTGCTTGACCTCAGGGCCAAGCAGGGCCTCCCGGTCCTCGGCGTCGAGTTGCGCATCGTCGACCTCGACACGGGTGGCGAGTGCCCAGCCGACGGGGAGACTCCCGGGGAGATCCAGATGCGAGGACCGTGGATCGCCAGGGCCTACTTCCACGACCCCGATGACCGCGACGGCCGGTTCACGGCCGACGGCTGGTTTCGCACCGGGGACGTGGCGACCATCGACGCTGAGGGTTATGTCCAGATCGTCGACCGCACCAAGGATCTGGTCAAGTCAGGTGGGGAGTGGATTTCCTCGGTCACCCTAGAGGGAGAGCTGATGGCGCATCCCAAGGTCCAGGAGGCCGCGGTGGTGGGGTTTCCGCACTCCCGCTGGGCGGAGCGACCGGTCGGCTTCGTGGTGGCCCGGCCGGAACATAAGGACTCGTTGACCAAGGAGGAGCTGCTCCAGTTTCTGCGCCCGCGGGTGGCCACCTTCTGGATGCCGGATGAAATCGTCTTCATTGAGGAGGTCCCTAAGACCAGCGTCGGCAAATTCGACAAGAAGGCACTGCGCCTTCGTTACGCTCACCTCGACTTGGGCTGAGCCGGCTCAGCTGGGGCAATTCCCCCGCGAGGCGTGCCAGGCTGAGGCGTCCGAGTTAGGCGCATAGAGAACGCTCTCCTTGTTGGCGTAGACGCAGCTCCAGTCCGACCTGCCCCGCAGCAGCAGTGCCAGTGCCGAGCCCCTCCCCTGCCAGACCAGGCTGACGTGGTAGTGGTCCAGGATTGCCATGGTTCCCGGAGATGCGGACACGACGGTGAGGTACTGCTTCAGCACCTTGGGCCCCATCAGGTCCACCTCTCCGAAGATGAAGAGTCGGTCGGGAGCGCAGCTGCTGCCGGCGGGATCGCGGGGGTCGATGCGGTAGAGCAGCCAGCCAGAGCTTCCGTAGGGGGTGAAAACCCGTGCCGCTGGCCCGTCGCAGATGACCCGTCCCACTTGGACCGGGTAGGCGGAGCTCTCCAGACGGTTGTCTGGGCTGCTCAGCTGGGACGAGATCCGGACCACGCTGGCCAGAAGTACCAGGAGCAAGACCGCCCCCACGAACCAGCGGGGGGCGGGGCGACTGGCCCTCCTGAGGGACAGCTTTCGCGCCGACCGCACATACTCGGCGAGGCCCTGAAGCCCGTCGGCCCACAGGGGCAGGACCAAGATGGCAAAGAGTGGGATGTCGCGGACCGCGTAGAGCAGCAGGACCGTCCCGGCCAGGGCCAGGAGAAAGTCGGCCGGGCGAGTGTTCTTGGCCCAACGCGCCACCAGGATGGTGCTAAGGAGCAGGAACAGTACCGGCACTGACGCCAATGCGTGGAAGTTGGGGGGCTGCCACTCGTCGAGGTTGGCCTGGGCCACCGGGCTGAGGAGCAGGTGCAGCGGATACAGGTAGAGCCCCCAGCCGTTGGGGTTGACCATCGGGGCCAGGGCCGACAAAACCAAGGCGGCACCGAGGTCGCGCAACCGGAAAGGATCGAGCGAGCTCCTCTCCCCCAGCCAGGCGCTGAGACTCTCCCCGATCAGGAAAACCGCAATCACCCCCAGGCCGACGACGAATCCCCCGTGAAGGTTGCCCCAGACGATGAACATCGGGATCAGCCAGAGCAGCAGCCGACGAGTTGGATGGCGGCGGTAGGAATCGAGCAGGACCAAGAGGCCGCCGAGGAAGCCGAAGGTCCACATCTGGGGACTGGGTCCCCAGATCTGAAGTCCGGAGATGATGACCAGCCCGGCGCCGACGGCGAGGATCCAGCGCGACAGGCCCTCTCGATTAGCCCGCATCACCCCGCACGCGAAGCCCACCCAGGTGACCAGGGCCATGAGCAGGATCACCGGGGTCATACCCAGGGCTCGGTAGAGGAGGGCGAAGATGACCTCCGAGCCCCACTCCTGGGTGATGAAGGGATGGGTGGCGGCGGTGAAGGTGTAGTCGTTGTGCTGCGGCACCCCGGACGCCAGGATGTCCAGCCCCACGCGCAGATGCCACCAGAAGTCGGGATCGAACTGGGGCTGGGTGAAGGCGGCGAACCCCAGGATCGCGACCGCCAGAAGAAATACGGTGGGACCGTCGAGCACCCACTGGCGCCCCACGATGCGGGACGACGCCCAGCTCACTGCAGACATACTCGGATTTGGATTCTAGGTTGGGCCTTTAAGAGTGGGGAGAAGTCCTTGCTACGATCGCGCAGCTCCCGGTAACGGTCGAGCGAAGAGGCCACCTGCGAGATCCGAACGCGTCAATCTGACTTCGCTGGAGCTCCGCCCAGCTCCAGCGAGATACCTCAGACCGGGAACACCCCGTGGTGGCGTTCGGGAGACCGCCGCACCTTGGTGGCGGCGGCCGCCAGACGCCAGATCAGCTGATCGCGAAGTTCCCCGGGTTCGACCACCGCGTCCAGGATCAGGTCCGAAGCCAGCTGGAAGACGTCGACGTCCTCTGAGTACTCGGCCCTGAGCCGGGCCACGAACTCAGGGCGCTCCGCCTCCGGTAGGGCGGCTATCCGGTTGGCGTAGACCGCGTTGATGGCCGCTTCAGGACCCATGACCGCAATCTCGGCGGTGGGCAGGGCCAGGGTCGCCTCGGGCTGGAACGCCGGGCCGCTCATGGCGTACAGGCCAGCCCCATAGGCCTTGCGCAGAACAACGCAGATCCGTGGCACGGTCGCCGAGCTTAGGGCGGCGATCATCTTGGCCCCGTGACGGATGATGCCCTCCCGCTCGACCACCGATCCGATCATGAAACCGGGGACATCGGCGAGGAATACCAGGGGCAGGTTGAAGGCGTCGCAGAGGCTGATGAAACGGGCCGCCTTGTCAGATGAGTCGACGAACAGGACGCCACCCTGGTGCTCTGGCTGCGATGCCACGACGCCCACGGCCCGACCACCGAGCCGGCCCAGCCCGCAGACCAGCTCCCGAGCGTACAGAGGCTTGATCTCGAAAAATGAGCCGCCGTCCAGCAGCGCGTCCAGGATCAGATGGATGTCATAGCCCCTGGTTGGCTCGCGTGGCAGCAGCGCTCCGATGTCGGCCTGGGAGCTGGGCTGCCTGGCGGCCGCAGCAGGAGGTTCGCCCCGCCAGCTTGAGGGAAAGAATGCGAGGTAAGAGCGCAGGGCCGCGATGGCGCTGGCCTCGTCTGGAAGTAGAAGGTCGCCGCAGCCGCTGACGGTGCAGTGCATCCTGGCCCCGCCCATCTCCTCCAGCGAGACGTGCTCACCGACGACCTCCTGCGCCATCCGAGGAGACCCGAGGTACATGGAGGCATTGCCCTCCACCATGAAAGTGACGTCGCAGAAGGCGGGGATGTAGGCGCCGCCCGCGGCGCTGGGTCCCAAGAGGACGCACGGCTGCGGCACCTGGCCACTGAGGCGGACCTGGTTATGAAAGATGCGCCCGGCGTGGCGCCGGCCCGGAAACATCTGCCGTTGCTCGGTGATCCGAGCTCCGGCGGAATCCACCAGGTAGCAGAGCGGCAGCTGGAGCCGCTCCGCCTGTTCCTGGATCCGGAGGAATTTCTCCACCGTCAGTGGACCCCAGGATCCTGCCTTGACAGTGGGATCATTGGCGGCCACGCAGACCCGGCGACCGTGGACCGTCCCGATGCCGGTGACCAGCCCGTCAGCGCCCATCTCCTCCGGCGAAGCGGTGTTGGCCAGCAGACCATCCTCGATGAATGGGGTCGCCGGATCGAAGAGCAGCCTAAGGCGCTCGCGAACCGGCAACTTGTGCTGGTCTGGTAGCCGGCTGCGATAGCGCTCGGGGCCCCCACGTAGGGCGGTGTCCCGCCTCTCCTGCAGTTCGTCCCGGAGGCTCTGATCCCCACCAGCCTCCGTCGCTCCTGGCTCGAAGGGGGCAGTCATCTAGCGTAAGAGTAGAGGCTCTCGTGGAGGTCGCTGGTGGCAGCTGGAGGTGAAACGGCCTCAGGCTTATTTGCGACTTGCCACGGCCATCAGCAGATCGTCACCGCGGCCGCGCCAATGGCTCGGCGGCTTTAGGCAACCGCCGCGCCAACCCGCGATCGGAGCTCCGCACGATTACCACCCTTGCGCTTGGCGACGTACATGGCGAGATCGGCGAGCCGGGAGATGGCTTCGTAGGTGTCGGGCGGTCCTCCAACGGCGATTCCCATGCTCAATTTCGGCCTGGGGAGGCCCGCGCTCACCTGGTGAAGTTTGGCGAACACCCTGCTTGCAACCATTTGGGCGGTTGCAGCGTCACCGTCGCCGAGCACCACGACGAATTCGTCGCCGCCAACCCGAGCGCAGACGTCCAAAGCTCGCGCCGAGGTCGACAAGGCCGCCGCCACGGTGCAGATCAGAACGTCTCCCGCGGCATGTCCTTCGGTGTCGTTGACCAGCTTGAGCCCATCGACGTCGGCAGACAGCACCGCGAATGATCGGCCGGGCGTTAGCGTGGTGACCGCCCGCATCAGCCCACGTCGGTTGAGCAGGTGCGTCAGCGGGTCGGTCAGGGAGGCCTCCTCCACGAGCTCATTGAGACGTGCGTTTGCTAGCGCCGGCTCCACACTGCGACCCAGCTGGGCGAGTTCGCCGAGGAGGTGCGGGGAGACTGGCGTTCCTCGTCCAAGGACCGAGAGGACACCATCGATCTTCCCATTGGGCGCCACCGGAATCCACGCTCCGTGGGTAACCCCGGTATCGCGGGCCAAGTCGCTAAGAGATTCCCCTAGTAGCTCGGGGTCTAGCGGGCCAGCCATCGGCTCGCCCCGGTGAAGCACGGTTGCGATATAAGGGTGGTCTAGCAAGCACCACGTACTGGGCTTGATCTCGCCGGCGGCGTTGTACCCGTCGACAATCGAGACGACGCCTTTATCGATTCGCAGGTAGGTCGCCCATCTCGGCACTCCTCCCGAAGGCGAAGCGATACCGGCTGCCGCCCGACAAGCAACGGCAATCACGTCCTCAGTACGACGGAGTCCCAGCAACTCAAGGTCCGCGGCCGCCAGCACGGCATCTTCTCGCAGTAGCTCATCACGGTCGACAACGGCCGACAGCGTTTGCCGTCGCAGGTAGCGGACCGTGAACGTCGCGAGGAGCGCCAGGGCCGTAACGAACCCCCACCGACGAAGGTCGACAGCAACCGAGGCGCTGTCCACGATCACTTCGGCTCCCACCGCAGCGCTCATGGCGAGTACCGTCACCGCAGACGTCCACGCCGACTCGAATGAAGCGACCCAGAGCACCGGGAGCAGGGCAAGGACCAACAAGCCGTTGCCCGGCCCGCCCTCGGCGAGGCCGAGGAATGTCCAAGACGCGAGGTAGAGAAGAATGGCTGCCATTAGGTTTGCCGCGCGCTGCCCCAGCATTCCCAAAACGATCACGACGGCGCACAACACGACGAGGATTCCCACGGAGGCGAGGTAGGCCGACTGGTTGCGAATCCCCGGCGGCAGTAATCCACTCGCCTCCCCCAAAATTCCGGTGGCTACAAACGGCAGAACCCGAGTGATCCGTTTGCCCATCGGCCAGTCGAGGGGACTCGCCGGCGGGGAGGCCGGAATCCGAGCATCTTCACCCCGGCGCCGGCGATCTACATCGCGGCTAGGCGTTTTGGACGGTCGCGGAATCTGCAGCGCGCCTTCGGTTTTAGCGCCGACGCCTGGCGCACTAAACAGCTGCGGCACTGGCTTGACGCCGGCTGCTGACCCCGTCACGGACGGTTAGTCTCTTGGGACGACCATACAAGTATCCCTGGCCTAAGCCGACACCCAAGCGAACCAGTGTGCGGTCTTCGGCACTAGTCTCCACCCCCTCGGCGATGAGCTGGCACTCGGTGGCCTGGGCAAAGTGTGCGAGAGCCAGGATCATGGCCTGCCGAGCTGGACTCTTGTTAACGTCCCGGATCAGGCGGATGTCGACCTTGATGAAGTCGGGCTGAAGTTCAACGATGTGCGCGAAGGTGGCTATGCCAGCTCCTGCGTCATCAACCGCGACAAGAGCTGGTCGGAGTCGCTTTAGAGCCGCCCGCATCTTTGGGTAGTCGCTTATCGCCTCGTGCTCCGTCACTTCCAAAACCAACGAACGGTACGCTGGGTTCAGAACCGCGGAGAGTTCGTCGGAGCGAAGGAGCAGCCCAGGAGAGATGTTTAGGTTTAACCAGGTCTCCGGAGGTAGCCATCGTCGGGCAGCCTTGATCGCTTTTCCCAACGTGGCTAGTTCCAGCTCAGCGCCCAATCCGACACTCCACGCAGTGGAGAAATGGCGGTCGGGGGCGGTGCCGTCGTCGAAGCGTGTCAGCGCCTCGTAGCCCACCTGCCGACGGGTTTGCAACTCCACGATCGGCTGAAAGACGGGGTGAAACGCCAGTTTGTCCAGGATTTCCGCTACTTCGACGCGACGCTGGTCAAGCAGCGTGCGAGCCTTCAGATCGAGGGCTAAGATCGCGCTGGCGGCGCTGCCAAATTCGCTGATCGCGGGCAGAGACTCGATCAGAGGGAAGGCGTCCTGTGGATCCAAAGACCCAGCGACGAGTAACCCCAGCGTTTTGTCACCGTACCGAATCGGGGCGTACGACGTGCTCCTCAGACCAGCCTTAGTGAGGCGTCTGCCATAGTCGCCATCTTCTTCTCTTTCGTCCCACGCCTCCACCCACGGGCCCATGGCGGCACGTTCGAACAGGTACGTGGCTCGGGCCGCTGGCAGACGCTCCCCGGCTGTCATGGGGAAGTCGTTCGGTGAGTCAATGGCGAGCACGGTCACAGCGCCATCGGCAGCAAGAGCCATAACTACCGACACGTCCACGCCGCGAAGGCTTCGCAGCTCCCGGCAGACCGCGCGCGCGGCAGCCTCCGTACTCAGCCCAGTTTGGAGGCGCGAGATCGCCTGGGCGAGCTGTTCTCGTTCAAGCAGCTTGCGCTCGAGCTCGGCATAAGCAGCTCGCTCGTGGCTGAGGTCCTGGCCGACGATGACGGCTCCTAGCGTCACGTCCGAGCTACTCCGGAGCACAATTTTGCTCAACGCCACCGCCCTGCGTTCACCTGTGCTGGTCAGCACCTCGGTCGAGACGACGTGGCTCAGTCCCTCGGTCGCGCCCTCGGCCGGGGCAATCTGGTTGCGCCAGGCGATGAGGCTGCTCCTCATCAGATCGTCAAACTGTGTACCGACCAGCTGATCGACCCGCCTACGAGTCAGCGCAGCCAGCGCATCGTTGACATACGAGATCCGCCCCTTGGCATCAAGGACGGCAAAAAACGCATCGAAGCGAGAGAGCGACTGATTTAGAGAACCCAGATCGCGTTGGCCGCGGCTTGAGCTACGCAGCACTGCCAGAATCCGTCCTCCGGCTAGCAGCCGCTCTTCGATCTCGACGTCCACGATCGACCCGTCTTTGTGCCGATAGCGGATCGGCATAATCGCCGATGGCTTTCTGGCTAGGGCGGCAATCCGCCGCCGCTGCGCGCCATCATCTGCCGCCGGGACTAGCATCGATAACGAGGCGCCGAGTAGTTCGGGGCGCCGATAGCCGGTCAGGCGTAACCCGCTGGCATTGACATCAAGAACCAAGCGGGATTGGGCGTCGACGAAGAAGACTGCATCTCTGATCTGGCCGGAGCCAATACGAGGCGGTTCCAGCCGGCGAGTCGAGCCGGTCGCCTTCTGGCGCCGCACTGTGCTGCGCCCAGAGATGGAGCCATGGCTCCTACTCGACCCCGACCTTTGACCAAAGTTTGCCGCGGGGCCCGACTCCGGTGGGCCGGGCAGCTGATTTGTGCTGCCCATCTAACCAGCCTAGGGTCACCCAGGCACAAGCCCATCGCCAAACCATCACGAAACGAACGCAGCACCGTTATCGCTCGTCTCTCCGTAAGGGAGGTGATGCTGCGCTGCTGAGTCGAGCGAGTCGGGCACAGCGCTATCGCTGCGCCAGCGGCGGAGTATGTCGAGCGTCATCTCGGCCACCGGCGGTCCCTGGGCGTGCTTAAACTGCGGGCGTGGCCACCCGCGCAACCCCACCAGCCTGGAAGCTAGTGGGCCCGGGCGCCTGCGGGCTCGACGAAGTTGGCCGCGGCGCTCTCGCTGGCCCTTTGGTGGCGGCTGCGGTCATCCTCCCGAAGAGGTTCCATCACCCCCTGCTCCGCGACAGCAAGCTGCTCTCGGCGGAGCAGCGGCAGACGGTCGAGCCGGTGATCCGCCAGGCGGCGCTGGCGGTGGAGGTTGTGTCCGTCACCGTCGACGTGATCAATGACCGGGGAATCGGTTGGGCCAACCGCTTCGCCTTCGAGCGCCTGATCGAGCTGGTCGTCGCGCCTGCCTACCTTCTGGACGGCAATCTCCGGATCAACACCCAACGCCGCTATCACTCGGTCGTCAGTGGCGACCGCCTGGTGCCGGCGATCTCAGCCGCTTCGATCGTGGCCAAGGTCCATCGGGATCGCATGATGCGGGAGCTCCATCCCCAGTTCCCCCATTACGGCTGGGAGGACAACAAGGGCTACGGCACTCCACATCACCGCGAGGCGATCTCGAACCACGGTGTGTGCCAGCACCATCGCACCCGCTTCGTCCATCTCGAGCAGCCTGAGCTGTTCGACGAAGAGACCTTGGTCGAAGTGGACGCCCTGGCGCCAGCCTGAGAGTACCTGGCTCGGTGCTACCTCACCAGCCGCGCGATACCCAGCTCTCGAACTGAGGCGCCTCGGCCTCGATGGTGGTGGGTCCACCATGGCCCGGGTAGACCACAGTGGTGGCGGGCAGGGGTAGCAGATGGGTGCGGATGCTCTCGACAATGGTGGGAAAGTGGCCGAGGGGAGGTCGAGTGGCGCCGGGTCCACCCGGAAACAGGGTGTCCCCGGTGAACACAAACCCGGGGTGGTAGAAGCAAATGCTGCCCGGGGTGTGGCCCGGGGTCGACAACACCCGAAGCTGGCGCTTGCCGAACTCGACCACCTGCCCGTGTTCCAAAGGCTTGCCGGGACCGGGACTAGGGAACATCTCCAGATCATCGGGGTGGGCGCCGGTCCAAGCGTGGGGGAAGCGGGCTTGGACCGGCTGCAGCGCCTGCCAGTGATCCTGGTGACCGTGGGTCTCCAGGATGCCGATCAGCTTCAGATCGCCGACTGCCGCGATCAGGCGGTCAGGCTCATTGGCAGCGTCGATGAGAACTGCGATTCCTGTCTCCGGGCAGGCGACGATATAGGCGGCGTTGTCCCAGGGCCCCACGCGGCGCACCCGTATGCGGAGCGCGTCGTCGACATCCCACTCCGCCGCGAGATCGGTATCAGGCAAAGAAAAGGGACTCCATAACCCCAGCTTGATGAGCAGTGCCTGCAAGCAGACTAACAATCGATCCGGTGCGAATTCCCGGAGAACCCCAGCCGAGCGGTATTAGGATGCCCGCGTGGCCATGTTTCATGTGGTGCTGACTCGCTCCGGACCCGAGTGGAAGCCGACACGGCCGCTGGAAGAGCAGTCCGACTGGGGGGCGCACGCAGCCTTCATGGACGGGCTGGTGGACCAGGGAGTGGTGGTCTTGGGCGGACCCCTGGCCGACGAGCGTCGCGTGGTGCTGGCCGTCGAAGCCGAAAGTCCCGAGGCGATTCGATCGACTCTGGCGTCTGATCCCTGGCACCAGACCCACCTGGTGATAGAGACCATCGACCTCTGGACCATCCGCCTCGACGGACGCTCCGCCTAGGCGAACCAGCATCGGCCCCCCGGGGCTAGGGACGGACGCCGGCGGACTGTGCGGCTTCCAAGCCAGTGCCCCCGCCCACCGGGGCCATCAGCGCCGCCACCACCATCAGGGCGGCGGCCACCGTTATTGGGATGAACGGGGAACGGCGCCCTCCGCCAAGGTCCAGGGCCACCCCACCCAGAAGCGGTCCCAAGAAGGCGCCGGCGTACCCCACTGTGAGCATGGCGGCGGTCAGGGAGGCGACCCTGGCCGGAGCGGCCACCATGGCCGGGTAAGCCAGTAGCCCGGCGAAGCTGAGTGCCACCCCGATCCCGATCAGGGCCGCAAAGGGTAGCGGGGCGCGATTGCCAAACAGCAACCAGCCCCCAGTGCCCACCAAGGCGGTCACCGCGCTCAGCAGATAGAACCAGCGCCGGGTGGCGAAGGGCCGCGCGAGCATGATCAGGAGAATGTCGGCAGGCACCATAACCCCATTCAGGGTGGCCAGCGAAAGGCTGGCCAAAGTTGAGTGGGGCCCACCGCCGACCGACGCTGGAATCCACGTATTTGAGGAGAAATAGACCAGCGACTGCCCGGCGAAGAGAACATAGATGGCCCACAGCCGCGGGTTGAGAAAGAGTTTGTGCAGATCCCAGCTGGTTTCTCCAGCCATACCGGCGCCATCTCGTGGTACCGCGAAGAGCCAGATCGGGATGCAGCTCAGGCCCAACAGCCCCCAGAACACCATCGTCGCCTGCCAGCTGTGCAGCCAGGGAAGGACTAGGGGCGCGGTGATGCTGGCCGCCACCACCTCCCCCACTGTGATCCCCAGGGTGGCGGTGACCGACGCCAGCTGGACCCGCCCCGCGAACCACCTCTGCCAGATTGCAGGCAGGCCTGGCTGGGCGACCGCTATGCCCGTACCCATGACCGCGGTGCCCAGGAAGAGCGCTACGGCGCCGCCGGGAAAGGCCCGACCCAGCTCTCCGACAGCAGCCACCACCAGACCGAGTCCGACGACCCGATATCCCCCGATACGCCGCACCAGTGCCGCGCCCGGGAGGGCCATGATCCCAAAAGCCAGGATCGGCAGCGCCGCCACCAGGCCCGCCCCCGCGTAGTTGAGGTGGAGGCCGGCTCGCACCAGGCCGAGGACCGGTGGAACGCCGAGCAGTGGAGCCCTGATGTTGAACCCAATCCAGAAGGCGACGAGCAAGAGGGCCATCTGGCCGCGGCCGAACCGCGATTGTCCCCGGCTCCCGCCAGGTGACGCGAGCTCAGCCTCGCTCAAGGATTGCCTCAGCCCGGCCAGATGATCCCCTGCTGTTGGGCAAGCAGGGGGAGTCTGGGTAAGAGGTCGCCCGCCACCACCAGGTCCCAGCTGTAGGTCGCCGCCACCTCCCGTGCCGCCCTTCGGATTCCGGCAGCCTTGGCTGGGTCCGACGCGACCGCCGCGATCGCCCGCGCCAGCTCGCTGGGGCTGTCGGTCTCGACCACAATGCTGTTGTGGAGGTGGCGGGCGTAATCCTCTCCGGTGGCGCCCACCACAGCCACTCCACCGGCGGCCATGGCCTCCAGCCCAACTAGTCCAAAGGGCTCGAAGCCCGAGTTGGCTAGTACCGCCAGCGAGGATGCGTAGAGCACGGGCAGGAGCTCCTCAGGCAGGAACCTGGTCAGCTCCAAAAGGTCGACTCCCGGGCTCGACTCCAGCGCTTGAGCCAGGTCGCCCACGTCCTTGACCGGATCCCGCCACTGACCCACCTCGAGCCCACAGTCGCGGGCTGCAGCCATGACGTCCGCTTTGTGGTGCTCGTCCCCGCCCCGGACCAGCATCCGCACCGGGACCTGGGCGGCCCGGAGCTCGCACAAGGCACGCACCGCCTGGATCCAGCGTTTGTCCCGATGGAAGCGCCCCACCTTGAGCAGGACCTGACGCTCACCTGCGGCTTGGCGAAGCCTGGCCACCGATCCCTCGTCGACCGGCGCCAGGTACTCCGCCGGGACGCCATTAGGGATGACGATGGGATTGACGCCGAAGCCGCTGACCAACAGCCGCATGTGGCGACTGATGGTGGTGATCGCAGCCGCCTGCTCCAAGCCCACCCAATCCATGCGCTCGAATCCGAACTGGTTGTTGGCGTTCCAGACCAGGAGGGCGCGATCCGCAACCTCCCGCTCCACCAGAAGCTCGAAGGTCCGCTTGGCCCAGCTGGCCGTCTGCCACTCCTCGAAGAGGAGAACCGGCATCCGACCGGACCGGAGGTGGGGCACGGCCCACTCGGTAACTAGTCTCTCGGGGAAGCGCGCCGCCAGGTAGCTCACCTTGAGTGACTCCCCCTGGTACACACCTCCCGGGAACTCCCGGGAGATCTCTTGGCCCAGCCGGCAGAGCTCGACCCCATCCATCCTCTCCTCCGCAGGGAGGTCGGGGTTGCCGACGAAGTAGAGCCGGATCGGGTAGCCCGATGCTGCCAGCGCCCGGCTCAGCTGGGCCACCCTCACCCCGAGCCCACCCGCCTGGCTGTACTGGTCGGGACCCTCCATCGAGATCATGGCGAAGGCGAGCCTCGACCAATCGGAATCCATCGCTGAGATTGTGGGGCTATCGATCGCGCCGAGTGGGTCGCTCCCAGCCCCGACAGTTCAGGCGCTCGGCTCTCCCAACCAGGCCGCGGGCGCGCCTCGCTGCATTGACTCCCGAGCTGAATCTGGAAGATCAAGCATGAGGTCGGCGTACCGGCTCGGGAGCATGAGCGGGAAGTCACTGCCGAAGCAGAGGCGACCTGTGCCCAGGAGCTGGTCAACCGCCCGCAACACCCCCGGCTGGTAGAGGTAGGGCAAGGCGGCCGTGTCGAACCACAGCTGGCGGCAGACGGCGGCAACCTCCGGCATGTGAGCGTAGAAGGGCAGGCCGCCGCCGAGATGGCCGAGGCAGATCCGAAGTCCAGGAGCGCTCTCCAGCGCCGGCGCCACCAGCTGCCACATCCGGGCCGGAATTGCAGTGCCTTTGCCGGGGTACTGGTGACCGAGTGGCTCGCTGGCGTGAAATAGCAGGGGCCAGTCCATCTCGACCAAGGTGAGCAGCAACGCCCGCAAAGATCCTTCGAAGCTCAGCTCAAATCGCTGGGCATCGGCGTTCAGCTCGCCGACCCCAAAAAGTCCCAGTTCCTGGCAGCGGTGCAGCTCTGCCTCCCAACCCGGGCGCGAAGGGTTGACCAGGGCCAGTCCCAAGAGGCGTCCTTGTGAGGCTTCGGCTTGAACCGCCACGTAGTCGTTGACCTCTGCCAGCAGGCCCGGTTCGGCGAAGGGCCAGCCGAGCACCACGGCCCGGTCCAGGCCAGCCAGATCCAGGGCCGCAACCACGTCCTCGCCCGCGGCGAATTTCGGCTTGTCCTGGTGACAGGAGGCGAACCAGGGATCCTGCCAGCTCCGAGCACCGGGCAGGCGGAGCTCAGGTGGCAGGAGGTGACAGTGAACGTCCGTCAGGGACGGCCTTGCGGTCCCGCGCCCGGTCTGCGTCACCTGGTTCACCACACTCTACCCAGCTCTACTTGGGCCACAAGCTGCGCACGTCGAGGATCAGGTAGTTCTGGGTGCGCACCACGACCGGCAAATCCTTGGCCTCAAACCACGCTTCGTTGGTGGTGACGTTGTTGTAGTCTCCGGGCTCGAACTCGATGTATGAGACATCGTAGGTGCGCAGCAGCCTACCGACCTCGCAGGCACCTCTTGACGGGCACCCGGCATAGATGGCCTGTACGGCTCGCAGCCGAGCTGACAGCGGTTGGCCGTAGCTCCACAGCCAGCCGTCGTAGGCGAGCATCAAGGTCCGGCCGGCCAGGACCGAGACCGGCTCATTGGGCTGACCTTCGGTCAGGAAGATCGCCTTCGGGGCGGTGTCCCGCAAGATCGCTCTGGCCACCGCCTCCTCCTGGCTGCCGGCAAAGGCGATGTCTCCGGCGGTCGCCTTGGACTGGCCCAGTGAGCTCTGGCCGATCAGGGCCGCGTCCATGCTCAAGAGGCCGCTCAGGATCAGGGACAGAACCCCGATGCCCCCGGCCACCCGCCACCAGCGGCTCCGGCCGAAGGCGCAGAGCAGCCAGGCGATGGGGATGGCGGCGCCCACATACCAGTAGTCGAGGAGCTTGGTGTTGTCCCAGTTCCAGGGCTGGGTGACGACCAGGTTGCCGATTAGGAACAGCAACCAGAAGGGAGCTCCGAAGCGGATCAGTTCCAGCTCCTTTAGCTCGGCGGCAACCGTGGAGGACGACCGTCGCACCAGCAGTACGCCGGCCGCGAGGAGGGTGAAGATGCCGGTGTTGGCCAGCCAGAATCCCGCCGTCTCAGCCCACACCGACGGGTTGACCAGGCTGCCGGCCAGGTAGCTGGCGGCGGTCAGCGGCGAGGCCCCACTGAGGTAGAGAGCGTCGCAGGCGTTGCTCAGGTTGAACTGGGCTGCGGTGCAGCTGGTGGCGGCATGGGCCAGCCAGCCCACGTCCAACTGGGGGTAGAGGTTGGTGCCGACCGGCCCGGCCAGCTGGCCATGAGGGCCAGAGAAGATGTAGAGCAAGCGCGGCAGGCCCAGCACCAGCGCCGGCCCCAGGAACAGGGCCAGCCCCCGGCCCCAGCGGTTTCGGCCCAGCCACCAGATTCCCAGGACCAGAATGACCAGGTAGCCGAAGGGATTGAACCAAGGTAGGGCGGCGGCTCCCAGGCCTGCCGCCAGCAGTGGCACTCGCCGTCTGCCCCGATATGCCTCCCAGAGCAGGAGGGCCAGGAGTGCCAGCAGGCCGATGCCGTACTCGAAGTCGCGCTGGGGCAGCCAGAAGGCGAGCAGCGGTTCGTACCATTGCAAGTCGGCCAACGGCGGGTTGGTCTGGTTCTCCCCGTCATAGGACCGCGGGAGGTGGGTTAGTTCGGTCGGTAGGTGGGCGACGAAGGCGGCCGCGGCGCCCGGAGTTCGGGAGCTGAGGCTGGTGCAGTCGGCGGCGTTGAACCCGGTCTGGGTGTTGGCCAGCTGCTGGCAGCCGTCACCGTACAGGCCGATGAACCCCAGCCCACCGCCGAGGGTCGCCAGCAGAAGGGCGACGAATGCGGCCGGAGCCCTTCTGGTCACCCGGTAAGCCAGATGCCAGAGCAGCACCCCTCCGGCCCAAGAGATCAGCCACGAGGGCACGTCGAGAGCTCCGACCAGGTTCTGCCCCAGAGTCTCGAGCAGCGATGACTGGAAGTCCGGCAGGAACGGGTAGCGAAGGCCTGTCGCCGTCTCCAGGCTGTCCCGAGGCGGTAGGTTGTGGCCGAGCAAGAAGCTCTGGGCGTAGCTGGCATGGACGGACCAGTCGGACCAAACGGTGGGGTAGTTGGCCACGATCGAGCCCGCCGACTCCGACAGTGCCCTGGTGAAGACGAAGTAGAAGGCGACCCCCACCAGCAGGGTGGCCGCCAGAGAGCCGATGGTGCCGGCTCGGTGCCACTCCCTCGGGACCCAGCTCCACCAACCTCGGGGCCCCAGCCGCGGCCGGTGCCTGCAACGCCACGCGCCGGCCCCGACGCCCAGCCCCAGCAGGATGGCCGGAGCGCACAGGGTCGCCGTATCCCCCATCCCCCACCAGATCGACAACCCCAGGCTCAGCAGGGCGGAGGCGACCACCCCCACCAGAAGCGACGCGGCCAGACGCTCTGCCAGCCACCAGTCCAGAGGTACGAGGTCGACCAACGCCGCGCCCGAGGCCAGGACTAAGAGCCAATAACCAGCCAATGCCAAGGTCACAGGCTGGAGTTGACCTCAGTACCAGCCGGGCAGCCAGACGTGCTGGAAGAAGTCATTGGAGGGGATCGGTTGCCCCGTCCAGAGCGGGTAAAAGTAGGCGAAGCTGAGGATGACCGCCAGCACGATCGCCCCGGCCAGGGGGCGAAGACTGTAAGGGCCGAGACGGACCGCTCCCAGCTGCATGGCGCTGCGGGTGAACGCCAGCCGGGTGCAGCAGTAGGCGAGGGCCAGGCAGGTGAAAGGGAGCGCCTCCAGGATCTCGTAGAAGAAGAGGATCCGGGATGGCCAGGACCAGAGCAGCAGCCACATGAACAGGAATCCCAGCAGGATGAAGAGCGCGACCCGGTCCCGCCGCCGCAGGGTCAGATAGAGGCAGACCGCCAGGGCCAGCATGCCCAGCCAGAAGATGGCTGGGTTGCCCATGTCGGTGATCCACTCGTAGTTGGAGACGGTCTGACCGTCGCTGGTGGTCACCCCGTTTCCGGTATAGACCGCGTAGTAGAGGACTGGGTGCGCGTCCAGGGGCCAGGTGTAGTAGGGCGAGGAGAACGGGTGAGTCGCCTTGAGCGTCGCCTGGTAGCTGAGCCCGGCCAGGCTGTTCATCTCCATGTCCACCAGCGACTGCTGCAGGTTGAACCCCGTCGGAAGCCAGATTGCGACCGGCCCGAAGTGGTCCTCCCTGATGGGCATGGCCACCGGCAGTCGGCAGACGGAGGCGCTGGTGGTGAATTCCGTGCACGTCGCGCTGCGGCCGCTAGTGTCGGCGAAGTTGACGTAGAGGTCGTGCGAGATGGTCCAGTAGTTGAAGAACGAGAGGTAGAAGACGACTGCGATCACCGCCGCGCCTGCCAGGTAGTGCCAGCCCCAGCGCATCTCCGAGACCATGGTCCGCCGCCCCGCCTCTACCGGATCGTCAGGTGCGGGTGGAAGCAACCAGCGGGACTGACCACCACCAAACCCCCGCAGCCACAGATGCGGTCGTGCCCATCTGGCCGCCAGCAACACCGCCATCAGGAGCACGGCGGGCACCATGTCTGCCTTGGCGGCCACCCCAAGCCCCGAGGCCAGGGCCGTCAGATAGAGAGTCCCGAGCCATTGCCCGCGCGTGCGCGCGTGCCAGTGAAGGGTGAACAACCACAGCCCTAAGACGACAAAGAAAACGGCGAAGATGTCGATCAAGCCGGTGCGGGAGTCCACCAGTTCCAGCCCGTCGAGACTGAAGAAAAGCGCCCCCAGCAATGGGAAAAGTCGGTGCCGGTGCCAGAGCCGGCGGGCCAGGAAATAGAGCAGTCCGATCACCAGGCTGCCGAAGATCGCCGACATGATCCGCCATCCCCAGGGGTTGAAGCCCAGCCAACTAATGCCGCCGGCGATGATCAGCTTGGTCAGGGGGGGCTCGGGGTCGAAGTAATCGATGCCCTTGAGACCCTTGTAGGCATCGACTGGGAAGTAGACCTCGTCGAAGACGAATCCGCAGGTCTTGACTTCGGAGTTATGGGGACCGATGGGTACGTCGGTGCATCCGGCAGTGTTGAAGGGATACCCAAGGCCCCACGCGCCGATGCCCAAGATGTCGTGGGTGGGGGACCGGTGGACTCCGGCGGGCGCCGGGACCTTGCCCACCACGTCCAGGTTTCCCTGCAGGAAGTCCAGGTAAATCGGGCTCGCCAGCCTGATCACCAGGGCGATCGCCACCAATCCGCCCGCGATGGCACAGTCTCGGCCATCGATCCCCGTCAGCGCCCGGTACCGTCGCAGCAGCAGGGACAAGCCCCACAGTGCCAGCACCATCACCGCCGCCACCAGCGGATGCACCGGCCAGTGCATGAGCACGCAGAGAGCCGCGAAGATCGCCGCCGCTCCCGCTGCGCCGACCGCCTCGCGTTGCCAGGCGGGCGCTCCCGCCGGACTCACCGCCGGCGGGACGCCGGTGCCGGAGGTCGCCGGCGGATTCGGGTCTGGAGCTCGTCCTCCAGCGCCTTGGCGTCGGAGACCACCAGGATCAGGTCCTGATCCACGGCGCAGCCGCGGCCAGCCGACCTCCCCAATCTGGCGACCTCGGCAGGGCCCAGGTCCAATCTGATGACGCAAGCGGGGGTGCGCTCGAATTGGCGCAGGGAGCGCAGCAGAAGCTGCTTACGGCTGGGGGCCGCGAAGAGGACCTGCAGTGCCTGGGTGCGCACCTGGCGGATCTCCTGGAAGGGGATCAACTCGAACTTGAGCAGCCCATTGAGACGAAGCCCCTCCGCGGTGACCTGGACGTAGTGACGGCGGGAGCCGACATGGAAAGCGGCACCTAGGAGCAGCAGCAAGCCCCCCAGGATGAGGAACTCAAGCTCCAGCTTGCGGCTGTCCAGGTAGGTTACAAGGGTCCCAATCAGCAGCACCGCCGCCCCGTAGAGGAGCATTGTCTCGGTGCGCCGCCAGAGGGCGGCGAAGGTGAGTAGCTGGTGGCAGGGCCGGGGCTCGTCTCGGGCGGAGAGAGCCGTGCCCGCGCTCAAGACGAGACCAGCTCGGGCAGGGGCTGGGTGGTCCCGCAGCTGCAGCCAGGCTGGGCGGGAAGGGTAGCGACCAGGTCGAACAGGATCTTGCGTACCCGGCCGATGTTGGCAGCGAAGACCTGCAAGACCTGATCATGGGTCACCGGAGCGATCTCGGCCGAGCCATCCAAGCCGGTGTCGTAGTCGGTCACCAGAGCGATCGCCGTGTAGCAGATCCCGAGTTCCCGGGCCAGGATGGCCTCCGGGTATCCGGTCATGCCGATGACGCCCCATCCCTGCCCGGAGAACCAGCGCGACTCGGCCCGGGTGCTGAAGCGTGGGCCTTGGATCACGACCAGGGTCTCGCCCTGGTGCACCTCGGCGCCCTGACGCCGTGCCGCCGCCGCCGCCAACGCCCCCATCTCAGGGCAGTAGGGGTCAGCGGCGGAGACATGCTGGACCTTGGGGCCGTCCCAGAAGGTGTCGGCGCGCCCCCAGGTGCGGTCCACGAACTGATCAGGGATCACGACCTGCCCCGGTGCTATCTCGGCCCGGAGCGAGCCCACCGCGCAGGGGGCGAGAATGCGTCGGACCTTAGCCTGGCGCATGGCGAATAGGTTGGCCCGGAAGTTGATCCGGTGCGGGGGAATGCTGTGCTCACGGCCGTGCCGGGGCATGAAGGCCACCTTCCGACCCTCGATCTCCCCCAGCCAGATGCTGTCGCTGGCGGGTCCGAAGGGAGTCTCCACTTTGACTTCGCGCGCCCCTTCGAGGAGCTCATAGAGACCGGACCCGCCGAAGATGCCAATGGCCTCCCCCTCGGCCATCAAGCAGCCACCTCGACCATCCGCTCGATCGCCTGCCGGGCTCGGGTTGCGGTCTCGGTCGGGACGGTGATGTGGTGCTTCAGATCTCGCAGTGAGTCGCGGACCTTCTCCAAGGTGATGGTCTTCATGTAGGGACAGATGGCGTCGGGATTGGCAGCCAGGAACGTCTTCTCGGGAGCCAGCTGACGCATCCGGTGCATGACCCCGATTTCGGTGGCCACGATGAAAGTGCTGGCCTCCGAATTCTGAGCGTGACGGACCATCCCTTCGGTGCTGGCAACTACCGTGGCTCCGGTGAACTCGCCCCGGCCGGCTTCATAAAGGGCGGCGGTGGTGCAGCCACACTCGGGGTGAACCAGGACTTCGGCATCAGGATGAGCCAGCCGCTGACGCTCAAGTTGGGCGCCGCGGATGTCGGCATGAACATGGCATTCTCCCAGCCAAACGTGCATCTTTCGTCCAGTGACGCGCTCCACATGCGAACCCAAGAAGAGGTCTGGGCAGAAAAGAATCTCTTTGTCTTTGGGGATCCGCTCCACGATTTCCACCGCATTGCTGGAGGTGCAGCAGTAGTCAGATTCGGCTTTGACCTCAGCGCTAGTGTTGACGTAGCTGACTACCACTGCCCCGGGGTGTTCGGTCTTCCACGCGCGCAGTTCTTCAGCGTTGATGCTGGCGGACAGTGAGCAGCCCGCCTCCAGGTCGGGCAGCAGCACCATCCGGCCTGGGGCCAAGACTGCAGCCGTCTCGGCCA
Source organism: Candidatus Dormiibacterota bacterium (assembly GCA_049279335.1). Lineage (GTDB taxonomy): Bacteria > Chloroflexota > Dormibacteria > Aeolococcales > Bog-877 > Bog-877. The sequence goes on from JBAPNX010000035.1 coordinate 119,843, forward strand.
TGAAGTGGACACCGCAGAAAACGATCACCTCGGCATCGACCTCAGCCGCTCGCCGCGACAACCCTAGGGAATCGCCCACGAAGTCGGCGATGTCCTGAACCTCGTCGCGCTGGTAATTGTGAGCCAGGATCAGGGCTTTGCGATCATGCCTGAGCTCGCGGATCTCGTCCACCAGCAGCCCCTGTGTTGCAACTGCCATGACCCAATTATGGCCGTTGCCTGCCGGTGCCCTCCTGGTGAGCGCTGCAGGTGGGATCGAGCGGGAAGCGGACTTCCCGCCAGCGCGCGGTGATGGCGTCGAAGTCGAGCAGTCTGCCTCCTGTCTCCCGGCCGATCCCAGAGATCAGCTTGATCGCCTCCAGCGCCTGCAGCGATCCGATCATCCCCACCAATGGCCCCAGCACCCCAGCCTCGCGGCAGGTCTGCGCCGGGCTGGTCGGCGGCGCCACAAACAGACAGCGGTAGCAGGCGGCCCCGGACGGCACCGTTACTACCTGGCCGGCCAGGCCAACCGCACCCCCGACCACAAGTCCGATCTCCTCACTCACGCAGAAATCGTTGACCAGGAATTTCGTGACCGGGTCATCGGAGCACTCAAGTACCACATCGGCGCCGGAAAGCAGAGCCCGCACCGAGCGGGAGTCGAGCGATTCCTGGCAAGCCGAGACCTCGACGGTGGGGTTGAGCTCAAGGATGCGCTGGGCCAGCAGCTCTGCCTTGGGCAGACCCACCTCATCGGTGCGGTATGCGACCTGACGGTTGAGGTTGTCCAGCGCGACCTGATCCGGGTCGATCAGGGTCAGTCGACCGACCCCCGAAGCTCCCAGGTAGAGCGCCGCGGGAACTCCCAGACCACCGCAGCCGACCACCGCCACCTGGGCCTGAGTCAGCTGGAGCTGACCGGCTTCCCCAAGCTCGCGCAGCAACAGCTGGCGGCTATAGCGCTCGATCGCAGCTTCATCGAGGACCTGGGTGACTGCGCTCACCGAGAGCTCCTCACCAGCTGATGACCTTGTCGGCCGTCGCGCAGCGGTCGATGATCCCGGCGTATTCGATGAGCGCCCATCTCTCCTCGACCTGGCGCCTCCTGGAGTCCTCAGCGCAGGCCATCAGCACCAGCTGGGATGGCTCCACGATGCCCAAGGCGTTACCCACGCTCAGCTCGGTCTCCAGCACCGCGTCATGGAGTAGCACAACTTCCACCATAGCGCCTGCCTCGATTCGCGCTCGGATGTGGGCCCAGGCGCGGTGATCGGAGCGGCGGCTCAACATGTGAAGTTCCATATCCGGCTCAGAGCACGAGACAGCTGTCCGCCGCGGCACAAATTGCCTGCACCTGGGCCCGTGGCACCGTCTCCACCCCGGGCCGCAGACGTCGCCCCGCCAATCCCATGGCGGCGAGCGATTCCTGCTCGACCATGACCCGGATCTCCTCGTCGCTGACCAGTGCATCCAGCTCCTGGGCCAGACCAGCGCTCCAAGGACCAAGGTCGGGTGCTTTGAGCAGGCCGAGCGCGCTGGCCGAATCGGTCAGCAGAAGTCGCACCGCCAGCCCCCCTAGAGGCAGCGCCAGCGCCACCCTCACGGCCAGCGCGGCGTCGTCGCTCGACAGCTCCCCACGGGCCAGGACCACCACCGATTTGGTCTTCGCCGACGTCACCGGAACACCAGGATGCGGTCAGCTTCCCGCGCCAGCCGCGCCAGGTCGCGCAGGCTGCCCCGGCGCACCCCGGCGATCTCCCCGACCTCAGTCTGACGCCAGCGCAGGTCTGCCTCGCAAAGGGTGACCGGAGCAGATCCGGCCAAGGCGCCGGCGTGAGCAACTCCATCCCCGGCCAGGAACACCTCGACCCGGTGACCAGATCGCGCCGCCGCCCGCACCAGCTGACGGACCGTATGCACCGCCTCGCTGCGCGGTCCGCTGGTGAGCAGGAAGAGAAACCTCAAGTACATCTCCTGGTAGACCCCAAGCGGCGCTCGCCACTGGGCCCGAGCTGCGACCCGGACCTCCAGCCTGCGCCAGCGGCAGGCAAGGCCACCGCCGCCAATTCCGTCGACGATGGCGAGCCCACGCCTACCCCGCGAAAGAAGAGGGGCCGGAGGGTGTTCCCACCCGCCGGCCCCTAGCAAAATCGGGTCTAAGGCCTAGGCACCGAAGCCAGGCTCGGAGACGTGCGGGTGGACCGGAGGCGGCCCCGAGCCCGGAGTCTGCGGGTCGTAAGTGACTTTGGAGACGTATTCCTGGACCTTGTCAGGTGACAGCCGGAGAGAAACAGCCCAGTAGTAGATCACCAAGCTGAAGACGGCAATCACGCCCAAGTCCCAGTAGAAGGGGATGTGGTAGTTGTTGAGGGTCTTGAAGGGCAACGCATAGGGTTCGTTGAACTGCCCCAAATAGGAGATGAT
>JBAPNX010000036.1:0-4989 GCA_049279335.1 Candidatus Dormiibacterota bacterium
ACGAGGCCGTTGTAACTTGAACCGCTGGTGTCGCTGATGGTCCCAGAGCAGCTGCCCGACGCCCCCGGTACGACCATGGCCGCGATTCCACAGCTCTGGAGCGTCGACGCCGAGGCTGGGATCAGCGTCGCGACCCCGGCCACTAGCCCAGAGGCGCCAATCAGAATGCCAGCCATGACGAGTACCGACCACAGGGGTCGGCGACGCAGAGGCAGATGACTCAACTCGCGGCCGGGATGTGTGGACACCTCAGGAAGGACTCGCGGTTGGCGTGGGCGTCGGAGTCGGCGTGGGGGTCGGCGTTGGAGTCGGAGTCGGCGTGGGTGTCGGCGTTGGGGTTGGCGTGGGAGTCTGCGTCGGAGTGGGGGTCGGGGTGGTAGTCGGCGTCGACGTGGCTGTTGAGGCTCCCGTGGGTGTCGGAGTTGGCGTCGCGATGTCGCTGTGCGTACCGCTAGGTGTGGGTGTCCCGGAAGCCGTAGGGTCGGGTGTGGCAGCGGTGATCGTCTGACCGCTAGTCGTCTTGGTTAGGAACGTAGCAACTGCCCCAGTGCCGATCACGGCAAAACCGGCCAGGCCGATCGCAACCAAGACGGCAAGGCCACGGAGTTTCATCTTGTTTCGCGGCCTCTTTGGGCGTCTGGTAAGGGAGCCCTGAGGATCGAAGACCCACCTCCGAAGTGGAGTGTCAGCGCCAGGATCAGGGGAGGGATACCTACCTCGAGAGCCCCGGAATCTCATGATCGAGCCACCGGAAGCGGCTCGGTGATTGCGTCAGGACTCTCAGGAGTAGGCCCTGCCCCGGATCCCGCCTTGACCCTCGTGGACGCCGGGATATATGTGGGCCAGTCCGTGGTCCGGCCTGGACCATAACCTCCAGGAGGTGATCTGTCATCGCGATCTCTGCTCAGCACAGTGCCACCCACGACCAACAGCAAGATCACACCAGCCACGATCAGGTCGAGCCCATGATTGGTGTAGACCCCCGGGTAACCCAGCAGCGGTAGCGTGAACTGCACGACGTAGATGTACTTGGCATCAACCCTCACCGTCCAAGGATCGGGGGCAGTGTTCGCATCACCATGGGTCTTGATGATGGGCTCCCCAGACTTGCTGAACTTGAGGCTGATGATGCGATGCACCATCTGGATCTTCGGGTCGAATGGGTTCTTGAAGATGATCACGTCGCGCAGGGCGAGATGACTAACCGGCTCTCGTTCAGCGACCGCAACACCGCCGACCGGGAACCCCGGTTGCATGCTACCCGACAGGATCGGAGCCAGATTCCAGCTGCCGCTGACCACCGAAAACGTCACGAACCCCGCCACCGCAAGCACCACCACTAGCAGTACTAATCCAATCCCGGTCCGCACGCGGCCCACGATGGTGTGACGGGGCGACCTGTGAAGGTTGCGGCGCCTCCGGCCGGGGTCCTCACCACTCGGGACTGTCCTCATGTTGCCGTGTGCTGCCCCTGCGTACCGCGTTTGCCCGCCGGGCATGCAAGGCCAACCATGCCACTTCTCATAAGGCGCGCCGGAATCACGCATGATCGTGGAATAGGTTGTCGCCCGCCACAGGCCGCCAACGCCTACCTCCTACCGTTCGGTACTTTTATGGTTTCCTCACCCTGGGTTGGCGCGGACTCGCCGCCATCACAAGGAGAAGCGGCGACGCGGCCGCTAGGGCCGCGTCGCCTTACAACGCTTAGCCTGTGAATCCGTATGAGAGGGTAAATGTCAGGCTGCCACCCTGGGCAGCAGTGGGCAGGCTCGAGGTCGATTCGGATCCGCACGCGTCCGTAATCGTCCCTGCGTAGAAGTCCACTGAGTACGAGTCGGTGTAACCGGGCTGTATAACGTACTCTGACCCGGTCCCGGAGATGTCTTGGACCCCATCGGCAACGTACGCGGACAGACTGCCGTTGTAGTCTATTCCAACATAGTGTCCGACCCCGTCCCCGCCGATACTGTAGTCGCAGACACTCGTTCCGTCCACGAACGCACTATTATTGTCGGTTTCGGTCGCAGTGACGGTGCTGTAGTACGCTGGGATCGTTCCAACATTGGTCAGTGTGACGACGCTTGCCGGTGTGTCGAAAGTCGACCCGACACTGGGGGGCGTGGTCAACGTCAGCGAGGTGCAGGCGTCCGCTACGGTAGTGCAGCCAGGAGCGTCTGGAGATGACACCACCACGGAGAGAGTGCCAGCATTGATTGTCTGGGTGCTGCTGGTATTAGCCGTGAAGGTCGCCGCTGCGCCAGCCCCGATAAGGGCTAGGCCCGCAACGCCCACCGCACCAAGAATTGCGATATTTCGTACTCTCATAATCGTCCTTCGTTGTGAGTTGCCCCGGGATCGGAGCAACCGTTGTTTTGTGAGCGCGGTCGCTACTGCTACCACGGGGTTGCCCGTGATGGAGGTCTCAGCCTGGTTAGGACCTCAATCACGGTTCTCACCCCAGAGTGTGGGTATGGCCGCGGGCTCCTAGTTGAAACGCCGCGAGTCACTTCGCTATACGTCCAGAGGCATTACCTCCACACAGGAGCGAGCTGACACTGGTACATGGGCCACTCCCCAGGTCCCTCCTACGGTCTTGCCCCCCGGCACTCGCTGTGTTCCTCGCAGTGACTAATGTCTCGCGAGGGACCCCACACTTCGCCCGCTTTCCCAGACGGTTGCGATCGTACCATTTTGGTTGCGGAACCTAAAGGACTTGTGCCCCCGACTGACGCCTCTGTCACACCGACGTAACGTCAGCTGCGCCAGCGTTATAAGTTATAGGCGGTATAGAGAGCGCGGCCGAGATGGGTGGCAAGCGACCTGGAGGGAACGGCGACCCCCAAGAACACGCTGGCCGACGGCATCTCGCAAGCGCCCCAGCTCACCGAAGGCTGATCTCTGTTGGACCTCCTGCCCCTTTCACGATCTGCGCAGTCGGAATCTAGCCGGATGACCTGGCCGAGACCAAGCGGGAAGGCTGCATGACATCTACGGTTTCCAGGGTCGAGCCGACCGAGGACCTGGCTAGAGCGAGCGGGGTCGCGGTCTCCCGTGCCGCCCTCCATCTCCAGCTTCAGCAGCAGCGGGAGCTCTCGCGGCCAGACGAGAGAAAGCTGCGGACGGCTGCCCGCGCCACCACCGACATCCCCAGGGAGTCTGAGACACGCGTGGAGACCGAAAAAAAGCCCCCAAGCGGCGCAATCGGCGCGATCAGAGTCTTGGGGGAGGGATGCGGGCGGCCGCGCGCGCCAGCCGGCGGTCATCGATCGTGGCTCGTAAGACATGGTCAGTCGCGACGAGCGCGGCGGGGTCGATCCGCCCAGCCAGTTCCCGGTTGAGGCAGGCAATCACGTCGGTCACCACCCGGCTGTAAGCGGCGCCCTCGTCGGTGAGACGCACGTTGACCTTGCGGCCGTCGTCCGGGTCGGCCTCAGTGGTCGCGAGTCCGCGCTGTTCGAATCCCCGCGCAACCTTGCGGGCCGCCTGCCGGCTGACGCCAAGCACAGAACCGAGGCGCCCTACCGGCGCTGGCCCGCGTAGGAGGAGCCGGACGGCGGCCGCGTCGGCGACGCGGTACTCCTGGTAGCCGCGTTCGGCCATCTCGTGCACCATCCGCAGCCGCCAGTTGAGGCGGGCGAGGGCGAGCAGGTCGCTAAAGCGGTAGTCGGGGGTTGCCTCGGGCTGCACAGATGGTTATGGTAGCGATATGCAACCAGGTTGCCTATTTCTGGGGCCAGAGACCCGTCGGAGCAGGATTCATAGTCGAGCTGCTGTGGGCGCCCTTCACCGTGTACTTGCGGGCCCGACCGCGCTAGTCAGCAATCTGGGAGCCCGATGGAGATAGTCGGCGCTTCGGCGATCGCCCTCGGGCTGGCGGTCGGGCTTTCGGCACTGGTGGTGCTCCACATCCTGCCGACCGGGCTCTCGCCCGTGCGCAACGCCGTCAGCCAATACGGGATCACTCCCTACCGGAACGGTTACCGCGTGCAAACGCTGGCCTACGCCTTGGCAGGGCTGGGTGCGGCGCTTGGCCTCGCCGAGCTGCCCGGACCGGTCGCGCTGGTCGTGGTGCTCTGCCTGATATTTGCCGCAGCTCGCGCGGCGATCAGCTGGTTCTCGATGGATGCACCCGGGGGCGAGCGCACAGCGACCGGGTCTTGGCACGGCGCGCTGGCGATCGTTGCGTTCGGTGCAGTTGGCATAGCGGCCGCGAGCCTGGCGAGCCTGCTCCGGCAGGACCACATCCACAAGGCGCTGGCGAGCGCCAGCAACGGGCTCGCTCTCCTGATGCTGGTCGCCTTCGTCGCCATGGCCGTCAGCCGGCGAACAGAAGGCGGGTTCTTCGGACTGGCCGAGCGCGGATTCTACGTCTGCATGACTGCTTGGCTCGCGGTCGTCGCTGTCCTGCTCGCCCACTTCTAGAAGAAGCGGTTCGGGCGAGCAGACCCGACCTAGCGATTACCCCGCGCGCCACCATCATGCCCGCGCTCATCTCGACAAACCGGACGACTGTGCGGGGCGTCGTCGTCCGGACCAGCCTTGCGCTGGGCGCGGGCCACTAAGGTAAGGCGGTGGCGCGCACGAGATTGAACGTGCTTCAATCGGCGGCCGCGCCCGTTAATTAGCGACTTCCCTAATCGTGCTCTGCAACTGATCTCAGAAAAGGCTAGATGCTCAGTCAAGAAATCCGCGCTCAGTTCCTCGACTACTTCGAGCAGCGGGGCCATCTCCGAGTTCCCAGCGCGCCGCTGATTCCCCGGGACGACCCCAGCCTGCTCCTGGTCAGCGCTGGAATGGTCCCCTTCAAGCCGTACTTCTTGGGCCAGAGCCTGCCGCCGCGGGACCGGCTGACCTCCTGTCAGAAGGCCTTTCGCACCACGGACATCGAGGAGGTGGGCGACCTCAGTCACGACACCTTCTTCGAAATGCTGGGCAACTTCAGCTTCGGGGGCTACTTCAAGGAGGAGGCGATCGCCTATGCCTTTGATC
>JBAPNX010000037.1:0-31616 GCA_049279335.1 Candidatus Dormiibacterota bacterium
GATGCGCCCCACCTCCTCGATGATGTCCTCGGGCAGCCTGATGTCGGTGCGCACGGCGACCGGTGTCACGAGGAGCTCCTCTCCCGACCGGTCGACGTGAAACTGAAGCTTCCTCAGTGCCGCCGCCGCCTGGTCCGCGCTGACATCCAGACCGAGAAGCTTCGATGCGCGCTCGGAGGACACCCGGATCGGCTCGGAGGGCTCTGGAAGCGCGCCCGCGGTGACCGGGCCGGGTTGGACCTTGCCACCGGCGACGCGGCCGATGAGGTGGAGAAACCGCTGCCGAGCGACCGGCACCAGCGCGGGCGAGAGGTGCCTCTCGAAGCGGGAGGACGCCTCGGTCCGCAGGCCCAGGCGCCGGGACGTCTTGCGGATCGATACCCAGTTGAAATTGGCTACCTCGAGCGCGATTCTCCTGGTTCCCGGCTCCACCGCGGTCTGGGTGCCGCCGATCACTCCCGCCAAGGCAACCGGCTGATCTCCAGCTGTGATCACCAGGCACTCCGGGTCCAGCTGCCGAACCACGCCGTCCAGGCAGTCCAGGGATTCGCCGCGCAGGCCACGCCTGACCCCTATGGCAATGTCGCCGGGAGCGCCCCGCATGCGGTCGAGATCGAAGGTGTGGACCGGCTGACCTATCTCCAGCATCACGTAGTTGGCCAGGTCCACGACTGCAGAGATGGGCCGGGCGCCCACGGCTAGGAGCCGGCGCAGCATCCAGAGTGGGGTCGGCCCCTCGCCCACTTCATCGATGCACTCGACGCTGTAGACGGGACACTCCCCCGCCGCCTCGATCCCCACCGAGACCGAGTCCCCGGCCGGCGGGCCGCTACGCTCCGGCTCGGTCAGCTCGGGGTCGCGCAGCTGGCGGCCCAACTGGGCGGCCAGCTCACGCGCCACTCCCCAGTGGGAGAGGCAGTCGGCCCGGTTGCTGAGGATCTCGAGGTCGTAGACAGTGTCGGGCGGGAAGACCTGGCTCAGGGGCTCACCCAGCTCCACCTCCCCCGCCGGCAGCAGTAGCACCCCTTCGTGATCGGAACCGAGGCCGAGCTCATCGGGGGCACAGATCATGCCGTTGCTGACCGCTCCCCTGATCCGGCGCTGGGCCAGCTTCATCCCCTGAGGCAGAACGCTCCCGGGGCGAGCCCAGGCGACAAAAGCGCCCTTGGTGAGGTTGGGAGCCCCGCACACCACCTCCTCCGGCTCGTGGTCGGGGATGCGCACCTTGGCCAACCAGAGGTGGTCGCTACCCTCCAACCTCGCCACCTCGGCCACTTGGGCAACCACGACCTGGTCGAGGCCAGCGCCGAACTGACCGACCCGCTCAACCTCGGTGCCGCTCATGGTCAGGAGCTCGCCGATCCGATGGGGAGCGAGGTCATCGAGGTCGACGAACTCGCTGAGCCACTCCTGGCTCACCCTCATCAGAAGTTCCCCAGGAGACGAAGATCGTTCTCGTAGAGGTCACGGATGTCTTCGAGGCCGTACTTGAGGGCCGCGATCCGGTCCGGACCCATCCCGAAGGCGAAGCCGCTGTAGCGGTCGGGATCGACTCCGGCATTGCGAAGCACTTTGGGGTGCACCATGCCCGAGCCCAGGATCTCGATCCAACCCTTGCCCAGGCAGCTGCGACAGCCGGTCCCGTTGCAGAACCAGCAGGACACATCCGCCTCCAGGCTGGGCTCGGTGTAGGGGAAGTAGCTGGAGCGCAACCGGACCTTGCGGTCCTGGCCGAATATGGCTTCGATGAAGTAGGTAAGCGTGCCCTTAAGGTCGCCAAGGGTCACCCCCTCGGCGACGCAGAGGCCCTCCACCTGGTGGAACATGGGGTTGTGGGTGGGGTCCGGGTTGTCGCGGCGATAGACCTTGCCCGGCACCAGGATCCGATATGGCGGCGGCCCGGCCATCATGGCCCGAAGTTGCACCGGTGAGGTGTGGGTGCGCAGCAGCCATCCCCTGCCGTCGCCCTGCAGGTAGAACGTGTCGTGGTTGTCGCGGGCGGGATGCTCGGGGGGCAGATTGAGCAGCTCGAAGTTGAAGCGATCGTCCTCGACCTCGGGCCCGCTGACCGACTCGTACCCCAGCGCCGCGCCGATGTCCTCGATCTCGCGCACCAGCCGGGCCACGGGGTGTTGGTGACCGCGATCCAGGCTTACGCTGGGGTAGGTCAGGTCCAGCCAACGCTCGTCGCCGGAAGCCTCTCGCCGAACTGACTGGAACTCGGCTGAGCGGCGCTCCAGGGCCGCCTCCACCGACTGCTTGGCCGAGTTGAAAGCCCGGCCCAGAGCTGCCCGCTGCTCAGCTGGGGCCACTGCCAGACCCTGGGCGGCGCCGCTGATCAGCCCGCCCCGTCGAGCCAGGTACTTGAGGCGCACCTGCTCCAACTGGTCCGCATCGACCGCCCCGGCGATCTCCTCCAGGGCCTGCGCGCCGAGTGCCCGGAGGTCGCCGTCAGTCACTTGTCGGGCGCGGCCTCCCGCACTACCTCGACCAGCTTGGCAAAGGCCGCTGGGTCGTGGATCGCCAGCTCCGAGATCTGCTTGCGGGAGAGCTCGACTCCCGACCTGCCCAAAGCCGCGATGAAGCGGCTGTAGGGGATGCCTGCCTGCCTGGAGGCGGCGTTGATTCGAGCGATCCAGAGCCGGCGGAAGTCGCCCTTGCGCTTGCGGCGATCCCGGTACTGGTAGGCCAGCGAGTGCATCAGTGCCTCGTTGGCGGGTCGGAAGAGCCGGTTGTGAGTCCCAGTGAACCCCGAGGCCAGCTCCAGCACCTTCTTATGGCGCTTGTGCGCGGCTACCCCCCGCTTGACCCTGGCCATAACTCAGCCCTTGAGGTAAGGCGCGTTCCGCCTCACAACCTTGGCGTCGCCGGCGTTCACATCGTGCATCTGGGCGTATCCGCGCTTGCGCTTGGCTGACTTGTGCTCAAGCATGTGGGACTGGAAGGCGCCGCGGCGCAGCAGCTTACCCGTTCCCGACAGGCGGAACCGCTTCTGGGTTCCCTTGTGGGTGCGGATCTTCGGCATGGTTGCTGGCGCCTCCTCTGGGTAACTTCTTCGAGACCGGGTTCAGGATCATGATCATATTGCGCCCCTCGACCAGGGGCGAGCGCTCGATCTGGGCCACATCCTTGACTTCCTCAGCAAGCCGATCGAGCAAAGCTCGACCGATCTCCTGGTGAACCAGCTCCCGGCCCCGGAACATGATAGTGAGCTTGACCTTGTCGCCCTCCTCCAGGAAGTGGCGCACGTAGCCGTACTTGGTCTGGAAGTCGTGCTCGCTGATCTTGGGGCGGAGCTTCATCTCCTTGAGCCGGATCTGGTTGTGCTCGCGCCGAGCCTCCTTCTCCCGCTTCAGGGCTTCGAACTTGAAGCGCCCGTAGTCCATGAGCCGGCAGACCGGGGGCTGTGCCTGGGGCGCAACCTCGACCAGGTCTAGACCCCGCTCCTGGGCCAGCACCTGGGCGTCTGCCAAGGAGACGATCCCCAGGGCCTCGTCGTTGGTGTCGTCGAAAAGCCGAACCGAAGGAACTCGAATCTGGTCGTTGATGCGCAGTTCGCGAAACGCTATGGACGCTACCTCCTCAGGTCGGGAATTGAATCCCGGATGCTAACACTCAGACTGGCCGTTCCAGCCCGGAAATCCGACCTTCAGGAGCCGACCTCTGAGCGGAGCCGTTCGATCAGCTCCTCGACCGAGATCGGACTCTCCTCGCCGGTGCGGTTGTTGCGGAGGTTGACGTTGCCGGCCTCGACTTCCTTTCTACCCACGATGGCGGCGTAGGGAACCTTGGCCAGCTGGGAGTCCCGGATCTTGGCTCCCATGCGGTCGCCAGGCCGATCGGGGACCTCGGTACGAAATCCTGCCTGCTCCAGCCTCGACGCCACCTGGTGAGCATAGTCCAGCTGGTCATCGCTGACAGTTATTAGTTGTACCTGCACCGGCGCGAGCCAGACCGGGAGAGCCCCGGCGTAATGCTCGATCAGCACCCCGAAGAAGCGCTCCAGCGAACCCAGCAGGGTGCGGTGGATCATCACCGGCTGGTGGGGCGCGCCGTCAGCCCCGACGTACTCCAGGCCGAAGCGGGCCGGCTCGTTGAAATCGAACTGCACGGTGGCGCACTGCCAGCGCCGCCCGATGGCGTCCCGGATATGGACGTCCACCTTGGGTCCGTAGAAGGCGCCCTCACCGGGACTGAGCTTGTACTCCAGGCCCTCGGCTCGGAGCACCCGGGCCAGGGACGACTCTGCTCGCTCCCAGAGCTCGTCCGCGCCCACCGCCTTGGTCGGCTTGGTGCTGAGATCGACCTCCACTTGCTCGAAACCGAAGCGACGGTACATCTCCCGTACCAGCCGCAGCACTCTCACCACCTCATCGTCGACCTGATCCGGGGCGCAGAAGATGTGGGCGTCGTCCTGGGTGATGCCGCGGACCCGGAGCAGGCCATGCAAGGTTCCGCTGCGCTGGTAGCGGTAGACGCTGGCGACCTCGGCCAATCGGATCGGCAGCTCACGATAGCTCCGCCCCCGCGACTTGTAGATGAGGATATGGAATGGACAGCTCATCGGCTTGACCCGATAGCGGTCCCCCTCCACCTCCATCGGCCCGAACATCTCGTCGGCGAAGTAGCCCAGGTGACCGCTGGTCTCCCAGAGCTGTTCCCGGGCCATGTGGGGGGTGTAGACCAGCTGGTACCCAGCTCGCCGGTGAGCCTGGCGCCAGTAGTCCTCGATCACGGTTCGGACGGTGGCCCCGTGAGGGTGCCAGAGGATCAGACCGGGGCCCAGCTCCTCCGAGATCGAGAAGAGGTCGAGTTCGCGGCCGAGCTTGCGATGGTCACGCAGCGCGGCCTGCTCCAGGCGCTCCAGGTACTGCTCCAACTCCGCCTTCGAGTGCCAGGCGGTGCCGTAAACCCGCTGCAGCATGGGCTGGGTTTCGTCGCCGTGCCAGTAGGCACCGGCGGGATGGGTCAACTTGAAGGCCGGGATCTCCCCGGCGTCATGGACGTGAGGGCCGCGGCAGAGGTCGAAGAAATCACCGGTGCGGTAGCAGCTGATAACTTCGTCCTCCGGGATCCGCTCGATCAGCTCGACCTTGAAGCGCTGATGAAGGCGCCGAAACTCTGCCAGTGCCTCCTCCCGGCTCATCTCCTGGCGGAGGTATTGGGGTTTGCGGCTGGCAATCTCATGCATCCGCGCCTCGATTAGGGGCAGATCTTCATCGCTGAAGCGGTGCTCGCCGGGCAGGAGGAAGTCGTAGTAGAAGCCGTCCTCAATCGAGGGCCCGATGCCGTATTCCGCTCCCGGCCAGAGCTCGCAGACGGCTGCGGCCATGAGATGGGCCGTGCTGTGCCGCAGGGTCTCGAGATCTACAACAGGGTCAGCCATGATTCCCGGCGATTGTATGAGAGCGCCCCGGCAGTTCGAGATCGGCTCAGGGCCCGGGCTATAATCCGGGCACCCCGACCCGGAGAGGGCGCATAGCTCAGGTGGTTAGAGCGCTACCCTGACACGGTAGAGGCCCCAGGTTCGACTCCTGGTGCGCCCACCACCCTTCGACTTTCCCGCATGAATATTGGGATTTCCTCATCAGCACCAGCTGTACACGGGGTGCTCTGATTGGCCGACCTCCGCCCGAGCCCCGCAGCTCCACACCGCTTGCTCAACTCGGACTGCCGTGGAGCTCGTGGCAATCGAGCCGCCCCCAGGGCCGACACTCCGAGTGGCTGAGTCGTCGAGCCCACCCCATCTCCTGCCGCCTGGTGAGGTACTTCCGGGTTTTCAGCCGCCTGCTAGCGCACCTGGCGGAGGCGCACCTCGATGAGCTTCTCCACCAGTGGCCTCGGTAGGGGTTCATCGACAGGAAAGTGGAGCGAACCAGTCGTCCGCGGATAGCCGGCGAGGTCATCCGCTAGCTCGGGGAACACCGAACCACTGTGGGGCAGGTAGCTCAGGTGGTTGGTGAAGGCGGCGAAGCCGGCAATCACCCTGCCGTCCAGTCGGAATGCGGGCAACCCGTAAGAGATGCCCTCTTCCGCGTCGGGGAGGATCTCGCAGATGGTCTGGCGCAACTCGCGCAGGGTGGTCCGCTTGGGCTCGTCCAGCTTCTCCAGGTAGGCGTCGATCTCCTGCTCCGCCACAACCCTGATTCTGGAAAGCGGCCGGCCAGCCGTCAAGCGACCGGCTCGTTTTTGGATTGATGCCCGATTCCGGCAAAGGCGCCCCGAGTGGCACGTAGGGGCCCCGGGTTCGACTCCTGGTGCACCCACCACCCTTCGACTTTCCCGCATGAATAGTGGGATTCCCGGCCCCGACCAGCGGCGCCGCAGCAGGCGTCGCCGCGCGCCACCGTCTGCTAGCTTTTCTCCTAGCCGATCAGGTTGGCGTTGTCGCCACGTCGGCGGCTTGCCTGCGATGGGGACGGCCCCGGCGCCGGATCAGCCACGGTTCCTTGGACCCCACGGTCACCGGAGCCGGGCGCCCGATTAGGTAGCCCTGAGCGCAATGCACGCCGAGAGCGCTTAGTTCGGAGAGTTCAGCGGCCGATTCCACTCCCTCAGCTATCAACTCGCAACGGGCCTTGCCACCGAACGACACCAGCCCGGCGACCATTGCCTGGCGGACCGGATCCTGATCGATGTCGCGCACCAGCGAGATGTCCAACTTGATGAAGTCTGGATTGAGCTCGAGAATGTGGCGGAGGCTGGCGAAGCCCGCTCCGACGTCGTCGACCGCCAGCTTCACATCTGGTCTAAGGCGCCGGAGCGCGACCAGGATGGGCGCGTAGTCGTCGATGATCACGTGCTCGGTCAGCTCCAAGACGATTGGGCGATGCGCCCAGGCCACAACATCTGCCACCTCTTCAGTGGCCAAGGTCAGCATCGCCGGTGACACATTTAGGCTGAGCCATCGACCACCGGGACCCAGGCCCCGACTCTCGGCCACGGCGGCACGAAGACAGGCTAGCTCCAGCTCGACGCCGAGCCCTACCGTTGCCGCAGTGGCGAGCGCGACATCCGGCGCGGTCTGGTCGTCAAAACGAGTCAGGGCCTCGTGCCCGATGATCCGCCTGTCGTCGACGTTCACCACGGGTTGGAACACGGGTCGGAAGGTGCGGCGCGCCAGAATCAGCTCCACTCCACGGCGGGCCTGCGCCGTAGTCCGAGCATGGCGGAGGGTGGGTGCCAGCAGGATTGCCGCAGCACCAGCCACGTCCACAAGAATCGGGAGAGCCGCGCCGAGCTCAGCGTACGACCGGCTTTCCGAGTCGGCCTTCCGACCCACGCTGATCACCCATGAGACTTGGTTGTCAACTCCGATCGGCGCGTGGGCCATGACTCCAATCCCGGCACGGCGGAGATCTTCTAGGTAACTCCGGACCCGCTGGTCACTCTCCGCGGCGGGGCTCACGATCTCGAGAAAGGCTCCATCCCGGCTGCGGACGTGGAGGTCTCGTTCCCGTAACTCAGGGACTCGTGCAGCCATGGCCTCACCGAGAGTCTTGTCGCCCTCCGCGCATGCCATGGTGGGAGTCACGGTTCTGGCCGAATCGAAGCGCACGACCTGCGCACAGTCGACCCCGGGAAGTTGCACCAGTTCGGCGCAGATCGCACGAGCGATCTGACCAAGTGGCGCTCTCGGATCGAGCCGGCCAAGCCGCTCCGTGATGGCCCGCCGTTGCAAGTTGCCCCACTCCTGTTGAGCCTCGGACTTCGCGACCACCTGGTACACGAGTGCCAGGCTGAATATCACCTCACCGAGGGCCCAGATGACCCACGAGCCATCCCAACCAAGGCTATGGCGGCGTCCGGCGAGGATCGCGAGGGCCATTGTGGATGCGGCTATTAGGCTGGCCGCCATAGTCCACCTCTCCACCGGCGACGCCGCCCTGACTCGTCGGGCGAAACGCATGCCAAAGAGCAGAGCCACGATCAGGATGACTCCGGGGAGCAACTGTCCCCAACCGGCATAGCTCAAGCCGTGAACCAGCCTCGGCCCGAGCGCCGCTCCCGCTACCGCTGCCGAAACTCCAATCGCCGCCAGCCCGATGGGCCGGACAACGCTCCAAAGCACAGCCGACAGACCCTTGGGACCTATCCGCACCATGGTCGTCAGCGATGCCCAGGTGCGGTTCGATAGCCCGAGCACCGAGAACACCGCGAGCAGGGTCCCGCCCTGCCAGACCGTCCACACCCACACCCACAGATCTGTGGAACTCAACAACTGTCCGTGGGGAATGAGGAGGTTGGGGTAGGCGCCTATAAAGACCACTTCAAGTAGGGCCGAGAAAACGAAGCAGCCCGCGAGTCCGATCGGGCGAAGCGAGCTGCGGTCACTCCGGTACAGCCTCACCAGGAGGGCCACGCAAGCCAGCGCCGCTACCAAGCCCAGGGTCAAGACGGCCGGCACCAGTCCCGGGATGTAGACCCTCACCCGGCCCCCCAGGGGTGCCAGGGCCGCAGCCGCCACCACCAGCGGTACCACGACCAGCAACTGCGGATGCTTGCGGCGTAGCTCCCGGACTCTCCCCCAGCGGTTCGCGGTCCGGCGGCTCAATCCATAGCCCGCAGGATCAAAGGACGGACGCTCGATGAACCCATCTCGCGTCCAGAGTGCCCTATCTCACAGTGGCTTACCTAGGGCGTTCTCGAAACGATCTCATTACGAAGTCGGCCCCAGTGCCGGGCTCCAGAGCCCGACGACGCTCCTTTCTAAGAGGCCGATCGTGGGCGCGGGACTTGAAGGCCGAGGCCGACAGTCTATTGGCGAGCCAACTCCTCAGCTAATGGCTTTCTTCACCAGCGCGGCGATCTTTGCCTCTGCTGCGGCGGTCAACTCCATAAGCGCGAAGTCGGTCGGCCACATGGCACCCTCGTCTAGCTTGGCCGAGTCGCTGAAGCCGAGGGTCGCGTACCTGGTTTTGAACTTGCCCGCGTTTCGGAAGAAGCAGACGACCTTGCCGTCCTTGGCGTACGCGGGCATCCCGTACCAGGTCCTCGGTGAGAGGTCGGGCGCGCTGGCCTTGATGAGCGCGTGGACCCGCTCGGCCAGGGCGCGATCCGCTTTGGGCATCTCGGCGATCTTTGCGAGCACGTCGCTTTCCCCGTCCGCCTTGCCGGGGCGCGCGGCCGCCCTCAGCTCTCGGACCCGTTCTTTGGCTGCGGCTCGTTCCTCGTCCGAGAAAAGCCCCGTGGACACCTTGCCGGTGGCTTTCTTGGCGGGCGACTGCGTGCCCGTCTTTGCAGGTTTTCTCTCAGCCATTGCGGAGCTCCTCCATGCGCTGATTGAACGCCAGCCCCTCGACCGGCCGGCGTGATACGTGAATGGTGATGGACCTACCGGTCATTCTGGGGCCTGCTCCCAACCGGCGCTTCTCGATTCCTGATCGGTCTGGTCGCCTCCCTCGCCTCGCGCTAGGGAGTCCCCACCATCGCACGCTCGATGCGCCGCCTCATGAGGTGGCTCACGGCGACTCGATGTCGCCGAGGCGGAACTGGGGCCGGCGGGCAGGAGAGCCACTTGTGTGGGGAGCCGGTGGCGGCGCGAGTTAACCCGGGCGACAGACGCGGACTCTGAGGTTGACACCCAGGGAGGGGCACCGAGATCCCTGAGATAGTTCAGCGTCGGGTCGAGCTCCCCGAGCGCCTCAGCGCCGGTGGCCGAAGGTTCTCCACACCCCAGACGGGGCGGGTTGCTGACAATTTGTCCACAGCTTAGGGTGGGGATACTGGGCACAACCCGGATCCGAGGCCCGCCACCCAAAAAGTGTCGACTTTTATAGCTATTTACCGGTTGACACAGGCACTTAATGAGTCTCTAATATCGCTCCGTGGTGCGCTCATCCCGCTCCCGTCCCGCGACCACCAGGCAGTGCGCCCGAGCCGGCTGCAGCGCCCTGGTGAAGAAGCAGACCGCCAAGTACTGCAGTGTCCAGTGCTCCAGCCTCGATCCAGATCGTCGGGCCCGCCTGCGGGAGCGGGCACGCTCGGGCAGAGTCCTGCCCCTCGCCCGTCAGCTTCGGCTTGAGTTCGAGAGCGAAGAGCTGAGCCTGGCGCTGCTGGAAAACGGCCGCGAGGAGATCCCTCGTGGCCTCTCGCGCCTGGCGGTCTGAAGCAGCAGGTCTAGCGTCGGGCCAAGCCGGCGCCGACCGTGGACTCCGCGGTCAGGATGTCGGCCTGGGTCACGGTGACTAGAAGGCTCAGTTCGCAGCGGTGGCAGACGATGTGGAAGGTCGTGGGCTCCGGGATGGCTCGGGCCACCTCCTGGCGGAGTCCGCAGCTTTCGCAAGTGACGACGGCACGCATACCGTCATTTAGAAGGGCCAGGCCCAAACTGGATACCCCCGCCGACGGACTTCGACAACTCGCTACGCGCTCGTAACCGTTCGATAAGTGCCAGAACCGCGGATTGTGCCCCAGGAGCGCCTCCAGGCGACCCCGCCGGTCACGATCAGGGCCACTCCCATCGCCCCCACCACATCGCTGGCCCCGACCACGTCGGCGACCGCCCCCGCCACCAGCAGGGGTAGCGCGATGGCCAGGTTGATCGCCAGGAAGGCGCCGCCGAAGATCTTGCCCCGGGTCGCCTCCTCGGTGTTCTCCTGGATCAGCACGAAGCAGGGGATCAGCACCGCTCCCAGTCCCATCCCGAAGATCACCGCCAGGGTGATCGCCAGGGGTACCAGGGCTCCGTCGATGCGGAGCCGGTCGAGGATCGGAGGCAGCACCCCCAGCACCAGCATGGCAGCGCCAGCGAGGCCCAGCCCCAGAACCACCGTCCTCGGCGCCGGGTCACGGGAGAGGGTGCGCCGGCTCACCACCGTGCCCGCCACCAGGATCCCGACGGTGGCAGGTATCAGCAGGATGTAGCTGTCGTGGGGGCTGCGCAGAAGCACGTGCTGCATGTATCCGGCGGAGAGGGCAAAGATCGTGAAGACGACCACCAGCGCTAGGGTCAGCATGGCGAAGGCGAAGGGGAGAACCTTGCTGGCCCGGATCACGGTCAGAGTGCCGCGGATCTCGGACCAGGTGCTGCTCCAGGGGGCGCGCAGTTGCTGGCCGTCGGCGCTGGCAGTCGCCGCCAGCTTGGGTCTGATCAGCCAGATCGCGCCTGCCGCGAGCGCGAACAGTCCCGCCCCGAAGTAGTAGGGACCCTCGAGACCAAGCATGCCTTGGGCCAGGGACGCCAGCGGCACCGAGATGACGATGGTGACGACGATGGTGATCGTGAACAGGGAGGTGGCCGCAGCCAGGTCCTGACGCCGGACCAGGCGGGGGATGCTGGCGGCCTCGGCGGGGGCGAAGAGCTGGCCCACACCGGCGAAGACGAAGGTGATGACGTAGAGGGGCAGGACCTGGTGCTGGGCGACACCGGTGATCTCCAGCGCCGGCACCCCCAACACCATCAGGCCCCGGGACAGGTTGGTCCAGATCATCAGGGTCTTCTTGTCGTAGCGGTCGGCGAAGATTCCGGCCGGGATCGAGAGGAAGACAGCCGGAATGGTGTAGGCCAGCAGCAGCGCCGAATCGCTCAGGTATAGGTGGGTGAGCGAGTAGATCGAGAGCAGCAGGGAGAAGGCGAAGAACTTGTCCCCCAGCTGGGCCGCCACCTGCGCTGCCCAGAGGAAGCGGAAGTCCCGGCTTCGCAGGGCAGCGCGAAAGCCGGTGGTGGAGTCGGTCGCCTCGGCGGACGTCGCCTGAGGAGCAGCCTCGACCGGCATGGCCGCGAATATATCACCGGGTCAGGTCGTCTCCAGCACTTACGCGACCTCTGACCACGACCACCAGTCGGCGCCATTCCTCAAGGTCCAGGCTGCCAGGCCTTCGGGTGGGATCAATGTCCGCCGACCGCAGCAGGAGGCCCGCGTCCGCTGAGCTCACCGCCAGTGAGCGGGCGAGACCATGATGGATCTGCTTGCGCCGGGCCTGGAACATGGGCCGGGCCAGATCGACCATCTCCGCTCGAAGCCGGGGATCGGCCTGCGGACGCGGCTTCAGCGTGATCAGGCTGCTGTAGACCCGGGGTGAGGGCCAGAAGCTGGAGGGTGGGACGTCGAATTCCACCTTGACCTCGGCGACGATCCGAAGAGCCAGGGTGGCAAGGGACCAGTCGCCCTGAGGCGCAGCCAGGCGACGCCCCACCTCGCGCTGGACCAGAAGGTGGCAGATCGTCGGCGGCGGGTCCCAGTCAGCCAGAACTGGCAGCAGCGCCCCGGTGATGCGGTAGGGCAGGTTCCCGACCACGGTCGCGTCGCGCGCGCCCAGCTGCTGGGGACTGACCTTGAGGATGTCAGCCTCAACCACGGTCAGACCGGGATAGGTGGAGCGCAGCAGGCCCAGGGCGGCGACGCAGCGCGGATCGATCTCCACCCCCAGCACCCGCACGCCTCGCTCCAGCAGCCCTTGAGTCAAGCCACCCAGGCCGGGCCCGATCTCAATCACCTGCTCGGGACTCCCGACGACGTCGAGGATGGCGTCCCGCACCTGGCGGTCCACCAGGAAGTTCTGACCCAGCTCCCTCCTGGGGCTGATCCCGAACCTGCGGGCCACGGCGCGGGCGGTGCCGGGGGCGCAGAGGTCGGGGACGCTCAAGGAGTGGGCAGCTGCAGTGCCAGGCGGGTGTTCTCAGTGGTGACGGCTGAGAGCGATTCCAGGCAGTCGCCTCGGAGCACGGCCAGCCATTGAGCGGTTGCCCGAACCATGGCCGGCTCGGAACTCTGGCCCCGATGCGGTTCTGGGGCCAAGAAGGGGGCATCGGTCTCGACCAGCAGCCGCTCCGAGGGTACGGCTCGAGCCGCCTCTTGCAGCGACCGGGCCGACTTGAAGGTGACGTTGCCCGCGAACGAGCAATAGAGGCCCCGCGCCACCGCATCCTCTGCGAAGGTCCGGTCGCCGCTGAAGCAGTGCAGGACCCCGGTGACTGAGGGGCCCGCGTCCAGGAGCTGGAGCAGATCGGCGTGAGCGCGGCGCTGGTGGATGACCACCGGCTTGGCCAGATCAGCAGCCAGCTCCAGCATCGAGCTGAAGACCCTGCGCTGAATCTCCGGCGGCGTCTCCAGGTAGCCGGCGCGGAAGAAGTAGTCGAGGCCCACCTCCCCCACCGCAACCGCCTTGGGATGACTCAGGAGCTCCTGCATCTGGTCCAGCTCGGCGTCGCTGGGCGGCAGCGGGTTGACCGGGTGCCAGCCCACGGTGAAGAAGACTTCGGGATAGGTATCCGCCAAGCGACTTGCGGACCTGCTGTCCGACAGCCCGTCCCCGCTGGTGACGATCTGATGGACCCCGGCCAGGTGTGCGCGCTCCACGACGCCTCCCACGTCAACCCCCCGCTTCTCCAGCTCATCCAGATGGCAGTGGGCATCGATCAGCACCGCCTCGCGCTCAGCCATCCTCCGTCTTCCTCTTCGAAGGCGGTGCCTCGACCACCACGGTGCACTCGCCCCGCGGAGGGTCGGCGCGGAACCGTAGGGCCAGCTCGGCCGCCGTTCCCAGGTACCAGCTCTCGTGGAGTTTGGATATCTCCCGGGCCACGGCTACCCGCCGATCGCCGACCACCTCAGCCACCCACTCCAGGGTGGCCGCCAGTCGGTGGGGAGATTCGTGGAAGACCAGCGCCCAGGTGGCGGCCGCCTCCAGCAGCCGCTGACTGCGCGACTTGGTGCGGGGCAGGAATCCCAGGAAGACGAAGCGGTCGGCGCGAAGGCCGCTGGCCGAGACGGCGGCGGCCAGCGCCGAGGGCCCGGGCACCGCCACCACTTCAAAGCCGGCCTCCCGCGCAGCCGCCACCAGCCGCCGGCCCGGGTCGCTGATGGCGGGCGTGCCGGCGTCCGATACCAGGGCCACGTCGTGGAGCCGGAGCTGCTCCAGCACCAGCGGGATGCGCCGTGGCTCCTGCTCACCCGGCAGCGAGATCATCCGAGGGCGCGCCTGCAGTCCCCGGAGCAGGGTTCCGCTCCGCCGGGTGTCCTCGGCGACCACCGTCCCCACCTGGCCCAGCACCTCCGCCGCCCGCGGCGAGAGGTCGGATAGGTTGCCGATTGGGGTGGCCACCACGTAGAGCACGCCCGCCACCGGCTTCAGTGCCCCCAGTCGCGGGGGTAGCGGAAGTCCTGGCCCACACTGCGGCCTGAGAGCTTGGCGATCAACGGTGGCCGCCGCTTGAACTGCGATTCCCTGACCCGCTGCCACACCACGGCCACCAGGTCAGGGTCGAGGCCGAGCTCTGCCAGCTCGGCGGGGGATCGGCGCTCGTCCACCAGGTGGAAGAGGATGCGATCCGCCGTCTCGTAGGTGAATCCCAGGTCAGCCTCGTCAGATTGACCGGCGAAGAGGTCCGCCGATGGCACCTTGGCCACGATCTGTGAGGGCAGCTGGAGATGCCGGGCCAGCTGGAACACCTGGGTCTTGTAGAGATCGCCCAGGGGATTGAGGGCGTGGGCGCCGTCACCCCAAAGGGTGCTGTAGCCCAAGAGCAGCTCGGACTTGTTGCTGGTGCCCAGCACCAGGGCGGAGCGGGTGGCCGAGATGTCGTAGAGGATGCTCATCCGCTCCCGGGCCATCTTGTTGCCCCGGCGCGTGGCACCGGCATCCGGATATCTCGTGAAGTAGGCATCGATCTGGGGGGTGATGTCGATGACCAGAAGCTCGACGCCCAGCTCCCTGGCGACCAGCTGCGCGTCCTCCAGGCTGCTCGGGATGCTCTCGCGATAGGGAAGCGCCAACCCCGTCACGGCCGCGGTTCCCAGGGCGTCGACCGCCAGCCTCGCCGACAGCGCCGAATCGATGCCGCCGGAGATCCCGACCACCACCCCCTTGGCTCCCACCTTGAGCACCTCGTCGTGGACGAACTGGGTCAGGATGTCGGCAACCAGGTCGGCGTTGATCGATAGGTCAGCCATCTTCGGGAAGACCCAGCTGGCGCCGAACCAGATCGATCCGCTCGTCGCGAAGCAGCGGGTAGGCGATGCGCGCCCGTCTCAGGTCACTCCGTTCCAGCTGGGCGTGGAGAACCCCAGGGGAGTCATCCAAGGGGCCGGCCAGCATCCTCCCGTCCGGGCCCAGCAGCCGGCTGCCTCCCCAGAAGTGGTAGCCGTCCTCGAAACCAACCCGGTTGCAGTAGGCGGTGAAACAGGTGAAGAGTGCGGCGTAGGTCCGGAGCATGGCGCCGTAGAGGGCGGCGCTGCCGAGCTCCTCGTCGCTAGTGTTGACTCCCCGCCCGGGACTGGATGACGGGCAGACCAGAAGGTCCACTCCAGCCTGGCTCAGCAGGTAGGCCGAGCTGGGATGCCAGAGGTCTTCGCAGACGAGAATGCCCAGCCGCCACATCTCGCCCCCGCCCAGGGCCAGCTCGACCACCTCAAAGCGGTCACCCGCCGCCAGGTGGCGCTGCTCATCGAAGATGCCGTAGGTCGGCAGGTAGACCTTGCGGTGGACGTGCCGGACCGCGCCGTCCGAGATCAGCACGGCGGCGTTGTAGAAACTGAACTCGGCAGACTCCAGCACCAGCCCCACCAGACTGGCGCCCTCGCCGGTCGCCCCGATCAGCTGCCTCAGCTCAGGGCCGTCCAGGGTCACCGCGGACTCGGGTGTGAGGTCCTTGAGAAAGTACCCGGTCAGATTCAGCTCCGGGAAGACGACCAGATCGGCGCCGCCCTGAAGCTCCGACGAGATCTGCTCGCAGGTGGTTGCCAGGTTGGCTTGGACATCCCCCAGCACCGGCACCTGTTGCACCAGGGCCAGTCTGACTCGGCTCTTCGGCGTCATCTCAGTCCCACCACCGCGGCCGGCATCTCACCCCGGATGAATGCGGCCACTGCAGGCGCAAGGGCATCCGGCGGCTCGTACAGGAACGCCGCCTTGGGCAGAGCCCTGACGAACTCCTCGCCATACTTGCGGATCGAGATCCGGGGGTCGCAGATCACCACCGCCCCCCGATCGCCGTGGCGCCGGACCAAGCGTCCGAACCCCTGCTTCAGCCGCAGCACCGCCTCGGGCAGAGAGAGCTGGGCGAAGGAGTCGAGGCTGCCCCTGGCGCGGGCCTGGAAGATGGGATCGTTGGGCACCGGGAAGGGCAGCTTGTCGATCACCACGCACTGGAGCACCTCGCCGGGAAGGTCGATGCCCTCCCAGAAGCTGTTGGTCCCCAGGAGCACGGTCCGGGCGTCATTGCGGAAGTTCCGCAGGACCTGGTTACGGCTGCCGTCCAGTCCCTGGCCCAGAACGGCGATACCCTCCCCCTGGAGCAGACCCTTGAGTTGCGAGTGCACCTCGCGCAGAGCCTGGTAACCGGTGAAGAGGACCAGGGTCCGTCCCCCCAGCTCGACCGCGATCTGGGCCACCATCTCAGCCACCACCCGCGGGTGCTGGGGATCGTCATGGCTGGGCATGCCCGCAGGCAGGCAGCAGAGGGACTGGCGCAGGTAGTCGAAGGGCGAATCGAGGACCAGCTCCTGGGCGTCGTCCACCCCGAGGCGCTCGCGTATGTAGCCGAAAGAACCCGCCACCGCCAGCGTTGCCGAGGTCAGGACCACAGTTTCGCAGTGCGCGAAAAGATGCTCCCTAAGCGCACTCGCCACCTCAGCCGGGGCGGTCCGGATCAGCGCGCGATCCCCGCGCTCGAGCTCCACCCAGGCGACGTCGCCGCCCGCGCCGCTGGCGGCACCGCCCTCGGGGTTGGTTTCGAGGTTGGCCAGCGCCTTGGTCACCAGCCCGGACATGCCTTGCAGGGCCTCGGCCGCGACCCAGCACTCGCGTGCCCCGTTATCTGGCTGGGGCCAGAGGCTGGGCTGAACATTTCCCGTCTCCCCAGCCGTGCGCAGTGCCGCGCTCGCGTGCTGAAGCGCCCTGCCCAGCCGCGCCACCGACCGGCTCGGCCGTTCCCAGCCCTCAGTCCCCACCAGGCGATGGTCGAGAACCACGAAGGTCTGGCCACGGCCAGCGGCGTTTTGAGCCTCGGCCATCACCATGTGACGGAGATCCGCGAAGGCGGCGCTCGCCATCTGGCGGACCGACTTCAGAGACCGGTTCACCTCCACGTCACCGAAGTCGGGGATGCGATCTGTCACCCCCAGGATCGCCCCCAGCCCGAGTCTCTCGCCCTGAGCCTGGGTGGCGGCCTCCTCGAGGTGGTGGGCCTCGTCGACGATGAGGTGGTGGAACTCGGGCAGGACCGCCCCGCCACTGTCGGCGTCGGAAAGCAGGAGGGCGTGGTTGACGATGACCAAGTCGGACTCCCTGGCCGCCAGCCTGGCCCTGACCATGAAGCAGCGGGCGTCCCGCCAGTTGTGACAGGCGGGTCCCAGGCAGTCATCGACGGTGGAGCCGACCTTCTCCCAGAGCTCTCCATCCCGGCCGGCCAGCCGCAGCTCGGAGCGATCCCCCACCTGACTCTGGTAGGCCCAGATCAAGGCCCGGACCTTGAAGCGAACCTCGTCCTGATCCTGTCGCCGGCCATCAGACCCCGCTGCCAGCCAGCGCTCCAGCCGGCGCAGGCTGAGGTAGTTGCCCCGGCCCTTGAGCACCGAGGTGCGCAGCGGCAGCGGCCAGGCCCGGTCGGCGGCCGGGACGTCGTGCTGGGCCAACTGCTCCTGGAGGGTGATGGTGTGGGTCGATATCAGGACCCGTTCCCGCCGCTTGACCGCCCACTCCCGGGCCGGAATCAGGTAGGCCAGCGACTTGCCCACCCCGGTCCCGGCCTCTACCAGCAGGGTCTGACTGCGGTTGAACGCCTGCGACACCGCCAGCGCCATCTGCTGTTGCTCCTCCCGGAGTTCGAATTCGGGATCAGCCTGGGCGAGGACGCCGTCGGCGCCAAACGCGGCTCGGATCCACGGCTCCCCGATCCCACCCGAGGGGTCCTCGGGGACGCGACGGGCTGGGGGGTTAGGTTTGGCCGCGGCTGGGCTTGGCGCCTCCGCCTCAGGAGTGGTGGGTGCCAGCTCCAACTGTCGGGCCAGGTACTCGCCGGACGCCCAGCCGCTGCCGGTGCAGAGCCGCTGCACCCGCTGGCGCAGCTCGAGTGGAAGCCTCTGAGCGGTCTCGACAAGTCGCTCCAGCAGCAGCCAGGTGGCCCTGGCGTCGGAGAGGGCACGGTGGGGCCGGTCGTGGAGCAGGTCCAGGGAGCGGCTCAGCTCCTCCAGGCTGTGGCTAGGCGCGGACGGCAGCACGGCGCGGGCGAGCTCCGCCGTGTCCAGCGCCAGCCGTCCGCTGAATGACTCGGGCAGGATCTCAGAGCAGAACGCCATATCGAAGGCCACACCGTGACCCACCAGGGTGCAGCCCTCGCTGAAGAGCGCTAGCCCGGCCACCGCCTCCTCTGGTAGGGGCTGACCCTGAAGGTCGGGGTCACGCAAGCCGCAGAGGCGCTGGATCAGCAGCGATAGCGGCATTTGCGGATCAGCCAGAGTCGAGTAGATGTCGATCAGGCCGGCCCGGTTGAACTTGACCGCGCCGATCTCGATGATGCGGTCAAGCCTGGGGCTGAGCCCGGTCGTCTCCAGGTCGAAGCTGACCATGGTCTCATCGCCGCGCGCCAGGGGTTCGGTAATCACGTTCCGCCTACCACCTTAGTCGCGCCGAAGCAGGCGGGATTACCGCTCGCCCTTAGGCAGAATGGTCGCTTCCGCCAGTCACTCCCACGCCGCGCTTGCGGCACTCCTCGAGGACCCGGTTCACCACCTCGTCCGCTGACTTCGAGGCGGTGTCGATCCAGAGTGCGTCCGCGGGGATGGTCAGCGGTGCGTGGAGACGGCTGCGGTCGGTCTGATCTCGGTTCAACACGTCGGCCCGGAGCACCGCCTCCGGAGTCTCGAGCCCACGCCCCAAGAGCTCCTTGCGGCGTCGCCCCACCCGGACCTCGGCGGGCGCGTCCAGGTAGACCTTGCAGTCGGCTGCGGGGAAGACCACGGTTCCAGTGTCCCTGCCCACCGCCACCCCGCCTTGGGCGGCGGGCTCGCGCTGGAAGTGCAGCAGGGCGTCTCTCACCTGGGGCTGCCGAGCCACGTAGGAGAGCAGCGAGCCTAGGGCGGGGTCCCACAGCTCGCTCCGCAACTCCTCTCCATCGATCCGAGCCTGCCACGAGTCCGCGGGTGCCTCGGGGTCGGAGTTGATCTCCAGCCGCAGGCGCTCGGCCAGGTGTGCGATCGCCTTGACGGAACCGACCTGGAGCCCGGCTCGGCTGGCGGCCACGGTCAGGGCCCGGTAGAAGATGCCGGTGTCGATGAAGGGGAGGCGCAGGATCGAGGCGATCCTGCGCCCGACCGTGGACTTGCCAACCCCGGCTGGACCGTCGATGGTCACCACCGGCGCGGTCGCGCTCAATTCAGGCCCACGGACCGCCTCAGCCTCCGCACCTCGCCCGGGCTCAGCTCTCGGGCCTGGCCCTCCCCGAGGGTCCCCATCCGCAGGACCCCGATCGAGACCCGTTCCAAGTCCTCAACTTTGGCTGCGACCGCCGCGCACATCCGGCGAATCTCT
Source organism: Candidatus Dormiibacterota bacterium (assembly GCA_049279335.1). GTDB lineage: Bacteria > Chloroflexota > Dormibacteria > Aeolococcales > Bog-877 > Bog-877. The sequence continues at coordinate 19,471 of JBAPNX010000037.1, forward strand.
CGGCGGCGGCCCTCGGCGAGGGAGATCAGCAGCACCGACCGGCGTGGTCCGCCGCGCAGCAGTCGCACCTCCAGGGGGTGGGTGGGCCCGTCCACCAGGATGGGCCCCAGGCGCAGCGCATTCAGCTGCTCGCCGCTGGTTGGCCCCGCGATCGTCACCCGGTAACTCTTGGCCACCTGGTAGCGGGGATGGGTCAGGCGCAGCGCCAGGTCACCGTCGTCGGTGAGCAGGATGAGCCCGCGGGAGTCGATATCCAGTCGACCCACCGGGAAGAGGCCGCGGCGGTCGCTGACTAGCTCGAGGACCGTCCTGCGCCCGCCCGGATCCCGGGCGGTGGAGACCACCCCCACCGGCTTGTTGAGGGCCAGGTAGCGCCGCTGGATGCCGCGCTGGGAGAGCACCCTCCCATCCAGCCTCACCTCCTCGCGCTCGGGATCGATTAGGCGCCCTTGGGGAGGCGGAACCTGGCCATCGACGGTTACCCGACCCGACGCCACCAGCCGGTCGGCCTCGCGCCTCGAGGCGACGCCGGAACGAGCCAGCCAGCGCGCCAATCGCTCACTGGGCATTGTTCTCCCCGACCTCGGCGGCACGCCCCAGCCAGGCACCGGTGTCCGGACCGTGCAGTGGCGGCAGCTCCTCGACCTGGGAGATCCCCACCACTTGGAGGAAGCGCAAGGTCGTCCCGAACAGCCGGGGATGCCCCGGGCCTTCCTCCCTTCCCACCTCGGCGATCAGCCTGTGACGGGTGAGGCTCTCCAGCACCGCCTCGCAGTTCACGCCTCGGATTGCCTCGATGGCGATCCGGGTGATCGGCTGACGGTAGGCGATGATGGCCAGAGTCTCCAGCGCCGGCTTGGAGAGCCTGCCCGCCACCTCGGGCCGCAGGGCGCGCTCCACCGCCCAGGCAGCCTCGGGGTGGGTCACCAACTGCAGCTCGTCGCGGTGGCTCTGGAGCATGAGTCCCGTCCCCTCCAGCCTGGCGGCGGCGGCCACAGCGGCGTGCTCGACCGCCTCGCGGCTCAGCTCTAGGGAGCGTGCCAGGTCGCCGATCGAGATCGGCTCGGCCCGAACGAACAGCACTGCGATCACGGCTTCCGCCGCGTCCGCCTCCGGCTGGCTCTGCTCAGCTGCCACCGGCGCGCTCCACTACGATCGGACTGCTGGTTGAGGCCTGGGTGCAGACCGCCTCACCGGTCCAGATCAGCTCCAGCAGCGCCATAAACAACGCCACGGCCTCGAGCCGATCTTGGGCCGCGGCGAAGACCTCGTCGAAGCCAAGTTTCGGCTGCTCCGCAAGCAGCCCGCGCAGGGCGTCCATCTTCTCGGTCACCGAGTAGCGGGGATGGGGCAGTGCCAGCTCCAGCTCGGTCGGCTCGGGCAGCCGGGACAGCAGTTCTCCCAGCGCCAATGCCAGGATCTCGGGACTGAGGTGAAGCGTCGCCTGAGGCTCCACCGGCAGCCCCAGCACTCGCAGGAAGGCCTTGGGTCCGGCGGTGGCATCTGCCAGCAGCACCCCGGCCGCCGCCTTGAACAGGCGATATTCGGCAAGGCGCTCCCCGGGATCCTCTTCTTCGGCCAGCGGCTCGGCGTGGCCGATCAGAGCCGCGTCGCTGGTCTCCTCGAGATGGCGGCCCAGCTTGATCTCGAGGAGCTTGGCCAGCACCTGAAGGGACTCGGCCGCCCAGAGGAGGTCGGTCTCCCCGCCCGCTGCGGCAACCTCGTCCTTCAGGCTCCGCGTCAGCGCCGTGAGCTCGACCGTGCCCAGGTCCAGCTCCCCGCGCTGCGCCTCCGACAAGAGCGCGGTGAGACGCTCCAGTTCCGCGGTCTGCTCGGGACTGGCCACAGCTCAGCTAGGCTCCGGAGCCGCGCCCACCGCCTGCAGCAACTCCTCGGCGTGGACCCGAGCCGCCCCCGGGGTCGCCTCCCCCGCTAGCAGCCGGGCCAACTCCTCCACTCGAGCCGCGCCTGCCACCGGCGACACCTCGCTGTAGGGGCGGCCATCGCGCTCCGACTTGGCCACCACCAGGTGGATGTCGGCACGGGCAGCGATTGGGGCCAGGTGAGTTATGCAGATCACCTGATGATGGTTGGCCACCTCGCGCATCAGCTCGCCTACCCGGTTGGCCGCCTCTCCGCCCAGCCCCTGGTCGATCTCGTCAAATACCACGGTCGAGACCCCGGACTCCCGGGTCAGGTGCGAGAGCAGAGCTAGCGCCACTCGGGAGAGCTCGCCTCCCGAAGCGGCGTCCGCCAGCGGGCGGGGGGGGTCGCCGGGATTGGCTGCCAGCTCGAAGGAGACCCGGTCCCAGCCCGCCGGTCCCGGCGCCAGCCGGATGCCCTTCGAGGAGACAATCCCATCGCCGTCCTCGACCTGCCAGATCTGCACCCGGAACTCCGCCTTGGGCATGAGCATGCGCCGCAAGTCGGCGGTCACTGCCTGGGCCAGCGCCGCGGCCACCCTGGTTCGCAGCGCCGACAGGGTCTCCGCCCGCTCTGCCATCCCGGCGTCGATCTCCTCCTGCTCCCGCCGCAGTCGTTCCAGGCCGCTGTCGCCCTCGTCGACCGACTCCAGCAGGGCCGCCGCCTCCCGGTGACGGGCCAAGGCCGAGTCCAAAGAGCCTCCGTGGCGCCGGCTCAGCCGCTCCAGCAGATCCAGTCGCTCCTCCAACTCCGCCAGCCTCCGGGTGTCGTCTGGGAGGTGGGCCACGTACGAGCTGAAGGCGAGCTGGAGGTCACGGAGCGCTTCGACCGTGGTCTCGGATTGATCCAGGAGCCGGTCAAGCTCGGCATCGATTCCCCGCGAGCCTCGGGCGCTGTGCTGGGCCGTGGCTAGCAGGTCGCCGGCACCGCCCTCGCCATCACCGCCACCCAGAGCGGCCCTGACTTGGGAAGCCGCCTCCCGCAACCTGGAGGCGTTGGCGAGCCGGTCCCGCTCCTGGCGGAGCTCGAGATCCTCCCCCGGCCGCAGAGCGGCGGCGTCCAGTTCAGCCAGGTCCAAGCGAGCCTGATCCAGCTCTCCGCGCTGGCGATCCCGCAAGGAGCGCAGGCGCTGGCTGGCGCGAAGGTTCTCCTGGCGGCTGGTCCAGAGCTGGGCCAGCCGCTGCAGCAGGGCTCCAGCTTCCTCTCCGCCCAGACTATCGAGCGCCGATCGCTGCTCAGACTCCCGCAGCCAGAGCGATGACGCCCCCTGTCCCTGGACGTCCACCAGCTGGGTTCCGAGATCGCGAAGGGTGTTGATGGGGACCAGCGAGCCGTTGGCCCGGGCGGCGCCCCGGCCCGAGGCGGACAGCTCTCTGGTCAGCACCAGGGTCTCCTCCACCGGGACCCCCAGTGCCCGGCAGGTCTCGAGGACACTGACGGGAGGCTCGTCGAAGGCAGCACTGGAGCTGGCCCGCTCGGCGCCTCTTCGCACCAACTCCGGATCGGCGCGCCCTCCCAGGGCCAGGCCCAGGGCCGACAGCAGCACCGACTTGCCAGCGCCGGTCTCTCCGGTGATGGCGTTGAAGTGGGGCCCGAAGCGTGCCTCGGTGTGCTCGATCACCGCCAGGTTCTCCACACGCAGCTCCAGCAGCACGGCTCAGGCGCGCTGGGCGTCCGCTGCCACCTCGGCGGCCTCATCCTCCTCGTGGGGAGCGAGCTTCAGAACCCCGCCGAACCCGGTCTTGGATCGAAGTCGTTGGAAGAAGCCGGGAGAACCTGGGGGTCGGACCAGGATCAGCTCAGGTCCTCGTTTGATGGTCAGGTGCCACCCGGTCTCGAGGTGACCCCAGATCTTGCCGTCGGCCCCGGCCACCGCCCGGCCCCGCTCCACCTCTATCCGCACATCCAGGGTGTCCGGTATCACCAAAGAGCGGCTGATCAGGCCGTGGGGGTTGAGCGGGGTCAGTACCAGAGCCGGCACCCGGGAGTCGACCGGTGGACCGCCGGCAGAGAGCGAGTAGGCGGTCGACCCAATGCTGGTGGCGACGATCAATCCGTCGGCGTCGAAGGTTCCCACCAGCTGCTCGTCGCAGGTGACCTGAAGACGGACCAGGTTCATCCCGTCTGCCTTGGCCACGATCTCGTTGACGGCCACTTTCACCGTCTCGACAACGTCACCGTCCCTCGAGGTGGTGACCTCGCCCCGCAGGGTGCGCCGGCGGACGATCCCGTATTCCCCTGAGACGAAGGCCTCCAGCGCCTGGGGCAGGCCCGCCATCTCCACGTTGGTCAGGAAGCCCAGCTGCCCCCGGTTCACCCCTAGCAACGGTACCCCCTTGGGCGCTGCGTGTTGGGCCGAGTAGAGCAGGGTTCCGTCGCCGCCGATGGCCACCAGTAGGCGGGCGGTGCGTAGTTCCCTCTCCAGCACCGCCTCGACGTCCGCCTGGGCCACCCAGGGTCGCAGGCCGGCGGCCTCGGCGACCCCCATGGCTTGGCGCAGGATCGCCGAGTGCGGGTTCTCTCGGAAATGGAGCAGAAAGCCGATCGAGCCTTCGGACTTGGCCCTGCTCACCCGCGCCTCCGGCCTTGGCACCCTGACATCGCGCCTTGGATCTTAGGTCCTCGCAGATGCCGGCACGGGAGCCCTGGGGTCAGAGCAGCAGCCCCACGGCAACGCCCAGAAGAGCCCCGGCGAAGACCTCGTAGGGGGTGTGGCCGATGAACTCCCGCAGGCGCTCGTAGCGGAAGCCCATATGGCTGCGCAGGTCGTCGAGAACTTGGTTGAGAATCACGCTCTGCTGGCCCGCCGCCCGCCGAACGCCGGTCGCGTCGTAGACCACCACCATGGTGAGGATGGCCACCGCCGCGAAGAGCGGTGAGCCCAGGCCGATCTTGCGCGCCACCACGGTGGTGAGGCAGACGGTGAGGGCGGTGTGCGAGCTGGGCATGCCCCCCGACATCCCCAGGGTGCGCAGGCTGAGCCGGTGCTGCCGCCAGGAGTCGGTGACCACCTTGAGGATCTGTCCGATGGCCCAGGCCAGGAGCGGTACCCAGAGGAACTGGTTGGTGAGAAGGGCGCTCACAGCTTGGGGTCAGCCGTCTTCGGCACCCGCCTCCTCGTCTGGGTCAAGCAGCAGCTGGCGCTCACGGGGGAGGCCGTCCGGTCCAGCGGTCAACTCGCTGACCCGGCGCTCGGCGCCGTCGAGCAGCCCGGAGCAGCGGCGGATGAGGCGTACCCCGCGCTCATAGAGGGCCATCGACTCCTCCAGGGACACCTGGCCGTCCTCCAGCCGGGCCAGCACCGAGTCGAGCTCGGCCAGGGCCTTTTCGTAGTCGAGCGCCTCCGGCTCGCCCGGGTCTGGCGGGATCGCCGTGTCCTGGTCAGGCTCCATCTGGTCCACCCTCCAGCTCCGGCTGCACTTGGCTGACCCGGCTCAGCAGCCGTCCCCTCAGGAGCCGGGTCGTGATGGTCGCCCCAATCGCCACCTGCTCCGCATCGCGCAGCACCTGGCGGCCAGATCCGTCCAGGGTGATCGAGTAGCCGCGGCCTAAGACCGCCAGCGGACTGAGGGCCTCCAGCCTACCAACTCGGCCCAGGAATTCCTCGCGCGCCTGGCGGAGACGGTGCTGGGGTCCGCGGGCCTGGAGCAGACCCAGTCGCGACTCCAGGCCCCGAGCCTCGGCCAGGAGCAGTCGCCGCACCGCTCCGGCCAGCCGCTGCTGGCGGGTGTCGAGATCGATGCGGCCGGTCGCAAGCCGGACCGCCGGGGCGAGTCGGGCCAGCCGGGCTGCGCTCAGGGTCAGCACCCGGCGCTCCTGAGCCACCCGGCCCTCGCCGCCCCGGCGAAGTCGCAGGCTGCGCCGTGAGAGATCGGCGCGCAGACCCGCCAGGTCAGGGACGGCGATCTCGGCAGCGGCCGACGGGGTGGGCGCCCGCCGGTCGGCCACGAAGTCGGCCACCGAGGCGTCGGTCTCGTGCCCCACCCCCACGACCACCGGATGCGGGCAGGCGAGGATGGCCCGGGCCACCAACTCCGAGTTGAATGCCTGCAGGTCCTCCAGCGACCCGCCTCCCCGGACCAGAAGGACCACGTCGGCCTTGACTCTGCCGACCAGTTCCAGCGCGGCCAGGATCTCTCGCACCGCCCCCTCCCCCTGCACCAGGGTCGGCACCACCACCACCTCGGTGATCGGACAGCGGCGTTGAACCACGTGGATGACATCGCGCACCGCGGCCCCCTGGCGGGAGGTCACCACTGCCAGCCGGCGCGGTAGGAACGGCAACCGACGCTTGCGCTCCGGCGCGAACAGCCCCTCAGCCTCGAGCCGAGCCACCAGCTGCTGGAAGGCCAGCGCCAGCGCCCCTACCCCCTGGGGCTCCAGGCTGTCGAGATAGAGCTGGAGCGAACCCTGAGGTGCGTAGATCGAGACCGCACCGTGGGCGATCACCTTCATCCCGGTCTTGGGCTCGAACGGCAGTGACCTCGCCTCCTTGCGGAAAAGCGCCGCTTTGATCACCGAGCGGTCGGCCCCGCCGGGCCGGGCGTCCTTGAGGGTGAAGTACCAATGCCCCACGGCAGACAGGTGGCAGTCACCCAGTTCCGCCTCGACGTAGGCGTCCTGCAGCTGGGGGTCGGCCACCAAGGCGCTCCGGATCAGGGAGGCGAGCTCACCGACCTGGAGAAGGCGCACCCGCTGGCTCCACCCGCTGGCGGCTGACTCGGGCGATGTTGCCGAGCACACCGTTGACGAACTTGCCGGCCTCGTCGCCGGCCATCTGCTTGGCCAGTTCCACCGCCTCGTCGATCACCACCGCGACGGGCTCGCGCCGCCGCCAGCAGAGCTCCTCGGTCGCCACCCGAAGCACCGCCCGCTCCAAGGCCCCCATCTGGTCGATGACCCAGTTGGTGGAACACGCCTTGATGGTGGCATCGATCTCAGACTGATGGCTGACCGCCCCTTCCACCAGCTCCTCCACGAACCGGCGCCCACCTGGGCTCTGCGGGTCCTGCTCCAAGTGGTACTCCAGGGGCTCGTGCCAGTTTCCGGGCTGGAGCTCCAGCTGGAAGAGCACCTGGACCGCCAGCTCGCGGGCACGATGTCGCGCCCCCAAGCCTCAGTCCCCCTCGATCTCGGCGATGTGCAGGTTGATCTCCACCGCATCCAGGCCGAGCATGCTGTGCACCGCGTGGGCGACCTTGTGCTGGAGGTCGTCTGCCAGCTGTCCCAGGGAAGCCTCAGGAGTGATCGCCAGGTAGAGGTCGAGCCGGATCCCGGTGTCCCCAACCATCTGCATCCGCACGCCGCGGTGCCCGTGCTGGCGGACCAACGGCAAAGAGACGTTGACGCCCGCGGGCTCGCACATGGCCGCGATGCCCGGGACCTCGAGCGCGGCTAACGCCGCGATCGAGGCCACCACCTCACTGGCGACCCGGACCCGGCCCTGGGTCTGGCCGCCTCCGGTAGGCTGATTCAACAGCGAGGTGCTCATTGCACCCGCTCCAGGTACTTGCCGGTCCGGGTGTCGATCTTGAGCGTATCCCCCACCCCAACGAAGAGCGGCACTTCGACGACCAGGCCGGTGCTGAGGGTGGCGGGCTTGCTGCCGCCGGTGGCGGTGTCGCCCTTGAAGCCCGGGTCGGTCGCGGTGACCTCGAGCTCGACCGTGATCGGCAGCTCGACCCCGATCACCTTGCCGTCGTATTGGAGGACGTAGAGGTGGTCTCCCTCCTTGACGTACCGGTTGGCCTCGGCGAACTGGGCCTCGTCGAGCGGGTACTGGTCGTAGCTGGCGGTGTCCATCACCACGTAGTGCTCTCCATCTCGGTAGAGGAACTGGACGTCCACCCTCTCGATCCGGGCTCTGGAGAAGCGTTCCTCGGGGCGGAAGGTCTCCTCGGTTAGGGAGCCAGTCGTGATGTTGCGGAGGCGAGTGCGCACCACCGCGGTGCCGCGGCCGAGCTTGATGTGCTCGAACGACAGCACCTCCCAGAGCTGCCCGTTGCGCTCCACCGTGGTGCCGGACCTGAGTTCCCCGGCGTTGATCATCGACTAGCTCCAGTCCAAATTCGCTGCGCCTGAGGCCCAGCCCCACCTGGGCCGGAACTGATGATGCCAGCTTTGGTCCGCACGCAACCGGGGCCGGGGCAGCCTGGAGCCCTCCCGGGGGTATTGGCCCCAATCTCGGCGATTCGCCCCCTGCCGAGTTCCGTGCACGACTTCGGCACGAACGCGACGACCTTGTCAGAACTTGCTTCCAGAACGCGACCGGCCCTAGGCGGGGCCCGGCCTAGCGTTGGCCGAAATGGCCGCCAAGTTGATGCCGGACGTCAGAGAGCCGGTTACGCCCGGCCGCCTTTCCAGCTCCATCGTCATCGCCTCACTCTCCCGTGCCCTTGATCTCGCCGAAGGCGAGCCCATGGGCCACGCCATTCGCACCTGCTGGCTGGGGATGCAGATCGCCAAGTGGCTGGAGCTGAGGCCGGCCGAGCGCCAGGACCTCTTCTACGCCCTCCTGCTCAAGGACGCTGGATGCTCCGCCAACGCCTACAGCGTGACGCGCTGGTTCCAGGCCGACGACATCTCCACCAAGGCCGAGCTCAAGATCACCGATTGGAGCAGTAACTGGCGCTCCATGATCTTCGCCCTGCGTCAGACCGCCCCCTCGGCCCCGATCACCCGTCGCATGGCCCAGCTGGTCTCCGTGGGCAGCCGGGGCCAGGGCCTCGCCAATGAGCTGGTCGAAGTCCGCTGCACCCGGGGGGCGGAGATGGTCCGGCAGCTGGGCTGGGCGGAGCCAGCCGCGGAGGCGGTCCTCAACCTGGACGAGCACTGGAACGGCGGGGGCCGGCCCCGGGGCTTGAAGGGTGAGGAGATCCCCATACTGGCCCGGATCGCCCTCCTCAGCCAGACGGTGGAGATCTTCTGGCGCCGGGGCGGGGGCCGCGCCGCCGAGGCGGTCCTCCGTCAACGTCGGGGCAAGTGGTTCGACCCGGTTCTGGTGGACATCGTCCTCGCCCATGCCGGCAGCTCCAAGCTGTGGCGCCAGCTGGGTGAGATCGCCCATCCCGAGCACGTCAGCCACTTCGACCCGGAGCCGCGGCAGATCCCCTCCTCCAGCATGGACGACATGATCCGGATCGGCGAGGTCTTCGCCGCCGTGGTGGACGCCAAGTCGCCCTGGACCACCAACCACTCCGCTCGCACCGCCGCCATCGCTCGCCTCATGGCGGAGCTGATGAATTTCACCGCCACCGAGCAGGACCGGGTGGGGCTGGCGGGACTCCTCCACGACCTGGGCAAGCTGGCGGTCAGCAACGCCATCCTGGATAAGGCGGGCCCGCTGCTGCCCGAGGAGATGGAGGAGATGCAGCGTCACACCGCCATCACCCACGAAATCCTCTCCCCGCTCTGGCCCCTCGACGACGTGGCCGAGATGGCGGCGGCGCACCATGAGCGCCTCGACGGCAGTGGCTACCACCGCCACCTCCGCGGTCCGGAGATGCCCCATGGCGCCGAGATCTTGGCCGTGGCCGACGTCTACGAGGCGCTGACCTCACACCGCCCCTACCGTCGAGGCATGGAGCCCGACGACGCGGTGGCGGTGCTCAAGAAGGACCAAGGCACCCGGCTGGCTGGCGAGCCCATCGCCGCCCTGGTCGAGCTCGTGAGCAAAAAGATGGCCACTGAGCCCACCCGCTGACCGGTCCCTCCGCCTCTACATGAAGTAGAGGATCAGCCCCGCTCCCACGACCAGGAAGGGTCCGTAGGGTAGGGCGTCGCGGAGACCGAGCCTGCGGGTGATCAGAAGCAGAATGGTGACCACCCCCCCGATCAGGGTGCCGGCGATCAGCGCCCAGAGAGCGTAGAGCTGACCGTAGTTGAGGCTCATCCCGGTGATGGCCCCAATCATCATCCCCAGCTTGACATCGCCCCAGCCGAAGCCCTCGCCCTGGTGGAAGAGCTCGCTGACGATGGCGAAGGGCAGCAGCGCGACCCCGCCCACCAGGATCCCGAACAGGGAGCGGAACACCGAGAGGTCCGGGCTGAAGTTGGCTAGCGCCACGCCCAAGGCGATGGTCGGCAGGGTGATCACGTCGAGGACCAGGCGGTGCTTGAGGTCGAACCCCAGGATCTGTATCAGCACCAGGATCCAGAGGCTGTGAACCAAAAGGCCCGCGCCCATGCCCTGGCGCAGCGCGAAGGCGGCGAAGCCCACGAAGCCCAACACCGGCAGCAGCCCCAGTTCAATCAGTCCCGCCCCGAGCTGGGCCGGCGGCTCGTCGTGCTTAAGCGGCCGCTCCAACAAGAGCGACAGCTGGCCCATCAGGGCCCCACCCACAATCCCCAGAACCCCCCAAGCCACTGCCTCCAGCGGTGTCACCAGCGCTGAGCTCTCAGGTCCCAGCCAGCTTGCTCATCGCTCATCCCAGTCCATTCTCCTGGATCTGTTGGTTGTGTTCGGCAAGGGTGACGCTGTACAGCACCTTACCGTCGGGCAGGGCCAGGAAGTAGAGATAGTCGCTGGGCGTGGGATGCAGCACCGCGTTGATGGCGCTGAGCCCCGGGCTGTCGATCGGTCCCGGAGGCAGTCCCATGTGCAGATAGGTGTTGTAGGGCGAGGCGAAGTTGGTGTTGACGACGGTGCTGTTGTCACCGGCCAGCGATTGTGCGTAGAGAACCGTCACGTCGCTCTCCAACATCATGTCGTCATGGAGTCGGTTGAAGAAAACGCCTGCCACTAAGCCGCGATCATGCACCGTGGCCGCCTCGGCGGAGACAATCGAGGCCAGCACCACCACCTGATAAGGCGTCAAGCCGACCGCGGTTGCCCCCGCGATGATCTTCTGGCGCGCACGTGCGTCGAAGTCCTCGAGCTGCTTCTGCAGCATCTGGTACGGCGTGATTTTCGGCAGAACCTGGAAGGTGTCCCCGAAAGCCAAGCCCTCCCAGCTTGCCCCCGCCGGCGCGCCGGGGAGTGGGGCGATTCCGGGATAGGCCGCGGGCTGGTTGACCTCCTTGAGGTAGCTGGAGGCCGAGAAGAGGCCCTTGGCCTGCAGCAGCTGCGCCGCCTGAGCGGCGCGCAGCCCATCTGGGACTGTGACGTCGAATGCCAAGCTCTGAGGTGGCCCCTTAAGCACCATCACGATCTCACTCACACTCATGCCGGAGTCCAATGCGAACTTCCCCGCCTTGAGGTCCGGGGCCAGGTTCTTGACCTCTGCGTAGAGCTTGAAAAAGAAGCTGTTGCGAATGAGATGTCGATGTTGGAGGCTGTTCGCGACCTCGGTCAGTGACTCGTTCCGGGCCACCGTGAAGAGCAGTTTTTGCGACTGGGTCGAGCGCAACGGCGCCAGCTGGTTATGAACGTAATACGCGAGCTCAGCGCCGCCACCTAGCACCACTATCAGGAGCGGTAGGACCAGGACGAAGAGCCTACGTCGCATCAGGCTCTGCGCCGTGCCCGCGTGGCCAGTACTTGCTGCAGGATCAGGGTCGCCGCGACCTGGTCACCGACCTGGTGGCGGCGCGCCCGGGACGCGCCGGAGGCGATCAGGTGTCGCTCCGCCTGCCTGCTGGTGAGGCGCTCATCCAGATAGGTCACCTCTAGCGCGGTCGCCCTTGCCACCGCGGCACCGAAGGCCCGGGCCTCCGCCGCGGCCTCACCCTCGGCCCCGTCGAGCTGCAGCGGCAGCCCGACCACGATCCGGGCCACGGACAAGTCGCGCGCCAGTCTGGCGATGTCGGCGATGCCGTCGCGGCCCCGCGTCCGGGAGATCGTCGAGTGCGGCTGCGCGATGGTCTGGGTCTCGTCACTCACCGCCACGCCCACACGGGCGCGTCCCGGATCGAGCGCGAGAATCCGTCCCAGAGGGGGACGGGCCGCCGCCCTAACCAGAGGTGTGGGCCTCGGCGAGAGAGACCCGAACCATGTGGATGTTGCCGGAGAAAAGTGGCAGCCAGGGGAGCCCGTAGGGAGACTGCTTGATCGTGACGGTGCTGGCCCCGGGCAGCTGCGACAACAGGTAGGTCTTGGCCGAGCCCGGTCCCATGAAGACCAGCTTGCTGCGGAATGGCGCCAAGTCAAGCTTGGGTGCCCAGTAGCCGACGGCCCGGGAGGTCAGCGTCACGGTGCCTCCAGCCCCGGCCGAGACCACGACCAGCTTGCCGACCTTGGCGTCCGCTAGAAGCTCTGACCCAGACGGGATCTTTGATTTCAGGTC
>JBAPNX010000038.1:0-15893 GCA_049279335.1 Candidatus Dormiibacterota bacterium
ACCCTAGAGGTCGGTATGACTCGCCGCGTTGTCCTGGAAGAGTGACCCCCGTCTGATGTACCGACGCACCACCGGCAGGCTCTTGTGGCCGGTCTGGTCCATGATCGAGCGCTCAGACGCGCCACCAGCCGCCGCCGCAGTAGCCAGACCTGATCTGAGGCTGTGCCCGGCATAGGACGTCGGCTCCAGCCCAGCCTTCACCGCTGCCGCCTTGACGATCAGAGCGACGGACTGGGCAGTCAGTCTCCTTTCGCGAAGACCTCCCTTCGAGTTCATGGGCCGGAAGCACGGGCCCTTCAGGAGGCCCGCCGCTGACTGCCAGGCTCTCCAGGCCTTCACGGGACAGGTATCGACGTGCCGACCGAAGGGGATCCCAACCTCGCGGCCGGCCCCTTCCTGGTCGGTCTTGCTGCGGCGGATCCTCACGCGCAGGCCTTGAGCCGTCTCCCCCAGGTCGTCAACGTCCAGGGCGACCAGCTCACTCCTCCTGAACCCTCCAGCGAAACCGAGGAGGAGGATAGCCCGGTCCCTCAACCCCGACAGAGTGTCGAGCTCCATATGGTCGAGCATGGCCCGAAGGTCATCAGTGGCCAGGGCCGTCTTCTGGAAGCGCGGAGCCGTCCCGAGCACCCTCCTTATCCCGGCCAGGGTCTTCCTCACCGTCTCGTCCGACGTCGGTGATGGCAGATGAGAGAGCTTGTGGGCTTCGGAGATCGCCGAGGCCCGCCGGTCTATGGTGGCGGCCGTGACCTCACCAGTCGAGGCGAGCCAGCTCAGATAGCCAGAGACAGTCTCGGGGGTGGCGGGCAGGCTGGCGAGCTGCCATGTACCTGCCCATTCCTGAAAGTCAGCGAAGTCACTGCGATAGGCGCGCAAAGTGTTCGGGGACCTGGACGCACCAATGAACTTGACGCTGGCTCTGCTCAGCGCCCGATCGGGATTTGGTGTGATGTGGAGGATGACACCCTGATCGGTCATGGGCTGGCCCGAGTATAGACCCGACCCGAGAACCAGGTCAGAGGCAACTAGCGCTAATTGACGTTATCGCTACTTGGAACGCGGGAGAAGTGAAGTTCCTAACCCAAACTCACCTCAGTAGTGAACTTTGGGCAGGTCTGGCTCTTACGCGGCGGCCCTCTCCACCCTGAGAACGTATTGATGCTTGGCCTGGCCAGCTCTGATCACGATGGCGCTGTAGCGTTCGCTTGAGTTGACCAGCTCCTCGCCGGCCTGACGAAGCCGAGTCCGAAAGCGGTCAGGGTTGCTATCGCGACTTCCAAGCGTCTGGGCCAGACGCGAGTCAATCGTGATCTCGTAGAGCGTGCCGTCCTGAAACCCCTTCTGGGACTCTAGGAACGCATACAGGCGGCGGCCTAGGCTCGACTGGAGTCGGCCACGCATGACTCCCCAGTCCAGCTTCACGAACTGTCTCTCCCGTAACTGCTCGTGCATGAAAGTGGAGAGGGTCACGGTGACCGTCGCGGCGCCAGGCTCGATACTCTCCCCGTCGAGAGAGTCCCGGCGCTCCAGTATCTGAACGTCGTCGAAGATCCCGAAGTGGCGGGTCACCATCTTCTTTGTCCTCGCATCCCAGACCTTGCCGGTAAACCTGGTCCGGTCGATGCGGTGTAGGGAATCCGAGATCAGGTTGCGGCGGCTACCTCCCCAGCTCACACCGAACTCCCGAGCGCACTCGCGCAGGGAGAAGTCGACGGTGGGTGCCTCTGGCTTCCACCGACCCATGATCCAGGCCACCAGCTCCATCTCGTGGACGGAAAGCTGGCCGAGACTGTATTCCACAGTAAGCGAGCCAACGATGTCCTCGGTCTGGTACTTGAACTCCATCACCTTGCGATTCGGCTCGGTCGACCAGATGGCCTTTCGCGAGAGGTTGTATTCGAGACGAGCTGGCGTCTTGCTGGAGATCAGGGGCAGCACCAGGTCTTTGGCCTGCTCGGTGATCAGCTCTATCTCAGCCTCGACATCATCTTCGACCACCACTGCGGTGAGGCGGTTGAACTGCTCCGAGAACTGCGGAATGATCCGATCAAGCCGCTCACGGAGGTCGTCGGCAAGCAGGACCGGCTCCCGCGATCCACGGTGCGAAGACGTATCTGGCAGGGATCTTCTCCAGCTAGGATGTGATCAAGATGTAGGTTCGGATCGATGCCCGCCCCACTAGGGCTAGCGACAGGCTACCAACCGCGGCTCCAGCCCGCAAGCGGCTCCCCAGCGGGTTCCTACGTCTAATGCCCCACCCGCTGCAAGATCGCCACTCCACGGAACCTCACTGGGACCACTTCCCCAGTCGGGTCAACCGGACCCGTATCTTCCTACGGGTAATGCCCCACCCAACTCCTACGCAGGTGGGGCATGGGAGGTAGGTAGGGCCGGCCGGTGACACCCTGCGCGAGTTGGAGCGACGTCAGTGGCCGCTCAAGCCGCACTCCAGGTCAAGGTCCATCTGGCTCGAACTGGAGGTGGGGCATCCGAGGTAGAAACCCGAGCTTAGGGCTCCCGCTCGAGATCAAGGGTGGGGCATTAGTCGTAGGAATAGACAGACTCAGGAGCCGCCGACCGAGACCAGTCGACTTCAGCGACCCGTCGGCAACCGGACCTGGGGCATAAGCCGTGGGCCTTGCCAGCCAGGGCCGCGCCACCACAGCAGGCCGAACTGGAAGGTGGGGCATAAAACGTAGCTGGGACTTCGAGGAGCCCACGTGATCACCTTGGGACAGCTCTCGCCTGGGTGGGGCATGGGACGTAGTCTGGACTTCACGCTCGGCCCTGAGTGAGTTCGATGGACCAATTTAGCGATCTCACGAGCCCCGTGTGAGCCCTTAGCGCCGGAAGCCTGGGGTGGGGCATTGGAGGTAGCTGGAGCTTCATCTAGAGTGGGTGGGGCATAGTAGGTAGAAGTTCAGCCGCGTGAGATCAACCCAGAACTACCGGGTGGGGCATTGGAGGTAGCTGGGGCACTCGGGGTGGCCAGGTGGGGCATCTGCTAGCGATTGCCGGGGCTGCCGGAGTAGCTAAATGGGGCATCTAGCGTCGCTCTCCGGGGCATCCCTAGTAGCCAGTTCGAGTTCGTTGGGACCCCTGTAGTTCTTTGATAGATCATAAATAGGGATCTCTAGAGCCCTCTAGCCGACCATGCCACGAACAAGGGAAATCCGGTGTTAACTTGGAACCATGAGCGCGCGCAACGCTACCGGCAGCGGCGAGGGCTTTGCCATCATCATCGGCCTTCTCGTCGCCTTCGTCCTTCTGGCCCTGACCTTCTGGATAGTTGGCCTAGTAATCGCCATCGCCTCTATCCTGCCATGGGCCCGTGCGGTATGGAACGAGCGCAGCCCAGGCCAGACCGGACACCATCTCAGAGATTGGCTGGCTCCGCACTACCACTACCCATTCGTAGGGATTGGGTCTGTCCTTGCCTCAGTTGCCGGCGCTGTCGCCGTGCTGGCGCTGGTGTCTGGCAATGAGCTGGTTCTGCCGCTGCTGATCTTGGTGCTCGTTCTGGCCCGGTCCCTGTCGATGGCCTTCTTCCCCTGGCCTCGTTCAGAACCCAGGGGTCTTGGGGTCTACCCGCTGGTCGCCATCACAGGCCCAGCCGCCAGCGCTCTCGGCGTCCTCGCTGTCCTGCTGGTGATCCACGGGGGCCAGATGCTGAACCGAACTCACCCGCCCACCTGGTCGGCGCTCTCCATGGGACCTCTGGCGATCGCTGTGATCCTGGTGGCTACCACGGTCGGCCGAGTCGGAAGGCTCATCGCTCCCAGCTCAGTCGGGCGACGTCGCAATGCCTCCGACGTGCTCACCCCCGAAGCTGTAGAACTCGGGACGGCGAGAGCCATGGGTACCAGCCCCGTCCTCGGGTACGCGCAGAGTCGTTCCCTGAGGGGACCACTAGCTGGCCGCGGCGCTGGCGACGTCACCAGTCAGTAGCGCGGGCGAGGCCTCGACCACCAGTTCGCCGTCGCGGGCACCCAAAACTGCCAGGACCGGATCTGCGGCGAACTCGTCCTTGAACGTCATGGTCAAGAGGCCGTCGCGCTTACTCGATCCCGAGCCGTACCGCCACATCAGGTAAGCCACTGCGGTCGGATCCAAAGCGGGCCCGTCGATCGGCGGAGCTGTGGCTGTCAGGCCAAGAGCCTCCGCTGCCTTGCTGAAGTACCGGCGCCACGAGGTCGGAAGGACCAGCCACTCCTCCGCCGGCTGGCCAGCAGCGAGCGAGACCAGAACCAAGAGGGCATTCACAATGGTGCTCACAGGCTCAGCGACGTTCCACGTGGCCCTCTCGTGGCTGCACCCGACCAAGAGATCGCGAGCTCGCTCCTTCATCCCGTCTGGAGGGAGCGCAATCCAGGTCTTTGATCCGGTGGTCCTGGCCAGCCAGGCTCCGTGGGCCACGATCTGTCCCTTTGCGGCCTCGGAGTCCCTGACCACTCGATCGAGTTCCACGGTGGTCGGGGATCCTTGAGTTGGGCAGCGAAGCTCCTCGCTGTCCCAGCCCGGAGTGGTTTCCTCGATCTTGCACCCCTCGACGCATGCGATGGGGAGCATCAACCGCGGCACGCCGAAGTCCAGGGTGACCCGCATCACACCGTCCTCACCGAGCATGGGCCCGGTCCTAACGGCGCTCAGAGCATCGGCGGCTACTGATACATACCCAAGTCCCCAGCCCTGGTGCTGGACCCGCCCAAGAGCGTCAGACCCTGCCACCCGCCGCGATAGGACCCGGGACGTCCGAACCGAGCTGGGAACACCGGGAACCCGCGATGTCCAATTCATCTCAAAGGTGAGAGCACTGGGGCCCACGCTGGAGACAGTCAGCATCACGTTCGAGGCGCGATCGTGGCCGGACGCATTGCGAACCAGCTGATGCAAGGCCATCGCCACCGCTGCGGGGCTCGAGATTGGAGCCTCCGCAGACACCCCATGGCGAGTGATCGAGAGCTGAGTATCTGGGTGGAATGGAGAGAGGGCGCTTGTTAGTGCCAGGGCCTCCCCCACGGTGCCGCTACCGGATGGCCGGCGGCCCACGATCACCTCAAGAGCGGCTGCGACCACTGTGAGCCGGGCCCGGAACTCCGCGGCGACTGTGTCCGACGCCCGGCGCATGGCCGTGAGCAACTCGTCCACCAGGAGGGTCACCTGACCGTCCTGATCAAGCGGAGTCACTAGGAGCGCGCTGGACCCGGCACCGTAGGCAACGGTACCGAGCCCCGGCCCAGTCCATTCAGGGGTCTGGGCAAGGATTCCGTTGTCAGGCCCGATCACCGCGGCGGCGAGCGGCAGAGACGCCACAATGGGAGGGGTCAGCCTCATGAAGCCGCTGCCTGATATTCCCTGCGCTCGACAAGGCGGAAGTGCTTGTGAACCACCTCGATGTCCAGCGGCGAGTGCTGTTCTGCCAGCCACAACTTGAAGCGATAGGCGGCACGAACTGACGAGACGCTGCGCCGCAGATCGAGTGGTTCGGGGTAGTGGAGCAACAGGTTCATGGCGACGTGGTGAGTGAACGACTTGCCCGTGGTAGCGGAGTGAACTTGCGAACCTTCAAGTACCAAGTCCTTAATTCGGACCGAGATCATGGTCCGCAGGCGACTGGTAAGCGAGTCGACACCGTCACGTTTGTCCTGGAGATAGGCCCACGGGTCGGCATCGCGCACCTTGGTATGCACAGGCAGAAGGTCGGCGCGAACCGTGTAGACGATCACCGTGCACGACGGCGCAAAGCGGCGAAGCCAACGCAGAAAGTCGGGGATGCCCACGGACTGATCGGGGCTCATGTCCATGTTCCAGTCCACGATCCCAATGGTCGGCAGGACCTGGGCTCCCCTCTGCTCTAGCCGCCGGCGAGCGTCAACTGCTGACCGTGCAGTCACTATGTCGTAGCCGAGTTCGGAGACGGCCTCCGCAATCTCGGCCAGTTGGGTCGGGTCGTCCTCAAGGACGAGTGCTTCAGGTATGGCTCTCACGATCAATCTCTAGTTCGCTGTGCCTTACTCCGAGTGTAGCTTAAGGAGGGGCGCTAGATCACCACTCCCTACCACTGCGGCTCGGCCGGCTCGTCTTCCGGGAGCGGACCCTCGGGGAAGTCACTCGGCCCCGCCGAAGGCTTGGGCGTGCGCCTCTTGGCCCGCTTCTCCTCAGCCTGTTCCTTGACCTTCACTTCCCCGATGCCCATGACGTGCTGGATCTGAGACTGCCGCGCCGCATAGCCTGTCTCGGCTTGCTCCACGGTCTGTGTGTACCGTGCCGCGCTTGCCTCTCTGAGGGCAATGCTGTGGTCCTCTCCGATGGGGCGCATGCTGTCGAAGTGGAAGCGAACTGGCTTCTCCCGGGCCCAGTTATCGGTGAGTCCACTCACCAGCCCTTCTCCCCGCTCCAGCCCTCGAAGGTCATCCGGGTCAACTCCAAGGAGTTCCGCCATCTCGGGGATCTCACCAAGGCCAGGGGCCAGAGCGATCAGGGTCCCTACCGTGTCCACGATGGCCCGGCGCAGGCCTGCGTGCTGGGCCCCCAACTGGCCGAGTCGCTGGATCGAGAGGGTCAGGGCCACCCCAGCCTTCCGAAGCTGGGCTAAGGCCACATCCATCGACTTGCTCATGAACTGCTCTGCCTCGTCGATGTAGATGGAGACGGGGACTCGGCGCTCAGGGGGCAGGGCCAAAGCCCGGATGCCGCTCAGGACCGCGGCCAGGAGAACGAACGTCCCGATGGTCTCGGTGACTGAACTCCCATAGGTCTCGGGGATCTCCACTAGGACCAGCTTTCGATCGTCGAGCAGGTCCCCGATGTCGATGGCCTCGTTCACTTCCACGCCCCGTTCCATGAAGTCGTACTCAACCCTCCTGGTCCAGCCACGCCGGCGACGACGACGGGCCACGTACTGGGCCAAGTGATCACCGTACTGAGCCAGCTCCAGATCGTCCGGCCTCATCAAGGCGGGATCACGTGTGTCGGGGAACGGCATCGGAGAAACGGCCGGCCGCCCTTGGGGGAACTTCTGAGACCGGACCTTTCCGCTGGACGCCGATACCCCCTCGATGAGCCACTTCTCCAACGAGTTCCCTACTCGAACGGTGTAAGTGGTCATCTGTCCGTCAACTTCCCTGACCGTAGCGATCACCACCCCATCACGGACCCACATCACTCGCAGAAGGTTCTTGTCATCCAGAATCTCGGGCCCTGAGACATGAAGATCCCCAGCGGTGATGGGCGCGATGCCCGCCGTCGCTCGCCGCAGCCATGGATGGAGGAGCAACGGAGCGAGCTTGTTCTGGGTGGACTGCGACCACTCCTGCCAGCGGGCAGCACCAAGGCCGGGAACTACTTGATTCCAGAAGAGGTGCAGAGGGAAGTAGTCTGGTCGGTCATGAGCTCGATCCATCAAGGCGACCTGGTATGCCTGGTCTGCTAGGACCGTTTGCAGCTCAAGAGGGGTGAGCAACTCGTCGCTGTGTCCAGCCACGAGGAGAAGAGCGTGCTTGATGATCGAGTCGGCCCGGGGACCGATCGACTGCTCACCCGATAGGGCCCGCCAGGCGTCGATCAGGTGGTCAGCCACCACCAGGATCTCGTCCGGCCTATGGGCGACATTCATCAGCGGCCAGATGGGCACGCCCTCTTGGACGAGAGACACCAGCACGACGTCCTGGCGTCGGTGAGCAGGGATTCGCCGCAGAATCTCGGCCGTGCTGTCGTGCGGGTCCACGAACACTCCCCGGTGGCCGGCCTCAGCGTCCTGGAGAAAGCTCTCCACGATGAGGTTCGACTTCCCAAGACCGGCCTGACCCACTAGGAGGGTTCCACGAGGCCGGTGCTGGCCCGCGATGGCCACCTCTGTCTTCTTCTCGTCATGGACCCTGCGGCCCAGCACGAGCTTGTTCAGGCCAAGATCGGAACTGCTGCTGTTCATGCCCTTCCTAAAGCAGCAACGTTGCGGTCTCGGCCCGCCGTGGGTCCTGGGTCAGTGGCGGGTGCCAGTAGACCTCAAGAGAGCCCTGGGTCACCGTGAACGCGGGCCTGCGAATCTGGCCGGCCAACGCCCGTCTCAGAGCTCGGCGTTGGAGAATCGGCACTCGGCTCGTCGCACCGACCGCCTGGTACTGCGCCACGATGCCCTCTGCTAGCTCGTGGGCATCCTCCCCCGCCGCGAACACTGTCAGGGACGCACGACTGCGGCCCTTGGCAAAGGCTCGGAATGTGAACACGCTCCCAGTCACTCGTCCAGGTGGGGTTTTCTCGATGCGCGTCTGGAGCGGGTAGAGGGGATCGTTGTTCTGGCGCCACCAGCTCGTGTCCTTTAGGGGGATATCCCGGTACTGAGGGACTACGGCGATGCAGTAGCAGTCCCCAGAGGCCAACGCGGACGCGATGACCGCGTCTCCCGACACCACTCCAGATTCGCCAGGAGCCGCACCCAATCCGATCGTCTCGACTGCTATCGACTCAGCCTTGGGGACAGATGCCGCCACCGCAACGTGGCCCTTCCCATCCCCCCAACCGACGATCCACAGCGAAATCCGCGAGGCGAAGGTCTGCGAAGTCCCCCAAAGCGAGGACATGACGTCCTCAGCGGCGGCGGGGTTCGGCATTGGGCCGGGAAGCACGAACTGCATCTCAGACTCCCGTCTGCTGGAACGAGCTGAGCGGATAGAACCACTGCCCGGTCGAGGGAAGAAAGTCCATAACGTTCGGATCTGGCCACGGGATGTCGGCGTAGCTGCCATGGTCAGCGCCTGTAGGGACATTGGCTTGGCTCACCTCGTACCCGTCGATCTGGCCAGCGGCGTTGCGGTAGACCGCGACCACCTCAGCAACGTGACCAGCAACCGGCGAATACCCTCCTCCAGGCCCCAAAACGACGACATCGCCCGGGGCGGGACCGTAGGAGGCCGGGATGACCGTGACCCCAGTCTTTGCCGCCTCGGCAGGCCACTCGTCGGCGTTGCCGGACACTCCAGGCACGCGATCGTTGTAGTAGGCCCACCAGGTGCATTGGCCCCATGGGAAAGGATCGCCTAGAGTGCTCGCGGGCAACGGGAATGTCCCGACCTGAACCTGGTTCCACGAGCCTGAGGAACGGAACGTCGGTGTGGTCGAAGGGGTTTGGAGCCACTGGTAGATCTCAGACATGTCCTGAAGGAGGGCGCCAGTCTCCGTGCTCAGATCGCACACCGCGGCTTGCCCGCACACAAAGGGCTTGATGGCGGTGTCCACGTCTCCCGGCAGGTAGTTCTTCCCGCTGGGCACAGTGAACTTGAGGTCAGCCAATGCAGCCGCCGCCACCGGGATCTCCTCGGTCGGGTCATCCATCTCCTGCCGGACCGTCGAGGTGCAGGCATTGTTCGTCGAGTTCGCCTGCTGGAGGCATGGATTGGCGTTGATTGCGTGGGCCGTCGCTGTGGTCGCGAAGAGGGATGGAGGCATTGCGATGATCCCGGCGTTGCCGTCAGGACTGGAGTACGTGGGGTCAAAGCCGGACGTCATGTAGCTGAGAGCGAGCAGCCCCGCCATGGGAATGTGGTACTCACTCTGGGCAGCTACGTAGGCCGACCAATAGATGGCTGGCGGTCCGGTCAGACCTGCAGGCGCTGACTGCGGCATCATCCCGAAGAAGAATGTGAAGGGGGTCAGCGCGACCGCAACGGCCCCACCGACCAGCACAACGGTGACGACGATCGCTACGACGGGGATCAAGGCCGCTACGCCAAGGGCTGGTAGCAGGAGCTTCAGTTGCCCTCCGTCTTCGCTAGAGCGGCGTGCTGTTTGGGCGCGCGCCGCTACCTTCAGAAGGCTGAGCCAGTTCATGCCGCCGAGGCCTCCCCGGTGCGAATGAACCGCATCATGTAGTCGCCAGGGTCAACCTGGACGATGACGCGCTCCTTACCAGCGATGACCACGGCACGGCCACGCTCGAACTCGGGGCAGATGAAGCTCATCTCCATGTCGCTGAGGCTGAACTTGGCTTGCGCCAGATCACCCGCAGCCCTCTCCAGGCCCAGGACCACCTTCGTCTGGGCGTTCTCGGCCAGCTCGGCTCCGAGCTCCGTCTCCAGGAAGTCCTTGGGCATTTGGCTCGCCATCCAGATGCCAATGCGGTACTTGCGAGCCTTCCGCACCAGCATCCCAACGGCCCGAGCCGCGTCCGCATCGCCATTGGTGAGGTGGTGGGCCTCGTCGATCATGACGATGGTGCGGCCGTTGGTCTTGCCGATGGTGGCGTAGATGGAGGTGATCAACATGACGATGGCCGGCGTCAGCTCAGCCTTGGCCTGCATCGCCAGCGACTTCAGACCCAGCCCAGTTGCTTGCCCCTGCACGATCGAGAAGGCACTGGGGCGATCGAAGATGGGTCCGTAGCGGCCCTGGGTGTACCGCTTGAGCCGCAGCAGGATTTCCCGGTAGTGGGTCTGCATGGCTTCACTGTTGGCGATGAGAGGGCTCTTGAGGCTCTTGGCCTCGATCCACCGGCAGAGCCAAGTCAGCGTCGGTTCCTCGTTCCGGTGAGGGCTGGCGCGCCACGCCGTGAAGAACTCGCACAGAACTTCGTGGAGCCAGCCCTGGTCGGCATCTCGCAGTTGCCGGATCGGGGAACCGTTCTTCATTCCGACCGTCTCACCGACCATGACGCCAAGGGCGGTCAGCACGATCCCGGCCGCATCGTCAACCAACTCCTCGTGCAGGCCCGCACTCAACGGGTTGAGGGAGGAGTCGACGCCCAGCTCGTAGTAGCGCCCGCCCAGCTCCTCGATGATCTGGCGATACTCCGACTCCGGATCCGCCACGATGGCGGTGACGCCGCGGAGCACCTGCCGGGCGATCATGGTCTTGGTGGTGACAGACTTCCCCCCTCCGGTGGTGCCGAAAACGACGGCACTGTGGTTCGGGAGCGAGAACACATCGAGGTAGACCGGGCAGCCGGTCTGGACGTTGAAGCCCAGGTAGGGCGCGGTCAAGTCGCTCATTGGGGTGCCTAGGACCGGGACCAAGCAGCTTGCGACCCGCTGACTGGTAAGAATCAGCCCGCGGCGGAGCGCAAGCCCCCCGGGAGCGGTCGTGGCCACTGGCCAGAACCCCGGCACCGTCACGGGGACGCTCTTGATGTCATCCTCGGCCAGATGCGTCTGCATCGCGTCCCGAGCGGCCTCCGCGGTCGCTGGGTCCGGTCCTTCGACCGTGACCGTCAGGGCGATCCGGCAGACCGAGTCCTCTTGCCGGGTGATCGAGTCCAGGAAGGTGGTCAGCTTCTCCTCGGCGACTGACTGCTCAATGTCGCCTCCCGGTCGCTTCTGCTGGGTGACGCGGTGCATCCGGCGCCGCTGGTCGATGATGTTGCGAGCCTCAGCTCCCTCGAGAGGGAACCAGTGAAGCGACGCTGTGCTTCGAGCATTGGTCCGAAGGAGAGCCTTGATGGCGGTCCCGGGGAACATGGCGGGTGGGAGCTTGGTGATGGCGAGGGTCGCCAGATGACGGTCGCCCAGCCGGATTGCGCCATCCGCGGCGGCGCCCTCTTGGGCGGCCAGGAGCGTCCTCTCGCAGTGGGCCCGGAGCTGGAGAGCTTCAACGGGGGCGCATTGGAGGTGACGCTGAATCCCGACTCGCATCGCGAGCTCCAGGACACTCTCCGCATCGCTGCGTCTGATCGGGGCCTGAGTGCCGATGGGGCCTAGGAACCCTCCATCGGGCATCCCCTTCTTGGTGCCTCGTCCTGGCGTGAACACCACCAAGTGGCGAAGGCGCAGGCTCTCGCCGGCTACCTCCCCCACCAGGGCCCGTTCCTCTCTCGCAAGTTCCGAGTGACTAACGACCCGCTCGTCAAACATCTGCTGAGCCAGATCACCGTCCCAGTAATCGCGGACGGCCAAGACCTGGGCTGGCGTGTCGATCTGTGCCAGCCAAGCCATAAAGGACTCAGTCCATCGTGCGTAAGCCATCTCATTGAGCGCGCTGGAAGGCCCTTGTACCTCCACGACGGCGTACCAGCCGCCAGGGACCGTTTCGATCAGACCGTCCCGCACGGTCCGAAGCCGGGGGAGCGTGCTGAGGCCACCGATCTCCTTGGGTACGGCCTTGGCGGTCCGGACATCGGCGATCTGGAGCGTGTTGCCCCGGCGCTTCACGCGAGCCCGGGAGACGACACCGCCCCGGATGCTCTGCGGGAGCCACGGGCTGATGCGTCGGGCCAAGAGCCAGGTGCCGAACCACATGCCCTCCCGGGTCACGCTCGACATGCCGAGAGCGACCATGCCGCATGTGACGGCTAGGGCCATCCCGGCGGGCTCTGGCAGGAATCGAAGGCCAAGGTAGATGGGTCCAGCCGCGATGGCCACTCCAACCACCTGCCTGATCGACAACATCATGCCAGCGACGGGGATCTGCACTTGGGTGTCGTATGCGAGTGGAACCCCTACCGCCTCGTTGTATTCGTCAGCCATTACTCATCTCCACTTGAACGCACCCCGTACTTCTGCTCGACGGCCCGCATCCGCGCCTCAAGATGGGCTTCCTGATCGTTGGTGAGCCGCCCCGACTTGCCCTGGGCAGTCGGATGGAGACGGGCTTGGGCATTGGCGTGGCCCTGCGCCAGGACATCACTGCGGATGCGCTCAAACTCCTGATGAGCTGATGCCCTCTCCACAACGAGCCGTTGCTGATGGCCGGTGAGCGCCGAGTCAGCCCCTGCCCGAACCGTGTTGGCGTACTCGGCCCGATGAGAGTCAGAGATCTGCGCGTACTCGCGCTGCTGAGTGCCGAGCCAGCTCCCAACCTCGTCGTCGTGACGCCCAGCGGCAACCTCATCGGCGTAAGCCAGCTGCTGCTGGTGGTGGGCTTCAGATTCGGCAAGGGACCCCTCGTGTTGCTGCCCAAGCGTGGCGTCAAGGTTCTGTAAGCGGCTATCGATATGAGAGTTGAGCTGACGCCCCGCGGTGGTGTGCTCTCCGTACTCGGTGGCAAACTCCGAGTGGCTCGTCGAGCCCATGCCAGCGTGATAACCACGCTGAGCACCAAGGATCAGGCTCCGGGGTCGACCCTCAGCGCCAGGCCGCAAGGCACCCTTGGCGGCCCCAGCGACGGTTGAGAGCCCAACGCCGACCATGTCTGCCGAAACGTTGTGACGCGGAAAGAGGAAGCCGGCCATACCTCGGCGACCAGCGCTCCAACCACCATTGCCCGCGCCGCCGCCACCACCGCCGTGGGCCGTCGACGTTCGCCGGCCGAGGGCGGTGAAGCTACCAGAGTTCTCGCTGTTGATCCGGGTGCCCAGCAAGTTCCTCGCAGCTCTGGGGGCCAGGGCCATGGTTTCCACGAGTCCCCCCAGGCCCATCCCAGCTCCGCTAACCGTGCCGCTCTCCGCTGCCTTGACAGCCTTGGTCGTAAAGAGGAGGCCAGCGTCCATCAAGAGGATGGCGGTCAGGATCTTCAATGGTCCCTTGCCGGGCGTGCTGATTGCGAGGGAGAGAGTGATCGCAAATCCGGCTCCGCCGATGATCTGGGCCACCAGTGCGCCAAGGACGGTGCCAAGCCACCAGCGGAAAAAGGCGTTGTGCGGGTCATAGGCGGCAATCGGGAGGGCGATCGGCATGAAGGTGAGGCCGAAGATCAGCATGACCGTCCGCATGGTCATGAGGATCACCAGATAGAGGATGAGGCAGAGCATCGAGATGCCAAAGACGACGACGAGGCTGACCATGGGAATCGCAGCGCCACTGAGAAAGGAGGCGATCGCAACCAGGATGTCCGTCTCGAAGGCACTGGCCAGCGTAGAGGTCACATGGCCCAGCGTGAAGGTGGTGAGCAGTCCGCCAGTTATCGCTCCTCCCAGTTGAGAGAAGGCGTCCGACGCATACCCAAAGAGGTGATAGCCGATGTTGGTCCCGGGGGCCAGCAGCAACGCCAAGATCAGGTAGCGTGGCATCACGTCGTAGATGGCCATGCTCGGCGCTACCTGGTCGTTCTTCATCAACATGAAGTAACGGGCCGCCGTGGCGATAGAGAGGACCCCCAGGGCCAGGGGCGCCATGATGGCGTACATATGGGGCACGATCCCGAGGGATGTCGGATCGAGCTGCCCGGTCAGGGTTTGAAACAGGAACCCCAGGGGCGTGTTGGCATGGGTTGGGTTCCCCATAAAGGTGTTGAAGAACCATGACCAGACGGTCGTCAGAGGGTCTGTGGCTAGGTGGAAGAGCCCTCCGATGATCTTTCCGAGGTCACCAAGCCACGAGAACACGGATCCTTACTCCTGCAACCTGCCGATTCAGACTTCGCAACAGACAAAAGGGGCGTCCAAGCCCGGGCGCCCGACACCCCTCTCGTCGGCACCGCCCCCGCGGGCCTTAGACGCCGAGACCCATCATTCCGGCGATCGCCAGCCACCCAATCCAGCCGACAGCTGCTTCGATGATCAGCAGGAAGTGAGACTCGCTGTTGGGGAACTTCTTGATCGCGTGGTAAGTGATGGCGATCGGAATAAGCGCCGTGAACCATCCACCAATCGTGGTGATGAAGCTAGTCGCACAGCTGGTCGGGTCGGTTGACGTGCAGGCCGCCGCCAGGACAACGTGCATCTCATTTACCTCCGGTCGAAATGGCCTATCTGATGCCCGGACCTGGGGGCAATCCCTCAGTCCGCCTCTTGGTAGCGAACGGGGTCACCGGGAGAGCTGGGCCCGTGGGATACGGAACGAAAGCGGCCTTGGCCTCGGGCGTGAGGGGTCCTTCTGCGGCGTCCGCGGGGAGGTCCTTCAGCCGGATGGTGTAGATCGCTTCGGATGTATCGGGGTTAGCCACGCCCTAACCGTAGCGAACTGTGAGTGACATAGTCGCGACAGTGTTCTTCGCCTTGCGATCTCGGGCCGGGCAGCGGAGTCCCCTGGTGGTCGCCAGAAGGGGTAGGCGGCTGGGAGGGGCCAACCGGTGCCCCTGCCGCTAAAGGAGGCGCACGGACCTCGTAGGCAGCAAGTCGGAAGGCTGGCACGCGCTCATGCCGGCGCTGGAGATCGGCTCGGGCCTGAACGATGTCGGGCCAGTCTTTGACGTCGGGCCCGGGCCGAACGTGCTTGACCTGGGGTCCCTTGGCAAGCGCTTCGCCAATACGGGTGCGGCCCTTGTCTCCAGCTTCATCGGCGTCGAAGGCCAGTAGGACCTTCGTCGTGCTTGGCAGCGCAGCGAGGCGATCGATCGACCGTGGATGCTGCAGCCCTCCCAACGCGACCGCGGGGGCGCCGCAGAGGTAGGTAAGGGCGATCGCGTCCAGCGCTCCCTCGGTGACTGCCAGGCACTCGGCAGAGAGAGCGGCTTCATTGAAGAGGCCCAAGGGCCAACGGCGCTCACTTTTCGTGTAGAGGTAGCGGCGATGAGGCGGAGTGGCGGCGTCCACCGCACGGCCGCAAAGGGCACTTGTACGGCCCTGCCAGGAGAATGGCATGACGACTCGCCCTCGCATCACATCAGCACCCGCCCAGGCGCCGTCGGCATGAACCAGACCAGCATCAGCGAGCTCCGCCAGGGTGACTTTCTCGCCTCCAAGTCCCACTCGCCCCAGCAGAAAGCGGCCTCCGGGGGCCCAGCCACAACCCGCCTCGGGTAGCCCTCTCTTACGCATGTAGCGCATGGCCGGTGATCCCGGGAGGAGCTTGCGGTATTCATCCATAGCCCAGCCCAGGAGGGCCGCTTGCCGTGACGGGATCACCTCGGCGGCCTTCGGGCTAAAGGCTTGACGGATAGGAAGTGGAGCTGGTCCAGATGCAGCTGCTCCCCTCCCGAGGACTCCCCTCTCGCGAAGAGCGCTAGTCGTCTCCTCCTTCGGGCACCCTCCAAAGCAGTGCCAGACCGCTCCGCCATCCTGGCCTGGCTTCACCGAAAACGACGGAGAC
>JBAPNX010000039.1:0-2009 GCA_049279335.1 Candidatus Dormiibacterota bacterium
TCATCTCCCGATCGGCGGCTCGGAGGCCCAATGGGCGCAGCCCAGGGCCTCTTTCAGTCAGTTCGAAGTCTAGCAGTGCCCTCCCGCCCCGTCGTTCCCGATGTCGCCGCGACTGGGCCGGCTCCGCCGATCGGGGCGCCGCATGGGGGAAGTTGCGGCCAAAGAGCCGCACGCCCAGCCGATACCCAGCCAACTCCTAGGCAAAAGTGAGCTTTGCTGCTACGGTGGCCGCCATGAGGCGAGGCCCATTCAAGCCCATCCTGCTCCTGCTGGTGACCGGGCTGATCTGGGGCGCCCTGGTGCTCACGGCCAGCGCCGCCACCAGCTCCTGCCCCCAGCCGGGAGCAGGGGCCGCGAGCCGGGCGGCGGTGCGGGGTCAGGTCATCCAGGCTGGCCACAAGAAGAGGAAGCATCACAAGAAGTCCCACGCCACCCCGCTCCTGGGGGCCAGCTTCGGCAACGTCCCCCTGGGCAAGTACCAGGCCGCCTATGACCTCTCCTACACCGGCTTTTCCAGCGGCTGGAAGGACACCGGCGTCTACACCCTCTCCAGCTCGCTGGCGACCGCCTTCAAGGTGGGGATAAGCAACTACGACACCCAGTACGGCCAGGAGTGCGCCCAGGAGGGGACCCAACTGGGGATCGGCAACTGGAGCTGCAGCGAGACCTACCAGAGCTGGAACGACACCTCGTTCGGCTTCACCTTCACCGCCTCCGGTACCACTCCGGCCGGCACCAGCTTCAGCAGCACCATCGCCGTCCGCTATACCAAGATCCGCTGATCCTCGCTTGGGAGAGGCGCAGATCCAGAGTAGCCCTTCGGCGTGTTGCCTTGGAGGGGGCCAACAACCCCCTGATCTTGATCGTCCCGCGCTGGAGGCCCAGCGCCAGGCTCACGCGGCTCCTAGCCGCGGTCCCGGCGCCGCCAGGATCGGCTGAAGCGGCCCAGGCGATGCCCGACCAGGGAGCGCCGGGCGCTGCGACTCAGCCGCCGTCAGCCGATGCTGATCCCGCGGCATCGCCAATCCACGAGGCGAAGCGGCTGAAGGCGGACCGGCCCAGCTGGAACGGGCAAGTTCTCGACAGGCCGGTACAACCGGCGGGTGGTGAGGGATCTGATATAGAGCCAGCGTGATCAGCTAAGCCAAGGCTTATGAGCTTTGTCTAGATGCCAGGGATCACCGCTGCCGACAGCTTGACAGCCAACTGCCGCGGCTCTAGAATCGGGCAGACATTCTGGCAACGCTACCGACAGCGTTTGCAGCTAGTCGCACGACCGGAAGCGTCGGCCCCGGAAGATATGGGGAAATCGGCCCGTGTGCTCGGGCCAGCTGCGGGGCGCGCGCGATGCGCTGGCTGGTTGCAGACGCTGGGTGTTGACAGGTCACAATCCACGAAGTATCGACGACGATAATCGAGAGCTGGCCGGCGAGTAGCACCAGGCAGTTCAGCCCATCGACCGAGGAAGGGTCCGATAGGGAGGAGGAGAATGGCCGGAGACCCAGATACCGATCAGATCCACGACGAGCGTCAAGGTTGGCCCATCTCCCACGGCAAGCTCACGCCGCTCGCCGATATGCGCTATGCCCTCGAGTACAACTATTACCTTTTTGTACTGGCCTGGTCGAGTATGTTCAAGGAGCTGATCGACGAAAAGGGTGAGGAAGGAAGACGGATGGCCGCCCGAGCCTCAGAAAATATGGGGATTAAATGGGGAGAGGCCATGCTGTCGGTGACGGGCCGTAGCCGCCAAGAGACTTCGGCAGCGGAGGTTGCCAAGGCCTACTCGGAAAGCATGCAGTACTTTGGCTATGACAACTCGATTGTCGAGTCGACCGAGAAGCGCGCTGTAGTTCGAGTCACCAAGTGCCCGCTGCTTGAGCATTGGCGCCGCCAGTACCCGGAGTTGATCCCGCATGCTTGCTACGTAGAGCCGTATGTGGACATCGGCTCCTACCGCTACATCAACCCCGCCATCCACGTTGAGATTCCCTGCAAGCTCTCCGAAG
>JBAPNX010000040.1:0-3471 GCA_049279335.1 Candidatus Dormiibacterota bacterium
TCATCTCCCGATCGGCGGCTCGGAGGCCCAATGGGCGCAGCCCAGGGCCTCTTTCAGTCAGTTCGAAGTCTAGCAGTGCCCTCCCGCCCCGTCGTTCCCGATGTCGCCGCGACTGGGCCGGCTCCGCGGATCGGGGCGCCGCATGGGGGAAGTTGCGGCCAAAGAGCCGCACGCCCAGCCGATACCCAGCCAACTCCTAGGTAAAATTGACCTTTGCTGCTAGGGTGGCCGCCACGAGGCGAGGCCCATTCAAGCCCATCCTGCTCCTGCTGGCGACCGGGCTGGTCTCGGGCGCCCTGATGCTCACGGCCAGCGCCGCCACCAGCTCTTGCCCCCAGCCGGAAGTCCCTACCGCGAGCCGGGCGGCGGTGCGGGGTCAGGTCATCCAGGCTGGCCACAAGAAGAGGAAGCATCACAAGAAGTCCCACGCCACCCCGCTCCTGGGGGCCAGCTTCGGCAAGGTCCCTTTGGGCAAGTACCAGGCCGCCTATGACCTCTCCTACACCGGCTTTTCCAGCGGCTGGAAGGACACCGCCGTCTACACCCTCTCCAGCTCGCTGGCGACCGCCTTCAAGGTGGGGATCAGCAACTACAACACCCAGTACAGACAGGAGTGCGCCCAGGAGGGGATCCAGCTGGGGATCGGCAACTGGAGCTGCAGCGAGACCTACCAGAGCTGGAACGGCACCTCCTTCGGCTTCACCTTCACCGCCTCCGGCAACACTCCCGCCGGCACCAGCTTCAGCAGCACCATTGCCGTCCGCTACACCAAGCTCGGCTGATCCAGGCTCCCCCAAGGCCCCGATCTGGCTTCGTCCTCAGGCTTCCCACCTTCGCCGGGCCGACTGCGCGCGTCCTGGCCGGTGCACCGGTGAGAGCGCAGAATCGGGGATGAGTGTCTGAGCACCTGTGCGTCCCCACGCCGACTCAACTTGATCTGGGCGAGGTCACCAACGAGCTCGTTGACTGGAGGCTGAAAGGGTTCCCGCCCATGGCCCCACCCATTTCCGTCGGCGAGATTGCCAAGGCGGGCTGGCATGCCCTCAGCGGTGATCTGAGCCCTCCCATCCTGCTCTTGAAGGAGTCGGCGCTCCACCACAACATCGCGGTGATGGCAGATTACTGTGCCCGTCACCAGGTGAGTCTGGCTCCGCACGCGAAGACCCCGGTTTCACCCCAGATCGCCAACCTCCAGCTGGCCGCGGGAGCCTGGGGTCTCACGGTGGCCACCTTTCACCAGGCTCGACTCTTTCGTCGATTGGGGGCCGGCAGGCTACTGCTTGCCAACCAGCTGGTCGAACCGGAAGCGCTTCGCTGGCTCGCCGCCGAACTCTCGCGAGACCGAGGGTTTGATTTCTTCTGCCTGGTGGATTCTGCGGCGGCTGTCGACCTCATGGCCGGTTGCCTTTCGGATGCCGGCCTCCAAGGCCGAGTCAGCGTGCTTCTCGAGTTGGGGGCAGAGGGCGGTCGGTGTGGCTGTCGCTCGATCGAGGAGGCGCTGGTGGTCGCGGGACGAATTCGCGATACCCACCAGCTGTCCCTGGTCGGTGTGGAGACCTACGAGAACGTGTTTCCAGATCAGCCTGAAGCGGCCGCGATTGCGCTGGTAGATGAACTTCTCGACCGCGCCCGGGCCCTGGTCAATCAGTTGGACGCTGGCGGGTACTTTGCCGACCGAGACGAGATCCTGGTCACGGCCGGTGGGAGTCAGTACTTTGACCGCGTCGTCGCCAGGCTTGGCTCAGGCTGGAGCAACTCCAAGCCGGTGAGGGTGGTCCTGCGGTCGGGGTCGTACGTCACGCACGACCTGGGGCTGAAGGGACGCACCCCTTCGCTCGACGGCCACGGCGAGGGCGAAGTTGGGTTTCGCCAAGCGCTGGAGTTGTGGGCTCTGGTGCTGTCGCGCCCCGAGCCCAATCTGGCCATCCTCGGCTTTGGCAAGCGGGATGCTGCCTATGACCGCGGGCTTCCGGTTCCATTCGCCAAGGCGGGCACGACCGGTCTTGAGAGCCTGGCGCCCGGCGAATTGGAGGTGCTGGCGCTAAATGACCAGCACGGTCACGTGCGGCTGGCGGCCCCCAGCGCCGTTCGGGTGGGTGACTTGGTCGGCATGCACGTGTCCCACCCCTGCACCAGCTTCGACAAATTCCGTCTGATACCGCTAGTAGATGATGGCTACCGGGTCACCGGCGCCATCCGGTCGTACCTGTGAAGGCGTCCCACGAGGCCCCCCAAGTAGGCTGAGGATGGCTGCCGGAAGAGGGAGGGCATCTCGACGGGAAGGCTCGACGGCAAGCGAGCGATCGTAACTGGCGGGGGGCGCGGGATCGGCGCCGCGATAGCGCAGGCGTTCCTGAGAGAGGGCGCACACGTGGTCGTGGTCGACCTGAGGCCAGAGTCGGACTCGGGTGAGATCCTGGCGGGCACGCCGGCCGACGGTGGGCAGGCGACGTACCTGCAAACAGATGTCTCGGACCAAGGCCAGGTCGAGGCCATGGTGGAGCGGGTTCTGGGGCAATTCGGGCAGATCGACATTCTCGTCAACAACGCCGGCGTTGTTGGCCAGGTGTTTCTCGCCGAGATGCCGGTGGAGGAGTGGGACCGCGTCATGGCGGTCAACCTCCGAGGCGTCTTTCTCTGCACCCGATTCGTCCTTCCTCACATGCTTACCCAAGGCCACGGGAAGATCATCAACATCGCGTCAAACCTGGGTCAGATCGGAGGCACCGAGATGGTCCATTACAGCGCCAGCAAGGGCGGCGTGATCGCCTTCACCAAGGCGCTCGCCCGCGAGGTCTCCACCAAGGGAATTCAGGTGAACGCCATCGCCCCCGGGCCGATCCTGACCGACATGATGAAAGCCGAGACTTCCGACTGGCGGGACCAGAAACTCTCGGAGCTGGCCTTGGGCAGGTTCGGACGGGCGGACGAGGTTGCGCCCACGGCCGTCTTTCTCGCCTGCGACGACTCGAGCTACTACGTTGGCCAGACCCTCAGTCCCAACGGCGGAGATACGATGCTGTGAGGACTCCATGCATCGGGGCAGCCGCCAGCCGTGCTGCGATCGCAAAGGGCCAGCCGGATGCTGAGCTCTCGAGTCCGGCGGCGCCAGCCTGATGTTCAGCTTGGAAAATCGGGTGGCGCTGGTGACGGGGGCGGCCTCGGGAATCGGCGCCGCAACCGCTCGCGCGATGGCCCAAGCCGGAGCTGATGTCGTGCTCGGGTGGTACCCCCCGGACGGCCATGAGGTGGAGCCGGTCCGGCTTGAGGTCGAGAGCCACGGGCGTCGGGCGCTGGCCCAGGTCGTGGATGTTCGCGAGCCAGCTTCGGTTGATGCCCTTGTAGACGCGGCGGTCCAGGCCTTCGGGCGGATCGACATCGTCGTGGCCAACGCTGGAATCGCGCGTACGGTGCCCTCGCTCAGGCTCACCGATGAGGCATGGAACCAGACGGTCGACCTCAATCTCCTGG
>JBAPNX010000041.1:0-3423 GCA_049279335.1 Candidatus Dormiibacterota bacterium
GGTCTGGATCCTGGAACGGCCCTTGCACCTGGCCCTAGCGCACACGCGCTCACCTTTCGGGCAGAGGGTGGTAATAACCAGCCCTATCGAGGGCCTCTCCATCCCGCTAAAGGTAGCTGCCTTCGGAGGCGCGATCCTCGCGCTGCCGGTCGTGGTATGGCAGGTTTGGACCTTCGTGCGCCCCGGCCTTAAACGAAGCGAGCGTCACCTGGCCTTCCCCTTCATCTTTGGGTCGATCTTCTTCTTTGCTCTGGGGGGGCTGTTTGCCTATTTCATCCTCCCCATCGGTCTCACTTTTTTGGCGACGTTCCTCGGCAGCGACGCCATCTATCTCCCCGATCTCAACGCCTACATCAGCTTTCTAGCGTTGGTGGTGGTGGTATTCGGCATCACGTTCGAGATGCCGGTGGTGCTCTGCACCCTGGGTGCAGCCGGCGTTCTGACTAGTGCCAAGCTGCGGTCTTGGCGCAAGGCCGCGATTTTCATCATCATCCTAGCGGCCCTGATCGTTACTCCCGGCGCGGATCCCTTCACCCCGGCCTTCCTCTCGATTGCGCTGATCGTTTTTTATGAGGGCAGCATCCTGGTTATCGATCACGCCTTGCATCGCTGATGGTCCGACATGACGGGCGCGCTCCAGAACAACTCCGGCCGATTCAGATCGACACCAAGGTGCGGAGTTGGGCGGAGGGGGCGGCTTTGATCACCTGCGGCACTACCACTGTGCTCTGCACCGCCACCGTTGAGGAACGAGTCCCTCCACATCGCCGGGGATCCCGTACTGGCTGGGTGACCGCGGAGTACGGGATGCTGCCACGGGCGACCCATGAACGGAAACCCAGGGACCGCGGCGGGAAGATCGATGGTCGGGCACAGGAGATCCAGCGTCTGGTTGCGAGGAGCCTGCGCAGTGCAGTCGACCTTCGACATCTCGGTGAGCGCACCGTCATCATCGACTGCGACGTAATCCACGCGGATGGCGGAACTCGGACCGCGGCTATCAACGGGGGATTCGTGGCTCTGGCGTTGGCATGCCAGCGACTCCAGACGGCGGGCATGGTAATGGCGCCTCCGATTGCGCGGACCGTAGCTGCAGTGAGCGTTGGCTTGGTGGACGGAACTCCGTTATTGGACCTGGACTACCGTGAGGACTCGACGGCAGCCACCGATATGAACGTGGTCATGAGTTCCGCAGGCGAGATCATCGAGATCCAAGGGACGGCCGAGCGCGAGCCCTTCAGTCAGGATGATTTGACGGAGCTGCTCAAGCTGGCCCGAGGTGGCATCGCCCAGATCGCCGCGGCTCAGTCATCTGCCCTGGTTCCATTGTCCTGAGCGCGTCGACCCCTCCTACCACCCAGCTGGGAAGGGAAAGGCAGCCTCGCGATGTGGTAGTGGCCAGCCGTAATCGGGGCAAGGTGGATGAATTGCGCAGGTTGCTCCGGGGCGTGCCCTGGCGACTTCTGGACCTGGACCAAGTGAGTGGCGGTAAGGCGATCGAGTGGGACGAGGAAGGCACTACCTATCGCGAGAACGCTGCCATCAAGGCTATTGCGGTCTGCGCCGGCACGGGCTTGGCGTCTCTCGCCGACGACAGTGGCATCGAGGTCAGGTCACTCGGAGGATGGCCTGGAGTTCACACAGCCAGATGGATGGGGCCTGGCACATCGACCGACCAGATGCTGGCTGGGCTGGTCGAACAGCTCGGCAAGGTCGCCCCAGGGAAACGGGAAGCTAGCTTCGTCTGCGCGTTGGCCTTGGCCTTGCCTGGTGACCACGGCGAGGTCGGCCTCATCGAGTCCGAGGCTCGCCTCGAGGGATGTATCGTGGACCGGCCCCGCGGGCGTCGTGGATTCGGGTATGACCCAATCTTTGTTCCACACGGGGAGGGCCGGACCATGGCGCAGATGAGCCAGGCTGAGAAGGATCAGATCAGCCACAGGGGTCAGGCGGTCCGCAAGCTCTTGGCACGCCTCGCCTAGGCGTGATTTGTGCGGGCGCTGGCGGCCGCCACCACCGATGCTGCGGCCTGGAGTGGTGTAGCTGCTTCAATACGCTCGTGGCGAAGTCCCCGGACGGTGGCGCAGGCTCGGGACAGGTGCATCGCTCGCCCGACCAGCGGGGGCAAGTCATTAGTTCCAACGACGTGCCGGGCGCCAGACACGCGGATGCGTCGGGACCACGATTCGGAGGCTGGTCAGACGCGCGGTTGACGGCGGGCCTGACTCTAGTGGGACTTGTGGTCGGTGTCTTCTCCCTACAGCCGCTCTTTCAACACACATCCCCGGGGATCTACGACCTCGACCCATCCTGGGAGCTGAGTCTTGGGGCCGCGCTGGCTCAGCATCTGCAATTCGGCACCCAGTATCTGTTTACCTATGGACCCCTGGGATTCCTCCAATATCCGCTGGTGTACCCGGCCACGGCGCTTACCTACGCTGCCGCGTCGGTAAGCGTACTCTTCCATCTCGTTTATCCAGTTGCCTTGCTCCTGGTCGCTGATCTTGTTCGGCGGTGTGGCAAGATGTCGCCTCTTCAGGGATCCGCACTCTTGGTCGCCACGATCGCGGTCGCGCTTTGGACGGACATCGCGGCAGACCTCGGGACGATCGCGGAGATGGTCTCTCTCATCTCACTGACAGTTTGCTTTCTTCGTCCGGTTGCCCGAGGCTCC
This sequence comes from Candidatus Dormiibacterota bacterium, assembly GCA_049279335.1. Lineage (GTDB taxonomy): Bacteria > Chloroflexota > Dormibacteria > Aeolococcales > Bog-877 > Bog-877. Next base: position 2,675 of record JBAPNX010000041.1, read on the forward strand.
TTGGTCTGGGCGTCTGGCGCCGGGATCCTCCTGGCCTTCGGCGCGCTCTTCAAGGTTGACCTGCTAGGCGTCGCCGTTGCTGAGCTTGCGCTTCTGGCGGTGGTTGCCTGGCTGTTACCGGGACGACCGATGCGCATTCCTGCGCTAACTACGGCGGGCTTCGTGCTCGGGTATCCCCTGCTTTGGTTGGCTACTGGCCAACATCATTCCAACCTGCCTCATTTTTGGGTCGGCTCCTGGCAGCTGTCCTCGGGTTACAGCGCCGCCATGTCGACAGCGCAGAAATGGCAGCTCTTAGCGGTCGTATCAGGGTTGGCCGTAGCAGCGACCATCGCTGCGTCGATCCTCGGCATGTGGCGGCAACGCGCGTTCTTGGTCCAGCAGGCCGTATTGGTACTGACTCTACCCTGGCTCTTCGTGTCTTGGAAGGAGGGACTGGTTCGATCCTACGGGATCCACAACTTCCGTGCCCTCGCCCTGCTCGGGGCAGTTCTAGGGGTGGCTTGGTTGGTTGCCTTGCTCAGCTCAAGGCTATGGACAGTCTCGACTGTCGGGCCAGCCGTTGCAGCCTGTTTGAGTGCGGCGGTGATCTGTGCCACCTTTGGGCCGCTGGACTATCCACCTTTTGTCCTGATTCAAGCGACGTTCGCAGATCCCTTTCCATCGTCTCTCCAGACCGGCTCGGAGTACATCTCGCCGCGTATCCTAGCCAGTCTTCGGGGCCATACGGTGAACGCCTTACCTTGGGA
>JBAPNX010000042.1:0-3303 GCA_049279335.1 Candidatus Dormiibacterota bacterium
CCGCAATCCGTCGGTTCTCGCTGGGCACGGTACTGATCGAATGAGGGGTCAGCAGCACCTGGGGCATGTCCCAAAGTGGACTGGCCGGGTCGAGCGGCTCCTCGGCTGTCACATCGAGAGCGGCGCCGCCGAGCCGGCCACTTCGGAGCGCCTCGATCAGCGCTGGCTCATCGACGGCGCTGCCCCGGCCCACGTTTATCAAAACCGCTCCCGATGCCATTTTGGCGAGACGGGACGCGCCGAAGAGGTGACTCGTGGCTGGGGTGTCAGGAAGGCACAGAACAACGAAGTCCACCCGGGGTAGATAGTCGTCGAGCGCGTCCAGGGTCAGGTACTTGGAGGCGCCCTCCTCGTCTTTTGGCCGAGGTCTTCTGACGAAGCCCACGGTCTCCATCCCCAGCGCTTCGCACCTCTCGGCGATCGCGTCCCCGACCCGGCCCCGACCGACGATCGCGACCGTGCTCCCCGCCAACTCGCCGACTGCCAGCCGCTCCCATCTGTGTTCTCGCTGGCGCTGGTGGAGCAGCGGCCCCAGCTTGCGGAACCAGAGCATGACCAGGATGACAAACTCGGCGATGGGGCCGGCATGGACTCCACTCGCAGTGGTGATGACCGGCTCGGGCTTGCGCGCGAGTCCTACCCGCTCAACCAGAGTGCCCACCCCGGCACTGGTGGCCTGGATCCAACGCAGCCGAGGCCTCTCAGCTAACTGGGGCCGGAGCGCGGCGGGTCCGAAATCGAAGAGAACGTCGGCGCTCTCCAAGAGCTCCTCCCAACGCCGCTGTTCCGCCGCGGTAAGGGCCGCGAAGTCCGGATAGCGATGCTCAGCAGGGTAACGGGGCGGGAGCAGTAAGTCCTCCGGGTAGGTGAACTGATATTCGGGATGGGTGCGCCGCAGCCCCTCTACCAGGTCGAGCTCCAGCGGCGTGGTGAAGACAACGTGAGTCATAGAACCTCCGACCCGAAGTAGGGGCCGTGCTGATTTCGTCATACGCAGGATAGCTGCCTTAGTCTGTCCATCGTCACGGGAGCTTGGGTAGGACAGAGCCATTTCCATTGATCGGTTATAGACCCGTGGAAACATGGACCGCCGGAGAAGTTTGTCGCCCGTACAATGGCACAACACCTCCTGCCCCTACCAGGCACGCCTTCAGGTGGTGGCGAAACGGTACTTTTAGTAGAAGAAGTCACGGACCCGTGAGACTTGGAGGCAGCATAGATGATTGCGATACGTGGCCAAGTAGCGTTTCTCACCGGAGCAGCGGAAGGCTTGGGCTGCGAGGTCGCACGAAAGCTCGCAGCTGCAGGGATGCGACTGGCTCTCTTTGACGTCCAGACGGACAAACTGAACACCCTCGCACGGGAGCTGACCCAGGCTGGCGCAGATGTTCTCCCGATCGCGGTGGACCTAGCAGAGGCGGGCCCGACGCAGGATGCCGTAGAACGCGCACTGAACCACTATGGCACGCCGCGAACACTTATCCACAACGCTGCCGTGCTCCGAGAGCGCGACTTTTCAGACATCACGTTTTCTGCGTGGCGCCGGGAAATGGACATTATCGTTCAAGCAGCGTTTATCCTCTCCAAGGGAGTTTGGGGCGGAATGGTCGACAACCGCAGCGGAAGCATTCTCTATGTGTCGTCAGGGTCGGCATTGAACGGGTTCGTCAAAGAGGCGGCATACACCCCGGGGAAGCACGCGCAGGAGGGGTTGATGAGGGTTCTCGCGATAGCAGGTAAGGATTCCAACATCGCAGTCAACACCATTACCACTGGAGCACCCATCGACACCCCGATGTCCGCCTCGCACTACACCGAGGAGATGAAGATCGGGATGGTACACCCCTCTAGGCTGGCGCCCGCCTTCGCGTTTATAGCGGGCATCGATGTTAGCTTCGCAACAGGAGAGCGCTTCAACGCATTCCAGTTGTCCGAGGCGATGCGGTTGGCGGCGACGGTACCACCGCCTAACGACAAATAGATGGCATCCTTCTCCCGCAGCCCGGTTTCGAGTCTGAGCGGCGAGGTAGTGCCGCAGCCAGCTCTGCTTGCCCGGCTAAGGGGCTGGCGCCGCAGCGCACTGAGGCCTAGAGGATGTTCCTGCGCTCTCGGCCAGACCGTCAGGCTACAGACCAACTGCCGGGCCGGCCCGACAACCAACGAACCTGACAATCGCAGACAATATGGTCAGCGGCGCGGATTTGCTGTGTTACTAGACCGTCGGTTTATGGAGGGTGCCGTGGAGATGTCGGCTGAGCTGCCCACACCAGTCCCAACTGTCAGCACGACGACAACCAGTGGGGGCACTGGGGTGACGGCCGGGGAAGCGCCACTGCCGGGCACGGTCTGCCTGACTTTCGACTTCGACACCATAGCCGCGTGGATGTATATGTTCGACGCACCCACTCCGGGAGTGCTCTCCAGAGGTGAATTTGGAGGCCGGGTCGGGATCTGGCGGGTGCTGGAGCTGCTGGAGCGGTATTCAATCCCGGCGACATTTTTCACCCAGGGATACACGGCTGAGACCTTTCCGGAGGCGATGCAAGCGATCGTGGCCCACGGTCACGAGATTGGACACCACGGGTACCTGCATGAGAGTCCCACGCAGTTCCTCGGGGACCCGGCCGGGGAGCGGGCGATGTATGAGCGGGGTCTCGAGGCGCTCGACCGCGTGCTCGGGATCCGTCCCGTCGGGTACCGGTCTCCCGGGTGGGATCTGACCTGGGAGAGTGTCAAGATCCTGCTGGAACTGGGGTTTGAATACGATTCCAGCATGGCGGCTGACGACTACAGCCTCTACTTTGCGCGCCAGGGCGACGTCCCCTCTTTGACCGGTGGCTACAGCTTCGGCGCGCAGACGAGCCTGGTGGAGGTGCCGGTCAGCTGGAGCTGGGATGACTTCCCCCAGTTCGAGTTCGTTAGTTCACCCCGGTTCTCGGCAAACACGCTGGCGAATCCTGACAAGGTCTTTGAGATCTGGTCTTCGGACATCGACTACATGGTGCGCCGCATTCCGAACGGGGTCTTTGACCTGACTATGCACCCTCAAGTCATCGGTCGAGGACACCGGTTGATGCTGCTGGAACGGTTTATCGAGCATTGCCTCACCTATCCCAGTCTTCGCTTCGCTCGGGTGCGTGACGTAGTCGACGTATTCCGGGGCGGTCACACGAGCGCCGCCCAAGATCCTGGAACGTCTAGCTAGCGGAGTGACGTCGGAACCCGCCCGCGGCGCGTGTCCGCCTCCCCGTCCCAGAGCTCGAGCCTTGGGGGTACGGGTTGGTCGGCTCACCCCGGGGTCGA
>JBAPNX010000043.1:0-1859 GCA_049279335.1 Candidatus Dormiibacterota bacterium
ATGATGAACAATCCGACCAGTACTAGGAAACGCACGGTCTGACCGGACACAGTCCCGACGGAGCCGACGGTCCTACTCGCCCCCGACACCGCGCGTTTCCTTGGTGAAGGGCTCCGGGAAGGGTTCACAGAAGCGAGGGGCGAGAGTGTAGTCCCCGGATCCCCGCGAGGTGTTGGCGTTGAGCCCGGCGTCGAGGTCGGTGCGGCGGAAGTGAGCGTTACCAGACCCGATCCGATGGATGCCTGGCACACGGCATCGCGGCTGTAGTCGGCTTCCGAGGTGTAATTGCCAGCGAGTGTCAGCGGATCAGTCAAGGTGCAGGTAGCCTCGTCGTCGGCCTCGAGAGTCTCCGACGAGCAGTCGGAGGGAAGGCCAATAATTGGGGCCACAAGCTCAACGAACGTCACCAGCCCTCTACCATCTGTGGGACTTACGGTGGCGGTCACGGAGTGCCTGTACCCGAGAGCGCAGTCGGCGCGCGGCGTTGACGAGGAGCCCACCGTTGTCGAAGCTCTTGTTGACCCTTTGCCAGGGAGTAGGTGGCTCTGAGGCACTAACAGCCCGGCATGCGCCGATTTGACCGTCAGGCTCAGCCCGACCGCCAAGACGACAGCGCCGATCGCGACCCTTAGGGACCGCATTCTCGTCATCCCATCCCCGACCGAATTCTAGGGGCCGTCTGAGGTCCAGGCCCATACTTTCCGCCAAGCGGCAATGCCGAGTGGCTGGACACTGGCGGTCGGGCCAGCGACCTAGAATCCGGAGATGGCGCCCACTGACGCCCCGTTTGACTACCACGGCGCCCTGGTGGTGGTCGAAACCGAGAGCGATGAGATCGTGCTCATCCACCCCGCGGGTGGACCGATTGAGGCTCCAGCTTCGCTGCCGAGCAATCCCTGCCATCGCGGTGAGCTACCTGAGCATGCAGCAGTGCGCATGGTGCTCGAGATGACGGGTCTCGATGTCGAGATCGAGCGCGAGTTCGTCACCTTCATCCAGGAGGGGACGCCGACGGGAACCATGTGCGCGCACGGCTACATCGCCCGCGCCAAGGGTGGTGCCCTGATCGAAGACGGACCAGAGGGACCGGCGCGAGCCTATCCCCTTGACGCACTTCCCGAGCTCATGCCCGTCCGGGTGGCCAACCACCGCGTCCTCGCGGCCTACCTGGCGCAGCGCGGCCACTCCTGACCTCTGGTTGGGCTTCGGCCTGGCCGGATCCAGGCACGGTGTCACCAGACCACGCGACGTCCCGGCAGGGTCGGGCTATTCCACGACCACCACCCTGGCGGTAAGACGCTCTTGGGGCGGCGCGGGACTTCTAGGAGTGTTGCTCGAGTTTGGCGATCCTTCTCTCCAACGCCTCCACCTTTTCGATGAGATCGCTGATTATTTGCTGTGCCAGGTGCTCATCCGCCTTGACGTCGGCGCGCAGTCCCTCTTCCACTCTGGCCACGAACCCCTCTTGAGCGGCCTTTGAATCACTCACTTCATGCCCTCGTGCGTCTCTTTCCGCTGTTGCTCTGTCATTGTCCAGGGAGCATTGTGCCCCCGGCCGGCTTCGCGACTCAGCCTGGAGAACGCTGACTAGCTGACCTCAATGCCGACCGGCTCGCCAAGGGCTGTACCTACACTTGCCGAGGTGGATGCACGGTCCTGACAGCACGCTCGAGTTCGATCGACCGCTCCTGACTCAGGAATCGCTCGGCCAGCAAGGGCTGCCATCGCGCCGTAGGCCCACCGCCCGGGACCGGGCCGGGTAGTGGCGGGGGAACTGCTGCCCGGGGCCGACCTCCACGTCCACAGCGAGTGGTCTTGGGACGCGCCTCGGGGAGCCATGGCCGCGACCTGTCGGCAGG
>JBAPNX010000044.1:0-2743 GCA_049279335.1 Candidatus Dormiibacterota bacterium
CTGTATGCACCACGTACCGGTCGGTCAGCCCTGGTCGTGGGCAGACTTGAGAAAGAACTGGACGCAGTCGCCGTAGGGCGGGATCGTCCGGTTGAGATCAGTGGAGCGGGAGACGGGGGTCGAACCCGCGACCTTCTCCTTGGCAAGGAGACGCTCTACCACTGAGCCACTCCCGCAGCGAGAGCGAGGATACCAGAGGAGATGGCTAGGCCCGACTAGCCGCTACGCCTTTGCTTCTTGGTTGTGCTTCCTTACCGGGGCAGCTCTTCGGGGTTAGCATTTCGCGATCCGCCCGCCACTGCCGCCCGGGTGCGGCGGCCACGCCTCAAAGCCAGCCAGGCCTCATAGGAGTTCCCGCCGGGGAGCCACGAGGCCCAGGGTCGATCTGGCGGACCTCCCTGCCCAGATGAGGCAGCCTGATTGAGATCACGCGTGGTGAGGTCACGACTGTCGAGCCGCGACTGAAGCCGCCAGATGCGCTTGGCGAATCGACGATCCCAGCCGACCGGGGCATTGCCGAGCGCATCTTGAGCCAGGGCTAGGGCAGCGGGTAAATCTCCCACCTGGTGCTCCAATTCGATGCAGAGCGCCTCCGCCGCCTCGGGGTCACGCCAGCGTTCCCAGATCGAGCGCCAAGCGGCGCGTGCCTCGTCATCCCTCCCCTGCCGGCGGAGCATCCGCGTCCGGCGCAGGGCAGCAGCCCGGTCGAGGGGGGGCGGTGACTCCGATTCGGCGCCACGATACAGCGAGTCGGCACGCTGCAGGTTGCCACGTGCCTCGGCAAACCTGCCCAGGCTGTACCAGTCAGATGGCCGGGGACGGGCCAGCTCCAGATGCTGCTCCAGATGGTTGATCAGCCGGATGAGCGAGAGCAGATCGAGCTGGTTGTGGGTGAGCACCGGGGCCAAGAGGGCGGCATCACCGTTCCTCAGAAACTGGCGATAGCGTTCAGGGGCCTCACTCCCGGGGAGATCGTCAACCCGTGGTCGGCCTAGCAGCTCCTCCTCGGCCCGGCGCAGGCTGCATCTGGTCAGGCGGTGGCGAAACAGCCGTCGCACCAGCGGCAGCAGATCGAGATGCGCCGTCGCCGGCCAGGGCCGCTCCAGGCCCGTCATCACAGCGCGGGTGCGCAACAGGGGCACGTCGAAGCTGGCTCCGTTGTAAGTGACCAGGAGGCCTGCGTGCTTGAGCATCTCAACCGCGGCTTCGACCAGAGGGCCCTCACGGTCCAAGTCCTCTAAGAACCACTGCTCAACTCGGATCCCGTTGCCTGCGGCCACCGCCCATCCGTAGAGGAACGGCACGGTGCCGGTGCCTCGCTGGAGTCCTGTCGTCTCCAGGTCGAAGCAGACGACAGGACCGTCCAGACCGTCGGTGGCAACCGGTGACAACGACTGGAGTGCATCCGGAGCCAGGACTTCTGCAGTGAGCTCGAGATCGGAAAGGGAGAAGTTGTCCGTCCGCGCCCAAAGCGACCTGGAGGTGTCCCAGTTGAAGCCCAGCTCCTCCAGAGTGTGCCTATGCTGGCGGGAATCACTCTGGGATGTGACGCGCGGCCCGAGCGACAGCTCGCCGACACTCTCTGCGGCGCGCCGCCAGGCTCGGCCTCCTTGAAGGGCCTCGATCTTGAGCCGGAGTTGGCTGGTCACCACCCGGACGCCCCCAGCAGCGCCAGCGCCATCGCCTTGGCGTGAGGCTCGACGCCGGCAACTGGGCCCACGCATGCGGGACAGCCGGTCTCGCAGTCACAGTCGCGCAGGAGCTGGGCAGCGGCCGGAAGCAAATCGTGATGGAGGTCAAAGAGCCGGGCGCTCAGACCAACCCCACCAGGATGGATGTCGTAGACGAAGACCGACGGTGCGTCAGTGAGTGGGGTAGCCGGACCGGGGACGCTGGCCGTCTGCACCGTCGGCCGGTCCCCGGGCATGTACTCGCTCACTTCCGGCGGCGGGGGCTGGGAGGTGATCGAGCGAAGCGAAGCTCTGACCTGAGAGACCACGCCCAGATCGCGGTGGTCGCACATGGCGAGGAAGCAGGCGACCTGTCCGAGCAAGTGGCCGACCGCCTCCAGGCCCACCTCCAAGGTCCCTGCCAGAGGGGTCAGGTTGCAGGCAAAGGAACACCAGTAGGCGGTGGTCTGAAGATCGCGTTCCGGGATCCGGATTGACCCCGCGCCCACGGTCTCGTTGGTCAGCAAACGAATCTTTCGGTACATGGCAGCCAGCACGCTCACCCGTACCTCGCCGTGCGCACGTGAGGTGGACCGCCCCTGGTCGGCAACTGGACCTGCCATGCACTCCAGCACCTGCAACCCGACCCGAAGGTCGGCGTCGGTGTAGTAGTCCACCGAGACCGGGTGAACGTAGGCGCGACGCTCCTCCCAGTCCAGCCGTTCCACGTGATACTGCCGCCCTTGGTGCATGTAAATCGCATCGTCGTGTACCAAAAGCGGCGCCGCCCACTCGTCGAGCTCGCCGACCACTCGTGATCCCGACCCTGAGTGTCCTCCCGAGCTTCCCGAATAAGGCCCCTGAGGGCCTTGGGAGGGGTCCTGGGAATCGACGGCGGTGTCGAGGATCACCACGTTGCTGGCGGCCGTGGTGCGCAGATTAATGGCGTCGGCAGGGAAGGCATCAGCCGCCCAGTGCCAGCCACCGCCAGCTTGGTGCACCAGCCCGTCCTCCTGGAGCACGTCAAGGAGCTCATTCACGTCGGAAGTACCGAACGGCTCACCGGCCTGGAG
>JBAPNX010000045.1:0-4252 GCA_049279335.1 Candidatus Dormiibacterota bacterium
GCCTCGCCGTTCGGCAGCGATGAGGAGGACGAGGAGGAGCACGTGATTGCGGGTGACCAGGAAGTCGTCGCTATCGCGGATGACGTGGAAGCTGCAGCCATGGTCCACGAGGACGAAGCCGGTTCCATGGCTGAGTCCATCGAGTCCCTCGAGATCGACAGTCCGCTTACCAGCGACGTCCTTGGGGGGCCGCAGCTAGTCGAGGTGCCCCGCCCGTCGGCGCTGGCGGCAGCTCAGGGTCCGGAGAGCACCCTGGCGATCAACTCAATCGACGCCCGAGAGCTGGTGGCCGGCCTCTTCGAACGCTGGGAGCGGGCTCTGGAGCAGCGCATTCAAGCGGAGCAGAGGCTTCGTTTCGAGGCCGAGCTGGAGCGGCGGCTCCGCCAGGTCCGCGACCTTCGCCAAGAGCTCGACAACACCCGCAAGTCAACTGCGGCTCAGTTGGCTGAGCGAGAGCAGGAGGTCCTGGCACTCCGCAACCGCCTGCGTGAGGAAGGGCCGGCCCCCAAGGGCCGTGGACTCGGACTGTTCAGACGCCAGTAGTTCCGGCCCGGAGGTAAGGTCTGCCGCCGAGCAGCTGTAGAGCTGCAAAGCGCTCCCTCGGGCGTTGCGCCCTTCGATCTCATGGGCTGGGGGTAGGAAGATGGAAGCGGATGACCTGCCCACGGCTTCGGCTCTGTGGCTGGCCGGGCGGTGACATTGGCCTGGCAATTTGAGTAGCGGGCGAGCGTCCGAGGAGATCAAGTCCCGGCTCAACATCGTGGACGTCATCGGAGGCTACGTCCGGTTGACCAGGGCGGGACGGGAGTGGAAGGGGCTCTGTCCCTTCCACACCGAGCATACGGCCTCGTTCTACGTCAGCCCGGAAAAGCAGCTCTGGAACTGCCATGGCTGCCACGAGGGGGGTGACCTCTTCCGGTTCATCGAGATGATCGAGCACACCGACTTCCGGGGAGCTCTAGAAGAGCTGGCCCCCAAGGCGGGGGTTGACCTCAGCCAGGACAAGCCTCCCAGTCCCGCCGAGCTTCGTCGGCGCAAGCAGCGAGAGACTCTGCTCCGGCTGAATCAGCTGGCGGTCGACTTCTACCACCACGTCCTGGCCAACAGTCCGGCTGGCGAGCAGGGGCGGGCCTTCCTCGAGCTGCGCGGGGTGACCGAGGCTGAACGCGAGCGCTTCAAACTCGGGTACGCGCCCCAGGGCAGCACCTCCGACAACCTGGTGCGCTTCCTGCGCCGCCGGGGGGCCGACCCGGTGGACATCACCGCCTCCGGGCTGGCACGTACCGAGCGGGGCCGGCTTACCGACTTCTTCCGCCACCGCCTGGTGGTCCCCATCCGGGACGAGCAGGGCCGGCCGGTCGGTTTCGGAGGCCGGGCGCTGGGACCCGACAGCCCCAAGTACCTCAACACCCGGGCCACCCCGCTGTTCGACAAGTCCAGCGTCCTCTTCGGTCTCGATTTGGCCCGAGAGGCTATCCACCAGGAGCGACGAGCGGTGCTAATGGAAGGGTATTTCGATGTCATCGGAGCCCACCGAGTCGGCATCGGCACCGCAGTCTCGACCTCGGGAACTGCCCTCACTGACGCCCAGGTGCGCCTGCTCCGGCGCTTCGCCGACGAGGTGGTGCTCTGTTTCGACGGCGACGCCGCCGGCCAGCGTGCGGCCGGGGTGGCGGTGGGTCTGGTGGCCCAAGCCGGCATGAGCTGCCGGCTCCTCACCTTGCCGGAAGGCCAGGACCCCGACGATCTGGCCCGCAGGGATCCCGATGCCCTACGCCAGCTGCTCGATAACGCGCCCCCGGCCTGGGAGGTGCTGGTCGACCAGGCGCTCCGGGATGCCTCCCCGCAGGCAGGGGGCCAGGGCCAGGAGGCGCTGAAACGAGCCATGAGGGTCCTGGGCCGTATCCCTGAGGCCAGTATCCGGGCTTTATATGCAGAGAGAGTCGGTCGCCGACTGGGAGTAGCCGCCTCTCGGATCCTGGAGGATGTCGAGCGCAGTGGTAGGGGCCAGCCGACGAAGTCGACGAGCGCAGGTTTGAGCGGCCCGGTTAGTGGGCAGATTGCAATGGGAGCCTCTGCCCATTTGCTGGGGATGCTCTGGCACAGTCCCCAGTCGATTGCGGAGGTTCGAGATCAATATCAGCTCAGGCGGGATGATTTTCTCGATCCCGGCTACAGCGAGCTCTATCAGGCGATGGTCGAGGTCGCCCCGACCCGGCTCAATCCCGCCGATCTCTCCCCGGAGCTGCGCCGGCGTCTTGAAGAGCTCCCCAAGGGCGACTTTCCCGAACTCGACCAGGATGCCGACAGCCAACGGCGGCGACGATCATTGGCTGACTACGTGAGGCGGATCCGGATCGAGAGCCTGGAGAATGAGGCAGGGCAGCTGCGCCGTCGCATGGCCGAGCTGAGCCACCACCGGGAAGGTGAGGGGCCCCAGCTGGCCGCAGAGCTGGACCGGACCCAGCGGCAGATCGACGGGCTGCGCCGTGGCAGCGGAATGGAGGCATAGGTTGGTCAAGACCATGAAGGCGCCGGTGGTAGCTCCCGCGCCGCCACGGACCGAGGATCTGGTTCGACTAGCCGAGCAGCTGATCCTCAAGGGGAAGGAGCAGGGCTACCTCTCCCCCACTGAGGTCCTGGAGCCCTTTCCGGAGCTGGACGCCGACCCCGATCAGATGGAGCGGCTCTTCGTCATCTTCCGGGAGATGGGGATCGTCGTCTCCGATAGCGACAAGGACTTCGACGCCGAGGAGGCCGACGACGACGTCCTGGCCACCGACGCCGATGCCGTCTCCCTCGACGACCCGGTCCGGATGTACCTCAAGGAGATCGGTCGGGTCTCGCTGCTCAAAGCCGAGGACGAGGTCTACCTGGCCAAACTGATCGAGCAGGGCGACGAGGACGCCAAGCATCGCCTGACCGAAGCCAATCTCAGGTTGGTGGTCTCTATCGCCAAGAAGTACATCGGCCGAGGGATGTCGTTCCTGGACCTGATCCAGGAGGGCAACATGGGTCTGATCCGGGCGGTGGAGAAGTTCGACTACCACAAGGGCTACAAGTTCTCCACCTACGCCACCTGGTGGATTCGCCAGGCCATAACCAGGGCGATCGCCGACCAGGCTCGAACCATCCGGATTCCGGTCCATATGGTCGAGACCATCAACAAGCTGGTCAGGATCTCCCGCCGTCTGCTCCAGGAGCTGGGCCGCGAGCCCTCGGACCCGGAGATCGGCGAGGAGATGGGGATAACCCCCGACCGGGTGCGCGAGATCGTCAAGGTGGCCCAGGACCCGGTCTCGCTGGAGACCCCGATTGGTGAGGAAGAGGACTCCCACCTGGGCGACTTCGTCCCCGACAGCGAGGCGGTGGCCCCGTCGGAGGCAGCGTCTCTGACCATGCTGCGCACCGAGGTGGAGGACATCCTCGACACCCTCACGCCCCGGGAGCGCCGGGTGCTGCAGCTGCGCTTCGGCCTGATCGACGGCCATCAGCGCACCCTGGAAGAGGTGGGCAAGCGGTTCGGGGTGACCCGCGAGCGCATCCGTCAGATCGAGGCCAAGGCGCTGCGCAAGCTCCGCCACCCCTCGCGGAGCATGAAGCTCAAGGACTACCTGGAATAGCCGGCTAGGCTGGGGTAACCTGCCGGTCCGGTCCGCTGACGAGGCCGAAGTGGCCTCAGATCGCCGTTCAGGTCACCGCTAAACTGCTGGACGGCGATCCGGAGTAGCTCAACGGTAGAGCAGGCGGCTGTTAACCGCAAGGTTCACGGTTCGAATCCGTGCTCCGGAGCCACATGTCGAAGCGCGGTCTGCAGGTCTGGAGTGACCTGGCAGTAGAGGTCCAGTGGGATCGCCGCGCTGGTGTGCCCGAGCCGCTGCCGGTCGCGGATCCTATCCAGTGTCCCCAAGGATCCCCTTCTGGACCTAGGCTCAGTCCGCCGCGATCGCCGACAGCACGTCGAGCTTGGCGGCGCGGCGGGCCGGCCAGCTCGCCGCGCCGAGACCCAATGCGACAGCGATCAACAAGAAGGCGACAAGGGTGCTAAAGGGAATCACGATCCCGGCGACACTCTGCTGCTGCTTCAGGGAGTAGGCCAGGGCGGCGCCCAGCCCGGTTCCCACCACGACCCCGACGATTGCTCCAAATAGTGAAAGGATGACCGCCTCCGAGCGAATCATGGCGCGCACCTGTCGGCGTTTCATGCCGACGGCGCGCAGCAGTCCAATCTCGTGGGTGCGCTCGAAGACCG
>JBAPNX010000046.1:0-2593 GCA_049279335.1 Candidatus Dormiibacterota bacterium
CGCGGCCCCGCTCCCGCCGGCGCCAGCCCTCGTCGAGCATGGCCACCGTTTTGCCCACTCCGGCGGCGGCCCCCAGGTAGATGCGGAACTTGCCGGGAGGGGCGACCAGGGTTTCGCTGGGCTCGACGGTCTGATCGCTGCTAATCAAAAAGTCCTCGTCGCTGGCCATGACCTCAGACTAAACTCATAGATACCCCACATTCCCAGTTCCGCTCCGGCCGCCTAGGCTCCCTACGGCCCAAGCGAGGTGCCGGCAGGGTCCGGTAACGGTCTTCAGGCATCCGCGCCACACTCGGATGCCCATGACGGGTGATCTCGGCTCGCGACGCACCTCGGATGCGATTCGTCCACCGAGTCTGGACATCGATGTACGATTTCGGCGGAGAGCCGGGAAGTCTGGTCGGCACACAGCAGGCGTCTGGGGTGGAGCCGAGATGGATTTTCGCTTCGATTCGTCCGAAGCGGTCGGCCCCCTTTTCAGTCGAGCGGGGTGGCCCCTTGTCACCCTGGGGTTTGAACACTGATGGGGGCAGGACTCGCGGCCGTCGCGTTCGCTGTCGGAGCCGTAGCCAGCCTAACAACCAGCTGGCTGCTGGTTTCAAGGTTGGAGCGGGTCGGCGAGCGGCTCGGGCTTTCGGAGGCGCTGCTCGGGTTGCTAGCCGCTCTCGCTGCCGACACGCCCGAGATCACAACCGCGGTGACTGCCCTCGCACACCACCAGCGAGCGGTCGGAGCTGGCGTGATTGTCGGCTCCAACATCTTCAACCTGGCCGCTTTGCTCGGCCTCGGTGCCGTAGTCGCCGGGCGGGTCCGCCTGCACCGCAAGGTGGTGGCTTTGGGCGGGGCAGTCGCTCTTTGGGTCTCTATCGTCTGTCTGGCTGCGATCACGGATTTGGTCGAACCCCTTGTAGCACTCGGACTGGTCCTGATCGTGCTGGTCCCCTACATCATTGTGTTAGGTGCCCGCCGCACACAGATCCAGCGACTCCCGCTGCCGCGGGGATGGGGGACCTGGCTAGCGTCGGCGGTCGACGAGGAAGCGCTTGAGCTCGTGATCGCTATCAGGCCGCAGCGCGGGAAGCCGCGCGATGTACTCGCGGCGGCGGCGGCGCTCGTCGTGGTCGTCTTGGCCAGCGTGACCATGGAGCGAGGCGCATCGGCGTTGGGACAGCACTACGCAGTGGCCGCCGTGCTGGTCGGCGGCCTCGCGCTGGCCGCCGTTACCAGTCTGCCCAACGCTGTGGCGGCCGTCTACCTGGCCACTAAGGCCAGAGGGGCGGCAGCACTGAGCACTGCTCTCAACAGCAATACGCTGAACGTCGCTGCCGGTCTCCTGATTCCAGCGGCTGTGATCGGGCTGGCAAGGCCCTCGGGTCCGGGGGTGCTGATCGCCGGCTGCTACGTTGGGCTTACTGCGCTCACCCTCGGGCTTGCCTACACGGGTAATGGACTCCGTCGCCGGGCTGGCTGGGCGATCATCGCCGGGTATGCGGTGTTCGTTGTGGCACTGCTGTCCGCCTCATGAGGTGCGGTGGAAGGGTACCGCGGTGCTCTCCGCGAACTCCGGTCCGGGTGTCGCGGACTGTCCCGATCCCACCCCGCGCCTCAGCAAACGTCACCTCGTCAGGTGGCCGTGAGCCATGATCGCAAGCTGGGGCTGATGGCTGCCGGATCGAGCTTTCATGGTCGGCAATGACCGCTGCACCAACCCTTGGCACCCCCTCCAGCCGACCTAGAGTTGTCAACGATGTCCTGAGACATCACAAAAATGGCGGGAAGGGAGGTGTCTGGTTGCAGGACATAGTGGCCGGTACTAGGAGGGGATGTCGCAAGAGATAGTGGCCACCTCAGGACAAGGGGGGTGGCTCGATGGGTGTGGAGCGCTATGTGGTGGAGGCGGTCGTTCTCGAAGGGCGCAGTCGCCGTGAGGTTGCCAGAAGTGCCGGCATCTCCAAGGGGTGGGTGGACAAACTCGTCGAGCGCTACCGAGCGGGCGGATATGAGGCACTTCAGCCGCGGTCCCGGCGGCCGAAGTCCTGTCCGCAAGCAGCTTCACCGGACATCGAGGCCGCCGTCCTCAGGCTGCGTCAGGAGCTGGCCAGCGCCGGTTATGACCACGGTCCTCACAGCATTGCCCATCGCCTCCAGGAACACTTCAGCAGCGTGCCCTCAGTGGCCACCATCTGGCGCATCCTCAAGCGTCATGGACTGATCACGGCGCAGCCGCAGAAGCGCCCCAAGTCATCATTCATCCGCTTCGCGGCGGCGCTACCCAACGAGCTCTGGCAGAGCGACACCACCCACTGGCATCTTGCCGATGACCGCGATGTTGAGATCCTCAACTACCTCGACGATCACTCCCGGCTGCTCCTCGGCTGCGACGTGTTCACCACCGTCAAGGGCGCGGACGTGGTGGAGAGCTTCCACTGCGCCGGGACCACCCATGGCTACCCCGCCGCGCTCCTCACCGACAACGGTGCCGTCTACAGCGGCAAGTCCCGCGGCGGCAAGGTTTTGCTGGAGACCGAGCTGGAACGGTTGGGGATCGTCTTCAAGCACTCCACCCCGTACCACCCGCAAACCTGTGGCAAGG
>JBAPNX010000047.1:0-207373 GCA_049279335.1 Candidatus Dormiibacterota bacterium
GGTGCCGCCTGGAATGTGGACGGCCAGAGAGTCCCGATCGTCTACTCCACCCCGCAGACGGACCGGGGTTGGGATTATCTGATCACCTGCGGCAGCGCAGGGGTGGTGCGATTCTTGCGTGTGGTCGCCGAACCGCGACGGCCCAGCCCCTGCTCGCTGCAGACCCCTGCGCCTCAATGCCTTCCAGGGTTCAATCCGTCCGCGTTTCTGGCCGAGGTTGCAGGTCAAGTCCCGTCCGAGACGGTCGACGCCACGCCCGCTGGGGGTGGAGTGGTCGGCGTGCCAGTGCAGGTGGCATTGGCCCCGATTCCACGGGTTGCGTATGCAGAAATCGACGTAAACGTGCCCGATCTTGGAGATGGAGATCCGGGTGAAACACTGCACGTGGTCTGGGTCGTGGAGGCAACACCCGAGGTAGTTGCGTGGACCTTTCCTGACGGGTCCGCGTCTACGAGCGACGCGTGGGTGCCTCAGACCTACGTCACTACCGGCCTGATTCGAGCCAGCCTTGAGTACAGCGTGACGGCCGAAGGCTTCTGGTCGGACGGGCTAGCAGTGCATGAGTTACCAAGCGTGTCAGTTGGAACCATCCCGGTTGGGGCACAGCTGGGCTACTCGGTGGAGCAGATTCAGCCCTCACTGGGTTAGCGTCATTACCACTCCTGCCGTTCGCTAGACTGGGCGCCCCAAGGGCAGGGGCCGCCTAGCTCAGCTGGTTAGAGCGCACGGTTCACATCCGTGAGGTCGAGGGTTCGAGTCCCCCGGCGGCCACCGGGCCACAGGATGTACCCGAAACGCGCCGACGCGGCCAGCCTCCAGTTGAGACCTGTTCGCGCCGACTCCAGCCCAGGTGCGATCCTTAAAGGCCAATGCGCAATCCCGGAAGCAGAGAACTCCGTCGCCGCCAGGCTCGCCTGGAGAGCCAGCAGCGAACGGCGGTACGAGAACAGGCGCCGACCCCTCGGCGCGCCGAGATGATGCGACGTGGCGGCCTTCTCGAGGGGCTAGCCCCTGGCGTTGTGTTCCGATTGACCGTGGTGGTCACGGCCGCCAGTTTGATATTGATCGCGGCCGCGGTCCTGGGGCTGTTGGTGGAGATCGGCCAGCACGACCTCGTGCTTGGCGTGATCGTGCTGCTGGTGGCGCTGGCCATCACCGGGATCGTCGGCTCGGTGACGGCACCGGCCATGAGGGCGGCGCGCAGAGACCGCCGCCTGCCCGCGCAGTCGATCCAGGGTCCCTTGGTGGGGGCCAGCCTGGTATCCCCGACTCCGGGTCTGGCCACAGTGGCGATCACGGTCGGGAAGAACGTCGAGCAGTTCAGGGTCCGACGCGAGCTCTTCGACAAGCTCCGGGGTGGCGCCACTGTAGTCGGCCTCACGATCACACCCGGTCTCAACCACGTGCAAGCGCTGGCAGTGATCCGCCGGGATCGACTCGCCACCATGACCACCCCACCTGTCACCCGGGCCATTCGGATCTCCGTCTGGCTGCCCCTGGTCTCGATGGCGGCCGTGGTGATCGCGCTGGCCCTGGGCTGCCTGGTGGGCGCCCTGCTGCCACTCGGAAGGAGCGCGGTGCATCCTCTGGTCACGGCCTTGCTGACGGTGCTCCTGGCGGGCGCAGTGGCCCTTTTCACCAGGTGGTACGGCGGGCGGCTGGTAAAGCAGCTCGGACTTGACACTTAGCTAAGCCCAGCAGCCACCTCCTGGCCGCTGGATGACAGCGGCGGCTGTTAGAATTCGGCTCCCCTGCACCCGGTGCCCAGCCGGCTGCGTGCCCACAGGATCTGGGAGGCGTGTGATTTGAACCGCGAGTACGAACTCTTCTATGTGCTCCGCCCTGACATCGACGAGGATCAGGTGCGGACCGCCATGGACGACGTGGCCGCCCTGATCGCGGGCCAGGGTGGCGAGATGACCAAATCCTCGCTCTGGGGACGCCGCCGCCTGGCCTACACGATCGCTGGCTTCAACGACGGCTACTACGCCCTCAAGGAGATGACCTTGCCGGCGGAAAAGGTCCGGGAACTGGAGAGGCAACTCCGGCTCGACGAGCGGGTGATTCGGCACCTGATCAGCCTGAGGCAGGTGTATTACCTGCCGGGCGACGAGGACCGCCGGGGACGGGTCAGGACACGAGGTCGAGATCGAGGGGAGGCGGCCGACGGATCCCACCCCGGCGACGAGGAGCTGACGGACGATGCTCTGGAGGCTGAAATCGCAGCCGATGACGGATTCGGCGCCGCCCTGGTCGGCGACGAGAACGGGGAGGAATAGCGGTGGCAGGTTCTCTCAACCGGGTGCAGCTGATCGGCAGGTGCACCGCCGACCCGGAGATGCGATACCTACCCAGCGGCCAGCCGGTCACGCAGCTGCGAATTGCTACCAACCGCTACGGCAGTTCCCCAGATGGCGAGCGCCGCGAGTTCACCGATTACCACGACGTGGTGGTCTGGAACATGGGGCAGCGCAAGCTGGCCGAGCTGGCCGGACAGTTCCTGCACAAGGGCAGCCTGGTCTACATCGAGGGCCGTCTCCAGACTCGATCTTGGGACGGGCAGGATGGCCAGAAGCGCTATCGAACCGAGGTCAACGCCACCGATATCCAGTTTCTGGGCTCGCGCGGAGCGCCATCCGAGGCCGGCGACACCGGCGCCAGGGTGCAGGGCTTCCCACCGCCGGCCGGGGGCGAGGACGCCTCGCCGGCAGCGTCTGAAGTACCCGACGGGGATATCGACCCCGATGACATTCCCTTTTAGGTTGGTCGTGAATCGTTCCAACGGAGGCTGCGAGAACTGAACATGTCGGAATACGCGCGGCGGCGCCCGCGAAAGGTCTGCAACTTCTGCCTGGAGCGCATCGTGGAGGTGGATCACAAGGAGGTCTCCCGCCTCCGCCGATACATCAGTGAGCGGGGAAAGATCCTCCCGCGCCGAGTGACCGGGACCTGCTCCCTGCACCAGCGAAGGCTGACGGTGGCGCTCAAGCGCGCCCGGCACATGGCGCTGCTTCCCTTCGCCACCGACCAGCACTGAGGGCAGCCAGGGCGGAGCGGTCGCAGCTCGCCGGCTAGCACCAGCCTCATCTCTGGCGCGGTACATTGCCCGGCGTCAAGCCGCACCCACTGGAGGCAGAGTTCGTGCCCCTCGCCCGCAAGCCACCCCCGGCCCGGCGGCCAGCCAGCCCCGGCCGCCGACGGTCCAAGAGGCTGGTCACGCTCAGCATCGACGTCGGCGGCACCGGCATCAAGGCGGACTTTCTTGATGACTCCGGCCAGCCGCTGGGAGCGGCGGTGCGCATGCCCACCCACTATCCCCTCGATCCGACAGGCTTAATCGCGGTTTTCAAGCAGCTGGCAGCGGCCGGCCCCGGGTTTGATCGCATCTCGGTCGGCTTCCCCGGAGTAGTGCGGTCCGGGATAGTCCTTACCGCTCCCCACTTTGTCCGCGAGGGAGGCGAGGGGACTCCTGTGTCTCCGGCCCTGGAGCAGGCCTGGGGCCACTTCGATCTGGCCGAGCAGACAAAACGGGCACTGGGTAAGCCCACGCGGGTGGGCAACGACGCCGAGGTCCAGGGAATGGCGGTGATCAAGGGCACGGGACTTGAAATGGTTATCACCCTGGGAACCGCCTTCGGGAGCGCCATCTTTCAAGATGGGAAGCTGGCGGTGCATCTGGAGCTGGCCCACCACCCCTGCCACAAGGGCAAGACCTACAGCGAGTATGTGGGCGACGCCGCCCGGCGGAAGGTTGGTGAGAAGCGTTGGAACCGCCGGGTTCTGCTGGCGGTGGGGCTGGTGCGGGACCTGCTCCTATTCGACCACTTGTATATCGGTGGCGGTAACTCCCCGCGGGTGAAGATCGAGCTCGGTAAGGACGTGACCCTGGTGAACAATTCCGCTGGCCTGCTGGGCGGTATCAAGCTCTGGAGCTCCGCTCCCGGAGGGCCCAGAGGCAGCCGATAGACTGGATCCGGTTCGGGAGGAGCCGTCCAAGCCGCGGCGGCGCCCGTCGCCATCGACCATGCTCCAGGGGGATTTGCTTGTCTCCGCCGTCCGCTCCGATCCGGCCGCGGATCCTGGTAGCCGACCCCATCGCCGAGGATGGCATCACTCGCTTGCAGGCGGTCGGGGATGTGGAGATCGCCCTCAAACTCAGTGAGGAACAGCTGGTCGAGCGGGTGGCGCCTTTCCAGGCGCTGGTGGTGCGCAGTGAGACCAAGGTGACCGCCAAGGTGATCGCGGCCGGCTCCAATCTGAAGGTGGTCGGCAGGGCCGGGGTCGGCGTCGACAACATCGACGTCGAGGCGGCCACCGAGAGGGGCGTTCTGGTGGTGAATGCACCCACAGGCAACACGGTGGCAGCTGCCGAGCACACGCTGGCCTTGATGCTGGCGCTGGCCCGAAACGTCGCCCGCGGAGACGCCTCGCTCCGGGCTGGCAAGTGGGAGCGCTCACAATTGGTTGGGAGTGAGCTGCGCGGGAAGACCCTGGCCGTCGTGGGTCTGGGGAAGATCGGTGCCGAGATCGCCCGAATGGCGCAGGGCCTGCAGATGCGGGTCGTTGCGTTCGACCCTCTCGTCTCCCGGGAGCGTGCGGCGCAACTGAGTGTGGTACTGGGATCGCTCGACGAGATCCTGGCGCAGGCTGACGTGCTCACCGTCCACACCCCGCTCAGCGATTCCACCAGGGGCATGATCGGAGCCGAGCAGCTGGCTCGGATGCCCAAGGGCGCCCGGGTCCTCAATGTGGGCCGGGGCGGCATCATCGATGAGACGGCCCTGGCGGAGGCAGTCCAGAGCGGCCATCTCGCCGGCGCTGCGGTTGACGTGTTCACCAAGGAGCCGCCGCCACCTGAGAGCCCGCTTCTCCACGACCCCAGAATCCTGGTCACCCCACACCTGGGCGCGTCCACAGTCGAAGCCCAGCTCTCGGTGGCTACCGATGTGGCCGATCAGATCGTGGAGGTCCTCTCCGGCCGACCCGCCAGATGGGCGGTGAACGCTCCCGCAGTCGCGCCCGAGGAGGCCGGCCTGATCGTGCCCTACCAAATGCTGGCGGCCAGAATGGGCAGCCTTTATGCGCAGCTGGGGGGTGGCCGGATCCGCCGAGTGGAGCTCGTTTTCCAGGGCGAGTTGGCTGCGGTGCAGCCGGCATCGATCACGTCAGAGGCGCTGGGGGGCATCCTGCGGGCCTTTAGTCAGGATCGGGTCACCGCGGTGAACGCTCGGGCGGTGGCTAGAGAGCATGGCATCGAGGTGACCGAACAGCGTGGTTCGCGCACCGGCACATGGTCGAGCTCGGTGATCCTGCGGGTGGACGGCGACGGCCCCGCAGAGATTGAAGGCTCCACATCCAGCGGAGAGCCAAGGATCGTGCGTCTTGACGGGCTTCCCATCGACCTCAATCCTGAAGGCCTGTTCCTCTTCTTCCGGCACCGCGATGGTCCGGGCCTGATCGGTGCGATCGGCCAGCTGCTCGGGCAGGCCAATGTCAACATCGCCGAGATGCGGGTGGGGCGGGACGCGCCGCGGGGGCGGGCGGTGACCGCGGTGAAGATCGACGACGCGGTCACTCCGGCACTGGCCGCCCAGCTGCGCGCAGTAGATGGTGTAACCGAGCTTCACCTAGTTGAGCTCTAGCGCTCTGTGACCGAGGTCTCTGGGTTTCGTGGCATCCGATACGACCCAGCCAGGGTCCAGCTGGAGTCCGTCCTGGCCCCTCCCTACGATGTGATCAGCCCCAAGCTGCAGCACGATCTGTACGGCCGGGCCATGCAGAACGTGGTCCGACTCGAGCTCGGTCGCGACTTCGAATCCGACCTGGCTGGTGAGCGCGATCGCTACACCAGGGCTCGCGACTATCTCGGCGTCTGGCTGGCTGAGGGCGTCCTGATTCAGGACGACCAGCCCTCCGTCTACATCTACCGGCATTCCTTCCGTCCCCCGGGAGGCGGCGGTCCCCGGGAGCGTCTGGGCTGTTTCGTCGGCGTCGAACCGGTCCCGCACGAGCGCCGCGAGATCCTTCGCCATGAGTTGACGCTCACGGCGCCAAGAGCTGATCGGCTTCGCTTGCTTGAGACCGTCAGGGCGCAGACGTCACCGGTATTACTGCTCTACGAGGACAGCGATGAGGTTACGACCGAACTGGTGCGACTGTCGTCGGCCGCCCCTCCCGCCGCCGAGGCTGTGACCGAGGGTGAGTACGGATCGGAGCGCCACCAACTCTGGCGGGTCTCCGATCCCGCCTCCGTGGCGGGAATCACCTCAGCTCTCAGCCAGACCCGACTCTTCATTGCCGACGGCCATCACCGTTACGAGACCGCACTGCAGCTGGGCCTACCTCAGGTCTTGGCGCTAGTCGCGCCACTGGAGAGCGACGCCAACGTGATCTTGCCCACCCACAGAGTGGTCCCCGAGGCAGGCAGGGGAATCGATGACCTGGCCGCAACGCTGAGCTCGCAGGGTTGGCGGATCCAAAGGTCGGCCGGCTTGGAGGAGGCGTTGCTGACGATCGGTTCCCAGCGCGATACCCAGCACGCCTTCGCGATCGCTTCCTCCGCCGGAAGGGTTATCGCTAGCCGGGAGCGACGAGCGGACGGAGCGTCCAGTCCCAGACAGCGACTTGATGTTGTCGTGCTAGAAACCGAGATCCTGGAGCCACTCCTGGGGATCACCGCCGCGGATGCTGCCGCCGGAAGGCTGCTCTACAGCCGCGATGCCGAGGAGGCGGTGGAGGTGGCGTGTGCCAAGCGTGGCGTAGCGTTCCTTGTCAATCCGCCCAGCGTGGCCGAGATGGCGGCGGTGGCCTTGGCTGATGAGGCCATGCCCCAGAAGTCGACCTACTTCTTCCCCAAGGTGCCGGCTGGACTGGTGATCATGAGCCTCGATTGAAGGCGGCAGGAGCTGTCGGTTGTCGCAATTGCAGCGGCGCAGGCCGTCGGTTTGAATTGGGACCAAATTCGGGTAGGGTTTAGGCGAAGTGCCTACATACGCCTACCGCTGCCAGGCTGGCCACCAGTTTGAAGCGGTCCAGGGAATCCATGATCCGGCCCTCACCCAGTGCGCCACCTGTGGGGCGGCGGTGAGAAGGGTCGTGTTCCCAGTCGGTATCGTTTTCAAGGGCCAGGGTTTCTACAAGACCGATTCCAGGTCATCGTCTACCAGCTCGATCTCCACCCCAGCAACGGACACCAAGGAGGCACCCTCAACGACCACGGCGCCCGCCAAGGCCGATGGCGTTGCGGGCACCACCACGACATCTAAACCCAAAAAGGATTCAGCGTCTGACAGCGCGACCGCCCCGGGCGGTAGTGCCTGACGCCGGGAGCAGAGCATGGCAGAGCCAGTTCAGGTGAGCGACGCGACTTTCGACAGCGAGGTGATCAAGGCCAGCACCCCGGTCTTGGTCGACTTCTGGGCCGACTGGTGTAATCCCTGCAAGATGCTCGCGCCGATCGTTGAGGACCTGGCCAACGAGTACGGTGCGCGCGTGAAGGTGGCCAAGCTGGACGTCGACGCCAACCCCAACGTTGCCGGCCAGTTCGGTGTCATGAGCATCCCGACCCTGATCCTCTTCAAGGGCGGCGAGGCGGTGCAGCGAGTGGTTGGTTACCAGCCCAAATCCGCGCTCAAGGCGAAGCTCGACGCGCTAGTCTGATCCTGGGCGGCTCCGTCTGACCGGTTACGATCAGGCGCCGATGCCCCCAGACCTTCAAGCTAACTTCGGCCGTGCGCTGGCGCAGGCTGCCGCTGACCTGGGGGTGATGGACCGGGTGGATCCGGTCGTCGAGCCTTCCGCGGTACCGGAGGCAGGCGACTACTCCTCGGCTCTAGCCTTCCGTTTGGCGGGACTCCTGCACCGGTCACCGCGAGAGATCGCCGCAGAGATCGCCGCCAGAGTGGCCCTGATGTCGCTGTCCCACCGTCGCGAGATCACGGTCACCGGGGCCGGCTACATCAACCTCCGGCTCGACTTCGCCTTGCTGACGCCAGCCGTGATCCGCAGGGCGCTGGACTGGGGTGCGGTTGTCAGCGCTGACCCCGAAGCCGGCCCTAAGGTGGTGGTCGAGCACACCGCCACCAACCCCAACAAGGCGGCCCACGTCGGCCACCTTCGCAACGCCTGTATCGGCGACACCGTTGCCCGGCTTCTGCGGGCCCGGGGCAACAGCGTCGAGGTCCAGAACTACATCGACGACACCGGCGTTCAGGTCGCGGACGTCCTGGTTGGGATCCGTAACCTGGGGCTTTCCCCGGCCGACGGAGAGAGCTTCGATCGCTTCTGCTCCCGAGCCTATGTCGAGGTCTGCCGCCGCTACGAGCAGGACCCGGCCCTGGCCGAGCTGCGAGTTCAGACCCTGCGCCAGATCGAGGGTCGTGAGGGCGAGGTCGCCAAGGAAGCCAAGGAGCTGGCCGGCAAGATCGTCGACGCCCACCTCCAGACCATGTCCCGAGTAGGTGTTACCTACGACCTGCTGACGTGGGAGTCAGACATCATCGAGCGCGGGTTCCTGGGCCATGCCTTGGACTGGATGCGTGAGGCCAAAGTGATCCAGCAGCCCATGGAAGGTCCCTTCCAAGGCTGCTGGGTGCTGCCCCTGGAGGAAGGTGGGGAGGAGGTGGAGCTGGGCGAGGGTGACGCCAAGGTCCTGGTTAAGAGCGACGGAATCGCCACCTACACCAGCAAGGACATCGCCTATCACCTCTGGAAGTTCGGAGTGCTCGGCCTTGACTTCGACTATCGCCTCTGGTCCCCTCAGGGGCCGGCCACCACCACCTCCGACCCCGAGCTCGCCCAGCTGGCGCCCGATCGCTTCGGTCGAGCCGCCCGGGTCGTCAACGTCATCGATCAGCGCCAGAGCGCCCCCCAGCGGGTGGTAAAGGAAGCGCTGCGGCGGCTCGGGTTCGATGCCCAGGCCCAGGCTCTCCACCACCTCGCCTACGAGGTGGTGGCGCTCTCTCCCAGGGCCGCGTCGGCTCTGGGCATCGACACCAGCGAAGGCAAGGCGATGTACGCGCTGAGCGGCCGGCTGGGGATCGACGTCGGGGCCGACGACCTTCTCGACGAGGCGGAGCGGCAGGTTCAGTCCAAGGCTCGGGACCAGGCCACCGCGGCCCGTCTGGCCGCGAGTGCCGTGCGCTATTACCTGCTGCGCTTCGGGCTCAATTCGATCATCAATTTTGATTTCGGGGAGGCCCTTCGGACCAGTGGCGATACGGGTGTCTACCTGCAGTACG
This sequence comes from Candidatus Dormiibacterota bacterium, assembly GCA_049279335.1. Lineage (GTDB taxonomy): Bacteria > Chloroflexota > Dormibacteria > Aeolococcales > Bog-877 > Bog-877. The sequence continues at coordinate 9,240 of JBAPNX010000047.1, forward strand.
CGCACGCGCGCGCCTGCGGAATCCTGGCCAAGGTGGATCCGCTCCCGGTACCGGAGCACGCGGCCGAGCTGAGCCCGGTCGAACAATCTCTGGTAAAGCTGCTGGAGCGCTTCCCGCGAACTGTTGCGGACGCGACCGAAGGGCTGTCGCCCTCGACGCTCGCCGCCTACACCTTCTCGCTGGCCACTGCCTTCAATGATTTCTACGAGCACTCGGACCGGCTCTACCGAGTCGCGGATCCGGAGCTGCGTGGGCTGCGACGGGGACTGGTAGACGCGACCCGGGCGACCCTGGCGCGCTCACTCGAACTCCTCGGCCTGACCCCGCTCGCCCGCATCTGACCGTTATCTCAGAGGTCCGGGCTTCGCGGCGTTCATACTTGGCGACCTTGCCCGAGCTACCGCTGTTCCCGTTGCGCGTGGTGCTCTACCCGCACATGCCGCTGCCGCTCCACGTCTTCGAGCCTAGATACCAGACCCTGCTGCGGGACTGTCAGCGAGATGGGGTCAGATTCGGGGTGGTGGCGATCCGGAGCGGTCCTGAGGTGGGAGGTCCGGCCGAGTCCGAGCAGGTCGGGACGGTGGCGATCACCACCAAGCGGGTCCCCCTCTCAGGTGGGCGCAGCCACCTGTTGGTGACGGGGGGGCGGCGATTTCAGATCAGGCGGCTCCTGACGGCAACGCCGTACCCGCGGGCCGAAGTCGACTTTGTCGAAGACCAAGGGCCGGACCCGGCGTCGTTCATTCTCGCCAGCGAGGCGGGCGCCGCCCTCAGCCGATATGCCGCACGCCTGGCCCGGATCACCGGCAGGACGCCGAGCTCGAACCCAAACCCGACCGACCCAATCCTGCTCTCCTGGGTGATCGCATCGACCCTGATGGTCGAGCTCACGTACAAGCAGACTCTCCTGGAGCAGGCCAGCGTCAGCGCCCGGCTCCGTCAGGAGATAGAGCTGCTCAAGCGGGAGGTGACGTTTCTCGACCTGGAACTGGCCAACCGACTCCAGATGGCACCCAGCTACGACCGCAACTGAGGCTCCTCGGGAGACGCGGATCTGCTACTGGAGGATGGCTACGTAGCGCTCGCCCGCGCCACCGGTGTTGGTGCCCGGGAGCAACGAGGGCGAAAGTTGGACCGCTCGGGTCAGGTGAAGGATGTAGACAGCTCCGCTGAAACCGGGGACCGAGCCCAAGGTGATGCTGCTGACTACCGCTCCGGCCGGGGGCTGGGGCACCGCGGTTCCGGGCGCCACCCCGGGCATCTCCAGGTAGAGGGTCAGCGGCCCGTCCAACCCGGAGGTCACCTTGGGGCTACCGCTGCCCCGCACCATCTGGAACACGACCCAGAATTGGCTGCCGTGAACCCCGTAGCGAACGGTCTGGATCACGTAGCCGTCGCCAGCGCCCCCCACCGTCTGGACGCCGGATAGGGCCAGCGGGGCGGGCGTTGCCGGCGTGGGTGTTGGGGTGGCGCTCGCGGAGGGACTAGGCGCTGGAGAGGCTGCGGCGGCAGCTGGCTTGCGGGAATGGTGACTGGGGGCAGGCTTGGGGCTGGCATGGGCGATATTCCAAGCGATCAAGACTGCGGCCAGAGCCGCCACCGCAATCAGACCGGTTCTGGTCCAGCTGCGTTCGCCGGGTCGGTCGGACCCGGACTGCGGAAAGCGTGGCCAGCGAATTCGATCGCCAAGAGGGAGACTGTCTAGGGAGAGGTTGGGAAGAGACAGGCTGGGCCACGTGAAACCCGGTCGCGAAGGCCGAGCCCGGGCTTGGCGCTCGGGGATCCGAGTTCGTGGTTGAGTCGGAGTCACCGGCACGGCGGCCGCGGCTGGCCGGGTGGGCGGGGGTGGGGCTGGGAAGGGCGCGGGAGGTGGCATAGAGGATGGCCGTTGCACGGGGACCCCGGCCAGGTCTGGCGCCCAGGTATTGGCTGAGGGCGCCGCCGGCGGGATATCGGTCCAGGGCATGTTGAGCTCGGTGGCTGGCTCCCATCCCGGGATCACCATCGTGCGCGGGCGCGCCTCGGGCGCGGCATCCTGGCCCATCGACGAAGGGCGCGCGGGAGGTGGATTGGAGGCATCAGGTTGCCGGGGAGGTTCGGTAGGCATCAGGGGCGGGGACTCGGCGGCAAGCGTCGTCGGTGGCTCGTCGGCTTCTACCGGCTCTAGCGCCTGGTCGCTCGAGGTGGCTTCTTCGTCGTCGTCAGTGGTCTCAGGCAGCCAGAGCGAGTCTGGAACCGCAGCGATGGCATCGGCAGCGGCTCGATCCGCCTCGGATGCCTGGAACGCGCTCCCGTGCTCGAGTTCGGGTTCGGGCGCCTCGGATTCAATCGCCAGCTCCTCGGTATCGGGCGGAGCCGCGGGTGCAACCGGCTCCACTCGTGGAGGCACGTCCATGATGGCCGCCTCCAACCCCATGGCGCCGAAGGGATCCGGCGCAACCCGTGGCTCCGCCTTGGACTCATCCCCGGAGGGGTGGGAGCCGCTCGTGGGCAGGTGGCCGTTGACCGGAACCAGGACTCGAGCGCGTTCAAGAAGCGCGGTCGCACGATCTTCTGAAAGATGTACGGGCGTCAGCAGCGAAATTCGCTCCGTCTCCTCGCGGAGATAGCGCATACCGGTTCGACAACGCTCGCAAGTAATCAGGTGGGCGTCGAGCTCGGTCTGGCGCTCTCGCGACAACTCCCCGTCCAGCGCGCAGCTAAGGGTGAGGAGGCTGCACTTCATATAGAAATATCGCGGTAAATGCTGCCGAATTCACGGCGGGCAGACGCAACCAATCGGGATGCCGCCTCCGGCGAGCATTCCATGGCAACGCCGATTTCCCGGTACGAGAGCTTGGCCAAGTCCCTTAGCAGCAGCGATGCGCGGCGACTGAACTCCGTCGCGAGCAGCGCTCTCTTGGCGGTGTTGATTCGGGACGCGTCGGCCGCGGCCGGCCCAAGGCTGATCAGCGCCGGTCGTTTGGCGAAGAGTCGGGCGACGCCGCGACGCTGCGGTGGATAGTGCTGGTTCTGGCGGGCGGCGCGAGTCACCGCCCTGTAGAGAATCGCGCGTCCATCGCGATGGAGTGCCTGCGCCGGGAAATGTCGTGCGTGAAACAGGCCTGCGGTCACGTACTCCACCGCATCCTCAGGCGTGCCGGTGAGGTGGAGGGCATAAGTGACCAAGGCGTCGAGATGCTGGCGGCCGAGCTCCTCCAGCGTGCTCGCGGCGATGTGCGGTCTTTCTAGGACGGTATTCATGACGTTGCGTGCGGTGACACGCGAGCTGGCGCAAGCATAACCGGGGCGCGCTCCAAGCGCAAGCACCCCCTGGTGCGAGCCCGCTGGGCCGTGTCCCTGTCCCGCGTCAGCAGTCCGGCCTGCCGCCAGCCGGCACGCGGCAGGACTCTGGCCGAGATCATGGGGACGCGAATCGCTCCAGGTCGCCACCGTGGAAGTCTGGGGGCGCAAGCCCTACCGCCCGGTAGGACTCGGCGGGCACGCCAATATCCGCCAGCCACAGCTGGCCGACGATTGAGCGTACGGACTCGACGAGGCATCCAGATTTGGCGACCGCCAGCATCAGCGTTGCGTCCGCACGAACGCACTCCCCCGCGACCTCGCCGCTGGTCGCGTCCAGACCGCTGGGTAGATCGATCGCCAGAACCGATGCTGACGCCGAATTGATGCCCTGGACAACCTCTACCAGCATCCCTCTGGGTGGTCCGGTGCTGCCCGTCCCCAGCAGTCCGTCGACGATCACCCCCGCTCCGGCGAGTGCCCACGCCAAGGAGGCGACCAAACCTTCGGCATGGGAGCGAAGGTCGGCACCAGCCGCAACCGCGGCCGTGGTTTGACGAGCGTAGATGGAGTCGGGATTCTCCGCATCCGCCAGGACCACGACCCGGACCCGATGACCCCATGATGCTAAGTGGCGCGCACAGCCCAACGCGTCGACACCGTTGTTGCCCCTGCCGGCCAGGACCGCGACCCTCGAATCGTCCTCGCGCCCTGCAAAAAGCCGTTGCGCCAGGCGTGCGCATTGAAATCCAGCCAGCGCCATCAGGGCATCGACAGACACGCCCGCACGCAACGCCGCAGCGTCCAGCCCTCGCGCCTGTTCAGCGGACGCCACGGTCGAGTCCCTCATGACGCGACCGCGCCTTCACTGCTGCTGCCACGCTCTGCAGGCTTCTGGCTCGCCGCCCAGGCGACTCGCACGCGATCCCCCGGATGCAGGTTGAGCAAGCTTGCTGCACTCTTGCCGTTGCCTGCGATTTCCAGATGGTCGGCGCTGTTCCACAACATCGCCAGATCACCCTGAATCTCCGCGTAGGTGCGAACCAAATCGGAGATAACTCTTCCGTTTGCGAGAGAGGCGCTGGCGGGCATGGGTGCATAGAAGGGTGTGCGCGCTACGGCGAGGATTACGTTGCCGAACCGGTCGACGACGATGACGCGGGCATCGGTTCCGGCGCTGTCGCCGCGGGGAAGGAAATCGCTCACCAACTTGGGGCTCGAGATTCGGGGGCCCAGGCTTTCGAAGCTGAGGGTGCCAGCTGCGACGCGCGCGGCCAGGGGTGCGATCAGGTCGCGGCCGTGAAAGGTCGCGCTCAGCCGCGTCGGTTCAAGACCGGCAGTCTCGATCCGCAGTGCCAGCCGATTCCGGCCACGGCTCCACATGAAGTGGAGCAGACCGTTGTCCGGTGCGATCACCAACTGTCGATCGACGCGGGCGGCGACCAGGGGTCGATCGGTGCCAACGCCCGGGTCTACGACAGCGCAATGCACCGTCCCAGGAGGGAAGGATGGTGCAGACGCCGCCAGCCAGTAGGCACCCGCTCCAATATCGTGGGGCGGGATCCCATGGGTGACTGTCACCACCCTGAGCTGGGGCGCTACCCCCGCAATCGCCCCTTCCAGCGCCCCGGCGTAGCCGTCGCAGGTGCCGAAGTCGGTTAGCAGCGTGAGAATCGCGGCCATGGCTGGGGGCCATTGTCACCCATGCCGAAGATCGCGGCCCGGGGCTGCGCTAGGAGACGGTTATCCCAACCGAAGCGGCGGCGCTGCTGTGCGCCACCGTCACGGTGATTACGTAGTGGCCGGCCGGAAGCGGACTCTTGCCCGGCGTTCCCGGGCTGGAGGCTGCCGTACCACTGTTCGCGGCTGCTCGCTTCCCGCTCCAGACCAGTTCGAAGTCCGCCTGGGTGACTGCCAAGCCTCCCGGGGTTGGCGACGGAGAGATCGACTCCACGGTCATGCCCGCTTTCGAGGGGCCGCCAACAGTGACGGTGAGGTCACAGTCCGCACCGATCTCGGAGACCGAGAACTTGGCCTGCTGGCCCGGGGCGAGGGTCGCGTGGGTCGGCGTGACGCTCAGCTTCGCCGAGCTTGCGGCGCAGGTGGCGGGAGCAGCCTCAGCGCCAGGGAAAGCTCCTGAGTTGGCCTTGGGGACCAATTCCAGAGAGACGGCAGAGTGCGAGGTGCCGGGATGGGAGAGTGCCAGGGGTATGGCGACAGCCAACGCCACGGCGGCGAAGGCTGCACCCACCACAGCGCCGCGGCCCCAGCTGGCGGCGGGCAAGCCACCAAGCCAGCGACGCCAGCGACTGGCCGGGGTGGCCAGCATCCGGTTCTTGAGCTCGGCCCGGAGTTCCGGGTGCAGCCGCATTGCCGCCGTGGACCGGTGCATCTCCTCGGCCAGCCTCTCGATCAGTAGATCGTCGGGATCCATATCTGGCGCAGTGCCTCCAGGGCTCGACTTAGTCGTGACTTCACGGTTCCTTCAGCAACCTTCAAGGCGCGGGCGGTCTCCTCCACCGAGAAGTCGAGATAGACGCGCAACACGATCACCTCGCGCTGGTCCTGGGGGAGCTGGTCCAGCGCCTGGCGTAGGTCGGCCGAGAGAGCGAGATCGGAGAACGGGTCGCGGACCGACGGATCTGCCGGGAGAGCGTCGGTTGGGGTGGGTATCCGGCGGCGCAGGTGTGAGCGGGCGGTATTGGCGACGATGGTCATCAGCCAGCCTCGCTCCGCCCTGGGGTCGCGCAGGCTGAAGCGGGCCTTCCAGGCGCTGACAAATGCGTCCTGCACGCAGTCTTCGGCCAGAGCCCGGTCGCGGAGGAAGAGGTAGGCGGTACGCAATGCGAGATCCCCGTAGAGGCTGACCCAACGTTCGGCCAATTCATCTGCCTGGGGATCAGGACGCTCCGAGGCCACCGGGAGGTTCCTCCAATCACCCGCGGATCTGATCGGGTGGCAGTTGGTCCCGGAGTTTAGCGCCGGGGAAGAGCGCTGGCACCGACCAAAAGAGAAGGAGTGGCGGCCCGGGGGCCGCCACTCCTCAGCACGAGTCCGACGCTTCGGCCGGGATCGCGCCTAGTACTCAGGCATTGCGGGAGCAGGGGCTCCCTTCTTCTCCGGGATGTCCGTGATCAGCGACTCAGTGGTGAGAAGCAGACCCGCGATGGAGGCTGCGTTCTGGACCGCCGAGCGGGTCACCTTGGTGGGGTCGATGATCCCCGCCTTGACCATGTCCACGAACTCGCCGGTGGCGGCGTTGTAGCCCTGCCCGGCTGGCAGGCTGCGAATTCGCTCCACGATCACAGAGCCCTCGGCTCCAGCGTTGTTGGCGATCTGACGTGCCGGCTCCTCCAGAGCCCTGCGGACGATGGTCACACCTATCTGCTCGTCGCCTTCCAACTTGAGCTTGTCCAGCGCCTTCTGGGCTAGCAGCAGCACCGTGCCGCCGCCGGGAACGATTCCCTCCTCGACCGCCGCCCGGGTGGCTGACACGGCGTCCTCCATCCGATGCTTGCGCTCCTTGAGCTCGGTCTCAGTGGCCGCTCCGACCTTGATCACCGCCACACCGCCCGCCAACTTGGCGAGCCGCTCCTGGAGCTTCTCCTTGTCCCAGTCGCTGGTGGACTTGTCGATCTCGGCCTTGATCTGCTCGATCCGACCCTTGATGGCGTCCTTCTTGCCGGCACCCTCGACGATGGTGGTGTCGTCCTTGGTGATCTTGACCCGGCGGGCGCGGCCCAACTGGTCAAGCTGCACCGAATCCAGCTTGAGCCCGAGCTCCTCGCTGATCACAGTGCCCCCGGTGAGCACCGAGATGTCCTGGAGCATGGCCTTGCGCCGGTCACCGAACCCGGGCGCCTTGACCGCCACTGCGGTGAAGATGCCACGGATCTTGTTGACGATAAGAGTGGCCAGGGCTTCCCCGTCCACATCCTCGGCGACGATCAGAAGCGGCTTGCCGCTCTGATGGATCTTCTCTACCACTGGCAGCAGGTCCGCGATCGCCGAGATCTTCCGGTCGGTGATCAGGATGTAGGGGTCCTCCAGGACCGCCTCCATTGCCTGGGCATTGGTAACCATGTAGGCGCTCACGTAGCCCTTGTCGAACTGCATGCCTTCGACCAGCTCGAGCTCGGTCTCGATCCCCTTCGACTCTTCGACGGTGATGACTCCGTCCTTGCCAACCTTCTCCATGGCATCGGCCACGGTCTCGCCAATGGCGGGGTCGGCAGCCGAGATCGAGGCGACCTGGGCGATCTTCTCTCGTTCACTGATCGGGACGGAGTGCTTCTTGATCTCGTCCACCACCTTGTCGACGGCCTTCTGGATTCCGGTCTTGAGCTGGACCGGATTGGCCCCGCTGGTGACGTGCCGAAGCCCTTCGTTGATCATGGCCGCAGCCAGCACGGTGGCCGTGGTTGTGCCGTCACCGGCGATGTCATTGGTCTTGCTGGCCACTTCCTTGACCAGCTGGGCGCCCATGTTCTCGAAGGGATCCTCGAGGTCGATCTCCTTGGCGATGGTCACCCCGTCGTTGGTGATCGTCGGGCTGCCGAACTTCTTGTCCAGAACCACGTTGCGACCCTTGGGGCCGATGGTGATCCGGACCGCGTCCGCGACCTTGTCCACGCCCCGCTTCAGGGCTGACTGGGCCTCCGTGTCGAATAGCAATTGTTTGGGCATACGGCTCTCTCCTGTTCTCCCCACCTAGACAGCTGAGGTTTAGGACCTAATGTTAGCACTCGTGCACCCCGAGTGCTAGCAGCCCGGGGCCGCAAGTGCTAGCCTCGAAGACGCCGCCGGTGCATCTCCGCGATCATGGCTGGATGAACGAGGACAGGAGTCGGTCCGGGGTTGACTTCCGGCCGGTTACCGGGCCCCAGGAGGCGGAGGGGGTTCGCAGGTTCCTGCTGGCCCAGGGCTGGGCTGGGCTGGCTGCTGGCTACGAACTGACGAGGCTTGCTCGGAGGGGAGTGAAGCCCGAGGAGGTACTCTGGCTGCTGCCCGGCCGAGCAGAGGAGACGCGGGCCGTGGCGTTCCTGCACCAGGACCTGGCCGGGCTGGTTCTGACCTCCAGCGACCAGGGTCTCGCGGCGCAAGCGCTACTCCACGACCACCTTCCGCTAGTGCGCCACATTGCCGTGATGGAAGGGCAGGTGGACTGCTCCGGCTTCGATGAATTCGACTGCTATCGCCGTGAGATCACCGTGGCACCGGAGCTGCGAACCCCGGATGCGCCGCTCCCCGCCATCAGGCCCGGTACCAGTCAAGACGTCGACCAGATCCAGGCGGTCTACCAGCACGTCACCTGGATGCGCCGGGACACCCCGGAGGGCTGGAGGCAACGGATCGCGGAACAGCCCTGCTGGGTGGCGGAGGTGGATGGCGAGGTGGTCGCGGTCGCGCGGTGGACCATGTCATTCGGCTCCTGGGTCGAGGTCGGCGGGGTGGCGACCCGCCCCGACTTCCGACGCCATGGCGCCGCTACTGCGGTGACCGTGGCGGCGGCGGCGGCGGCACGGGCGGCGGGCCGACAGGTGGCCTTGCGTTACGGCGATCCGGCACTGGCGACGCTCTACCACCCGCTGGGTTTCGAGCACGTCGGCAGGGAGCTGGTGTTCCAGCGCCGTAGCTGAACAGGCCTAGACGTATCATCGATCGATGCCTGATCTCAAGTCGGTGCTGGCCTGGTCAGCTGTCGCGGCTGGGGTGGCGATAGCCGCGGAGCGCCGGCTCTCCAGGTCACTGGAGGATCCAGAGTCACCCATCCTGGATTGGGAGTTAGTCCGCCGGACGGCCTATGCCCGCTCTGGCGGCGACGGTTTGGCCGAGGTCGAAGAGGCGGGCCGCGACTACGACCCCCTGGTGGCGGAACTGGTCCCGATGCTGGCCGAGGCCTGCCACACCAGCCAGCAGGGAGCCACCTTCGGTCGGGTGAAGGTGGTTGGTCGGCATGGCTTCGTGGACCAGAATTTGGCCATGATGCGGCGGATCCTCCGGCCCCTCGAGGAGCGCCAGGGTGGCTGGGGCCCGCTCAAGCCTAGTCCTCTCATGCGCGTACCCAGCAGCCTCTACATAGGCACCTTGCTGGGCCTGATGGCCCGAAGGGTGCTGGGTCAGTACGATCCGGTTCTAACCCCGCCAGCTGGCCCCGAGGGGACGCTAGCAGATGCCGAGCCGCTGCCGAGCCCGGTGCTCTTGATCGTGGAGCCGAACGTCCGTCGCTTCTCCGAGGCCTCGGAGCTCCCGCTCGACTCGCTGCGGCGCTGGCTCATGCTCCATGAGCTCACCCACGCCTGGCAGTTCGAGCTCCACCCCTGGCTCGGGAAGTACCTGTCCACCATGATCGGGGAGCTCAGCCGTGCCCCAGGCAACGGCCGGGTCAAGGGGCTTGACGAGATGGTTCAGGCGGCCCGGAGCCTGAAGCCGCAACTGGCGCTGATCGGTCGGCTCCAAGCGGTGATGACAGTTCTCGAGGGACACGGTAACTACATCATGCGTGAGGCTGGTCGACGGCACTTCCCCGACTTCGATAACCTCGATGATGCCTTTCGTCGCCGCCACGATCCTCCCCAGCCCGCGGAGCGTCTGCTGCTGCTGATCTCAGGCATAGCCTTCAAGCTCCAGCAGTACCAACAGGGCGAGAAATTCCTGCGGGCGGTCAGCCAGGCGGCGGGTCAGGAGGGCCTGGACCGGATCTGGTCAGGGCCTGAGAGCCTTCCCAGCTGGTCTGAGGTACGCCACCCCGAGCAGTGGCTGCGCCGCACCGGCTTTACAAAAGAGGACCCCGAGGTACCTTCCGCCCACCCTCAACCAGCCCCAGCCTGACCCGGAGCTCGATCGGGAGAGCTGGAAGCTCTTTAAGGAAGCAATCGCTGACCCGCGCGGGTACACTTCCCCAGTGAAACGCCGTGCGCGGGCACCGGGCGGTCAGCCCCGGCAGTCTGTGCCTGAGTGCGCACCACTGGAGCATCTGTTATGAAGCCTCCCCTGCGTCGATCCAGTTCACGGTCGGTCGTCGCTGCCCTGCGCTCCGAGTTCGGGCGGCTGCGGGAGGCGATCGGCGAATTGGGCAGGGGCGGTGCCCGCCTGCAACCGGCCTTGGTGCCGGCCCCGATCCGCGGCGGCTCCTTGCCACCCCAGGAGCTGGCGTTCCCCTCAGGCCCGTTGCAGATGGCCTTTGGACGTCGCAAGGACGGCAAGTCCCCTGACGAAGATGAGGCTCATGGCGAGGCGACCGCCGACAACCCAGACCAGCTCTCCAGCGAGAACGAGCCCGATCTGGCCCAGCTGCCCCCGATCCCCTCCGCGATAGGCGCCACCGAGATCGACGAGGAGGCGGAGAGGGAATCGGACCAGGCATCGCCAACCCCGGAGGCGGCGAGTAGCTGGGCCCCGCTCGAGTCGGCCACGGCCGAGACCGGGATGGGCCCCGAGACCGAGGCTGAAGCGGCAGCCCTTCCCGAGGCCGATCTCCCTGCTTGGGGCTCCCGATCCATCGAGGCCTCGGCGTTCGAGACTCCGGCGGCTGCTGCCACGGGTGAGACTCGGGCTGACTCCGAGGAGCCGACTCCCTGGGGCTCGGCCCCCCTGGACGATGAGGATCAGACCACGTTTGCGCCCTCGGTGGTCGATCCTAGGGGAATTGGCGTGGACAACCTGAGCTGGCTTCCGGAGGGTGCTGACGAGCCCGCGCCCTGGGCGGTCACGGCTGAAACCGAGGACAAGACGGAAGCGGCCGCCGGCGACACCTTCGCCGCGGGCCCGATCGAGGTGTTTGAAGAGGTGGATGAGGTCCAGGAGATTACGGCTGAGCCCCCGGCCGGGGAGGTGGTGTCATCCCTGGAGAGCTTGACTGAAATGGAGACTGTCTCCGTCGAGCGCTGGACGACACCAGAGCCGGTGCCGGTGGCGACCGAAGCTGCAGTCTTCCCGAAGGCACCCGAAGTGTTCGCCGCGCCCACTTCTGAAGCCCCCTCGCTGCAGACCCGCTCCTTCCCGCTTCCGGAAGGCGAGCTTGTCTTCCGCAACCTCAGGGCCGGGTTCACCGACCCCGCCCGCCTGCTCCGGCACTTGGCTGGAGAAGGCCATACCGGCGTCCTCCACGTGCTTGGAGTCGATGGCAGTAACGGCTATGTGGTCCTCGTGGACGGCTATGTGGTGGCGGTGGCCAATGACCGCCAGGGCAGCATCAGCACCACTACCCGGGTCACCTTCCCCAACTTCCCCAACAGCCAGGACGCCATCAACGTGATCAGCTACTCGCGCCAGATCGCCCGCGGTCTGGGTCTGCTGCTGCACGCTCCGGTTCGCTTCGCCGGGCTGGGCGCCATGTTCGTCAACCTGGAGGGCCTCCGCAGCTACCTCAGCAAGTATTCCTCAAGCGGGGGCCTGATCGTGCACGCGCAGGAAGGAATCGGGGTCGCCCTCTTCGATGACGGCAAGCTGGTCGGCGCCTACGCCAACGGCAACCCCCCCACTTCCGACCTGGCACAGCTCAAGGATTTAGTCAAGGACTTGGAAGCCGAGATCGATGTGAGGTTCGGCGGTCCCAAGGAGTTGGAGCCCATCCCCCTCGACACTTTGCTCTCCGGCTATCCCCTGTGACCGAGTGACCGAAAGCCCTAGCTCGGGCGAGGGTGATGACCTTACCGACAGTCAGCGGCAGTTCTCTCAGGTCGCGCAAGCCTACCGCCAGAGCCCCAGTCACGCCGACCCTGTCTCGCTCGCCCGCTTCCTCGCCCTCGCCGAGCTCAAGCCCAACCACCGGGTGCTGGATGTGGCGACCGGTGCCGGCCACACCGCCTTGGCGGCGGCACCGGAAGTCCTCGAGGTGGTCGGGCTGGACATCACCCCGGAGATGCTCGACCAAGCCCGGGAACTGGCCGCCGAGCGTGAGATCCGCAACGTCAGCTTTGTCATTGGCGATGCCCAGCAACTTCCCTTTCCCGCATCCAGCTTCGATCGGGTGCTGGTCCGATCCGCTCCCCACCACTTCCAGCAACTGATCCCGGCCCTGGCCGAGGCGTACCGCGTGCTCCGCCCCGGCGGTGTGTTCGCGGTCAGCGACTGTTCGCCGCCTCCGGTGGTGCGTGACTGGCTGGAGGTGGTGGAGATCGGAAGGGATCCATCCCATGTGCGGAGCCGGGCTCTGGAGGAGTGGCGGGCCCTGCTCCAGGCATTGGGATTCAAGGTGGAGCATGCCGAGCGCATCGAGCAGGAGAAGGACATCCTGGAGTGGTTCGAAATCGCCAAGGTCGGCGAGAAGGAACAGCGCCACCTGCTCGATCTCTACGAGGTCGCCCCCCAGGCGGTGAAGGGGCAGCTCCTAGCCCAGTGGCGGGAGGGGCGTTTTTACCACCGCTACTGGCATGCCCTGATCCGGGCAAGGCGGCCGATCCAGCCACCTGTCTGAACTCCGCGACTGGATTACGCTAACGCCATGCCCGAGCCGGTCGACCTCAGTGGAATCCACCGCGAGCTGGACACGCTAAAGCGTGCCGTCTGCCACTGCCAGCTCCGCGGCGAGTGCCTGGGCTGCAAAGGCATTGAGATGGTCCGCCAGCAGCTGGAGGCGGTAGTGGCCGCCGCCTCGCAGCCAGTGCTTCTGCAGGTGGCCCAGGAGACCGCCGCCAAGGAGATGCTGACCCAGTTCGGTCAGATGCAGGAACGGCTGATGGATGACCCGCAGATGCGCCAGGCTGCGGACGCGGTCCGGGAGCGGCTGATGGGCGATCCTGAAGCCCGCCGCATGATCGAGGAGCTGATGCAGAGGCTGGGCGGTCAGGAAGACGGTCCGGGGCCGGACCAGCAGGAGTGAACCGCTCTCGGCGCTCGGTGTTGGTCCTGCCGGGGAACAACCGGCGGATGGCCGAGAAAGCGACGAGCCTGAGCGCCTCCGAGGTCGTCCTTGATCTCGAGGACGCCGTTCCCAACGTCCCAGCGGAGAAGGAGAGCGCCCGCGGACTTCTGATCGCCACTCTGCTCGAGCTTGACTTTGGCCGGCGGACAGTGGCTGTCCGGATCAACGGGATCCCGGGCCCCCATGCGCTGCGCGACGTTGTCGCCTTAGTGCCAGCGGTGGCAGACAGGATCTCCTGCCTGGTGGTACCCAAGGTCTCGTCCCCCTCCCACGTCCTCTTTCTGGACCACCTGCTGAGTGGACTCGAGGCAGAAGCCGGGACCTCCAAACCAATCGGACTCGAGCTTCAGATCGAGGACCCCATGGGCCTGGAGGCGGTGTCCGAGATCGCCGGCGCCTCAACGCGCACTGAGGCTCTCATCTTCGGACCAGGGGATTTCGCCGCCGCGATGGGGATGCCCCAACTGAAGATCGGGCAGGAGACGGCGAGCTACCCGGGAGATATCTGGCACTACGCACTGTTCCGAATCGCGGTCGCGGCGCGGGCTCACGGTCTGCAGGCGGTCGATGGTCCGGTATCAGACATTGACGACCTCGAACTGCTGGAACGTGCCTCCCGACGTGCCGCTCAGCTCGGCTATGAGGGCAAGTGGGTGATCCACCCAGACCAGCTGGACACTGTCAACCGCGCCTTTACCCCGGGCCCCGAGCAGGTCCAGAGAGCCGAGGAGATCATCACTGCTCTCAATCACCGCGGGGGCGCATCCCGTATGGGTGGGGAGATGGTCGATGAGGCGCACCGACGGATGGCCCGCGAGGTGCTGCTGCGTGCTGGTCGCCCGGTTCCGGACTGAGCTGATTTGAGCGAAGGTCCTTCGAACCAACCTCGAATCAGCCCGGCAACCCGAGTGGTGCACCCGGACACGAGCCCGCAGGGCGAGGGTCGCGCCCTGATTCCGCCCTTGCCTATGACATCCGTTTTCGGCCATGGCAACAAACAGGGCTACGCCTACGGGCGAGACCACAACGAGAACTGGGAGCGTCTCGAAGATGTGCTCGCCGAGTTGGAGGAAGGGACTGGGGCGCTGGTCTTCGGATCCGGGATGGCGGCCATCGCGGCGGTTCTCCAGAGCTGCGGAATCGGAGGCCGGATCGTGGCTGCTCGCGATGCCTACACCGGCACTCGCGCCCTCCTCCGCCACCTAGCCGAGGCGGGACAGTGTGCGCTCGAGTTGGTCGACGCCACTGACCTTGACGCGGTCGCCCGGGCCTGTCGGGGCGCATCCCTGCTGCACATTGAAACACTGGGCAACCCGCTGTTGACGGTCCCCGATCTGCGCGCGTGCTCCGAGATCGCCCACCAAGCCGGCGCCATCGCGGTGGTGGACAACACCTTTGCCACCCCTTTGCTGGTGCAGCCACTAACGCTGGGTGCGGACGTGGTGGTCCACTCCTTGTCGAAATACGTCGGCGGTCACAGCGATCTGCTGATGGGCGCCCTCATCACTAACGTCAGTGATTTGCTGCCAAAGCTTCAGTATCAGCGTAGCAATGCGGGAGCTATCCCGGGACAGCTTGAGACCTGGCTGGCGTTGCGTGGCTTACGCACGCTGGACGTACGCTTGCGGCGACAGACCGAGAGTGCGATGTTTCTAGCCGAACGGCTTCGCACCTTGGCCGGCGTCGCGCGTGTGCACTATCCGGGATTGACCGAGCATCCTCAGCACGATTTGGCGGCGCGCCAGATGCACGGCGGCTTCGGAGCCATGATCTCGGTCGAGCTGGACTGCAGCGCTGAAAGCGCGGAACGGTTCTGTGCCGCCACCCGCATCTGGACCAACGCCACCAGCTTGGGGTCGGTTGAGTCGCTCCTGGAGCGCCGCGGCCGATGGGCCGGCGAGGAGTACCTCCCCGCCGGCTTGGTGAGGATGTCGGTGGGAATCGAGGCGGCCGAGGATCTGCTCGGGGACCTCACCCAGGCGCTGGCGGCTGCGGGCATCAGCACTCCGGCCGGGTCGTCGGTTCCAGCGCCGGTGACAGCAGACTGACGGTCGTGCCATCGCCGGCGCGGGGTAGTCGAGATCCAAACTCCAAGCGTGGGCGACGCTCGTACTGCAGCGGTGGATGGCTAAGCTGGGTTCGAAGCAGCAGGGTGACTGTCCTCCAGCCAAGGTGGCCGCCGGAGCCGCAATTGGGGCTGGGATACGCACATCCCGCGGCCACCGACTGCGCATAATCCGGGCATGATCAAGCAATCGAACGAGGCGACGGAGAGGCGCCATATGTTGCGGCGCCTCGATGACCTCCTCGAGGCCCTTGAGCAGCTGAACCTCCACGAGAGCGTGCATCTGACCGACCGGATCCGGCAGTCGTTGGCCGCCCACGGCATCCCCTACGAGGACGGAGCCGAGATCAGAGTCATCATCGAGAGGGTCTGGCGCAAGCAAGAGAGCCACATGACCGGGCCCCGTCAGGATCGGCGCCAGAAGCCATCGCGCCGGACGTCGCCGCACCGACCCCCGGGTCACGACGTGATCGAAAGCATCATCCGTCAGTCCAATCAAGCGGCCGACTGAATAACGACAACCGCGAGGCGCCCATCCCGACGCGCGGCAGTTCCGCTGCGTAAGAAAACACCCGGGCGGCTCCCTTTACACTGGTCTCATGCTGAGTCCCGAGATCTCCGAGCTCTTTCCCCGGCGTCTGGCGGCGATTGTGCGGTGGCACGATAAGGACCAAGCGACTCAGGCCGCACTAGTAGCTGCGGAGGCCGGCATCGGCTCGGTGGAGATCACCGCTGCGACGCCGGGAGCGTTCGAGTTGATCCGGCAGCTACGAGATCACCCACGAGCGACCGCCTGTGCGATCGGTGCGGGAACACTCACTGATAGCGAACTTGCGCGCCGCGCGGTCGACGCCGGCGCCCAGTATTTGGTCACCCCCTATCTGGTACCCGCGGTAGCGGAGGTTGCTGCTCGCTCCGGGGTTCCGCTGGTGATGGGCGCCCTGACGCCTACCGAGATTGCCCGTGCACTGGAGCTGGGAGCGCAATTGGTCAAGGTGTTCCCGGTGGCTCCAGTCGGCGGCCCAGCTTACATAAGGGCGTTGAGAGGGCCAATGCCACAGCCACCGATCTGGGTCAGCGGAGGCGCGACGATAGAGGACTGCGAGGACTATCTCCGAGCTGGGACTGATGTGGTCGGCCTCACCAACGACCTCTTCCGTCCCGAACTCCTCATGGCCGAGGATTGGATCGGTCTGGCGGCGTTGTGTGAACTTGCACTGGCGGCCGCTCGACGGGCAGAGCCAATTCGAACCACCGCGACTGTTTGATCCGACCCCGGCTCCGGGTCATCGTGGTCGGGCTTGGGGCGATGGGGTCGGCTGCGGCACTCCAACTGGCGCGACGCGGAGCCGCCGTCACCGGCCTGGAAACACTCGGACCCGCTAACGACCGCGGGTCGTCGCACGGCGAGTCCAGGATCATCAGACAGGCCTATTTCGAGGATCCCGCTTATGTGCCTCTAGTTCTGCGCGCCTACCAGCTTTGGCGGGAGTTGGAGGTCTCGTCGGGTCAGAGCCTGCTCGAGACCACCGGTGGGCTGATGATCGGGCCGCCGGATGGCGAGATGGTCACAGGCTCGCTCCAGAGCGCGCTGAGGTGGGGACTGCCCCACAGGATGCTCACCACCGCTGAGCTCAACGCCGAGTTTCCTATCTTCCAGCCTCGGAACGGCGAGGTGGGGTTGTTCGAGCCTGAGGCTGGGGTGCTGGCTCCGGAGCTGGCCGTCCTTAGCCAGCTCCGGCTGGCTGCCAGCCTTGGGGCCGAGCTGCACTTCGGGGAGCGGGCGCTTGGTTGGGATGCGGCGGACGCCTCTGTGGTGGTTCATACCGCATCCCGTAGCTATGAAGCCGACCGCCTGCTACTCACGGCCGGCGCCTGGAGCCCCGACCTGCTGCCGGGGTCGGCGATTCCCATGCAAGTGGAGCGGCAGGTGATGGTCTGGTTTGCCCCAACTGACATCGGTGCCTTCACCGCTCCCAGCTGCCCGGTTTACTTGCTTGAGCGCGCCCAGGGGATCCACTTCTATGGCATCCCCACCCGAGACGGCCTCACCGCCAAGGCGGCCTGTCACCACGGGGGTGAGCCGACAACTGCGGCGGACCTCCGACGGGAGATCGAGGACGCGGATGTGATGAATGTCCGCGTAGGGCTGGCGGATATCCTTCCTCAACTTGCGGCTGCGCCTATGGTGAAGGCCACCGCCTGTCTCTACACCAACACGCCTGACCTCAACTTCGTGATCGGCTTCCACCCCGAGTCGGAACGTGTCGTTTTGGCGGGCGGATTCTCCGGCCATGGCTTCAAGTTCGCCCCCGTGGTCGGCGAGATCCTCGCCGATCTAGCCGAGAAGGGTGAGACAGCCCAGCCAGTCGCGATCTTCTCACCGACCCGCTTCAGGTCTCACCACAACGGCGGAAAGGGGATCTCCGGGTCTGGCGGCTCCCCGACTCCGAGTGCCGACATCACCTCCCCGATCACGTAGATGGAGCCGAGCGAGACCACCAAACCGGATGATCCAGCCAGTTCCTGAGCCCGGGCCAGCGCCCTGGGCACCGGTTCGACGACTTCGGCGGGGCCAGGCCAAGCACACGCCAAGGAGGACGGTGAGGCAGACCTCGCCGACTTAGACCTCGTGAACACTGCCGACTGGAAGTCGAGGTGCGTCAGAAGTTCCAGCATTCCTCGGTGATCGTGGTCCTTCATGGAACCCAAAAGCAGAACTCCCGCTCGGCCTCGGAGGCGCTTGCGGATCTCAGGGAGCATGACTTCGACAGCTGCCGGATTGTGGGCGGCGTCGACCAAGACCTCGGGATCCCAACTAAGGGTGTCCATCCTGCCGGGCCAGCGCACCGCGGCCAGCCCGGCGCGAATCGCCTCCTCGGTCACCGGGAAGCCGAGCTGAGCGAGGCAGTCAGCGGCGGCCACGCCAAGCGCGGCGTTGCTCACTTGGAATGAGCCTGCCAGGCCCAGCTGTAGGTTCTCCCGCCTGTGGGCCGGGGTCCGTACAGAAAATCGGGAGCCTGAGCCGGGGTCAACGTCTCCCCAGATCTCCCTGCCCAAACGCCACAGCTGGGCGCCGGCTGCTGTGGCGGCGGCCTCAACCGGCGGCAGGGCTGACCCTGTGACTCCGGTTACCACCAGGTTGCCTGGCTTGATGATGGCTGCCTTCTCCCCGGCGATCTCAGCGATGGTGTTGCCCAACTGCGCTTGATGGTCCAGGCCGATGGACGTCACGATCGCGATGCCTCCGTCCCAGACGTTGGTGGCGTCGAGGCGCCCACCCAGGCCCACCTCGCAGACGACGAGATCGGCAGCCCACCGGTGCGCGGCCAGAAATCCGATGCTGGTGAGCAGCTCATGATGGCTGGGTCGTCCTTCGCGCGCCGCCATCTCATCGGCGGCGTCGCAGGCAATGGCCGCGATCTCAGCGAAGTCCCCCTCGCCGATAGGGACACCACCCAGCCGTATGCGCTCGCGGTAACTGGTGAGGTGAGGCTTGGTTAGCAGAGCCACCCGGAGCCCGGAACGGACAGCGATCTCAGCGGCAATGGCACACACCGAACCCTTGCCGTTGGTCCCCGCCACCAACAACCCGGGCATCCCCAGTTGAGGATCCCCCAGCAGCGCCAGCAGGGCCCTGGTCTTCTCCAATCCCAGCCGCATGCCCGGGGCGCTGGCCCCGACCATGCGAAGCAGCGACTCCCGATACGGGCTCTCAACCTCGGGAGACAGAGCGGTAGACCCCACTCCTGGCATTCTGCACGGGTGAAAGCGACCGACTGGCGGGCGGTGAAGTTAGCCGCATTCGCAGCGCTAGCCCTGGCGCTGGTTGGCTGCTCGCCGGGTGGCGGCCACCCGAGCGCCTCGCCATCACCATCATTGAAGCCGACCCCCCCGCTGCCAGGACTCTTGGGCCTCGCCGGGGAATCCCCCGCTCCGCTACGGGTGGGGCCTCCCTACTTGGTCGAGGGCAACTTCGAGACTGGGGCAGCCAGAGTTGAGTCGGTCGCCGTTCCGGCCACCGGAACAGCGGCGGTCACAGCGCTGGTCCAGGCGCTCGGCGTGCCAGGCCCACCGATAAGCACCGCCACCGGACTCGGTTACAACCTGGACTCAACCAGCGGCTACCAACTGACCACCGATCCCAACCTGGACACCTTCAACTATCACCCCAATGCTCCCACCGACGAGGTCGGAACCACGCCCACGCTCGCGATAGCCAACCAGTTTGCCGAGGCGTTCCTCGCGGGCGCGCACCTTCCCTCCGGCGGCGGGGTGAGTCCGCTGCCCCAGCTGAGTTTCACCAATGGCTCGGACCGAACCGTCTACTTTCAGTGGACTCTGCTGGGCTTGCCGGTAGTCAACATCCTCGGCCAGCCGGAGGAGATTGACGTCGATGTTGCGAGGGACCAATTCCAAGTCCTGCAGCTGGTTGGCATCTCTGGATCAGTCCCCTACGGGGCGATCGGAAAGCCCGTCACCTTTCCCGCCATGCAGGCTTACAAGGTGGTCCAGTATCTGAACTCCGGCGTCATCAAACCGGGCGCATACTTGCTCTCCCCGAGCCTGGAGCCATTCCCGTCACCCTCGCCGGCACCGTTGGGACCGCTCACCCTGGATGATCAGTACCGTGCCATCGTGGACAGCTACGGCACCGCTGTCCCCGTTTACGTGTTTCAGGTGTCGGGTAATCGCGCGGTTGGCCAATTCGTAACCTGCGCTGTCCCTCCCGCCGGTTGCGTGCCACTGCGGTTTCGGACCCCGACACCCTCCCCTAGCCCGTCGCCCAGTACCTAACGGAACTCAGCCGATGACCGCGGGCGAGGCGCCCGAGGTCGCGTTTTCAGCCAACCTCGCGCTCAGGCTCTCGGCGAGCAATCCCATGAAGTCCTCGGTGGTGAGCCAGGGCGCGTCCGGCCCAATGAGCAACGCCAGGTCCTTGGTCATCTTTCCGGACTCCACTGTCCTGACGCAGACCTCCTCCAGAGTGTCGGCGAACTTGGTAACTTGAGGAGTCGAGTCCAGCTCGCCGCGGTGGGCCAGTCCTCTGGTCCAGGCGAAAATCGAGGCGATGGGATTGGTCGATGTGGGCATACCCTGCTGGTGCTGGCGGAAATGTCGGGTGACCGTGCCGTGGGCTGCCTCTGCCTCCATGGTTCGCCCGTCAGGAGTGAGCAGCACGCTGGTCATCAGGCCAAGTGAGCCGAAACCCTGCGCGATGCTGTCAGATTGCACGTCACCGTCATAGTTCTTACAAGCCCAGACGTAGCCTCCTTCCCACTTGAGCGCACCAGCCACCATGTCATCGATGAGTCGGTGCTCATAAGCAAGTCCGGCAGCCTCGAAATCGGCCCTGAACTCGTTTTCGAAGACTTCGGCAAAGAGGTCCTTGAAGCGGCCGTCGTAGGCCTTGAGGATGGTGTTTTTGGTGGATAGATACACCGGGTAGCCGCGCCTCAGCCCGTAGCGCAGCGCCGCCCGCGCGAAGTCCCGTATCGAGTCGTCGAAGTTGTACATTCCCATGGCCACGCCACCGCCTGCAAAGCGAGCTAGCTGAAACTCCGAGGGCTCACTACCGTCGTCGGGCGTGTAGGTGATGGTGACCTTCCCTGGGCCAGGAACCACGAAGTCTGTGGCCGCGTACTGATCGCCTGATGCGTGACGTCCGATGACAATGGGCTTGGTCCAACCAGGGACCAGACGCGGCACATTCGACATCACGATGGGCTCGCGGAAGATGACGCCGCCGAGGATGTTGCGGATAGTCCCGTTTGGCGATTTCCACATCTTTTTCAGGCCAAACTCGACCACCCGGACCTCGTCCGGGGTGATGGTCGCGCATTTCACCCCGACACCGTGTTGGGCGATTGCATAGGCGGCATCCACCGTTACCTGGTCGTCGGTGGCATCGCGATTGCTGATGCTGAGGTCGTAGTAGTCGAGCTGGATGTCTAGGTGGGGCAGGATCAGTTGCTCCTTGATCATCTTCCAGATGATCCGAGTCATCTCATCGCCATCTAGTTCGACCACGGGATTGGCGACCTTGATCTTGTCCATCGGTACCTCTCAGCGGGGAATGATGCGGTTAGCAGGGGGTCGAATCTGTCTGTGCCGGTTGCGGCCGGACTGTACGCAGCCTGGCGACGTCCCCGACACGGAGGTCAGCCTGGGTGCTGCCAAGCCACCGCAGAGCGGCAGGGCGTGTGCCCTGACCCAGGATAGCGCCAACTTGGAACACGCTTCCCCGCTTCCACCCGAAGACGGGTCGCGTGGCGCTGCCCGTGGACCGTCGCGGACGATTTGACGACCGAGGAGGCGTGGTCAGGTGAGACGTGCGAAGAAACCAGCCTGAAGAGCTGGGACCACCGCAGCCACCGGGCAGTCCAAGCGCTTGGGTACGATGGCGGGCGTGAAGTTCGCTGTGCCCCGCGAGACTGTCGAAGGAGAATGGCGGATTCCACTCAGCCCCGACTCCATACCCCGGCTCAAGGGACTGGGCTTGGATGTCTGCGTGCAGACTGGCGCGGGCAAGGGCGCAGGCTTTTCTGACGCCAGCCTGGCTGAGGCAGGAGCTGAGATAGCACCGAGCCTCGCTCGGTGCCTCCAAGGTGCCGATCTTGTCTGCAAGGTCCAGCCGCCCTCACCAAAGGAGGCGGCTGTCCTACCCCAGGGCTCCGCGCTGATCAGCTTTCTGTCGGCTACCACTCCGGCCGATGTTCTCGGCCAGCTGCTGAAGAGGCGAATCACAGCCTTCAGCTTTGAGCTGGTGCCAAGGATCAGCCGGGCCCAGGCGATGGACGCCCTCTCCTCGCAGGCCTCGATCGGTGGCTACAAGGCGGTCTTGGTGGGCGCCTCACGCCTGCCCAAGATCCTACCTCTGCAGATGACCGCCGCGGGTACCATCGCCCCCGCTCGGGTGCTGGTCATGGGCGCAGGCGTCGCCGGGCTACAGGCGATCGCCACCGCACGCCGGCTCGGGGCCGTGGTCGAGGCCACGGACGTCCGACCGGCGGTGAAGGAGGAAGTCCAGAGTCTGGGCGCCACCTTCGTGGAGCTGCCGCTCGAGGCCCAGGAGGGTGAGGGGGGGTACGCCCGCGAGCAGAGCGAGGAATTCTTGACCCGCCAGCGCGAGCTGATCGCGCAGCGGGTGGAGCAGAGCGACCTGGTGGTGACGACGGCGGCCGTACCGGGCCGCCGGGCGCCGGTGCTGATAACCCGGGCCGTCGTGACCAAGATGCGAGCGGGCTCGGTCATCGTCGACCTTGCCGCGGACAGCGGTGGCAACTGCGAATTCACCCGGCCTGGGGAGGAGGTCCAGGCAGGCGGGGTGACAATTCTGGGCTGGCGCAATCTCCCCGCAACAGTGCCCACGACCGCCAGCCAGATGCTGGCCCGCAACGTGGCTGCGATCGCAGGCCACCTGATCCAGGAGGGCAAGCTGGTGCTCGACTTCGACGACGAGATCACAAACGGCATGTGCGCCGTCCACGCCGGGGAGATCCGCAACCAGTTGATGCGGGAGACCGCCAAGGTGGGAGCGGCCCGGACATGAGCGCTCAGCTGGTCAGCGAGATCTCGATCTTCGTGCTCGCGGTGTTCCTTGGCTTCGAGGTCATCTCCAAGGTACCCACCATCCTGCACACGCCTCTGATGTCAGGCAGCAATGCCATTCACGGGGTGATCCTGGTGGGGGCGATGCTGATCATGGCGGCCGCCCACGGACCGCTCCAGGACGCGCTCGGTTTCGTAGCGGTACTGCTGGCAACCATCAACGTCGTGGGGGGCTACGTGGTGACCGATCGCATGTTGGAGATGTTCAAGAGTCGCAACCCGCGGGGACCGAATCAACCGTGACCAATCCCAGAGTCACCGACAGCCACTGGGCCGTTGTCGCGCGCTGCCTCGGCAGGCGCCGGGGGTAGCCTGACGCACCTCTCCGCCGGCGTCACCCTGCTCTACCTACTGGCGGCAGTCCTCTTCATCTTCGGCCTCCACCAGTTGAGTTCACCGCGGCATGCCCGTTCCGGCAATCTGCTGGCGGCGCTGGGCATGTTGATTGCCTTCGTGACAACCATCCCGGAGCTGCACCACTCGATGCTCAATCTAATCCTGATGGTCATCGCAATCCTGGTGGGGATTCCGGTTGCAGCGGTGGCCGCTCGAGCGGTGAAGATCACCGCCATTCCTCAGATGGTGGCCTCCTTCAATGGGGTTGGCGGGGGAGCGGCGGCCCTGGTCGCGGTCGATGAATATCTGAGAATCCCGTCGGGACAGACGGCACCGGCGGTGCTCTCGGTTGCAGTCGCTTTCGCCGTCGTAATCGGCGCCATCAGCTTTGCCGGATCGGCGATCGCCTTCACCAAGCTTCAGGAACTGATGCGGGGCGTGCCGATCACCTATCGCGGCCAACAGTTGTTGAACGCGTGGGTGGCGGCCGCGATTGTGGTTTTCGCGGTGCGGGTCATCATCGGCGGTTCCCTCGGAGATGTCTTCCTCTGGCCGCTGTTGGCGCTTTCGCTGGTACTGGGGGTGGCGTTTGTGCTGCCCATCGGCGGCGCCGACATGCCGGTGGTGATCTCCTTGCTCAACGCGTTCACCGGACTGGCCGTCGCCGGTGACGGCTTTGTGCTGGGCAACCCGGTGCTGATCGTCGGCGGCACCCTGGTGGGGGCCTCCGGGACCTTTCTCACCATGATGATGTCGGACGCCATGGGCCGGTCCCTGAACAATCTCCTGTTCGGTGCCTTCGGCAAGATCCAGGTGAGCGCGGAAGCGGCTGGGACAGCTCAGCGAAGCGTCCGTTCCGGTTCTGCCGACGACATCGGCACCCTGCTCGCCTACTCCCAGCGGGTGATCATCGTGCCTGGCTACGGTTTGGCCGTGGCCCAGGGTCAGCACGCTGTTCGTGAGTTGGCCGACGCTCTGGAGAAGCGGGGAGTGACGGTCGACTACGCCATCCATCCGGTCGCCGGCCGAATGCCCGGGCACATGAACGTGCTGCTGGCTGAGGCCAACGTGCCCTACGAACAGCTCAAGGACATGGATGAGATCAATGACTCCTTCCGGTCCGCCGACGTGGCCCTGGTCGTAGGAGCCAACGACGTGGTCAATCCTGCCGCCCGCAGCTCGCCGGGGAGTCCGATTTACGGCATGCCCATCCTGAATGCTGACGAGGCCAAGAACATCGTCTTCCTGAAGCGCTCGATGCGACCCGGCTTCGCCGGCATCGACAACGATCTTCTCTATGACCCCAAGACGATCATGCTTTTCGGCGACGCCAAGGACTCGCTGACCAAGCTGGTCGCCGCCGTGAAGGTCGCGTGACCGGAGCTCGGCAATAGCGACGACCCCGTTCCCGGTCGGGGTCCGTCATCCTAGCCGGGTGCCGGGACCGGAGACCGCGTTGCGGCGGATGCTGCACGGCTGGCAGCCGATCGTGGTTGCCAACCGCGCCCCGGTCGAGAGCCAGATCGGTCCCGGCGGCCAGGAGCGGATCGTCCGCGGAGCCGGGGGCCTGGTGACCGCGATGTCGACCCTGGCCCACGCCAGTGACGCCATCTGGGTCGCGGTCGCCGGCGGGGAGTCCGACCTGAGATTGGCCAGCCGGGCTCGGGAGGATGGTGTGGTCGAGGTCGTATCCGAGGACGCACGGAAGTTCCGGCTAGCCTACGTCCAGCCAGACTCCACCGCCTACGACCTCTACTACAACCAGATCAGCAACCCCCTGCTCTGGTTCATTCAGCACTACCTCTGGGATCTGGGTAGAGAGCCAATCCTTGACTCGCGAACCGAGCGCGCTTGGCGCGAGGGTTATGTCCAGGTCAACTCCGAGTTCGCCGACCGGGTGGTGGCGCTGGCGATGAACGCCAAGGCGCGCCCGCTGATCATGGTCCAGGACTACCACCTCTATCTCCTACCGGGCATGGTCAGGGCGCGGCTGCCCCAGGCCTACCTGCAGCACTTCATCCACATCCCCTGGCCGACGTCGCAGTACTGGAAGGTGCTGCCCCGACACATGCGAGACGGCATCCTGACCGGCCTGTTGGGCTGCAACGTGGTTGGTCTCCAGACCAGCCTGGACGTCCGCAACTTCCTGCTCACCTGCGAAGAGAACCTGGGGCTGGCGGTGGATCATCGCCGGTCCACCGTCTTTTTCGAAGGGCGCAGTGTCCTCATCCGCGCCTACCCGATCTCGGTCGACGTACGGGCGATGGCAGATCTCACCGGCCATGAGGAAGTGCTGCGCCAGCAGGCCTTGATCGAATCCTGGCGTCCCGAGTACCTGATCCTCCGGGTTGACCGCACCGACCTCAGCAAGAACATCGTCCGCGGCTTCCTCGCCTACGAGCGGCTGCTGGACACTCACCCCGAGCTTCGGGGCCGGGTGGTGTTCTGGGCTCTGCTCCAGCGCAGCCGCCAGAACATCAACGCCTATCGCTCCTATCTGGGGGCGCTGGTGAGCGCCGCCGCGCATGTCAACCGGCGCTTTCAGACCGGCACCTGGGTCCCGATCCGTCTCGAGGTTGAGGACAACCTCCACAAGGCGGTCGCGGCCTACAAGTCCTACGACGCGCTTCTGGTCAACCCCATTTACGACGGGATGAATTTGGTGGCGAAGGAGGGGGTGCTCTGCAACACCAAAGATGGGGTGCTAGTGCTGAGCGAGAACGCGGGCAGCTACGAGGAGCTTGGCATCGAGGCTCTCGCCATCAACCCCTTCGACATCGACCAGACCGCAGAGGCCCTGCATTCGGCGTTGACCATGCCCAAGCGGGACCGCTCCACCCGGGCCCGGCACCTGCGCCAAACCGTCCGCAAGCGAGACATCTCCCGCTGGATTAGCTCCCAGCTCCAAGACATCAATCAGCTGGTGGCTCGCTGACCGCGGAGGTCACAGCCTCAGGCAGCTCTGGCCAGCTCCCTGCTCACTCCCGCCAGCAGAGCCGCCCACTCGTCTGGCCCGTCCAGGCAGACGTCCGCCTCGGCGCGCACCTGGTCCGGGGTCTCCGGGCTGAGAACCCCAAAGGCCAGAGCCAGCTCCAGGCCCTCGGCGCGGCGATGGAGCTGGACCATGGCAGGGAGGTCACCGAGGTCGTCGCCGGCGTACACGCAACCCCTGGGCGAGATGCGGTCGAGCAACTGCACCAAGGCAGTCCCCTTGTCTCCCGCATGACGGTCCCTCAGCTCCAGCACAAAGCGTCCCCGTAGCAGCTCAAGGTCCTGGCGCCGGGCGATGCCCGACACGAGTCCACGCAGCTCCAGCCCGGCGGCATGGCGGTCGCTGACGTTGCGGTAATGAACCGCCACTCCCAGCGTCTTGGTCTCCACCTCCACCCCGGGCAGATCCTGGGTGGCCGCCTGCAGCTCAGCCGCGATCCGCTTGAGCCGGTCGGAGGGATTCGACGGCGGCAGGGGGATGGGGCTGGTCCCCGCCTCGCGCCAGGGCTCCAGACCATAACTGCCCAGGAGCAGGACTCCGGGAAGCGGACACTGGACGAACAGGTTGGCCAGGTCGCGGCCGCTGATCACCGCCACCGGAGTTCGCTGCGCCAAAGCGCTCAGGGCCCGGGCGGCCTCCGGAAGCGGCCGGGCTAGGCGGGGGTTGCGGACCACCCGAGCCAAGGTCCCGTCAAAGTCGCTCGCCACCAGGAGACTTCCAGAACGCGCTAGCCGTACGAGCGGCGCCACCAAGTCCTCGAAGGACTTCTCGCCGAGGTCAGCCACGACTTGATCATATGCGGCGACGGAGCTCGGCCTGCGATCCGCTACGCTGCACCGATGCCCAGCCCTGAAGCGCCGGAGCAGACCGTGGTGGAGCTGGTCCACGGCCTCAGCGACGAAGTCCGGCAACTAGTGACTGACGAGGTGGCGCTGGCCAAGGCGGAGCTCAAAGCAGCAGCCCGCAGAGGAATCCGAGTTGCCATCGGCGGCCTGGTGGCGATGCTAGGCGCCGGCATTCTCCTGATATTCGCGCTGGTAACCCTGGTGGAGTGGCTCCCCAACCACACCTTGGTCGCGGGCCTCGTCGGCCTGGCCGGGATCGTCCTGGTGCTGCTGGGCGGCCTGTTGGTCTGGGCCAACCGACGCCTCTGGCCGTTCAAAGAGACCAAGGCCAGTCTTGAGGAGGATCTTGAGTGGGCACGTCGACTGAGCAGGCGCGCCAGGCCGTAGCGGCCACCCGGCAGCGGGTGGAGGTGAGCGCCGACCGACTTGAGGCGCGTCTCCGCTACGACCTGGACCCGCGGCAGCGCCTGCGCCGGGACGGCGCCAAGCTGGCGGCCGGCCTGGCGGTGGTGATGCTGGTCGGGGCCGTCTACGTTGTCCGTATTCGGCGCCGCCGTCGTGCCGAATCGCCCCTCGATCAGGATTGGATCGCCACCATGCCTGAGGACTGGCGCCAGAACTTGCAAGAGCTGCTGGCCGAGGCTGCGGCTAGTGGGCATCTGGAGTTCCCGAGCAGCCGCGCATCTGGGAGCCAGGGCCAGTCGCTGGTGAGCAAGCTGGCTTTGCGGGCCGCTCGGATCGCGGCCCCGATGGTCATGTCAGCTGCCGCGGAGCGATTAGGACGCCGGCAGAGCGCAGCCGCCGAAGAGCCGGGACCACGGCCCTAGGCAGGCCGGGCTAGGATCAGCGAGCAGCGCGCTACTCGTAGCGCAGGACTTCGAGCGGCCTGATTCGGACCGGGCCCCAAGCGACCAGGGCAGCGGTTGCGGTTGCCACGGCCACCGCGCCCAGCACGATGACCAGGGCCAGCGGGGTGGGTAGCGCCAGATTGAGCTTGAGTAAGACTTTCCCCAGTGGCACCAGGAGCGCCGCGATCGCGAGCATGCCGACCATGGCTCCGAGCCCGGCGACTGTGGCGGTCTCCACCAGCACCTGAGCGTAGACGCCACGACTGCTCAGCCCCACCGCCTTCTGGATGCCGATCTCCCGCCGGCGCTCCAGTAGCGCCAGGGCCACCGAGTTGGCCACGATCACGATCCCCGCCAGCAGAGCCAGGGAGGCGATGGCGGTCAGGAACAGGATGGCGTTGTTGAGGAACTGGTCGATGATGAGGGTGAAGTCGGCCAGGTTGATGACCTCGGCTGAGCTGTCGGCACGGCGCAGCTGGGCCGCCGCGGCACTGGCGCGGTCGGGCGGGAACTTGAGCTCGACCACCTCGTCCAGGTTGGAGCCCCCGACCGCGGTCGCCGTCTGCCGGGTGGCGAGGATGGGGGCCACGGTGGTGCTGATGCTGATCCCCTTGCTGCTGCGAAGGAGTTCCCCGTAGAAGCCCACCACCTTCAGTGCCACGGTCTGAGGGTGGCTGGCAAGAGGATCGGAGACCGTTATCGTGTCGCCGACACGCAGGTTGTAGGGGGCCTTGTGGAGGGCGGAGCTGACCAGCACCCCGTCGCTGGCGGTATCGGAGGCACGCAGCTGGTGGCCCGCGACGATGCTGACATCGGGGAGCACGCCCTGGTCGACGGACCACCCCTGGATCCCGTCGAGCAGGAACAGGGCGTCCTGCCCCCTCCCGCTCAGGGATCGGGACCCCGCCTTGGGCTTGGCCCGTGCCAAGTCGGTGAAGGGTCGGCCGTTCACCGACTGGGGCGAGCTGGGGGCGGCAACGGTAGCGAGCTCCCCCGAGCTGTGCAGCCTGCTTGCGACTTTCAGCAGTTGGTCGGCACCGCTGCTGGGGGCCACCGCGATCACGTTGTACGTCGTGGCCTGAGTGATGACGGTGTCCAATTCGGTGCGGATGTCGGTCCCTAAGACCAGGATCAGCCCTACTGCGAAGACGCCGACGAAGAGGGCGACCGCGGTGGCGGCGGTTCGGGCGCGCTGGCGGCCCGTGTTGCGCAGCGCCATCCGTACCACCGACTGCACCGACCGGGGCAGAAAAACGATCACATACCCCAGCACCGATAGAGCAACCAACAGAGCTCCCACGGCCCTCAGGTCCGGGACCCGGACGATGGCGATGGAGACCACGAGGAAGCCGGTCACCAAGATCACGTAGCTGGGACTGAGCCGCTCGGGGACCGGGAGATGACCGATCACCATCAGAGCTAGGCTGAAGAGCCCGGTAAGGACGGCTATGGCGACGGCGGTGCCCAGCACCAGCCACAGAGCCAGAATCGGCGAGGCCAAGATCGCGGAGGCCAGCAGCCAGAAGAGGGCGGCGACCACGGCCAGTAGCGCGATGGTGGAGCCGACCACCCCGGCCGACGGAGTTCCCGGGTCATCGCGAAGGACGGCGGCTGGCCGCACCCGGCTGAGACGAACGATGGGGAGCATGGCAAAGATGCAACTGGTGGCGACGCCGATCAGCACCCCGAACAAGATCACTTCTGGGCTGAGCACGAAGTCAATCGAAATGTTGGCGATCTGCTCGACCAGAACTCGGACGGCGTCGGAGAGCCCAATCCCCGCCAGCGCCCCGACGACACCGCCCCCCAGACCGAGCAGAGCCGCCTCTAGCCCGAACAGGGAGTAAAGGTCCCGGCGACGGTAACCGGTGGTCTTGAGCATGGCGATCTCAAGGCGCCGGCGCGCCAGGCTCACCTGCATGGTGTTGATGATTCCCACCCCGCCGATGAGCAGAGCGGCCAGGCCGGCTATGGAGAGGAATTCGGTGAGGTCCTGACTCGCCTTCCGGTCCGAATTAAGCGCCTGCTTGACTGTGGACACGGTCGCCAGCGGGAGACTGCTGCTGATCGCCTTGGCCGCCCGACTGGCGTCTGCGGCGTTCTTTGTGGTGACGTAGACCTCGCCATATTCGGGAGCGCTGGACTTGGCAATGACGGAGTCCAGCAGCGCTTTGGACACGATCACGTCGTCGGTCATGCCGGCCGGAGGGTCAACCGCCAACACCCCGCCCACGGTCCAGTACGTCGGCTTGCTGGCGCCAAAGACTTCAATCCGGACCCGATGGCCCACGCCGACCTTGAGCAGGCTGGCCATGCTCCCGGAAAGAATCATGGTCCGGGGACGGTGCAGCAATTGATGGAAGTCGCCGAGAGCCCCTGGCTTCAGGGCAAGGCTACCCACCAAGGGGAAGCTTTTGGGGTCGACCGCGTCGATGGTGGTCGACAGCCCCTGGCCCCCGGGCAGGATGAGGTTGGCCGAGTCCTCGACGACGGTGGTATAGCGCTGGATCTCACCCGCGAGCTGCAGCCTTTGGAAGACGCCCAGCTGACTGGCCGGGAAGGGCACAGCCACCGAGACCACCGAGACGTCGCCGCCGTTGGCCTCGCGGACATTGGATGTCAGCGAGTCGGTCACCATCCCCGCGGCCAGCTGGAGGCCCACGATGGCCATCACCCCGACCGCGACGCAGAACGATGCCAGCAGGGTGCGGGTGCCGCCCCGGCGAAGTGAACGGGTGGTGTACCTGAAGTAGAGGCGGAGCCTCAACGCGATGTGGCCCGGGGACCCGGATGGTCACCGACGAGGGCGCCGTCCGCTAGCTGGAGCATCCGGGTGGCGTAACCGCTGACGTTGGGATCGTGGGTGGCGATCACGAAGGTGGTGTCAAGCCGCTCACGCAGGCTCCAGAGCAAATCCATGATCTCCTTGCCCTGAACGGTCGCCAGGTTGCCAGTGGGCTCGTCCGCCACCAGCAGGGCTGGCTGGGTGGCCAAGGCCCTGGCGATCGCCACCCGCTGTTGCTCCCCGCCTGAGAGCTGAGCGGGTCGATGCTCGGCGCGGCTGGTAAGCCCGACGAGACCAAGCAGCTCGTCGGCCCGGGCCGACGGTGAGCCCCGCCAGTTACCGGCGTAAAGGGGGATCTCGACATTTTCCCGAGCGGTGAGGGTGGGAATCAGATTGAACGCCTGAAACACCATCCCTACGCTGCGGTTGCGGATGCCCGCGAGTTGCGACTCCCGCATCCGGGAGATGTCCACGCCGTTCAGGAGGACCTCGCCACTGGAGGGACTGTCGAGCCCGGTGATGCATCCCAGCAAGGTGCTCTTGCCGCTGCCTGACGGGCCCATCAAGGTGACGAACTCACCTCGCTGGATGAGGAAGTTAATGTCGCGGAGAATCTCCAGGCGCTCGGAGCCCAGGGACAGCGTACGCCCCAGGTGACGCACCTCAAGGACGGTAGTCCCGACGCCAGCCGGGGCGGGCGTGGCTTCCCCGACTGAAACCGCTTCAGCCAATCTGAGTGATCCGGGAGCCTGGCCTGGGCAGGGACAGGCGAGAATCGGTCCGACTCTCGTCGATTGCCACGTCCCCTATATTGACGGGAGCGTGTTGGCCAGCGCCTCCCGGTCTGCCGAGCTCTCGATGCCCAAAGGTGCTGACCTGAGGTCGGTTCATCGGGCCCTGGGCAATCTTGCCGGTGCCGTGCATCTAGTTGGGCTGACCGATAACCACATGGGTCGGGCCCGCCTCTCGCCGCTGGCGGCGATCCCCGACTGCCTCGCCTTCGGAGTCCGCCCGGTGCTCCACCTCTCCTGCCGGGACCGCAATCAGCTGGGGCTGCACCAGCAGGTTGCCGGGGCGGCTGCCATGGGCGCGGCTGGCGTTTTGGTGGTTCGCGGTGACCGCAGCGGAGGGCCGGCAGTAGAGTCAGCTATGCGTCCCACCGAAGTGCTCCGCCTGGTACCAGAGTGGGCCGCCCCCAAGCGCATCAGTCGCGGAGCGGTGATCAGCCCCTTCGCCGATCGTCGCCGGGAGCTTCGCCTGTTGGAGCGGAAGGTGGAAGCGGGGGTTGACTTCGTTCAGACCCAGATGGTCTTCGACCTCGATCGGTTCGACGACTTCCTGCGCGATCTGGGGTCAGTCCTGCCACCTGAGACGGTGGTCTTTGCCAGCGTCGGGATACTGCGCTCCGGTCGCAACCTCGACTTCGTCCGGCGCGCCGTGCCTGACTGCCCGGTGCCCGATCCTCTGGCGGACCGGATTCGGCTTGGCGAAGGTGTGGCGGTGGCCACCGAGTTGGCGGGGGAGATTGGACAGCGGCCTGGGCTCAGGCTGCACGTGATCCCGTTGGGTGCCGAGCGGCACACCCGGCAGATCGTCGACGCTTTCGATCGCGCCCGCACCGCCGTCAGCGCCTGATCCGGCGACGCTTGTGCGCGAGCCACCACCGGGCCCCGGTTCCTTCCTTGATCTGCCCAAACCCAAGATTGAGGGCTTCCAGGGTGACATGTCGGCGGAGGAATTCCGCCGTCTGGCCCACCTCACCGTCGACCGGATAGCCGACTACCTGGAGACCGTCTCCACCCTTCCGCCGCTCTCACGAGCGGAGCCGGGACAGCTGGTGGCCGCGCTGCCTCCCGAGGCGCCCGCACAGGGCGAGGCCATGGCGGAGATTCTGGCTGACGTCGACCGCCTGCTGCTGCCCGGGATCACCCATTGGGCTCATCCCCGGTTCTTCGCCTACTTCACCAGCTCCGGATCGGCGGCGGGAATCTTGGGGGAGATCTTGACCGCTGGCATCAACGTCAACGCCATGCTCTGGCGCACCTCGCCGGCCGCGACCGAGCTGGAGTGGGTGGTCTGCCGGTGGCTGGCGCGCCTGATGGGCTTGCCCGACAGCTTCGACGGGCATATCAACGACACCGCGTCCTCCTCCACCTTAGTAGCACTGGCGGCAGCTCGTGAGGACCTGGTCAGGGATGTCCGCCAACACGGCCTGGCGGGCCGGCCCGAGCTACCCGGAATCCGGATCTACGCCTCGGAGCAGGCCCACTCTTCGGTGGAGAAGGCGGTGATCACCCTCGGCCTCGGTAGGGACGGCTATCGTGCAGTTCCCGTCGACAGGGAATTCCAGATGGACGTCTCGGCACTGAGGCGATGTATCGAGGAGGACCGGGACCGGGGGCTGTTGCCGGCCGCCGTGGTCGCCACCGTCGGCACCACGGCGAGCACCAGCATCGACCCGGTCGAGGCGATCGCGGAGCTGTGCCGTCAGCACCGTCTCTGGCTCCACGTTGACGCTGCGCACGGCGGAGCCATGGCGATCGTTCCGGAATGGCGGGGAGTGCTGGCCGGGGCTGAGCGGGCTGATTCGCTGGTCGTCAACCCTCACAAGTGGCTGTTCACTCCCCTCGACTGCTCGGTGCTCTACACCCAAAAACCCGAGGTCCTCAAGCGGGCGTTCTCCCTGGTACCGGAGTACCTGGCTACCCCTGAGGCCGGCCGTGAATCCGGTTTCGGGGCTCGCAATCTGATGGACTACGGGGTCTCCCTGGGCCGGCGCATGCGGGCGCTCAAATTGTGGTTCGTGCTGCGCTACTACGGAAGCGAAGGACTGGCCGAGCGCATTCGCCAACACGTCCGGATGGCACGTTGGCTGCGTGACCAAATTGAGACAGCGCCTGGATGGGAAGCATGCGCTCCCACCACGATGGCGACCGTCTGCTTTCGACATCGGCCAGAGGGCGTCATCGATGAGTTGAGCCTAGAAGCTCACAACCGAGCGTTGCTGGCCCTTGTCAACGAAAGTGGAGCCGCCTTCATCTCACATGCCGTGCTTGGTGGCCAGTTCGTGCTGCGTGCGTCGATTGGGAGTGTTCGCACCACGCCCGACGATGTGGGTCAGCTGTGGGCGGCACTCCAGCTCGCAGCCCAGCACTAGCTGTACCAGCCAGACATTCCAGCCGCGATAGTGCGATTCAATCGTCGAGCAGAGCCATCAACTTAGTGACCGTGGTCCAGTTGCGCGCAGTGCCTTGGTCTCGTCCAGAGCGGAGCAGCCGAGCGACCAGATCACTGCGCCCAAACCCGTCGGGAGTGTGCAGGTAAAGCGTGCGGCCGACCACGCATGCCTCGTCGCGGCCACCTCTGGCCCGTGCTCGGTTCTGCGCCGCCGTGACTGCTAACACGCGGTCGGGTTCGATTTCGGTGCTGGAGAATACAGCATGCAAGCACTTGCCATCTGTCTCCCCAGGGAACGGGTTGTTCGCAATTGCCTCGGCTAGGTCGGTGCGAGATAGGACAACGACATGGGGCTTGAGATTCAGTCGGTCGGCGATAGCCTGCTGCAGACTCACTCCCAGTACCTGGGTGTCAGACTCGTGGCTGAAGAACACAACGTTGCCACTCTGAATGTAGGTCTCGACGCCGGTGTGCCCGAGTGAGCTGACCAGCTGGCGCAGCTCCGGCATCGCAACCCGGTTCCGACCCAGGACGTTGATCCCGCGCAGCAGCGCGACGTGGGTTCGCATGGTCGTACTATGCCCAATCCCGGACGACGAGGATCGGCGGGCGGACCGCCTGGGTCAGGCCGAGAAGAGCCCGTCCAGGCGTCGATAGCGCTCCCGGCGGCGCGCCGGGTTGACACCGTCGGCGACGAGCTTTTTCAGCCGGGCCACGAGTCGGGGACGGAGCAGGGCGGCGGTGGCGTCCCAGTCGGTGTGGGCGCCACCTGACGGCTCGGGGACTATCT
Source organism: Candidatus Dormiibacterota bacterium (assembly GCA_049279335.1). GTDB lineage: Bacteria > Chloroflexota > Dormibacteria > Aeolococcales > Bog-877 > Bog-877. Next base: position 43,836 of record JBAPNX010000047.1, read on the forward strand.
CGTCGGCGATCCCCCACTCCAGCAGATTCTCGGCTTCCAGACACAGTGCCGCCGCCGCGCTCTGCTTGCGCCCAGCGTCACGGAAGAGGATCGCAGCCGCCGCCTCGGGTGATGCCACCGAGAGAAAGGCGTGCTCCAGCACCATCACGGAGTCGGCCAGCAAGGTGGCCAGCGCGCCGCCGCTGCCCCCCTCCCCGATCACCACCGCCAGGTAGGGGGTGGTCAGCGCCAGCTGGGCCTCCAGGGTCTGCGCGATAGCCCAAGCCTGCCCCCTCTCCTCGGCTGCGACGCCGGGGTAGGCACCCGGCGTATCTATGAAACTGACCACCGGCAGCTGCAGTCGGCCCGCCAGAGCGAACAGTCTTTGTGCCTTGCGATACCCCTCCGGATGGGCCATGCCGAAGTTGCGTCGGCCGCGCTCCTCCAAGGTCCGGCCCTTCTGGTTGGCCACCACCGCCAGCGGCATGCCGTTGAGCCTCGCCAGGCCGATCACCACAGCGGCGTCATCGCCACCTTGGCGGTCTCCGTGGAGTTCGACGAAGTCGTCGAGGCACCGCTGGATCAGGTCCAGGGAGTAGGGTCGCTCCGGGTTGCGTGCCACCTCGACGTGGGCCCAGGCTGAGGCCATCTCCTCGGCGGTGGCGCTGCCCTCGCCTTCAGGCCCGGTCACGCCGCGTCCTGGTCGGTTTCCCCCGCTGGTCCCGACAGCACCCGGAGAAGTTGGGCCACCACCGCGCTGAGCTGGCGGCGATCGACCACCTGATCGATAAGCCCCCGGGCATGATGGAACTCACTGGTCTGGAATCCAGCTGGCAGCTGTTCATAGGTGGCCTGGGTGATGACCCTGGCCCCCGTGAAGCCGATCATGGCCTTGGGCTCGGCCAGGATGATGTCGCCCAGGGCAGCGAAGCTGGCGATGCTGCCGCCCATTGTGGGGTCGGTCAGGATCGAGATGAAGGGGAGATGGCGCTCGGCCAGAGTGTGCAAGGCGGCGACGCTCTTGGCCATCTGCATCAGTGAGAAGACGCCCTCCTGCATTCGCGCCCCTCCCGAGGAGGTCACACAGACAAAGGGCATCTCTGTGTCGGCGCTGCGTTCGATTGCCCGAGCCAGTCGCTCCCCCACGGCGGTCGAGAGGCTGCCGCCCATGAAGCCGAAGTCAAAGGCCGCCAGTCCGATCGGGATGGAGCTGATCTGCGCCGCACCTGTGAGGATTGCGTCAGGCAGCTGCTGGCGACTCCGGGCCTCGTCGAGCCGGTCCACGTATGCCCTGGTGTCGAAGAAGCCCAGCCGGTCGCGGCCCTCCAGATCGGCATCCCACTCCTGGAAGCTGCCAGGATCGGCGAGCTGCCGGACGCGCTCGTGGGCACTGATGCGGGCGTGGGCGCCGCAGGCGGGGCAGACATAGAGGCTCGACGCTGCTTCTTCGGCGGACTGGCTGGAGCTGCAGACTGCACAGATGACTGCCCCACTAGGCTCGACCCCAGCCGTTTTGCGCGGTGAGAATGTGGGGCTCGCCGACAATAGACTCCTCCCTCACGTTCTTGCCGCGGAGGTGCAGCGGGCCAGGCAGGCTCCGGTCACCCCTGACTCAAGCAGAGTCCCCAACTACCCCGCAAGGTTACGGCTCTTGGACTCTCCGGAGCTCCGACCGTAACCGCCGAGCCGCTTTTGGTCTTCAATGCGTGTGGGGTCGGCCTGGCTCGGGGGCGCTGATTCGGTAGGCGGCAATGGTCGGCGACCTTCACGGCCGGGATGCCGGGTGGTGAGTATCGGGACCGCCCTCCCTGGCCTGCGGATCTCCAATTCGGACATCGAGCAGTTCCTGGACACCTCGGACGAGTGGATCCAGTCGCGGACCGGTATCCGGGAGCGTAGGGTGGCCGAGCCGGACCTGACCCTTCTGCAGTTGGCAGCCCGGGCAGCCCGGGCAGCCCTGTCAGCCGCCGCACTCGATGCTTCGGAGATCGATGCGATCATCTGTTCGAGCAGCTCACCGGACTCCACCTTCCCATCCTTGGCGTGCCGCCTCCAGGCAGAGTTGGGTGCTCCTCTGGGCGCTGCCTTCGACCTCCAGGCGGCCTGCTCCGGCGCGCTCTATGGTCTGGCCCTTGCCCAGTCGATGATCCAGAGTGGGCTCGCTGGAACCGTGCTGGTAGTGAGCGCCGAGATCTTCAGCCGGGTGGTGGACTGGAGTGATCGTTCCACCGCCGTCCTCTTCGGCGATGGGGCCGGCGCCTTCTTGGTCCGCGATCAGGACCACGAGGGCGCCGAGATCCTCGAAATTGAACTGGGTGCGGATGGGCAGGGTGCCTGGGCCTTGGACACTGTCACCTTCACTCCGGTCGACACAGCGGCTACGTCCCCGCTGCCCGAATTCGCGTCTGGATCGAGGGCGCTCAACCGGGTGATCCAGATGAACGGGCGCGAGGTCTTTCGCTTCAGCACCAAGATCCTGGAGCAGATCGTGCTGCGGCTGTCGGCTGCTGCGGGGATCGAACCCAATCAGATCTCCCTGATCGTGCCCCATCAGGCCAATTCCCGGATCCTGGCCACGGCTGCCGGACGGCTAGGGCTTCCATTCGAGCGTTTCGTCTGCAACGTGGTCCGCCTTGGGAACACCTCGTCGGCCTCGATCCCGCTGGCACTGGCCGAAGCCGCCCGTCAAGGACGCTGCCACGACGACGAACTTGTAGGTTTGGTAGCCTTCGGGGCCGGGCTGACCTGGGGCGGGGTGCTCCTGCGCTGGCACCCAACCGCAGTGGGCATCGACGACCCCAGCGCTCCGGCGTTGGACCGAGCGCAGGAGGAGCACGAGCAGCCGCCCTCCCCGCACCACCAGGAGGTCTCCGATTGAGCCCGACCGCCGCATCCGATCGACGCCGAGTCGTCGTGACGGGTATGGGGGCGGTGACACCTGTGGCGGTTGGGGTCGGCCCGACCTGGGAGGGCCTGCTGGCCGGACGAAGCGGCATCGCCAGGATCCAGTCCTTCGACCCCGCGCCCTATGCCTCACAGATGGCCGGCGAGGTCCTCGACTTCGATCCCAGCGACTTCATCGAACGCAAGCAGATCAACCGCACCGCCCGGTTCACCCAGTTCGCCCTGGCCGCAACCACGGAGGCCATAGAACAGTCCGGACTGACGATCGACCAGTCGAACCGAGATGAGGTGGGCGTCATCGTCGGCTCTGGGATCGGAGGCCTGCAGGTGACGGAGGAAGCCAGCTATACCCTCCGGGACCGCGGTCCCCGCCGGCTCAGCCCCTTCACCGTACCCATGATCCTGGGCGACATCGCCGCCGGCGAGATCGCCATGAAGCTCCAGGCCTGTGGCCCCAACTTCGCTCTGACATCCGCTTGTGCCACCGGCGCCCATGCTATCGGTGAGGCTGCCGAGATCATTCGCCGTGGCGACGCCCTAGCTTGCCTGGCCGGCGCCAGCGAGGCGTCCGTCACCCCCCTGGCGGTGGGGGCCTTCTCCGCCATGCGGGCCATCTCCCAGCGCAACGACGACCCCGAACACGCCAGCCGCCCCTTCGACATGGGTCGAGATGGATTCATCGTCGCCGAGGCATGCGGGATCCTGGTCTTGGAGGACTTGGATTACGCTCGACGCCGGGGGGCGCGCATCCTCGCCGAGGTTGCGGGCTATGGGGCCACCGCCGACGCGTACCACCTGACCGCCCCCGATCCCAGCGGTCGAGGAGCTACCCGGGCCATGGTGAGGGCGCTTGAGCGGGCGGGAGCCGGGCCCGACGACGTCGACTACATCAACGCCCATGGCACGTCGACCGAGCTCAACGATGCATCCGAGACGTTCGCCATCAAACAGGCGCTGGGAGAGGAGCGGGCTCACGCGATCCCGATCTCATCCACCAAATCTATGACCGGCCACAGCCTGGGGGGCGCCGGCGCCATCGAGTCGATCTTCTCGGTCATGGCGCTGGTGGACGGACGGGTGCCCCCCACCATCAACTACCAAGATCCCGACCCCAACTGCGACTTGGACTACGTCACCGAGGGTGCCCGCAGAGTTGACCCGAAGCTGGTCCTCAACAACTCATTTGGGTTCGGTGGACACAACGCCTGCCTGGCATTTCGCCGCTTCACCGACTGAATCAGGATCCGGCTCAGGCCTGATCGGGTCCGACCCCCTTCTCCCCAGGCCGCCATGGAACCGATTCGAGCGCGTCGAGCCTATCCTCGCTTGATGCCCTGGTCGATCAGCTCCGGCCGTGCGGTCCGACTTGGTGTCGGGGTGGTGGCCGTCGGTGTGCTGATGGCAAGCTGCGCCAGCCTCAAGCCGGGACCGGTGCCGAGCCCCACCAGTTCTCGGTCGCCAACACCAACGGCGACACCATGTTCCAACCAACTCGTTCTTTCAAAGTGGACGATCGACCGCCTTGCCGCCCAGGCGGTGGCGGTTCCGGTAGAAGAGACCGACGTGGGGTCGGTAGCTGCGGAGGTCTCCCAAGGGGTGGGAGGAGTGCTCTTGTTTGGGGCGACGGCGCCGGCCGACCTGGGCTCAGAGCTGACCGCTTTGGAGTCGACGGCCCCCGATGGGATCCGTCCCTTTGTGATGACCGACGAGGAGGGCGGAGGCGTCCAGCGGATGGCCAATCTGGTCGGCTCGATTCCGTGGGCTCGGCAGATGGGAAGCACCATGACCCCCGCCCAGATTCAGAGCCTGGCAGAGTCCGTAGGGAAGTCCATGCTGGAGGCGGGGGTCACCATGGACCTGGCCCCGGTCCTCGACGTAGACGGAGGGGACGGTCCCAACGCCACCGACCCAGACGGTTGGCGTTCGTTCAGCGACAACGCGACCGTCGCCGCCAGTGATGGTCTCGCCTTTGCGGCTGGCCTCCAGGCTGCGGGAGTCATTCCGGTGGTGAAGCACTTCCCCGGGCTGGGTGGCGCCAGTGGCAACACCGACGACGGCCCGGCCAGCACCCTGCCCTATTCGACTCTGGTTGGCAGCGGCCTAGTGCCCTTCGAGGCCGCGGTTAGCGCGAAGTTGCCGGCGGTGATGGTTTCCAACGCCACCGTTCCCGGGCTCAGCACGGTGCCAGCCAGTCTGTCGGCATCGGTGATCCAGGGCCTGCTAGTGGGCCAGCTCCACTACCAAGGCTTGATTCTCACCGACTCCCTGGATGCAGCGGCCATCTCGGATCTGGGGCTCAGCGTCGCCCAGGCGAGCGTGGAGTCGATAGCTGCTGGCGCCGACATGATCCTGTTCTCATCCGGTGACCAGGCTCAGGTGCTGGGTTCAATCCAGGCTGCGATGGTCGCAGCCGTCGGCGACGGTCAGCTATCCGAGGCTCGACTGATCGATGCCGCAGGCAAGGTGCTGAGCGCCAAGGAGGTGAAGCTCTGTCCTGCTACTGGCGAGTCAGTGCCCTGAGGACTCCGTAGCCACCGGGTCGGTCGGGGCTCGCGACTTCGTGCACCGAACTCACACCCTGGATGCTGTGAGTTCTCTAGTTATTTCACCCGCGATCTGATCTGAGGTTGCGCCGAACGCCGACATTCAAGGTCTGGGAGTCGACCACTTGGACAGGTTCGCGTGCAGCCGTCGTCGCGAATGGTGGGGCCACGAGAGAGCGCGATGCCGTCCGCCCGCTCAGAGTATTCATCCGAGTAGCAATGTGGTGCCCGCAGCAGTCTTAGGTCCCAGGGTTTCTGGGACACCATGTCTCACCATTTCTGGGACAGCTGGTGATGAGGTGTCCCCATGGATCTGGCGCTCTATGCCGTGTCTGCGGTCTTGGTCGAGGGCAGGTCGGTGCGGGAGGTCGCGGCGGCCACCGGTCGTTCGAAATCCTGGGTGCACCGCCACGTAGAGCTCTTCCGATCCGGAGGTGAGGCAGCGCTCGCTCCCCGCAAGCGTGGCCCAAAGACCGCTCCCAACCAGACCACGGCCGAGGAAGAAGATGCCGTCGTGGCCTTGCGCGAGCAGCTGGGCGAACTCGGACTGGACTCCGGTGCCTCCACGATCGCGTTTCACCTGGCCAGGTCCGGACTGCACGTGCCGGCCCGAGCCACGATCCACCGCATTCTGGTCCGCCGGGGGTTAGTCACCGCCCAGCCCCAGAAGCGACCCCGCACCTCCTGGCAGCGCTTCGAGGCCGACCTCCCCAACGAGTGCTGGCAGAGCGACATGACCCACTGGCAGCTCGCCGCAGGTCACGTCGAGATCGTCAACTTCATCGACGACCACTCCCGAGGCGTGATGGCCTCCGTGGCCACCCCAGTGGCAACCTCAGCCGACGTGGTCCGGATCTTCCTTGCCGCCGCTTCCAACTACGGGTTCCCAGCCAGTGTGTTGAGCGACAACGGGGCAATCTACACCGCCGCCTATCGGGGCTCTCACTCCGGCCTCGAGATCGAACTGGCCTGTCTCGGGATCACCTTCAAGCACGGCAAGCCCTACCACCCCCAGACCCAGGGAAAGGTCGAGCGATACCACCGCACACTGAAGGCCTACCTCCGGCGCCGCCCCCCAGCTGTCGACCTCCCGGCACTCCAAAGGCCAGATCGACCGCTTCGTCGCCATCTACAACGAGGAGCGGCCCCACCAGGCCCGCGGCTGCCCGCCGATGGTCGCCTGGCGGGCCAAGGACAAAGCAGCACCTGTCCTCGACGGGCAGGCACTGTCGGTGGCGACCAAGGTCCGCCACGACGTCATCGACCCCTCCGGCACCGTCACCTTGCGCTACCGCTCCAGGCTCCACCACGTCGGCGTCGGCCGAGCCCACAAGGAAACTCGCGTCCTCATCCTGATGGCTGGCCGCGACGTGCGGGTGCTCAACGAAGACGGCACCCTTCTCCGACACCTCACCATCAACCCAAACATCGACTACCAGCCGATCCGACAAACTACCCTGTGAGGGTTCGTCTGTCCCAGAAATACCGAGACAGAACAGTGGTGCCCGCAGCAGGACTCGAACCTGCAACCTTGGGATTAAGAGTCCCCTGCTCTAACCAATTGAGCCATGCGGGCTGTGCCTTGAGAAGTTTACCCAGGGAGCGAAGTTCGTCGAGCGAGCGGATGCGTGCGGGATCTTCCCGCTATGCATTTGGAGCGCTCCTACCCAAAAGAAAGCTCAACCGGAAGACACTCCCGGCCCCGGGCCCGCTCTCCAAGGATAGGCGGCCTCCATGAGCTTCCGCCACGCGGCGCGCGACCGCCAAGCCTAGGCCAGTGCCGGGCGTCCTACTACCCCGCGCCGCCGGGAGGCGGTAGAACTCCCTGAATATCTCGGTCTGATCGCTTAGCGCAATTCCTGGTCCGCTGTCGGCCACTTCGACCACCGCGAGGGCGCCTCGTCTGCGCAATGAGAGGCGGACTGGACCCGGCCGAGACGCATACTTCACCGCGTTGTCCACCAAGTTGGCGATTGCCTGTGTTAAAAGCTCGGTATGACCTTGAATCGTCGGAACATGGCTCTCCACGACCACCTCGAAACCGAGGCCCTGGACTGCGGCAAGGTCCTGATATCGGCTCGCGACTTCGTCGACCTGCATCCCGAGGTCGACTGAGGTCCAGGACCAGCGGGAATCCTCAAGGCCATGCGCAAGGCTCAGATCTCTGAGCGCCTGTACGAGCGCAGCGAGCCGTGTCAGGGAACGCCCCTGCCGGGCTACCGCAGCGCGGACCTCCGCGTCGCTTGATTGCGCGAGCTGAGTCAGCCTCTCTAGCGACTCTTGTGCGATCAGGAGTGGCTCCCGGAGTTCGTGCACGAGCAGCCCGAGTGCCAAAGAGTCGGAGTGGTAATCAGCCGAGGTTCGTACGTGAAGGATCATGGCGGTCCACTCGGGAGCGGCCTTGAGCGGCAGCACCTCCACGTCCAGGATCCGATCGGAATGAGCCAAGGTCGCTGAACGCGACCCGCCAGATGGTCCGTGGTGAACGACGTGTCGTCGTGCGCTCTCCAGAGCCGCACTGGTGACGTAGCCGCGAGAATCAACCACCTCCGGCAGCGCTGCTGATCCCCGGAAAGCGGGATTCGAGTACGCGAGGCGGCCAGACTGGTCGAATACAGCGACCCCTGCCCCTGAATTCCAAACGATTTCGCTTGACACATCTGACGCAGGAACAAAGGTGGGTGCCTCCGCAGACCACCACGTTCGCTTCATGAATGAACCTCGACCTTGTAGCCGACGCCTCGAACCGTGTGGACAAAACGTGGCTGGCTGCTGCTGTCGCCCAAGAGCCGACGCAACTCCACTACGGCATTGTCAACGGCGCGGTTGTAGATATCGGAGTTGATTCCCCAAACCTGGTACACCAACTGCTCCTTACGTAACACTCTTCCAGGCTGGCTAGCGAGTACGTGCAGGAGCTTGAAGAGTCGGCGGGGGAGACTCACTTCCGTGCCGTCGACGCTACAGGTCCAGGTGGAAAGATCGATGACAAGGCCGCCCAGTTCGATCCGGGAGCCGACAACTCCTCGTCGCTCCATAAGCCGGCGCACGACGGCACGAAGCACACCGGGATCCTCCTCCTTGCCGACGTACACGTCAGCTCCCCCGGAATAACCCGTGACCTTGTCGTATGGGTCGCTTTTGGCGCTGAGTATCACGACGGGAGTTTGACTACCTGACTCCCGTAGATGCTGGAGTACCTCGAAACCGGTCACCTCTGGCATGGCGTAGTCAAGGACTATGCAGTCGGGGCTATCACTGCTGATCCTGCGCAATGCCTCGCGGCCACCGGATGCCGAGGCGACGCGATAGCCATCAGCAGTTAGCAGGTCGGCGAGCGCCCGAAGGGTGTCCGGATCGTCGTCGACTACGAGGATCTCCGCCCGGTCCCTTTCTGGCATCGGCGCCCCACCTCCAACTACAGGTTAGCCGCTGTGAACGCCTATGGCGCAAACAGTGCAAAGCCCGGGCTAAACCGGGGAGCAACGACAGCACGGATCGGTAGAGAGGCGTGCCGACTCCGCTCGAGACTGACCGGCCTGCGGGTCCCGGGGCGGACCCAGCGAGGAGGGCTCGAGATGGATGAGGGAGAGTTTGCGACCTGGATCGACCCGCTCCGTGCCGGACAGCCGGACGCGGTCGCCTGGATGTTCGCCAACTTCAGGGGCGACGTAGAGCGGTGCTTCGGACGCCGCCCTCCGGAGGACCGGGCCGATCTGGTGCAGGACGTCTTCGCCGTCGCTATCACACGCCTGCACACGTTCCAGGGAAACCGCGAGGCGACTCTCCGGGCCTGGCTGCGAAGTATCGCGTTTCACCGCTGGCATCACCGATGGGAGGCGGACCAGGTTCGAGCCCGGCACTCCGGGCCCCCGTTGGAAGTGCTTATTGAGATGCATCCAGGTCACAACGCTTTTCGGGATCCCGGGACTGATCCAGCCCGGGCGGTCTGCCAATCCGAGATGGTGAGGGCTCTACTCTCTCGGCTCACTCCCGGGCAGGCTCGAGTTGTGCGCGCCCACCTAGTTGAGGGACGTACTACCCGAGAGATCGCCTCCGACTGGGGCGTGCCGCGGGAGCGAGTGCGCGGCCTGTACAAGCGCGCTATCTGCAAACTCCGAGCGGCTGATTGCGGCGACTGGCTACGCGAGGCCGCATGACGCTCAATCGAGCCGCCCGAGCACCGGGCCGAGTCAGATCGGTAGGACCTCTAAGTTACGTCTACGTAACTAAGGGTAGGCAAACATTCCCGCACCGAATCGGTGCAAAATCCCTGACACCGGCGTGGGGTCGCCGGTGTCGCCCCGACTGGGGAGGAGGCGCGACAGAGGGAGGGAGCCGGTGAGGCGGCATACAGCGGTGTTGCTGGGAGTTCTCACCTTCTGTGCCGCTTTGGCAGGCTTCCTGTACCTCGGTGTTTCCGCCCAGGCGGGCCAGGTGCGGGTTCTTGTAACCAGCCGCACCATACCGGCTGGCCAGGTTCTCCAGGCCACCACCGCCGACTTGAGCCCGGGCGGAGAGCTGGTTCATCTGAGCGCCGCCACCCAGCGAGAGACGATCCCTGAACCAGACTATCGGGAGGTCCAGGGAGCGATCGCCTTGGTGACCATCCCTGAGGGCAGCCTGATTCTTCGCCAGGACCTCGCCTTGGGGTCGGGCTCATCGCTGCGACAGCTGAGCCTGGACCTCTCATTCATGCCGCCCAGACTGAGTCCTGGAGATCGCGTCGACCTGTTTGCGGTGTCGGGTTCCCAGGCCAGCAGCGTCGCGCCAGGCGCCAATCTCTGCGGAAACGCAGCCGCGGTCGGCTGTGTCGTACCACTTGCCCAGGCGGTCGCGGTCATCGACGCTAATCAGGGATCACACACCATCACCATCTCGGTGAGCCCGGCCCAGGTCGCCCCCTGGCTGTTGTTAGATGCGACCGAGCCAATTTGGGCAGTACCCACAGGGGCTTTGACTTGCGAGGGGACGGAACAGGCAATCTCTGACCCCTACCAGGCGCTGCTAGCCATACGCCAGAGAACGGCGGCCAAGATTTGCTCTCGACCGGTACCCACGTCGGGAACCGGATAAGTCCATGCCGCCGCTTCTCGGCCGCACCCGCCCAAACCTAACCCATGAGGTCGATGGCGGCCCGGGAGTCCGAACCCGAAAGGTAAGGCGAGGAAACGTGCTAAGTGTGACCGGGCCGACTGGTGCCCCCGGTCGCACGTTTCTGAGCATCAACTTGGCAGCGGCACTGGTCATTCAAGGGCTGCGGGTGGTATTGGTCGACGCCGACCCGCACCTCGGCGCGGTCGCAGTCCAGCTCGACCTTGCTGAGGATCGCTCGCTCAATTATCTGGCACACGAGGCCGCTCTCAAGCCTGTCGATGATGCCCTGGTTCTTCGCCACGTGCAAACGGTATCCGGGTTAGACGTACTAACGGGACGCTCCGTGGCTGGTGTCGGAGAACCCGTACCCAGTCCGGTGCTCGAGGAAGTGATCCAGGCTCTGCGCCAGCAATACGACGCCATCGTCATCGATGCTGGGGCACTCGACTGCGAGCCCGCGCAAAAAGCCGCCCTGCTCTCTCAGCTAGTCGTCTGGGCGGTTGTCTCCACCAAGTTGGGGATCGACCTTCTGGACCGCACCCTTGCAAGCCCTCTTGCTGGGGAGGTCCGAACGCGAGCCGGGCTTGCGATCCTCAACAGGGTTGGCCCGCCCGGCCTGAGAGATGTCGAACACGCGCTTCGTGCACGATACGGCGTCGCTGTCGCGGCAGCCATACCCGACCAGCGTCGAGCAAGCATAGAGGCAGAAGATCGGGGCACTCCCGCAGTCATGAGCGGTGCGCTAGCTAAGCCCCTCCTGCGTTGTGCGCAGCGAATCGCCGCGTCCTTACCGGCCCCACTGGGAGACATTCAACCGCGCGCCGGAGCGATTAACTCCCGACTCGCCGGCGAGTATGTGGGTGATACGTAGCTGTGAGTATCCAAGGCGGTAGTGTGCCGACGGCTGAACAGTGCGATGAGCAACTAGTCGAGGAACGAGTTCTCACTCGTGTTCGCGCAGGGATTACTGAACAACTGAGTCAGCGGTTAGAGACGCGAGTTCGAGTTGACGACCGGACTTGGATCGAAGCGCTGGTTCAGCGAGAGATCGAGGCTTACCACGCCCGCGCACCACACGCAGGGTCCCCCGTGCTTGATCGGGATGGCTATGCAATGCTGCGCCGCCGCGTGCTGTTCAGAGTGACGCCGCTGGGGCCACTCACAGAGTTGCTCGCGGACCCGATGGTCGAAGAGGTGATCGTGAATGGCCCGCGCGAGGTGTTGGTCGTCAGGGACGGGATTCAAGAGTCAGCCGGCGTTGAGTTCATAAACGAGGAGGAGCTGGTCCAGACGGTACGTCAGATGTTGGGGAATGGCTCGTCACGTCTCGATCGTGCGAGTCCCATGGTGACGGCTACGCTGGAAGACGGGTCCCGGCTCAACGCGGTGCTGCCACCGGTTGCAACGCCGATGGCGGTCACGATACGGCGGCACCAGGTTGCTCGGTTCGGCCAACTCGCCGATCTCGCACGCGCCGGTACCTTACCCTGGGAGTTGATCCCGATTTTTCAGGCAGCAGTCTTAGCCCGACTCAACTTCCTGGTGTCAGGAGGGACTGGCAGCGGCAAGACGACGATGCTGCGCCTGCTAATCCGCCAGGTTCCCGATTCCGAACGAGTCATAACCATCGAGGACCAGAGAGAGCTACACGTCCGCACCAGTGGAGGTGGGCGCGCGAACACTATTTCGCTGGAGGCTCGTGAGGCCAACACAGAGGGCAGCGGAGAGGTCACCATCCAGCAGTTGGTGCGCAATGCTCTAAGGCAGCGCCCGGACCGTATATTTGTGGGGGAGTCCCGGGGAGCCGAGGCGCTAGACGTCATTGACGCGATGGGCACCGGTCATGATGGAAGCGCAACAACCCTCCACGCCAATAGCGTGCGCGACGCGCTAGTCAGGTTGGCTGCCCTGGTACGGCGTCACCCAGCACAGATTCGGGCTGACCCGGGCGCAGTTGCTCGGGAGATCGCCACCAAAGTCGACATGGTTGTTCATTTAAGCAGGTTCCGGGAGGCAGACGGCCGAGATCGCCGGGTGGTCGGCGGCTTGGGACTAGTGACGGGCCAGGTGGAGGGAGAGATCCCCGTCATAGAAGAGCTCTGCCGATACGATCGCGCTCGGGCAGAGTGGCGCTGGACGGTAAGCCGATTTGATGACCTTCCCCCGAAGATTGCAGACAAATTTGAAGGAGCCAATCTTGCTCTGGGCCAGGTCGTGGGTCCTTTGGGGAGAGCAGCTCGGGCAGAGGACTCTAGGTGATGGGTGCTGCTTCGATAGCGTTCGCACTCCTGAGTGCAGTGACGGCCGGGTGGTTAGTTGTCCTTTTCGCTGCGCCAGGCGGTCCCCAGACACATCCTAGTTTGCGTGAGCGAAGATCTGATATACGAAGGGTCCTCCGCCGACTAGCTGCCGGTCATCTCTCTGAAATCGGTTGTGCAACCGCGGCTGGTCTATTGGCCTACTTGCTCCTCGGTCTCATCGTTCCCTCAGGGGTGATCGCGGCCCTAGGCTGGGGCACTGCTGCGGCATATCGACGATGGCGCGATGCGCGGCGGGCAACGCTGATGGCCGCTGCATTACTCACGGCCACTGATCTCCTGGCGCAGTTGCTCCCCGCCGGACACAGCACCAGGCAGGCGCTGGTGGTGCTGGCCGCGAGTGGACCTTTGGAGTTGCGCGGTGAAGTAAGCCGCATCCTCGCCAGCCTCGACGAGAGGTCGTTGGAGGACGCTCTTGCCGAGGCGGAGATCCGTATCCGGCAGCCACTCTTCACGCTCATTGCCTCCGCCCTGATAGTGGGCAACCGATCTGGAGGCCGTCTCGCACCCCTGTTGCAGGAGCTGAGTCGCGCTGCGCACCAAATCGACGCGGTGCAGGGGCAGCTACGCGCTGAACAGGCGCAGGGGCGCCTAGGAGCGCTGGTAATTGCCTTGATGCCGCTAGCTCTTCTCGTCCTGCTACACGCTGTCAATCCCCAATACCTCGCACCGTACTCGACGGTTGGGGGTCAACTGCTCTTGGGAACCCTCATCGCCACCATCGTTGTCGGGTACGTATGGATGTTGCGAATCCTCCGACTACCCCAGCCGGACTTGCTGTCACTCGCCCCCCAAGCGAAGCCAAACACGGATTCAATGCCAACACCTTTCACCAGCCCTTCTGCCACTAGAGACGTCTCTAAGCGAGCCATGCTTACCATGCTCGCAGGCTCTTCAGAGTCCGAGAATCTAGGCAACTGAAGTGACCCCAGACTCACTCCTGGATATCGGAGGGGTGGCGGGTGCAGCACTTCTCGCGGTTTGGGCAGGGATACTCGTCGCCGCCTGGCCGCGCCGGTCCACCGCCGACGAGTGGATCCGGAGGCGAAGTCAGCGCCGGTCCACCGCTCGACGCGTAGCGAAGACAGGCGTCCGAGGTCGGATGAGCGTGATGATTTTGGGTCTGGGCGCGGCGCTCAACCAGCAGCTTCCCGCTTCCGTCCGGGCCGCATTGTCCGGTCAGCTCAGTCGAGCCGGGATCTCTTCGCCTCCAGAGACGGTGGTCTCCGTGGCAATGCTGCTGATGGTCGCTGTTGCATGTTTGCTGACGGCGCTGGTTCTTAACGGGGTTCTTCCCCTGAACTTGGCAGTTCTAGCAGCGGTGGCGATCCCTCTGCTTGGGGCGGTCGAGGTAGGCCAGCGAGCCGGACGCCGGCGCCGAGCTATCTTGGACCAACTTCCCATCCTCGTGGATCTGATGGCGCTGGAACAACGGGGCGGCGGAGTTGGACCGCGCAGTGCGATGGAGCTGGTGGTCAATCGACTAGAGGGCGACGCGGCGATGTTGCTCCGCAGCTGTCTAACCGCTTCAGCTACTGCGGGCACTCCCCAATTAGACCGTCAGTTGGAGACAGCGGGGACCCAACTAGATATCGCCGCACTCTCAGCGCTGGCGGCAGCGGTGCGCGTTCAGCGGGAAGAGGGAGTTGCTACCAGTTCGCCTCTGGGGCAGCTTGCTCGCGGGCTCAGGGACCGACAGAGGGATGAACTGCTGAGCCGTGGCCGCAGAGCTTTGGTGACGATGCTGCTTCCGGTAGCTCTCTGCATACTGCTGCCTTTCGTGGTGATCATCCTCTATCCCGCGATCGAAAGACTGTCGGCCTCCTTCGGGTGACTAAGCGCGGACAGGCGGGACAAGCGATGATTGAAATGGCCATCGGGGTGACGCTATTCCTGACGGCCAGCCTGGGGGCCGTTCAACTCGGAATCTCGGCACTTTCAGCCGAAGGCGTTCAGAGCGCTGCCTTGATAGCAGCACGCGAAGCGTCTAGCGCACCGATCCCAGGACAGCCGCTGCTGCGATTGGCGGCAGGGCAGGCAGCGGCGGTCAGCTCTCTAGATGCCTCCGTGGTAGATCTGGCCGACGTTGTGACGTGCATTGCTGGACAGTCGATTGCGGGTGGGTGCGGTCTACCTCAAGAGTGCGTCCTGTACTTTGACGACGAACCCGCATCTGGTACTCGGCACTCGTGTGTCGACTCATCGTCGGATGCAAGCCGCGACGACTTCTTGGGCCCCTCCCCCAGAAATCTTGATGGGAGGCAGAACCCTAACTGTCATGCGGCGGACTGCTTCGGTGTCTCCAACTCGATGGCGCCGTGTGCTCGAGGTAATGCCGCTGGAAGGCTCTTCGTCTGCCTTGCATACACGTCATGGCCGGCAACGGCCGTAGACGTGTGGATCAAGGGTGCATTAAGGACAGTGATTCCCGTCGCCAGTACGGCTGGGTTAGATGCTCTTCCGGTCAGCGTTCAACTTCGACTTCAAGTGGAGACGCTAATGCCGTGAGACCGTCGTTGCCACGAGGACGCAGTGGACAGGGGCAGGCACTTGTCGAGTTGGCTATCGTGCTACCGATCGTCCTCGTCATTGGCTGCGGAGCCGTGGCCGTAGTACAAGTTGCGCGGACTCAAATTGCACTTGAGACGGCGGCCAACGCCACAGCGCTCGTGGGCGCCCGAGGAGTGGACGCGACAGAAGCGTGCTTAGCCGCGCATCGAGAACTAGCGACAGTTCTCTCGGAGAGTAGTGGGCTTGTCTCGGCCGACTTAACGGATGAACTTCGCGGGGCCTGCGTCGGGCCACTACCCGAGAGCGGTCTCCTGCCAGCGTCGCCTGGAGCCGGGTCGTTTGCGCTCTGGTTTGGCTATGGAGGCCAAAGCGACAGCTTCTGCCGTGTCGGGACCAGCCCCCTGTCGAGTGCTCCGACGGACGGCGACATGGTGGCAAAACTGGTCTACCGTCCCGACCTTGAGTGGATACCAATCATCGGGTCTTGGCTCTCACCCCGGCTCACGAGCACTGCCATCGACAAGATCGATCCCTTCCGTAGCCGCGATCCAATCGCTGACCCCACGGGAGACAACTGCTGAGCGACGAAGGATAAATATCATGCCCCCAACCTCAGAGCGCGGGCAGATTCTCCCGGTCTTCTGCCTGTTGCTCGCGTTGCTCCTACTGCCAGTAGCCGGACTCGCGGTGGATGGTGGTGTCCTATTGTCCAGCCACGCCAGCCTTGTAGGGGTGGCGGAGGCCGCTGCTGAGGCGGCGGCTCAGGCCGTCGACGTGACGGCGATTGATCACGGCGGTTCCTTTCAACTTTGCGTTCAGCCGGATGGCAGTGCTAACTGTGGCAATGGAATCGGGACAGTGGGCGAAGTAGTTGAGGAGTCCGTCGCCGCAGCCTATCCAGCCTCGGGGCCCAGTTGCTTCGACTACGGCACCAGCAGGATACCGTCGGCCCTGCCGCCGGGTGACGGATGTGCATTTGCCGTGACGTTGAATTGTCGGGGCGCCACGGCGCCGTCGGTGCCAGTCCAGGCTTCCGGAAGCGGTGTCATGGTCATGATCTGGCAGACCGTTCAACTCCCGCTACTCGTGTTCCCTGGGTGGACGAGCGTGAGACTGCGCGCTACGTCCACGGCTTGGATGGAGCACGGCTTCGGCGCCCAAACTGTTGCTGTCGAGCGACCGCAGTGCTAGAGCAACCTAGGTACGAAGAGTGGGGGGCTACCGACGGAGCCTCGAAGCGGTCTCTTCCCTGCCCTCCGCCTGAAGTCCCGGCGAGTGGTCGGAGCGCTAGCCTGATCTGGCAGCCACCCGACAACGCGGAACGGAGGGCTTTTCCGGCGAGGCACCCTCTGCTGGCAATCGCATCCACACCTACGAGGAAGATCAGCCAACCAAGACCTCACGGCCATTTCCTAATTCATGTCCTCGAGCCCATACTCCACAGCCGATCCCGTGCGCAACCGGCGCCGGTCTTTGCAGAAGACGGTAGGCGATCCCCTGAGGGGAAGAGGTCCCAGGGTGATCCCCTGGTTATCGTCGCGGCGGGTGGAAGAGGTGGCACGGGACGCACGACGCTGGCGAACGAGGTGGCAAGCGCGATGGCTGGGGCTTCAGACGGCTCGGCATGGCGCGTACTTCTGGTGGATGCGGACCCGTTTCAGCCCGACTTGGAATTGAAGCTGGGAGCTTCAGATGTGGACTCCGCTTGGGGCTCTAGCGCCGGCATAGATCGCATACTCCAGCAATTGCCCGAACTTGCGGACCAGCGAGTCAGTCTGGACTCCCTGCTGTGGGTGGGTCGTGAGTCGGGAGTGAGAGCGCTGTTTGCACCTCGCCATGTGGACCGCGTCGGGCGGGAACACTTGGACTACCTTTACACCTATCTTGTGACGCCTGCATTCGATGCAGTAGTGGTGGACGTGGGCAACCTACTTGACTGCTCTGGCACATCGATGCCACAGCCCGTCGTCTTCTGGCTGGGCTTGGCGGATACCATCTTGATTCCTCTGCGTCCTACGGAGTCTCATGCACGCGCAGCAGTCACTGGGGTTGGCGTATTGGGTCGAATGGGGATTGACGTGCAGAGATGCCGACTGATCATGGGAGTAGCCAGGTCCGAAGCCGCCGAAGCCGTGCAATGGCAGGCCCAGCTCAGCGAGTTTGTTGTGCTTAGATGGCCCTGGGTCGCAGATGTAGCGCGGAAGGCGACGTCCTCCCACAGGACTCTCTCCGCGATAGACAGGCATTTCGCAGCCAGTCTTGCGTCACTGCTGCCCGACCTTACTGCTGCTCGACACTTCAAGCGCTGAAGTGGTAAAGATCAAGTGGTGGGGATCGAATCGCGCGTGGCGTTTGGCACAGGACCGCGGCGTCGCCGAGACCACCAAGAGGGTGAGGCAGTTAGTCGACGGGATCGAGGGCGCAGTCGCGGCTGGAGACGACCTAGAGTTGGCGCGATACCTTTCGCCGCCTGCGCTCGGTAGGTTTCTTGGAGCGACGGCCGCTCGAAGAGCTTTCGGCGATAAGTGGCTGCCAGCTCGGGCGGGACTGTGCTGGACGAGATCCGACCGTGCGGCATCGGCCCCTGGACGGTTCTGGCTGAGACTGCGCTTCGAAGACCGGACCCAGATCCAGAGCAGGACGGGGCGTTTGACCGCAGCTACTATCGTGCACGAGGTTGAAGTCGAGCTGGACACAACGGATGCGCCGTGGCGACTCTGCGAGGTTGAGGAGCTGTTAGCCCCCTGAAGGGCGCTACCTTCCGCGATGTCTCCAAAGCCGGCAGGCGTTCGCGTACGGGCGTGTGACAAGCCCTGATTCGCCAAGCTGGCAGAAAGGCCTGTCCACCTAAGGCAGAAGGAACAGTCGCAGAGGTCTGCGATACTCGGTCAACGGAGATCGGTCAACTCACTTCAAGGTTCTAATTCCCTTATGTCCCCGACTAGGCTGTTCCACGGCGGGCTTGTGCGACTAACCGCTCCCCGCCCTGAGGACGCGGAACTGTTCTCACGGTGGAGCGAAGACGGAGAGTACCGGCGGCTCGCCGATACGGAGGCGCCTCGACCACTCTCCGTGGAGTACTTCCGCGACCGAGATCAGGCCATGGACCCGCCGGCAGACATGATTGAATTCCGCATCCGCACGCTGGAGGACGATCGCCTGGTCGGATACGTCGCGATCTTTAGCATCGAATGGCACAACGGCAACGGCTGGATCGCCATCGGTATTGGAGATGCCGCTGACCGTGGCAAGGGATTTGGCAAAGAGGCGATGAGCCTGGCCTTGCGCTACGCCTTCCACGAGTTGGGACTCCACCGCCTCAGCCTTGACGTGATTGCCGACAACAAGGCAGCCATCAAGCTCTATGGAGCCTTGGGGTTCAGGGAGGAGGGTCGGATGCGCGAGCGAGTCCACCGGGACGGCGTGCCCTCTGATCTGATCTATATGGGTCTGCTCAGGCACGAGTGGGAGTCGCGGCTCAGAACCGAACCCGATCCGTCGTCCGAGTCGAGCTGACCTGGCCATGGCGTCGCCGCCCGCCACACCCCATCGGCACGTTGGCTGGCCTCCTTGGGCCCGCGGGCACCAGGTGCGCGCGTCCGACGCCGACCGCGAGCAGGCGGTCGTCGAGCTCACTGAGCATCACGTCGAGGGGCGCCTCAGCTCCGAAGAGTTCAGCGAGCGCACTCGTCTCGCCTACGGGGCCAGAACCAGCGGCGAGCTGACCGAGCTCCTGTCCGATCTTCCCAGCAAATCCAGCGCTTCGATCGTGGCTTGGCACGGTCTGCGGTCGCTCCGGCTCGCCGGCCCCTTCCCCGGCCTTGGGTACGCCGGGTTCTGGCCCCGGGCAGGGGCATTCTGGACAGACCTCATCCTGCTCGCGGGAGCCAGTTTTGCGGTGCATGCCTTTGTCGTCGGGGTCGCCGGGGCCGGCGTCACAGCGGTCCTGCCCCTGGCCTACTTCGTATGCCTCTGGGCCAGCACCGGTCGGACCTTTGGGCTCTGGCTGGTGGGTGCTCAAGTTGTTCGTCAGGAGGACGGGGGTCGGCTAGGTTTTCGCCGCAGCCTCATCCGCCTGGTGGGGTACGCGGTCAATCTGGCCTCCTGCTCGCTGGGTTTCGTTTGGGCCGCGGTCGACTGGCGCAAGCAGGGCTGGCACGACAAGATGGCCGGGAGCTACGTGGTCCGGCGACTGGGCTGAAGCCAGGAGCGGAAGCACCCCCGCGCTGCTCAGATCTGGTGGCCTCAGCCACCCGCCACGAAAGCGGCGCGAGAGTCGGTGAAGGGCGGCGAGGACCGGCAGCCCGAAGATCGCGACCATGAGCGCATTGCCCCCGGCTCGGAAAGCGTCGTACTCGACCGACGTGACCAGGTAGTACTTCAGGAAGTGCTCAAGCGCGGTCAAGGGGGCGAGGTGCGAGCTCCACCCTATCTGAGGGGACGAGTAGTAGAAGGTCCAGTTCCAGATGTCCATCACAGCTCCGAAACCGAAACCGGTGACCACCCCGACACCGGCAAGTAGGAGTACGTCAGTGCGGCCTGGCCGGCGGCCAGCCCGGCGGATGCCGGCCAGGCCGGCGATGGCCCCCACCCAGCCCACCGCAAAGAGTTGGTAAGGCACCCAAGGGCCCAGGCCGCCGGTGAGCAGGGCCGACACCAGCAGCGAGCAGGCGCCCAGCAGGAAGCCGAACTCTGGTCCCAACGCGTAACCACCGCAGAGCACCAGTAGAAAGATCGGACTGAAGCCCCCTATGCCAGTCACCAGGGCGGCCCGCAAGCCGGCGTCCAATGCACTCAGCGCCGCCAGCAGGGCCAGCTGTCGGGAGTCCATCCGCCGGGTGCCGACCTCAAGGGCGAGGAGTCCCAGCGCGGTGCCCAGTCCAATTGCCAGAGCCGGGGTGGCGGCCGGCAGCCCCAGCCCGCTGAAGGGCCACAAGAAGAGCGCGATTCCAACCACGGCAGAGATCAGGAGTAGGATCACGCCGCTATCTCCCCCGACATCTGCAGGCGGCCGCCCGCAAGCTGGTAGACGCGGTCGCCGATCTGGTGAGCGAACTGGCTGTCGCTGGTCGCCACCAGAATTGCTGAACCCGCCTCCGCCAGGCGGTCCAGCACCTGGCCGAGGAACTGTCGCGAGGCGGGATCTGCTCCTCGGGTCGGTTCGTCCAGGAAGACCATGTCCGGCTTCCCGAGCAGAACCGCGGCCAAGGCCACCCGCTGGCGCTGGCCGGTACTCAAATCCCGGGGATCGATCTCAGCCAGGGACTCGATGTGGAACTCGGAAAGAATCGGCCAGGGATCGCAGCCCAATCTGAGCCACCGGTCGGTCTGTCTCACCTCCTCCAGGACAGAGACTTGGTGAAGCACTCCCCCGGGCTCCTGGGGTAGGTACGCTGCTCGACCCGGCTCGCGCTTCACCGACCCGGAGAGCGGAGGCAAAAGACCGGCAACGGTGCGCAACAGAGTGGTCTTGCCACTGCCGTTAGGACCGGTCAGGCAGAGCACTTCCCCGCGCCGGCAGCTGAGCTGGACACCGTCCGCTACCGGTTCCCCATGGCCAATCATCAGGTCCCGCAATTCCCAGGCGACGCCGCCAGCCGTCTGTGGCCGGCGAAGCGGCATGAGCGCGCTCTCTTGGGCACCACGGCCGGGCTCGATGAGATGACCTTGGCTGAGCTCGAGCCGGTGCGCTCCACCGGCCTCGACCCTCCATGGCCGTTGCTCGGCGGCAACGACTGCCAGCCCCTGCTCGCAAAGCCGCTCGCACTCTTGCCGGAGCGCGGCGGCCCCGTCGTCGTCCAGCTGGGAGGTGGGCTCGTCCAGAACCAGCAGCGTTGGCTTCATGGCCAGAGCTGCGGCCAGGGCCACTCGCTGGCGCTGGCCCCCCGAAAGCGTCGTCAGTCGCCTCGACGAGAGGTGGTGTACACCCATGGTCTGGAGCGCGGACTCGACCCGAGTCGAGATCTCAGATCCCGGCAGCCCCAGGTTCTCTGGCCCGAAGGCCACCTCGCGTTGGACCGTGGCCAGCACGAACTGGGACTCCGGCTCCTGGAATACCATCGCCACCTCACGAGCCAGCCGTCGGGTCGGGGTGAGCTGGAGATCGCGGCCCATCACCGATGCCTCCCCGCTGGCCCAACCGCCATGGAAGTGAGGGACCAATCCGTTGAGGGTGCGCAGCAGGGTGGTCTTACCGCTTCCCGAGGGACCGGTCAGCACGGTCAGGCCATTCGTCAGCTGAAGGTTGAGACTCTCCAAGGTGCGCGTGGCGCTCTCCGGGTACCGGTAACTGAACTCCTTGAACCGCGCGATCTCGGTCACGGCACAAGGACCGGACTGAAGAGCAGGAGACAGCAGACCGCTGGCCACCAGCTGAGCGCCGGGAAGGTCATGTCGGGATAGGGCTGCCAGCCGGGGACCTGGCCCAGGCAGAGCGCCACCACAAATCCAGTTACCGCCATCAGGGTGATCGCGACGGTCACTAGATCGCCGAGCTTCCAAGCAGCCCCAGCCTGCGCGGTCCGGCGTCCGGACGCGAACGCGCGCGCTTCCATGGCCTCCGCTAGCAGCGCCGAGCCCTCGATCGTGGTCAGAACCGAGGGAACCACGATCGCAGTCCAAGATCGCAGCCCCTTGGCTCGCCAGCCGCGCATCTGCTGAGCCTCTCGTACCGCAGCGAAGCTCTGGCCGAGGCGCGGGACCAAGGACATGGCTGCGCCCAATGCCGCGGCAGTCCGCGAGAGGGGCGCCGGCAGGGAGTCCATCAGCTGGGTGGGCTCGACGACCAGTGAGAGGCTAACCCCGGCAAAGATGCAGGCAGCCAGCCCCAGAGCGATGTCGAGCCCGTAGGCCGCGGCTTCCAGGGTTAGGGGACCGCCCAATACCGGCAACCAGCCTGGTGCGGTTACCAGCACGGTGCTACCGGTATGGCTGAGAAGGAAGTTGAAGACGACGCTGAGCAGCGATGTGGCACTCACCATGATCAGGGCCGGCCCCAGGTTGGTTCCGGGCCGACGTCGCACCAGCAGCACCGTCAGCGCCGCCCCCAGAGTGAGGACCCGGAGGATCGGGTCCTCACTCCCCAGGCTGAGCAGGAGGACGGCTCCGACCCAGACGGCGAGGACGCGGGGATTCATAAGGTCACGATTTCGGTGGCAGCGGCGGTGGGGGTGCGGCTCCCGAGCTGGGGTCGTACCTCCAGCCCAACGCCTCACCGGATTTCAGCGCGACCCCGCTAATCCCCGTCGTGGCCGCCTTCCACTTGCCCTTACCGGACCTGATGAAGAGGGCCCAGTACGGCTCGCCGCTAGGGAAGCAGGTGGTGTAGGACTTGGGCTCGTTGTCGATCTGGCATACGCCATCACCGAAGCTGAGATGCTGGGTGGCGAACTCGATCCCACTGCGATGGAGAGCCTGCTCTCCGCTGATCGAGGTGCCCTTGAAGTTGACGCAGCGATCCACCACGTGGTGGTCGCCCAACTCCACGACCAGCTCCACCGAAGGGCCCGAGCCGGTGCAGGAGGCTCCGGGCGTCGCCGAATTGCCGCCACTGCCGGCGCAAGCCGAAACCAGCAGCGTCATGGAAATCGCGGTCAGTACTGCGCTGACCGCCTGAGACGATCTCATCGTCCCTGCCTCCTGGCGGCGGTTGGACCCGTCACGCCAGAGGTGGACCTGCCGCCGGAGGCCGACCTTCCCGTTGCGCGCGGGGATGGATCGATCCCTAGGGGCCGGTCTCCTGGCTTGCGGATCAGGACTTTGAGCCGCCTTCCCGGGACGCTCCCAGTGGCTCGCTGGCTCTGGCTCCCCGCTCACAGTTGCGCGACAGCTCCGGCTTTGGGCACGGCCCGCACCGGATTCCCATTTGCCCTTCGGGCTATTCGCTTGTCAGGTGAATGTTATGGCGGCAACGCCCGCTTGGGAAGCATGAGCTGCCGCGGACCGGCCTCAACTGGTCAGCGGCGGCCGGTTGACACTGGCCGGCAGCGAGTGTCCCAAAAGCGCCGCCCACAGCACTAGACCCGCGGCGACCACGGCCCAGAGCAGCCACATCCCTGGCCGTACCACCGAGCCCACCACCAAGCCCCCAATCGTCGGCCCGACCAACAGACCAAGGCCCCATGAGAGGTTGAAGGCGGCCATGTAACGCCCCCGCACTGAGGCGGGCGCCAAGTCCGCGACCAGGGGTCCGATGGTGGCGCTGAGCAAGCACTCTCCCAGGCCGAAGCAGACCGCGAACACTCCCAGGAGCAGGCTGGCCTCCAGGCCGTGGGTCAGGCTGGCAACCTCACCCCACAACCAGGCCAGCAGCCAGGCGCCGGCGCTCAGCCCGAGCGTGTGCGAGCGGTTGAGATGTCTGACCGCGCGGGTGATGGGCAGCTGGGCGAGGACGATGAAGGCGGTGTTGACGGCGAGGATCACCCCCAGCGCCAAGGTGGGCACGCGAAGGAAAACGTGGGCGTACAGCGGCACCGAGGTCTCGAGCTGGGCGTAGGCGGAGAGCACCACCATCGCGTTGAACCCGATCAGTAGGAGGAAGGGGCGGTCGCGCAGGACAACGCGGTAGCCGGAAGGCTGGTCGCTCTCGGCGTGGTGGCGGCCGGAGGGTACCAGTGCGATCACCAGGGCGCCGAAGAGGACGAAACTGGCCGCGTTGACCAGGTAGATCGCGGTGAAGCTCTCTGGTGAGGATGTCGAGACCACCAGGCCGCCGATGATGGCGCCGACGCCGATCCCAAGGTTGGTCGCCGCGTACTGCAGTGACGCTGCCACAGCCCGTTGCGAGCGGTTGGTGACTGCTGCCAGCAGAGATGCGAAAGAGGGATAGAAGCAGCCCACTCCGGCGCCGATCAGGACCATGGACGCGGCGGCCTCCGCCGCGGTGAGTGAGAAGCCCAGCCAAAGGAAGCCCAGAGTCTGCAGGATCAGGTCCCCCAACATCATCGTCCTCGGGCCGAGCCGGTCTACCAGCGTGCCGCCTACGGCCCCGAATACCAGGGATGCCAGGGCGGAGGCCGAGATGACCAGTCCAACCACAGGGATGGCCAGGCCGCGCACCACGTGCAGGTAGATCGAACCGAAGGGCAGTACAAAGCCGGTGCCGATGGAGGAGATGGTCACTCCGATCACCACCGTCCAGACGCTTGCCGGCAACTCCGGCTTGAGGCTGCGGAGGTAGGTGCCTATCGCAGCCGCCCCGCACCTCTCGCGAGGGCACTGGGGCCGCAATGGTCGGCGAGGGCACTCGCCGCCAGCGTCAGCGGGCAGGCTGCTGGGCAAGTCAAGTAATGAACCTTTGGAGCCGAGGTGGAGAGCGACCAAGGTTAGCAAGCGCACTCTCGGGCATAACCCCGGCGATCCGTGATCAGGCACCGCGCCCGGGGTCAGCTTCTGTCCCCGCAAGCATCTCAATTACGGTCCAGCGTTTGCCCCGCCGCTGCAATCTGGTCTCGGTTCTGGGCGCCAGGGACGGCCTCGGCCCCGTGGTTCAGGCTGCCGCCCGGACCAGCCCGGAGCTGGTACCCATGTGGTCGACCCAGACCTGCTCAGCGGCCCGGAGGGGTACGGATTGGCGCCGGGCTGGGCGAACACAAGAGGGGGTCGGCTGACCTGGGTCTAGGCGTGATTTGAGGTATGCCGTCTGGGGCTCACTTCGGCACCCCTGATCCAGGCAGCGTTGGGACGTCGCCGCCGCTGGGTATCCTGAGTTGCGAATGCCTGTGCGCGACGATCTCCGGAACGTGGCCATCGTCGCCCACGTAGACCACGGCAAGACCACCTTGGTCAACGCCATGCTCCAGCAGACGGGCGCGTTTCGCGCCAATCAGGAGATCACCGACCGGATCCTTGACTCGGGCGACCTGGAGCGCGAGAAGGGCATCACCATCCTGGCCAAGCACACCGCGGTGCAGTACGGGCCCACCAAGATCACGATTGTCGACACCCCCGGCCACGCCGATTTCGGAGGTGAGGTGGAACGGGGATTGGCCATGGTCGATGGCGTGCTCCTGCTGGTGGATGCCTCCGAAGGGCCCCTGCCCCAGACCCGATTCGTGCTCCGCAAGACCCTTGAGGCGAAGCTGGCGGTGGTGGTGGTGGTCAACAAGGTTGACCGCTCTGACGCGCGTATCGATGAGGTCGTTCGTGAGATCGAGGACCTATTCCTGGACCTCGGCGCCGATGAGAGTCAGATCGTGTTCCCGGTCCTTTACTCCAACGCCTGCGCGGGCTGGGCGAGCACCGACCCCGGGGTCCCCGGCACCAACCTGGTCCCCCTCTTCGACGCCATCGTGCACAGCATTCCGGCGCCCGCATATGAGGAGGGTCACCCGCTTCAGGCGCTGGTCACCAACCTCGATGCATCCGCCTACGTAGGCCGTCTGGCGATCTGTCGGGTCCACAACGGCTGGTTGCGCCGGGGCGAGACCGTGGCCTGGTGCCGGGTCGACGGCTCCGTCCTTAGGGCGCGGATCACCGAGCTGTATGCGTCTCGCGCCCTGGACCGTGTCGATGTCGAGGAGGTTGGGCCTGGCGAGATCGTGGCGGTGGCCGGCTTCCCCGACATCTCGATCGGCGACACCCTGGCCGACCCCGACGATCCCCGCCCGCTGCCGGCCATCCTGGTCGACGAGCCCAGCTTGGCCACAACCATCGGCATCAACACCTCGCCACTGTCGGGGAGCGACGGCACCAGGCTCACCGCCCGGATGATCAAGAACCGGCTGGACTCAGAGCTGGTGGGCAACGTCTCCCTCCGGGTGCTCTCTACTCCTCGCCCCGACACCTGGGAGGTCCAGGGCAGGGGAGAGCTGCAACTGGCGGTCCTAGTCGAGACCATGCGGCGCGAGGGCTTCGAACTCACCGTCGGCAAACCGCAGGTAGTGACCAAGGAGATCGACGGCAAGCTTCACGAGCCGATGGAACAGGTGGCGATCGATGTCCCCGAGGACTACGTGGGGGTGGTGACCCAGCTCCTGGCGCTCCGCCAGGCCCGGCTGATGGAGATCGTCAATCACGGCACCGGCTGGGTGCGGATGGACTACCGCGTGCCGTCGCGCGGTCTGGTCGGCTTCCGCACCGAGTTCCTGGTTGAGACCAGGGGCACCGGGGTCTTGCACAACGTCTTCGACGGTTGGGAGCCATGGCACGGCGCCCTCAAGACCCGACGCAACGGTTCCATGGTGTCGGACCGGCGCGGATACTCGACCACCGAGGCGCTGATGTCACTGCAGGAGCGGGGCACCATGCTGATCGGCCCCGGCACCGAGGTATATGAGGGCATGATCGTAGGTGAGAACGCTCGCAACGACGAGATGGACGTCAATCCGACCAAGGAAAAACAGAAGACCAACATCCGCTCCTCGACGCAGGAGGAACTGGAGCGGCTCACCCCTCACCTCCAATTCTCCTTGGAGCAGGCCCTGGAATTCATCGGCGAAGACGAGTGTGTCGAGGTGACTCCTAAAGCGGTCCGGTTGCGCAAGATGATCCTCGACCAGAGTCAGCGGTCGCGCCAGCGCCGCATCTCCCGGCGCGAGGCAGACACCTAGGCATGGCGGCTCCCGGCCTCTCTTCCCACGTCTCGGACAAATGTCACAAAGGTGGACACGGTGCCGTTGAGGGTGGCGGTCTGCATACCCTGGCCGCCATCAAGCTGGTGAGGTGGTGGCGGTCAAGGGTGGCCACATCATCGACCGTGCCCCCCTCCTGGCTGGAGCAGAGGTGGTCGCCAATTCGGACGTCCAGATCACCGAGTACCTCTACCTCGCGGCGCTCCACCCCGATGAATATGAAGCGGTGATGCTTTACCTCAACCACTCCTGCGAACCAAAAGTCGGAGTCGCCGGAAATGTGGTGTTCGTCGCCATGCGAGACATCGCCGCAGGTGATGAGCCCCCGTCGACTACGCCATGATCGACGACAGCCCGAGTTCGATGGTCTGCCGATGCGACAGGGCCAGCTGCCGGGGAACCATCTCCGGCCAGGACTGGCGGCCGCCGGCCCTGCAGGCGCGCTATGGGCGCTATTTCTCCTGGTATTTGCAGACAAAAATCGGAATGGTCGCCTAGCTGCTCACATCCGTGGAAACCGATGTCGGTGCTGCCATCCTGGAGTTGCGTACCACCCGGCTCTGCCTGCGGGGCTGGTGTCGGGAGGACCTCGACAGCTTCGCGGCCCTCAATGCCGATCCCCGAGTTATGGCGCACTTTCCCCAGCTTTTATCGCGGGAACAGAGTGACCTCCTCGCGGAGCGCATCGTCAGCGATTTGCGTTCACAGGGATGGGGACTCTGGGCTGTCGAGGTTGCCGCGACGAGGTCCTTTGCTGGCTTCGTCGGGCTCAGCCGCCCCCGATTCCCGGCCCACTTCACTCCCGCCGTGGAGGTCGGCTGGCGGTTGGCCCACGAATATTGGGGTCGTGGCTACGCCACCGAGGCCGCCCGGGCCGCCCTGGGATTCGGGTTCGAATCCCTCGGTCTCAGCGAGATCGTCTCGTTCACCAGTGTCGACAACGTGCCATCCCGGCGGGTCATGGAGCGGCTGGGAATGAGGCACGATCCCGAGGATGATTTCGACCATCCCAGCCTTCCCGAGGGCCACTGGTTGCGCCCGCACGTCCTTTACCGGCTGACCAGCGACGAGTTCAAGAGCTCGGTCCAAGCTAGGAGTTCCCATGACTAAGTTCGCGTTCGACGACCAGGTAGCGAGCCAGGAGCGGGCGGTGGCCGAGGCTCTGGGCTCGGTCGAAGTGCCTTTGCTGGACCGCGACCGTCCCCTACTGTTCAGCGGTATCGGCACGTCCCTCCATGCCTGCCGGGTGGCCGCTTACTGGGTCGCCGAACTGTCCGGTGGTCGGCTTCGCCCGGCCGCCGTCGAGGCCCAGGATCTGGCGCTGCACGGAGACATCCGCAGCGGCGATCAGATTGTGGTGGTCAGTCATCGCGGCACCAAGCGCTATCCCAACGAGGTGTTGGCGCGGGCCAAGGCGGCGGGCGCGAGCACCGTGACCATCACCGGCTTGGGGAATCCCACCCCCTCAGGCGATGTGGTTCTCAGGACCTGCCCCGACGAGAGTGCCGGAACCCACTCCGTCTCCTATCTGACGGCGCTGGCGGTGCTGGGCAAGTTGGTGGCACGGATGCTCGGTTCCGACGCCTCCGGCTTCGCCGAGGCTCTCGACGCCGTGCCCCAAGCGATTGCCGCGACCCTGTCGCTGCCAGCTCCGACGGAGGTCCCGAAGCGCCTGATAAATAGGGAGCCGATCCTCATCACCGGGCACGGAATCGACGAAGTGACCGCCGAAGAGGCGGCGCTCAAGTTCAAGGAGGGGACCTACCTCTGGGCCGAAGGGATGTCGCAGGAATTGGCGTTCCACGGCACCCCAGCAGCCCTGGAGCCTCGAATGGCGGCGATCCTGATAGTTCCCGGGCGCGAGGACGGTGGTCGCTATCGGGAGCTACACAGCCTCCTCCTCGAGCTCGGGCTGGAGGTCCTCAGCTGCGGTACTGGTGACACCGACCTGCCGTTCGCCGAGGTGGCGTACCTGCTCCGCCCCATGGTGGCGATAGTGCCGCTGCAACGGCTGGTTGGAGAGCTTGCCCATCGTCGTGGCTCCAACCCCGACAAGATCCGCGGCGATGTCGAGCCCTGGGCGTCCGCCATACCGAAGGTGCGCTTGTAGGCGGATCATCTGCGGTGCGGCGCGAGCGCGGTTGACCAGAGCCAACCGTTCGACAACCCGGACTACGCCGCATCCTGCCAAGGGCCCGGTGCGCAAGTGCTGCTACCATCCCGGCCTGACTTTGGCGAGTGGTGGGATAAGACCCGTCCCGGCAAAAGTGCCGAGAGAGTTGGGCGTACGCGGGACGCTATGCGTGCGCCATAGCGGGGAGGGCTATGCGGCCTGACGCCGTCTTTCGACCATACCTGGGGGCCCTGCAGCACCCGGATCTGCGCCTACTGCTGAGCGGCGAGGTGATCTCCTCCACCGGCTCTTGGGCCTACAACGTGGGGCTGGCGGTGTACATCTACGACCGCACCCACTCCGCGCTCTGGGTGTCGGCGGTGTTCTTGGTGCGGTTCATCCCGGCCATGGTGCTCTCTCCCTACGGCGGGATAATCGCCGAACGATTCGAGCGGGTTCGTCTGCTCATCACCTGCGACCTCGTGCTGGCACTGTGGCAGGCGCTTCTCTGCGCCGCCGCCCTAGCCCACGGCCCGGTCCTATTGATACTGGGACTGGCCGCCTGCTCCTCCATAACCGCACAGCCCTACCAGCCTGCGGTGGCGGCAATGATTCCCCAGCTAGCCGGCGAGGACGATCTAGCCGCAGCCAACGCCCTCAACAGCACCATCGACAACCTGGTGATCATCGTCGGCCCAGCCGTCGGTGCCCTGCTGCTGCTGTCCGGTTCTGCGTCCGCTGTTTTCGCCGTCAACGGCGCCAGTTTCCTGCTGGCCGCAGCATTGGTATCCCGGCTGCGCGCCCGCTCCCAGCCCAGTGACGTCAGCGAGGGCGGCACGGCCAGTCCGCTGCAGCAGGTGGTGGCCGGGTTCCGGGCGATGGGCGAGTCGTCAGTGGTGCTGGCGCTGGTCAGCTTCAGCGTCCTGGCCAGCTTTGTCTACGGCACCGACACGGTGCTGTTTGTCTACGTCAGCAAGTTCCAACTAGGTACCGGAGCCACTGGGTATGGGTACTTGTTGGCCGCGCTCGGCGTGGGTGGCATCCTAGCCGCGCTGGTTGTCAACCAGTTGGCTGCGCGGCCACGTCTCGGGCTCATCATCACGGTGGGGATGGCGGTCTACTGCGTCCCCACCGCTCTGCTGGTCCTGGTTCATGCGCCAGCCGTAGGCTTCATTCTGGAGGTCATCCGAGGCGGAGGTACGTTGGTGGTGGACGTACTGGCAGTCACCGCCATGCAGCGCTCGGTGCCACCCAACATGGTGGCCCGTGTCTTCGGAGCCTTCTTCGCGCTCGTACTCGCTGCGATATCCCTGGGTTCGGTGCTGGTAGCCACGTTGGTCAGCCGCCTGGGCCTCCACCCCAGCCTGCTTCTCGCAGGGCTGGCCATTCCGGCCATCGCCGCCTGCGCCTATCCCCGCCTTCGCCGCATGGACGGACTCGCGGTTCGGCGCGTCGCCGAGCTGGCTCCCCGGATCGCACTGCTGGAGCCACTGGGGATCTTCGCTGCGGGCTCGCGCGCTGCCCTGGAGAGCCTGGCAGCGGCCTGCACCGACATGACCGCGAGCGCCGGCCAGGTGATCATACGAGAAGGCGATCCCGCAGACGCTTTCTACGTACTGCTCGGTGGCGCGGTCCAAGTCTCTGCCCGCGGTGAGGCCAAACGCAGTCGAGTGCTGCGAGTGATGGGGCCCGGCAGCTACTTCGGCGAGATCGGCCTCTTGGCGAAGATGCCGCGAACCGCGACCGTCAAGGCTCTGGAGCCGTGCGCCCTCTACCGCATCTCAGGCACCGACTTCGTCGACGCACTCACCGCCAGTACCCCCAGCGGAGGCTTCCTGGAGGGAGCCAAGACTCGACTCGCTCGATCCCATCCCTCTTATGCCCCGACACTGCTGGGCGACCCGATGCTGGACCTCGAGCACTGACGCTGGGCGCACCCAAGCCCGGTCGGGCTGACCCTGGGGCCGATCAGCAGCGGCGCTACACTCGTGCCGGTAGCAGCCCCCGTCGTTTGCGCGCCCGTGGGCTCGCAGACCCCTTTGGGCCGGGCGGCTTGATCACAGGGAGACTGTGGTGAGATCGGTGGCGCCGATGTCGGTCGATAGCCTCTACTCCGCCGCTGAGCCCGTCTTCGACCACTGGGAGATGGTCAAGGATCTGATCGACGAGCTCATCGATATCGAGCTGAACTATCGCCAATCTGGCCACCCCGGTGGCTCCCGGTCCAAGGTCCACCTGCTGGTGGCAACCATGCTGTCGGGGGCGATGCGCTGGGACATCCTCCGACCGTGGCGTCGTTTCGCCGATCGGTTCGTGCTCTCCGCGGGCCACACGGTTCCCCTGGTATACGCCACCCTGGCGGTGCTGAACGAGTCGCTGCGCGCGCGCTATGAGCGAGAGCCAGACGAGCGTTTCGCCTTCCCGGACGAGGGGCGGTGGGCACTCACCTTTGAGGACCTGCTGGGGTTGCGCCACCGGGGCGGGTTGCCCGGCCACGCCGAGATGGGCGGCAAGACCCTGTTCCTCAAGTTCAACACCGGGCCCTCCGGTCACGGCATGCCACCGGCGGCCGGAGAGGCCCTGGCGCTCAAGCTGGCCGGAGCGGAAGAGGTGAAGGTGTTCACCGTGGAGGGCGAGGGGGGTCTGACCCCTGGAGCTGCGCACGAGACCAAGAATTCCGCTTGGGGACTGGGCCTCTCCAACTTGGTCTTCCTGATTGACTGGAACGACTTCGGGATCGACCTTCGCAGCGCCTCCTCGGTCGTCTTCGGAGGTCCCGAGGAATGGTTCCGGCCCTATGGCTGGCGAGTCCTGGGCACCGAGGCAGGGATGGAGTGGGGGCCGGTGACCCGTGCCGTGCTTGAAATCACCCACGGCCCCAACCCCGAGGCCGCTCCCTCCGCGGCCTGGTTCAGGACCCGCAAGGGGCGCGGGTATGGCAAGTACGACGCGCCCTCCCATGGCACCGCCCACCCGATGAACAGCCCGGAGTTCTGGGCCGTGCGCAAGCAGTTCATGGCGCGCTACGGCGTCACCTACCAGGGGGTGGACGAGCCGGCACCGACTGACCCGGAACAGCGCAGCGCGCAGGCGATGGCCAATCTGCGGGTAGCGATGTCGGTCTTGCGCAGTGACCGCGACCTGGTCGACTACCTTTCCGACCGCCTCATCGAGGTGGCCGCCTCCGTGCCCGAGCAGATCGACACCTTCAACCTGGAGGGACCCGGTGCAGCGATATTCACCGACGAACGGGTGACGAATTTCCGGGATTACCCCAAGGAGATGTTCAAGCAGCCGGGCGAGCGCCAGCCCAACCGGGCGGCCCTGGCAGCTTGGGGCTCATGGGTCAACGCCTTTGCCAAGGCCGAGTACGGTCGCCCCCTCTTCATCGTCTGCTCGGCCGACCTGGCCGACTCCACCAACGTCAGCGGATTCGGCAAGGACTGGGATGGGTTGCCGGGGTGGGGCTGGTACGAGCGCAACCAGAACCCGAGGGGCACGGTCTTGCCCCAGGAGATAACCGAGTTCACCAACTCCGGAATCAGTGTTGGACTGGCCACGGTCAATCTGGCCGATGACCCGTTCTCAGACTTCAACGGTTTCTGGGCAGCGTGCTCTACTTATGGTTCGTTCAGCTACCTGAAGTACGGGGAGATGCGCCTCTTCAGCCAGCTGGCGCAAGACGTTGAACTGAAAGTCGGCAAGGTCATCTGGGTCGCCGGCCATTCAGGCCCTGAAACGGCCGAGGACTCGCGCACTCACTTCGGCGTCTTCGCACCTGGCGTAACCCAGCTCTTCCCCGACGGCCAGGTCATCGACCTGCACCCGTGGGAGTACAACGAGGTACCGGTGGTACTGGGGGCGGCCCTGCGAACGTCGACCCCGATCGTCGCGTTGCACCTGACTCGACCC
Source organism: Candidatus Dormiibacterota bacterium (assembly GCA_049279335.1). Taxonomy (GTDB): domain Bacteria; phylum Chloroflexota; class Dormibacteria; order Aeolococcales; family Bog-877; genus Bog-877. Next base: position 76,783 of record JBAPNX010000047.1, read on the forward strand.
GTGATCGAGATCCCGGACCGGGATGCTCAGGGTATCCCCTCCCACTTCGAAGCAGCCCGCGGCGCCTATGTCATGAGAGATTTTCGCGAAGGGGAGCCGCAGCACGGGACCGTCTTCGTCCGAGGTACCGTGCCGACAGCGAATCTCGTCTCCGTCCTGCCCGAAATCGACCGGGCCGGTCTGAATGTGAAGATCATCGCGGCAATCAGTCCGCAGCTTCTTGCCCTCCAGGACAAGAGCTACCGCGACGCCACGGTTAGCGATGCCGACCGCTGGGACGGGATGGCGATCACCAATGGTGCCTTCAAGCTCATGCGCGACTGGATCGACGGTCCGATCGCCCGGGAGTACTCGCTTTCCGCAGACTGGGACGACCGCTGGCGGACCGGAGGCACCGTCGAGGAGGTTATGGACGAGGCTCACCTCTCGTCTCAGCACATCCTGGCTGCGATCCAGAGATTTGTCCGTGAGCGGGACGACCGTCGGGCTCGGCTCTCCCGAGTGCTGGAGACAATCCAGAAGCGATAGCGTCTCGGCCACGGCATCACAGCGAGGCCCTGTAACGACACTTCGAACGACGTCCACGCCGCCAGCCATCTTTTAGGCAGGAGCGCCATTGTCTGAACGAACCATCTTCTTGAACGCCGCGGTTCTCGACCCCGATCGGGGGGAACTTCACCCCGATTCCTCGGTGGTGGTGGAGCAAGGTATGGTACGCCAGGTGTCAGGCGGCCGGGTCAACGCCGACGCGGACCGGATCATCGACGTGCAGGGTGCGGTGCTGATGCCAGGCCTGATCGATTGCCACGTGCACGTCACAGTGGTCAGTTCCGACGTCTGGGGGATGGCTGAGTGGTCGCCGTCCTATGTGGCTGCGCGGGCGGGCAGAGTCATGGCCGGGATGCTGAACCGCGGATTCACGACCGTACGCGATGTGGGAGGGTGCGACTTCGGCTTAGCCAGCGCCGTTGACGAGGGGTACCTGCAGGGCCCGCGGGTGATCTACGGCGGCAAGATGCTGTCACAGACCGGTGGCGCCGGTGAGTTGCGCGGGCCTGGCCGGTTGGTCTACGACCCGCACTACAACACGCCGAATCTGGCCAGGCTCTGCGATGGGGTCACCGAAGTTCGCAAGGCGGCTAGGGAGGAAATCCGCCGGGGCGCATCGCACCTCAAGTTGTATCTCAGTGGGGCGGTGGACGCTCCCAGTGACCGGGTCGACGCCACGCAGTTCTCGGAGGAGGAGATTCGGGCCGCGGTCGAGGAGGCAGATGCCGCCAACATCTACGTCGCTGGTCACGCCTACACCTCGAGAGCGGTCAACCGCGGTCTCAAATTGGGCGTCCGAACCATCGAGCACGGCAACCTGATGGACGCCAGCAGCCCGCCCCTGTTCCTAGAACACAATGCCTTTTACGTTCCCACCCTGGTCACCTATTACGCGCTGGCGAAGTACGGTCGAGAGGAAGGCGTACCTGAGAGCGCCCTGGCAAAGCTGCCGCCGGTCCAAGCCGGCGGCCTGCAGGCGCTAGAACTCTGCCACCGGGAGAAGGTCCAGGTCGCGTACGGCAGCGACCTGTTGGCTGAGATGCATCGCGAGCAGAGCATGGAATTCGCCATCCGGTCCGAAGTCCAGCCCGCCGCCGACATCGTTCGCTCAGCGACGACGGTCGGAGCGCGGCTGCTGGGGTTGGAGGGCAAGGTGGGTCAAATCGTGGAAGGGGCTCATGCCGACCTGCTGGTGCTGGACGCGAACCCGCTTGATGACATCAAAGTCTTGAGCGAGCCGGCGCTCCATCTCAAGCTGATCATGAAGGCTGGCCGCATAGTCCGCGACGAGTTGGCCGCCTGACCCCCAACTGGTCTGGGAAACGCCGGCTCCACCCGGTCTGGTCATCGGGATGGCGCTGCGGGACTCAGACGCTTCAGCCCCCTGGGCTGCGGCCGCCCTCTCTGCGCTAAGGCCGCCGATGACGGCTTCGAAACGCTGGTCGCTGAGATGCGCAGCCTCCACCAGGGGAGATGCAGCAGAGGCGCACCGAGAGTTAGGCAGAAACTGTGGTGATGGCCGAAATGTCGAGATCGCCTGACTCGGGCATCGCCGCGGTGTACAGCTCGCGGGCCTCCAGGGTGAGCGGGGTGCGGGCACCTTTCTCGCGATAGACGCGCAATCCCAGATCGAGGTCCTTGACGAGGTCACGTACGGCGAACATGGTCGGCCGGAATTGCTCGTGCAGGAACCCGGCCTCGCGGGCGGCGAGACCCGGAGCGAAGCGAACCAGGATTGAGAAGACCTGTTCGCGCTCAAGGCCGATCGCCGTCCCGGCCCTGAGCAGCTCAGCTGCGGCTGCACTGGAGATCGCCAACATGCTGTTTGCGATCAGCTTCAACCGCTGGGCACCACCCCACTCTCCGACATAGAGGATCTCGCCCAGGTGTTCGAGCACCGGCCGTGCCTGTTCAAGGTCGGTCCGAGCGCCGCCGGCGAGGATCAGGAGCCTTCCGGTCTCCACCGTGGGGACGCTTCCGATCACTGGCGCCTCAAGAAACCGAGCCCCCTTGGCTTGAGCCACCCGACCGATCTCCTCGGCGACCGCTGGCCCTGCGGTACTGGCATCGATGACCAGCTTGCCCGCGGCGCTGCCTAACACTCCACCCTCACCCAGGTACACGTCGCGAACGGCTTTGTCGTTGGTAAGGCTGCTGATCACCACCTCGGCTTCGCGAGCTGCCTCCGCGGGAGTGGCCGCGACTCGGCCTACGCCCAATTCTTCTGCCTTGGTCGAGGTGCGGTTCCACAGAATCAGGTCGAAACCAGAGTCCGCAAGCCGGAGGGCCATCGCACTACCCATCTTTCCAGTGCCGAGGATCGCGACGGCCGTCATCACATCGCCTCCGGTCGCGGACCGTCGACATGAACAGCGTTGCGTGCGATGTCGTCGATCCGACGCAGCACCTCGTCGGTGAGCTCGAGGCTAGCGGCGGCGACAGCGTCGTCTACGTGACTGGCGCGGCGCGTGCCGATGATTGCCACATGAACCGCGGGGTTCGCCAGGGTCCAAGCAACAGCCAGCTGGCTTACCGGCACCCCCAGCTCCTTGTTCGCCAGCTGCTCCAGCTGAGCCGCCGCGTCAAGATTGCGGGTTAGGGCATCGCCTTGGAAATCTGGGCTGTGTGATCGCCAATCGCCCTCTTCGAATTGCGTGTCCACGCGAAGATGACCGCTGAGGAGGCCATGCGCGAGCGGACCATAGACGAGCACGCCTATGTCGTGTGCCTGGGTATAGGGCAGGATCTTGGACTCGATGTCTCGATGAAAGATGCTGTATGGCGGCTGTAGTGTTTCCACCGGCTGGGTCTTGCTGAACTCTGCCATCTCCTCAGGGTCGAAGTTCGAGACGCCCACGTGATGCACCTTGCCGGCGGCGACTAGCTCGGCCAGAGCGCCTGCTGTCTCCGCGAAGGTAGTCCGGGAATCCGGCCAGTGCACTTGAAGAAGATCGATGTAGTCGGTATTCAGTGCACGCAAACTGTCGTCGACACCCCGACGCACCCAAGCGGCACTCGCGTCCCGCTCGACCCGTGCGCCACCCAGGGGCCGGAGACCGCCTTTGGTTGCGATGACGACCCGCTCGCGAGGGTATCCATGGATCGCCTTTGCGAGCAGCTGCTCCGACGCGCCGAATCCGTACCCCTGAGCTGTATCGAAGAAGTTGATGCCACGCTCGTATGCGTGCTGAATTGCCTGGATCGCCTCCGTCTCATTAGTTGCGCCCCAGTCGCCGCCAAGCTGCCAGGTGCCAAACGCGATCCGCGATACGTCCATGCCGGTGCGGCCAAGTGTGGTACGCCTCACCTGTGTCCCTGTGGTCTGGGTGCTCATTGGCTCTCCTCCCTCTGGAATCGTAGATAAGCACCGGCGATACATGCACGGTCGGAAGTGCGTCTCCGTCGATGGCCATGATCGCGCCGGGGAGGCGGTAGAGTCGGGTGGATGCAACCAGGAAGCGGCGAGGGGACCACCTTGGTGGCGCACGATGCTCGTGTACCGACCCGGACGAGGTGGGGTCCTTCGCGCCAGAAGTCCGAGGACGCTGACCAATGACTCCCAAGGCGGCGGGGCTGGAGCTCCAAAGTGCCCTGGCCGATCTCAAGAGCCAGGTTGTTCAGTCGATCGAAAAGGACGGCCCGGATACCCATCAGGTCGAGGTTGACCACTTGGTCTGGTGCTACGCCCGGGTGGAGACGGCGAAGGCGCTCACGGAGTGGGCTGTCCAGAGCCAGAACCCACTGGCGAGACAACTGGCCGATGTCTCGGTCCTCGACGCGATGACGCACTTGGGGCCGACGGATGCTTCCGTCGTCCCAGGGATGAGGACTCGACTGGCAGAAATCGCCGAGGTCCTTGAGCCTCTGGAGGATGTGGGCAACAACTCGGACCACAGGCTTCTGCGCGCCACTCTTCGGGAGTTCGCAGTCCGCGAGATCAAGCCGCACGCTCAGCGAATTCACCGTGAAGACCTGGACGTTCCGGAAGAAGTCATCGCCGACATGGCTCGGCTAGGTCTCTTCGGCGCATCCATCCCAGCGGCTTATGGAGGCGCTCTCGATGCCGACGACTCCAAGGCAATGCTTATCGCGACCGAGGAGCTGGCGCGCGTCTCGCTCGGCGGGGCGGGGAGCTTGACTACCCGACCCGCAATTCTGGTCCGTGCGCTACTGCAGGGCGGCACCGAGGAGCAGCGCAGAGAGTGGCTGCCCGTGATCGCCAGTGGCGAGAAGTTGGTAGCGGTGGCTGTGACCGAAGCGGACCACGGTTCGGACGTTGCCAACATCACGTGCCGCGCTACCCGCCGGTCGGACGGCGATTGGGAGATCGACGGTACCAAGGTGTGGTGTACTTTCGCCGGCCGCTCAGAGCTCCTAATGATCCTATGCAGGACCGCCGGAGGCGGGCACCGCGGACTGTCTGCCTTTGTGATTGAGAAGCCATCATTTGCTGGACACAATTTTGAGTTTTGCCAGGAGGATGGCGGCACCCTCCGGGGCCGAGCCATCCCGACCATCGGCTACCGCGGCATGCATTCCTTTGAGCTCATCCTCGAGCACTTCCGCGTCCCCGCTCATGCGCTGATCGGAGGAAAGGCCGGGCTTGGCCGGGGCTTCTACCTCCAGATGGACGCGTTTTCAGCGGGTAGGATCCAAACTGCTGCCCGCGCGACCGGCCTCATGCAGGCTGCATTCGACGATGCGCTTGATTATGCGAAGGGCCGGATCGTATTCGGCAAGCCCATTTTTGCCAACCAACTTGCCCGGGCTAAGATCGGGGCGATGGCACTCTGGCTGAACGGCAGCCGCCAGCTCAGCTACCGCGCGGCCCGGCTGCTCGACGAAGGAAAAGGTCAGGCTGAGGCTTCCTTGGCAAAGCTCTACGCATCGCGCATGGCGGAAGCAGTCACTCGGGAGGCAACCCAGCTGTTTGGGGCGATGGGCTATAGCGAGGAAACCGACGTGTCCCGCTATTTTGTGGATGCGAGGGTTCTCGCAATCTTCGAGGGGGCCGAGGATGTCTTGTCACTGAAGGTCATAGGTCCCGCGGTACTGGAGGAGAAGTCGTGAGCGGTATCGGAGGCTCGGGGGTGCTTAGTGGCCTTCGCGTCGTCGAACTATCAGCCTTCGTAGCAGCACCGCTCGGTGGAGCAACGCTTGCAGAGCTGGGAGCTGAGGTTGTGAGGGTGGATCCGCCCGGAGGTGGCATCGACGCCAAGCGCTGGCCACTTCACAACGGGGAGAGTTTGTACTGGGCGGGGCTAAACAACGGTAAGAAGTCGGTGGCGATCGATACCGCTACGGCGGAGGGTCAACAATTGGTCACCGATCTGATAGTGAAGGCCGGAATAGTTTTGACCAATCTGCCATCCAAGGACTGGAGCAGCTACGCGACATTGAAGGTTCGTAGACCTGATCTCATTATGGCGATTCTCACCGGCAACCCAGATGGATCGTCGGCCGTCGACTACACAGTAAATGCGGCAGTGGGATTCCCTTTCGTGACGGGACCCGAGGGGATGGAGGCGCCGACCAACCATGTCCTCCCCGCTTGGGACGCACTGGCCGGTTATATGCTGGCGACGGGGATCGTGACTGCCGAGCTCTACCGCACTAGGACGGGGCAGGGACAGTGCATCAGACTGAGCCTTATGGATGTGGCATTGTCCATCACTTCACACCTGGGCATTGTTGGGGAGGCACAGCTGAACGAGTCGGCGCGGCCCAGACTGGGTAACCACCTCTATGGTTCCTACTCGGATGACTTCGAGACACGTGACGGACACTACGTGATCGTCGTGGCTCTAACCGCTGGCCAGTGGAGCAGGATAGTCGCGGCTACCAGCAGCGAGCAAAAAGTCCATGCGCTGGAGGTCAGCCAGGGTGTCGACCTGCGCGAAGAGGGCGCTCGCTTCCAGTTACGCAAGGAGATATCTGCGCTGCTGAGGGCATGGGTAGCATCTCGTAGTTATGACGAGGTGCGCGCAGTCTTCGATCGGCACCAAGTACTGTGGGGACCATACCAAACGTTCAAGGAACTAGTCACCAACGACATCCGCTGCTCGGAGGCGAATCCATTGTTCAAGGAGATTCACCAGCCGGGGATCGGTCGTTATCTACGCGCAGCCTCCCCGCTCCAGTTTTCTGCGGCTGAGCGAGATCCACCCAGGGTTGCGCCAGTGATGGGTGGAGATACCCGGGAGGTCTTGGACAGCTGGCTTAGGCTGGACGTCCCCGAGGTCGAGGCGCTGATATCAGAGGGAGTCGTGGCCGGCTAAGCGCGAAGGTGGAGCATTGAGTACCGAACTTAGTCCATCCGACCGACCCCGGCGCCGAGATCGGGCGGACGTGCATCGCGGCAAGAGGCCGACACAGTCTCAGGATTGCACGGTAGGCCGCCCTCAGGCCGCCCCACCGTCGATTGTTGACAGTCTACCTGCACTGCCTCTAAACTCAACCTGCCAATTGTCCATACGGATGAGCCATGTCGAGGGCGATCTAACATGAGCGTTCATAGCGGCCCGGGCAGAAGCTATATCTGGCGATTGCTAGCCACGGGCCTTCTCACTAGCGTAGTCGTCGCGGCGGCTGCTGTCTCAACGACATCTGCCAAGACTGCGTCAAAGGGTCCGGTTGTAACCTACGCGGAGCAGCCGGGTCAGCCGCCCACCTACATCCTGCCCCTCGAAAGCTCCCCTGAGGAAAGCAACGAGAATTTCGGCCAGTTTGGGACACTGCTATACCCGCCGCTATATGCGTTCGATGACTATGGTCAGCCCGCCTTAAATGACTCGCTGAGCATCGCCGACCCACCCGTGTTCTCGGAGAAGAACACCGTGGTGACCATCACCCTGAAGCACTGGGTGTGGTCAGACGGCGCTCCCGTCACCGGCCGAGACGTCACCTTCTGGCTGAACCTCCTAAGTGCTGTGACGGATCCTAACGCACCTTCGATTGGCTCTAGTTCAGCACCGGGGCCAGGATGGGGATTTTCTGTTGCTGGCGGCTTCCCGACGAATGTTGTGACATACGAGCAGACCGGTACCTACACGATAGTGCTGCACCTAAATACGTCCTACAATCCAGTGTGGTTCCTCTACAACGAATTGAGCCAGATCACCCCCATCCCTCAAGCTGCTTGGGACCGGTTGTCGCTGACGGACCCGACTGGAAACGCCGACAGCTCGGCCGAAGCGAGGGTTCCCCTCCCCAACACCTCACCCGCGCAATATGTGCCGGGAAACCCTGGGACCGGCGTCAGTGGCGCCCTGGGCGTGGCCCAGTTTCTCAATCAAGAGTCGCAAGACACCGCCACCTATAGCACGGATAGCCTGTGGCAAACCGTTGATGGTCCGTTCAAGATGGCTGAATACAACGCAGATGGCTTTGTGAAGTTCATCCCGAACAGCCGCTATTCTGGCACGCCCAAGGCAAAGGTGAAAGCGTTCGAGGAGCTTCCCTTTACCAGTGATGCGGCCGAGTTAAACGCGGTTCTAAGCGGCAGTGTGTCGATTGGGTATATTCCACCCGAGGACATTGCGCAGAAGCCGACAATCACCAAGCGTGGAGACTACCGCTATAGCCCCTGGTACAACTACGAATTCGCCTATGCTTCCTACAATTTCACTAACCCCACCAGCGGGCCAATATTCAAGCAACTGTATTTTCGGCAGGCGTTTCAATCCCTAGTCAACCAGTCACAGTATATTTCCAAGTTCGATGCAGGTCTTGGAACCCTGACGACTGGTCCAGTCCCAACCTACCCCAAGAACCAATACGCGAGCCCTCTTGAGGCACGGGGTGAGGTTTACCCGTTTGACCCAGCCAAAGCGGTATCCCTGCTAAAGGCCAACGGATGGAAGGTGCGGCCCGGAGGGGCGAGTTACTGCGCCAAACCTGGAGTTGCTCCCGGTGATTGCGGTACCGGGGTGAAGCTGGGTCAGACAGCCGCCTTCACGTTCCTGGGTGCGAGCGGGAATACTGTTGGTGCCGATATCGCGGATGCTCTGCAATCCACCGCACGACAATACGCGGGGATAGACCTAACGGTGAAGTTGGTACCTTTCACCCAGGTCATCGGTACTGAATTCGATGGCTGCAGCTCCCAGACCCCCTGTTCTGGCTGGGACATCGCAGATCTCTTTGTCGGTTGGACTTACGCCCCCGACTACCTCCCAACTGGGGAAGAGTTGTTTAGCACCGGCGCCGGCAGCAATTCGGGAGACTACTCTAATCCCACGAATGATGCCAATACAGTTGCTACGTCGACGGCGCCGAACGGAACCCAGTCGTTGGCCGCCTTGTTCAAATACGAAGACTATCTGGCCAGGCAGCTGCCAGTCATCTGGATGCCAGATTTACCCGTGCAACTTACCGTCTATAAGCGTGACCTCCACGGAGTACTGCCGCAAGGAATAGTCGACCAGATAGTTCCGCAGTTCTACTCAGCATCAGGATGATGGCAGGACTACGATAAGTAGTAGGGGGCGGCGGTACGGGTAGAAAGTAGTCCTTGCGGGGGCCGCCGACAGGCGCTCCTGTTGTGTGGGAGAGGTGCAGGTCGGGGCCGGCCGCGTTGGCTCAGCCGGACGAAGGCGCAGTAATCCAGGAGGGCACAGTTGACCAGACTGCCGCGGCAGACGGTACGGCGAGTTGTGACAGGGGTGGACGCGTCCGGTGCGTCGGTCGTGGTATCAGACGCTCCTTGCGAGTGCCAGGCAATAGAAGAGCAATACGTCTCGGTTGACCTTTGGTCGACCGGATTACCCGCGGCCGTGGACGGACGAATCGACGTCCCCGAGGTGGCCGATATCGACGGCGTACCCGGGGAGATCATCTGGCGGAGGTTCACCCTAGGGCCAGGAGAGAAGATCGCATTCCACTCCACCGAGACAGTGGACCTGATGACCGTTCTCAGCGGCAGGATCACCCTGGTGATGGAGCGAGGTGAGGTCGTCTTGGTGCCGGGTGACTGCGTCGTTCAACGGGGGACAGTACACGGCTGGGTCAATGCCGAGGCCGTTCCCTGCGTGCTCATCGGGGTAATGGCCAGTACGAAGAGCGAAGTGTGACTGGCCACCTCGGATTCCGCTGCTTCGAGTCGGCGCGGGAGGTCCAGGGACGATGAGCCGGGTCCGCGTCGCAGGCCTGTCACCCGAGGTCGGCGGGATGAGCCGAGGCATGGTGGATGTGCCGGGGTTGACCCCGTCCTGGCAACTCCCGGTAGTGGTCGCCCGAGGGCGACAGGATGGTCCGACCCTGGTGGTCACCAGCGGAGTTCATGCGGCGGAGTACGTCCCCATCGAGGCTGTCACGCAGTTCTCGCGCCAACTGGACTTGGAACTGCTTCGCGGCACCTTCATCGGTGTGCTGATCGTGAACACACCTGGTTTCTACGAGCGCACCGTCTACGTCAACCCCCGCGACGGGAAGAACATCAACCGGGTGTTTCCGGGGAGCCCCACCGGTTCCGCATCCGAGCGCGTGGCCGACTTCCTAGTCAGAGAGGTGATCGAAGGCGCCGACGCCTATATCGACGCCCACTGCGGCGACCTAATCGAGGCCCTAGTTCCGTTCACGATCTCCATCGAGTCCGGCTCCCCGGCGGTGGACCAGCGCTCTGCAGCCCTGGCCACCGCCTTTGGACTCCCCTACTCCATGTCAATCACTCGGGACTCGATCCACGGTACTTCCAGCGGGACTGCAGCAGGGAGGGGCATCCCGGCCATCGCCGCCGAGGTGGGACAGCAGGGCATCTGTGATCCGACAGCGGTCGAGACCTACCGGAATGGACTACATCGTGTCGCCGCGGAACTGGGCATGCTGCCCCCGATCCCGGGTCCAAGGGAACTAGCAATAAAGCTAAGAGAGTTTGCTTGGTTGCGCGCAGCGACAACCGGGTCCTTCCTCCCCGCAGTGCGAGTCGGCGAGAACGTGACCGAAGGCCAGCCGGTCGGCAGCCTGCGGGACCTCTTCGGGGAGGAGTTGGTCGAGATCCGGGCGAACGCGGATGGCGTCGTCACCTTTTGCGTGACCTGCCTTCCCGTCAAGGAAGGAGACCCGCTACTGGGGATCGGGGTTCTAGCCTAGTTTGAGTGGCCCCCGGGATCTGTAGGCAGTAGCCGCTCCCCGTCGGCGCGGACACCGGTCTCAGTGGACCTAGGATTGCAGCCCTAATTCTCTAGGCACTTCGCCTAGCAGTAGACCCTGACTGTCCGCTCAGGTCCGAGCCCGAGGCTGAGCCAGCAGCCCTCAGCCAGCCGTCTCCGTGCGAGTCAGGCCTCGATGCTGGTGGCTTTTAGCTGATGGAACTCATGTATAATCGCGCCGTGGATCCTGACGACGGACGCGAAGTCGCAGCTCACCGGGCGCTCGCCGGGTGGACCCGCGTGGCGCTCCTGACCGCGTTGCGCGAAGCCTCCGGCCCATTGGACGCTAGGGAGCTAGCTGGGGTCACGGGCCTCCACGTCAGCACGGTGCGCTTCCACCTGGAGGTTCTTGCTAACGCGGGGTTGGTGCTCTCTGAGTTCGAGCATCGACCTCAGAGGGGCCGTCCTCGCCAGGTATGGAGAGCCGTGGCCACGGCAGGCACCGAGGGTGGCTATCGGATGCTGGCCGAAATCCTGTCCGATTATTTGGAGACGGGGCTGGCGGAGCCCGGGGCGGTGGGGATTGAGATTGGTGAAGCCTGGGGAGCTCGGCTGGCCAGATCTCATGGCGATGGGGCCGCTCCGGGCTTGGCGCGGCTGGTGTCGATGCTAGCTGAGCTCGGATTCAAGCCCGAAGTGGTCGAGGCCACGGCTGAAACTGAAATCCGGCTCCACTCCTGTCCCTTCCTGACAGTGGCGACTGCAAATCCTCGACTGGTTTGCTCAGCCCACCTCGGCCTCATGCGCGGAGCCCTGGCCGAGATCGGGGTTCCCCTCGTCGCCACCCAACTCGACCCATTGGTCGAGCCGTCTCTGTGTGTCGCCCACCTGCAGAAGACAGCGGGCGCCGCTACGAGGGCTGAGCGATGAAGGTCCCTGATGCTGACCCGCTGGTAGGCGACAGCGCCATCGCAAGGAATGCGTGGGACTGTCTTCTAGATGTTTACGACCCCGAGTTGGGCATCGACCTGGTCAACCTGGGACTGATCTACGGGCTTCGTGTCGAGGATGGAGTCGCGATGGTGACCATGACCCTCACGACTCCAGGGTGCCCCATGGGGGGGAGTATTCCCGACCAGGTGCGGTTCAGCGTGGGCACCGTTCCCGGAGTAAGGGAAGCGCAGGTCGAGCTGGTGTGGAACCCCCCGTGGGAGCCTGAAATGATGAGCGACGCTGCCAAACACGCTCTCGGCTGGCTCTGAGGGAGAAGCGTCGTGGAACTGGATGTCCGTGACCTGATGGCGAGGGGTGAGGATCCCTTCGCAGAGATCATGGAGGCGGTTTCGAAGCTGGCCGAGTCGGAACCGCTCGATCTGATCGCTCCCCTGGAGCCGGTCCCGCTCTACGGGGTGTTGGCGACCCGCGGGTATGGGCATCGCACCGAGGACCTGGGTGGCGGCGACTACCGGGTTGTCTTCACCCCGGAAGGAGGAGGCGATGTCTGAAAGCGTCTCCGAGGAAGCACTGGTGGGATCGGCCGGCCAACTGACCAGCGGCGATCACGCGCGCGGGCCTACGCGCGCTCTGCTGGAGCGGCCACAAATGCAGGTGCTACTCATCGACCTGCAGGCAGGTCAGGAGCTGCCGCCTCATCGTCCCGAGGTCGACCTGATCCTGGCGGTGCTGGACGGGATGGGGCAGCTGCTGACCGGGAAGGAGCTGCGCCCGGTACGGGCGGGAGATCTTGCGGTGGTACCGGCTGGGGTGCCGAGGGGATTGCGCTGTCTTGAGGGGAGACTGGTGGCCCTCGGGGTGATTACGCCCCCGCCGCGAACCGACGACCACCGGCCCCTCGAGGGCGGGGTGGGCTGGCCCAAGGAGCCTGAGGTTGAGGATCCCGTGCGAGTAATCCACCAGGAGCACGCGCACCTCTTAGAGGGAATCGCCGAGTTGAGTCAGCTGGCGCGGGCAGCCCCGGTCTTGGAGTCTGGTCAGCTAGGCGCAGCTCTAGCGGCGACGGTCGCCTTTCTCAGGACGGAGCTACTTCCCCATGCAAGGGGTGAGGAGCTGCTGGTATACCCCGCGGTTGAGCGTCTCCTGCGAGCCGGAGGAGGTGCCACCTCCTCGATGGCACTCGACCACCGGCGCATTCAGGAGATGACCGAGGAGTTGGCGCGCACCGCCGGGGTCCCAGCGGCAGCCTTGGACCGCGAGGCAGCCCAGCGGCAGCTGCAGGCCCTCTCAGCGGTGGTGACCCTTCACTTCGACAAGGAGGAGGAGGACTACCTGCCCCGGCTCCGCCAGCTAGGTCCACAGGAGCGAGGCGCCCTGGTGGCCGCCCTGCGCGGTGAGGCCGGGGCCCCTGATGCGGGTTGAGGTGCCAAGGAGCTCGAATGCAAATCGCCCTCGCGGGGGCCAAGGAGGATGAGCATGGCGGAACTGACGTTCGAGGTTGTGACGAGGCTTACGGGCTCCGGTCGTGAGGCCGTCGGGTCGGTTGAGACGGGGGGTCAGGTACTGCCGTGGTCGGCGCCGTCGGGCATGGGCGGCAGTGGTGAGGGCAGCAGTCCCGAGGAGCTGCTCGCCAGCGCGGTGGCGACCTGCTACACGGGGACGCTAGGTGCGCTGCTCACCCGCGACCAGCTTCCCTGGGACCGGCTCCAGGTGTCGCTGCAGGAGACGGTCGCCGACTATCCAGGGCCAAAGGCGCGGATCTCCCGTCTGCGGGTAACGCCCGAGGTGGCTGGGGGCGACTTCAAACGATTGGCGGAGTATCAACGGACAGCTGAGCTGGCTCGAGACCACTGCTTCATCGGGCATCACCTTCGCTCCGATATCGCTTACGAGGTGAGCGGCGTCGGAATGCGCGCGGCGACCCAGGCGGACGGCGAGTTGGACGTCCGGCCTCTGGCGCCGGCCCAGCGCCACCAGCTCATCTTCTCCACCATCGAAGAGCTCGAGGTGGGCACTGCGTTGACGCTGGTGAATGACCACGATCCTCTTCCCCTCAGATATCAGCTCGAGGCCACTCGCGGCGATCGCTTCAGCTGGGACTACCTGGAGAGTGGGCCCAAGACCTGGAAGGTCCGGATCGGCAGACAGTCCTGATGGCACCTTCAATTGCCATGGCGCGGCTGTTGGATCGAGCTCTCCGTGAGCTCGGAGATGCTGGCGAAACGGAGCGTGCTTGTCGGCTGGCGGCTGAAGCCTACGCCGCGCTGGAGACGAGCGACCCCAAGTTGGCAGAGCGCTTCACTGGCACCCTGCACCACCTCACATGCGCACCGCCAGATTCAGGTCGCACCGGTGTCGAACGGGGCCACGCACAATCGTGACGCTCGCCGTGGACGAGGCCGTTCTGCAATGCGGGGAGGTCCCTCCAGCCGAGATGCGCCAAGTGATGGTGGGTGACCTTGCAGTGTGTGTGGCCCACACCGCAGACGGGGGCTGGTACGCCATCGACGATACCTGCACCCACGAGGACTGCTCGCTGAGCGAGGGTGAGCTCTGCGACCACCTGGTGGAGTGCCCTTGCCATGGCTCGCGGTTTGATGTCCGGACCGGAGCGGTCCACAACCTACCCGCCGTCCTTCCGGTGGGGACGCATCGGGTGACCGTGACCGGAGAGCAGGTGGTAGTGGAAGTCGACTCAGAGGCGCTGGGGTGAGGGTCTTGGGGCACACATCCGCGTGGTCGAAGGAGGGAACCGGGCGGTGACATATGTGATCGGTGAGACGTGCATCGACGTCAAGGACAAGTCCTGCGTTGAGGTGTGTCCGGTGGATTGCATCATTGGCACCGATGAGGACCGAATGCTCTTCATCGATCCCCAGGAATGCATCGACTGCGGAGCTTGTGTCGATCCCTGCCCCGTCGACGCCATCTACGCCGAGGAGGATCTGCCTCCAGAGTGGCGGGAATACACCGAGATCAACCGCCTATACGTAGGAGACCCAGAAGGGGCTCGCACGCGGGTCGACGCGCTCAAGCCTCTGGTGCTCCAGGAGGCGTGATGCCGGTCAGTCACGCCGTTACACCCACCGGAAAGCAGAGGGGGGCATCCGATGACCCCACCCCTGGTCGGGAGCGCACTCGCGTGACGCTGCGCTGTGGGCCCCTGGCACCATCCGAGCGGGAGGTCTTGCTGAGAGCCCTGCTCCAATTCTCGGAGGGGTGCGCTTGGCCGGAAATCCACCAGTGGCTGCTCACAGTGCATGGATCCCCACGCGTCCATGTGATTCTGCGCCGGCTCCTTCACGCCATCACCCCCGGGAGCCTGGACGGGTTGGTGACGAACCCGGGTCACGAGCTCACTCTGAAATTCTGGGTTGACGATCTCGAGGCGGTGGGGCAGCTGGCTCGGGAGCTCGAAGCTCTGCGCACTCCTTTCAGCATCGCCATCAGCGCCAGCGAGAGGGACACCGGTACAGTTCGCGCCTCCTGGGATCTCGGCCTCGACCGACCCTGCGTCGCCGTCCTCGGTGACGTGCCAACGGACCGCGGGTGGCGCCGCCGACTGCTGTCTCAAATGGAGGAACTGCTGGCGGCCGATCCAGGACAACGATCTCCGGAGACGCCGAGCATGCGACCAGGCGATGGATTGGGGGGATTTCGTGAGCATGCTGTTCTGGTCGTTGCTGATCTTCGTACACGTCCTGGCCGCCGCCTTCTGGGTGGGCGGCCAGCTGATGCTGGTGGTGGTGGTGTTGCCGCTGCTGCGCCGAGGCGCGTCTCCTCAGCTGGTGCGGGAGCTGGCCAGCGCGACCGGCCGCAGGTTTGCCAGCCTGACCAATCTGGTCCTGCTTCCCATCCTGGTGGTGACCGGGATCGCGCTGGCGTGGCTGAACGGGGTTCGCCCCGACAATCTGACCAGTACTCCCTTCGGGAGAGTTCTTCTGGTCAAGGTCGTCCTGGTGGTCGTGGTCTTCAGCCTGGCGGGGCTGCATGGAGTAGCGGCTCGGCGCCTTCGCCGGAGCCAGGTCCGGGCCATGGCCGTCGCCACCCTCGTGATCTCGATCGCGATTGTGGGGCTCGGCGCCGCACTGGCGGTCCTGCCTGGAGCCTGAGCCAAGGGGCCGGGGAGTCGCTGGGCCGTGTCCGCGCTAGAAAGCCCAGGGAGGCCGTCGACGCTCTGCGCCATTGCCGGTGACCCCAGGTCCATCGGAGCGGCACCGCCAGCCGACGCCCCTTACCCGCAGCTGGCGGGTGGGACCCCGACCCCTCCAGCCGGGCCAGGGCGTCGGCGAGTGCGGTGTCGGTACTGGCCCCAACCACCGTCGTATGTCTGCCGCCGGCGGCGGTACTTCCGTGGCGGCTGCATGAGAACACCCCTCCGGTACCGCCATGCAGCTGCAGGCCCGATGCCAATCCGCGCCGGTGACCGACCGGGCGTTTGGACGACGGGTTGCTGCGAGCAGAACTGGTAGCCAACCGAGATGACGGAGCAGACCCCACCGCTATCCGGACTTTGCCGTGGACCGCTGTTCACTTGCCCACGCTGTGAGCAGCAATTCTCACGCTGCGTGCTGGAGCGTTACTGGTCGGAGTGGAGCCAGGTTTGTTGGAGTCCTGAGACGGACGGATTTAGGCAAGACTGCATGCTCTTCCGCCAGGCTGACGACGCATCCCCAGTACGACAGATCGACAGCTCGCTCGGTGCAGCTGACCGGATTGACACCGGGACGGAACCGGAGTGGGATTCGACGATCATCGGTGCCTGCGTCGGTGACTGCGCCTTATGCGGAGACTACAACAGGGTCGCGATCGTGTCATCTGGAGGGGTCGTGAGCCACTGCCTGCGCTGCCAGGACGAGACCATGCTGACGACTGCTCCAGCGTGGTGTCACATGGCGAGACTGCGACAGGCGGCGCGCACGGCGGGTGGACTGGCGCAATCTGTGGATGCGAGTGCTAATGCAGGCGACGGTGGTGGGAAGAGTACCCCGTGAGCCCGATGGCGGAGGAAAAGAATGAATGACCAGGAGGCGGCAGTGAAAATCGCAGAACGCACGGCAGAGACGGTTTGGGAGGGGCCTCTGGTAAGTGGCCGTGGCGCAGTGCAGGCTACCAGCGGTGCCTTCGATTCGCTTGCGGTCACGTGGGCTGCCCGTACCGAACGTCCCAACGGGATGACCAGCCCTGAAGAGTTGGCAGCTGCGGCACATTCCTCGTGTTTCGCGATGGCTCTCAGCTTGCGCCTGGGTGAGCGTCGGGCCGCCCCGGAGCGGCTCACTGTCAGAGCCACCGTTGTTCTCGAAGAGGTCGATGGTGTACCCACGATCGTGTCTTCCACACTCCAGGTCCGGGGTCGGGTGCCGGGCCTTGACGCCGTCGGCTTCCAGTCCGCAGTCGACGAGGCGGCCGTCCTTTGTCCGGTGTCCCGACTCTTCGCAGGTGCCAGAATCAGCGTCATCGCAGAGTTGGAGACGACGTGATCGCGCGGCATCAGTGTGCAGAGTGCGTGCCGTGTGCACGCCCAGCCGGTCCGCTGCCACGAGGACGGGGGTCTCGCTTTCACCGAATCATTTGACAGAATCAGGCGGTCCCAGAGCCAACGCTGCCTCGACACCGGTGGCTCGCTCGAGCAAGAGCGCCTAGAGAATGCATAGAGGAGCTAGTGAGATGAGGATCGAATACGGAAAGGTGATGCCGGCGGCTGTCGAGGCCATGGTGGGACTTCAAGGCGCGGCTGACAACGGCGGTCTCGAGCCCAAGCTAGTGGAGCTGGTCAAAGTCAGGGCCTCGCAGCTCAACGGTTGCGCCTATTGCCTGGATATGCACAGCAAGGACGCCCGCTCCATTGGCGAAGATGAGCAGCGCCTCCATCTGCTGGCCGTCTGGCGCGAGACACCCCTCTATAACAAGCGGGAACGTGCGGCGTTGGCTTGGTGTGAAAGCCTGACGCTGCTCCCAGAGACCGGCGCCCCCGACAACGTCTACATCGAGCTGACCAGTCACTTCTCGCCTGAAGAAATAGTTGCGCTTACGCTCCAGGTGGTCGCTATCAACGGCTGGAACCGCCTCGCAGTCGGGTTCGGGACTCCGGTGGGGAGCTACATCTCACACCGTCAACCGGACGGCGCTAAAACTCATCAATGATCTGGAGGTGTAGAACTAGCGCCAGCTCCCCTTGAGAAGCACCCAGGATCGATTCCGTCATGTGCGCCCCGGCAACGCCCGGGCTCGGCTCGAGGAACGCCGGATCTGACGGCCGGGGATGAGAGCGGTGCCGAGCGCACCGGTACCGAGTACCGCGCCCACCAGGTACACGAGGCCCCCAGTCACGACCAACGCGGCTTGGGCAGCGAGAAGCCCTGCGAGGGTGCTGCAGTATCCGGCCACTAGCAGGGCAAAGCTGCCCCACCCCAGCCGATCGTCGACGAGGTCCTTGAGCAGCGGGACGGGCCCCCTCCTCACGGTGCCACCGTAGCGATTCAGCCAAATCAAGAACGGGATGATCTTGTAGTACTTCCCGATCACGGCGAAACCGAAGCAACCCACAATCGCAACGTATCCATAGGCGACGACCCAGTTTGGACGAAGGCTCACCCCCGACGCGATCACGATGCCGAGGGCTGCCGCCAAGAGCAGCGATGCGAGGCTGACTGCAAGGTACGCCTGCTCGAGCGAGATGGCCCGACGGCGTCGGCTCTTCCACATGCGCAGAAGGTCGACTGCAAACACTGCGGCGGACAACCCGAGTAGCGTGGCGCAGGCGGTGACCGCGGGGCTCCCGGGCCAGAATAGAAGCGACACTACAAGTCCGACGAGCCCTGCATTCCAGGCGACCAGGTTGGCGTAGGCCAGGCGCCAGCTGCTTCGGTGAGCCAGGGCGAACAACTCCATCAATTTGTAGGAGACGCCCATCAGGGTGCAGGCCAGCCAGCCCACCAGCCCGGCGTGGACGTGGGCGGCAAGCATGTTGGGGCTGATGGCGAACCAGTTGAACTGCCAGTCGAGTGCCCAGGCGAGGCCGAACCCTAGTGTCACCACCAGCCAGCCCAGCCCACAGAGAACATAGGCAGCCATCGGGTGCCACGTGCGGATGGAGGGGTAGCTTCGGGACAGATTAGTGGCGAAGCAGATCACCCCGACCACCGCCAGCGAGCCGAAGATAGCCATCCCTGGGGTCCAACTGAAGAAAAAGCTCGGCACGAACCCACTCACTCCGGCTAGGTAGACCCAAAAGTTCCATCGGGCGAGAGAGGGGCTGGAAATGGTGGCCTGCAGTGCCACCGGGAAGAGCTGATACATGGCGCCCATGATGGTCATCGTCACCCAGCCCAGCACGGTTAGATGGGTCAACGCGAAGACTTCAGGGTCGTCGTAACCAGCGACCAGATGGGTGGCCAGCAGGGGCACACCGCACGCCATGAGGACCCAGGCGGCGAGGCCAGCCAGGAAGTAGCGCAGGGGAACCACCAGATGAGGCGAGCGTTGCGGCCTAATCACCGGCTGAGTTCAAACAATATACCTCATTCGAATAGTCTAATATGTCGGCGATGATCCATCCCGGTCATTTCGTAACTTCCCGCGGCGCCGTCCACAACCGGTCCGGCGCGGCGTCGCCCCCGGTGTACTCGACCCCGGTCGGGGAGGAGGCGCGCCGGGTGTCGGTGTTAGCGCGACCGGGAGCACCCGCGGCTGTGTGGGATTCCCTGCGCCGACTGCGGCAGAGGGCAGCCCGCCGCCACCGCTTTGGGGTGGAGCGGATGGTCGTCGTTGACTGCGGGGATAGTCGAGGTCAACCGCAGGACGACATCGCCCGGCGCCTCAGCCATGTCACTGGGTGGGGAGTGGCAGAGCTACCGGTCTCGGAGCCTAGCCTGGGCGAGGTCGCACAGCGCATTGCTGCGCTCGGGGGGCGCCCTCCGGCACTGGTCGTCGGCCCCGAGCTCCTCGCCATGGGGTCCCTCGAGTTGAGGACGGAGGGAGCCATCCTTCGCCAACCCTGGCCGATTCTGTCAGTGAGCCACCGCCGCACCAGGAACTGGATGCCACGCATTCTGGCGCTCTGGTCGGGTGAAGGACTTGTCCGGGAGATGGCCAGAGCGGCTTGGGTCGCTGCGCAGGCTCTGGACGGCTTGGTGTACTCGGTGCAGGTTCACGAAGCGGGCTACGCACCGGGGTCAACCAGGGTGTTACCAGGGCCACCGCTGCGGTTCCGCTCTTGGTCGGCGCCGCGGCACCGGATACTGCCCGCCGGGCCCTGGCAGATGGCTGAGTTGCACCGCCTCATAACTGTTTTCAGTCCCGACTTGATCCTGACCGACCCACGCCAGCTGTCCCAGCTGGCGCGCTGTGGCGCTGAGCAGGCGGGTTCTCCATGATGATCTCGACCACGGTGGTGAACCTGTCCGGGGGCTGGTATCTTCGGGGCAGGTACCGGGCTGACTTGTACACCGCCAGCAAGCTTGGCCGAGGTCGGGGTTGACGGGAGGGGGAACATCGCCGTGCCTGACCTAAAGGCGCCGCTGTTGAAGGTCCACCAGTTCTTTCGACAGGGGCCGGTTTCGGCGGAGGGCTGGAGTGAGCTGGTGGCGAAGGACCGTGATTGGGAGTCCTTCTACCGCGATCGCTGGCAGCATGACAAGGTGGTGCGGTCCACCCATGGCGTCAACTGCACCGGCTCCTGCTCCTGGAACGTTTACGTCAAGGACGGGATCATCACCTGGGAGTCGCAGGCTGTCGATTAC
The DNA here is from genome assembly GCA_049279335.1 of Candidatus Dormiibacterota bacterium. Lineage (GTDB taxonomy): Bacteria > Chloroflexota > Dormibacteria > Aeolococcales > Bog-877 > Bog-877. The sequence continues at coordinate 97,115 of JBAPNX010000047.1, forward strand.
CCATCGGTGGGCCCGGACATGCCCGAGTACGAACCTCGCGGCTGCCCCAGGGGGGCTTCCTTTTCCTGGTACACGTACTCGCCGCTGAGGCTTAAATACCCCTACGTCCGGGGCAGCCTCCTCCAGATGTATCGAGAGTCCCTGGGTCAGCATCCGGACCCGGTCGCGGCCTGGGCCGCCATCGTCGAGGACCCCCAACGCTCGCGTCTCTACAAGTCCCAGCGGGGCAAGGGAGGCTTCGTCCGCAGCTCCTGGTCGGAGGCAGCGGAGATGATCGCCGCCGCCCACGTCTACACGATCAAGAAGTACGGCCCCGATCGGGTGGTGGGCTTTTCGCCGATCCCGGCCATGTCGCAGGTCTCCTATACGGCCGGGACCCGCTTCCTTTCGCTGATCGGCGGGGTCATCCTCAGCTTCTACGACTGGTACGCGGACCTGCCGCCAGCGGCGCCGCAGGTGTTCGGGGATCAGACCGACGTACCGGAGTCCGGGGACTGGTGGAATGCCTCCTATCTGATCGTCTGGGGCACCAACCTACCGGTCACCCGGACTCCCGACGCCCACTTCATGACCGAGGCTCGGTATCGGGGGCAGAAGGTGGTAGTCGTCTCACCCGACTATTCCGACCACACCAAGTTCGCCGATGACTGGCTGCCAGCCCAGCCCGGTACCGACGGGGCACTGGCCCTGGCCATGGGGCACGTGATCCTGAATGAGTTCTACGTCGACCGCGAGGTCCCTTACTTCCAGGACTATGCCCGGCGCTTCACCGACCTGCCGTTCCTGGTCACATTGCGGGAGCGCGACGGAACCTGGGTCGCCGACCGCTTTCTCCGGGCCTCCGACCTCGGCTCGCAGGAGGAGAACGCCGACTGGAAGATGGTCGTCTTCGACGAGGAGACCCAGGAGCCGGTGGTTCCCAACGGCTCGGTAGGCCACCGCTACGGCCAAGAGCCGGGAAGGTGGAACCTAAAGCTGGGAGCAGTGCGGCCGGCGCTGAGTTTGTATGGCAAGGGCGGCGAGGCGGTCGAGGTGAGGCTACCGCGCTTCGATGTGGGCGACACCCAAGGCGGTGGCTTCCTCCCACGCGGGGTGCCCACCCTGCGTATCGGAGGCCAAGTCGTCACCACTGTCTTCGACCTCACGCTCGCGAACTATGGTGTCAGCCGGGAAGGGCTGCCGGGCCAATGGCCCCACGGCTATGAGGATCCCCAGCCCTACACGCCTGCCTGGCAGGCGGAGATCACTTCCGTTGCGGCCGGCCTAGCGACCAAGATCGCGCGGGAGTTCGCGCGCAATGCCGAGCTCACCCAGGGCCGGTCCATGATCTGCATGGGCGCTGGGACCAACCACTGGTTCCACTCCGATCTGATTTACCGGAGCTTTCTGTCCCTGCTGACGCTGTGCGGGTGCCAGGGGGTCAACGGCGGCGGCTGGGCCCACTACGTGGGTCAGGAGAAGGTGCGGCCCCTGACCGGCTGGCAGAGTATGGCCTTCGCCCTCGACTGGACGCGGCCACCTCGCCACCAGGAGAGCACGCCATGGTTCTATCTGATGACCGACCAATGGCGTTACGAGGCTTTCAACGCCCAAGAGTTCGCCTCACCTCTCGGTCGCGGCCTCTTCCAGGGACGCCAGTTCGCCGACTGCAACGCACTCGCGACCAGGCTGGGCTGGATGCCTTTCTATCCGAGCTTCGATCGAAACCCCTTGCTGGTCGCCGAGGAGGCCAAGAAGGCTGGCGCTGCGGTGGAGGACTTCGTGGTCAAGGAGCTGAAGGAGGGGAGACTTCGGTTCGCCGCCGAGGACCCGGACGCACCTCAGAACTGGCCCCGTGTGCTCACGGTCTGGCGTGCGAACCTGCTGGGCTCCTCCGGTAAGGGCCACGAGTACTTCTTGAAGCACCTGCTCGGCACCACCGATCCCGCTGTCCGGGCGGACGAGACTCCTCCCGAGCTCAGAGCCCAGGAGGTGACCTGGCACGAGGAAGCTCCGATCGGAAAGCTCGATCTGCTGACAACGATCGACTTTCGGATGACCTCCAACTGCCTTTTCTCGGACGTGGTCCTACCCGCCGCCACCTGGTACGAGAAGTTCGACATCTCCTCGACCGATATGCATCCCTTCGTACACTCCTTCAACCAGGCCATTCCCCCGCCCTGGGAGGCGAAGAGCGATTGGGATGCTTTCAATCTGATTGCGGAGAGCTTCTCTAAACTGGCGGCCACCCACCTCGGGGTCAGGCAGGACCTGATCACGGCTGCGCTCCTGCACGACACGCCGGATGAGATCGCGCAGCCGATGGGGCACGTGCTCGATTGGAAGGCCGGCGAGTGCGAGCCGGTGCCCGGTAAAACCATGCCCAAGCTGATCGCCGTCGAGCGCGATTTCGGCGCGGTCGCCGAGAAGATGAAGGCGGTGGGGCCGCTCTTGGAGGAGCGCGGGAACCAGGTCAAGGGTGCCAGCTGGAAGCCGACCGAGGAGGTTGATTATCTCGCTCGCAAGCACGGGGTGGTCCGAGGTGGAGTGGCCGACGGGCGGCCGCGGCTGGATCGGGCAGAGCAGGTCGCTGAAGCAATCCTGGTGCTTTCCGGCACCACTAACGGCCGGCTCGCTGTGGAGGGCTTCCGCTCGCTCGAGAAGACGACCGGCCTGGAGCTAGTCGACCTGGCGCAAGCTCGTGAGGGGGAGCGGATCAGTTTCGCCGACACCCAGGTCCAGCCCCGAACGGTGATCACCTCTCCCGAGTGGTCGGGTATCGAGGGCCATGAGCGGCGCTACTCGCCATTCACGATAAACGTCGAGCGCGACAAGCCCTGGCACACGCTCAGTGGGCGCCAGCATTTCTACCTCGATCACGAGTGGATGCTGGAGCTTGGCGAGGGGCTGCCAGTCTTCAAGCAGCCGCTTCACTATGGCCGAGTCTACGGAGACCTGACGACCGGTGAAGCAGGGCGGCTCGAGATCACCCTGCGCTACCTGACCCCGCACTCCAAGTGGTCGATTCACTCCGAGTACCAGGACAACCTCCACATGCTGACTCTCTTCAGGGGCGGCCCGGTGATATGGCTTAGCCAGGAGGACGCCACCGCGATCCAGGTCAAGGACAACGACTGGGTCGAGGCGTTCAACCGCAACGGCGTGGTCGCCTGCCGGGCAGTCGTGACCCACCGGATACCCCAGGGGGTCTGCATGATGTATCACGCCAAGGACCGCCACTTGAATGTGCCCTTGACCGAGCTGCATGGCAACCGAGGCGGGACCGACAATTCGCTGACTCGCATCGTCTGGAAGCCGACGCATTTGATCGGTGGCTATGCGCAGCTCTCTTTCGGCTTCAACTACTACGGTCCAACCGGAGCTCAGCGCGATGAGCAGACGGTAATCCGCAAGCGCCTAGCCGAAGTGGCCTTCTAGATGCAAGTCAAGGCCCAGGTTGGCATGGTCATGAACCTCGACAAGTGCATCGGCTGCCACACCTGCAGCGTCACCTGCAAACAGGTCTGGACCAACCGGCCGGGGACCGAATACGTCTGGTTTAACAATGTCGAGACCAAGCCCGGACTCGGTTATCCGCGCCGCTGGGAGGACAACGATCAGTGGCGCGGCGGCTGGGAGCTTGACAAGCGGGGCCGGCTCCGGCTCAAGGCTGGCGGCCAACTCCAGAAGCTGCTGAAAATCTTCTGGAACCCCAACTTGCCCACCATCGACGACTACTACGAGCCGTGGACCTACGATTACGAGAACCTCATCACGGCGCCGCTGTCGGAACGAGACCCGGTAGTCCGGCCTCACTCGCAGCTGACCGGCAACAAGATGGAGGTCAAGCGAGGTCCCAACTGGGACGACATGCTGGCTGGAGCCCCAGAGACAGCGGGGCAAGACCCCGATTTGCGGGGTATCCAAGAGCACGTTAAGTTCGCCTACGAGCAGGCCTTTATGTTCTACCTGCCCCGCATCTGCGAGCACTGCCTCAATCCCTCCTGCGTTGCCTCCTGTCCGTCGGGGGCCATGTACAAGCGGGAAGAGGACGGAATAGTCCTGGTCGACCAGGAGAAGTGCCGGGGCTGGCGCTTCTGCGTCAGCGGCTGCCCCTACAAGAAGGTTTACTTCAACCACAAGACCGGGAAAGCCGAGAAGTGCACGCTCTGTTACCCGCGCATCGAGGTGGGGCTGCCCACCATCTGCGCCGAGACCTGCGTCGGCAGAATTCGCTATCTGGGACTGGTTCTCTATGACGCCGACCGGGTGCTGAAGGCCGCGTCAACTCCTGACGAGAAGGACCTTTTGAACGCGCAACTGAGTGTCTTCCTCGATCCGGAGGATCCCGAAGTGAGAGCCCAGGCAAGTCGCGACGGCATCCCGGACGACTGGCTGGAGTACGCTCGGCGCTCGCCGGTCTACGCGCTTGCCATGCGCTATCGAGTCGCACTACCCCTGCACCCCGAGTATCGGACGTTGCCCATGGTGTGGTATGTGCCGCCGCTCTCGCCGGTCGTGAACGCACTGGAAGGGGACGGATACGAGGCCGACCCTGACGAAGTTTTCCCGGCCATTGACATGATGCGTATCCCAGTCGCATACCTGGCGAACCTACTCACCGCTGGTGACAGCGAGGTGATCAAGACGGTTCTGCACCGGCTGGCGGCGATGCGTGCCTACATGCGCAAGCGCCAGGTCCTCGCCGAGAGCGACTCCGAGGTGGCACGGGCAGTGGGGATGTCCCCCAGGGAGCTCGAGGACATGTACCGCCTCTTGGCGATCGCCAAATACGAGGACCGCTATGTCATCCCCAAGGCCCACACCGAGCTCGCCCAGCGGCTCTCCGAACAGCCGGGAACCTGTGGGCTGGACTTCGAGGGGGGCCCAGGCAACTGTGGTGCCGTGCCCCGGCCAGAGGCGACGCTAATTGAACGATTCATGATGCTGCGCCAGCTGCCCGTCGTCGGGCCGGAGGCGGCGGCGCAGTGAGACGGCCCGGAGCCCGCGAGCGTCCGCCCTACAAACTCATCTCGCTCCTGCTCCAGTACCCCAGCGACGAGTTGTTGGCGCAGCGCTCAGAGCTCTCGAGGGCCATCGCTGAGTTACCAGCGAGCCGCGCCAAGGGTGCTCTGGAGCGATTTTTCGCTCATTTTGAGTTCTGCACACCGCTCAAATTGCAGCAGCAATATGTGATGACCTTCGACCTCCAGAAGCGCTCCAGCCTCTACCTGACCTTCTATACGGAGGGCGACACACGTAAGCGGGGCATGGCGCTGCTCCGCCTCAAACGCATCTATTCGGCGGTGGGCCTGCCGATCGGGGGGCGCGAGCTTCCCGACTACCTGCCCGCCATGCTGGAGTTTGCGGAGTTGGCCCCGGCAGGATTGGGCGACCACCTCCTCGCCGAATGTCGTATCGGCATCGAGCTGCTGCGCGTGCACCTCCAAGACGTGAAGAGTCCTTATGTACACCTGCTGGAGGCGGTCTCTATCGGGCTACCTCGTCTTCATCTGACCGATCTCGAGGCGGTCAAACGGCTGCTCAAGGAAGGTCCACCCAACGAGGAGGTAGGGCTGCAACCATTTGCGCCCCCTGAAGTCATGCCCGCGATGGAAGCGCGGCGGTGAGGCTGGCCAGCACCTTCCTCTGGGTGGTCCTGCCTTATGCCGCGATGGTGCTCTTCGTTGCTGGGCACATCTGGCGCTACCGTCAAGACAAGTTCGGCTGGACCTCTAGGTCGACCCAGCTCCTGGAGGGAAAGTGGCTCGCCTGGGGCAGCAATCTCTTCCACTACGGCGCCCTGGCGGCGATCGGGGGCCACATTCTCGGGATACTGGTCCCCAGCCAGCTGACCAGCGCGGTGGGGCTCAGCGAATCGGACTACCACGTGCTCGCCGCCGTTGCCGGTTCCGTGGCTGGTATCGCCTGCGTTGCCGGACTCGTGATCCTGGTGGTGCGCCGGGCGTACTTCCCACGAGTGAGGCGCAGCACCACCCCGATTGACGTCGCCACCTACGCGCTCCTGGCGCTGCTGATCGGCCTGGGACTCGTGGAGACGCTCGCGGTGAACACATTCGGCGGCGGCTACAACTACCGCGACTCGGTCGCGATCTGGTTTCGTGGACTGCTTATCCTTGACCCCCGCCCGCAATTGATGGCGGCGGCCCCAATCATCTACCAGCTGCACGCCGCTTCCGCCTGGCTTCTCTACGCCATCTGGCCCTTCAGCCGGTTGGTGCATGTCTGGAGCATTCCCCTGCAGTACATCAGCCGGCCCTACATTCTCTACCGTCGCCGTTACCCAGCCGTCCCGAGATGACGGCCTCCAGGGAGTTCGGGCCGGCGGGTGCCCACGTACAACTTCTGCTCGATGTAGTCCAGGCCGAGCTGCGGGCGCAGCGCTGCCCGGCCTGTGGGCACCGAATGGGTGGCTCCCGGCTCAGTTGGTTAGGGGTGGACTTGGACCAAGTCACCCTTCAGGTGACCTGCCGTAGCTGCGGCAGCACGCGCTCCGCCACCGCCAGTCCCGGAGCTGAGGGCGGAGTCGCCGACCTGCGCTGACCTGGTGAGGTGCGCCGGGCAGGCGAGCCAGAACTTCGTAGCCGCTGAACAGAGGCGGTGCGGAAGGTGACCGAGCCGAGCCACACCCGCTTGTACGGGTCGGGTCTGCAGAACCTGTCCCCGGGCTACTTCGCGCTGGTCATGGCGACCGGGATCATCTCAACCGCCTTGGCCGTCACCGGCTTTGCGCCCGTCTCCTCTGCCCTGCTCGCGGTGGCGCTGGTCGCCTACGTGGTGCTGGTGATCTTGTACGTCATGAGACTCCTCCACTACCGGGCGGAGTTCCTCGCCGACACCGCGGACGCCAGCCGTGCCTTCGGCTTCTTCACATTCGTAGCCGCCTCCGACGTACTCGCCCTGAGGCTAGCGCTCGGCGGCCAAGCAAGCCTCTTCGCGGCCCTCGCCATCCTGGCTGCTTTGGCCTGGGTGGCCTGCAGCTACGCACTCGTGCCTCGCGTCGTCATGCGGCCGTCTAAGAGGGCGGTCCGCGAAGAGGTGACCGGCGCCTGGCTGATCTGGGTGGTGGGGACCCAGTCGCTGGCGTTAGCGGCGGCGCGAGCGAGTGTGCTTTGGCCAGGCGGGCGGGGCTTCCTCGAGCTTGCCGCAGTCAGCCTGTGGGCAGCGGGCACCTGCCTCTACCTGCTGCTGATGGCCATCCTCCTTGCACGGCTGGTTCTGGTTCCCACCGAGCGCCCGGACCTGTCTCCCACCTACTGGATCAATATGGGGGCCACCGCGATATCGGTGTTTGCTGGAGCGTCCCTGCTCGGCCTGCACGACCTGCGCGGGGGACCTGCTCTAGTTGATCTGGTTGGACCAACGGTAGCTGGTGTCTCGGTGATGTTGTGGGCGTTCGGCACCTGGTGGTTCCCGTTGCTGGTGGTCCTTACGATCTGGCGCTTAGGCGGGCGATCCGGAATGCGTAGCTACGAACCTAGCCTGTGGAGTGTGGTCTTCCCGCTGGGCATGTACTCGGTGGCAAGCATGGCGCTAGGCCGGGTGCTGGACACTGCCGCGCTGACCACGGTGGGCACATATGAAAGCTGGGTCGCGCTCGCCGCCTGGATATTGACGTTGGGCCTGCTGTTCCAAAGCTGGGTGCACCGAGAGTGACCGATGAGGAGTTGTGGCCTCCCTGTTGTGGTTTGCGAAGATGAGAAAAAACCGCGGCCACGCAAGCCGGAGTGGCAACGGGACAACACTTGACCGCAATCGCGAAGGGAGATTGGTGATGACCGCTGGCACAAAAACTGACCCATGGATACTCCATACCCCGCCGGGCACCTCGGAGTACACCATGTACCGCGACCCAGAATCCGAGCCACCGACGCTGGTCTGCCGGGTCGGTTCCACTACGCTGAAGTACCACCTTCAGGCGATCGACGACTTACATGCCTGGCTAACCAGGCAGGGCGACTGGGTTTTGCTCGGCGCGGCCGATGAGCAGAAACCCGCGGAGCCGGGCACGGTGGAGGCGTGGGCACGGTCACCAGACAACCCGGTCGGAGGTTGGTACGGCCTCCGCAATAGCTACCGTGGCCGGTTCGGAATGTACATCCCACCACTACTGGAGACCCTGGGCCTGGCCGAGGTCACCCACGATCCTCGCAATAACCGGATGCGAGCGATCTCCGTCCCATAAGCGCCGCGAAATTGGCGTCAAACAGACCGACTCCGTCGCCAGTCAGGGGCCGGAACATCCGCAACCGGTGGGAGCTATCCTCGTTGCCGTCCGCGATTACCAACCCCTGGGAACCCCCTCCGGCGGACCTAGAGTTGTCAACGATGTCGTGCGACATCTGTCAACGATGTCCTGAGACATGACAGTGGCTGGGGCGGGAGGATTCGAACCTCCGATTACCTGATCCAGAGTCAGGCGCCTTACCACTTGGCAACGCCCCAATGTCCCGGCCGACGCCAGGCTCTTAGAGTGCCTCGACGCTGAGCCAGAGGACGATAGTAACGGTCGCCACGGCAGCTGTTCGTGGCTTCGCGAGATAGACGCCCCTAGTCACTGCACCGCGAAGGATGCCGAGGTGGGGTTCCAGACCGGCCCTGTGGGGTGGCTTGAGCCTAGACGTCGTCGAGCTTGAAATCCCCTGACGGCTGCGCCGCGGCTGGGGGTGGCGCCTGGGTCGGCATCGGCTGTGGTCCGGTGGTCGACGCATCGATCGGCGCAGTCTGGCTGGCGTGAGCATCCAGGGCCGCCAGTGCTGACTCCACTGCGGCGTGGGGGCCACTTTGACGCTGCTCCGCATAGTAGGCCGCGCCGAGGTCATGCAGCAAGCTGTCGGCGGCGCGCTTGGCTTGCACTGCGTCGATCTTGGTCTGAACTTGCGCCGTACCTTGCTGGGCTTTGGCTGCCACCTGCTCGGCTTGTTCCTTCAGCTTGTCCATGAAACTCATCAGCAAACTCCTCTCGACATGTGGCGACTTAGTTGAACAATCCGCCGACGCCTGCGTGGCCCCGGTCATCGCTCGGGTCGTTGGTCAACTTCTCCAGCGTTTCCGCCAGACCGTGCAGGTTGACCGACTGCAGAATCACCGATCCATCGCCCTCCAGCGTGGCCAGACTGATGCCGTCGCCACCAAAGGCGGCGGTCATCAAGGTTTTTCCGCTGAAGCCGCCGATGTACTCAACGCTGTACCGGACCGTGTCTTGAAATGCGACCAGTGCACCGGCATGAACCTGAATCTTGCCCCCGTACTTCGAGGGGTTGAGATCGATAAAGTTACCGGCGGCTGCGATCATCAGGGTTCCAGTGCCAGTGAACTTCTCCAGGACAAAGCCGGTTCCGCCTCGCCGACCAGTCCGGAAGCCCGCGAAGGCAATGTCGAAGTTGACGCTTCCCTCGGCGGCGATGAGGGCGTCCTTTTCGGTCAGCCAGCCCACAGTGCCGTCTAGCTCAAGGGCCCGCAATTCGCCCGGCAGGGTGCCCGAGAAGGCGACTAAGCCGCTGCCCCCCACCGGCGTGAAGTACTGGAAGGCCAGACTCTGGCCCGCCACCACTCTCTTGCCGACTTCCATCGCCTTGCCGAGGAGGCCGCCCCCACCTCCTGCCTGGGCAGCCGGCTTGGACAAGCGAGTTTCTATGGAGACATTTGTGGTCTTCCAGAGAAACCTCCCAGCTTCGGCGTAGACGGTCTGTCCCGCCTCCAGCTGGCAGATCACCATCTGCATGGCATTACCGACGATCTTGTTAGCTACGGCCACAGTTGAGACCCCCACAGGCGCTCGGCGACGACCCAAAGGCTACAGGGACGCCGGTCGCGCAGCAATGGGAGGCGAGCATTTGGTTGGGGAGAGCGGGGCCCGGGCGACTGTGCACTGCGCTCGGAGCGGTCAGCGGACGTCCGATTCCTCGACTGCCGGTTGGCCGCCGCCGGCGAGGACTCTGATGGCGCGCTGGATCCGCCTGATCGCCTCCTCTTGACCGATCAGGGCTATCGACTCCGGTAGCGGGGGAGTCACCTCGGCGCCGGTCGTCGCCACCCGCAGAACCCGCATGGCCGACTGAACAAACTTCTTATCGGTAGCAGCATGCTCACCACTCATCCGCAACGCCAGCTCCCGGAGGCGCTCCATCAACTGGGCCGGCTCACCCTCCAGCCGTGCAGGCACGCCTTCGAGGAAGGCCAGCGCCTGGTCGGCAGTTAGCTTTCCTCGCAGAAAATCTGCGTCTGGAGTGGGCTCGGAGAAGGCGAACGCCACTAGTCCGGGAACCTGATCTAGTCTGCGGATGCGCTCCTGCACCATGGCCGCGATCGGGACCAACTGCTCCCCAGTGGCCTGGGGCAGGAAGGGTCCGATCCGCTCGGCCAACTGGTCGACGGGGAGCCTTCGGATCCAGACCCCGTTGAGGTAGTCCAGTCGCTGCTGATCCAGGATGGCCGGGCTGGCCTGGAGGCGGTCGAAGCTAATCCGCGATCGCAGTTCAGCCAGGGTGAAGATCTCTTCCTCGGTCCCCGGGGACCAGCCCAGGAAGGCGAGGAAGTTGACTACTGCCTCGGCCAGGTATCCCATCGCCCGGAACTCGGCGACCGTCTGTGCGCCATGGCGCTTGGACAGCTTGCTGTGGTCTGGGCCAAGCACCAAGGCGACGTGCGCGAACTGCGGAGGGTCCCAGCCCAGGGCGGCGTAGGTGATCAGGTGCTTGGGGGTCGAGGGAAGCCATTCGACCGCCCGGACCACCTGGGTGATTCCCATCAGGTGGTCATCTACCACTTGAGCCAGGTGGTAGGTGGGGAAGCCGTCGGACTTGAGCAGCACCTGGTCGTCGACCGAGTCGTTCTCAAACAGCTGGGGACCGAGTACCAGGTCATTCCAGCGGGTCTCGCCCGGAGGTACCCGCAACCGCACCACTGATGGCTCACCCCGCTCCAGTCGGGCCGCCACCTCCTCGGTACCAAGGTTCCGGCACCTGCCGTCGTAGCGAGTCGGCAGACCGGCGGCGCGCTGGACGGCCCGGAGCTCTTCTAGTCGCTCCCTGGTGCAAAAGCAGAGATAGCCGGCTCCTTCGGCGACCAGCCGTCTGGCCGCCTCTTGAAAATACGGCAGCCGCTCCGACTCGACATAGGGCCCGCAGGGACCGCCTATGTCAGGTCCCTCATCCCAGTGCATCCCCAGCCAGGCCAAGGTCTCCAGGTAGCGGGGCACCGATTCGGGCTGGTAGCGCTCCCGGTCGGTGTCCTCGATCCGTACCAGGAAGCGCCCCTCTTTCCCGGCCAGGCAGTAGCTGAGCAGGGCCGTCCTGACGTTACCGATGTGGAGGTCGCCGGTGGGGCTGGGAGCGAACCGCAGTCGCCTCAGGCCAGGAAGATCAACCAGCTTAGGAAGAAGATCCTCGGGAGGAGAACTCAATGATGCAGAACGACCAGATAGATCCCCATTGAGATGCAGCCCGCGACCAGAAGGGCAATCGCCACCATCCAGCCTTCGGTGCGGGAGGTGAGGATAGATACGTCTGCCGATTCAGAGCTGCTCACCGACACGCCGCGTGTGCCGAGGTTGGGGTAGCGTCGCGCCTCTCCCGCCTCCGGGGCAGACGCGTCGTCCCCCCGCTCCGGCTGGGTGCTCAACTCGGGCCGCCGTCCTTCACAAATGGGGCCTCCACCACTTCCTGCGAGTATAGGGACGCCTCTCGCCGAGCCCGCATCGTCTAGCGGTTAGGACACCACCCTTTCAAGGTGGTAACCGGGGTTCGACTCCCCGTGCGGGTACAAAAGGCCCGAATGCTGGTGGATTAGCGGGCGGAGTACTGGATTTGGAGCGGTCGCCTCCCACCTCCTGGTGGTCAACGGGGTGTCAGTAAGCCTGGAGAGCTGCGACGTAGTTCATGTCCGGCCTTAGTCAGGATCAAGCGGGTGACCGGAGCACGACATCGGTCGGCCCTAATGACCGTTACGTCGCCAGCGTCTTGGAGCCGAGGGCCCGCGAAACTACGGCCGGGTGGACGCTGCCCTCTCCAGCCACCTAAGGCTCGACGCCGTGTCGACTAGGGGGCGATATTCCAACCCCACGAAGCCCTCGTAGCCCAGCCGATCCAGTGCACTAAGGAACTCGCCTATCGGCTCCGACCCGGTTCCGGGCTCGTGGCGCCCGGGAACGTCGGCGATCTGGACATGACCGATCCTCTGGAAGTACGACTCCAAGCAGGCGATCGCGTTCTCGCCAGCCATCGCCGCGTGGTACTGATCCAGCTGCAGGCGGACATTGGACAGATTCACCGTCTCGACCAACCGTGCTGCCGCCGCGACCGTACTCGGCCAGTAACCGGGAGCGTCGACGCTGTTCAAAGCCTCGATCAGCAGCGTGATGCCCGCCTCCTGAGCGAGCGGGGCTACCTGGCGCAGGTTCGCGACCGCCGTCGCCTGGGCTTGTTCGATGCTGACCGTGGCCGGAAGCACCCCCACCAGCGTGTTGAGCCTGCGTGTCCCAATCCGCCGCGCCAGGCCGATGGCATCGCGCACGGCCTGGGTCGACTCCTCCTCGCGCCCGGGCAGCGCCAGAGTGCCCCGTTCGCCAGCGGCCCAGTCGCCGGCGGCGGGATCGAAGAGGACCATCGCCAGCCCATGCCGTTCCAGCGTCGCCTCTAGTCGTGACGCGCCCAGCTCCTGCGGGAACAGCATCTCGACGTTGGTGAACCCGGCCTCCGCGGCGGCGGCGAACCGATCGTAGGGATCGAGCTCCTGCCAGAGCATGCTGAGGTTGGCTGCGAAGCGTGGCACTGGGGGTCAGCCGGAGGACGATGGCCGGGAATCGGAGGCGGGATCCCAGAGCTTGAAGAGCGCCGCCATGTCCTCCTCCGCCCAGCCTCGCGCCTTTGCTGCTACGAAGCACTGCTCGGCGAGACCCCCCAAGGGCAGTGGCACCCCCGCTGCCTTGGCCTCGGCGTGGATGATTCCCAGGTCTTTGGAGATCAGCGAGACGGGGGTTGCCGGCTCGAAGTCGCGAGCCCTGAACCGCGGCAGATCACGGAGCAGCATGGCCGAACTTCCGAAGGATGTGCCGATGACGTCCTCAACGGTGCTGAGGTCGGCGCCCAGCCTGACGGCGAGGGCGGCGGCCTCTGCCACCGCCGCGGTGTGCACGGCGACGAGCAACTGGTTGGTCAGCTTGATCGCCTGCCCCGCCCCCACCGGTCCGCAGAGCCGGATGTTCTGTCCCAACTGCTGGAAGACAGGGAGTGCTCGCTCGAAGCTTTGCGCGTCACCGCCTACCATCACGGTCAGCTTTCCGCTCTCGGCTCCTGCCGGACCGCCGGAGACGGGCGCGTCCATAAAGGACGCCTGGCGGCTACTCAACTCGTCTGCGCACCATCGATTGAGCGCGATGCTGACGGTGGAGTGGTCAATGTAGAGCTGCCCGGCGCGGGCGACCTGCGCCATGTCGGTGAAGACCTGTCGGACGCTCTCCTCTGTGGGCAGGGCGGTCAGAACCATCTCTGCGTTGGCAACGACATCGGCTGGCGACGATCGAACGGCCGCGCCTCGTTCCTGCAGCGCACGGACCCGGACGCTGTCTGAACGGTTGAATATCGAGACTTCGTGGCCGGCGATGAGCAGACGCTCGGCGATGGGTCCTCCCATCTTTCCGATGCCGACCACACCAATCCTCACAACGTCACGCTATCACCTGGCTGCGCCGGTCAGCAGTTGCTGGCTAGCTCGCGGGCCAAGTGGTCCATGCACGCATGGCTGGCGCGACCGCCTCTTCCTCAAAGGCGAGATGGGCGAGGAGAAGGTCTGCGAGGTCGCCGAGTGCCCTCGATAGACGCTCACGGGCCACCGTGGCTTCTGCACCCTCCAGCTCCGGAGCGGCCGCAGCTGCCTCCACCTCGTCGAGGCATCCGGAAATGACTCGGTGATCGCTCTCCAGCTTGTCCACCAGCAACGATAGTTCGGGGTTGGAGCGCCGCAGCGCGGGGAACATCTCCGCGTCTTCACCATGGTGGTGCGCGTGGACCACCCGGCAGTGGTAGAGGCAATTCACCCGCAGAGTCCAGATCGGACTCCTGGTCATAAGCGAGGTGATGCGCTGCGCTATCTCGCCACCGGCGGCGCCGGCCGCAACCTCCGAGGCCAACTCCCGGCAGAGGTGCAGGTCCTCCCTCAGCATCTGATGCACCAGCTTCAGTTGCCTGTGAATGGCCACCCCGAAAGCGGACTCAAGCGTCATCGCGTCCAGCTAGCCGCTGGGGGTATCAGCTCCAACCGGTTCGACTGCTGTGCGCGACAGTTTGGATGGCCACCAGTTCCACCTTCCCAGCACAACAGCGGCCGACGGGACCAGCAGGGTGCGAATTATGAAGGTGTCCATAAAGACTCCCGCGGCAACGCCGAAGCCAATCTGTTGGATCTCTGACCCTCCCGAGCTGCCTCCGCCGGCGAGTCCCAGGACCGCGAATGTGCCCCCCAGCACCAGGCCGGCGGTGCTGATCGTGGCTCCGGTCATGCCGACCGCCCGCTGAATAGCCCGCCGCAGCGGCAACCCCTGAACCTCCTCGCGAATCCGGGTCATCATCAAAATGTTGTAGTCGGAGCCGAGCGCCATCAGGAAGACGAAGAGGAGGAAGGGAAGAAGAAAGTTGATGCCGCTCTGGCCCAACAAATGGACGAAAATCACCGACACCAGCCCCAGCGTCGCCAGGTAGGACAGCACCACGCTCACCACCAAGTAGATGGGCGCCACCAGGCTGCGCAGCACCAGTGCAAGCAGCAGGGCGATCAGAACGGTGACCAGGGGAATGATGTGGATGAGGTCAGTGTTGGAGAGGTTCTCGACGTCGTAGGCAAAAGGCAGCAGCCCGAAGATGCCGTTTGCCCGGGCCCCGATGTGGGCCGCCACCTGCGCCACCGCTCTCCGGGCCGTCGGGATGGCGGCCAATGCCCGGGCGGAGTTGTCATTGTTGTGCAGCAGCAGGGTTGAGAACTGGATGGTGCGGCCATCAGGACTGATGTACGCCGCCAACTCCCGGTAGGCGTTGTAGAGCGCGGCTGAAACCGAAATGCTGCCGGGTTCAGTCGGAGGGAGGAGGCCGGGAGGGCCCAGCTGGGCGTGGAGACGAGTGACCTCGACCGGGGTGAGGCCGGAAACTCCCAGTGCACCCACAACTTTGCGGAACTGGTGAGTGGCTTCCAGATCGCTCTGGGCGACTGGGAGGACAGTGGGGTCGTTCCAGATCGAATGAGGCAGCTGGAATAACACCGCCGACGACTGCACGTTGGAAGCGGGAAAGTCTCTGGCCAGGACGGCCGCGCCGGCAGCAGAGTTGGTGCCGCTCGGAGCCGAGGTGTTGCCGAATCCGGCAGTGGCGCTGGTCAGGGCACCGGCCGCGACGCCCCCAAAGACCACTACCCCGGTGAGGAGGGTGAGCAGTGGCCGCCGCACCACCCTGGCCGCCAACCAAGAGTAGATTCCTCCCCGCTGGCGCTCCTCTTTGGCAGTCCGAGTCGGCCAGAACACGGCGCGGCCGAAGATGGCCAGCAGAGCCGGGAGCAGGGTCAGGCCAGCCAGGAGCATGAGGCCGATCCCGATCGCCAACGCTGGACCGAGACTCTGGTAAAGGCCGAATTGAGCCAGCGTCAGGCTGAGAAGAGCGGCAATCACCGTGAGGGCTGAGAACGTGATCGATTCACCCACCGTGCTGACGGCCTTGACCACAGCATGGTGAGGCTGCAGTCCTCGACGGAGCTCTTCGCGGACCCGAAAGACCAGGAACAAGCCGTAGTCGGTGCCCGCTCCTAGCACCAGCACAATCAGCAGCACCTGCGTGATCACCGAGACCTGAACCCCGATGTGGGTGGCCTCGGCCACCACCGGTCCGGACAGCGCGAGCACGAGGGCGGCGGGTAGGAGTGTGATCAGAGGGGCCAGCAGTGCCCGGAAGGCAATCAGAAGCAACGCGATGATGAAGACAACCGAGAAGAGTTGGGTGAGATTCTGGGAATGCTTCGATGACTGTTGGCTGTCGATGATGGTCGGCAAGTCACCGGTCAGATAGAACCTGAGACCGCTCACGCCGGAGGCTGGGAAGCTGGCGCGGATCGCGTGTACCACCTCTACTCCCTCTCCCCCTCCGAAGGCCGGGACGGCAAGCTGAATCAGAGCCTGGCGGGCCTTGCCATTGGGGGAGGTGCCGAGGTCGCGCACCAGGCGAACACGGGGCATTGTCCGTACCTTGGCTTCAAACCCCGTGACCTCGGCTTGTTCGGCGGCGTTGAGCGGCCGCCCGGAGGAGTTGGACGCGACCAAGGTGGCCGCGGCCAGCTTGGAGTTCTGGAATGGGCTGGCGAGCAGGGCTGCCCGGGAGCTGGGCGCGCTGGCCGGCAGGAAGGCTGAGTTGGTGTCTTTGCTGACCGAAGCCAAGCTGGGTAGCAGGTGCACGCAGACGACCGCAACCACCAACCAGGCAACCACTACCACGAAGCGGAAGCGAACCGCGAGGCGGCCGAGCCCGGTGAAGAAAGCGGTCACCCAGCAGGCCTTCGGCGAGCCGAGCTGACCTTGCCGCCATCAGTTAGGCGCCGATCCACCACCGATGACGGCTCCGGCACCGCCGCCGCGGGCGGGACCGGCTTCGCCAGTTTCTCGAGAAGGCCAACCAATGTCGCCAGCTCGGCGTCGTCGAGGACACTCACAAGCGTGGCGAAGCCGGGCTCCAGGGCTCGGCGGACCTGCGCCGCGAGGCCCCGAGCTCGCACCGTGATGGCAACATTTACGGTCCGTCGGTCGATGGGATCCTGACGACGTTCCAGGAGGCCATGCGCCACCAGCCGGTCAACGACCTCAGTGGCGCTGCTTCGGCTGATGCCCAGCAACAGGGCCAGCTCGTGCATGGCAAGAAGACCCTGCTCGGCCACCAGTCGGAGCACCTCGTGCTGGCGGAAGGTCGTGTTGGCCAGCAGTTCCCGAACCGTCGGGTCGAGCAGTCCCAGCTGAGCGGGCCTGACCGCCTCGAAGCGCCGCCGCAGCTGTGACTGCTGGTCCATCAGGCGAGCGATCAGGGCGGATCGTCCCGTCCTCAGCGCTGGCGCCCGAGCGCCTCGCCTCTCGATGCGATTCGGTTGACGGATCATCAACGTGGCGAATGATACGGTATCCGAACTTGGCTGCCAGACGCGCTGCAAGCTCACGGATGGAGCCACCGGGCAAATGTGGCGGCGGCGCCTAGCTCGAGGCTGAGGCCTCTTCGCTCAGGGTCCCGCCGAGATCAGATTCAGCTCCGCCACTCCGCACACCGGTGCCCAGGTGGCGGTCGAAGAAGGAGAGAATCCGGCGCCAGGCGTCTTCCGCTGAGTCGGCCTCGTAGCCAACCCCGAGGACGCGCACCATGGCTCCCAAGGCTCCGCCATGACGGTTCATGAATCCGTGGCTGGCGTCGGGATACTCCTTCACGTCGTGGTCCACCCCAAGGCGCTGCAGGGTTGCCTCTAGACGCTCGGCGTGTCCTTTGAGGATGCGATCTCTCCCGCCGTAGCTGCCGACGATGGGACAGCTGCCCAGCAGCAGCCGGTCGGAGTCCTTCGGCACCTGCCCGTAATTCACACTCGAGGCGGCGAAGCCAAACTGCGGCGCCACCAGCAGGGCGAAGCCGCCGCCCATGCAAAACCCGATCACCCCCACCTTGTTGGTGCAGTCAGACCGGGCCCCTAGCCAGGTTCTCGCTGCCTCGATGTCCTGAAAGGCCCGGCCGCTGCCGCGGCGGAGCGCGGCAAAAGTGGCCCGGATGCAGACTATCTTGGGCCCCCAGGAGTACAGATCCGGCGCCAGAGCCAAGTAACCATGACTTGCCAGCCGATCACATTGCTGACGTAGATCGTTGCTCATCCCCAAGACATCCATGATCACCACCACGCCCGGCCAGGGACCACCGCTGCGCGGAACTGCCAGATAGGCGCGGCCCGAGCCGCCTCGCGAGGAGTAGGTGACCTCAGTCAAGTGGTCTCGCCGAGGACCGGCTGAACCAAGGCATCTGTGAGAACGGTATTCGAGCCGGCAAACGAGGTCAACCCAAGACTAGGGTTGTAGCGCGAGCTCATCGCGGGGCAGTGTGCGCCTCTCAGCGGAAGGGGATAGGCCGGCCCGCACCAGGGCCAGCAGTGTTGCCCGCCACGACCGCAACTTTGATATCAGCCGACCACCACATGTAGAGGTAACTAATGAAACTCAGGATTAGGGCTCGCGACCTACCTACTCGCGTCAGTACCGGCGCCTACATCCTCCACGCTGGCCTGGGCAAGTGGGACGCAGACGAGGCACGCGCCCAGGGAGTCCACGCCGCCGCCGCGGGGGCGTTTCCCTTCTTGAAGCGAATCTCGCCAAGGCGCTTTGCTCGGCTCTTGGCTTTGGGCGAGATCGCTACCGGGACTGCTCTGCTGGCGCCAGTCGTGCCCGCCTCACTAGCCGGTGGGGCCCTGACCCTTTTCTCCGGGACGCTGATAGCCATGTACCTGCGGACTCCGGCGATGCACCTACCGGGCAGCGTCTGGCCCACACCTGCCGGTACTGCGGTCAGCAAGGATGTCTGGATGCTGGGAGTTGGACTGGGACTCCTGGTGGAGGCGGCGGCGGAAGCCAGGGATCGCTGATCGCCGCAGCCCCGGGCGCAGACACGAGGGTGACGCTGCCATCGACCCTCTAGCTGTCGCCGGTCCCCCATCTTGGTGGTGGACTCCAGCTCCCCCAGCGGAGGTCAGCGAGCACGGTCCGGGCGGCGTTGCGCCCCGGCGCCCCCATCACGCCGCCGCCGGGATGGGCGCCCGAACCGCCCAGATAGAGGCTGGTCACCGGGGTGCGGTACGAACCGGCTTGGGAGGCCGGCCGTAGGGAGAAGAGCTGATCTAGTGCCATCTCGCCATGAAAGATGTTGCCCCCTAAGAGGCCGAAGTCCCTCTCCATGTCAGGCGGGGTGATGATCTGTCGCTCGAGCACCGCAGCGGGCAGATTGGGCGCGTAGCTGCCCAGGATCTCGACCACCCGGTCGCCCAACCTCTGACGCTCCTGATCCCAGCTGGTGTCTCGCAGTTCGTAGGGGGCGTACTGAACGAAACAGCTGAGGATGTGGCGGCCCGGGGGCGCCAGGGTGGAGTCCTTGGTGGTGGGAATGACACAGTCCATCATCGGGTTGGCGCTCCAACTTCCAGAGAGGGCGTCATCCCAGGCCCGGTGCAGGTACTCGATCGAGGGATTGATGATGAACTCGGGATGCTGCGGGCCTAGACCGGCTGTCTGCAAAGCCTGGAAATTGGGCAGCTCGGCCAGCGCGAGGTTGACCTTGGCGGAGCCGCTCCGGCTCCGGTAGCGCTCCATCTCCACCACCAGGGCCACCGGCAAATGCTTTGGCCCGACAAGATTCAGAAATGTGGTGCGGGGATGGATGGCGGAGATCACGCTTCGGCTCTGGAGCTCGGTACCGTCCTCGAGCACCACTCCTTGGGCTCGGGATCCCTTCACCACGATCTGGTTGACCCGGACTCCCGTCCTGATCTCGGCACCCCGGGCGCGAGCCGCGCTGGCAAGGATCTCCGAGAGGGCACCCATTCCGCCTTTGACAAACCCCCAGCCGCCCCGCTGGCCACCCGCCTCGCCAATGCGGTGGTGCAGCAAGACGTAGGCGGTTCCCGGCGAATGCGGGCCCGCCCAGGCGCCGATCACCCCTCCAGGTGCCAGGGCTCCCTTCACAGCCGGGTCCTCGAACCATTGGTCCAAGAAGTCGGAGACCGACATGGTCATGATGTCGACCAGCTGGCTGAGTTGGGAACGATGCCGAAGCAGATGGCGACCGACGTTCATCACCTTGACCAGGTCGGCTGGGTGCCGGGGGGAGAGGGATGGAGGAGCGAGGTCGAGCAGCGGGCGTACCACCTGAACCAGATCTCCGATGGCGCGGTCGTACTCGATGAGGGCCCGAGCGTCGTGAGCCGAGAACTTCGCTACCTCGGCGGCGGCCTGATTTACATCCTCCCAGTAGAACAAGGAGCGTCCGTCCGGGAACGGCATGAAGTAGGCCGGATCGAGAGGGTAGACCTCGTAGCCGAACCGAGCCAGGCCCAGCTCTCTAACGATGGCTGGCCGGAGCAGGCTGACCACGTAGGAGAGGATCGAGACGTGGTACCCGGGCCAAACCTCCTCGGTCACGGCCGCACCGCCGACCCGGGGTCTGGATTCGAGCACGACCACCCGTTTCCCGGCCCCAGCCAAGTAGGCGGCGCAGATCAATCCATTGTGACCGCCGCCGACAACGATCGCGTCGTAGGCGGATGGCCGCGGGGTCCGGGTCCCGAGCCTGCTCAACTCGAGGCGGTTACCGGCCGACCGGCGCTGTCGAGTTCCGCCGCGCTCGTGCGCGGTCCTGCCAACCTAGCGCCGCCCGTCCGCAATCAGTCGCGCCGCCGGCGTGGCCAGCACCGGGGGCGAGAGCGCGTCCAGCAGCCGAGAGCCCCTGAGGGCCAGTTCCAGTCGTAGGCGATCCTCGGGGTCGTCCCAGGTGCCGACCAGGTCCTGGATTCGTTCCACCCTGTACAAAAGTGTGTGGCGGTGGACTCCGAGCGATCGGGCAGCGGCACTGAGGCCCTCGTTGCTCAGAACCGTCTCCAAGGTCTCGCGAAGGGGAAGACTCCTCGAGCGCTCCCGCTCCAGGAGCGGGCCCAGGGCGGCCTCCACGAACTCCTTGAGCCCGGGAAGATCGTGGATCCAGGCCAGATAGGGATGGAGCTTGGTGCTGTCGAACAACTGCTGATCGGGCATCAGGATCTGTCCCACCGTCAGGGCGTCCCTAGCGGCACGCACCGCCGAGGGGACGTCGGCCATGGTTGCCGCGGTCGGCCCTTGGGCCATTTGCCAAGGAGCGCGATCAGAAGACCCTATCGCCACCTGGAGGAGGCGCTGCAGGGTCCCGACCCGTACCTGCTGCGGTACCAGCGCGACCACGCTGGACTGGTACAGGGCCACGTGGGCGCCGACCACCATCCAGGCCGTGGCTATGGTGGCTTCGGCGGAGACGTCGTCGGCCCCGACCACCAAAAGTCGATAAGGGAACTCCAGGACGGTGCCGCCCTCGGCCGCCTTGACGACTGCCTCCGGGTCGGCGCTGCCTCCCAGCACGTCGTTGAAGAACTGGTCGTACTGTCGATCCTGTTCACGCCGCACCCGCTCGCGGGTCTCCAGGTAACTGGTGCTGACCGCGACGCTGATGGCGTCGAGGTAATCGAACAGGGGCCCCACCGCCGTCAAGACCGACTGGGGCTCGATTTCTGGGTGGATCCGCACCACCTCGATCACGTGCTGCCAGATCACCAAGGCCGCGACCCGATAGGCACGGAGGATGGCGTCCAATGGAACTCCGGTGCTGCCGAGACGGCCGCCCATCCTCGACAGCTGCTGCAGCTCGGCGTGAGATGGGGGCCGGGACTCCGCCCAGAGGGAGAGCATGGTGCCCACTCCTTCGCGGCAGGCTGCTAAGACCTCGCTCCCAAAGGCAGAGCCTCCGCCGAAGCCTTCAGCTTGGGGGATGGTGCGGGCCATCTCGATCGCCATCCTTCGGGCAACCCGGTCGACGCGGCGACCCAGTGATTGGATGATGATTGGGCTCACGGACGGGGTATCCGAATACCCGCGGCGGTCACGCTTGCTTAATCGGTAGCTCTGAGTTTCCGAGGACACCTCAGCGTCAGAATAGTTCAGAAAGCAGGGCCGGGCCGGTCCAAGCGTGCTCCTGCTGGCCAGTAAAGTCGCCGTCAGCCGCTGCTGTGAGGCTGACGGCTGGAGGGAACGATGCTAGCCGCGTTCGCCACCGCCATTGGGGGTCTCAGGCCCCTCGACAATCTCGCGGTCGGTGATCGCGAGCTCCCGGATCCCCCTCGGGGCGCGGTGCGCCTTCGAACTAGGGCGGTCTCGCTAAACCACCACGACCTTTGGACCCTGGCCGGGGTCGGAGGACCCTCCAGGTTTCCCTGGACTCTGGGATGCGACGTGGCCGGGACGGTCGACACCTACGGCCCCGAGACCGCTGAGCGAATCCCTCCGGGTACCCCGGTGGTGGCCCACGCCGTGGTCACTTGTGGTGGTTGCGAGGCCTGCTTGGGCCCGGATGAGACCTCATGCCAAAGGTTTGCCATCCTCAGCGAGGGCGGGTGGGAGGGGACCTTTGCCGAGTATTGCATTGTGCCCGCGGAGAATCTCTTCATCCTGCCTCACGATCTCAGTTTCGAGCAGGCAGCCTGCCTTCCCACCGCGTACCTGACGGCCTACCGGATGCTCTTCACCAAGGCCTCGGTCCGGCCCGGGGACACCGTTCTGATCCAGGGCGCAGGCGGAGGCCTTTCGACGGCTGTCGAGCTCTTGGCGCGGGCCGGAGGTGTAAGAGTGATCGTCAGCAGTCGAGAGCCAGCCAAGCGAGTTGCCGCGCTGGCTCGGGGCGTCGACCACGCGGTCGCGACGGGACGGGAGGCGGCCAAGGAGGTGATGGGGCTGACCAAAGGGGTGGGCGTCGACGCCGTAATCGAGTCGGTGGGCGAGGCAACCTGGGCCACAAGCCTGCGGGCGTTGCGCAGGGGCGGGGCCTTGGTGGTGGCCGGTGCGACATCAGGCGCCGATCCCCCCGCCGACCTCCGCCGTGTCTTCTGGCGCCAGCTGAGGATCCTGGGGTCGACGATGGGTACCCGAGCCGAGTTCGCCTCTCTGCTCGCCACCCTGGCGGCCACCGGGGTGCGACCCCTCATCGACAGCACCTACCCTCTGGCCGAGGCCAAGCGCGCGTTCGAGCGACTTGAGGGCGGAGAGGTGAGCGGGAAGGTCGTGATGGTCAGCGTTTGATGGAGAAGTTTCCACGAAGTGCGAGGGCTCCTCTACGTCCCCCGGACACCGAACCCGGTCGCCTCCGCGACCCTCGCGCGATTGGGACAGATCCGGTGCAGAGGAGGCCAGGTGATGAGTGAGTCCAGAACGGGTCGGTCCATGAAGTTCAAGTTCGGAAGCAAGGTCGCATGCAGCGACGGCGTCGGCGGTGAGCTAAGACGGGTGATCGTGGATCCGATTCCGCGCCAGGCGACCCACCTCGTAGTTGGACCTCAGCGTTGGGCGGGCATGGGCCGATTGGTGCCGATGGACTTAGTCGAAAGCGGGGGGGAGGAGCCCCGGCTGCGCTGCTCCGTGGCCGAGTTGGAGGCGCTCAAGGAGGCAGACGAGCTGTTGTTTCTGTCTGGTGCGGGTGGACAGTGGGGCTTCGGGTTGGGCCTGGGCGGCATGGGCGCCGGCTACACCGGTCCCCAGGCGTTCGTCTCCGACCGTGTCCCAGCCGGGGAGACCGAGATGGAACGCGGTGACCCTGTGCTCGCGACCGACGGTGAAATCGGCCGAGTGCAGGGCCTAGTCGTTGACGCCACCACCCATGGAGTGCTCCAGATCCTCCTCGCCGAAGGACACCTCTGGGGCCAAAAGCGGGTGCTGATCCCGATCAGTGCGGTCAACACCGTCAAGGACGGAGTCCATCTCAGCCTAACCAAGGATCAGGTGCGAGATCTGCCGCCGGTCGAGGGCGACCCCGACTGATCCGTCCGGAGCCTGATCGGGCCACTGTCGATCGCGTACCGGACCGGCATCAAGGGAAGCCTCCTGCTGCTAACAGGGCTTCTGCCAAACCGGGAGAGGGGCTAGGTTCGCTCTCACCCCACTCGGAGTCTTGTGCCCAGTTCAGAGCGCCCTGCGAGTCCTGGACGGTTGACTCGGTCGCCGTTGTCGCGTAGGATACATAACGTCACCTTTATGAAAGAGTTCTTTATTTGAATCGCTCCGTGCCCGCGGCGACAACGCCCCCTCCCCACCGTCGAGTCCTGCCCCTGGCCATAGCTGGGGTTCCCGAGGGGGACCTAGCCGCCTACTTCGAGGGACTCGCCAATCCGACCCGGCTGCGCATCGTTCAGCGGTTAGCCGAGGTCAAGGAGGCGAGGGTCTCCGATGTGGCTCTGCTCTTAGGCATAAGTCAGCCTCGGATGTCGTGGCACCTACGGCTGTTGAGGCGGGCCCGCATCGTTACCACCAAGCGGGAAGGTCGCGAGGTCTTCTGCCGCCTGGATCGTGAATCAATCCAAGCCAGCTTTTCTCGCTTCTTCCAGCTGGTGGAAGGAGTGCCGGTCCCCGGCTCGGAAGGGCCTTCAAGTCCCGCCGCCGCAGCTGCGGAAACCATCAGTCAGTCGCTGTCCCATACCGGGGTCGAGCGCTCGCTTCCAGAGGTAATTGGATGACCAAGAAGGTTCGTGTAGCAATCATCGGAGTTGGCAACTGCGCGTCGTCCCTCGTGCAGGGAGTGGAGTATTACCGCGATGCAGCCGGCGATGACTTTGTCCCGGGCTTGATGCATGTGGATCTCGGCGGCTATCACGTGCGAGACATCGAGTTCTCGGCGGCGTTCGACATCGATCGTGAGAAAGTCGGATATGACTTGGGTGAAGCCATCTCTCGCGGCCACAACAACACCATTGTTTTCGCCACCGTCGGCAAGCTGGGCGTACCGGTGCACCGGGGAATGACCCACGATGGTCTGGGGAAGTATCTCTCGGAAATCATCGAAAAGGCTCCGGGACCGACTGCCGACATTGTCAGGATTCTCAAGGAAACCAAGACCGACGTGGTGGTCAACTACCTGCCGGTTGGTTCGGAGGCGGCCACCAAGTGGTACGCCGAGCAGATCCTGGAGGCAGGCTGCGCGATGGTCAACTGTATGCCCGTCTTCATTGCCCGCGAGGACTACTGGCGCAAGCGGTTCGAGGAGCGCAACCTTCCCATCATCGGAGACGACATCAAGTCGCAGGTTGGGTCGACCATCATTCATCGCGTGTTGACCAGACTCTTCGAGGAGCGCGGGGTGCACCTGGACCATACGTACCAGCTGAATTTTGGTGGCAACACCGACTTTCTCAACATGTTGGAGCGTGAGCGGCTGGTCAGCAAGAAGATCAGCAAGACCAACTCTGTGCTCTCGCAAATGCGTGCTCCCCTCGCCGCGGATGACGTACACATCGGCCCCAGCGACTACGTCCCCTGGCTCAAGGACCGCAAGTGGGCCCACATCCGGATGGAGGGCAGGGCGTTCGGCGATGTTCCCCTGACGGTCGACCTCAAGCTTGAGGTTCACGATTCGCCTAACTCGGCCGGGATTGTCATCGACGCCGTGCGCTGCTCCAAGCTGGCCCTCGATCGCGGTCTCTCAGGGACGCTCGAGGGGCCGTCGTCCTACTTCATGAAGTCGCCGCCTTACCAGGTCTCCGACGAGCGTGCCCATGAGCTAACCGAGGCATTTATCGCAGGGCGGGTCGGAGCGGCCTGCATCAGCGATCCCGAGCAGGTTGTGGCACCGAGGCAGTCGCAGCAAGCCCCGGGGTCGAGCGGCAACGGCGCCGTGAGTCCAGCTCCCGAGCTGGGCACTGCCAGAGTTGGGAGCGAATCCTAGGACCGCCTCATCCCCGGTCCGCCGGGGAGGGCTCCTGGGCCGACAGGGGTGACGGGGCGATGAGTTCGGTCCGCAGCGCGGAGCCGGCCGCTACGCGGCTGGAGCCGGGCAGCGAAGAGCGCCGGTCCCGCCTGCCCACCGTGCCCCCCCAACCGGAGAAAGGCTGGGTCGGGCGGGGCGGACCACTCGCCCTCGGCCTCAGAGTCGCGACCGTGCTGACCACGCCTATGCCCCGACGTCTGCGCTATGGGCTAGCTGACCTGGGTGGATCCGCCGCCTACGCGCTACTTCCCGGTCGGGCCCGCCGAGCACGTGCGAATTACTCGGAGTTCGCTAACGGCGACCCAGCCGCCAGGGCTCACCTGGCTAGGGGTGCCTTCCGCAACTACGCTCGTACCATTCTTGACTTCCTGGTTCTGGAGAAACTCCTGCAGGAGCTCAAGGAAACTCCTGGCTCCCTAGCGATGGAGCCCCTGTTTCGCGTGCTGGCCGACGGCAAGGGAGCCATTGTGGTCACTCCCCATCTCGGAAACTGGGATCTGGGCGCGGCTGCGATTGCCACCTGTGGCTACCCGGTCCACGCCATCACCGACCCGTTCGGCCCTCCCGACGTCGACAGTATCATCCGCGCCAGCCGAGAGCGACTGGGGGTTGGAGTCATTCCCATCGGCCCGGCCAGCGCCAGAGAGGCACTGCGGGCGCTGCGCCGCAACGAGGTGCTGTTGCTCGCGTGCGACATCGACAAAGGCGGGTCCGGGGTCCCGGTCCAGTTCCTGGGCCGGCAGCTGGTGCTCCCCGCCGGCCCTGCCACATTGTCCCTGCGCACCGGAGCCAGGCTGATTCCGGGTTATATGCGCCGCCGGCGCGACGGATCCCACGAGTCCCGGCTCCTGGAACCTTTGACCGAGCCCGTTGCCGGAGACAGCCAGGATCGGGTGGCCGAGCTGACCCAGTCGATCGCCTCCGCTTTTGAGGCCATGATCCGGGCCGAACCTTCTCAGTGGTTTGCCTTCCACTCCCTGTCGCGCACCCCTTCGGAGCAGCAGCGTTCATGAAG
Organism: Candidatus Dormiibacterota bacterium; assembly: GCA_049279335.1. Lineage (GTDB taxonomy): Bacteria > Chloroflexota > Dormibacteria > Aeolococcales > Bog-877 > Bog-877. The sequence goes on from JBAPNX010000047.1 coordinate 123,662, forward strand.
CTCACCGTGCGCCGTTCTCTGATCCCCCGGGTCCAAGTCCGCCGCTGGCGGGAAGCGAAGTCCGCACGGCCGGTCCCGACGGCGTCTGAGCCAATCCTTCCCTACATCGGGCTGAGGGCCGCGGAGCTGGCGCTGCGGACGGTCGATCGCAAGGTCGCCTACCGGCTGGCCGGACCTCTGGCCGCCGTGCTGGTCGTCTGCTGGCCCTCGCATTGGCAAGGTCTGAGGGCCAATCTGCAGGTGGTCCGGCCGGATTTGGGCCGGCGGGAGATGAGGAAACTGCTGCGTCAGAACGTGCGCAACTTTCTCAAGGCCTGGATCGACCTTCTGCAGATGTCGCATCGACCGCTGGAGAGCTGGCAGGGCTTGATCACGGTCGAGGACGGCCACTTCCTCGACCAGGCCCAGGAGGGAGGCAAGGGGCTGATCATCGTCAGCCTCCATCTGGGCGCCTGGGAGGCGGCGATCGCAGCCCTGCGTGGCCATTTTGCCTATCCCGGGGGTGGGCTGGCACTGCTGGCCGAGCAGGTGCGCCCGATCCGCTGCTTCAACTGGCTGGTGCGCGCGCGCACCCGGGTGGGGTGCCAGGTGATCCCGCTCAACGTCGACGCGGTCCGAAGGCACGACCAGGAGGCGGTCAGCCGCTCGGGAGCGGCGGCGGTGCGTCAGATCTACCGGATCCTCTCTAGGAACGGCGTGGTCGTGATGGCGATCGATCGCGATCTGCTAGGCACCGGAGAACCCCTTCCCTTCTGTGGTCACCGCGCCTCGATCCCTTTGGGAGCGGTTGAGATAGCCGCCCGCACCGGGGCGACCATCCTCCCAGTCAGCCTGCTGCGGCAACCGAATGACACCTACGTGGCTCGGGGGTTCGCCCCAGTCCGAATTCCCCTGGGAGACGACGACGCCCACCAGAATTTCCGGCGCGGGGCGCGCCAGTTGCTCCGGGTGCTCGAGCCCACGCTGCGTGCCAATGCCGATCAGTGGCATGTTCTGAGTCCGCTCTTCGGCGAGCCAATGGCCGACCTGGAGCCGCTGGCCCCGGCGTCGGCGGTGACGGGAGCGGCGAGCACGTGAAAGTCGCCATGGTCTCGCCCTACGACTATCGGAGGCCGGGTGGCGTGGGTGAGCATGTCCGTCACCTGGCAGCCGAGCTCAGAAGTCGCGGCAACGAAGTCAAGATCCTGGCCCCATCGGCGGGAAAGCACGATGCGGTGGTGGAGGGGCTGTACCCGCTGGGGCGTCCGATCCCGGTACCGGCAAACGGCTCGGTGGCGCGGATCTCGCTCTCCTTTCACCTCTCACGGAGTATCCGGGAGATTCTCGACCGAGAGCGCTTTGACGTGGTCCACCTGCACGAGCCCTTGATGCCAGCCCTGCCGGTCACCGTGCTCCGACTCAACACCGATGGCGTCAACGTTGGCACCTTTCATGCCTACGCCAGGCAGAACTTGGGTTACTACTACGGACGGCCGCTGCTGCGCCGACTCTTCCGCCGGCTCGACGCCTGCATCGCGGTGTCAGACCCGGCCAAGTCGTTCGTCTCGCGCTACTTCCCCGCGGACTACACGGTCATCCCCAACGGTATCGACCCGGTCCGCTTCAACCCGTCGGTCCCACCAGCTGCCGGGATCGCCCGGCCCGACCGCCAGACCCTCCTCTTCTTGGGACGGCTGGAGGAGCGCAAAGGTCTCGGCACCCTGCTCGATGCCTACCAGCTGCTGCGCCAGGTGCGGGCCGACTGCCAGCTGGTGGTGGTCGGAGATGGGCCTTTCCGCCGCGGCTACGAGCGCCGGGTTGAAGAGGAGGGTATCCCCGATGTCCGCTTCTGCGGGTTCATTGACGAGGCGGCAAAGCCCGGCTACTTCACCGCCGCCGACATCTACTGCGCCCCCAACACCGGCAAGGAGTCGTTCGGGGTGATCCTGCTCGAGGCAATGGCCAGCGGCCGTCCGGTGGTGGCGACGGCCATCGACGGATTCCGCCAGGTGATCACCGATGGTGACGAAGGCTTGCTGGTGGCCCCCGGGGACGAAGCCCAGATGGCTGAGGCTCTGGCCAAGCTCCTGGACAACCCGTCGCTGCGCCGGCAGATGGCGGCGCGAGGACGGGCGGCCGCCGAGGGCTACGCCTGGCCGCTGATCGCCGATCGAGTTCTATCCGTCTACGAGTCCGCGCTCCGGGCGCGAAGCCATCCCGAGGTGAGTTCGATTGTTCAGCAGACTGCTCCAAGCCTCAGTTAGAGCCGCGGCCCAGCGGCTGGCCGCGGCCGCCCGCCTGGCCAAGCTCAGCCCCAACCTCATCACCCTGGTCGGGCTGGGGTTGACCGTGGTGGCGGCGGTCCTGATCGCCCTCGACATGCTCCTGCCAGCTGGGTTGGTGCTGCTCCTGGCCGGCTCGATGGACATCCTCGACGGCGCTGTCGCCCGGGTTTCGGGGCGGACCGAGCGCTACGGTGCATTTCTCGACAGCACCGCTGACCGCTATGGCGAGGGCGTGATCTACCTGGGGCTGCTCTATCTCCTCCTAGTCCGCGAGCACCAAGATCTCCAAGTCTTCCTGATCGCGGCGGCGTTGCTGGGGTCGCTCTTGGTCAGCTATGTCCGGGCTCGGGCCCAATCCCTGGGCTTCACCTGCGATGACGGCTGGTTCGCCAGGCCGGAGCGGGTGGTGGTCACCGTCCTGGGTCTGCTGCTGGGACAGCTCACCATCATGCTCTGGATCCTGGCTATCGCCACCAACGTCACCGCCATCCAGCGGATCTACTTGGTCTGGACCCAGCACCGGGCCCAGCTGACTTCGGAGGCCGCTTCCCCTGAAAGCACCGACACCAGCTCGCCGCTACCGCCGGCCAAACCCCGCAGGGGCGCCGCGCCCAGCTAACCTGCGGAGGTGAGCGGCTCCAGGGCCTCCAATTGAGCGACCGCCAGAGCTCCCCCGCCTTGGTCGCGGTGGTGATGGGCTCCTCGTCGGACTGGGAGACCCTGCGCCACGCCTCGGAAACACTCGATCAGTTGGGGGTGGTGCATGAAGCCAAGGTGGTCTCCGCCCACCGCACCCCTGACCTTCTCTTCGATTACGCGGCCACAGCCGAGGCCAGAGGAGTCAAGGTGATCATCGCCGGGGCTGGCGGAGCGGCCCATCTGCCCGGCATGCTGGCCGCCAAGACCCACCTGCCGGTGCTCGGGGTGCCGGTGGAGAGCCAGGTCCTTCACGGCGTGGACTCCCTGCTCTCAATCGCCCAGATGCCGGCTGGAGTTCCGGTGGGGACACTGGCTATCGGGCGGGCCGGAGCCGTCAACGCCGCTCTGTTGGCGGCATCGATCCTGGCCCTCGGCGATGTGTCCATCCGCGAGGCCCTGCTTCGGTACCGGGCCCAGCAAACCGACTCTGTCCTTGGCCAGCCCGACCCACACCCCAAGTCGTCTCAGTCCTAGGTGCCGCAGCAGATCGGCTGCCTGGGAGGCGGTCAGCTGGGCCGGATGCTGGCCCTGGCGGGCGCCCCACTTGGGCTGGAGTTCACCTTTCTGGAGCCGGCCGAGGGGGCGTCGGCAGCCCAGGTCGGCCGCCAGCTGGTGGGTGCCTATGACGACCCCGCCTTGCTGGCCCGGCTGGCCAGCGACTCGGACCTGGTCACCTTCGAGTTCGAATCGGTGCCGGAGAGCTCGGCCGAACTGCTGAGCCGGAGCTGCCCAGTCTTTCCACCGCCCCGAGCCCTGGCGGTCGGCCAGGACCGGCTGCTCGAGAAGCGGCTGTTCCATAGTCTCGACATCCCCACCGCCTCCTACGCGGAGGTGAGTTCCAACACGGACCTGCTCGAGGCGCTCAGCCAGGTTACGGTGCCGGCTCGTCTCAAATCGCGCCGGCTGGGGTACGACGGTCACGGGCAGGCGGTGGTGCTGGAGCCTGGTGAACTGGAACCAGCCTGGGTCGAACTTGGTCGGGCGCCAGCGATCCTGGAACAGGTCGTGCCCTTTGAGCGCGAGCTCTCCGCCCTCAGCGTCCGCGCCCGAGGCGGTGAGATTGCCAACTATCCCCTGGTTGAGAATCACCACGAGGCGGGGATTCTGCGGCTGACCCTGGCTCCGGCCCCCGGGCTGACATCGGAGCTGGGATCACAGGCGGCGGCCATCTCGGCGGCGCTGCTCGACCACCTTGAGTACGTGGGCCTGCTGGCGGTCGAGCTCTTTCAGGTGGAGGGAAGGCTGTTGGCCAACGAGATCGCCCCCAGGGTCCACAACTCCGGTCACTGGACCATGGACGGCGCCCACTGCAGCCAGTTCGAGAACCACTTGCGCGCCGGGCTGGGTTGGCCGCTGGGTGGAACTTCCAACTCCGGCTACACGGCGATGCTCAACATCCTCGGCGAGGAGCCAGAGCCTGCCGAAGTGCTGAGCCTTCCCGAGGCTCATCTTCACCTCTACGGCAAGGAGCCCCGTCCAGGCCGCAAATTGGGCCACGTCAACATCAGTGGGATGGACCCGGTCCAGGTGACCGCCCAGCTCCAGGCACTAGCCAGAGCGCTATCCGTGGCCCTGCCCGACCCGGCTCAGTCCGACTCCTACTGGCCGGTCTGAGCCCTGCTCGCGGCTCGCCGGGAACTGGCCGCCATGGTTGCTAAGGTGACCCCTGAGGTGTCGAGCCCAACCAAGGCGCACAAGAGTAGCGGTGAGGTGCGAGTCCCGGACCTGTGGCTGGAGCAGGTGATCGGCCACCTGCCGGCGGTTGCGGCGCTGCGGCGTCAGCTGGCGACCAGGTCGCTCTCCCATGCCTACTGGATCTCCGGCCCACCCCAGGTGGGCAAGACCTCCCTGGCGCTGGCGGTGGCGGCGGAGTTACTGGAGGCGCAGGGCTGGCCAGGCGGATTGCTCTCCCATCCCGACCTCTGGCTCGATGACGGCAGCTCGTCGATCAAGATCGAGCGTATCCGCGCCGGGGACCCCGATGCGGATCCGGAGGAAGGACCGACCCTGCAGCACTTCCTCAGCCTCTCCTCCTTCGCCGGATCGGGGAAGGTGGCCGTGATAGGCAACGCTGAGCGCCTCACCCTTGCTGCCGCCAACAGCCTGCTCCGTCTCCTGGAGGAGCCCGCCCCCAACACCGTGATGTGGCTCTGCACCTCGAGACCGGAGTCGGAGCACCTCCCGGCAACCCTGCGCAGCCGCTGCCAGCAGTTGCTGCTGGGGCCGGTCGAGCCTGAGACCGTGCGCGATTGGCTGGTGAAGGCTCATGGCATCGCACCCGACGTGGCCCAGGTGGCGGCCGCCATCTGCCTGGGCCGACCGGGGCTGGCACTGGCGATGGCCGGCGATACGAGACTGGGGCAAGTCGCGGTGGAGCAACTCGAAGCCCTGCTTGCCTGTACCGAGCAGGGGCCCGACGCCTGGCTGGACCTGAGTCGGCAGCTGGCCGAACGGGGCACCGATCGGGAGGTCGCGGTCGGTGCGATGCGAGTCTGGGCCAGTTTCCTGCGCGATTGCTGCTGCATCGCGGTTGGCGCCCCCATCGCTAGCCGGTGGCCCGACCAGGCGCGGGAGGCGGCGGCTTGGGCGGCCCGGTTCGGAGCTTCAGGCTGCTCGAGGCGTTACGATCTGGCCCTGGACGCTCTCGCGCGGCTCGACGAGATGTCGACCCCGCGACTGGTCCTGGATCGGTTCCTGCTCCTCACCTTCGGGGACGAGCCCGAGGAGCCCTCCTGGCGCGTTCGGCAGGCAGTCGTCAGCGGAAGCGATCGGAGGTGACTGGATGCCCTTAGCGGTGGGGGTCAAGTTCCGCCGCCACGGACCTTTGAACTACTACGCCCCCGGGGACGAGGAGTTGGTTCCAGGTACTCAGGTCGTGGCGGAGACGGCACGCGGTGAGGAGATCGGCGAGGTGGTCATGGAGGCCACTGAGATGGATCGGCGGATGGTCCCCGAGCCCCTGCCTCCGGTGCTGCGGCGAGCCCAGCCCGAGGATCTGGCGCGCCGGGCCGAGCTCGACGGCCGGGTCCCAGACGTGATCCAGATGGCTCGAGATCTGGTCCAGGAACGTGACCTGCCGATCAAGGTGGCCCGGGCTGAGATCAGCTTTGACGCGTCCCGAATCCTCTTCGATTTCACCGCGGAGCGCCAGACTGACTATCAGGACATGGCCAAGGAGCTGGCCTCCCGGCTCCGCTGCCGGGTCGAGCTGCGTCAGGTCGGTGCCCGAGACGAGGCCAAGGAGAAAGACGGCTACGGACCCTGCGGGCGCCGGCTCTGCTGCTCCTCCTGGCTCAAGGAGTTCGTACCCGTCACCATCAAGATGGCCAAGGAGCAGGGGCTGCCCCTCAATCCCACCCGTCTCAATGGGATGTGCGGCAAGCTCAAGTGCTGCCTGCAGTACGAGAACGAGCAGTACGTGGACCTCAAGCGCCGTCTCCCCATTCCCGGTAGCAGCCTGGAGGTGGAGGGTCAGCCAGCGACCGTTACGGAGGTCAACGTTGTCCGAGAGCAGGTGCTGGTAACCATGACCGAGACGGGGACTGTGGTGGCGGTTCCTGCCGCCGGGCTGATGGGGGAGCCCCGACCCCGAGGAGATGGCGTCGGTGGGGGTAGGCGTCGGCGTAATCGGCCGCCGACCGCCCCCTAGCCCCGGCTCCGGTAGCGCCAGAACACCAGCGCCGCCACGCCCAGGGCCAGTACCCCGAGGGCGGCCTTGATTGGCCGCGCCGCCCGAACGCTGGATCGGACCGGGGGCATCACCTCAACCCGGGTAGTGGGAGTTCTGGGTGTGCTCGCCGCTTCCTGACGAGGTGACGCAGCTTCCGGCACGGCCTTGACCGGCGCCGCTTCGCCCAGGTCCTTGGCGACCGCCCGGCGAAACCTGGCGATGGTGGAACTGAGGGCCCGGTGGAGCTCCGCTTCGGAGATCTCCGCCAGCCGACCTCGGCCTTCCACCAGGACGGTGAGGCGCAAGCTGGTGCCACCGTCGGGAGCCTCATGGAAGCGAGCCCGGATCTCAGCGTGGGCCCGGCCGGTGCCTCGGACCTCTTTGCCGCTCAGGGTCCAAGTGAGATGTCGGCCCTCTTCCTCGACGTGCTGCCGGGCGTAGCCCCGGTAGGTAAGAGCGTGGCCCCCGATGACGATGCGCAAGGTGCCGCGGCCGTCCTCCCCAGCGCTCAACCCCGGGGTGAGACGGAGCGCGCCGCCCTGGACGGCCAGCAAGTCCCAGGCCCGGGCTGGAGGGCCGGGCAGCTGTACGGTGTCGATCAGGGTCAAATCCGCCCCTCCTCCGGCTCACCGGTTCCGGGGGTGGGCGGCCGGTCTTCGCTCGGCCCCCAGCCGGGGAGGTGACCGCCCCGACCCTGAGGGCTGGGCGGCTGGCCCGGTGGCGCCAGCGGGGGCGCATAGTTCAGCAGCTCCGAGAGGGAGCGGCCGGCCGACTCCCTGCGGACGACGATGGTGTGGCCGAGAAGGTCCTCAGGACCCCGGTGGTCGGGCCGAAAGAGGACCACCACGGTGCCGGCCATGTACTCCACCAGCCAGATCCAGAGTCCAATCACAGGGACCAAGAGCGGTATCCAAAACACCGTCGACCGCAGCACCGCGTTACGCACGGTCATCGGGCTGCCGTCCACCCTGGTGATCCGCAAGCCTAGGGCCAGTTTGCCCAGGGTGGCTCCGAAGCGTAGGTACATGAATATCAGATAGGCGGCGGTGACAGCCTCGGACGCGTACAAAAACTCGGTCGCGACCGTGGTCAGGTGTTGCGAGAGCCTGACAAAGGTGGGATTGCTTGCGAGGTTGGTGGCCTTGGAGTGGGCCTCCAGGAACACCGTGAACTGGTGGTACTGGGAACTGGTGAGCACGATCACAACCAGCAGGACTGCCTGGGGCACGGCCAGGACTAGAAAGTCGATGACCGCCGCAGCCAGCCGCTCGCCAGAGGGCAGCGCTCGAGCGCCACCGCGCAAAGGATCAGGGCTTGCGATCACTTGGGGCTCATCCTGTCGGCTTCTCCCGGAGGTTTCTGTGGCTGCTGGCGCGGCCCTGGTCCGGTCCGAATTCTAGGTGGGGCGATTGCCGATCCCGGCGCGCTCCGCTGTGGATTCCGTAACAGTGTTGGGACAGGGCCACGTGATCGCTGAGTTCGCTTCTATTGTGGACTGATGCAGAAGCCTGAGATGGGGCGTAGGCGGCGAGTGAGAGGCTCAGCCCAATTTTGGGGGTGGGCCCGACTCTCTCGGCGCGTCCGGAGCGGATCCCTTGGGCAGGGAATGGTCGAATACTCGTTGATCCTGATGTTGGTAGCTCTCGTTGTCATGGTCATCTTCGTTGTGCTCGGTCACCGTGTGTCCGATATGTACTCCAACATCAACAACGGGCTCGTCGGCTGACTTGTCCGGGGGCCCTCCGGGCCTCTGCTATCCTGAACTTGAGTGGCCTTGGTCGGCACCGCCAAGGTATGCCAAAGGCCGGGTGGAGGAGTTCGCTACCCGATGACCTACGTGATCGGCGAAACCTGCGTTGACGTCAAGGACAAGTCCTGCGTCGAGGTTTGCCCGGTGGACTGCATCATCGGGGCCGATGAGGACCGAATGCTCTTCATCGATCCCCAGGAGTGCATCGACTGCGGCGCCTGCGTCGATCCCTGCCCGGTAGACGCCATCTACGCCGAAGAGGACCTGCCGGCCGAGTGGGGCGAATGGACCAACATCAACAAGCTGTACTTCGCCGACGCCGACGCGGCTAGGGCGCAGGTCAACGCCAAGACCCCCGAGACAGCTCAGCCCGGCTGAAGCCACTCTCATTCAAGGTTAGTGTATCCCACACTAATCTAGGCCCTCAATCCTTGTGTGAGGAACACGGTGCTAGGGGCGTGCTTGGCTGTTAGGCTGCGTCCAGAACCTGTGGAGAGGGTTCCCCACTTCTGACCGGAGGATTCGCATGGCCATGGCCGTTGAGGGAAAGCTAGAACCGGCCGCCAAGGCGGAGCCGGCGGCGGTGATCGCCTTTGCCAGGGATCAGGGGATCAAGTTCGTCGACTTCCGATTCAGCGACCTTCTGGGCCAGTGGCAGCACTTCAGCATCCCGCTGTCGGAACTGACCGAGAGGCTGTTCGCCGAGTGCATTGGCTTCGACGGCAGCAGCATCCGAGGCTTCCAGGAAATCCACGAGAGCGACATGCTGCTGGCCCCGGACCCGCGCACCGCCTTCGTCGACCCGGTTCTGGAGGTCCCCACCCTCTCCCTGATCTGCGACATCGTTGACCCGGTCACCAAGACTCGCTACAGCCGCGATCCTCGTTACATCGCCCACAAGGCGGAGGCCTACCTGAGGCAGAGCGGCATCGCCGACACCAGCTATTGGGGCCCTGAGATGGAGTTCTATATCTTCAACTCCATCCGCTTCGATCAGAACGTGAACGAGGGCTACTACCACATCGACTCCGCCGAGGGGATCTGGAACTCCGGCAAGAATGGGAGCGCCAACCTCGCTTACCGGCCCCGGCTCAAGGAGGGCTACTTCCCAGCACCTCCGGTGGACCAGCTGCAGGATGTGCGCAGCCGGATCGTTCTGGCGCTTCAGGACGCCGGGATCGACGTCGAAGTCCACCACCACGAGGTCGGCACCGCGGGGCAGGCCGAGATCGACGTTCGCTACGACTCCATGGTGTCGATGGCCGACAAGGTCATGGTCCTCAAATACATCGTCAAGAACGTGTGCCACCGCGAGGGCCTGGTCGCGACCTTCATGCCCAAGCCGCTCTTCGGCGACAACGGCAGCGGGATGCACACCCATCAGTCGCTCTGGAAGGAGGGCGAGCCGCTCTTCTACGATCGGGAGGGCTACGCACTGCTGAGCGACCTGGCGCGCTGGTACATCGGCGGTCTGCTGGCACACGCTCCCGCAGTCCTGGCGTTTGCCGCTCCCACCACCAACAGCTACCGGCGGCTGGTGCCGGGCTACGAGGCTCCCATCAAGCTGGCCTACAGCGCCCGCAACCGGAGCGCCTGCATCCGGATCCCGACCTACAGCGAACGTCCTCAGTTGCGCCGCCTCGAGTTTCGTTCCCCCGACCCCACCTGCAACCCCTACATAGCCTTCTCAGCCATGCTCATGGCCGGCCTGGATGGCATCCGCAATCGGATCGAGCCTCCTAGCCCGATCGAGGCCGACCTCTACGAGCTGGAGGGTGCCCGCGCTGACGCGGTCAAGGACCTTCCCGGCAGCCTGGCCGAGGTGCTGGCCGCCTTGGAGCAGGATCACGAGTTCCTCTACGAGGGAGGTGTCTTCACCGAAGATCTGATCAGCACCTGGATCGCCCTCAAGCGGGAGCGCGAGGTGGACCCGGTCCGGATCCGCCCTCACCCCTACGAGTTCGCGCTCTACGCGGACGCCTAGGGACACAAAGGGCCGCCGCTCCGGGAGGGGCCGGAGCGGCGGGTCCGCCGGAAGGATACCGACGGATGGGGGAGAGTAGGTTTCACCCCTCGCAGGGCCAGTGAAGGGAGTGCCCCGCATTGAAACCTCAGTGCGAAGTTAGCCTGCCGCCAATCTCTTGCCGCCGCGCGTAACCAGACCGTGACCAGCGTCACCCGGGCTTCAGTCTCAGCGCCGGTCAGGCCGTCCCGGCGGTCGCTACCGGCGCCTCTGCCTGGGCTCGGCGGTGGGTGACCACGGTAGTGACTCCGACCAGGATCAGCACCCCGCCGACCAGGGTAGCCAGGGAGGGACGCTCGCCCCGGATCCAAACCGCCAGGGCGGTGCCCACCAGGGGCTGGATGAAGAGCAGGGGCGCCATCGCCCCAGGCATGACCCGCTTCAGGCCCCAGAGCCAGAGCCAGTAGCAGAGGGCGGTCGTGATCGCGCCCAGATAGACCACCCCGAGCCAGCCTGCCAAGCTCATGCCAGGCCACTGGCGCACCCAGAGCGCGGCCATTCCAGCTGGCCACCAGGCGACCAGACTTCCCGCTACCACCGCCGCAGTGATCAGCAAGGGTGGGTAGCGCTCGACTACTGACTTGCCGATCACCGTGAAACCCGCCTCGAGCAGAAGCGAGGCCACCACCAAGAGGTTGCCCAGGCTCTGAGATCCGGAGAGCAAGGAGGGGGTCTTGAGGCCACCCTCCACCACCAAATAGACGCCGAACCCACCGAGGAGGAGCCCCAGCAACTCCAGGATGCGGATGCGCTCGTGCAGGAATGCGACGCTGAGCATCACCGTGGCCAGGGCCTCGGCCGCGATCAGCAGCGCCGTGTCGGTGGCGGTGGTCAGGCTGAGGCCCCAGTACTCCAACGCCTTGGTGCCGATGAAGCCCATGCCGCACATGGCGACCAGTCGCCAGCGATCGCCGTGGTCGGTGGGAAGCTGCCGCCGACCTCGCCACAGCGCTGGCAGAAGGAGGATCGCCGCGATGGTGAAGCGGAGCATGTTGACACTGGCAAAGGGCCAAGTCGCGAGCGCGGCTTTGCCGGCTACGTAGGAGCCGGCAAAGAGGCAGTTGGTGAAGGCCAGGACTAGCAGCGCGCGCTGCCGTCCCGACATCAGGTCACTGGCTGTGGAGCCACCGTCCTAGCGCTGCCAGCGGCGGGCTTCCGGCCCCGAGCACTCGGCGGTGGAAGGAGCGCAGATCACCCCGGTTGGAGCTCAGCCACTCTTCACGCCAACTTAGGATCTGGAGCTTGCCCAAGGTGTAGACCAGGTAAAGCGGGTCGATGGTGGCGCGGGCTGCTTCACGCCGGGCTGGCAGCTCATCCACTCCGATCCGGTCCATGAAGAGCCTCGTCCCCTCCTCGACCGTCCAGCCCTCGGCGTGGATTCCGACCGTGGTTCGAAAGCGGCAAGCGCGCAGCAGCGCATCTTCGATCTGGGCCAGCTGCAGCAGGGGATGGCCCTCAGCTAGTCCGGCCTCGATCATCAAGAGCTCGGCGTAATGGGCCCAGCCCTCGCCGAACCCCGACGTCCAGAAGAAGCGGCGCGGATCGGAGCGCAGGCTCTGGGTATAAAGGTGTTGCACGTGGTGGCCGGGGTAGACCTCATGGACGCTGGTATTCTTGAGAGTGCCCCGATTCATGTAGCGCAGCCACTCTTCAACCTCGGTCTGGCTCCAGCTGGGTTGGGGAGTGGTGACGTAGTAGATGCAGGGAAGCGGTGCCGTCTCCAGAGGACCGACCCCCTCGTAGGCGGCGCTGACCCAGGCGGTCATGAATCCGGGCGTGGCCCGCACCTCGCATGGGGGTCCATCTGGTATCGGCACCTCGCCGTAGTGCTCCACGAAGTTGCGGAGCTCGGATAGCAGACTTGCGGTCCCGGAGATCAGGCCATCCTCGGTTAAGTGGTCGTCCTCGAGTTGCTGGCGCACCGCCGCCACATCCCGGCCCGCGAAGCTGTCACGGAGCAACCGGTCGCGTTGATCCCGCAGTGACTCAAGCTCGTGCTCGGCCTGTTGGCGCAGCGCGGGGATGGAGAGCTCCAGCCCTTCCTGAGCCAGGAGCATGGCCTGAAGTCCGGTGGCGCCCAGAGCCACGTCCCGGAATTCCGGCTGGCGGCGGCGTTGAAGCTCATCCATGATCCGGACCAAGGACTCCTCGCCGGCGGCGACCGCGGCGGTGAGTCGGCCTCGAAGCGAGGGATCCCCCAGGTCTCTGCCGACGGCGGCGACGTCGCGCCTCAGAAAGTTGAGATGACCCTCCGCCCCTTGGCGGGCCAGGTCGATCAGGGGAGTAGCCAGGTTGGGCTCCATGGCGGCGAGAGCCTCCTCGGTCCACTCCCGAGCCTGTTCGAGCTGGCGGCAGAGGCCGGCTATGCGATCGTGCAGTGGGGCGTACTCGCGCAGGAGGTAGCCGCCGATTTCCAGCGGCGACTCGAAGTCGAGCAACGCGGTGGGGTCCTTCAGCGATCGCCGCCGCACCTGAAGGTCAAACAGCTCGGAGTCGACCACGCTGCGGGCGATGTCGAGGTCCAACCCCAGCTCCGGATCGGTACCTCCGTCAGCGCCTGCCAAGAGCCCACGGAACCGCAGCAACTCCAGGACCCTGGCGTCGTGGGCGGCGTGCCCGGTCGGGGCTACCAGTCCATCTGCACGGTGGTCACCGTTGAACCGGGCCAGGGCCGGGTGGGCTCGGAACTGGTCAGCGACTAGCTCCTCCAGCACCCCGCCTAGGTCGGTGGAGCCACCCCCTTCGATGGAAGCTTCAGCCAACCGCCCGAGCCTGGTGCGCGGGTGCCTCTCCAGAATTCTCGAGTGCCAACAGGGCGGCCTCGGCCACCCCCTCGGCGGTGAGGCCGTATTCGGCCAGGAGCTCGCCCTGGGCACCGTGGGGGAGGAACAGATCAGGCAGCGCCACCTGGCGGACCGGTCGAACCACACCGTGTTCGGCCAGGAACTCCAGCACCGAGGCTCCCAGGCCGCCGCGGCGAGTGTTGTCCTCGGCCGTCACCACCGCCCGGTGCCGGCGGGCCCAATCCGCTAGCCGGCGATCGGTCGGCTTGATGAACCGGGCGTTCACCACCGACGCGGAGACCCCACTCGCCGCCAGTAGGGTAGCGGCGTTCTCGGCGACCGCCACCATCTTTCCCGACGCGCAGATCAGGATGTCGCTCCCTCCCTCCTGAACCGGCTCCCAACTCAGGCTGGGCAGGGGTCGGATGTCGACCACGCGCTCCGGCACCGGACCCCTGGGGTAGCGGATCGCGAACGGTCCCGGATGTGATACGGCAGTCGCCACCAGCCGGCCCAGCTCGGCGGCGTCTCTTGGTGTCGCCACCACCATGTTGGGCACCATGCGCAGATAGCTGAGATCGAACATGCCGTGGTGAGAACTGCCATCCGGACCGGTGATACCTGACCGGTCGAGGATGAAGGTGACGGGGAGATTGTGGAGCCCGACATCGCAGATGATCTGGTCAAAGGCCCGCTGCAAGAAAGTGGAGTAGATGCACACCACTGGATGGAGCCCACCCATGGCTAGACCGGCGGCGAATGTGACCGCGTGCTGCTCCGCGATCCCCACGTCGTAGAAGCGGTCGGGGAAGCGCTCAGAGAACTTGAGCAGTCCGGTCGAGCTGGCCATGGCGGCGGTGATGGCCACCAGCTTGGGATCTTCCTCGGCCAATTGCAGGAGCACTTCCTCGAATACGTCGGTGTAACTGGCCCGGCTGGCCCCGGTGGGCTTGCCCGTGGTGATGTCGAAGGGCGGGGGGCCGTGGAACTTGTCGATCTCGTCGGACTCGGCCGGGAGGAAGCCGTGGCCCTTCTCGGTCACCACGTGCACCACGACCGGGCCGGGTAAGCGGTTGGCCAGGGCCAGGGCCCCCTCGATCGATTTCTGATCATGGCCGTCGATGGGTCCGGAGTACTTGATGCCGAGATCCTCGAAGAACACGTGGGGCGTGACCAGTTGCTTCACTCCGGTCTTCAGGCGCCGCGCCATCTCGTGGGCGGGTTCGCCCACCGCCGGGATGGCGCTAAGGAACCCGCCGATGCCACTCTTGGCGGCCTCGTAGCGGGGATCGAGGCGAAGCCGGGCGAAATGGTCAGCCAATCCCCCGACCGTGGGGGCGTAGGAGCGACCGTTGTCGTTGAGAATGATGGTCAGATCGGGACGAAGGGCGCCAATGTTGTTGAGGGCCTCGTAGGCCATGCCGCCGGTCAGAGATCCATCGCCCACCACCACCACCACGCGACCTGGCTCAGCCCGACGACGTCGTGCCTGGGCCAGACCCAAGGCGTAGCTGAGGCCGGTCGAAGCGTGGCTGTTCTCCACCACGTCGTGCTCTGACTCGGTGCGGTTGGGATAGCCGGAGAGGCCGCCCGCCTGCCGCAGGGTGCCGAACTGGTCCCCCCTGCCGGTTAAGATCTTGTGGACGTAGGCTTGGTGGCCGGTGTCGAAGACGATCTGGTCGGTGGGACTGTCGTAGACCCGATGCAGTGCCAGGGTGAGCTCTACAACGCCCAGGTTCGGACCCAGGTGGCCCCCGGTCAGTGAGACTTTCTCGACCAGGAAGTCGCGAATTTCCGATGCCAGCTGACGACACTCCTCCTGGGAGAGGTCGCGGCAGTCGGCTGCGCATGTGATTCGCGAGAGCACCGAGCGCGGCACCTGCCCGGAATCCCCACTCGGGGCTGGCATGGGCTCGATTATAGGTGGGGGCCGAGTTCGTGCCCAGGGACCGAACGGAAGCTCGGGAATTGGGATCATCGTGCATGATGTGGTCGTGCCCGCTACCCGGCAACTGGCCGCCAGCGCGCCTGTCGGTGGCGCTGGCGGCCGAGTCTGAACCATGGTGAACCAGCCCCACCGGCAGCGACGGTCTGGACCAATCGCCAAGGAGGCGGTCCCCGGCTCGCAGGCGTCGGAGTGGCGTCTTCGGCTAGCCCTGGCTCTCTTGTTAGTCTCGGCCTGCTCGGTGCTGGGCAATCTGGCCGCCGTCTTAGCGCTGGGCGGAGCCATGGCTCACCTGGGCGCACCGCAGGGACCGCTGGAATTCGCTCTGGTATTCGTCGGTGGGGTGGTTGGCCTGGGCGGCGACGCTCTGATCCTGACCGGATCGCTAGCGGTGCTCCGGCCCGACATCCGCATCTCCGGCCAGCCCGGCTGGGTCACATGGGGTCTCGGGCTGCAACTCCTTGCAGCCGCGCTAGTTGGGGTGCTGGAGAGTTCCTGGCTGTTCGGACTGCTGTACGTCCTCCTGCTGGCGGGACTGGCGGCGCTCTGGATCCGGACCAGCGCCCCGGAGGCGCCCCGGCCCACGGCTCGGCATGCGCTTCCGGAGCCGTCAGAACCGCCGCCTCCGGCCGTATCTCCGGAGGCGCTAGGCCGCCAGCCCATTCCCTGGGTCGGGACTGCGCCGCCACCGCCGTCGGCAGCCCAAGGAAGAGACGCGGCGCCAACTACCCCGACGCCGAACCAGGGTTCCTGGCCCGGCTCAGGACGAGGGCCCGGGCGCTGATCGAGTCCCAGCCCGCCCCCCCTCCCACCCAGTCGGCTCCGGACCAGGTCTCGTGGGGGCCGCGGCAGATCATTCTGGCGGCGCTCATCGCCGTGCCCGGGGTGGTTGTTGCCCTGGTCATCCCGGCAGTGGTGGTGCTGGTGCTGGTTCAGGTCGGCGTGATCCACTCCCTCCAAGGTCACTCGCTGACGGCGATCCTGCCCTACTACAACTTCGCCACCACGGCGCTCTTCTACGGCGCGTTGCTGGGGATCGTGCTGTTCTTCGCCAGTCGGCATGGCGGCCGCCCTTGGGCCCGGCTGGGACTGCACCGGTCCGCGCTCTGGATCGTGATCCTTATGCCACCGGCTGCGATCCTGCTCCAGCTGCTGACCGGCGTCATCTCAGCGATCCTGTCGCCACTCCTAGGTGGAATCAAGAACCCCCAGGACTGCAGCATCTCCCAGGCCTTCGGAGCCGAGCCATACCTCGCCGTTATCTCGCTGGCCGTGATCGCTCCGATTGTCGAGGAGATCGTCTTCCGGGGCTTCATCTACGGTGGGCTGCGGACCCGGCTGGGGGTTGGCTTCTCGGTGGTCGTGAGCGCCGCGATCTTTGCTCTGGCCCACACCTTCTCCGTGGGAGGCTCGATCCTGCTCCTCGGACCCTCCCTGTTTATAGCTGGGGTGGCCCTAGCGCTGGTGTATGAGCGAGCGCGGTCGCTGGTACCGGGGATGGTGCTTCACGCATCCTTCAACCTGATCGCGGTGATCGCGATATTCGTAGTTGGAACCCACGCCGCCTGTCACAGCTAGTTGATGGCACAAGATCCAGACATCAAGCTGCGCGCTGCGACGCCGCACAACACGCCGCGCATGAGCCAGCAGGCGGGAGAATGCCTCCGCGAGTGGCACGAGCGCTCGTGGTTACTGGTGCGGCGCGAGGCGGCACGCGGGCAGACGCTTGAGTATCTTTGACCTGATCATTTTCAACCCAAGTCCAGCTGATTCACGCCGGATGACGCATTGCAAGCGGCCCAACCGACGAGGACTATCGGGCGATGACGAACGTCTTGGGGACGGCCAGGGGCACCTACCTGAATTAGGCCGAATGCTCATCTTTTTGGCCACCTCTGGAGATCTGGACTATCTATGGGAGTTGTTCGACCGCTAGGGCTTTAAGGCCGAGGCGATATGGCGGGCGCATCCTGATCCGCGACGGTACTCAGGTTGTACACATAAGTTTCGAGCGACGCAGTAACCCAGGGCAGTGCATTGTCGCGGGGGGAGACTTGTAATTACGCGCTGCGTGCCAGTACAGCCCGCCCCAGAGCGGCGGTAGCGACTATCGACATGGCCAGGAACACCAGCGCTGCAACTAGAAAGCTGAAGGGGTTGCCGTAGGGCGGGTTGCCCCCCAGCAGCAACTGGAAGCCCTCGTGGAGATAGCTGTAGGGGAGGATCTGAGCCATCCAGTAGCGAACGCCGGTGGCCGGGACTCCGGTGAACAAACCCGACAGAAACAGCAGAGGGGCGAGCACGACGGCCAAGTAGAGCATGGCCTCGCCGGCGTGATCAGTGAGCGCGGCGATGCCAAGACCGATGGCGCCGGAAAAGGCGAGGGCGGCCAGGACCATCAGCCAGGTGGTCGCCAGGGTTGCCGGGTCCGGGCGCTCGGCGACCGCGATCACAGCCAAAACCAGGGTCCCCTGCAGCGCATCCACCAACCAGCTGGCGAAGAAGATCTCAAGTCCCACCCTCCAAGCGGGCAGCGGCAGGACCGCGAGTCGGTCGAGCCAGCCCGCCCCCCGCGCCCGGGTCACGGTCACCCCGGTTCCGACCGTGCCCACCATGGCGATGAGCACGGTGAGAAGCATGCCGGCGAAGAACGGCGGTGCACCTGCCGCCACCAGGGGGATCACCAGCACCAGCGGGAAGGCCAGCTTGATGGCCAAGGCTCTCCGGCGGGCCAGGGTTCCCCGCAGCTCCAGCTCCCAGAGCTGGACCGGACGGCGTCTGCCCACAGTTGCCAGGGTCGGCTGGGCAGCCGGGATGGCGACCTGGCCCGTCTCAGTCATGCAGGGGCTTACCAGTCAGTTTGAGGAAACAGTCGGCCAGCCCAGGGTCGCGCACCTTGAGGTCGACCAGGTTGGTGTCGACATCGCCCAAGGCCGCGAGGATTTCCGAGAGCAACCCGTCGCGCTGCCGGGCTAGGATGAGCAGCCCCTCTTCGGCGTCGACCGCGCGCTCCACTCCGGATACTGCGGCGACCCGGGTGGCTGGCGAGGGACCCCGATAGCTGAGACGGATCTCCCGGACCCCACCCAGCTCATCGAGCAGGACCGGCAGAGGCGCATCGCGTACCGGGAGGCCGTCGATCAGGAAGCAAACGCGGGTAGCGACCTGCTCAACAAAATCGGTGTCGTTGGTGGAGATGCAAGTAGCCAGTCCTGACCGAGACCGGGCCCGGAGAGCGTCCACCAACCACTGACATCCACGCACATCCAGGCCCAGGGTCGGCTCGTCGAGCAGTAGCAGCCGGGGGTCTCCCACCAGCGCCTCGGCCAGCAGGACCCGGCGGCGCATACCGTAGGAGAGGCGCACCAGGGGATCGTCGGCTACCTGGTCAACCGCGGCCTCATTGAGGGCGTGCTCCCAGAGGTTGGTCGGGACCCGACGGGCGGTGGCAAAGAAAGCGAGGTTATCTCGGGCGCTGAGCTCGTCCGCGTGGGCGGTGGCGTCGAAGACCACGGCCAGCTCGGCCCGCGCGGAACCGCGGTTGCGCGCGCCGAACCAGCTCACCTCACCAGACGTCGGCCTGGTCCGGGTGGCCAGACAGCGCAGCAGGGTGGTCTTGCCACTACCGTTCGGCCCGACCAGAGCCTGGACCTCGCCGGGCCCAACGCTCAGGTCTACCGGGCCGACGCCCCGGCCGTTGCGGTAGCGGCGGGTGAGGCCGTCAGCGGCCAGCCATGGTCCTGCCAAGGGAGCTTCACTCAATGAACTCGACGATCGTACTGTCAGTGACCTCGACCAGCCCGTTGGGAACGGTGAAGGCGACCTGGAAAACCAGGATGCGCTCGCCGACCTCAACCTGGTGCCCGATCAGGCGACTCCGCACCAGGTGATTGAGGAATCTGGGGGCCCGATGGTTGATCTTCCGCAGGACGACCCGCTGGGCTTGATCTACCGGTCCGGGGGGCAGGATCGGGGGCACAGGGCGAGTGTAAGTGCCTTGAACGTTGAACCCAAGCCCCGCCGGGGTGGGCCGGTGGTGCATATTTCACCTGGTGAGACTCCTCCATTGCGCAGATGTGCACCTCGACGCCGCCTTTCGAGGACTGGGACCGGCGCCCGCTCAGCGACGCCGAGCCGCGCTGCGGAAGACCATGCAAAACATCGTCAAGCTCGCCGGCGAGCTGCGCGTCGACGCCCTCACCATCGGTGGGGATCTGTACGAGGATCTCCGGGCCCGTGAGGATGTGGCCAATCTGCTCGCTGAGCAGCTGGCGCAGCTTTCGTGCCCAGTGTTGATCGCTCCCGGCAACCACGACTACTGGCATGCGGGTTCGCTCTACGCGACCCACGCCTGGCCCGAGAATGTGCACATCTTTTCCAGCGCGTCGTTCTCAGCTGTTGAGGTCGGCGATGTGCGAATCTTCGGCATCGCCCATGTCAAGCCCAAGGGCACCCAGAACCTCCTCGAAGGCTTCCAAGTCCCCGAGGGTGGCCCCGCGGTCGCCCTCTTCCACGGGTCTGAGCGGGGCCAGCTGCCACTGCAGGAGGAGGGCAAGGAGGACCACGCCCCCTTTAATGAGGAAGATATCGCGCGGGCTGGCTTCCGCTACGGGCTGCTGGGCCACTTCCACACCCCGAGGACCACTGAGCATCTGGTCTACCCCGGTAACCCGGAGCCCCTCACCTTTGGTGAAGAGGGGGTTCGCGGCGCCGCCGAGGTCGACTTCTCCCCAGGAGTGCCCAGCGTGAAGATCCACCAGGTCAACACCTTCATCCTCAGCGACATCGAGGTAGACGTGACCGGCTGCCAGCACTCCGAAGCCCTTCTCAAGCGGGTAGAGGAGGCGCTTCCGGTGGGTGTCGACACCGGTACCAGGGTCCGCCTGGTCGGTGAACTGGCACTGGCCGTGCAGTTGGGCCCGAGCGAGTTACGAAGACGCCTGCGCGAGGGCGAGCGATGTGTCGACGTGATCGACTCGACCCGGACGGCCCTCGACCTGGAGCAGTTGAGCGGGGCTCCCGACATCCGGGGCCAGTTCATCCGAGGCCTGATGAAGCGGCAGGACTTCGAATCGGAGCTAGTCCAATCCGCGCTCCGGGCTGGAGTGCAAGCGCTTCAGGGCGAGGAGCCGGCCATCCTGTGACCGGCTCAGGAGAGGGGAGGCTGCGGGGATGAAGGTGGTGTCGGTCAAGCTGCAGGGCTTCGGAGCTCTGAGCGGCCGCTTCAAGCTGGATCCCCAGCTGACCATCGTGGGCGGTCCCAACGAATCGGGTAAGAGCACGCTCCACACTGCACTCCGGGTGGCGCTCTGCGGACTCGACCTGCCCAATCGGGGCCGGATGTCCAAAGACACCGAGGAGGTTCTGCGGCGGTTTCGGCCCTGGCAGGGCGGTGCCTTCAAAGTAGAGGCTGAGATTGAGCTGGGCGGACACGGCTACCGGTTCGTACGTGACCTCGACCAGCCCGACAACAGTCACGTCTTCGACCTGGTCAAGGGCGGGGACGTCACTGACCAGTTCCGCCGCGGCCGCACCGTCGACGTCTCGGTCGGGCTGGGAATGAGCCGCGAGGCGTTCCTGGCCGTCTCCACCGTGGCTCAGGATCAGCTCCTCAGCCTCACCGGCGCGGCGCTCCAGGAGGACCTGCAGCGGGCCGCTGCCACCTCGGGGAGCAACGGTACCGCAAGGTCGGCGATCGACTTGCTGCAGCACTGGCGCCAGGAGAACATTCGCGGTGACCGCACTACCACCAAGCGACTTGACCGCCTTCCCAAGGAGCTGGAGGCAGCCGAGATCAAGTTGGAGAAGGCGATCGAACTCCGCCGCCAGCTCGCCGATGACCTAGGCAGCAAGGATGCCCTGGAGTCAGAGCTGACCCTGGTTGAGGCCACCGCGGTAGCCAAGGAGCTGGAGTGGAAGACCGCCGCGCTGGCGGAGATCCAGGCGGATCTGGCCGCAGTGGCCGAGATCGATAAGGAACTGCAGGCCACGCCCGAGCTGCGCCTACCCAAGGATCCGGCCACTCTGCGGGACGCCGCCACCGGGGCCCGGGGACTGGCCGGACAGTGGCAGGAGGCGGAGGCCAAGGTGGCCGCCATGGCTCCAATTGACAAGGATCTCGAGCGGCTCTCACAGCAATCGGCGCCTAGCGAGCTGGCATTCCTGGTCGGGGCGCTCGAGCAACCCTTGCCTCCACTGCCCTCCCGGTCCGACCTGCCCGGGAGACTGGACCTGCTGGATCGCCGCAAGGTTGCTCTTTATCGTTGGACGTCCGACCTTCTGGCCGTGATCGGTGGCGCCGCGGGAGTGTTCCTGGTCGCATTCGGCGTCATCCGCAGTGGCGGCGCCTCCCTCCCTTTGGTGGTCGGTGGCCTGCTGCTCTTGGTCCTGGTTGGGCTCGGTTTCTTCGCTCTGCAGAGCCGGCTGCGGCTGGCCCTCGCAGTGGGTGGGTTCACATCGATGCGGCAGATGCGAAGAGCGGCGCATACCCAAGACCCGGAAATGGTCCGAGCCCAGGCCACCCGCAGCAAGGTGGAGGCCGAACGCGCTCAGGCCAACAAGCGCCTGGCCGAGCTGGGGATCGCCCAGGTCGAGCTGGAACGTCTCAAGCAGCTTGCCCAGCAACTTCCAGCCGCCCAGGAGGCCCTACAGGAGCGAGCCACATGGAGCACGACGGCCCAGCGCTTCCGCGATGAGCTGGTCAACCGCGCCAAGCGGGTCGGCATCGGTGGCAACGATCCGGGCAAGCTCGCCGCCGAGCTGAGTTCACGGCTGCGCAACCTCGATGACGCTGAGGACGCGCGGCGGCAGCGGGGCGAGCTGGAAGTACGACGGGCCCAGCGACTCGGCGGAAGGGAGCTCAAGGCCCTATCGCGGCGGGTCGAGGAGCTGGCCAAGGACCTAGCCGCCCTCGGCGGCGGGGGGGAGCCGGCGGCCGCCGGGGTGGCGTCCGAAGAGTTGCGCCAGGAGTACGACAAGGCCCGCGCCCGCCGGGATGAGGTCCGCGACCGACTGCTGCCGCTCCAAGGTCGCCTTGAGGAGCAGCTCAAGGAGTCGGGCGACGTGGCTGCACTCGAGGAGGAGGTGGCTGAACTTCGCCAGGAGGTGGCGCGTCTGACCCGGGCCGAGGAGGCGTTGAAGCTGGCCATCGGCGAGCTTGAGCTTGCGGAGGGCGTGGTCCACAACGACCTAGCCCCGGTCCTGGCCCAGGGGCTGGGGGAGTGGCTGCCGGTCATCACCAACCAGCGTTACCAGCAGGTGTGGATCAATCCCTCGGACCTGTCGATGCACGTGTGCGCCCAGGGCTCGGACACGCAGATCCCGGTGGAGGACCTGTCCCAGGGCACCAGGGAGCAGATCTACGTCGCCCTGCGCACGGTGCTGGCCAAGGCGCTCTCTCCCAAGGGTGAGGCGGTTCCGCTCTTCTTCGACGATCCCTTTGTCAGCGCCGACGACGGGCGCTGCATTGCACTCCTAGACACTTTCCGAGAGCTCTCCAAGTCCACCCAGGTGGTGCTCTTCTCTCACGAGAGCAGGGTGGGCTCCTGGGCGACCCGAAGCGAGGTGCCCATCCTGACCATGAAGCTAGTCCCAGCCTCAGCCCAGGCCGGAACCGGTCCAGCGCCTGAGGCCGACGCCGCCCATACCTAGTCTGCCACCGTGAGGATCGTCTCCCTGCTCCCCAGCGCGACCGAGATCTGCTTTGCGCTGGGCCTGGGTCAGAGTTTGGTCGGGGTCACGCACGAGTGTGATTTCCCACCGCAGGCGGCCTACAAGACGGTGATGACTCACAACGTGCTCGATCTGGAGGGGGCGGCTCCTGCAGAGGTCGACCGCCACGTGCGCGCGGCGGTGCATGAGGGCAGCAGCCTCTATGCCCTCGACCAGGAAGCGCTGCGCCGAGCCCACCCCGACCTGATCTTGACCCAAGAGCT
Organism: Candidatus Dormiibacterota bacterium; assembly: GCA_049279335.1. Taxonomy (GTDB): domain Bacteria; phylum Chloroflexota; class Dormibacteria; order Aeolococcales; family Bog-877; genus Bog-877. The sequence continues at coordinate 146,730 of JBAPNX010000047.1, forward strand.
GTGCGAGGTCTGCGCGGTCGCCTACTCCCAAGTCCTGGAGGCGGCCAAGCTACTTCCCGGCAAGCCAACCGTGGTCTCGCTCGAGCCCAACACCCTGCCTGACGTTCTCCGCTCCATCGCTGACGTCGGCCAGGTCACCGGCACACCCGAGCGAGCGGCCGAACTGGTCCGAGGGTTGTGGGCGCGCCTGGACGCGGTTCGGGGTGCGGTCGCCGGCAAGGACCGCCCGCGGGTGGTTTGCCTGGAGTGGCTCGACCCCTTGATGGTGGCGGGGCACTGGGTCCCTGATCAGGTCGACGCGGCTGGAGGCATCGACGTGCTCGGCGAGGTCGGAGCGCGATCTCGGGTGATCACGGCGAAGGAGCTGAGCGCTGCCCAGCCCGAGGTGATCGTCTGCATGCCCTGCGGCTACCGCCTGGAGCAGGCCGTGGAGCAAACGATCTTCCTGGCTCAGATCAAGGGCTGGGCCAAGCTACCCGCAGTTCGGGCCGGGCAGGTCTATGCCGTGGACGGATCCTGGTACTTCAACCGGCCTGGCCCAAGGGTGGTGGACGGCATCGAGATGCTGGTCAAGATCCTCCACCCCGAGGCGTGGCGGGGGCCAGTGCCCCAGGGCTTCGAACGCATCGCGGTGAAGGAAGCCGAAACCGGCTGAGGTCTCGGAGCTAGCCTCGAATCCCTCGAAACGGAGCTCTCGGTTGCGGACGGATCAGGGACTAGGCCGCAGCTGGCCGCACCGAATGTCTCCATAGACCACATCTCAGATTGCCCGGAGCGGGCCAGGGCGAGTTCCCACCAAAGGTCTCGGTACCGCTCCGTCACGAAAAGGGAACGACCAGTCTCGGAATCTACAGATACGCTCAGTCCCGTTCGATGGATTTCAAGGCTCGTTTCGCTAGGTACCTGTCCGCTCTGCTTGTAGGCGGCCTGTTTGGCGCGATCACACTGATCTTGCCCAGCCAGATCGCGAGAGCCAGCGGAGGCACAGCCCTGCTTGCCGAGAGCTTTGCCAGCTCCACTGTCGGTAGCGCCTACTGGGAGACGGGGGGAACCGCCTTCGCACCGTGCCTTACCGCTTCCACCAACACCAGCCAAGATCCGATACCCGGCTGCGGCACCGGCAAGGTGGGGCTGCCGTCGACGGGGGACACTGTTGGCAACGGCGCACTTCGCCTGACCGACAATCTCGGCGACGAATCGGGCTACATTCTTTACAACGAGCAACTGCCCACCCAGGCGGGTCTGGTGGTCAGCTTCGATCAGTATCAGTACGACGGAGACGGGGCTGACGGGATCTCATTCTTCCTCGCCAACGGCGCCTACAACCTCACCGCCCCGGGAGCTGTTGGAGGGTACCTGGGCTACGCCGGTGGAGACAATGGGATCGGGAATGCCAACGGCGTGGCGAACGGGTTGTTCGGGATCGGGCTTGACGCTTACGGTAACTACTCCAACTTCAACAACCCCGGCTGCAGTTACACCGGCATCCCCGACTTCACCCCGAATCAGATCGGCGTTCGCGGCCCCGGCAGCGGAAAGGCCAACTACTGCTGGCTCGGCGGCACCGGTGCACTCTCGACACCGCTCCATGTAGACAGCGCTACCAGCCGCACTGCTGCCGGTGTCGAGGTCGCGGTGCAAATCACGGTCGACCCTCCATCGGGGGGTGACCCGGAGATCCACGTCTCCATCAACGGCAGCAACGTCCTGAACGTGCCGGAGCCTCCCGACCTGCCGTCTACTTTCAAGTTTGGTTTCGCCGCCTCATCGGGTGGCTCAAACGACATCCACGAAATAAACAACCTCAGCGTCGCCACCGCGGGTCCGCTCACCCCGTCCTGGGACTTGACTGGAACCACCTCCGGCATGTTCACCGCCGGTAGCACTCCGGACTACATCTACACCGTCACTCCCGATTCGTCCTGGGGCCCAGGAGTTGACCCGGTGACCCTGACCGACACCCTGGAGGACGGTGCAACGGTCGCCAGTCTGCCCACTGGCACTGGCTGGAACTGCGCCGCCACGGTCGTCGGGTCGACCACCGCAACATGCACCTACACGATCACGGGTACCCAGACTCCTGGTGTACCCCTGCCCAATCTGACGGTACCGGCGCAGTTACCGACGACGTCGGGGGAGACCGTGGTTAGCACCGCAAGCGTCACCTCGCCAGATAACTACCCTGCGGATACGTCCGACTCTGTAACCATCACCGAGCTGGTGAGACCTGCCAGCAGCGGCGTCACGGCGACCATCCCCCTCAACACCGAATATCAAGAAGCGGTACCAGCGCCGGTAGGCTCGGGCCCCTTCACTTACAGCTTGACGTCCTCTCCATCGAGCGCATTTGGCAGCGCCAGTATCAACAGTTCAGGCATCCTGACCTTCACTCCCGGTACCAACGTCAGCGGCTTGGTTCCGACCTTCGACTATCAAGTCACCGACGCTGGAGGCACCAGCTCAGCTCCCAGTCCAATCAATATCACGGTGACGCCGACCGCCTATCCCCTGACTATCTCGCAAGATGGTCCGGGGCCATTGGTGAAGGCACCTACGGCAGCTCTGGGAAGCGCTCCGTTCACCTACGCATTGGTACTGGGCTCTTTGCCCTCCTCGACCTACGGGGTCGCCAGCATCAACCCCGCCAACGGCACCATAACCTTCATGCCAGCCGCCGGATTCCTGGGCACCGTGCCGACGTTCTACTACATCGCCACCGACACCTACGGCGCGGTATCGGCAGAGGAGCCCGTCAATGTGACAGTCCTAGAGCCGCCCGGTCCGGGTGGGCTGAGTCCCCTCAATCTCACTACTGACGCCAACACCAACGTCACCTTCACCCCCAGTTCTCCCGGGGGGACTCCGCCCCTAGTTTGGCAGCTGCTGGACACACCGTCGACTGCATATGGGACGGCCCTGATCAACTCCGCCACCGGTGAGATCTCATTCGCACCGGCAGTCAATTTCAGCGGCAGTGTGCCAGCCTTTCAGTATCAGGCCACTGATCAGTATGGTCAGACCGACTTCGCCGATGTAAACGTCGTCGTGCTGCCCACTACCGGTGCCCTTGGAGTCACTGGCAATGGTCCCGGACCGTTGCACACAGCGGCACCAGACACGATCGGTAGCGCGCCATTCACGTATCAGCTCGCCACCACACCCCCGGCACACGTCGGCACGGCATCCATCGATCGGACCACCGGGGTCGTGACCTTCACCCCGGTTTCCGGATTCCTCGGCGCCGTGCCGACGTTCTACTACACCGCGACCGATGCCTACGGCATCACGTCTCCCCAGGCGGCTGTCACCGTCGTGGTCACCGAGCCGGCGGCGCCAACCGCTGACGACCTGGACGAGTCGACCTTTGTCGACGCCAACACCAGCGCCCCCTTGATCGTCACCTCTGGGACTGCGCCCTTCGTCTTTGGCCTGAGCAGCGCACCATCCCCCGTCTGGGGATCGGCGGCGGTTGACTCACTGACCGGGCTCGTCACCTTCATCCCTGCCCACGGCGTGAGCGGATTGGTTCCTCCCTTCGATGCGACCGTCACCGACCAGTACGGGCAGACGGCCACGGTTGTGGTGAGCGTGACCGTACGCCCCGTCATCGCGCCGATATCCGCGTCCGGCAGCGGGCCTGCGGCGATCCAGGTGACGCCTGGCACCCCGCTAGGGAGTGGCCCGTTCACCTACTCTCTGGTGGACCCCCCTGGCAGTGTGTATGGCGCCACCACGATCAACCCCACCACCGGGAAGATCGTCTTCGCTCCGACGAGCGGCTTCAAGGGGGCGGTGCCGATCTTTGACTACCAAGTCACAGATGGGAATGGTGTGCTGTCCGCGCCGGCAGCCGTTTATCTGAGGGTAGCTGAGGTGCTGGCGGCCTCCACCCCAGTCACCGGGGCTGATATCGAGGGGTCAGGCTTCGCCGGTCTCCTCGCCATCCTCGGGGGCGGCCTGCTGTTCTTGGCCGGGTGTAGGTTGCGCTGGGCCCGTCCGCGCTGAAGCCAGTTTCGTTCGCCACCCCCTCTCGTCCTCTCACAGTGCCCTAGCTCGAACGGGGTGGCTCCCGGTCCAACCTAGCCGGCCAGGGGTGGAGGGGGATCAAGAGATAGCGTGGCCGAAAGAGCGGGCGGCAAACCAGACGGCGACCGCCGCGAGCACCGCCATCATGGCCACACCTTGGTAAACGTTGGGGTTGCCGAGGTGCCCCAGGAAGACCGCCCGATTGGCGGCGACTGCGTGGGATAGCGGGTTGAGGGTCGAGATGGTGCGCAGCCAACTGGGTGCCAGACTCATGGGGAGGAGCACCCCTGATAGGAGAAGCAGCGGTAGGCTGGCGGTGAAGATGATGGGGGCGAACGAGTTCTCGTCCTTGAGGACGAGTGCCAGCGCGTACGAGATTGAGGCGACCAATAACCCAATCATGGCAACCAGGCCGAGCGCGATAAGTACCCCGAAGGGCCTGAAGCTGAGACCGAATGGAAGAGCCAGCGCCACCAGGATCAGGGACTGAACCAAGAGCGTTAAGACGTCTCGGAGAGCGCGTCCCAGCAGCAACGACAGCCGACTCACCGGGGTCACCCGGAGTCGCTCGACCACGCCCAACCGTAGCTCCGAGATGAGGCTGAAGCCCACGCCAGCAGCTCCGAATAGGCCTAACTGGATAAGCAGGCCGGGCACGAAGACGTTGTAGGCACCGCCCTGAGGGAAGCCAGGCACGCGCGCGATCGACTTCAAGAGGGGCGCGAAGAGCAGCAGGTAGAGTGCCGGCTGGATCACCCCCACCGCCACCCAGGCTGGGTTGTGGATGAATATTCCGAAGTAGCGCTGGAAGACCAGCCAGGTGTCGCGGGCCAACTTCACGGGACTGTCTCCTTGGTCCTGGCTACGCCGGTCCGGACTCACGCAGCGAGCGGCCGGTCTGCAGAAGGAAGACGTCGTCGAGGCTGGGCCGGCTCAGCGCAACCGTGGTCAGCCCCAACCCCGCGGCATCCAGCAAGCGCAGGATGTCCGGGGTCGCCGTCTCGCCACGGTCCACGTAGAGGCGCAGGGCCGAACCGTCAATCGAGGCTTCCCGGACGAAGGGCTGGAGTTGGAGGAGCCTCAGGGCGGCCTCAGCGTCGCCGGTGACCTCGACCGTGACCAGGTCCCCGGCCACTTCCCGTTTGAGCTCATTCGGGGTCCCCTCGGCCACTATCTTGCCGTGGTCGATGATGGCCAGCCGGTCGCAAAGGACATCGGCCTCCTCGAGATAGTGGGTGGTCAGGAATACGGTAGTGCCCCGCTCACGGAGGCTACGGACCTCCTCCCACATCCGAGCCCGGCTTTGCGGATCCAGCCCGGTAGTTGGCTCATCCAGGAAAAGCAGCAAGGGGCGGTGGGCAAGTCCGACCCCGATGTCGAGTCGGCGCCGCTGGCCACCGGAGTAAGTCGACACCTTGCGATCCGAGCACGACTCCAGCTCAAGCGTCTCGATTAGCTCCTCCGCCCGCGCGCGCGCCTCTGCCCCGCTCATGCCGTAGAGGCGGCCCTCGAACGTCAGCTCACTGCGGCCGGTAACCTCGAGGTCGACTCCCCCGCGCTGGCCGACGTATCCGATCAGCCGCCGCACTTCGCCGGGTTGGCGCCGCAGATCCTTCCCCGCCACCGTGGCCTCCCCGGAGGTGGGAGGAAGCAGGGTGGCGAGCATTCTCAGGGTCGTGGTCTTGCCGGCTCCGTTGGGGCCGAGGAAGCCGAAGATCTCGCCGGTGTACACCTCGAGGTCGATGCCGGCAACCGCCTCCACCGTGGATTTACGCGACTTGAAGACGCGACGCAGCTGGTGGGCGCTGATCACGGCTTGCCGCCCCTGGGGAAGTTCGTTCATTTGACCCTTCTAAGCCGCGCCGGCTCCTGTGCCTCCGCCTGGGTCAGCACGTTGGCCTGGGTACAGTGGGTGCCCCTCACCACCTCACGACTTCGGTGCTGAGCTCTCCGAGCGGCTGCGGAGGAGACGGCGCTCACAGCGCGGCCCCATCGCCGCTTAGCCACATCAGAACCGCGGTTCGCGATAAGCGCCACTCCTGGCCGAGCCGGCGCGCAGGTTGCGCGCCTGTAGCAGGCAGCGTTCGAATCTCCTCAGGCCCAACTCGCAGCAGGTCGGCGGTCTCCTCCAGAGTCATGCCCTCGCTGGTCGGCCATGGCGCTGGCGACGCGCCCCCAGCACTGCTCCGCAAGCCCAGCACCAGTGACCCAAGCCTCCCGGTTTCCGCGAGCCCCGGCGGGGCAATGCCTCAGCTGACGAGGGCGCCAGCGGTGCCCGCCAGCAGCTTGAGATCGTCCAGGGTGTGATGCTCAATCGGACGCTTGGTATGGCGTTCTATGTCCCGAATCTTGAGGATCTCGATCGGCGTTATCAGGGTCAGGGCGACGCCGTCGCGGCCGGCGCGCGCCGTCCGCCCCACGCGGTGGACGTAGTCCTCGGGAGTGGCGGGGATGTCGTAGTTGATCACGTGGCTGATGTCATCGATGTCAAGACCTCGGGCGGCGACGTCGGTGGCGATCAGGAAACGAACCTTTGAGCCGCGGAAGCGTTCCAGGGCCTGGTCGCGCTCGCGCTGGGAAAGATCGCCGTGGATTACGGTGACGTCGTAGCCTCGGCCCAGCAGTGCGGTGTGGAGGTGGTCAGCGCTGCGCTTGGTGTTGGTGAATATCAACCCCAGGGTGACCAGGGGACTGTCCATCAGCATCCCCAGTGCCTCTTCCTTCTCCGACCAGGAGCACTCGATGCACCACTGACGCACGGTCGGGACCAGTTCGGTACGGCCGCTGACCGAGATGGTTTCCGGGTTGCGCATGTGGCGCGCGGCCAAGCGGTGGACCCACTCTGGCACCGTGGCCGAGAAGAGCATGGTCTGGCGCTCCTTGGCTGCCTGGAGAAGGATTTTCTCCACGTCGGGTGCGAAGCCCATGTCCAGCATTCGATCGGCCTCATCAAGCACCGCAAAGCGAACGCCGCGCAACGACAGGCTGCGGCGCTGAAGGTGGTCGAGGACCCGCCCCGGGGTTCCTACCACTACAGCCGCGTGAGCGGTGAGGCCGTCAAGCTGGCGCCGAATGGGATCGCCGCCGACGACCGCGAGAATTTGGACCGGCCGGTTCTGCGCCAGTTTTTCGAACTCGGCAGTCACCTGGGCTGCCAGCTCGCGCGTGGGGCAGAGGATGAGCGCCTGAACATCGGTGGAGTTCGGATCGAGCCGTTCCAGGATGGGCACCGCGAAGGCCGCAGTCTTGCCGGAGCCGGTCCTAGCCTGGCCGATCAGATCCCGCCCTGAGAGGGCAACGGGCAGGGTCAGCGCTTGGATGGGAGTTGGGTCGGTGTAGCCAACCTCATCAAGGGTTCTCAGCATCGAGGCCGAGATCCCAAGCTCGGAGAAGCTGACGGCGGGGGCGGGATCCGGCTGGGGCACCTCATCGGGGGCCCGGTAAACGGTGCGATGGGTAGGCCGGAAGGGACGTCTAGAGCGAATTGGCAACGAGTTCAATATACCCCATATCACCGAGACCAACCCCGGAGGCTGACTCGACCAGCCATCCGCGACAATGCCCTGAGAGTGCCGAAACTACTGATCTCCGACCTCGACGGCACCCTGCTCGACGAGCGGCTGACAATCGATCCCCGTGATGCAGCGGCGGCCCAAGTCGCCCGGGAAGCCGGGATGCGGGTTGGGGTCGCCACCGGCCGCATGTACAGGTCAGGGTTGCCCCACGCCCTTGCCTTGGGGGCAGACCTGCCCCTTATCTGCTATCAGGGCGCACTGATCAAGGAACTGGCGTCCACTGACGCTCCGGAAGGTCAGCACCGAGATCCTGCGGTGCTGTTCAGTCGGGATGTGCCCGCCGCGCTCGGTTTGGAGGTACTCGATTTGTGCCGCCGCCGCGGCTACGCCCTCAACGTCTACCGGGATGACCACCTTTACGTCGACGCGGTGACCTCGGATGTGCTCTTCTACACCGGCATCGCTCAAATCGAGGCGGAGGTCGCCACCAACCCGCCGCTGGAGGAGCTGATCCGCGGGGGCAGCACCAAGCTCACGGCGGTCTCCGCGGACGTGGGAAGGTTCCAGGTCGCCCTCGCGGAGCTTCGCCAGCTGATCGGGGATCGCGCCGAGGTGACCAGGTCACTGGTGGGGTTTTGCGAGATCACCGCCCGCGGTGTTGACAAGGGCCACGCCCTCCGTTGGCTCTGTCGCTACCTGGAGGTCGATCCCTTGGACGTGGTGGCGGTTGGGGATGCGCCTAACGATATCCCCCTTCTGAAAGCGGCCGGGACCAAAGTGGCAGTGGAGACCGCGGCAGCCGAGGTGAGGGCCATCGCTGACTGGCTGGTCCCCGGCCCGGGCCATGGCGGTCTGGAAGAGGTGGTGCGCCGGGTCCTGCTGGCCCCGGCTGAGTCCAGATGAGAGGCCGCGGTTGAGCCTCTCGGTCGGGATCGTCGGGCTGCCCAACGCCGGCAAGTCGACCCTCTTCAACGCGCTCACCAGAGCCCATGCCGCCGTTGGCGCGTTTCCATTCACCACCATCGACCCCAACACCGGAGTGGTACCGGTTCCAGATGACCGGCTTCGACAGCTGGCAGAGGTGTTCCATCCGCCCAAGGTGATCCCGGCGACGGTGACCTTCACCGACATCGCCGGCCTGGTCCGGGGTGCGCACCTGGGCGAGGGGCTGGGAAACCAGTTCCTGGGGCACGTCCGGGGGGCCGATGCCATCGCCTTTGTTTTGCGGGCGTTCAGCGCCAGCGAGGTCGGGCACGTCGAGGGAGGCATAGATCCCCTTCGCGATCTCGAGATCCTGGAGCTGGAGCTAGCATTGGCCGATCTGGGGACGGTCGACCGCCGCCTAGAGCGGGTGGGTAAAGTCGCCCGGGCCGGGGCCGCCGCGCGAGCGGTGCAGGCGGAGGCGTCAGGCCTGAAGAAAGTACGGGATGCTCTGGACCAGGGGACGCCAGCACGCCGCGTGGCCCTCAGCGAGGAGGAGGCGGTGGGCGTGGCGGAGGCTCAGCTTCTGACCGCCAAGCCAGTGATCTTCGTCGCCAACGTCGACGAGGACGAGGTCGGCGACGAGCCCGCGACCGGCCTCGCTCTGCCGATCGCGAAGAGAGCCGAGGAGGAAGGCGCGGACTTCGTCGTGGTCTCCGCCAAGCTGGAGGCCGAGCTCTCGGAACTTGATCCCGCTGAGGCTGAGGAGTTCCTCCATGGGCTGGGTCTGACGGAGGCCGGTCTCGGCCGTCTCAGCCGGGCTGGCTACCACGCTCTCCGTCTTCTCACCTTCTTCACGGCCGGGGAGAAGGAGGTCAAGGCCTGGACCGTCGCGCGGGGGGCCAACGCCAGGGACGCCGCCGGAGTGATCCACACCGATTTCGCCAAGGGGTTCATCCGCGCCGAGGTGTGTGGCTGGCAGGAGCTGGTGGCGGCAGGCAGCTACGCCGCCGTGAGAGAGCGGGGGCAGCGACGCTTGGAGGGGCGCGAGTATCTGGTCCAAGACGGGGACGTGGTGCACTTCCTCTTCAACGTCTAACCCCCGCCACCGCTTCCCTGGGCTCAGAAGCGATCGCCCGGGTGGGCCGGACCAATTGCTCACTTAGCGAAGTCGACTGCGAGCCTTGGCAAAATCGATGTCCCATGCCCCTTGCGGTCCACAACATTCTGTGGTTCAATTGCCTCCGGGCACAAGATGTGGCCCCACACACATCGCCCACGCAGGCAGTGGGCGCTGGCACCGCTTCGTCCCCTCCTTCGCCAAGCTGACCCCCACCCAGCCGGTGCTCGCTGCCTGCACTCCCTGGACGATCGGGATACGTGCCGGGCTTGGATACACTTGCCGCGCCCGACCCCGGAAGTTGTCCGGGCACCCAGTTCCCCGGAGTTCCATTGGCAAGACGACCCAAACGCAGAGTCTCCTCAAGTACTCGCAGGCGGCAGTCCGGCCCTGCTCCAAGTCGGCAGCCGGTCCCGAATCGCCTGCCCGCCGAGGCTGAGGCAGGGGCTTCAGTTGGCCCCGAGGCCGCCCCCGCGCCTGCGCCCAGCTCAGATTCGCGGTCACTTCTGCCCCGCCGCGCTCCAGCCCCACCGGCCGCCGGCAACCGACCCCCTTCGCTGCCTCTAGGAGCTAACGCCGGCGCAGCGGCTCAGTCCGCGCCCGAGCCCACCGCTTCCTTCCTGCCCCGCCGCGACCGGGTGGCCGGCAGAGCCGAACGGCAGCGCCAGCAGGCGGCCAACTTGGTGCCGCTCGAAGAGGGGCCCGCCATACCCCTCGACCGCACCCCCTACTTGAGGCTGGACATCCGCCGGGTTCTCACGGTCTGCGCCTTCATGGTGGTGATGATGGTCGTGGGCTTCCTCATCCTCCACTAAAGGGGCGAATTCAGGCCTCCCTATACTCGCTGAGATGCGGGTGATCCTCTACACCGGCAAGGGCGGTGTGGGCAAGACCACAGTCGCCGCCGCCACCGCCGTTAAGTGTGCCGAGATGGGCCTGAGGACGCTGGTGGTGTCGACCGACGCCGCCCACAGCCTGGGCGACTCACTGGACCGCGAACTGGCGCCTGAGCCGCTCGAAGTTTCCACCAATCTCTTTGCCCAAGAAGTCAATGCACTTCACGAAATGGAAGGCCATTGGGACCGCATCCACGGCTACCTGGCGGTTCTGTTCAACAGTCAGGGAGTCGACGAGATCATCGCCGAGGAGCTGGCGACTCCGCCGGGGATGGAGGAGATCGCGAGTCTGATGTGGATCCGCCGCCATGCTCGGCTAGAGCAGTACGACGTGCTAATCGTGGACTGCGCCCCCACCGGTGAAACCCTGCAATTGCTGGCTTTTCCGGATGTGGCGCGCTGGTACCTGGACCGCATCTTCCCCCTCGAGCGCAGGGTCATGAAAGTGGCTCGACCAGTGATCCAGCCTTTCATCAACATTCCCTTACCACCGGACCAAATCTACGGATCGATCAAAGAGCTCCTGTCCGAGCTGGAGTCCATGAAAGAGGTGCTGAGCGATTCCCGAACCTGCACGGTGAGGTTGGTGCTGAATCTGGAAAAGATGGTGATCAAGGAGGCGGAGCGCGCCTACACCTACCTCAATCTCTACGACTATCAGGTGGATGCGGTTTTGGTAAATCGCGTCCTTCCCGAGGCGGTCAGCGAGGGCTATTTCGCTGACTGGCGGCGGTCGCAGCAGCGCTACGCGGAGCAGGTAGAGGCGGCATTTGCTCCGGTCCCAATCCTCAACAGCCCGCTCTTCGATCATGAGGTGCTGGGACTTTCTAACCTTCGAGAATTGGCGGATTCGCTCTTCGGCGACATCGATCCAAGTGCCATCCTCTATGACACCAAGCCGCAGTCCCTGCGGCGCGAGGGCGAGGGTTACGTCCTGTCTCTGGAGCTCCCTTTTGCGACCAAGGACCAGATCGAGCTAACGCAACGAGACGATGACCTCTACGTCAGTGTCGGCCCCTACAAGCGGGAGATCAGTCTGCCCAGGGTTCTGCACGGCAAGGTGACCACCTCGGCGCAGCTGGAGAGTGGACGCCTGGCGATTCATTTTGGGAGGGCGTGATGGAGCGAGAGGACGCCGCCCGCGTGGCCGAATGGGCGGCACGGCTGGTTGGCGAAGCTGCGGTCCGGGCCGCGCGCGACCTAGAGGATCTGGTGCCGAAGGAATCGCGCGCCCACCTGCTCAAGGCGCAACGGGAGCTGTTTCTGGCGGCGAACGCCGCGATCCAGCACCGGCGCAATCCCAGGGGGGCCAAGGGCCCACGGCGGCAGGCACGCAAGATCCCCCTGGACTGATAGCCCTTGCTGGGGACCGGCGTCGAGTTCTACCTCGTCCTCCTCCTGTTCGCCGTCCCCGGGATCGTCATCGGTTTCACCGTCCACGAACTCTGCCACGCCTTGGTGGCAACTTCCTACGGCGACCCAACACCGCGTCGACAGGGTCGGCTCACGCTCAACCCCGCCAACCAGATCGATCCCCTGGGCTTGGCCATGCTGGTCCTGATTGGAATCGGCTTCGCCAGGCCCGTCCAGTACGACCCGCTCTATGTCCGCCGCGGCCGCCAGAGGGCCTGGCTCTCCTTCGCCGGTCCCCTCAGCAACCTGGTGATCGCGGCCCTGCTGGGGATCCTGTTGAGGGTGCTGATCGCGGCCGACCCGGCGGTGCAGCAATGCCTGCTGCCCAGCTTCAACCTCAGCCTCGCGGGTTACATCTACTGGATCCTGGTCGAGGCGTTCTTCGTCAACGTCATCCTCTTCGTGTTCAATCTGGTCCCGATCCCGCCCCTCGACGGCTATGGCGTGGCCGAGGGACTGTTCCGAAGCCACGCCCCCCTGCTCTTCCAGTGGATCGACCGGAACAGAACCGGGATCCTGATCGCAGCCTTGGTGATCTTTCTCATCCTGCCTAACTTCTTCTACTCGGGATTCTCGATCTCGGGGCCGATATTCGCGGCCTCCGACTGGCTCTGGCGCGAGGTGGTGAACGGCTCGCCACCGTCAGCGCTATTCCCAAACTTGGAGTACATCCTCACCCCGCCCTCTAACAGCCTGGTCAACGTATTGGCCAACCCTTGCAGCCCCTACTACTAGCTGAGGCGCCGGTGAGCGGCGCCCAGGCCGTCATCGTCGACGCGCAGGGTCGGGTCCTGCTCCAGCTGCGGCTCTGGCCCGCCGGTTGGGAGCCGCCTGGAGGTCATGTCGGAGGATTGGAGGACCCCGTCGAAACGGTGACCAGGGAGACCCTCGAGGAGACCGGGCTCGAGATCGAGGTCGAGCGCCTGACGGGCTATTACCGCTTCACCGGGCTCCGCCGCTCGACCGACGCCGTCTTTCGCGCCCACCCGGTCGGGGGGCGGCTCAGGCGCAGTCGGGAGGCGTGGCGGCTGGAGTGGGTGGCGCCCGATCATCTCCCGGGATCGCTGTTCCCGTGGTACCGCGATCGCATTACCGACGCGCTCGGGCCGATTGCCGCTGCCCCACCAGTGCGGATCCAGCACGTGGGATTAGGGACCGTCGGTCGTCACGGGGTAGCCTTGCTGGTCGACATCGGGAGCTCGTTCCCGCACCCAAGGGCGCGTGCCCGCGGCTGACCCATGCAAATAGGGCTCGCCTTCGCCGGTGGCCTGGTGCTGATGTTGATCGCGGCAACCCTGTTCACCAACGCGGTGGAGTGGGCCGCTCGCTCCCTGGGCATGGGCCACGGAATGACGGGAAGCGTCATGGCTGCGGTGGGCACCGCCATGCCGGAAACGGTCGTCCCCATCGTCGCCCTCATCTCGGGTGGAAGGGAGGCCTCCCAGACCGCCACCGGGGCCATCCTGGGCGCACCCTTGATGCTCGCCAGCGTCGGCCTGGGAATGGTTGGCGTGGTTGGCCTGCTCTGCGGCAGGTCGTACCTGCGCGTGAACTCGGCAGACTCTCGGCGGGTGCTCCTGGCCTTCTCGGTCAGTTTCGTTTTCCTGATCGGGGGAGCCCTGGTCGGCAGGCCACTGCGCTACCTGGATGCCGCTCTGCTGGCCCTGTTCTACATCGCCTTCGTTCGCCGTACGCTGAGAGCCGACGTCGCCCTGGAGGGGGACTACGAGCCCCTGGTGTTCTCCCGGCTGGTCCGGGGCTGGGATCCGGACGGACCCAATCGGCTCGCCCTGCCGGCGGTCCAGACCGTGGTTGGCCTGGCAGGGCTGGCGCTGGCAAGTGAGGTGTTCCTCTATGGGCTGCACCGCGTGGCCAGCCTCGCCCATCTTTCCCCCCTGGTGCTGGCTCTGCTGCTGGTGCCAATCGCTACCGAGCTGCCCGAGGTGACCGCCGGCGCTCTCTGGATCAGGCGCGGCCGAGACAACCTGGCCCTTGGCAACGTGACCGGGGCCATGGTCTTCCAGACCACCTTTCCCGCCATCGTCGGTCTCTGCTTCACTCCCTGGCGACTATCTCAGGCGGGTTTCCTGGCCGCCGGCATCACCGCCGCAGGGGTGGTGTGCGTTCTTCTAGCCGCCGGGCGCAAGGGGGTGAGCACCAGGGTGCTGGCCCCGTTGGGCATGGGCCTCTACGTGGCCTATGCCCTGGCGGTGCTGGTAGTGAGGATTTAGCCCTGGCCTCGCCTTCGAGCCTGCCGGTGTCGGCTCGCCTGGGTCGAGTTAGACCCGGACGTTGGGCGAATCTCGCTTGGCCGGTGGCGGCCTTGGTCCTGGCGGCCGCCCTGGCGCTGACCGGGTGCAGCCAGCGCCTGCCCAGCGGGGTCGACCTGGTCCACCGGGTGGCGGCGGCGATGGCCAAGATCCCGGCCTACCGGATCACTGGAACCAGCCGCGCTGGGCGAACGGTCACCAGCTTCCGAGTGCTCGTTCAGCGCGATGGAGACTTCAAGGGCACGCTGGATATCGCGGCGCCGGGCTCCAAGACCTTTCGCAGCGACGTCATCGCCACCGCCGGCAAGGTCTACGTCCGCTCAGCCACCGAGCTGGCGGAGCTAGGGATCAGCTCCCTGCCCGGCAACCTCGACCCGGCCACCACCTGGGTGCTCCAGCCCGCGGCGGTGGGGCGGAGCTACCGCCAGAGCGTGGAGCCGTTCGCAGGCTCGGGGCTGGCCGCCACCTTGACCACCGCGCTCAAGGGAACTCTGACCGTACGGCGCTCCCGACTCGATGGGGTTCAGGTGCTGGTGGTGGAGGAGACCGGCGGAAGCTCATCATTACGGCTGTTCGTAGAAGCCAACACCGATCACCTTCTGGAGTTGGCCATCACCGGAGATCAGCCCATCTCGCTCCGCTACAGCGCTTTCGGCCCCTCCCAACCTGTGGCTCCCCCGCCCTCCCCGCAGGTTTACGTGCCGCCCACCCCGGCGGCGCCGGGCTAGCCATGGTTCAGATCGGGGCGCACGTGTCAGTAGAGGGCGGGCTCTCGACCGCCTTTGACAGGGCTCTCGAGATCGGGGCCGAGGCGATCCAGATTCATCCAACTCCGCCCCAGACCTGGCGTCGCCTTCACCCTGATGAAGCGACGGTTACCGCGTTCCGGGGCCGGATGAAGGAAACCGGGCTCGACGCCTTCTTCTTCCACGCCGTCTACCTGATCAACCTCGCCACCGCCAACGAGGCCCTGCTGGCCCAGTCGCGGGGCTCGCTACGCCATTCGCTGGAGATGGCGAACCTACTCGGGGTGAGGGGCGTGATCTTCCATCCCGGCTCCCACAAGGGCCAGGGATTCGAGGCTGTCCTGCCCCAGATGGCGGAGACGATGCGATGGGCCCTGGCCGAGAGCGGAGGCGACAGCCTGCTGATCATCGAGAACAGCGCCGGCGCGGGCGCCAATATCGGCAGCACCTTCGCTCAGATCCGGCAGATGATGGAGGCTGTTGACGACCCTCGCCTTCGATTCTGCCTCGACACCGCCCACGCCTTCACTGCGGGCCACGACCTAAGGAATGCCGACGGCCTCTCCCGCATGGTGGAGGAGCTGGGCCGGGAGATCGGTTTCGAAAGGCTGGCTGCGATCCATGCCAACGACTCCAAAGCTCCTTTCGGCTCTAACCTGGACCGACACCAGAACATCGGCGACGGTGAGATCGGAGCGGACGCGTTCGCGCGGATCCTGGCCGAACCCAACTTGATCCGGGCGCCGATGATCCTGGAGGTCCCCGGCCTTGAGCACCATGGCCCTGACCGGGTCAACGTAGAGCGGATGCGAGCCCTGGCCGGCATGGCACCGCTGCCGGTTACGCTCAAGATCTGAGCCATGTTCTCGCCCGCTGCGCGCCGACAGGGGTTCGTGGCCGGGGTCGACCTGGGCGGTACCTGGCTGCGAGTAGGTCTGGCCGGACCTGATGGCGAGGTCCGCCACCGGGGACGAGCCCGAACCGCCGCCGAGAAGGGGCCGGCTGGAGTCCTGGCCCAGATTGGTGACTTGGTTCGACAGGCGGTGGCCACCGAGCCCGAGGCTGAGCTCACCCGTCTGATCCTGGCGATCGGAGTGCCCGGGCCGGTGGACAGCGGCTCCGGGGTGGTCGAGGGGGCGCCCAACCTGCCAGGCTGGCGTCGGGTCCCGGTCCGGGAACAGCTCGAAGAGTTGCTCGGGTGTCGATGCCTGGTCGAGCACGACGCCAACCTGGCGGCCCTGGCCGAACATCGGCGCGGCGCCGGCCGAGGCACTCGCGACTTCATCTATGTGACCGTGAGCACCGGCATCGGCGCAGGTCTGATCTTCGGAGGCCAGCTCTATCGCGGCTACCAGGGCAGTGCCGGGGAGTTCGGCCACCTGGTGATCTCCCCAGACGGCCCCCTTTGTAACTGCGGCAACCACGGCTGCGTGGAGGCCTTTGCCTCGGGGACGGCGATCGCCCGGGAGGCGGGGGTGGCCAGCGCCGCCGAGGTGGGGCGGCTTGCGGCCGCGGGAGACCAGGCAGCGCAGCGGATCCTCGCGAGGGCGGCTCGTCATCTCGGTCTGGCGGTGGGAGGGTTGATCAACCTGCTCAACCCGGAGGTGATCGCCCTGGGTGGGGGGGTCATCGCGTCCTCGCCGAAGTTCTGGACGGACGTGCTCGCCGCCGTTCCCGAAGGGTCGTTTCCCTCCCTACGCAATACCTGCCGGATCAAGCCGGCCGAGCTGGGGGAGGACCAGGGACTACTGGGAGCAGTTGAGCTCGCCTTGGACTTCGCTCACTCACTTCCACGCCGGGCCGCCAAGGTGGTGGCCCAATAGGTTGGCGCTGGCGGGGGGCGCGGTCCTCGTCAGATGGCCGAAGCTCCAGGTGCAAGTGCTGGCGTCCGGGCTCCGGGTCCACCTGAGCCGATTCAGCGCCGACCGTGAGAGTGGTGGTGACGGCGCGGCTCACCTGCCTCGTGTTCGGGTTCAATTCCGAGTGTGGCGATCAGCTGCTTCTCCTCGGTGCCCCGGACCAGCTCGAGGCTGACCTGATCGCCGGGTTTGGAGTCGGCCAGAAACCGGTGCAGGTCCTCGACCCGAGCCAGCGGCACTCCTTTGGCCGAGGTCAGGAGATCACCCCTCAGCACCCCTGCCTGGGCGGCCGGGCCCTCCTCGTCGAGATGCTGGACAAGGAGGCCGGTCCTTTCCGGAAGTCCCACCGCCGAGCGCAGCCGTCGGGCAACCTCACCCGGCAGCAGGCCCAGCCCCAGGTAGGGACGGGCAACCACCTCACCGCGGGCCAGGGCTTCGAGCCTGGTTCTAAGCCCAGCATCGGCGGTGAGTGCCGCGTAGAGGCCCTCACCGAGCCGCTTGGTGTTGATCCCCAGCAGCTCACCGGCGAGGGTAAGTACCGGTCCGCCCGACGAACCGCGGGGCAGGGGCGCCGTGTGTTCGAAACCACCTGCGATCGGGCGTCCGCCGGGGCCTCTGAAGGAACGGGCCTCACCGGAGACCACTCCGAAGCTCAGCCGCGGACCTCGCCCCCCTGGGTTTGCGGCGGCGAAGACGGGAGTTCCCAGCCGTGGTCCGCTCGCCGCCCACTTGGCGATCCCGGCCCCTGCCGTGGCCACCGTGATCACGGCCAGATCTCCAGCCGCATCCGCCGTTACCGCCGTAGCGTCTCTCTCCGTGCCGTCGGCGAAGTGGATACGAGGGCTCTCAGAGCGGACGTTGTGAGCGCTGGTTACGACCAAGTCCTCGCCGAACACGATTCCACTTCCTGACGGCCACCGATCGCCGACTCCGACCACGGCGGGAAGTGCCTGCTCCCGAACCGCCGCCGCCGCCTTCTCCAACTCCTCTGCAAAGCCCACGGCCAGCCACCTCGTCCATTTTGATTGCCTCTTGCAAGTAGCAACTATATACCTCAGGCCAGGCATGTAGTGTGGACCGAGCCGGTTCGCTCAGTGTCCCGTTCAAGTAACGATCCACTGGGGCGTCGTGGGCCACAGCGTTGGCCGACTTATCGTTCCGGCATGAGATCCGCCGGTGGAGCGGACCAAAGCCCAAGATTTCGCCTGGGCCGGGGCTCCCTTGTCCTGCTTGTGGCCGCGGGCCTCAGCTTGGGTATGGCCGGCTACGCCATCCGCCACATCGGGCCCGGGGTCGACTTCTTGGTGTTCTACCGGGCGGCCCGGGCGATGGCGCAGGGCAGCAGCCCCTACACCATTCCCGGGTACGTCAGCCTTCCCGGTCTGGCGGTGCTGCTGGAGCCCGTGACACGACTTCCCTTCCGGATTGCGGAACTGATCTTCCTTCTGGTCACGGCCGCTCTGGCCGTGGCCAGCGTGGTTATTTTTGGCCGACAGCTTGGCTGGCAGCGACCCCAGCTGCTGGCCGCCGGAGTCCTGATCTCCTGGATCGGCTTGTCCGGGCTCATCCAGGGTCAGGTGGACGCGGTGCTGCTTGCGGCGCTCCTGGGAGGCACGGTGCTCGCCTTGAGAGGCCGGTTCCTCGTCGCCGGCCTGCTGCTGGGACTGTTCTGGCTCAAGCCCGACGTGATGTGGCCGGCGCCGCTCTTCGCGGGCGCCGCAGTCTGGCCCAACCGATCCGCATTGATTCGCTACGCCCTCGGTGTGGCTCTGACCTCCGCTTTGTTCCTAGGAGGCGGCGCGGGGCTGGTGCCGGCCTGGGTCAACTCCCTGGTCCATATCGGAGTCGGGGCAGGCGGCCAGTCCAATCTCGCTGGCCTGCCGGTTCTGTTAAGCGCTCTGCCCCCAAGCTGGGGCCTCGGCCTGGGATTTGGGTCGCCGGTCACATGGACCCTCCTGATCATCTCGCTGGCTGGCCTCGGCTGGCTCGCCCTCCAGGTGGCCGTCTCCCCAAGGTGGCGGCAGCTGGGCTGGGAGCGTCGCCTAGTCTGGGCGGTCGGGCTCTCGATGGGCCTTTGGCTGCTGGTTGCGCCCTACGCACACTCCTACGACGACCTGCTGCTGCTGCCGCTGCTGACGCTGGTGATCGGTCGCGACGCCGCGGCCGTAGGTCGTCTCGGGCCAGGGCTCTCGGTTGTGCTTCTGGTCACGATCCCGATGGCGTGGCTCTGGGTCGAGGTCAACCTCACGTCGCTGGCCGTGGCGACGCTCTTGGTCGTCGCCGTCATGGGACTGCGCCGCGAGTTTGGCGGAGAGCAGATCGGGCAGACCGAGGAGGCCCTTGCAGGCACTCGTCCCGTAGCAAGCGTGACCTGAGCCCGCGCCAACTCGGCGTGCTTGACCGTGGCGATGGGCGCCTGTCCCGGCCCTGAGCGTTGCGCCCGACTCGTACCTAGACCGCCCGGGACCGCGAAGATCTAGTCATGAGCGAGGCGCCCTCGACCGTGAGACCGGGGCTGGCCACGGCGCTGGACCGGGTCGGCGACCGCTGGGCCCTGCTCTTGGTGGAGGTCCTGCTGGAAGGGCCGAGAAGGTACAGCGACCTCAAGCGGGAGCTCCCGACCATAGCCTCCAACGTGCTTATCGAGCGGCTGCGTCGACTGGAGGCCTCTGGCGTGGTCGAGAGCCAGCACTACTCCACTAGGCCACCTCGGGTCGAGTACCGGTTGACCGTGGCCGGCCGAGGACTGGCGGCGGTGGTCGAGGCCCTCGACCGCTGGGGCGGCTCCGGCGAGGCGCCCGGGCCCGCCCATCGGCGCTGTGGGACCCCTATGGAGCTGCGTTGGTACTGCCCCACCTGCGAAGAGCTGGTCCTGCCTGGCGAGGCCGATTCAGACGACGTTGTCTTCGCCTGAAGCCGCTCCGGGGCTGGAAGTGATCGCTGGGGCGCCCACTGGGGCCGCCTTGCGACGCCTGCTTCCAGAGTTCGAGACGGGCGTCCGCGCTCGGATCTGCATCGTCGGCGGATACGTGCGTGACCTGCTGCTGGGACGTCCCGCCGAGACCGACATCGACCTGGTCGTGGAGGGCGGCAGTGCTGAGGCGGCGGCTGAGTGGTTGCGCCGGCGTTGGGACCTTAGGGCCAGGGTGGTGTCGTTCGAACGATTCGGAACGGCCCAGGTAGCCTTCGCCAGGCCCGGGGTTGGCCGGTTCACCCTTGAGTTCGTCAGGGCGCGCGCCGAGGCCTATTCCCCAGAGAGCCGCAAGCCTGCGGTCCGGGCGGGCACTCTTGAGGAAGATGCGGAGCGCCGCGACTTCACCGTGAACGCCCTGCTGCTTGACAGTCGAGGCGAGGTGTTGGATCCCACAGGTAAGGGGCTGGACGACCTACGGTTGCGGCTGCTGCGCACCCCGCTGCCGCCGCTGGACACCTTCTCCGAGGATCCCCTCCGAATGCTGCGGGCAGCCCGTTTTGTGGCCCAGCTGGATTTTCAGCTGGCGCCGGGAGTGGAGGAGGCGATGGCAGCCATGGCTCCGCGCCTAGCCATCGTCTCGCTGGAGCGGATACGCGATGAGCTGGTCAAGCTCCTGCTCGCGACCCGGCCATCGCTGGGGCTGCGCATCCTCAACCGGACCGGTCTGCTGGCTCAGTTCCTTCCAGCGGTGGCCGCCATGACCGGCGTCGAACAGGGTGGCTATCACTTGGGGGATGTATTCGAGCACACCTGCCTTTCGCTTGACGCCGCGCCGCCCCGACGGATCGTCCGCTTGGCGGTGCTTTTCCATGACGTCGGCAAGCCAACCACGGTGGCCGCCGGGCCTAACGGCCCCACCTTCCTGGGCCATGCCCAGGCGGGCGCAGCCATCGCCGACCAAGCGATGGCGAGACTGCGTTTCAGCGGGGCCGAGATAGAAGCGGTGCGACAGCTTGTGCTGCTGCACATGCGGCCGATCCAATACAACTCGCAGTGGGCCGACAGCGCGGTGCGTCGGCTCTGGCACGCAACCGGTGCGCTCCTCCCTGAGCTCCTGGAGGTGGCGCGCGCCGACACCCAGGGGTCCTCATTCCCGAGCTTGGACCAGCTCCAGGAGCTGGAGGGCCGGTTGGCGACGGTGGCCGGCGAGCACCCCCAGGGGATCCGGCCCCCGCTGGACGGTGAGCAGCTGAAAAGCATCTTCGAGCTCCCCGCCGGCCCCTGGGTGGGGCGTGCCCAGAAGATCCTGATTGAGGCCATCATGGAGGGAGATCTGTACCCCTTGGACCAGCCGGACGCTGAAGGTACTGCAACTGAGTATCTGCGGCGGCGCCGCGATAACTGGTGGCCGCTCCCCGGTGAGCCCGGCGCCTGAGCCGCCTTTTCTCCGGGCCTCCAACCGCGCTCGGTGAACCTGCTCCCATGAGTGGCGTCAACGACCTATCCCGGAAGTGGACCTAGCAGGAGGTCCCGGATGGTGAGTGCTGTCTCAGCGGCAGAGTCAAGGCGCGAAGGTGCCAGCCCACTCGCAAGCGGGGAGTGGTGCCAGCAAACCAGAGTGGTGGCCGAAAGAGCGCGGGCAGGCAAGTGATTTCCGCGGGCAGCGGACACGTGTTCACGCTCTGGGACCCGACGTGGCGACGTTCCAAACTGATGGGGTGGGCGAATGGGACTGCCCGGCTGCATCACGGTTCCGCGACGAAATCGAGCCGGAGAGAAGAGGACAGACCGATAACTAACTGGAGGGCGCCGTGACTGACTACAACTTCAAAGACCGGGTCGCAATAGTCACCGGGGCCGGCTCTGGCATCGGTAAGGCTTGTGCTGAGACCCTGGCCCGGGGCGGAGCCAGCGTGCTGGTCGCCGACTTGAATGGATCGGGGGCGCAGGTGGTAGCGGCCGAGATTAGCGCCGCGGGAGGCATAGCCCAGCCATTCACCGTCGACGTGACTGACCCCAAAGCGGTGGCAGACATGGTTTCCGCCGCCAAGGAGCTCGGAAGGCTGCGCATCGCGGTGAACAACGCCGGCATCGCCGGTGAGCAGGCGCTGGTGGCCGACTACAGCACCGACGGCTGGCGTCAGATCATCGCGGTCAACCTGGACAGCGTCTTCTACTGCATGAGGGAGGAGATCCCGGCCCTGATCGAGGCTGGAGGCGGATCCATCGTGAACATGTCGTCGATCCTGGGAAGCGTCGGGTTTGTCAGCGCCTCCGGTTATGTCACCGCCAAGCACGGGATGATCGGGCTGACCAAAACTGCTGCCCTCGAGTACGCGGCGCAGGGGGTCCGGGTCAATGCCGTTGGCCCGGGATTCATCGTCACCCCGCTGCTGACCACCAACCTTGACAGCACAACCATGGATTTCCTCGCTGCCAAGCATCCAGTGGGGCGAATGGGTCAGCCCGAGGAGGTGGCGGCTCTGGTGGCGTTCCTAGCCAGCGACGAGGCCTCCTTCGTGACGGGCAGTTATCACTTGGTAGATGGTGGATATACGGCGCAGTAGTTTGCGCGGGAGTAACGGCGCTTTTTGGCTAGGTGCAGTTGCACGCGTCAAGAGGTGCCCACCGAATCCGCAGCGGAGGAGCGGCTTCCTCCTCCGCCGCGGCTTGGTCATGGCTACCAGTACTGGGCGCTAGATGCGCACAGCGGCCCGACGCAATCGCGAGCTGCTCCGATGGCTCCCCGACCGGCTATGCGAGAACTACTTCCGCCGCACCTAGCTGCCTTGCTCCGTGACTCGTGTCAACACCTATTTGGGAGGTGCACGGAGTGCGGGGACGCCAGCGAAAGCGATCATCCGAGCCACGCGCGCAACCGGCGTAAGGCGCACCGTGGTGATGGGCGCGGCGCCGGGCGGAACCGTGCCGGTACGCGGGCGTGCGATGCTGCCCAAACATGATGCTGGCGACGGATTTCTCGCGCGGCACCTGCTGAGTGCGGTTATCAAGGCGCTAGCTTCTGGGCTCTACAACGACCTCGCAGCCATGGAGGCGACGCTTGCCGATCAGGCCTTGGACTGGACTGTGGATACGGTCCCCGCAGCTGACCGATGGGCCAATGACGGGTGCATATTCGGACGGCGTATGGACGTAACCTCCGGCCAGGTCTGCGCGTATCGCGAGCCAACTTCGCACATCTCATGCTGGATGCAGCCTGTGGTCAAGACACTTACGGGCAGGTGATCGGTATCGTCTCCTAGCCCTTTTCCGTTGGTACCGCCTAAGGTTTGGTTGTCAGCGCTCAGCGTCGCTTGAGCTGGTACCAGTACGCCGCCTCTCCGCTACACACACGCTTGCTGGCCGCCCCGGAAGCTGGTCGGTTGGTCACCTCGCCTGGCCCCGCGTGCCCGGACTATATATAGACTGACGCCGGGGGCGGTGGGGCTAATCACAAATGGGGATCCTGCAATCAATCGTCTAAGGCGGCTCCGCATGCTGATTTGGGAGCTGCCTCAGCAGCTCCGCTTGGCCTACTGCCTGGCCCGAGATCCGCGCACGCCGGCGCCACTCAAGGCCAGCTTGGTCGGTGCGCTGGCGATCATTCTCAACCCCGCCGTCGACTTGCCCGCCTGGATCCCGGTGGTGGGTCAGATGGATGCGATCGCCCTGACCGTGCTCACGGTCAGAACCTTCAACTCTCAGGCTCCCCGAGAGCTTCGGGAGGAGATCGAAGCTCAGATTCGCGCCGGCCACAGCCGCTTTGATCTCGACCTGAGAATGGGAGCCGACGGCGCCCGGCGGCTGACTCAGCTGATCCGCCGACTGCCCGGAGGGCGATCACGTCGCGGTCTTCCTGAAGCGCCCGCGGAGCGCCCAACTGAGGTCGCTGCCTGGTACCGTTCTCCTGCGTTGCCCGGAGGGCCGACAGATGGGGCGGGTGGCGAGGCCGGGCCGGTGGGCCCCGCCCCCACAGCAACCGAGGAGCAGTCGATTTGAAGGTCATTCTGACCCAGGACGTCGCTGGGACCGGGCGCGCGGGCGATGTTCGCGAAGTGGCCGACGGCTACGCCCGCAATTTCCTCCTGCCACGCCATCTGGCGCAGGCGGCCAGGCCCACCGCGGAAGCCCAGATACGGGCTCAGCGCGAGCGCCAGCGGCACAAGGTGGAGGCCGAGCTGGAGGAAGCCCGAGCCATTGCCGCCCGTCTGGAGTCCGGTGTGGTGGAGATCGCCGCCCGGGCTGGCGAGACCGGCAAGCTCTACGGCGCAGTGGTCAACATCGACATTGCCGAGGCGATCGAGTCCCAGCTGGGGGTGGTGCTGGACCGGCGCAAGATCGAGTTCGAACCCGCCCACGAGGTTGGCGACCACCAAGCCCTGGCCAAGCTCCACTCTGAGGTCGAGGCCCGGATCAAAGTCCGGGTCGTCGCGGCGTGAGCGCCCGGCCGGAGCTCCGGCCGGCCACTCCGCTTCGAGTTCCCCCCCACAACGTCGACGCCGAGCGTTCTGTGTTAGGAGCGCTGCTCTTGGACAAGGATCAGATCGGGGTCGTAGTGGGCAAGCTGGAGGCCGACGACTTCTATCTGGACGCCCACTCCGACATCTTCCGGGCCATGCTCCATCTCTTCGCCCAGGGCACGCCGATCGACACCCTGACCCTGGCCGACGAGCTGGAGCGCCAGGGCGCGCTGCTTCGAGTGGGGGGCCTGGAGACGCTCACCTCTCTGGCGGCCTCGGTTCCGACCGCAGCCAACGTCGAGTATTACGCCCGGATCGTCTCCGATCATTCGCTGAAGCGGCGCCTGATCAACGCCGGCGGCCGGCTTGCCGATCTCGGCTTCGACGAGAGCTTGGAGGCTCAGCCAGCGATCGAGGAGGCGGAGCGCACCGTCTTCCAGGTGGCCGACCGGGGCCGGGTCAAGAGCGACTTCGAGTCGATCGGGGAACGCCTGCCCCAGACCTGGGAGACCCTCCAGAACGCCTACAACCAGCGCGCCCGGCGGTCGGTGACAGGGGTGGCCAGCGGCTTCGGCCGGCTGGACGCCGTCACCTCCGGGTTCCAGCGCTCAGAGCTGATCGTGGTCGCGGCCCGGCCCGGGGTGGGCAAGACCTCCTTCGCGCTGAACGTTGCCCGGCACGCCGCGGTGCAGCGTCACCACGGCGTTGCCTTGTTCAGCTTGGAGATGTCGAGGGATGCCCTGGTGCAACGGATGCTCTGCAGCGAGGCGGGGGTGGACTCCTATCTGCTACGGACCGGCCAGCTCGCCGACGACACCTGGCAGAAGATCGCCACCGCCATGGACACCCTTAGCCGGGCCGCCATCTACATCGACGACACTCCGGCTCTCTCAGTGATCGAGATGAGGGCCAAGGCCCGACGGCTGAGGGCCGCCAACCAGGTCGACCTCTTCATCATCGACTACCTGCAGCTGATGCGCTCCACCACCCGCTCCGACTCCCGAGCACAAGAGGTGTCGGAGATCTCAGCCGGGCTCAAGAGTCTGGCCCGGGAACTCGACGTGCCTGTGATCGCAGTGTCACAGCTGAACCGGGAGTCGGAGCGGCGCACCGACCGCCGGCCCCAGTTGAGCGACCTTCGGGACTCGGGCAGCATCGAGCAGGACTCCGACATCGTCATGTTCCTCTACCGGCCGGGCATGCACGAGGAAGGTAGGGATCCGGCGATGACCGAGCTCGACATCGCCAAGAACCGCAATGGCCCGGTGGATCGGATCAACCTCTTCTTCAACGCTGGCCAGACCGCCTTCCACGACGTCGACCGGGTTCACCAGGATCCGGCGGGGTGAGCAGGCCTCGCCCATGAGCGTCGTCATCTGCCTCGGCGGCCAGTGGGGAGACGAGGGCAAGGGCAAGATCGTCGACCTTCTGGCGGAGTCAGCCCAGATGGTGATTCGCAGCCAGGGTGGCAACAACGCCGGCCACACCGTGGTGGTGGGCGACCGGACTTTCAAGTTCAATCTGATCCCGGCCGGGATCCTCCACCCCAGCACCGTCTGCGTCGTCGGCAACGGAGTGGTCCTCGATCCCAAGGTGCTGCTCCAGGAGCTGGAAGCGCTGGAGTCCCAGGGAGCCGACCTGGACAATCTGGTAATAAGCGAGCGGGCCCACATGATCATGCCCTACCACCCGGTGCTGGATCGGCTCGAGGAGAGCGCTCGCGGCGACGACCGCCTAGGCACCACGTTCCGCGGCGTCGGACCCGCCTATAGCGACAAGGTTCGCCGCATCGGCTTCCGGGTGGGGGACCTCCAGAAGCTGCGCTTCCTGGAGAAGAAGTTGAATTTCGTGCTCCCTCTCAAGAACGACGCTCTGGTGCGGCTCTACTCGGCTCCCCCCTTCACCGTCGAGGGTATCCTCGAGGAGTACACCGACTACGGCCGCCGCCTCGAGCGCTTCATTCGCGACCCCTATCCGATCATCCAGGGCGCGCTTTCGCGAGGGGACCGCGTGATCCTGGAGGGTGCCCAGGGCACCATGCTCGACCTCGACCTTGGCACCTATCCTTATGTCACCAGCTCCTACCCGTCGGCGGGCGGGGCGCTGGCCGGAGCCGGGATCGGACCGCGCCACGTGAACCGAACCATCGGCGTTTTCAAGGCTTACACGACGCGGGTCGGCTATGGGCCATTCCCGACCGAGCTGGATGACGATCTCGGCGAGTACCTCCGCGAGCGAGGTAACGAGTACGGCACCACGACAGGTAGGGCGCGGCGGGTAGGCTGGTTCGACGCCTGCGTCGCGCGCTACGCGGTGGCGGTCAACGGCATAGATTCCATCGCCCTCACCAAACTTGACGTCCTAGATGAGCTCGAAGTCATACGCATCTGCACCAACTACCGCAGCAAGGGGGAGCCTCAAGACCACCCCATGGCCAACATCTCCCACCTGAAGCACGTCGAGCCCGAGTACGAGGAGCTGCCCGGTTGGCGTCGCAGTACCAAGGGCGCTCGCCAGCTGGCCGATCTGCCGGAGGAGGCCCGACGCTACCTGGCTCGGGTCGCCGAACTCTGTGGGGCCAAGGTGGACTGGGTGTCGGTCGGAGCCGGGCGGGACGAGACCATCGAGCCTTCGGATTGGTAGGCGCCCGGCACCTCTCGCCCTGGCGGCGGAGCGTCGCCGCCGGCTCGCTCTGCCTGGCGGCGGTCGCGGTGACGGCGGCGATCCTGGCCCAGGCGGCGGCCCCCGCACCTTGGACAGCCCTGGAGCCGATCCCCATCCCGACCAAGCAGCACGCCGCCGTCTGGAAGGTGGTGGGAAACCCCAGCGCGCCTCAGGATCTGGTGGCAGCCACCAGCCAGGGTGTCTGGCTCAGCAGTGACGACGGACAGACCTGGGCTCCGACCTCGATCACCGGGCTAACCTGGACGGTCGCGTTCGCTGATTCGGGGGCAACCCTGTACGCCGGGACCGTCTCGGAGGGCATCTACCGCAGCATCGATGGCGGCCAGACCTGGAAGCAGGAGAACTCTGGACTCCACAGCCACGACGTCAGAGCAATAGCTGTCGGACCAACAGCCATCGTGCTGGGAACCCAGGCCGGCGTATATGTCAGCGGCGATGGCATGGCCTGGGAACAGGCGGGACTGAACGCGCTCAGCATCAGTTCGGTGGCGATCATCGCCGACAACCCGCTAGGGGTGATGGCTGGGTCCGATGAAACGGCGCAGGAGGACAACCTCTACCGTTCCCTGGCGGTGGGAGCGAGCAGTGGCTGGCAAGCAATGCCCGGTGGAGATCCGGGAGGTGCCCCGGTGTTCTCGGTGGCGGCTGGCCCGGTCATCAAGGGTGGTACCACCCCGCCGCTCCTGGTCGGCAATCTCAAGGGCCTCTACTACAGCTCTAACGGTGGCAACAGCTGGCAGGCACAGACCCTGGCCGGGGGGGTGCTGTGGTCGGTGGATGCGATCGCATTCGACCCGGACAATCCGGGCGTGATCTACGTCGGCAGTGACAACGGGGGAAGCTCCGGCGGCGGCCTCCAGCGCACCGTAAACGGGGGCAGCACTTGGGCGGCTTTCGAGCAGGGCCTTTCGGCTCAGGACGTGACCGGGCTGTCAGCCCTATCGACCAACCCGCTCACGGTGCTGGCGTCGGTCTGGCACCCGCTCCATCGAGTCGGCGGTGCGGCGCGGGCGCTGGACACGACCGCGCCGGGCCCGGTTGCCCTTGCCTCGAGCACAGGCACGCCGATCTCGGTCGCGGTCTCCCCGACGCCAGTGGCGACTCCGACTCCGCGTCATCACCACAAGGTGGCCACCAAGGGGATTGCGATCCCCGCCGGGTTGGTGGTCGGGGTGGTGGCAGTCCTGGTCGTGCTGGCGATCGGTCTTTCGATCTTCATGCGCCGCCGGCGGCGGAGGCTGGACGCGGAGGCACCACCGTGATCGGAGAGCCGCCCGGCCGGACACCCGAGGAGCGACTGGCGCAGATGGGGCTGGAGCTGCCGGCGCCCCCGGCCCCACTGGCCAGCTACGTACCCTTCACCTTCGCCGGGGACCTCATCGTCACCGCGGGGGTCGTGCCCATGCGCGATGGTCGGGTGATCACCGGTCGGCTGGGCTCCGACCTGACGGTCGATGCCGGAGTCGCCGCCGCCCGCGCGGCCACGCTATCCCTGTTGGCACTTTTGGCGGTGGCGGCGGGGAGGCTGGATCGGGTCGCCGGGTTGGTGCTCCTGACTGGCTACGTCCGTTCGGCGCCGGACTTCTCCCGCCACTCCGAGGTCCTCGATGGGGCTTCGAAGTTGCTCCTCGACGTCCTCGGCGAGAGCGGGCGCCATGCTCGGGTGGCGGTGGGGGTTGCCGAGCTTCCGCGTGAGGCCTGCCTGGAGCTCCAGCTCAGCGCCAAGCGCTGACTGAAGCGCTCCGTTAGCCGGGTGAGCGCCAACCCTGGTGCCGGTAGAATTGGCCGCCCGTGCCCCGAGACCAGCAGTCGATCGGGGAGTTCGCCATCGACGTTGACCAGCTCTGGCGGACTTACCGAACCACCACCGGAACCCTGCGCCGTCACCGTCTCGAGATCGAAGCGGTGCGGGGGATATCTCTCCAGGTAGAAGCAGGAGAGCTCTTCGGCCTGCTGGGGCCCAACGGGGCCGGCAAGACAACGACCATCCGGGTCCTCTGCACCCTGCTGCTGCCGACCTCGGGCCAGGTGCGGGTCCGGGGCATCGACGTGGTCGATCACCCGGGCGAGGTCCGCCGCCAGATCGGATACGTCTTCGGCGGGGACCGCGGCCTCTACGACCGGCTCAGTGCCATCGACAATCTCCGCTACTTCGCCGACCTCTACGGTCTGGATCCCCGGCGGCAGCACCGCCGGATCGCCGAGGTTCTGGAGTTGGTAGGACTTGAGGGTCGGGGTCGAGAGCGGGTGGAGGGGTTCTCGCGCGGCATGCGGCAGCGTCTGCACCTGGCCCGAGGGCTGCTCCACGATCCCCCGGTGCTGTTCTTCGACGAGCCCACCATCGGCGTCGACCCAGTGGGGGCGCGCGAGGTCCGTCAGGTGATCTCCGACCTGGCCGAGTCAGGCAAGACCATCCTTTTGACAACTCACTACATGTTCGAAGCCGATAGCCTGTGCGACCGAATCGCCGTGATTGCCAAGGGCAAGATCGTGGCCGAGGGAACCCCGCAGGAGCTCAAAGCCGGGGTTCGAGTTGGGGCCGTGGTCGAGATCGAGGCCTACGGAGTTCCTGAGCTGACGGTGCAGCGGATCAGGGATCTCCCTGAGGTCGACTCCGTTTCCACCGAGGTGCGTGAGCAGGCTCAGCTGCTTACCATTCAGGCGCGGGAAGGCAGCCAGCTGACCGCGCGGCTGCTCCAGCTCCTGGAAGGCGTCAGGGTGGAGCGCATCGCCGCTCGCGAACCGACGCTGGAGGACGCCTACGTCGCGCTGGTGACCGGCGAATGAGCGTGTTGCCGCGTCCGCTCAACGCGCCCCTCTTCCGGGCAGGGCCGGCTGCGCTGGGCTGGCCCCGGATGGTCCTGTCAGGCTGGTGGTACCAGCTGAAAATGCAGGCCCAGTCCGGATTCACGGTCCTGGTGGCACTGGTCCAGCCCCTCATCTTTGCCAGCATCGCCATGGCTGACCAGCAGGCAGGCAATCGGACTCTGCCCCTCCTCTACTACGCGCTCGGCGCGGGGATCATGGGTATCTGGTCGACGGTGGTGTTCGGCTGCGGCGGCGCCCTCAGCTGGCAGCGCCACCAGGGGATGCTGGAGCCGCTGGTCATCGCCCCGGCGCCGTTCGTGCTGGTGCTCCTCGGAATCACCCTGGGGACGGCCACGGTGGGTCTGTACGCGATGGGGGCGACCTTGCTGTGGGGCTGGCTGGTGTTTGGCGCCAACCTCCACCTCGCCAACCTGCCGGCGTTCGTGATCGCCGTGGTCGCGACGGTGGTGGCGCTGGGCTTGCTGGGGTTGGTCTTAGGCTCGAGCTTTGTGCTCTATCGAAACTCCAACGCGCTCTCCAACGCCTTGGAGTACCCGGTGTGGCTGGTCTGCGGTCTGCTGGTGCCCCTCTCGCTGCTGCCCGGCTGGACCCACCCCCTGGCTTACGTCCTGGCCCCGACCTGGGGTGTCGAGGCCCTGCGGGCCGCGGCCATAGGGGGCAATCCCTGGCTACCGCTGCTCTGGTGCGGGGTCGCCTCGATCGCATACCTCGGGCTGGGGGTGGTGCTGGTGCGCCACGTCGAGCGACTCTCCCGAATCCACGCCACCTTGACTTTTCAATGAGTGTCGCCGCGGTTAGGCGGGACGTTGGCGCCGGCAATTTCTGGCGGGTCTTCTTCTTCGGGGGACTGATCTCATACCGGGCCCTCTTCTACTGGATCTCCCCATGGCAGTACGTCCCCACCTTGTTGGCAGCCCCTTTGTTTCAGATCCTCTTCTTCGTCTATCTGGGCCGCTCGGTTGGGGTGGGGTCGACCGACTTTTTCGTGGTCGGCAATTCGATCCAGGTCTGCAGCATGTCGGGGATTTACGGGATGACCATGGCCATCAGCAACGAGCGCTTTTTCCAGACCCTAAGCCCCATCCTGGCCACTCCCGCCAACCGAATGGCGCTGTTCCTGGGCCGAGGGCTTCCGGTCGTGGTCACCGGCCTGCAGACCACCGCCTTCGGATTCCTGGTGTCCGCCCTGCTGCTTGATTTCCGCCCAGCCCCGAGGGAACTTCCGGCCCTGGCGCTGACGGTGGCGATCACCGCTGGTTCCTGCACCGGCTTCGGCATGGCTCTGGGTTCAATTGGGCTCCGGGCCCGCGATGTCTGGCTGACCGCCAACATCGCCTACTTCGCGATGCTGCTGCTCTGTGGAGTGGAGGTGCCGCTGCGCCAGCTTCCCGGTGCGCTCCAGGTGCTGGCCCACTTTCTACCGCTCACCCATGGGATCGCTGCCGCCAGGCTGCTGGCCAGCGGCCACAACGTCGCCGCTGCCTGGCCCGACATCGGGGCAGAGCTAGGGGTGGGCGTCGCCTGGGCCACCGCCGGCTTCCTGCTCTTCCGCTACTTCGAGAGGCAAGGCCGGCGCAGCGGAGCCTTCGATCGGCTGTGAGCGACCAGAACCCCGCCGCGCCGGTTGCGCGTCTCGATCTCCGCGGGGTGGCCTGCCCCCTGACCTTCGTCAAGACCAGGATCGCACTGGACAAGCTGGCCCCTGGTCAGCCTCTGGAGGTCCTACTGGACGTGGGTGAGTCCGCCGACTCGGTGCCAGCCGCGTGCACCGAGGACGGCGATGTGGTTCTGGAACTGGGGCCCTGGTCTGAGCCTGGAGTCGCGCGTCTGCTCGTCGCCCGGGTGGGCTGACCTAGAACCGAGGACTCAGGTGGGGGTGCCTGGCGGGCTCCAGCCCGCCGCCCTGCTCCGGGGGAGCAGGACGGTGAAGGCAGCACCGTGCCCGGGGGTGGACTCGACCGAGACATGCCCGCCCTGAGCCTCCACCAAGGAGCGCACGATCGCCAGCCCCAAGCCGCTGCCGCCGTCCTGACGCGACCGCGACGTCCCAGATCGGTAGAAGCGCTCGAAGACCTGCGGGAGGTCGACAGGGGGGATTCCCGGACCCTCGTCGGCGCAGCGCAGCCCAACCATCCCTTCCGCCTCAACTGTGCTCCAGTGGATGGCAGCGCCACCGC
Source organism: Candidatus Dormiibacterota bacterium (assembly GCA_049279335.1). GTDB lineage: Bacteria > Chloroflexota > Dormibacteria > Aeolococcales > Bog-877 > Bog-877. The sequence goes on from JBAPNX010000047.1 coordinate 178,561, forward strand.
CGTGGCGCTCAGCGTTGTTCTGGAGGTTGGTGGCGATGGCGGTCAGGGCCTCCGGGTCGGCTAGGGCAACCAGGCCTCGGTGCTGCTCCAGGTCGAGCTTGACGCTGGAGGGATGCTCCGCCACGAACTGTTCCATGAATGCGCCCAGGTCGACCGGGCGCACCTGGAGTGAGCGCCCCTCGTCGGCCCGGGCCAGAGTGAGCAGGTCCATCACCAGGGTCCGCATCCTCTCCGCCTCCTGCGACATCACCGGAAGGGCCGCCGCCATGGCGTCGGGGCCGGCCCCGCCCCCCCGCTGGAGGACATCCAGGTATCCCTTGATGGCGGTCAAGGGAGTGCGCAGCTCGTGGGAAGCGTCAGCTATGAACTGACGCATCTTTTGCTCGGCTTCCTGGCGAATCCGGACGGTGCGTTCGACGTTGTCCGCCATCTCGTCGAAGACCGTCGCCAGCACTCCCACCTCGTCTCGTCCCGGTCTGATCCCGCTGCGGCGGGAGAGGTCCCCCCGGCCGAGCGCCTGTGCCGCCGAGGTGAGCCGTCGCAGGGGCCCCAGGCTGTGGGCGGTCAATAGCAGCCCGATCAGCAGCGCCAAGAGCAGGACCGCCGCGGCGCCCTCGGCGACCACCCGCCCGGCGGAATCGAGCTCGCTCTGGATCGGGCCGGCCGGCTCGGCCAGCTCGACGGCACCTAGGTCATTCCCCAGGCTGCCCAGCAACGGAAAGACCATCACCAGCTGACTGGATCCACCGCTGCCCAACAGCACTGGGCCCGCGTCCTTGCCAACCTGGGCCGCGGCCACCAGATCAGCCGCGGGTGGGGTGGGGATGCTGACCTCGGTCCGTACCGTCCCCCCCGCCCTGGCGGGCGGCCCGGCGGTGGACACCAGCACCAGGCTGGTGTTGAAGGCTCCGGCCTCCACGTGCTCCTCGGCCAGGACTCTGACCAGAGCCAGGGCAGCGGCGGCGTGCACGAGCCGTGGGCGACCCAACTTGACCCGGCCCCGCTGCTCAGCCACAAAGATCGCCCGACCGTCGTTGAAGGTCGCCTGCAGGCTCTGAGCCCGACTGGCCAGGACCGCCTGGCGCAGGAGGTTGGTCTCGACCCCACCTGCGATCGCCAGCACGATCCCCAGAACTACCACGAACGAAAGCGTCAGCCGCCAGCGCAGGCTGTGATACCAGGGGACGGCGGCGTCAGTCGGCGGCGAGGCGATAACCCACTCCCCGCACTGTCTGGATCAGCTGGCGGTCGGTGTCGGCCAGCTTCAGCCGCAGGTAGCGCACATAGACCTCGAGATTGTTCTCGTCACCGTAGAAGGACACGCCCCAGACCGCGTTGAGCAATCGGTCTCTGTGGAGCACCTCACCACGGTGCTCCATGAGGTAGGCGAGAAGGTCGAACTCACGGGACGAGAGCTCAACCTCCTCGCCATCGCGGCGCACTTTGCGTGTGCCCCGATCCAGTTCCAGCGGTCCGGCTCGGAGCAGCGCCGCCTGCTCGGGCTGGCGGCGGCGCAGCACCGACCGCACCCGAGCTACCAGCTCGCTGAACTCAAAGGGCTTGCCCAGATAGTCATCTGCACCCACGTCAAGACCGCGGATGCGATCCTGGGTCTCGTCGCGCGCACTGAGGATGATCAGCCCCCGCCGGGGGTCACCGGCCAGCACGTTGGTGAGTTCGATCCCGTCCATGCGTGGCATCATCACGTCGAGCACCACCACGTCGGGGGCGAACCTGTCCACTACGGTGAGCGCCGCGCGCCCATCGGCTGCGGTCTCGACCTCGAAGCCCTCGCGGGTCAATCCGAGCTCGATGAAATCAGTGATGGCCGGTTCGTCATCGACCACCAGAACCCGGGGCGGGCCGGGACGACGGTCCCTCACCTCATCGGGCATGGCAGCGGAATTATAGGCCGGTCCACTCCGAGATCAGAACACCTGGCTGGGAGGACCCTGCTTAGACATCGCTTAGACTCGGGCGCCGATGCCGACTGCGTGGCCCGGCTCGGTGGCGCCTACCCGGCAAAGTGCCGCCCTGGGGGAGCACCGGGTCTCGTGGCTGGAGCGCGAGGGAAGTGATCCGCCCGTCCTGTTGCTGCATGGCTGGGGTGCCAGTGCCGCCTCCTTCAGTGGCTTGCTGCAACTTTCCCGGACTCGTCGCCGGCTGGTTGCGCTCGACCTCCCCGGATTCGGGGAGTCGCCCTTGGGCAGCCCCAGCTGGACCAGAGCCGCCTACGCCCAGCTGGTGCGGCAGTTCCTCGTGAGCCGGGGTTGGACCGAGGTGACCGTACTGGGGCACTCGTACGGTGGTGGGGTGGCCCTGAGACTCGCCGGTGAGTCGAGTCCGCCCCTGGACCGCCTGATCCTCTGCTCCGCGTCGGGGCTCCGCCTCGCCGACGCTGGCGGGGTGGGAATGCGGCTGGGGGGGTTCCGAGCTCTTCGCAAGACGGCAGAGACGGTTCTCCCGCAGAGGCTGTCCACCCCGGTCGTGGAGTGGCTCCGCCAGCGGTTCGGCTCGGCCGATTACCGGGCCGCCGGTCCACTCAGGCCGATCCTGGTGAGCGCGGTGCAGGAGGACCTGAGCCCGGTGGCCGAAAGGATCACAGCACCCACCCTGATCATCTGGGGAGGAAGGGACCAGGAGCTGCCGCTGGTCCCCTATGGACGCCGACTGCGAGAGCTGATCGCCACATCTGAGCTAGTGGAGTTCGAGGGGAGTGGTCACTTTGCGTTCGTTGATGAGCCGGGCCGGTTCGCCGCCGTCTTCGACGCCTTCGTGGACGCGGAGATCTGACCGCATGACCATCCCCGTCTGGCAGGCCCTGCTACTCACCGTCTTGGCCGCGGCCTGCGCCCAGCGGCGCGTGGTGGGCTGGGTCTACCTGTTCCAATTGGACGAGTACCAGCCCAGCCGCATCTGGCGCACCGCCCGGCGCCGTCTCGCCAGCAACTGGAGGTGGCAGCTGGCTCTGGTGGTGGGTGCACTAGCGATGGCGGTGGTGGCGACTCGACCCGCCCCCCTGCCTCGGGTCGTCCCCCTGGTCCTGGCGGCGCTACTGGTCCTGGGAACGGACCGCCCCTTTGAGAGGCGTGGGGAGCTGAGGTGGACCAGCCGGGCTCGCGAGCTGGCGGCGGTGGCGGGGGTGCTGGTCTTGCTGGCCCTGTTCTTCGCGCTCTGGAGCGGCTGGCCGGGAGCCCTGGTGCTGGGCGCAGTGGACCTGGTGGCGGTGGCCGCGCTCTGTATCGCGGTAGGCCTGACCGCTCCGGTCCAGGGTCGGCGGCGGCACCGCTACATGGAGCAGGCCGAGCATCTGATCGAGAGGGTAGGCCCTTTGGTGATCGGGATCACCGGCAGCTACGGCAAGACCACCGCCAAGCTCTTCCTGCAGCAACTCCTGGATTCTGAGGCTTCGCCCTGCTTCGCGACCCCTGGTAGCTTCAACACCACCTTGGGGGTTTGCCGGGCGATCAACGAGGGGCTTCGACCCGAGCACAAGTTCGCGGTGGTTGAGATGGGCGCCTACCGGCGTGGCGAGGTGGCCGAGATCTGTGCCTTCACCCACCCCAAGATGGGGATCATTACGGCTGTGGGGGTGATGCACCTGGAGCGCTTTGGCAGCCCCCAGCGAATTGCCCAGGCCAAGTCGGAGTTGCTGGCGGCGCTGCCTGAGTCCGGGGTGGCAGCCATGCCCAGCGGCATCGCCGAGAGAGAGCTGCTCACGGCTGCGCTCCGGGCGCGGCCCGTCTGGGTGGGACAGCCCGGCGATCGTTGGTGGGCGGAGGAGCTGGATGTCAGCCCCGACGGATCCAGCCTGCGGGTTCAGGGCTCGGGCGGAGAGGACCTCTCCCTTCGGGTGCCGGTGCACGGAATGCCGATCGTCACCGACCTCCTCTGCGCCTGGGCGATCGCGATCGAGATCGGCGTCGCCCTACCGGACTTGGTCGAGCGAGCCGCCCAGCTCAGGGGCGCTCCCCATCGACTGCAGGTGAGCCGGGTCGGCGGGATCACCATCATCGACGACGCCTACAATGCGAACCCCGATGGGGCCGCCGAGGCGCTGCGGCTCCTGGCCCGTCTCCCCGGACGGCGCCGGGTCTTGGTCACGCCCGGGTTCATCGAGCTAGGGCCCTTGCAGGAGCAGAGCATGCGCGAGCTGGGACGTCGGGCGGCAGAGGTCTGCACCCACGTGATCTTGGTCGGTCCCCGACAGTCGGCCGCGGTCGCGGTGGGACTGCAGGAGGCTGGATATCCAGGCGCGCAGCTGACGGTGGCCAAGAATCTCGATGAGGCCCAGCGCCGCCTGCCCCAGGTGGCCGGGGAGGGCAGCGTGGTTCTCTTCGAGAATGACTTGCCGGACTCCTACCTGGAGGCGGGATGAGCCTGCGGGGAGTGACGGTGGCGGTGGTCTTCGGTACCCGCTCGGTGGAGCACGAGATCAGCATCATCACCGCCTGCCAGGCCATGCCGGTCCTGCGCGAGCTGGGGGCGGAAGTGGTCCCGGTCTACATCACCAAGGATGGCCGCTGGCTGACCAAGCCTGAGTTCACTGACCTCGACACCTTTCGCCGGAAGCTGCCCCAGGAGGGGGCGGCGATCCAGCTCGACCTCGATCAGGGCCGGCTCCTGGCCGGGAGCCACTCCCGCTTGGGTCGACCCCGCGACCTCGGGGTGGATGTCATCTATCCCTGCCTGCACGGAACGCTGGGCGAGGACGGGACCCTCGCCGCTTTGGCCGATGTGGTGCGCCTCCCCCAGGTGGGCAGCCCGACTCTAGCCAGCTCGCTGGCCATGGACAAGTTCCGCTCCAAGAAGTTCTTTGAGGCCTGTGGTCTCCCCGTGGTGGCGGGACGGGCCACCAGCACTCTGGAGGGTGCCCTGGAGGCGGCCTCGGGTTTCGGCTATCCCCTGGTGGTCAAACCCAACCGAAGTGGCTCCAGCATCGGCGTGAGCCTGGTCGAGGGCGAGGGCGAGCTTCATGACGCGATGGAGATGGCCCTCAGCTTTGACACCGAGATGGTGCTGGAGCCGGCCGTGAGGGGCGCATCCGACCTCAACTGCGCGGTCAAGCGAGCCCAGCCCCGGGCTTCTGAGGTGGAGCGGCCGCTGCGAGGGTCCGGGTTTCTCTCCTACCGAGACAAGTACGTGACCAAGTCCGGTGTGACCGGGACCCAGCCCGCCGCCACTTCGGAGGGATCCAAGGCCGCCAACCCTGACCCCCGCCGTGAACTTCCGGCCCAGATCCCGACCGAGACCAAAGTTGAAGTCCAGCGTTTGGCGGTGGCGGCCTTCGATGCTCTTGGCTGCGCTGGTTCCGCCCGGGTCGACTTGCTGCTTTCCGACTCCGGCGAGCTCTTCCTCAATGAGGTCAACACCATCCCGGGGTCGCTGGCCTTCTATCTCTGGGAGGCGAGCGGCATCTCTTTCTCGGCGCTGCTCGAGGAGCTGGTGACTGAGGCCATCACCAGAACTGAGACAAGGCAACTGGTGCTGGCAGAGAACCTCCTGGCCGCCGACCAGCTCCTAGGGAAGGCGCCGATCTAGCCCACTCCGGTTTGGCGCCGGAGTGGCTAGTTGCGAGACCAGATCCGCTTCATCAGCAACTGGGCCAGCTTGTCGGAATCATGGTGGGTGGTGATCTTGGGCGAGACCAGATCGCCGAGGACGTACTTGGTAACGTGGCCGTTGTGGCCGACCCGGCTTCGGTCGAACGCCACTCGGTGCACCCCAGCTTCCTGGGCGGCGGGCGAGAGGGGCAGGCTGAGGTTGCTGTTGGCGACCACATAGTCGAAGAGCCCGGTTCCGACGTAGCGCTCCAAGGTCTCGACATGGTCATGGACGGCGTAGCCCGTGGTCTCGCCGGGCTGGGTGGCTACGTTGCAGACGTAGACCTTGATGGCGGGGGTGGAGCGTATCGCCTCGATCATCCCGTCGACGAGCAGATTGGGCAAAAGGCTGGTGTAGAGACTGCCGGGCCCGACCACCACCATTTCCGCGTTCATGATCGCCAGTTGGGCCTCGGGGTTGAGGCGGGGGTGCTCGGGGACCAGGAAGACCCGCTGGATCGGCTCCTTCCCGGTGGGAACCTTGGACTCGCCGACAAGGACCTCTTCCCCGGCAATGGCGCAGAGGGTGACCGTCTCCAGGGTGGTAGGCACGATCTGGCCGCGGACCGCCAGCACCCGGCCGGACTCCCGCAGAGCGTGTTCGAAGTCACCGGTGATGTCGCTCATGGCCATTATGAATAGGTTTCCGAAGGAATGCCCGCTCAGTGAGCCCTCCTTGAACCGGTACTGGAAGAGGTCGGTCATCAGGGGCTCGACATCTGCGAGCGCGGTCAGGCACTGGCGAAAGTCGCCTGGGGGCAGCACCTGATACTCCGCCCTCAGCCTGCCCGAGCTACCTCCGTCGTCGGCCACCGTCACCAGGGCGGTGACGTTGCCGCTGTGGTTCTTGATCCCCCGGAGCAGGGTGGAGAGCCCGGTGCCGCCCCCCACCGCCACGATCCTGGGTCCCTTTTGGAGTCGCCGGAAGTCGTAGAGCCGCTCCACCAGAGCCTTGTTGCCGCCGGGCACGAAGGGGCTGAGGAGAGAGCGGGTCAACTTGTACATGCCCAGGCCCAAGAGAGCCAGGCCGACGGCAAGGAAGATGGCCGCCCTCACCCAGCGCGGCCAGAACTGCAGGGTCAGGCCGTAGGTGAAGGCAGGCAGGTGGGCGCTGGTGTAGAACTCGCGCAGGGCATAGCCGATCCCGAGCGCGATCCCCACGATGGCGACGATGGTCACACCCACCCAGCGCTTGACGTGGAGACCGGGAACCAGCCAGCGCGTCACGCCAGATCCGAGCCGTGGCGTTCGCATGACTTGGCCGGATGGTATCACCGCGCGTTCCGGCACTCCCGGCAGTCGAGCAAGCTCGGAGCCGGGCGGCTCGAACCCCAGACGTATACTTGCCGCCGGTCACAGACCGAACCGGTTCACCAGGGGTGAAGGAGGCTTCTATTTGGCCGCTCAGGAACCGCGCCGGGACCTAGCTGAGCTTCTGTTCGACCCGCACTCCGCAGCGGCCGCCGAGCCGCGCCCCGGTTTCGATCAGGACGAGGCCTGGGTCTTCTACAAGGGGGAGCAGCGGCGCTACCGCGACTCCCGGATCGGCCTGATGACCCACGCTCTGCACTACGGCACCGCCTGCTTTGAGGGGATCCGCGCCTACTGGAACGCCGAGCGCGAGCAGCTGTACATATTCCGGCCCCTGGAGCACTTTCAGAGGCTCCATCAGTCGGCTGCCATCCTCCGGATGGAGGTGCCATACTCCGCCGAAGAGCTGGTCGAAATCAGTGTTGAGCTGCTCCGTCGCAACCAGTTCCGCACCGACACCTACATTCGGCCCCTGGTCTACAAGTCCTCCCAGGAAATCGGGGTCCGGCTGCACAACCTCGAGGACGGCTTCCTCATTTACAGCCAGCCCTTCGGGGAGTACCACGAGCGCTCCCGAGCGTTGCGCTGCATGGTGTCGACCTGGCGCCGGGTCGATGACAATGCAGCGCCGGCGCGGGCCAAGATCAGCGGTATCTACATCAACTCGGCGCTGGCCAAGACCGAAGCGTTTGAGAACGGTCTGGACGAGGCAATCGTCCTGGGCCAAGACGGTCATGTCTGCGAGGGTTCGGCGGAGAACCTATTCATGATCCGTAAGGCCACTCTGATCACGCCCCCGGTCTCCGACAACATCTTGGAGGGGATCACCCGCGCCACCTTGATGCAGTACTGGAGCGAGGACCTCGGTCTGCCGATCATCGAGCGCCCCATTGACCGCACCGAGCTCTACATCGCCGATGAGGTGATCCTGTGCGGGACCGGCGCCCAGATCTCAGGCGTGGGCGAGATCGACCATCGCCAGGTCGGCGACGGCAAGGTGGGCCCCTTCACTCGTCAGCTGGATGAGGTCTACAGCCGGCTGGTTCGAGGCGAGATCGAGAAATACCGGGAGTGGTGCACGCCGGTCTACTGAGCTTGGCTGGCTAGCCGGCCAAGCCCCCGGATGCGAGCTCCAGAAGAGTGCTCCTGCCAGCCTCACGCAGCTGGGAGAAGGCGATCTCCGCAGTGATCGCGCCCGCTTGGGTTGGATTGGATCCGGTCCGGATCAGCCGGCCGCCCATACCTTGAACCGCCAGCGCCGCGTCCGGGTCCGCGCCGCCCACGAGCAGCAGGCAGGGCAGCCGGCGCTGGGCGCAGCGCCGGAGGACCTCGCCGGTGACCTTACCGCTGAGGCTGGTCTCGTCGAAGTGGCCCTCCCCGGTGATTACCACGTCGGTCTCATCCAGCGCAGTGTCGAGCCCGACCAGGCTGGCGACCAGGGAGGCCCCCTTCTCCAGGCGCGCTCCGCAGAAGGCTGACAGACCAAACGCGGCTCCGCCGGCGGCTCCCGCCCCCGGCCTCTCGGCCAACCCAGAGCGACCCAGATCGCGGGCCACTACGGCCTCCAAACGCTGGAGCCCTCGGTCGAGGACTTGCACGGTGGCAGGATCAGCCCCCTTTTGGGAGGCGAACACGACCGCCGCCCCGTGGGGTCCCGAGAGCGGGTTGTCAACATCGCATGCCACGATCACCTCGGTCTTGGCTAGCCGCGGATCCGCTTCCGAGGCGTCGACGCGGTCGAGATCCAGCAGGCCGAGACCGCCGGCGCTGATTGGCTGGCGTCGAGAGTCCAGCAACCTCAAGCCCAATGCTGAAGCCAGCCCCGAGCCGCCGTCGGTCGAGGCGCTACCGCCGAGCCCGACTAGGATCGTCTCCGGCCCCAGCTCCAGCGATTGCCGCAGCAGCTCGCCCAAGCCCAAGGTGCTGGCGCGGGCGGCGCTGTCGGGAGAGGGCCGAGCCACGAGCTTAAGTCCGCAGGCTTGGGCCAGCTCGATAACCACAGTACGGGCACCGCTGTTTTGCAGCCAGCCGAAGGAGGCGCGCACCGGCTCCAGCAGCGGTCCGGGCACCAGACATTGGACCGGTTCGCCGCCCATCTGGGCGAGGAGCGTCTCGAGAAATCCATCGCCGCCGTCTGCCAGAGGGAGTTCGCGACACAAGGCGCGCGGCCGTGCCGTCATCACCCCCTCGCGTATCGCCCGGGCGGCCTGGGCGCCGGTCAGGGTCCCCTTGAAGGCGTTGGGGGCGATCAGCACTCGGATCCGGTGCGGGATCTCCGGCATCGGCTAGGTGTAACCGATACCGCGCGCGCCTCGTACCGCTCGTGCTGAAGCTGACAGCGATCTAGGAGCGTGTACGATGGGCGCCTCGATCCATCCGCGAAGTCCCGAGTAGGCGATGTCACGACAAAGAGCCCGTCCGGGCCTGCCCTCCAGGGGTCGGATTCGGCGCCTGATCGCCCGGATCGAGCGCTGGCACCGCCTCAGCGTCCAGCGCCGAATCCTGGTAGCCATGCTGGCCGTCTCGGTCATCCCTCTGGCGATCTTCAGCCTGGCCGGCTTGGCGGCCCTTTCGGGCCTCAATAGCGGGGCCCTCAAGACCGCCGACAGAGCTCTTGAGGCCAGCCAAGACGCCCATTTGCAGGATCTGGTCCAGAGCAAAGCTCGGGTGATCAACAACGAGCTTCAATCGGTCCAAGACCAGGTGGCGCTCCTCAGCCAGTCGACGGACGAGTTGCTGGCTCAGCCGCCCAGCCAGGCAACCTCTGCTCCGGGGATCAGGATCTATGGACCAGGTGCCAACGCCGCTCGACCCACCGCCAACGTTCTGGCGCTGCAGGCCCTGGGCGCGCAGCTGGCTCTGGTGTTCAACCTCCACCCTGAGGTGGCGGACGTCTGGGTCCAACTGCCGCAGAGTCGGCTGGTGGCGGTGGCGCCGGGCACGGCTATCCCCAGCGCGCAGGAGGCCAGCGTCAGCGAGCTGTCCCCGCCGACGGCCGAATACCAGGCCGGGGTGGACCGCCAGGCTGCCGACCTCAGCAGTCCCCACTGGCGGGCGCTGGTGCCCCACTCGACCCAGTCGGTGGTTTGGACCCCGGTCTACGACAACCCGGCGGCCGGTGGTCCGACCGTGACGCTGGCGACCGAGACCGTCTCATCGAACGGAATCCAGTTCTGGGTCGGGGCCAACATCACCGTCAAGAACCTGGTCTCGACCTTCCTGGCCGGGGCGCCGGGACGCTCCGAGGGCGGGTATGCCTTCTTGGTGAGCAGCGACGGGCCGGTCGGGACCGTGCTCAGCTACTCCCCTGGCGGAGCGGCCGATCTCGGCTTCGGACCCAAGAAGAGCCGGGCTGCTGCGGTCAACCTGACGTCGCAGAGCAGCCCCTGGCTGGCGGTGGGCAACAGCATGACCCTGGGACTTTCCGGTCACGGCACCATCAACCTGGAGGGGGCTCCGGTGTCCGTCTTCTACAGTCCCCTCCCCGCCAGTCAGTGGAGTCTGGGTGTGGCGGTCCCGGTTTCGGGTATCGACGGCAGCGTCGTCGGGTTCTCGCAGACGATCACCCACGGGCTGGTGGGGGTCACGGCTCTGCTCCTGCCCTTCCTCATCATCCTGGCTGCCTTGGTGGTGGTACTCACCGACCTCTTGAGCCGGCGCCTGCTGCTGCCCCTCTCCAACCTCACCGGAGCCTCACGCCGGATCGCCGGAGGCGACCTGGAGACTCCGGTCGCGGTGGCGCCCGGGCCGCAGGACGAAGTCGGCACCCTGGAGATGGCTCTGGAGGGCATGCGCAAGCGCCTTGCGGGACAGCACCAGATCATCGAGGCGGCGCAGAGGAATCTCGAGCAGCGGGTCGAGGAACGCACGGCCGAGCTCCGGCAGAGGAACGACGAACTCGCCACCTTGAACTCGGTCAGCGCCGACCTTAGTCGCTCCCTGGTCCTCTCGGACGTGGCCACCGGTGCTGCGGACCAGCTTCGCCAGCTGTGGCGGGTGAGCGAAGTCTCCGTCTACATCCTCGATCAGACGGCTCCCGGCGGTGTCCGACTGGTGGGCCGGTCGATGGACGGCGAAGCGGGCCACGACCAGGGACCCGAGCTGAGTAGTGCTCTGGCCATGTCGGACCAGTCGCCCGCCAGACCGCTCCAGGTGGACGATCTGGTGGTGGTCCCCCTCCTAGTCACCGGGACCAAGGTCGGTTATCTGGTCCTGCGCCAGGCGCAGGTGCCAGGGCGGCGCCAGATCGAGATGCTGGAGGTGGTCGGGGGACAGCTGGCGCTCGCCCTTCGCAACGCTCAACTCTTCGCCGACACCCAGGAGATGGCGACCATCAACGAACGCAACCGGATTGCCCGCGAGATCCATGACACCATCGCTCAGGGTCTGGCCGGGATCATCATCCAACTCCAGGCCGCTGAGGCTTGGATGGAGCGCGAGCCAACGCGTTCCCAACAGGCGCTGGGTCACGCGTCGGCGCTGGCGAGGTCGAGTCTTCAGGAGGCCCGGCGCTCGGTGTGGGACCTCCGACCGGAGTTACTGGAGCGGGGGGGACTCGCCAGTGCCCTCAAAGAGGAACTGGCTCAGGCTCAGGCCAGGACCGGGGTCAAGACCACCGTCAAGTTGCGGGGACTCCGGCAGCTGACCCTGCCAGCGGCCACTGAGGTGTCAATCTTCCGCATCGTTCAGGAGGCGGTCGCCAACTCCCTCCACCATGCCCACCCGGCCAGCCTCGCCGTCGAGGTGGTGCGCGACGACGGCCAGCTCCGGGTCGAGATTGCCGACGACGGTTGCGGCTTCGATCCCGCCCGTCCTGGTCGCCTGCAGGCCTTCGGGCTGACATCGATGCGCGAGCGGGCGACCTCCTGTGGTGGCAGCTTCTCGCTGAACAGCACCCTGGGCAAAGGGACCCGGGTGGTGCTCGAGATTCCAATTCCCGAGTCCGTCTCGGCGAAGCCGCTGCGGTGATCAGGGTCCTAGTCGCCGACGACCATCCGGTGGTCCGACAAGGGATCTGTGCCATGCTCGAGATCGAGCCTGATATCGAGGTGGTTGCCGACGTCGGGGATGGGGCGGAGGCGGTCAGCCTGGCGCTCCAGGAGGCTCCCGACGTGGTGCTGATGGACGTCCAGATGGCGGGAGTGGACGGGATCGAGGCGCTGCGGCGGATCAGGAGCCAGCAGCCCCAAGCCAAGGTGGTGATGCTCACCACCTTCGGTCACGAGAACTACGTGGTTCCCAGCCTCAAGGCGGGGGCCATGGGCTATCTGCTCAAGGACGTTGGGCGCGCCGAGCTGATCGACTCTATTCGCAAGGTGGCGGCCGGTGAGTCACTTCTGGAGCGAGCCTCGGTCGCCGAGGAGGTCCAGCTCAGCCACCGCGAATTGGAGGTGCTCAGCTGCATGGCTGCAGAGATGTCCAACCGGGAGATCGCCGAGCGGCTGTTCCTGAGCGAGAACACCGTCAAAACCCATGTCAGCCACATCCTAAACAAGCTCGGCGCGGCTGACCGGGCGGGAGCGGTCCTGCGGGCCTGGCGCCAAGGTTTGATCTCAGATCCACCGATTCGTGAGGCTGCCCCAAATCACCCTGGCGGGGGATGACATCTACCCTAGCAATTCCATAACATGCGGTTACTGCGAGTAAAAGCAGGCTTCGGCGTGGTTGTGCGCCCGCCGGGGGCCAGGTACGGATCCTGCACAGGAGGGTCTAAACGCTAGTGAGAAAGATTCCAATGCTTTCGGTGTGGCGAGGGGCTGGCTTGCTTGCCTTGGCAGCCCTGGTGCTCACCGCTTGCGGGAGCATTAACTACCACGCCAAGACGACCGCCAAGACTTCCTCGACGGTGACGTTTGCCGAGGGGCCGTCGGCTCCTCCTGAATACATCTCGCCGCTGGCAGGAGGTGACTGGTTCAGCGTCACCAACCTCTCTGATTTCTCCGAGATCATGTACCGACCGCTCTACTGGTTCGGAGACAACGGCCAGCCCAAGTTCGACGCCGCGCTGAGCATCGCCAACGCCCCCGTGTGGTCCGACAACGACCAGACCGCCACGATCACGATGAAGCACTGGGTCTGGTCCAACGGCACACCGATCACGGCCAGGGACGTCGTCTTCTGGATGAACCTGTTGGAAGCCAGCGTCTCGCCGGCAGCCGCCAACGTGGGCAGCACGAGCGCTCCTGGTCCGGGCTGGGGTGCATTCGTATCCGGTGGCTTCCCCAACAACGTGGTCAGCTACACGGCGACCGGGACCTACAGCCTGGTCTTCCACCTCAACGCGTCCTACGACCCGACTTGGTTCCTCTACAACGAACTGAGCCAGATCACGCCACTACCCCAGGCTTCCTGGGACAAGCTTTCGGCCACGGGGGCAGTCGGCAACTATGACGAGCAGGGCATCGGCACCGGCACCAGCGGGGCGCTGGGAGTTGCCCAGTTCGTCAACCTCCAGTCCGAGGACACCAGCACCTATGCCAGCAACCCCATGTGGCAGGTTGTCAGTGGGCCCTACAAACTCAGCCAATACACCACCGCTGGCTTCGTAAAGATGGTGCCCAACACCAAGTATTCGGGACCCGACAAGGCCAAGGTCAGTGTCTTCGAGGAGATCCCGTTCACCAGCGACACAGCTGAGTTCAACGAGCTGCGCGCCGGCGACCTGACGATCGGGTACATCCCAGCCCAGGACCTGGGGCAGAAGGGGTATATGGAGAGCCATGGCTACAAGTTCTCGGCCTGGAACTCCTTTGGGATTGTGTACTTCCCCTACAACTTCACCGATCCGACCACGGGACCGATCTTCAAGCAGCTCTACTTCCGCCAGGCCTTCCAAAGCTTGGTCAACCAGCCTGAGTACATCAAGAAGTTCCTGTTGGGGTACGGCACTATCGGCAACGGACCGGTCCCGACCTACCCCGCGAAGAACGCCGACCTGACCAAGCTCGAGTCGAGCGGCCAGGTGTACCCATACGACCCCAGCAAGGCGGTGGCCCTGCTCAAGGACCACGGTTGGTCCGTCAAGCCGGGCGGAACCACGACCTGCACCAAGCCGGGGACCGGGACCGGTGAGTGCGGAGCCGGCATTGCCGCCGGAGCCTCACTCTCATTCAGGCTCCTCTACGCCAGCGGGTCAGTTCCGCTGACCGACGAGATGGAGGCACTGAAGTCCACCGAGGACCAGGAGGCCGGGATCCAAATCGCACTCTCGACAGCCCCATTTGGCCAGGTGATCGCTACCACCTTCGGCGGTGGCTGCAGCACGTCTTCCCCGTGCAGCACCTGGGACTTGGGCAACTGGGGTGGTGGCTGGGTCTACTCACCTGACTACTTCCCCACCGGCGAGGAGCTGTTCGAGACCGGGGCCGAGTCGAACCCCGGCTACTACAGCAGCCCCGAGGCCAACAAGCTGATCGCAGCGACCAACACCGACGCGACTGTCTCTGGCGAGATCAAGGCACTTGATACCTACGAGAACTACCTTGCCAAGCAGCTGCCGGTGGTCTGGATGCCAGACCAGCCCTACCAGCTGACGATGTACAAGAGCAACCTCAAGGGACTGGTGCCCCAGGGCGTCTTCGATGAGATCTACCCGGAGGACTACAGCTTCTAGATCAACTGGTACCGCTTCACCGGCGCAGGGCTTAGGCCCTGTGCCGGATGCGGAGCGGGGCCCGGCAAAGAGCCGGGCCCCGCACCAGTACCACTCGTCCGACTAGCGGCTATGATCGACTGACTTGGGGACGATCGGGTAAGGAGTAGCGATGATCGGCTACATCATCCGGAGGGCTGGCCAAGCGGTCATCGTGATGATCGGGGTCACGATCATCACCTTCATCCTCCTCCATATGATCGGAAATCCGGTCAACGTCATCCTGGGCACCCACCACAGCCTGGCCAACGTTCGAGCTCTGACGATCCAGCTCGGCCTCAACAAACCACTGCCTCAGCAATATCTGATCTGGGTTTGGAACCTCCTGCACTTCAACCTGGGCTGGTCCTACCGGCAGAACAGCTCGGTGGCGGGGCTTCTTGGCCAGCGGATGCCTAACACGCTCTTGTTGGTGGGGACCTCGACGGTGTTGGCCATCGTCGTAGCCGTGCCTCTGGGGATCATGCAGGCGGTGCGGCGCAACAAGCCTGACGACTACGTCTTCACCGGGTTCTCGTTCATCTTCTACGCCATGCCCATCTTCTGGCTGGGACTGCTGCTGATCATCCTCTTCAGCTCACTCCTCAACTGGCTGCCTCCGGAGGCACCGCAGAGCCAGGGAGACCTCTTTTCCCAGCTCAACGGCCTGATACTCCCGGTAGCGGCCCTGACGTTGGTCACCCTCGCGCTCTTCAGTCGCTACATGCGCAGCTCGATGCTGGAGAACCTGGTTCAGGACTACGTCCGGACCGCCAAAGCCAAGGGTGTTTCAGACCGTGCCATCCTCTTCAAGCACGTGCTGCGCAACGCGCTGATCCCGGTCATCACCCTCATCGGGTTGAGCCTGCCCGGCATCGTCGCCGGGGCTGTGATCACCGAGTACGTGTTCAACTACCCCGGGATGGGTTTGCTCTTCATCCAGGCCGCAGAAGGAGATGACTTCCCGGTGCTGCTGGGTGTGACGGTCGTCGTAGGCATAGCGACCGTACTGGGATCATTGATTGCCGATATTCTGTACGCAGTGGCCGATCCCCGCATCCGGTATGTGTCGTGAGCACTCACACTGAGCTGCACTCGAGAATCGCCGCGCGCGTGACAGCTACCCGCACATGAGCACCCTCGGAGACGCTGGCCTACTAGACACAGTCTTGGGGGGCGACGTCCTTCCAGAAGGGGGCGAAGGCTATAAGAGCGGCTCTGTTTATCGCATGATCTTATCGGTTTTTCTGGAAAACCGAATGGCGATCGTCGGCGTTGGTGTAGTCGTATTTTTTATCCTGTTCAGCTGGGTGGGGCCGCTGATCTATCACACCCAGCAGGTCTTCGCCAACCCCAACATCTCGCTGGACGCACCTAGTCTCGCCCATCCTCTCGGGACTGACGCGCTTGGCTACGACAACCTTGGTCGGCTCATGCTTGGTGGTCAGACTTCGCTGGAAGTGGGGCTCGCCGCTGCCCTGATCGCAGTGACCGTAGGCGCCGTCTGGGGTGCGATCGCGGGCCTGATTGGCGGCTTTATCGATGCTTTTATGATGAGGATCGTGGATGCGCTGCTGGCGATTCCCTTCCTTTTTCTGCTGATTTTGCTAGGTACGATCTTCGGTACCTCAATCCTCGAGTTGATCATCGTCATCGGCCTGGTTTCCTGGCTAGTACCGGCGCGTTTGGTCCGAGGGGAGACCTTGAGTCTGCGTGTGCGCGACTATGTTCAGGCGGTCAAGGTGATGGGAGGTGGTAGCAGGAGGATTCTCTTCCGGCACCTGATCCCCAACACCATGGGCACGATCGTGGTCAACGCCACCTTTCAGGTCGCCGACGCAATCGCCTTCGTGGCGGCGCTGAGCTACCTGGGTCTGGGGATACCGCCGCCCGCGACTAACTGGGGCGGCCAGCTCTCTGACGGCGTCACCTACATCTTCGATGGCTACTGGTGGCTGATCTATCCGGCTGGCATCGCCATCGTGTTGGTAGTGGTCGCCTTCAACTTCATCGGCGACTCGCTTCGCGATGCACTTGAGGTTCGCCTGCAGCAGAGGTAAGCGGGCAGTCAGCGGATGGGCTGGTGCGAGAGTCCGGTGTGTCTGAGCACCACGCTGGGTATCGACAGCGTTGTGCCGCCCGCCGTCTCTCTTCTGAGGTGTTAGGCTGCCGCAGCCGGCTCGGGGGTCTGAAGCGGGAAGTGGCAGGCGGCCAGATGCTGCGGACCAAATGGCCGCAATGGGGGTTCCTCGACCGCGCAGATATCCTGGGCCCGAGGACAACGGGTCCTGAAGCGACACCCGGATGGGGGGTTGAGAGCTGACGGAAGCTCTCCCTTGATCGGCTCCACCTGCTTACTGCGCTCGCGCACGGGGTTGGGCTCGGGGATGGCGTTGATCAAGCCCAGGGTGTAAGGATGCGCAGCCTTGACGTAGATCTCGCTGCTGGGCGCGACCTCGACCAGCTTGCCCAGGTACATCACACCGATGCGGTCGGAGAGGTATTTGACCACCGAGAGGTCGTGGGAGATCACCAGATAGGTGAGCCCGTGGGTCGCCTGGAGGCTGTTCATCAGATTCAAGATCTGGGAGCGAATCGAGACGTCCAGAGCCGAGACCGGCTCGTCCGCGACAATCAACTTGGGGTTCAGAGCCAGCGCTCGCGCCAGCCCGATCCTTTGACGCTGCCCTCCGGAGAACTCGTGGGGGTAGAGCTCGGTGGACTTGGGACTGAGTCCCACCTCCTGGAGTAGCTGCCTCACGCGCGACTCCTGCTCGGTCTTGCTGCCGATCTTCTGCACCGCCAGGGGCTCGCGAATGATCGAACCAACTCGCATCCGGGGATTGAGTGAAGCGTAGGGATCCTGAAACATGAGTTGCAGATCCCGACGGCGGTGGCGCAGCGCGGATCCCTTGAGCTTGGAGATGTCGGTGCCTTCGAACAGAATCTCGCCAGAGGTCAGCTTCTCCAAGGCCACGATCAAGCGGCCGATGGTGGTCTTTCCGCAGCCGGATTCGCCGACTAACCCAAACGTCTCACCTTTGCCGATGTTGAAAGAAACGTCGGAAACGGCCTTGATGGTGCCAATCTTTCGTTGCAACACCGCGCCCGATGTGACCGCAAATTCCTTGACAACATGCCGCAGCTGCACAAACGAAGGGTCACTGCCGATACCCTCGGCTGCACTCTGGGTCAAGGTAGCGGTCACGGTGTTACTTCCTTCAATGTGATGGGCCGGAATCGGCACCCATCAAGAGATAGCGGCCGCATGGGCGGCGTGTTTTGTTACCGGGTTGAAGCACGCGAACTGGTGCCCGCGAGGATCGCCTTCGAGCGGCGGTTCCTCTTCATGGCAGCGGCCGGTTGCATAGCGGCAACGGGGCTGGAACCTGCAGAAATCCGGGGGATTAGTGAGGTCCGGAGGCAGTCCGGGGATACTGTACAGGACCGTGTCGCTGCGCTGATCCAAGCGGGGGATCGACGCCAGCAGAGCTTCGGTGTAGGGGTGATGCATGTCATCGAAGAGCTCTTCGGTGCCCGCCGATTCGACGATCTTTCCCGCGTACATCACCATAACTCGGTCGGCGCGACCCGCGATCACTCCCATGTCATGAGTGATGAGCAGGACCGCCATCCGCAGTCGCTGCTTGAGCTCGTATAGCAGTTCCAGGATCTGCAATTGAATGGTGACATCGAGCGCGGTGGTGGGTTCATCGGCGATCAGCAGCTTGGGCTCGCAGGAGAGCGCCATGGCGATCATCACCCGCTGACGCAGCCCGCCAGAGAGCTGGTGCGGGTAGTCTTTGAGCCGTTCCTTGGGGCGCGGCATGCCCACCAGTCCCAGCACCTCCTCTGCCCGTTTCAGGCCTTCTGCTTTGGAGGCATGGCGGTGGATGCGCACTGACTCGGCGATTTGATCGCCGACCATCATGGTGGGGTTCAGCGACGTCATGGGATCTTGGAAAATCACCGCGACATCATTGCCACGGATGCGGCGCATGTCCTTCTCGGGGAGTCCGACCAACTCTCGGCCGTCAAGTTTGATGCTCCCCCCGGCGACGTACCCACCGGTGGGAAGTAGGCGCATGATCGACATTCCGGTCATGGTCTTGCCACAGCCAGACTCGCCGACCAAGCCCAGGGTCTCTCCCTGTTCTATGGACAGCGACACGCCGTCTACAGCGCGGACCTCGGCCCGACGCTGTCTGATATAGGTCTTGAGATCGGTGATCTCAAGTAGCGAGGTCATAGCTCAAGTCCTGCAATCAGGCGCGGCGGCGGTCCGCGCCAAGTTTCCCGGAGTATAGCGGCACTACCAGGGAAGCGGCGAGAGCCGACCCCGGGACCGCCTCGGGATCGTCGGTGGGGCCGCTATTGTGGGCTTCAGAAGATGGCAAACACAGCTCCCACCTGGCACTTCCCCAGCTTCCGCCGGGTGCTCCCCGCCCTGATCAGCCTTGCCATCCTCGGACTGATCATCGAGTACGTCCAGCCCAGTCATCTTGGCAGCGCCCTCAGCCGCTTCCATCTCGCCTATCTACCGATCGTGATGGCGCTTTCAATGGGCTACTACCTGCTCAAGGGTTACCAGTGGCATCTATTCCTGAAGCCGCTCAAGCTAGATCACGGGGCGGTCGAGACCATCCTCATCTACTTCGCCGGCCAGCCCACGGCCATCTTGCCCCTGGGGGAGTTGAGCCGGGCCTTCATCCTGCGTCAGCACGCCAAAGTCAGCCTCGGTGAGGTTTCGGCTACGGTGGTAGTGCAGGAGTTGCTTTACCCGATCGGACTAATCGCCGCCGCTGTCCCCGGAGCTGGACGCTTCCCTGGGGCCCAGGCGGCTGTAGTCGTAGCTCTGCTCGGCATCCTCGCCATCTCGACGATCCTTCTCTGGCCCCGCGCCTTCAATTTCGTGATGCGCTTCGCGGTCCGGGTCCCCGTGATCAGGCATTACTCAGAGGAGCTGACCTCGCTCCATCAGGACGTGATCGTGATGGCTCGGCGTCCTGCCAGTCTGGGGCCGGCTCTGTTAGGCCCGGTTGCGGCCGTGATCGCGATCGCAATGTTCTACTTCACGGTCCGGAGCGTGGGCATCAACCTGGGGATCTATCAGGTCGCCTTCGTGTATGCCATCGCCCACTTGGCTGGCGGCATCAGCCTCCTGCCCGGCGGTTTCGGTGCTTACGAGGGCTCGATGACATTTCTGCTGGTGGCCTTCGGGGTGGCTGGCCCGGTGGCGGCGGCGATCGCGATCTTGAACCGGGCTTTCGATCGGGTTCTGGTCACCATCGTGGGCACGGTGGTGTACTTCGCAATTCGTGGGTCGCTCAACCTGCGGGGAATGACCCTGCTTCCGGACCGGCAAGGGTAGCCATGCCGTGATCCGCGTCCACGGTCGAGGAGGCAGCTAGTGAAGGCCATCATCACGACGCCGGGTAAGACTGGGAGCGTCCGGCTGGGATCGATCGCCGATCCTTCGGGATCCGGCATGGTGGAGGGAGCGGACGGCAAGCCGGCCGAGGCGGTTGAGGTTGAGGTGGTCGAGGTCGGCGTCTGCGGCACCGACCTCGAGATCGCCAACCAAGGTTACGGGGCCGCTCCTCCCGGCCGGGACAGCCTGGTTCTGGGCCACGAGAACCTGGGTCGGGTGCTGGAAGCGCCGGCGGGAAGTGAGCTGCGTAGCGGGCAACTGGTGGTTGCGACGGTGCGACGGCCGTGCCCTGAGCGCTGTCCACCATGCGCGGCCGGCCAGAGCGATGACTGTCTCACCGGGCATTACACCGAGCGCGGGATCAAGGGCCGCGACGGTTACATGGCGGAGCGATATGTCGAGTCCGCGGACTACCTGATCCCGCTGCCCGCCACCCTTAGCAAGGTGGGGGTGCTGATGGAGCCCAGCAGCATCGTCGAGAAGGGACTGATTCAGGCCTTCAGCATCCAGCGGACCCGAATGCCCTGGGACCCCAAGCAAGCGCTGATCTGCGGCGCCGGGGCGATCGGCTTGCTGGCGGCAATCTTCCTCCGGCTTCGCGACATCGAGGTCAGCCTGGTGGCCAAGTCGGATCCCGACTCGACCTCAGCCAAGGTCGCCAAGGCCGTGGGGGCCGATCTCCTCGACGCCGACCAGCACCCGGTGTCGGGCATGGCTCAGGAGTTGGGTCACATCGACCTGGTATTCGAGGCCACCGGTGTCTCGTCGGTGGCCATGGCCGCCATCGCCGCCGCCGGCCTCAACGGGGTCTGCTGCCTCAGCTCGGTGACCGCCGGGTCTCGCACCGTGACCGTCGACTCCGACTCCCTCAACCTGGACATGGTTCTGGGCAACAAGCTGGTCTTCGGAACGGTAAACGCCAACCGTCGCCACTTCGAGGCGGCCGCCCGAATGCTCGGTGCCGCGGTCCGGAAATGGCCCGGCGTGGTGGAGCAGATCGTGACCAGACGAGCTCCGGCTGAGCAGTTTGCCTCCGCCTTTGCCCGCCAGCCCGATGACGTCAAGACAGTGATCAGCTTTTCCGGAGGTTGACGCAGATGTTCCCTCAGTCCCGCGGGCGCTTCAGCCGCCAGGCCCACGTCGACCTCCCGGAGGGTACCTACGAAGAGGAGTTCGGAAGGCAGGGCTTCTTCGGGCCGGCCTCACACCTCTATCACGCACATGCGCCCACCGAGTGGCTGCGCATCGAGGGTCCATTGCGGCCGCGGGCCTACGACCTGCGCCAGGTCAAGGCGCCTGATGCCTTAGATCCGGTGGCCGCGGTGACCCCCATCCTGGGCAATCAGGACCTTCGGATCCAGATTTCTCGTCGCACCCTGGCGATGCCGTTCGCCTACCGCAACGCCGACGCCGACCTCATCTACTTCGTTCACCGCGGCGGCGGCCGGATGGCGACCGACTTCGGGGATCTGGCCTACGAGCAGGGCGACTACATCGTCCTGCCCCGGGGAACCACCCATAGGATCTTCCCCGCTGGAGAGGAGAGCTTCCTTTTGGTGATCGCCTCCTACGAGATGCTCCAGCTGCCTCCCGCTGACCGGATGGGCCAGCACTCCCCCTACGACCGTGCCGTCCTTCGTCTTCCGGAGCTACCCCTACCAAGCGGCCCACCCAACTCTGATGGGGAGTGGGAACTGGTGATCGAGCGTGAGGGCCAGTGGAGCCGGGTCTTCTACCCGTTCGACCCCATCGACACGGTGGGTTGGAAGGGTGATCTCAGCGCCTTCGTTCTGAACGTGAGGGACATAAGACCGGTCACCTCAGGAAGATTCCACCTGCCGCCGTCGGTGCACACCACCTTGCGGACATCCGGCTTTGTGCTCTGCACCTTTGCCCCCCGGAGGATCGAGGGCCTCGACGACCCGGCAGCGGTGCGCCTGCCCTTCTATCACCGCAACATTGACTACGACGAGGTGCTCTTCTATCACGCGGGTCAGTTCATGAGCCGGGCCGGGATCGACGCCGGAATGATGACCTGGCATCCCCAGGGCATTCATCACGGGCCACAACCCAAGGCGGTGGAGCGCGACCGGCGGCAGACCAAGACCCATCACGATGAGGTGGCGGTGATGATCGACGCGGTCCACCCACTGCACGCTCTGGCCGGCTCCGACGAGGGGGAGATCGCGGACTACGCCGAGTCCTGGATGCCCCACATCGACGACGACTGAGGATCTGAGGTGCGCCTCGCCACAGTAGGTGTCCCGGGACTGCTGGGGTTGACGCCGCGGGTGGTGGCGGAGGTCGCTGACACCGCGTCCGGCGCTCCGCGCCTAGTGGACCTGACCGCGGCCGGAGAGCTCTGGTGGGCGTCTCAGGGCTCGGGGGATCCGGGGCGCTGGGCGGCCAGCACCTTCCCGCCCGACCTGGTGCAGCTCCTCAGGGGGGGCAGGCGGGCTCTGGAGATGGCGGCGGCTGCGATCGAACTGGCGGCGGCCCAGCCGGCGCTCTCGTTGGCTCCTTCCGGCAGTCACCTCCACTACAGGCCCGATGAGGTGAAGCGTCTGCCCTTGCTGCGACCTCCCCTGCTTCGAGACTTCTACGCCTTCGAGGGGCACGTGGCGGCCGGCGCGAAACGGCGCCAGGAGCCGATTCCCGAGCCCTGGTATCGCCGGCCCGTCTACTACAAGGGCAATCCCGCCACCCTGCTGGCGCCCGGGGCGGAGGTGCCCTGGCCCGCCTACACCGATGCCCTGGACTACGAACTCGAGGTAGCCTGCGTCCTCCTCTCCGGTGGCAGGGACCTAAGCCTGGAGTCCGCCTCGGCCGCGATCGCCGGCTATGCCGTCTTCTGCGACTTCTCCGCCCGCGACATCCAGGCCGATGAGATGAAGGTGCGTCTGGGCCCGGCCAAGTCCAAGGACTTCGCCTCTGGGCTGGGGCCCTGGTTGGTGACCGCCGACGAGACCGGCGATCCCGCCCGCCTCGGTGTCTCCGCCTACATCAACGGTGAGCTCGTGGCCCAGGCCAGGTTGAGCGACGCCCGCTGGACATTCGCCGAAATGGTCTCCTACGCCTCGGGAGCCGAGCCGCTGGAGGCCGGCGAGGTTCTGGCCAGCGGCACCGTCGGTGGGGGAAGTGGTCAGGAGCGCGGCCGTCTCCTGGAACCGGGCGACCTGATCGAATGCGAGCTCGAGGGTGCAGGCAGATTGGTTCACGTTATCGGCCCCCGCCACGCCGGTGGGGGCGACCTCATCGCCAGGGCACCTCAGGGATAGATCGCGGCAGAGGATACAATCGCCCTGCCCGGGACAGGCGGTTGGCGCTAACCCGCTGGCTGAAGCTGGAGGTCGCAATTGGCAAGACGCTCTATGGGCGGTCGCACCCGACGCGGGCCCTCGCGTCCACGGGTCTCCCACGTCACTCCACCGGAGGAGATGAAGGAGGAGACCATCGAGATCGAGGGGACCGTAGTTGAGCCGCTGCCTAACGCCCAGTTCCGCGTCGAGCTGCAGACGGGTCAGACGGTACTCGCCTACATCTCGGGCAAGATGCGCAAGCACTACATCCGGACCCTGATCGGAGACAAGGTCAAGGTGGAGCTCAGCCCATACGACCTCACCCGGGGCCGGATCACCTTCCGCTACAAGTAGCCAGACTTCCGCTCGGCGAAGAAAGACACCGTCCGCCGCAGCCCCTCCGAAAGCGTCACCCTGGCCCGCCATCCCAATTGGGACTGGGCCCGTGAGCAGTCGAGGCAGCTGCGCCGTTGCTCGCCTTCCCTGGCCGGCCCGTGGATCGGCTTCGGAACATGGCTTCCCTCCCTTGCCGGCATCGTCTCCGCCATGACCCGGCTTAGCTCGCTGGTCAGGTCGACCACCGAGGTCGCCTGCCCAGTGCCGACGTTGTACTCGCCCGACGGACCCCTGAGCAGGCGCACGGCCGCGTCCGCCACGTCCTCGACGAAGACGTAGTCGCGGGTCTGTAGCCCGTCACCGTTGATCACCGGGCTCTCCCCCGCCAGCAAGGCGGCGGTGAAGATGGCGACCACCCCGGCCTCCCCGTGCGGGTCCTGGCGGGGCCCGTACACATTGCCGGGCCGGAGCACTGCGGTCTCCAGCCCGAACGACCCAGCGAAGGCGCTGAGGTAGGCTTCGCCGGCCACTTTAGCCGCCCCGTAGGGCGAAGCCGGCCGGAGGGGGTGGGTTTCCGGAGTCGGGACCTCCTCGGTGTCTCCGTAGATGGCGCCTCCCGAGGAAACGAAGACAAAGCGGGTGCCTCCGGCTCCGACCGCGGCCCGAAGGAGTTGCACCGTCCCCAGCACATTGACCTGAGCGTCGTGAAGCGGATCCCGCACCGAGCTGCGGACGTCGATCTGGGCCGCCAGATGAAAGACGACCTCGGGACGCTCCCGGGCGATGACTCTGCCCACCCACTCGCTGGCAATGTCGAGCTGGTAGAAGCGGGCCTGGTCGCTGACCTGCTCCCGGCGACCGCTGCTGAGGTCGTCGACCACAGCTACCTCGTGTCCCTCGCGCACGAGGCGATCGGTCAGGTGGCTACCAATGAAGCCAGCCCCACCGGTTACCACCACCCTCATGTGACTGGCGGGTCCTCGGGCCCTTGCGAGCCGCCGCGGCCGCTGCGTCGCCTCTTGGCCGCCTCCCGCTCGCTGGGGTCGACCCGGTCCAAGAGGCCGCCACCCGAGCGAGGCAGCCGCCGACTCAGCGCTTCGCGGTTGCGCCTGGCTTGGATCTCGGCCAGGCGCTTTCGCCCCGCCTGGGGCGAGGTGACCGAGCTGGAGCGCTCCAGGGGCGGTCTCGTATCCCAGCGGCGAACGTAGAAGGCACCCTTGAGAGCGGTGTAGGGGATGGCGCACATCTTGTGCTCTCGGCTCTTCGCGTCGATGATGTCCCACACTGAGCCGAAGCGTTGCAGCGAAGCGGGGTTGACGACGTGGGCGCGCATCACCTGTCCGTCGACGAAATGCAGCGCCACCCGGGCCAGGTCCTTGAGATCAAGGTCGTTGCCCGGCTGGGAGACCTTGGTGAGATCCACCTGGCGCACCCCGCTGACCGGAACCAGTGCCTGACGCGCATTCCCGTCCATGGTGTGCAAGTCGAGGTCCAGGAAGGGATCGTCCATGTGCAGCAGCGGGAGTTCCCCGTAAAGGACCTCACCGTCCAAGAAGGACACAACAACTTCCGGCACAGGACGTCCAACCTCAAATCAATCGCCCACCGCCAGTCGCCGTCGTTGGTCCCACCACCGTCATCGGACCGTTTGGCCGGTGTCACGCCTTCGCTACCGGCTTGGACCCAAGGTCCGGATCGGGACGACTACGGTGGAAACATCATAGGGCCGGTGCCTGACAGCGGTCCCGGCGCTACCGCGGCACCGCCCCGGGCCGTGCCGAGCGGCTCCGGTGGTCGGAACGGCCGTAACGTCTGAGATCTAAGGCAAGCAGTTTTTGGCCACACAACCTCCGAACCGGCGCGTCCGCCGCAAGTCGTTCACCTCCCAGTTCGCGCTGGTGCTGCTGGCAGTGGGCCTGGCGACCGCCGTGGCGGCCGGGGCCGTGGCTTGGGCCGAGACGCAACAGGTCCGTAGCCAGCAGCAGCAGGAGTCCGGGCTGGGGGCTGGCCGGCTGGCGGAGAGCGTGCTCCGCTTGCAGACTGCGACCGCCTCGCAGCAGTTCGCCTGTGACGTGGCGGCCTTGCCGACCACAGCCGAGGCCTACGCCGCCGGTGCCAGCAGTCTGCAGGCCATGGCTCAGGCGGGGGTGGCCAATGCCGCGCCTGGCCAGGTCCTGGTCTTCGCCAGCCCCGCGGGGACGGTGCTGGCCCAGGCCCCCGCCACGGCTGTGCCGAACCTCGCCCACGTGGTCAGTCAAGCCAGCGCCAGCTCCTCCGGCTGCAACGCCCGTGCCAGCGGCTTCTACGCCACCACCGACTCCAGACGCCTCGTCGGAGTGGGAGTCGCACCGGTGACTGTGGGTGGTGCCAGCCTCGGCAAGGTGGTCGTGGTGACGCCGGTTGGGGCCAGTGTCCTCGCCTTCGTGCACCAATTAGTGGACACTGCTGGACTCCATTCCACCGCCGCCCTGGTTATGGGCGGACGGCTGGTACTGCCGACCAGGCTTGCCGGTACCAGCTATTCGACCGGGGCGGCTCTGCCCAGCCAGTTGAGCCGGATGCCGAGCGATGGCAAGGTAGGCCAGGCCTCGCTCCAAGGGACCAACTTCGCCGTAGATCAACAGCAGCTGCGCTCCCAGAGCGGCAGGTGGGTGGCCAGTTTGGTGGTGCTGGTGTCGGACAACGGAATCAGCCTCACCGTCGCCGATCTGGCGTTGCCGCTGGCCCTGGCCGTCGCCGGCATTCTGCTGCTCGGGATGGTGGTGGTGTTTCTGCTCGCGGAGCATTTCCTCAATCGCCCGCTGCGACGGCTGGACGTCGCGGTACAGCGGCTTGGTCTCGACGCTTACGCCTCGCCGGTGAACATCGAAGGAGCTGAGGAGATCAGCCGGCTGGCGGCAAATTTCGAGATCGTGCGCAAGCAGCTCCGCCGCCAGCTGCTCAACGCCACCGGCCGCACGGTGATCGCCTCAACTTTGACCGGGAACGCTCCTTTGGAGCAGGCGCTGAGTCAGGTACTGCGCAGCCTGGTAGACCTGCTAGAAGCCGATATCGCACTGATCCTGCTTCGACCGCAGTCGCAAACCCCGCGCAGCTTTCTGCTCTCCATCGGCGTACCCGAACCAGGGCCGACCTGGGCCGAACTGGAGAGCAGCCAGGGGATCATCGGCAGCCTGGTCAGAGAACCGCGGTTCGTGGTCCGCTCACACCTGAGTCCCGAAGAGCGTGGCTCCGTCGAGAATCAAATTGGTCTACGTGACTGCCTGGCAGAACCGCTCCGCTCCGATGACCACGACCTCGGGGTCATGGTGTTGGGCAATAAAAGTCGTCCCTACCAAGAGGATGACTATACCCTCTGCCGCGCCGTCGCCGACCAGATCGTGGTGGCGGTGGAGAAGAGTACCCGCCTCGCGGTGACCCAGAGAGAGGCGACCACCGACGAGATGACCGGACTCTATAACTATCGCTTCCTAGTGGGATATCTCGATCAACAGGTGAACGTCGCCGAGCGAGCTAGTTCGCCTCTGTCGGTGCTGATGCTGGACCTCGACCATTTCAAAGTGGTCAACGACTCGCACGGTCACCCAGCCGGTGACCGCGTCCTGCGGCAGTTCGCCAGCCTGGCGTTGGAGACGATCCGGAAATCGGACCTCGCGGCTCGATATGGCGGCGAGGAATTTGTGGTGGTGATGGCCAATACCGGGCGGGGTGACGCTCAGGTGGTTGCCGACAAGATCCGCGCCGCCGTCGAGGCCATGGTGGTCAGACTCGATGACGGCAACGAGGTGAGGCTGACTGTCAGCATCGGAGGAGTCACTTTCCCGGAGGGAACCAGAGGAGCGCGCAACCTGCTGGACCTGGCTGACCGCGCGCTCTATGCGGCCAAGCGCTACGGACGCAACCGCGTGGAGTTCCTCGACCTGACCGCGTCTGCAGGAGAGCCCAGCAGCAGCTGAAGCGACCGTGCCCTAGGCCCTAGCATGGGCGTGAGCCATGCCCACCCCAATCGACCTGCGCAGCGACACCGTCACTCGACCATCGGACGGGATGCGTCGCGCCATGGCCAGCGCGGAGGTCGGCGACGATGTCTTCGGCGAGGATCCCACGGTCCGTCTGCTGGAGGAGCGTGTCGCCGAGCTGATGGGGAAGGAGGCGGCACTCTTTTGTCCCAGTGGCACCATGGCCAACCTAATCGGTGTCGCTAGCGCCGCCGTCCCAGGTGAAGAAGCTCTCGTCGATTGCCAGTCACACATCCTCCACTACGAGCTGGCGGGAACAGCGATGCTGGCCGGCGTACAGCTGCGCAACTTCGACGCACCACCCGCCGGCTGCCCCACGCCCCACCAGCTGGAGTCGCTGCACCGGCTGGCTGATCCGGACCACGAGCCGCGCACGGCGGTCCTCTGCTTGGAGCAGAGTCACAACCGCAGAGGTGGGACGGTGAGCTCAATCGACAGCCTGCGCCAGGCGTCCGACACAGCGCACGGCATGGGGATCGCTGTACATCTGGACGGCGCTCGCCTGGCCAACGCCGCGACCTGCCTCGGTGTCGCCATGGCGGAGATCTCGGCCGTCGCGGACTCCCTGACCTTTTCCCTCTCGAAGGGCCTGGGCTGCCCCGCAGGGACGCTCTGGGTTGGTTCGGCGGAAGGTCGTCGCCGCGCGCACACCTGGCGCAAGCGCCTGGGGGGTGGGATGCGGCAGGTGGGAATTCTGGCGGCCGCCGGACTCTTTGCCATCGACAACAATCTGGAACGGCTTGGCGAAGATCACCAGAAGGCACGTCGCCTGGCTGAGGTAATTCAGTCTGCGCCCGGTGTCACGGTCGACCCAGATCTGGTGCAGACCAACATCGTGCTGCTGCAGACCTCCGAGGAGGCCGACGTGGTGATCGATCGAGCCCAGAGCTTGGGGGTACTGATGGTGGCGTTCAACCGGCACACGGTGCGCTGCGTCACCCACCTCGACGTGAGCATGGAAGCTGTTGAGGAGGCGGGAGAGCGACTGCGACAGGTGTTCGCCGTCCAGTAGAAAAGGAAAGGAGCGGGCCTTGCGACCCGCTCCTTCCGAACTAAGACTCGGGCAAGCCGCCCCTCAGGACGCTCCCGACCCGGTCAGAGTCACCCGACCGCGACGCTTGGTGCTGCGTCTTGGAGCCTTGGGAGCTGCCGCTGCGCGCGTAGTGCGCCGAGCTGCGGTTGCC
>JBAPNX010000048.1:0-9704 GCA_049279335.1 Candidatus Dormiibacterota bacterium
CCGGTGGCCCGACCGTCACCGTCACGGGGGCCGGTGACGCTTACGGCAGCGGTGGCCGCTACCAGGCCTGCATCCACCTCCGGTGACCCCGGGAATCGGACCCCGTGCTGGTGGACTGCGGCGCGACCTCTCTCAGCGCCCTCAAGCGCCTGGGCCTAGACCCGAGCGAGATTGCCGGCGTGTTCGGCTCTCACCGTCAGAAAGCGGTAAACTGCTAATCGAGACCTCAATTAGCAGTTTTAGCGGAAGATTGGCAGATGCGCAGCTTCGCCGACCTCGACTCCAGCATCGGCGCCGTCCCAGGCGGCGTCGTGGCGCGCCTGAGCACCGTCGATGCTGGTCGCGGCTCGGAGGCCCTCTATGTCGACCAGCTCCCGGGCTTATTGAAAGAGCTCGCCGAATCCGCCCGGGTTGAATCGGTGATCGCCTCTTCGGCCATCGAGGGGATCGTGGTCGAACAGGCACGAGCTGAGCGGATCGTGCGGGGTGCCGACCAGCGGCTTCGGGTGCGTAGCGAAAAGGAGTTGGCTGGGTACCGCGACGCTCTCGACTACCTGTTCCAGGATGATCCTGGCGATCTCTCGGTTGGTCTTGTGCTCCACCTCCACCGACTGCTCTTCGTCCGTACGGGGGGTGGAGGGGGGCAATTCAAGACCGCCGACAACCTGGTTGTGGATCGACACGCCGACGGTACGCAAAGCGTTCGGTTCACCCCCGTCTCGCACCAAGACGCCCCCGCCTACATGGCTGAGCTCGCTGATCGATACCGCGCCGAGCAACACGGCGGACACCACCACCATGCTCTTCTCGTCGGCCTGTTTGCTCTCGACTTCCTCACGATTCACCCGTTCGCGGACGGCAACGGAAGGCTCGCGCGGCTGCTGAGCACACGTCTTCTTTCCCAGGTCGGCTACGGCGTCGGGCGTTACGTCTCCCTGGAGGGGCTTCTTTACGAACGACGCGACGCCTACTACGACGCGCTCGCCGCTTCGACCGTCGGGTGGCACGACGGTACTCACGACCCCTGGCCGTGGCTCGGATTCTTCGTCGACGTGCTAGCGGACGCCTACGAATTATTCGCCGCGCGCGCCACCGACCGCCGCTCGGGCGTCAGCAAGCAAGACCGAGTGCGGAACTACGTGCTAAACCACGCTGGCCCCTCGTTCGAGATGGCGGACGTCAGGCGGGCTATCCCGGGAGTGAGCGATCAGACCGTCCGCCTCGTGCTCCGCGAACTGAAGGAGCAAGGCTGCGTGAAGCCGAGCGGCGTCGGGAGAGGGACCAAATGGGTGAGGATCGATAGTTAGCCTGCGACCGCTCACTACCCGATGGCAACAAGCCTGCTGCCTAGGCAGGGCTCGCGATCTTGAGGAATCTCAATGGTGGGGGCTGGGATCCCAATCCATCGGATAGCGAGGGAGCCGAAGCGACGATGCTCGCCGGCGCAGCCACCGAGGTCAACGAACCCTGGGTGGTAAGTCGGCTCAGTTCGCGGGTCAGGTTTCAGGTCTCCCGCACCACCCGAAGTCAGTCCGACCGCGCCCGCCTCTAATCAGAATCGCAAGAAGCCGAATAAGATGCTCTATGAGCCGCCCTCCTTCCAGCTGGATGTCGCGAGCTCGAGTCTCGCTCCCGCTCCTTAAGCCGTCTCAGGGGCGGTAATCGATAGGGACAATTCCAGACCAACCCTCGCTCGGAACGGGTCAAGGCGGGCATGGAGGCCGCCACCTCCGAGAACTCGTCACAGCGAAGTGGTGCAAAGGTCAGAGCTAGGTAGAGCCTAGCCAGGGGCTAAGGGAAGTTATCTGATAATCTGGCTCCAGTGGATACGCCGGGCGGTGCGCGTGTGCGCTCCATTCCCGATGACACGGGCAACTCGAGCGTGGTCGCCCGGCTTCCCGTCAGCGCCAGAGCTGGGCGTAGAGTCTCACGCCTCCGCGATCGGCGGCCTGGTGCTGCCCGCTATGCCCGAGTAGCCACCCGAGAGCTGAAGGCCGACCTCGACCGCCGGGTGGCCCGGATGGAGGCTGCTGCTGCGGCACACGGAATCCGTGTGGTCGGTATCGCTCGGGAGATCAGCTCTGGCGTCGACCTTTCTCGATCCAGGCTCCGAAGCCTTTTGGACCACCGGTACGTCGACGTGATTGTGGTCGAGATTGCCGATCGCATAGCCACGGTCACCGCGGAGCTCATCGAGGCCTGCCTCAAGAGCGTCGGACGGCGACTGCTACTGGTCGACCCAGCGCTCGGCCCTCGCTCGGACGAGATCGAGGAAGCGGTTCGCAGGTTCCTTCTCCACAGAGCTATCCCTCAAGCAGCCTGGGCCTCGGCCAGGCGACCCAGCAAGGCGGCCTTCGAGGAGGGATGGAAGTCACGATGAGAAGCCAGCAGGCTGGTCAGGCGACGGTTGAATTCGGGCTGGTCGCTGCCCTGGCTCTGGCCATCGTCCTGTCCTTCATCCAGGCCGGCTTCTCCTCGGTCCAGACCATGAACGCAGTCAACGTCACAGATACGGCGGCGAGGATCGCGTCCAGTGCCGCGGGCTCCAACACGAGCGAGCAGACCGCCCTCAAGAACGTCGACACCGTCATCCCTCGGCTCAAGAGCGCTCTGTTCGGCGGCACGCAGGTCATCTTGGAGCCGAACACCTGGTGCCCGAGCCTCCCCAAGCCTGACTACGGGACGGTCTACCTCTGTTACCAGCAGCCAACCACTGGCACCTGCGCAGGGATGACATCGGTGCAGGTCTGGGGACTGCCGGCGATGCTGGTTCCGCTGATCGAGTTCATGTCCCCGCTCGACCCGCCGATCCATGTCCAGGCCTGCGTCTATGACTCGGTGTTCAAGCGATGAGGCCGGCGCAAGGGCGGAAGCGCCAGCAGAGCGGACAGGCAGTGATCGAGTTCGCGATCTCGATGATGCTCTTCATCCTGTGCATCTTCATGTTCCTGGGGGCGATGCTGGCCATGGAGACTGCTACTGAGGTCAATGCAGCTACCACCTTGGCGGCCAGTGCTGCCATCCAGTACCCGATTGGGGACACTACCCAGTCGCAGGATGCCGCTACCAAGACCTTCGACGCCACTCTCCAGGTTTACGGCATCAGCGGGGAGAGCCTGACCTGCTCGGGAGGCAACCTCTCCCCCATCCCGTCCACGAGTCCAGTCGTCTGCCACGCCACCGCCAAACTCGACCTGGCGGCTACCCCCCTTGGGGTGTTCTGGCGAGGACCGCTCGGACTGCTCACGTTCTCTGGCACGGGGCAGGCTGACTACTCCCAGAACCGTAGTTGCGCACCCTCCGCGTCCGATGCGGGGTGCTAATGACCATCAAGTCCATGACCCAGCGGTTTATCCGTCGCCGGGCGTCACGCGACTCTGGCGAAGGGGGTCAGGTGTTGATCCTGTACGCCCTGATCCTGGGCCTAGTCGGCGTCGCGATCATCGGCATGGTGGCGGATATGGCCGTCTTGGAGTTCCGAAACAGCTCAGCCGACTCAGCGGCTTACCTCGGAGCCCAGGCCGGAGCCGGCGACATCAATCAAGCCGCTTTCTATGCGGGCAGCCTGGCCCTGGCCGGGCAGCCCGGCGATAGCTGCACCGTCTACAGCGGGGGTAGTGAATCGGGAACCTGCACGGGAAGCGGGGCAGACACCGCGGCCGGGCTCTGCGCGAGCGTGGCCGTCCAGGACGACCCCGGACCGAATGTGGTGGCGACGTGTGTTCAGCAGGGAGTAATCCTCACCCTCAGCGTGAAGCAAACCGTAGCACTACCGGTAGCAGTGTTTGGGGTTACAGGCAGCGTACGATCAACCAGGACAGCCGGCGCCACGTTTGGCACCAACAAATACTTCCCAATCCCTCAGTCGCAATAGGAGCGCGCACATGAAACGGATCAAGCGGCCACGGCTCATGGTGGGCCTGACCATTGGCTTCATTGTCCTGGTTGGGCTGATCTTCTCCGACAAGGTCATCAGTTCCGGAGAGCACATCAACGGGTGGGTGGTCACCACTCCGGTTGCCACCGGCACCACCTTGACTGCCGCCGACGTGAAGTCGGTCCAGGTGCCCGTCGGAGGCGATCAGTTCCAGATCCTGACCCAGAACCCAGTCGGGTTGAAGGTCGCGCTCGCTCTCCAGCCTGGTGACTTGCTCACCACGAGCCTGCTGAATCCCGTCTCGACTGCTGAAGTGCCCCTGTCGGTACACATGGCGCCCAGCCTTGCCCCTGGCGACACGGTCGACATCTATGCCGTGGTCAACGGGCAGACGATGCTCCTGGCGAGGCACATGATCATCGAGAACGCCAACCCGCTCACCATTCTGGTCCCCGATCGTCAGGAGCCCTTGTGGATCTCGGTGGCGGGAAGCGACACCACCCTGATCATGGCCCAGAGCACGGGTATCGGGGTTCCGTCGAGCAATATCTCGGCCCTCCAGTCGCTCCAGGACCTCGCTGGCGACACCGGCGGTGCTTCGAGCATCCCGGCCGGATCGGACTCAGCCTCAGCCGACCCCTCTCCTTCACCTAGCGCTGGGTCTTCGCAGGGAGGTTGATATGGCGCAGGTCATAGGCTTCTGCGGAACTCGCCAGGGCGTTGGGGCCACGGTGCGGCTCGTCTCCCTGGGCTGGGAGCTGGCCAAGACGCGGCAGGTCATGATCGTCGATCTGGACGCGGCCGGAGGAACCGTTGTCGACTTCCTCCAGTTGGAGACGGCAAACCGCACGGTCGCCAATCTCTACAGTTCCTCTGAGATCAGTGCTGGAGCCCTGGAAGAGCAGGCGGTCCGCGCACCAGGGAGGGAGCGGCTTAGGGTCGTCCCTGCAGTGCGGGCCGGCTGTGGCGTCCCTCCTCACGTGCTGCTGCCCAAGCTGGCTCAGGGCCTTCACGAGTTGCCGGACGACTTAGTGCTCCTGGATCTCGGAGTTCCCTTGGCCTACCCCGGGCTGGCGAATATCCCAGGGGCTGGTCAGGTGCTAAGCGCCACGCTCAACAACTTGGTCGTCTTCATGTGGGACGACCATCTGACCCTGGCCCTCCAGATTCAAATGCTGCGGCTGGCTCGACTGTCCTCGGCTCAGGTGGTCATCAACTCCCAGCACCGCAAGCTGGCAGCCGAGGCTAGGCACGTTCTGGAGAGGGAGGCCAGGGACCTCGTTGTCAAGCTCGAGTGGCCCTGGAGCCGGGATCTGTGGTCACAGCCGCTCGCCGCTGCCGCCCAGGCCGAGGTGCTTGGGCTCGCGTGAGAAGGAGTAGCGAGAGGTGGCTCTGAACCTCGACCAGTTCCAAGCGCAAGTGGCAATGCCAGTGCCTCTAAACCAGGGTCGAAGCGTAGCGGTCGAAGCGTGGCCCCGGATCCCCGAGGACTGGCGCGACTTCATCGACTACGTGGCAGATCAGTTGAAGATGTGGTTTCTCGATAACGAGCATGTCCACGACCTCGTCGAGGAGCTCCGACTTCGGGCTCCCTACAACAAGCAGAACCCGGAGCGGGCGGGATATGCCCGGCAGGCACTAGAGCGTGTTCTGAAGAATCCGCCCGATGCCCTGCGGCTGGTTGCCTCCGACATCATGAGCGACCCCGCTAAGGGCCGCGAGGCCATCCACTGGGTCGCGGTGAGAGCTTCCCGCTTTTGGCCCGTCTCCCTGCTCGTTTACTCGAGTGGGATCGAGGACATTCTCTACTACGGCGGAGGGTGTTGGAGCATCCAGGCCAAGGGCCGCGTAGTCGACTTCGCTCCCCAGACCGCTCCCGAGGGGGCTCGCCTGGAAGAGGAGGACGATCTGCTAGAGGTGTTCATGTCAGTCCTCTCCTGGCCTCAGACCACGGGCCACCGGGCTCTCGACTACACAAATCCGGTCGCTGAGGCTAACGTCGGCTCCCTGATGCGCTTGACCGTGGTCCGCGACCCCGTGCTGGCATCGGGATACAAGCTGCTGGTCGCGATGCGCCTCCAGAGCCGCGACGAGCGATGGGACCTGGGTGACCTCGTGAAGGGAGGCATGTTCCCCGAGCCCGTCGCCTACTTTCTTCAGGCCTGTGTCGAGAACCGAGTGAGCATGTTGATCTCGGGGCCCATGGGAAGCGGCAAGACATCGCTCCTCAGGATCCTCAGCTCCTACATCCCAGCGTGGGAGGTGGTCACGGTAATCGAGGATGGCGCCGAGCTTCACCTTCAGGAGTTGCGCCCTAACGGCGAACCCTGGGTCAAGCACCTCCAATCCCTGACGTCAGTTCCCCCATCCGTCCGGGGTGACGACAGTGGGATCGAGTTCAGGAATCTGGTTCGGAGTGCTCTCCGTCTGGGCGGCACGAGGCCGATCCTCGGTGAGTCTCGCGGCGCTGAGATGGCTGACGTTTGCTCCGCCATGACGGCTGGCCAAGAGGGCGGCATGGTGACCATCCATGCGCCTCGGGCGGACCAGGCCATGGACCGGGCCCGTGGGTACGTTCTGAAGCACCCTGACTTCCAGGGCCAGGTCGACCTCGCGGACGAGCTGGTGCACGAAGCGATCGAGATGGTAGTCCAGTTGGGCTACACCGCGGACGGTGGCCGAGTGATCACGGGCATCGTTGCCCCGATGGAGACCGCCGGCCACTCCCTGATCTACGCCTGGGATGAGCGGGCTCGGCGGCTGAGCCGGGTCAGCAACTTCCACGACACACCGCCTCGCCTCCAGACCAAGTTGGGCCGGGCGCTCAACAACACCATTCCTGAGACATGAACCAGCTCCTTCTCTCCCCTGTCACCTTCTATGCGCTAACGGCCCTGGCGTTCGCGATCTTGGTCGCCATCGGGGTGATCGGATGCAACCTGCCCGTCGTCACCGATGTGGCGTTATTGAAGCCCGGTACCAGCCTGATCGATAAGGAGCGGGACCACGCTGCCTCGGTAGGGATTCCGTGGCAGACGTGGGTCGCTCTACGTCTGGCCCTGTTGGTCATCGGCGGTTTTCTCGGGTACGCCTCGCAACTTCCCGTGATCGCCATTCTCGCGTTGGTCGGCAGTCTGGGGCTCCCGGTCTGGCTGGTCCGGTATCGCGCCAGCAAGAGGATCTTGAAGCAGAACGAGGGCGCTAAGCAACGGCTACAGCAGATCGTGAGCCAGGTCAGCCAGGCCCGTATCCCGGTCGACCAGGCTCTGCGTCAGATGGGTGTCGATGCGCCCCCGGCATTGAGTGAAGTGCTTGCTCCGCTGCGGGGATCTAGCGACCTCAGGGACGCGCTCGTTGAGGTGGCGGAACTCGGTCGGACGGCCGAGATGGAGCAGATCGTGATGCAGTTGCTCCTGGCGCGTAGCCGTGATCCCAAGACGATGCTGGAGAGCATCCAAGAGGTGCTTATCCCGCGACTGGATGGGGACCTGGCGGTAGATCGCAACCTGGACAAGCTGATGTCGGGTCAGCGCTGGAACACGATCATGATGGTGGCGATCACCGGGAGCCTGTTCCTCATCTTCGACAGCACCGAGTCCTTCCACAGTTTCTACGCCTCAGTTGTGGGCCAGGCGAGCCTCGTCATTGCCATCCTGATCGTGACCGGCATGGTGGCGCTCTTGAATCAGCTCACTCGGCCCCCGGCTCGGGTGCGTTGGGCCGTTCGACGGTTGGTCGAGTTGGAGGCTGCAAGCAATGCCTGATCTGGTTACACAGCAGCCGCTTCCCTGGCTCCTGGCGATCCTGTGCGTGGTCTGGTTGGTGGGCCTCTGGCTCGGAGGGGCATTCATCGACCATCGGGTCGAGCTCTTCCGTCAGGCCGCTCGCAGGCGTGGGCTGAACGTTGGCGCCAACCTCACGCCCGCTCTTGGAATGCGGGGGCCGCGACGCTTGGATGCTCGTCAGCTGCTGGACCTGAGGCGGGTCATGCTGCTGGCGGGCAGGATGGAGTCGGTCGGCAGCTACGTCTCTCAATCGTGGGCGCTCGCGCTTTTGGCCATAGCTGTGCTGAGCGGCCTGGACGCCCTACCGGCCGTGCTTGGCGGTTCCATGCCCGTTGCTCTCTATGTTCCCGTAGTGGTGGGCTTGGGCCTGGGTGCCGTGCGGATACTCGATCTCTACAGCCGCGCTGCCCGCAGGCAGGTCGCGTTGGACCGTGCCATCGCGGACATTCCCTCTCTGCTGGCCATCCTCGTCAGTGCCCGCTCCATGCCATTCCCCGATGCCGTCTCCATGATCGCGAAGCTCCAGGTTGATCCGATCCTCGCTGAGGTTCTCCAGCCCGCTTACTGGAGAAGGCTCATCGCGGCCACACCTGAGACTCGGTCCCTACTCTCCCAGCTCACCGGCCAGTTCGCGGCGGCCGACCTCTACATGGCACTCGGCGTGGCGCTGGGCTCCGCCAATATGCGAGAGCTCGGGGTAGCGGCCAAGCGCATCCTGGAAACTGGGGAGCCTGCCCGGCGAGTCTGCCTCGAATTGGCGAAGCAGCTTCAGGCCCAGCAGATTCACGCCAGCGAGGTGGCCGTGGTTCGAGCCGAGAAAGTCAGCGTCGTGCCCATGGTCGGAATGCTTCTGGCGATCTTCGCGGTGATCGGCCCAGCCATCTTCTTCCAGATGATGCAGGCGTTGTCATAGTGAGCAAGCTCGCTCGATTCACCTCCCCGCTCTGCCTGGTGGCCTTCTGCGCCTTCAGCGTCTGGTTCGTCCTGGGCGCTCCGAACATCGGGGCTGTCCAGACCTTCGAGACGGGCAACTACCCCACCCAGACCGGGGCCCTTGCTGCATTGATCCTCCTGGCCTGGCTGCCGATCATCGCCTTGGGCCTGGCGATCCTTGTGATGATGGGCCGTGCGGCATGGCTTGGGGTCGGGGCCCAGGAGTGGAGTACGCAACGCCGGATGCAGATCGGGCTCATCCTCGTCATGGGGGCCATCGTCCTTAGCGCAGGCATCGCCCGCCACTTCCTGTCCACTCCTGCCCTTCATGGCGGGTCTGTCACGCAGGCTCAACAGCTCTTGAAGGAGCACGAGTAATGCGGGAGCTCACCTTCGTTGTCGCTCTCTCTGACGACGAGACGCGTAAAGACGTTGTGAAGCGGCTTCGGGACCATCTCACGCTGCTAGGGCAGCGCCACGTTGCAGTGGTGGCTCCTGCTGCCGGCGGCATAGAGATGTTCCAGCTACTCCAGAGCGATCTTGAACAATGGTGGCGAGAGCACGTGGTCACCGATACCGTTGACACGTTCATCTGCCTCGACCACGAGCCGGGCCTCCGCGATTGGACTGCCAGTGTGACCACCACCAATGTCCTGGTCCGGGTGGCCGCCATCGAGCAGGCAGCCCAGTACGAGGGCCAGCAAGCGGTCAAGACGGTCCTGGCTGATGACCTTGGCGACTTCTCCCGGATCCTGATGGCCGCAGCGCCTTCGCTCGATGTGTCTGACGATCTCGCTGGTCCCTTCGCGGGTGTGGAGCCTGCCTCCCGCCCCAACCGACCCGAGGCCGCTTCGCCCGCCGTTGCACTCGAGAAAGACGAACCCGGCGACGACGCCCCCTACGCGGAGCCGGATGGACCCGAGGCCTCGGCCATGCCGTCCTGGCCGATGGCTCAGGAACCGGAGGAGGTCGACCTCGACGAGCAGCCGGACGACGACCAGGAGGCACCTGGGTGTCTCGTTTATCTCGAACCCGAGGCTGCCGTCGCCAGCGAACCAGCGCCTTCTCGCCTCACCCCGGCCGAGTTGCCGCTTGAAGAGGATGGGGAC
>JBAPNX010000049.1:0-44478 GCA_049279335.1 Candidatus Dormiibacterota bacterium
GTGCGGAGACCTGGTGGGGGTGGGAGTCGGGTGGGGGCTCCTGGTGGGCGTGGGTGTGGCACTTGGGGTTGGAGTGGGCTTGCTCGGAGTCGGCTTGGGCGTGGCGGGAGTGGCGTTGGACTGGGAGAGGGTGGTGGTGGGGGGTGGCGTCGATGGTGGGGTGGGCGGAGATGGGAGGGAAAGTGGGGAGATCACGTGGGGCACGCCCCCTGGCGCGGTCAGCGTGGGAGGTGACTTGGGTGACGGTTGGGTGTGAGGCCCGAACGAGAAGCTGGAAGTCATGGCGTAGGCCACGAGCCCCAAGGCCAGTGCCGCAGTGACGGAGGCCAGGACCGCCGAGGGCACGCTGCGCGTGACCCGCGAGGCCAGCTGCCGTGTCCAGAACCATCCCGCTCCCAGTGCCAGGGCGGATGGGATGCTGGAAGCGATCTGCGGGGCATCGGGGGCGCTCTCCCAGAGGCCGCCCGTGAATAGGGATACGGTCTGAGTCAGCCGCACCTTCAGCCAATGCTCCAGCTCTTCAGGGGAGCGGATGGCCTGGCCGGCTCGGGAGGTCAGATCGACCATCACCTGCTGAGCCACCAGAGCTGCCATCTGGGGGTCATGGATCAACTGGGCAGCGTTGGCCACCAGCCAGGGTCTGAGTGTCTCCAGAGCCCCGGGGACGCCATCATCACGTTCGGCGATGAAGGCCTGCCAAGCGACCTCAGGTATTAGCCGGTCGGACTCTCCCAAGTCCCCAGTACCCCTACCCAAGGGTACCCTTCCCATTACCTCTACTATCCGCGCTGGCGAGGGCTAGTGCCGGATTGCGCCGTGACGATATCGTCAGCTCGAGTTCACCCTCTCAAGGCGCCCACCACCCAGTCGATGCAACGGGTCAACTGGACCACGTCCGCTGGGTCGACTGCTGGAAACAGACCGACCCGTAGCTGATTGCGGCCGAGCTTCCGGTA
Source organism: Candidatus Dormiibacterota bacterium (assembly GCA_049279335.1). Lineage (GTDB taxonomy): Bacteria > Chloroflexota > Dormibacteria > Aeolococcales > Bog-877 > Bog-877. Next base: position 957 of record JBAPNX010000049.1, read on the forward strand.
TGACTCGGTATCCACGATCCCGTTCTCTCGCAGGATTGCCGACACCTCTCTGGCGGGGACATCGTCGGCAAGATCGATAGTGGCGACGACCGCGCTGCGCTCAGCCCGATTGGCCACGAAGGGGGTGGCGAACGTTCGTTGCTCGGCCCAGCTGTAGATGATCGCGGATGACTGGCGTGAGCGGTCTACCGCCCAGCTCAGCCCACCCATCTCGAGGATCCACTGGAGCTGTTGCTGGAGCAAGAACAAGGTGGCGATTGCCGGGGTGTTGTAGGTCTGGTTGAGCCGGGAGTTCTCCAAGGCCAGACCCAGGCTCAGCGAGGCTGGGATCCAGCGGCCGGACTTCTCCAACCGCTCCGCCCGCTCGATCGCAGCCGGGGAGACCAGGGCGATCCAGAGACCACCCTCAGAGGCGAAACACTTCTGGGGGGCGAAGTAGTAGGCGTCCGTCTCACTAACCCTTATCGGAAGCCCGGCGGCTCCAGAGGTAGCGTCCACCAGGACGAGCTGGCCAGCGCCACCCACCCGCTCGATCGCCATGGCTACCCCGGTGGAGGTCTCGTTGTGGGTGAGGCAGTAGGCGTCGACGTCGGGGGTGGAGCGGGGGAGAGGGTGGGTTCCCGGCTTGGCCTCGATCACCTCAGGGGCCTCCAAGAAAGGTGCCGCGGCGGTGGCGGTGGCGAATTTCGAGGAGAACTCACCGAACACGAGATGCTGACTGCGATGCTCCACCAGAGTCAGGGTGGCGACATCCCAGAAGGCGGTCGAGCCGCCGTTGCCCAGCACCACCTCGTAGTCCTCCGGCAGCTCGAAGAGCTGCGCCAGGCCCTCGCGTACCTGCTGCACCAGTTTCTTGACCGGAGCCTGGCGGTGGCTGGTGCCAAGCACGCGCGCTCCTGGGCCACCGAGTGCTTCGATAGCCCGAGCCGGTACCTTTGAGGGGCCACAGCCGAAACGACCGTCGCCGGGAAGCATATGCTGTGGTATCCGGAGCGTCGACGTACTACTGGTAGACATGGGGAGCAGTCTATTGCCTCAGACGATCGCCACCACCGACGGGATCTCGCGCCGGGTGGGCAGCATCACAGAGTCGGCGACACTGGCTATGGACCGGCGAGCGCGGGAGCTGAGCGCGGCGGGGGAGAGGGTTATCTCGTTTGCCGCCGGGGAGCCTGATCTGTCGACTCCGCCCGAGGTCGTCGAGGCGGCCATCGAGGCCTGTCGCGACCCAAGGATGCATCACTACACCCCGACTGCCGGACTGCCCGAGCTTCGCGCGGCGATAGCCGAAAACACCTCCCGGGAGACTGGCACCCAGGTGTCGGCCGCCAACGTTCTGGTAACCAGCGGCACCAAGCAGGCGGTCGCTCACGGATTCGCCACCCTGCTAGACCCCGGCGACGAGGTGTTGATCCCCAGCCCTTACTGGGTCACATTCCCCGAGGCGGTGACGCTGGCTGGCGGGGTACCAGTTGTGGTTCCTAGCGACGAAGGCCGGGGGTTCCGGGTGTCGGTCGAGCAGTTGGAGGCACACCTGACGCCGCGCACCAAGGCTCTGCTCTTTGTTTCCCCCTCCAACCCAACCGGGGCGGTCTACTCCGAAGCTCTGATGCATGAGATCGGCGACTGGGCGACGGAACACGGGCTCTGGGTGGCCAGCGACGAGATCTACGCGAAGTTCACCTATGGCGACGCGCACTTCCACTCGATGGCGGCGATGAGCCCCGCGCTCGCCGAGCGCACGCTGCGCTTCAACGGGCTTTCCAAGTCCTACGCCATGACCGGCTGGCGGGTGGGGTGGTTGATCGGTCCCGAGGCGGTGGTGGCAGCAGCCACCAACCTGCATTCGCACGTATGCGGAAACATCAACAACGTCGCGCAACGGGCGGCCCTGGCCGCGCTCCGCTCCGGCACTGGGTCGGTCGAGAGCATGCGCCAGATCTTCGCCAGGCGTCGCGATGTGATCTTGGACGGGTTGGGAAAGATGCCCGGCGTAGAGTGCCCGCCTCCCGACGGCGCCTTCTATGTCTTCCCATCCGTCGAGGGCCTGCTGGGTCGAACCATCGCCGGCCGAAGGGTGGAAACGTCCGAGCAGCTGGCCGCGCTCTTCCTCGATGAGGCACGGGTGGCCGTGGTCCCGGGGGAGGCTTTTGGCTGCGCTGGGCATGTGCGCTTCTCGTACGCCCTGGCTGACGACCTCTTGGCGGAGGGAATTTCGCGACTCCAGCGACTCCTTAGCTAGCGAGACGTCAACCGGCCGCGCCTCACCGCAGAAATGCGACCCGGCCCGGCGTCCGATCTCTGCCTGGCCAAGGTTCAGCCCATAGCCGAAAATACCCGGCGTGGCTGACAAGGATCTAAAGGCCGAGCTTCATGGCGACCTCCAGGAGGCACGCGAGGCCCTGGTCTGGAAGCTAGACGGCCTCTCCGAGTACGACATCCGCCGCCCTATGGTGCCCACCGGGACCAACCTTCTCGGATTGGTGAAGCATGTGGCCATCGTGGACGGGGGGTACTTTGGCGTCACCTTCGGTCGGCCCTTGGAGGAAGTCCAGCACTGGTTCGGTGACGACGTCGAGCCCAACTCCGACATGTGGGCGACCGCGGACGAGACTCGCGAACAGATAGTCGGCCTCTACCGCAGGGTCTGGACGCACTCGGATGCCACGATTGAGAGCCTGGATCTGAAGGCTGTGGGACACGTGCCCTGGTGGGGCGACTCGAATCAGGTGACACTGGAACGGATGCTGGCCTACATGATTGCCGAGACCAATCGGCACACTGGCCACGCCGATATCGTGCGCGAGCTTATTGACGGAGCTGTGGGCTGGCGCAAGGACGACGACAGCATGGCGCCGGGCGACAGGGCCTGGTGGCAAAGCTTCCATGCCCGGGTTGAACGGGCGGCGCTGGAGGCCCAGAAGTTGGCGACTAAGTCTGGGGGCGGCGCAGAGCGGTAACGGCTACGCCGTCGCTGCCTCGGCAGTGACCAGAATGAACGCCAGGCCGTCGTAACCCTTGGTCCCTACGGTCTGAATCGCCGTCGCGCTCAGCCCGGGGGAGGTGGCCAGCGCTCGATAGAAGCGCCTAATTCCCTCTGAGGCTTCGTCGCTGCTGGGATCCACAACCGATCCGCCACGGATCACGTTATCGGCCACGATCAGGCCGCCGACCCTCGCTAGCCGATGGGCCCAGCTCAGGTAATCGGCATAGCTCCCTTTGTCGGCGTCGATGAAGACGAGGTCAAAAGGCCCCTTGCCTTCTGCCAGGAGCTGCGGCAGAGTCTCCAGGGCCGGTGCGAGTCGGATCTCGACGCGGTCCGCCACCCCGGCGCCCTCCAGGTTGGCACGGGCAACCTCGGCATGAGCGGGGTCGGCCTCGAGAGTCACCAGGCGCCCGCCCGCCGGAAGAGCCCGCGCCATCCACAGGGTGCTGTAGCCGCCCAGGGTCCCTAACTCCAAAATCGCCCGGGCTCCCAAGGCCCGCGCCAAGAGGTTGAGCAGCTTTCCCTGGGGCGGTGACACCTGGATCGACGGCAGCCCTGCCTTGGTACTGCTCTCAAGCACGACCTGCAATTCCCGATCGGAAGGTAGCAACTGATCCTCAATGAAGGCGTCGACGGCGCTCCACTGCTCTTGGCTCATCTGCCCTCCGAAAGAGGAGGCAGGTTGTACTCGCCCAGCAGACCTGCCAGCTGCTTGGGTTCGCAGTTGCCCCCCGAGATCACGCAGACCACGTCCGTCGCGCCGGCGCTCCCCGAGCGCGCACCCCAGAGCTCTGTACCCCCTGCAGCGCTGAGCACTGCCGCCAGAGCCAGCGCTCCGGTCGGTTCCGCTACCACCTTGCAGCGGCTCCAGATCCACCAGAGCGCCTCCGCCAGTTCGGCTTCGGTCACAGTCACGATCGCGTCCACCTGCTCGCGGATGATCTCCCAGCAGGTCCGGCCGAGACGCAGGGTCCGGACACCATCGGCAGCTGTAACTGGCGGCTCCGTTAGCGAGATCAGCCGCCCCGCTCGCATGGATCGCGCGCCGTCGTCGCCGGTAGCCGGTTCCACACCTACGACTCGACAGCCCGGCATTCGACGCCGAACCGAAGTTGCCATTCCGCCGATCAGGCCGCCGCCGCCGACCGGCACCACCACGAGTTGTGGCGTGAAGTCGTTCTCCCTTGCCTGGTCGGCGACTTCCTCGGCTACCGTGGCCTGTCCCGCCATGACCAGCACGTCGTCGTGAGGGTGAAGCAGGCGCAGATCCCGCTCGGCGGCCAGGTCGGCTGCAATCTGCTCGCGGTTGAGGACGGTCACGCCGTCAATCACGACCTCAGCCCCGTAGCCTCGCACGGCGGCGACCTTGACGGGCGAGGAGCCTTCGGGCATCACCACCACCGCCGGCAAGCCTAGGTCCCTCGCGGCCAGAGCCACCGCCTGGCCATGGTTCCCCGACGAGAGCGCCACCAGGCCGCGTCGGTCGCCGGCCCCGAGGCCGGCGAGTGCGGCGTTGAAGGCGCCTCGCGCCTTGAACGAACCGGAGCGCTGGAAGGATTCAGCCTTGAGCCACACCCGGCATCCCGCCCGCTCGTCGAGCAGTCTGGAGTGCAGGAGGGGTGTTCGATGGACCAATCCCTCGAGGCGCCGGAGCGCCTGGTCGATCTCCAAGGTCTGCGTCGGTGATGGGGCACGATCCATGTCCCCAGGATAGGGTGGGTACCGCACTCAGTGGACGAGGCCCACCCCCCGGGAGCGCCGTCTGATGGCCGGCCCACTCCTATGATCGGTGCCGGTGTCGCCTAGCCTTAGCCAGCCCCCCCAGGCACGGACTCTCGCCGAGACGGTGTCGGCTGTCCTGGCATCCCTTGGACCGGGGGAAGTACTGACGTACGGAGAGCTGGCCCGGTTGGCAGGGCATCCGGGAGCAGCGCGGGCCGTGGGGCGGGTCCTGTCTCGGAGTTCTGGCCTGCCATGGTGGCGCGTGGTCAGCAGCCAGGGACGGCTGGTCCCGGGACACGAGCGGCGTCAGGCGGAGCTTCTCGGCCTAGAGGGAGTCGAGGTTCGGAACGGCAAGTGTCGACTAGGGCATCTAGAGCGTGACCGTGGGCCGATAAGGCGCCTTCATGGCCGCCCGCAGAGCGCTAGCGAGGCGGGGTAACCCGGGCCTCGACTTCTCCGGTCCGCACCGCCTCCAGGATCGCTTCAGCGACAGCCTCCGCCGGCAAGGCTGCTCGACTCCCTGCCCACTCTGAAATCCGACCCGCCCGCAACGAGCTATGGAATTCGGACTGCACCACACCAGGTAGGACCAGGGACACCACCACGCCTGCCGCAGCGAATTCGGCACGCGCCACGTTGGAGAGCATGTTGAGCGCCGACTTGGTGGCGGCATAGGCGCCCAGCCCCGAGATGGCCATCAGGGATGTCATCGAGCTCACATTCACGATCGCGCCGGAGCCCTGGCGGGTCATGGTGGGTAGAACCGCCTGCATCAAGGTCAGGGGCGCTAGAACGTTGAGCTCCCAGACGGCCAGGAAGTCACCGGCCTCAACCTCGGTCAACGGCACATGCAGTCCCTGGCCAGCATTGTTCACCAGCACGTCGATGGATCCGAAGGCTTGGAGGGCGCGAGCGCATAGCGCGGCCACCTCGGCTAGCTGGGTCACGTCGGTCGGTACCGCCAGCGATCCAGGCAGCTCGTCGGCGAGGCTCGCCAGCCGTTCAGCCCGTCGGGCCGCCAGGACCACGTGAGCGCCCTGGGCATGTGCCAGCCGGGCTGTGGCCGCGCCAATCCCGGACGAAGCGCCGGTCACAATCATGACCCGCCGGCTGAGCTCCACAGTGGAGAGCTTACGGGGCGCTTTCAGCCCCACCACGTGGCTATATCGATGAGACGGCGTGGGCGAGAGGTTACGTGGCCAGGAACTAGGTCTAGTTAACGATAAGGTCTCTTATGAGAACCATCTACGGAACTCGGCCAGGCACTCCCCCGGGGGCGGCCCATTCGCCAGGCTAGGCCCCCACCTAGGCCACTTCCGCCTCCGGTGCCATCGACCGCGCCCCTGGCACCAGCAGCACCAGGGCGCAGCTGCCGGCTAGAAGTCCGCTGAGCAAGAACGTGCCCCGGGGGCCCAGGGTGGCGGCGCCCAACCCGCCCAGAATCATCCCCAACGGCGTCAGGGTGCCCACCATGACATACGAGACCGACGACACCCGACCCATCAGATTCCGCGGGACTGAGGTCTGCAGCTTGGTGAAGTAGAGCACGTCCCCGTACACGACCAGGCCAGCAGAGCCAGCGATCAGAAGAGCAGCCACCCAAACGCTGGGAGCGACAGAGACGGCAGCTAGGAGAAGCCCAGCGCTACCGTAGGCGCCCCACATCGTCTCCAGCAGGTGGCTGGGCAACCCCAGCCGGGCGACCACCAGCGAGGCCGCTACTCCCGCGGCCCCAGCGCTGGCGTAGACCAGCCCCAGTTCCAGCGGGGTGCCGTGGAGCGTGTGACGGACCAGGACCGGCACGAGAACCATGTAGGGGCCCATCCCCACCAAGTTGGCGACGGCCGCCCCGATCAGCAGGATGAACAGCCAGCGCCGGGACACGATGTAGCGAATTCCCTCGGCCGCTTCGCCAAGAACCGACTTGCCGCTGGCCACAGGTCTGGGCCTCCGGCGCATCAGGACCAGACAGCCCACAGCTACCAGGAAGCTGGCAGCGTCGAAGCCGAAGGCAGCCGCGGTGCCGACTGCCGCTACGGCCAGCCCTCCTAGGGCCGGCCCGATCAGGTTGACCGCCAGCTCGGAGCTGGTGCTGTTGAGAGCGTTCGCCTGAGTGAGGTCTTCTGTCGGTAGCAGTTCGGGAATCAGGGCCAGAAAGGCGGGGCCTCCCAGGGCGTCGGCCGTGCCGACCACGGCCGCCATGAGCGCCAGGTCCAGGAGGGTTATCGCGTGCGCCGCCACCAGTAGGGCTACCAGCCCAATCGCCGCGCCCCGAACGAGGTCGGCCGTGACCATGGCTGTCCTCCGGGGGATCCGATCGACCACCACGCCCCCCACCAGTGAGAAGGCGACCGCCAGCACCGATCGAGCTGCTAGTACGTAGGCGAGCCCGGTGGGTTGGTGATCCACCCGGAGCGCCTCCAGGGCAAGCGCCACCGTGAAGATCCCGTCCCCTAGTAAGGACACGAGATTCCCGCTCCAGAAGAGTCGGAAGTCCCGCACTCGCAGCGGTGCAAGCATTCTTGACCGCAGCAGTGAGTTGATCATCGATTCTCCGTATCGTGCTCAGTTCTGGCCGACTCGATGCCGCCTGGGCGTCGAGGCCAATCGCGCTTGGTCTAATCAGTCAGCCGGGGGTTGGCCTGGCACTCGCGCGACGTGGCTGGGCGCGGGCTGTGCCGGGGCGTGAGTCTTCGACAACAACCGTGTGCCCGATAGAACGGCCGCCACTAGCATGAGCGCGATGGCTAAGTAGAGCGCGGTGTGGATACCCGTCACAAAAGCGGCTCCGCGAGCGCCTGACAGGTTGGCGCTACCGACGAAGATGGCGAACGCTATGCCTCGGGGAATGCTGTGAGCCGCTGCCACGATGGCGGCCGCGAATGAGAACACCATGCCGACGTTGGCGCAGGTCCGGAGGAGGCCGGAGCTCAGTCCGAAGTCTCGCGGTGGTGAGGCTCGCATGACGGCAGTGGTGTTGGCTGGGAAGAAGGCACCAGAGCCAATTCCGTTGATGACGCTGCCGAGCGAGACCATCCAGAGCGGGCTGGTGACGGTCAGTTGCAGGTAGACGAAGAGTGCGACCACCTCCATTAGCAGGCCCACGGTTGCGGGCAGTGCAGCCCCGAGTCGGTCGGTTAGGCGCCCAGCGAAGGGACCCGCGATGCCGCCGAGAACGTAACCCGGCACCAGCCAGAGTGACCCCGCCAAAGGCGAGAGATGACGAACTCCCTGCAAGTACATGATCAGCAGGAACAGGATGGCGAAGTTGGCCAAAGACTGGAAGAAAGATGCGGCCAGTGAGGGCGACATGGTTGGGACGCGGAATAGACGCAAGGCGATCATGGGCAGCTCTGCCCTCCACTCCACCAAGGCGAAACCCACCAAGCAGACACCGCCCACCAGCAAGCCGGCAGCAATAGGCCCGTTCAAGGAGCTGGAGGTCAGCTCGATCATCGACCACAGAATGCTGAATAGTCCCAGCGCGAAGAGCCCCATCCCTGCCAGGTCCAGGTCGCGCGGCTGCCGCTCTCCGCGGTCCTGGAGCACCAGCAGTGCCACCGCCAGGGCGGCGATCCCGATGGGAACGTTTATCCAGAAAACCCAATGCCACGAGAGATACGTGGTGATCAGCCCGCCCAGTACGATGCCGATGATCGCACCGACGCTCCAGCCCACGGCATTGATCCCGTAGGCCCTCCCCCGGCGCTCCGGGGCGAAGGTGTCGGCGATAACGGCGCCACTGTTGGCGGTGATGAGCGCACCGCCGATGCCCTGAAGGACGCGGAAGCCCACCATCGACGGCTCGTTCCAGGCCAGAGCGCAGAGCAGTGAGCCCACGACAAAAATGGCGAAGCCCGCCTCATACATCTCGACCCGGCCGAATATGTCTCCCAGCCTCCCCACCTGCGTAGAGAGGATGGTGATGACCAGCAGGTAGCTGACGATGATCCACACCACCGAGCCCAGACTGGCGTGCAGCCCTCTTTGAATGTGAGGTAGCGCCAGCACCACGATGGTGGTGTCCACCGCTGTGATCAGAACCCCGGTGGCGATCACGGCCAATGCCCAACCCGGCGATCCCCGGCGCTTCGAGGACGTCATTACTGGCATCTCCTCAGCCTACCGAAACTCGCTTGCGAGCTTGGGCAGGCCCGACTCGAACCCAAATTAGGCTCCGATCCGCCTCCGGTGCGCGACCAGGCGGCAGGGTGGCAATCTACCGGAGTGGCCAAGCAATCCCCGAATGCCCTCGCTCGCTCACTTCCAGATGGAGTCGAGCGAATCGTTATCAACAGCGTCTCGCCTCAGGTTGAGGGTGGCCGGCTTCCCGCTAAGGCGGTCACCGGTGAGCAGCTGCCCGTCCGAGCCTGTGTCTTCAGTGACGGGCAGCAGGAGCTTGTCGTCAGAGCTCGCTGGCGCATGCTGACCGGGGCTTCCCCTGGGGCGTGGCAGTCCACATCGCTGGAGGTCCGGCTGGATGACTTCTGGACGGGGAATATCACCTACACCCAAGCTGGAGCGGCCGAGTTCCAAATCGAGGCCTGGCGCAACGAGTTCGGGTCTTGGCGCCAGGGCTACCGGCGCTGGCTGAGAGCCGGCGCTGACCCCCGGCTGGAGCTACCGATGGGAAGCCGCCTGCTGCGCACCGTCTTGGCCTGGCTGCCCCAAGCCAGGCGCGATGCTGCCGACCGCCGGCTTAGGCTAGCCGAGAGGGCTGGGGTCAAGTCACTTCAGACCTACTTGCTCAGCCCCACGGTCGCCAGGCTCGCCGCCGAGGCGCTGTCCCGGACCCCTCCCGTACAAAGTGCTGCACTTCCGGTCTGGGTCGAGCGGCCACTGGCCCTCTTCGGTTCCTGGTACGAGATGTTCCCGCGTTCGGAAGGAGCCCACGACTCCAAGTCGGGCACTCTGCTCTCCGCCCAAACCCGACTGCCAGCCCTGGCCGAAATGCACTTCGACGTGGTTTACCTGCCCCCGATACATCCCATCGGCACTACAGCCCGACGAGGGCGGAACAACGCCCCAGTCGCCCAGCCGGGTGAGCCGGGAAGCCCATGGGCGATTGGGTCCTCAGCCGGAGGGCACACGGCGGTGCATCCGGACCTTGGGACTCTGGAAGATTTCAGGACCTTCGTTAAGGCTGCCGCCGAGCTGGGCCTGGAGGTGGCACTGGACTACGCCTTGCAGTGCTCGCCCAACCATCCCTGGGTGACTGAGCATCCCGACTGGTTCGAGCACCGCGAGGATGGCAGCATTCGGCCGGCCGAAAACCCCCCCAAACGCTACGACGACGTCTTCCCCCTCGACTTCACCTGCGCCGATTGGCGGCAGTTGTGGCTTGCCTGCTACGAGATTCTGGAGTTCTGGATTTCCCAAGGAGTGCACATTTTTCGGGTCGATAACCCTCACACCAAGCCGTTTCAATTCTGGGCCTGGGTGTTAGAGCGACTCCGCGCGGACCATCCCGACGTGATCATGTTGGCGGAGGCGTTCACGCGACCCGCGCTCATGGGTGAACTCTCGAAAGTCGGGTTCAGCCAGAGCTACACCTACTTCACCTGGCGCTCGGACAAGCGAGGCCTGCGGTCCTACCTGACGCAGCTCGCCAAGGATACGGCTGACTACCTGCGACCCAACTTCTTCGTGAACACTCCCGACGTCCTGACGGCTGAACTGCAGCACGGTGGTCCACCTGTGTTTCGACTCCGCCTGATATTGGCCGCCACCCTCTCCCCTACTTACGGGATCTACAGTGGTTACGAGCGGTTCGAGAACAAGCCCCAGTCCAGGGGATCGGAGGAGTATTGGGACTCGGAGAAATATCAGTATCGGCCGCGCGACTGGGAGCAGCCAGGCACACTCGCGCCGCTGATAAGTCAGATCAACCAGATTCGGCGCGAACATCCCGCACTCCAGCAGTTGCGGCGACTCCAGTTCCATCGCACCGACAGCCCCTTCATCCTCGCCTATTCCAAGTACACGGCTGACCGTTCCGACGTCGTCCTGACGGTGGCGAATCTGGATCCCAGCAGGTCGCACCGCGCTACCGTCGAACTCTCATTAAGACATCTCGGCCCCAAGCCGAGACAACGCATCGAGGCGCGCGACCTCCTGGCCGGTACCACGTCCTCGTGGACCGGTCCAACTCAGGAAGTCCACTTCAGATCTGGTCGATTGCCCGCCCAGATCTACTGGATTGGGCCGTGAGCCAGGTCTCAGATCGCGATTGGTACCGGGACGCCGTCATGTACGAGGTCTTCGTCCGCGGTTTCTTCGATGCCAATAACGACGGCGTCGGCGACATTCCCGGACTGATCGAGAAGCTGGACTACCTGCACTGGCTGGGAGTCAACTGTCTTTGGCTCCTGCCCATATTCACATCACCGCAGCGGGACGGCGGGTACGACATTTCCGACTTCTACTCGATCCAGCCGGAATACGGAACCTTGGACGACGTCCGTCGGCTGGTGAGCGAGGCCCACTCCCGGGGTATCCGGGTGATCACCGACTTGGTGGTCAACCACACCTCCGACCGGCACCCGTGGTTCCAAGAGTCGCGCAGCAACCCCAATTCGCCCAAGCGCGACTGGTATGTCTGGAGTGACACCACGGCTCGCTACGAGGGGGCGCGGATCATCTTCACCGACAGCGAAGTCTCGAACTGGACCTACGATCCCGAGGCGGGTGCTTACTACTGGCATAGGTTCTTCAGCCATCAGCCGGACCTCAATTACGCCAACCCGGCCGTACAAGGGGCCATGCTCGAGGTCATCAGCTTCTGGCTAGACATGGGACTCGACGGGCTCCGCCTCGACGCGGTCCCCTACCTATTCGAGGCGGAGGGAACCAACTGTGAGAATCTACCCGAAACCCACGAGTTCCTAAAGCGGATTCGCCGCGAGGTGGACGCGCACTTCCCCTCGAGACTCCTGCTGGCCGAGGCCAACCAGTGGCCTTCCGAAGTCCGAGCCTACTTTGGCGACGGTGACGAGTGCCAGATGTGCTTTCACTTCCCTCTCATGCCCCGGATGTTCATGGCTCTACGGCAGGAACAGCGTTACCCGATCACCGAGATCCTGGCCCAGACGCCGCCGATACCGGATGAGTGCCAGTGGGCAATCTTTTTGCGCAATCATGACGAACTGACCCTGGAGATGGTGACCGACGCGGAGCGGGATTACATGTATTCCGAGTACGCTCGCGATCCGCGCATGAAACTCAACTTGGGGATTAGGCGCCGTCTGGCGCCGCTGCTGGGTAACGGGCGCCGCCAGATGGAGCTGCTCTACGGTCTCTTGTTGTCCTTGCCGGGCACGCCCATCCTCTACTACGGGGACGAAATTGGCATGGGTGACAACCTGTTCGCGACTGACCGAGATGGAGTCAGGACACCGATGCAGTGGAACGGCGACCGTAACGCCGGCTTTTCCCGAGCGGATTTTGCCCAACTGTATCTTCCCCCGCTGATGGACCCCCTCTACGGCTACCAGGCCTGCAACGTTGAACAGCAAGAGCGGGCGGAGACCTCCCTGCTGCAGTGGCTGCGCCGCTTTATCCGGATTCGACAAGCTCACCCGGTCTTTGGCCGCGGAGAATTCGAACTGGTCCAAGTCAGCAACCCGTCAATATTTGGATTCGTGCGATCCTCAGAGACGGAGACCATCCTCTGTGTCAACAACCTTTCCCGCTTTGCCCAACCGGTCAACTTGGACCTGCGGTTGTTCGCGGGAATGACACCGGTCGAGTTGATCGGACGGGTGCCATTCCCGACCGTCGGCTCCGAGCCCTATCCGCTCACGCTCGGGCCTCACGGCTTCTACTGGTTGCAGTTGGAGGAGGATGCGTGACCTCCGTTCCCCGGCTCTCTGAGATGTCTGGGTTGGAGGCATCGCTAGCCGCCGACCTCTCCCAAGAGCGGTGGTTCGCCGATAAGGATCGGACCATCCGCCAGCTTCGCCTCGAGCGTACCTACTGGATCCGCCGGGAGTCACCGGGAATGGCGGTGGCCCTGGTCGAGGTGGACTTCGACGAAGGGTCGAGCGCCACCTACCAGCTCGTCTTGGGGATTCGGCCCTGGGATCGGCATCTGCCTGCTGACATCCGCTCCGTGGCTCGTAGAGTGCTCGGCGGCGAGGAGTCGGGATCGGAGCAGGAGCAACAGCCCGGCCAATCCTGGGCTGTCTACGACGCCTTCGCCGACAAAGCCCTCGGGGCCCAGTACCTCCGCTCGCTAGCCGACAGTCAATCCATTGAGGACGAAGGTCCGGGAAGGCTGGACTTCCGCCTGCTTCACCCTCCCCTGCCCGAGCTGCCATCCTTGGAGCCGACCCGTACCGGCCCGAAAGATCAGAGCCAGTCCACCGTGCTCTACGGCGAGGATCTGCTGATCAAAGTGCTACGGCGGGTCTGGACCGGCGTCAGTCCCGAGGTGGAGTTGCTCGAAGCGCTCGATCGCGTCGACTTCCCTGGCATCGCGCGACCTCTGGGGGTGGTCGAGTCCAACACGTCGGGCGTGATCACCTCGCTGGCGGTGGCCCAGGCCTACCTCCGCAACGGGACCGACGGCTTCTCTCTAGCCCTCACCTCGCTCCGCGATCTCTACGGCGATCTCCTTCTGGACGCCGACGGCGCCGTGCCGCTGCCGGAGGAGGCGATCAAGGCGGTCGACCGCCAGGGGTCCTCGTTCGCCGGGGCGGCGATTCAGATCGGCAGTCTGACTGCAGAAATGCATCTCGCGCTGGCAAGGCTTGAGGGTGACGAGGCTCTACTGGCCCGTCCACTATCACATGACGACCTGCAGATAATCGCCGACGATCTGGATGCCCGGGTCGAGAAGCTCTTGGGCTTGGAAGATCCCCAACTCGAGCCCCTCTCAGTTCGAGCCACTGCGCTCCACCGGCTGGCCCGGGAGGTATCAGGCCTTGAGCCCTCGGGCTCCGCCATCCGCATCCACGGCGACTACCACCTGGGGCAGCTGCTGCGAACCGACTCCGGATGGCACGCCCTGGACTTCGAGGGCAGGCCGTCGCTGCCGATTTCGGTCAGACGGCGCAAAGCGACTCCGATCCAGGACCTGGCCGGGATGCTGCGGTCATTCGACTACGCGGCCTCGGTGGCGCTGCGCCAGCAGGTCGACTCCACCGATGTCAGCGCCGCCAGCCTGGAGCCCTACGGACGGGCCTGGTCGACGCTGGCACGCGATGCCTTCATGGGCCAGTACCTAGCCATGATGAACGGCAGCGGCCTGCTGCCCACCGAGACGAGCTGCATCAACCTTCTGATTACCTGCCTCCAGGCGAGCCAGGCGCTCTACGAGATTGATTACGAGCTGCACAGCCGCCCCGATTGGGTGTCCATCCCACTGGAGGGAATCGCCCGGCTGCTGGGCGAGACGACGACCTGAGGCCTAAGACGCCGGCCTCGTGGGAGTCCCACCAAACGGCTCTGGCTCGCGGGTGAACGGGTAGGTGGCCCAGTAGAGCTTGCGCACTTCGGCCAAGTCGGCGCCCTCGCCCCGCTCCAGGGTGAGTCGCTCGCCGCGCTCGGTCCCGCTAACGGCGACAAATTCGTCCGTCCCAATCTCAGCGAACTCAGTGACCATCTCCCCTGGTGGCGCACCCGCCTGGGAAGCCTGGAGCTTGCCATCCTTCCAGGCGAAGATCCACTCCCGCCATTCCGACCACCAACGGCCCAGGATCGGCCTAATCCGATCCGGCGCTGCATCGCCAGGACGCCACATGGACGGGGAAGGGTCGCCATCCCGGACCAGGGTCAGCAATTCCGCCGCGACCGCGGCAACGTTGAAACCAGCGGTCGAATTGGTCAGCACCACAATCCCGAATCCGCTGGAGGGATGACAGAAGGCAGCCGCCACGAAACCTGGCATCGACCCGGTGTGACCGACGTAGACGCTCTCGCCATCTCGTATCAGCATCAGCCCCAGGCCGAAGCCACTGGTCCAGTGTTCGAGGTCGGCGATCGTACGAGGGGCTCGCATCTGTTCCAGCAGGGCGGGCGCTAGCACATCCGGTCGGCAGCCCGCCAAGGCACCGGTCCAGCGGCACAGGTCGTTGGCGGTGCTCCACAGCTGACCAGCAGGAGCGATGCCACCGATTTCCAACGCGGGCTCCTCGATCACCTCGTCGGTGTAGGGCCTAACTGAGTACCCCTGCGCGGCACTGGGACCTGGCACGGGCCCCGTCTGACGCATCTCGAGCGGCTCCAGGATGTGCTCCTTGACGTAGGACTCCCAGCTGGTCCCGCTCACCTGTGCGACCAGCTCACCGAGGAGCGCAAAAGCAAGGTTGGAGTAGTGGAACCAGCTGTCCGGCGGGTAGAGCCGGTCGGCCATCTCGGCGTTGGCGCCCAGCTGCTCCCGGTTCGGGAAACGCAGGGTCTCCCAGACCCGCCCCGGCGGCTCTCGTTGCAGGCCGGAGCCGTGACTCAGAAAATCGGCAAGCGAGAGCTCGTCGTGTGGGGCCCCCGACCAACGCTGGCTGAGAGGACGACGCAGATCCAGGCGCCCCTCCCCCACTAGTTGCATCACCGCCATGGCGGTGAAGGTCTTCGTGATCGAGCCAATCCGATACTGGACTTCTGGTCCGGCCTCACGCTCAGCACGGAAATCTGCCTTGCCGATCGAGATGTTCTCGATCGGATCCCCAGCGGACGCGATTGCCACAACCAGGCTCGGGACACGCCGCTCGGCCTGTACCGCGGCCACCTTCATCCGCAGGCGGGCCGACGTGCTTGGTGAGAGGAGCATGGGGGCCAAGCATATCGGCGCTGGTCCCACCAACGGAGTTGCCGGCCGGCTAGTCAGGCGGGGGGCAGAAGCAGTCGCTCTCCCGGCATGATCGCCGCACCCTGCAGGTGATTGGCCGACTCGATCGCCGCGATCGCGGCTCTCGGGTCGGACTGGGGATAGCGCTGGACGGCAATGCTCCAGAGCGATTGCCCGGGCTGCACCACCACGGCGGGAGCTGCCGGACCGGCCGTGCCGAGAACAACCTGGGTCATGATTGCGCCGAGCAACGCCGTCAGTACGGCTAGCTTCAGAAGAAGCCCCCACCGCCCACTCCGGCTGGGGCGACGTTCAACCCGTCGAGGCCGCCCTGGGGCCCTTGCCATCCTTGTCGAATCCGATACGAACATCGGTTCGTAGTGTAGAGAACGCTTGTTCGGTTGTCAAGGTGGTTGCGAAGGATTTCAGGTAGCATCCCGCCCCCGGCCCTAGGACTGGGTAGCAAGGGGCCTGAGCCCGACAGTTCGGGCGATGTGGCTCCCAGCGTCAGCCGCCAGAATCTCAGGGCGAACAGCCGTTTGCACTTCCGCCCTCGCCCCTGTTAGCATCTGAGCGATCATTTGTTCTGGGGCGCGACCCGCCGACGGTCGGTGCCACGGAAGGGAGCTGTCAGATGTCCGAAGGTCTCCATCCTAGGCAAGAGGAAATCGTCGAATACCTGCGGTCTCGCAGTCTGGAGGGCGGCTACCCTCCTTCGGTTCGTGAAATCGGCCGGGCGGTCGGCCTTAGCTCTAGCTCAACGGTTCAGAACCACCTCAATGTCCTGGAACGAAAGGGGCTCATCCGTCGCGACCCGACGAAGTCGCGGACAGTTCTCCTGACTGATTTCTCGGCGCCGACGAGTGGTTCGAGTCGGGCTTACTGGTTGCCCTTGGTGGGACAGGTGGCGGCCGGAGCTCCACTGCTAGCCGAGCAGAACATCGAAGAGCACCTCGCCATCGGGCCCGAGATCGCGGGCGGCGAGGACTCCTTCCTGCTGCGGGTCAGGGGCGAGAGCATGCTGGGCGACGGCATTTTCGACGGTGACCTAGTGGTAGTAAAACCAACCCGCGACGTACCCAACGGGACCGTGGCGGTGGTTCGCCTCGAGAGTCAGGCGACCGGCGAGAGCGAGGTCACGGTCAAGCGCCTCTATCGGGAGCGCGGTCACGTCCGCCTGCAGCCCTCGAACGACGCCTTTGAGCCGCTCATCGTCAACGATGCCCGCATAGAGGGCAAAGTGGTCGCGGTGATCCGAGTCCTGCCCTCGTAGTCGTCGAGCTCAGTCGCCCGGCTCGGCACCTTCCTCCGCCGCCCCCACCTTCCTAACCAGCGCTTCTGGTAGTCGTCCGCGTACGTGAATCCCGTCGCTTTCGAACTCCTCGCTCTCAACGACGCCGTAGCGACGCCAGCGAGAGAGTGCGCTCCAGTTGTCATAGGCGATGGTGGCCTCGACGGGCAGCATCTCGCGGGTGAGTGCATCCGCGATGGCGGCCTTCAGATCGTCCAACCCCTCCCCTGTGGCACCGCTAACCAGGACCACGGCCAGATACCGCTCGGGACGAAAACCCTGTAGCCGCATCCGGCTCTCACGAGAGCACAAGTCCACCTTGTTGATCGCCAGTATCAACGGACGATCGCCGAGCTCGAGCTGCTCCAAGGTGGCGTGCACCGTGTCCAGTCGGCTCTCCGCACCGGCGTGGCTGGCGTCCAACACGTGCACCAGAAGATCTGCCTCCCCCACCTCCTCCAAAGTGGCGTGAAAGGCTGCCACTAGCTCGTGGGGAAGCTTCTGGATGAAGCCCACCGTGTCAACCAGGAGGCAGGGCTGGCCCAACGGCAAGCGCACCGCCCTGGTGGTGGGATCCAGCGTCGCGAAGAGCCGGCCTTCGGCCAGCGCTCCCCCGGCGGTCATTCCGTTGAGCAGGGTCGATTTGCCGGCGTTGGTGTATCCGACTAAGGCCACCGTCCGGAAGGGAAGCCGCCGTCTGCCCTCCCGGTGCAGGGCCCGCTCCTCGTGGAGCTGAGTAAGCTCCTTCTGGAGCAGGCGCAGGCGATGGCGAATCTTACGGCGATCCGTCTCCAGCTTCTGTTCACCCGGACCCCTAGTCCCGATTCCACCGCCCGGTCGAGAGAGCTGGCTGGATCCAGTCAGCCGGGGCAGCAGGTGCTCGAGCTGGGCCACCTCCACCTGGATCCGGCCCTCGCGGGAGCGTGCGTGCTGGGCAAAGATGTCGAGGATCAGGCCAGTGCGGTCGACGATGGGGACCTCCAGCTCCCGCTCCAGATTGCGCTGCTGCCGCGGCGAGAGTTCGTCGTTGGTGATGAGGAGGCCAAAGTCCAAGCTCTCGCGCAGGGCGGCGATCTCCGCTACCTTGCCGCTGCCGAAGAAGAGCGCGGGATCTATCTGGGCGCGCTTCTGGACGTCGGTGCCAACCACCTCGGCGCCGGCGGTCCGGGCCAGCTCCCCCAGTTCATCCATCTCCAACTCGGCATGAGCCATGGCACGATCCGAGGACGCCCACCCCAGCAGGAAGGCGCGCTCATGTTCGCGTTGTAGGGACTCGTCGAATACTCTCAATCCAGCTCCCAGGCCCCGTGCTCGCGCAGGGTGGCCAGGCATCGGCTCACCATCTCTTCGGGACTGGCTTCGGCGTCCACCCACGTCAAGCCTGGCTCGCTGCGGAGCCAGGTCATCTGGGCACGGGCATATCGCCAAGTCCGCGAGGTCACTCGCTCGACCGCCTGCTGGCGTGTGCACCGGCCAGCCAACCAGTCGACAGCCTCAGCGTACCCAATGGCGGACCTGGCCAAGAGGTCTGGCGAGAAACCACCGCGAACCAGCTTCTCCACCTCCTGCGCCAGTGGCTCCGCCAGCAACTGGTCAGATCGAATTGCGATCCTCTCTCGGAGCTGACCGGGGCTGACCCGGCAGGCGAACTTCTGCGTGACCCAGCCTGGAGACTCACGCCCAGGCATCGCTCCAGCCCGGGCCAGCTCGGCCGCCCGGACCACCCGACGCGGGTTCCGGAGATCGACTTTGCCGGCTCGGTGGGGATCGATTTGGGCCAGCGACCGGGTTGCGCTGGCAGCCATCGCAGCCTCCTGCTTGCCGGAGGGGATCGACCGCTGTCGTTCCGGGTCGGGACCGACCCCGCCGAAGTCGAATCCACCAAGAAGAGCTCGGACATAGAGCCCCGTCCCCCCTACCAGCACGGGAATGCGTCCATGGCCCCAGATCTCGGCCATGACGGCAATGGCCCGCTTGCGAAACACCGCGGCAGAGAATGGCTCGCCGAGCTGGCTCCACCCCAGTCCGTGGCAGGGGATTCCCTGGAGCTCGGCCGGGGTGGGCTTGCAGACCCCGATGGCAAGCTCGGCGATGGACTGGCGCGAGTCAGCGTTCACCAAGTCTCCTTGGATCTTCATCGCCAAGCCGACCGCCAGCCTGGTCTTCCCAGACGCGGTGGGACCCATCACGGCCAGGACTCCTTGCACGGCGACGCGGTCGGGGGAGATGGTTGACAACGGGTCAGCGCCGATGAAAGGCGCTCAGCAGCTGGCCCTCGCCGAGGATGAGAACCGACGGCCTTCCGTGCGGACAGGTGATCCCGCCGGGGGTCGATGTCAGATCGCGGAGCAGGGCCAACACCTGCTCTCGGCTCATCGGGTCGCCGAACCTCACCGCGCTGTGGCAGGCCACCGAAGCCGCGACCCGATGCAGTCTGAGTCCCGCAGCTTCGGGCCCCTGCGCGGTCTCGACCAACACCTCCAGCAGCAGATCACGCAGCTCCGAGAGTCTGGTTCCTACCGGAACCGCCGAGCACCGCAGGGTGCCTTCGCCGAACGGCTCCAATTCGAAGCCAGCCCTTTGCAGCAGGTCTGCAGCCGCTGGTAGAGCCGTCAGGGCCTCCGCCCCCACCTCCAGGAGCATCGGTGTCAGCAGCCCCTGCCCCGGCCGGAATCTGAGCTCCTCACCGCCCGTCATCTCGCTGAGGACCCTGGCGTAGATCACCTTCTCGTGGGCGGCATGCTGATCAAGGAGGGCTATCCCCCGCTCAGTCTCCAAAACCAGGTAGCGGTTGTGGGCCTGACCCAAATAGGTCCAGCGATCAGCATTCGCCAGCGGCCCAGGGTCATCCAGCGCCGGGAAAGCCTCGTTGAGACTGGTCCGGGCGCTGAAGAGCTGGTCGTCGGGATACGATCCAAGATCCGACAAGCCACGATCGGTGACCCGACCCACCACCTGCGCTTCCGCCCGAGGTAGGGTGAATGTGCCCGGGGTGAGGTTGCGAAGCGCCTCCCAGCAGGCCCGTTGGGTTGCCTCGAAGAAGCGCCCCTCCTCGCGAAACCTAACCTCACGCTTGGTGGGATGGACGTTGACATCCACCTCGGCGGGGTCGCATCGGATGTCAAGGACGGCCAGTGGATGCCGCCCCTGGGCCAGGAGTCCCCGATAGGCCCCTTCCACGGCCGCCACCAGCGCTCGCTGGTGAACCCGACGGCCGTTCACCATCAAGATCAACGCGTTGCGATTCGGGTGGGCTACCGCCGGCATGCCCAGTACCCCGATGACGGTGATCTCATCCGCCGTCCGGTCAACCGGGAGTAGGTGATCAGCCGCCCCACGCCCCAGAACGGCCCGGGCTGCTTCTCGCAGATCACCCCCGCCGGGGCTACCCAATGCGCGGCGCCCGCCCACCCGGAACTCAAAGCGCACATCCGGCCGACCAAGGGCAGCTTCGGAGACGACCCGAAGACAGGCGCTAGCCTCCGCTCGTGCCGATCGCAGAAAGGCCCGACGCGCCGGTGTGTTGTGGAAAAGGTCCCGGACTTCGATGGTAGTCCCCACCGCCACCCCAACCGGCCGCCCGGGACTCTGCTCCCTTCCGCTGACCTCCACTCGCGTCCCCGCCTCCGACCCCGCCGTTCGGGATGCCACCGCCAGCCGCCCGACTGCGGCAATGCTCGCCAGCGCCTCCCCCCGGAACCCAAAGGTGGAGATCCGGCTCAGGTCTTCAATGGTCCGGATCTTGCTGGTGGCGTGGCGCTGGAAGCAGAGGGCCAGCTCTGCCGGGGACATGCCGGCGCCGTCATCCACCACCTTGATCCGTTCGGCGCCACCTCCGGCGACCTCGACGAAAATGTGGCTGGCGCCGGCGTCCAGGCTGTTCTCGACCAGTTCTTTGACCACCGAGGCAGGCCGCTCGATGACCTCACCCGCCGCGATCGCTTCAGCGACCTCGGGGGCCAGCCGGTGGATCCCTGCCGACCCCGCCTTGGCCCCGGCAGCCTTCGTGCCCAGGTTCAGGCCCGCTCTCCGGTCTGGCGCTGCCACTGAGCCAGCTTCTGCAATGCCTCCAGCGGCGTCATGCCGTCCAATTTCAGCTCTCCGAGCTCGACCATGACCGGATCCTCTGGTGCTAGCGGCAGCTGTAGCTGTAGCTCGGCGGCGGCAACCGGTGACAGTGGCCGATCCGCCTCACGTCCCGCCAAAATCTCCTGGGCACGGTCGAGAACAGGGACAGGAAGCCCAGCCAGCTGGGCCACATTGATGCCGTAGGAACGATCGGCGCCACCGGCAACGATCCGATGCAAGAACGTGATCTGGAGCTGGCCGCGCTCTTCGGTTTCGACCACCTCAACACGATAGTTGCGCAGTGCCGGAAGTGCGGCATCGAGCGCAGTGAGCTCGTGATAGTGGGTGGCGAACAGCACCCGCCGGGCCATGCCGGGCTGGTCATGAAGGTATTCCAAGATCGCCTGGGCGATGCTCATGCCGTCGTAGGTGCTGGTTCCACGCCCTATCTCGTCAAGAATCAAAAGACTCCGTGGGCTCGATTGGGCCAGGATCTGCGACATCTCCTCCATCTCCACCATAAAGGTGCTGCGCCCGGCGGCGAGGTCGTCCTGGGCCCCGATTCTGGTGAAGATCCGGTCCACCACTCCCCAGCGAGCTCTGCGGCAGGGAACCATCGAGCCCACCTGTCCGAGAAGGCAGATCAGGGCGACCTGGCGTAGGAAGGTGGACTTCCCCGCCATGTTGGGACCGGTCAGGAGCCAGAGCCGCTCCGCGTCCCCATCCATCTGCACGTCATTGGGCACGAACCGTCCGGCCCCGAGGCTTGCCTCTACCAGAGGATGGCGGCCATCCTCCAGCTCCAGGCACATGCTGTCGTCGATCTCGGGCATCACCCAGCCCAGCTCTATCCCCACCTCGGCGAGGCTTTGCAGGGCATCTAGTTCCGCGAGCGCCGAGGCGGCGCGACTGATCTCGCTCGCTTGGGCCACCACCGCTTCGAGCAGGGCCTTGAGCAGATCCAACTCCCGGATCAGTCCCCGCTCGCGAGCGTGGAGCACGACGTTCTCGTGCTCCCGCAGCTGGGGGGTGACGTAACGCTCGGCGCCCACCAGAGTTTGGCGACGGAGGTACTCGTCAGGAATGGCCTCCCGAGAAGCGTTGCGAATCTCTATGTAGTACCCGAAGACCCGGTTGTAGCCGACGCGGAGCGACCTGATTCCGGTGCGCTCCCGCTCCGTCTCCTCCAGCTTCGAGAGGTATTCCCTGGCGCCGGTACTGGCGTCGCGGATCTGGTCCAGCTCCTGGTCGAAGCCGGCGCGAATGAAGCCGACCTCACGCGCCTGGGCCGGCGGGTCATCGGCCAGCGCGCGGCGCAGCAGTCCGGGCAGGTCCGCGGAGGGTAGCCGAAGCTCGTCTCGCGCGCCGACCAGGCACACCCTCTCCACACCCTCCAGAGCGGCTATCAGCTCCGGCAATCTCTCCAGGGTGGCGGTTAAGCTGGCGAGATCGCGCGGTCCGGCGACGCCGTGAACACAGCGCCCCAGCAACCGCTCCAGGTCCCGACAGCCAGCGAGCGCGGCGCGGAGCGAGGCCCGTAGCGAGCCTTGGCGCGCCAGCTCTGCCACCCCCTGCTGGCGCTCTCGGATGACGGGCAGCACGCTCAGCGGCTCTTGGATCCAGGCACGCAGTCGGCGGGCCCCAATCGGTGTGAGGGTACGGTCGATCAGACGTATCAGCGAAGTCCCGCCGCCAGGTGCATCGACCAGTTCCAGGTTCCGTCTGGTAGACGAGTCGAGGCTCATGCTCGCCTGGGCGGCCCGCCAAGTAACCCGCAGAAAGGACGGATCGAGGGCCAGCTCGCCCTCTTGGCAGTAGTCAGCCAGCGCCCCCAGAGCCGCCAGCGCCAGGTTCAGGGCTCTGCCCTCGGCACTCGGAGGAAGCTCTGCTCCGGCCGCCTCCAGCAGGGTTCGCCCGCGCTCCGCAGTGAAGGAAGCGCGTGCTCGCCTGGTGACTGTGGCATTGCTGGGCAGGCCTGGCGGGATCGGCGCATCCTCGGCGAGGAGCAACTCCGCCGTCTCCAGCGCGGCGAGTTGGTGGCCGACCGTCGGTGAGCTCATTCCTCCCCCCAACACGCCGACCTGACAGCTGCCGGTGCTGACGTCGATCGCTGCCAGCCCTACCGAATCGACCTCGCCCAGCAGTGCCACGCACCTGGCTACCGCCCCGGGCGCAATGAAGCTGTCCTCGATCAGAGTGCCCGCGGTCAGGACTCGGACCACCCTTCGTGCCACCAGTCGACCGGGTCGCGCCGTCTCCACCTGGTCGCAGATGGCCACTTTGATCCCAGCGTCGAGCAGCTTTCGTGCGTATGGCTCAAGGCTGTGGTGAGGCACACCGCACATCGGCACCCGGCCCATCTTTCCGAAGCCCCGAGATGTGAGAGTGACCCCAAGGATGGGAGCCGCGAGTGCCGCGTCCTCACCGAAGATCTCGAAGAAGTCGCCCATCCGAAATAGCACCACGCACTCGGGATGGGCGCGCTTGGCCGCCCGGTACTGGCGCACGGCCGGGGTGTCGGCAGCTTCCCCGGTCACCGTGATGTCGGGGCTGACCACGCCCACCGGCATCAAGCGGCCACGAGCTGCCAGGCGGTCGCCGCGGTCACCCGAGCTCGGACCGTCTCCCCGGGAGCGGCCCGCCGCTCCAGCCAGGCCACTCGGTTCTGTCGCGTTCGACCGTACGACCGGCCGTCCTCGCCCACCCCCTCGATCAGGATCTCGACAGTTCCGCCTATGAGGGCTCGGTTGCGCTCTTGGCTGATGCCTCGCTGCAACTCCAGCACCGCCTGGAGACGCTCCTTCTTCACAGCCAGCGGGATGTCGTCCGGCCGACGGAAGGCCGCGGTCCCGGGCCTGGGCGAGTAGGCCTGCACGTGAACCATGTCGAACCGCACATCCGCCAGCATCCGCAGCGTGTCGGAGAACTCGGCATCGGTCTCACCACAGAAACCGACGATCACATCGGTGCTCAGAGCGATGTCATCCACGCGCTCCCGGGCGCGCCCCAGAACTTCGAGGTAGCTCTGCACCGAGTACTCGCGCTTCATTCGTTGCAGGCAGGAGTCGCTGCCGGACTGGACCGGGAGGTGAAGCTGCTCGCAGGCGGTGCCAAGACTGGCGATGGTGTCGAGGAGTCGATCGGAAGCGTTGCGGGGATGTGAAGTCAGGAAGCGCTGGCGCTGGAGTCCAGGGACTTTGTCGACCCGAGCCATGAGCTCCGCCAACCCCGAGCCATCCTCCGGGTTCATGTACGAGTTGACGTTCTGACCCAGGAGGGTGATCTCCACAACTCCCCGCTCCACCAAGCGCCTGGCATCTGCCTCTATCTCCGGGGCCGGCCGGCTCGACTCCCGGCCTCGGACGAAGGGGACGATGCAGTAGGTGCACATCTCGTTGCAGCCGAGAATGACCGGAAGGTAGGCGAAGAGCCGATCGGAAGCCGGCAGAGGCACCGGACCCTCCAGCGCTCCTTGGTATAGGTCGCGAAGGCGCGCGAAGAAGCCGTCGGGCTCGCGCATGTCGAAGACGTAGTCGAGATGACGGAATCGACTTAGCAGGCTGCTGCCGTGTTCCCCCACCATGCAGCCGGTGAGGGCGATGGCTCGACCCGGACGGGCGCCTTTCCACCGGGCCAGCTCGCCCAGCCGACTGCTGGCCCGGTCCTCCGCGTGTTGCCGCACCGCGCACGTGACCAGGACTGCCAGGTCGGCGTTTTCCAGTTCCACTCCCGGCACCATTCCCAGCTC
Source organism: Candidatus Dormiibacterota bacterium (assembly GCA_049279335.1). GTDB lineage: Bacteria > Chloroflexota > Dormibacteria > Aeolococcales > Bog-877 > Bog-877. Next base: position 25,558 of record JBAPNX010000049.1, read on the forward strand.
AGCGAACTGCTCCGCGAGGCTGTCGGCGTCGGCGCTGTTCATCTGGCACCCGATCTGCCAGATGTTCACCCGAGGGGCGCGGTCACCGCTGACCACGATAGGAGTCCTTTGCGGCCGGGCCTCGATCAGAGGCAGTGGGCTGAATACCGACCTGGGCCCGACCGCAGTCTTCAGCGGACCTCCACCACGAGGCGGATGCCCGTCCGCTCCTCGCCGTCTATGGCGATGTCTATGAACGAGGGAATGCAGACCAGCTCCAGGCCCCCTGGCGCCACATAGCCACGGGAGATGGCGATGGCCTTGACCGCCTGGTTGATGGCTCCCGCGCCGATCGCCTGGATCTCAACTCGACCCTGGGTCCTGACCACGCCAGCAATCGCCCCGGCAACCCGCACCGGTTGCGAGGTGGCAGAGACCTTGAGTACTTCCACTGGGGTGGCGGCGCTCCCGCCGGTGGGCGAAGTTGGGATTGACAAGTTGGTCAAGGTCCTGAAGTGTGATGCGGATTCTAAGCCTAAAAAGGTAGGGACGGCCCTCCCGGCGGCCATACCTCAGAGTTACGACGCCAGTGGAACTGGCCCGCGAGGCTGACGATGAGGCAGATGGCCACTGCCGCAACCGTCAGAGTAGTCATAAATTCCGCTCGAGATAGATGGGTCGCGCCCCAGGTGGCGGCCGCGGCACCGAGCACCCTGCCCAGGTACATGCACCACAGCCCGGCTCCCATGGCCTGGCCTACGCCCTCGCCAGGTGTTCGCGTCTGGATTCTGTTGAAGCCCCAGACCTCTTGAAGCGCCCCGCTACCGGCGAAGACCACTATGGCGGCCACCACCAGTCCCGCACCTAGCATCATTCCCACCAGGGCCGCAACGGCCAGATGGATGTACCCGATATAGATGATGCTGCTGCGGCGGGGGCGTGGAAGCCGGATTGCCACCGCGCTGGCTAATACCGAAGCGATTCCGACGACCACGTACATGAGCCCCACCTGGTTGGTGCCCGCGTGGAACGCATATTTCGCCAGTGGTACGAAGTAGACCTGGATCACGCTCGCCAGCGCCGCCCCGAGCGCAGCCTGAAAGGCAAACAGCCGCGTCGTCGGTTCGAAGAGAAGAAGCTGAAAACCCCGTTCAAGCGACAGCAAGACGGGCTGGTGGGTGTACGCGCGCATTCCCCATTGGGCGGGCTGCGGTCCGATCCGCTCGATGAGTACGGCAGAGATCAAAAAAGTGACGCCGTCGATCGCTATAAGCATCGTAGTTTGGATGTGTAATAACAGAAGAACAGCGCCAAGCCCCGGCGCCACAACGAGCGCAGTCTCGGACACCACGGAAAGAAGGCTGCTTCCGGCCGCCACCAAGGACGGCGGTAGTAGGACTGCTACCAGCCGACGCCTCCCGGGGTCGTAGAGGGCCGACGCAGACCGGGCGGCGGCTGTAGCCAGGAGCACTACCAAGAGCACGTGACCCTCCGCACCTACGATCGTGAGTGCTGCTAGAGCTGCCCGAACCATGTCAAGGGCCACCAGCCGCCGCCGCCGGTCCCCACGGTCGCCGAGTCGCCCTCCAAACGGAAGCAGCAGTAGCGCCGGCGCCATTTGAAAGACAAACAGGAGACCGACCGCTAACTCTCCCCCCAGGTCGTAGCAGATGATGACAAGCGCTGGAAGGGTGAGGAAATCTCCGTACCACGAGAGGGCGCCTCCAATCCACAAGGATCGGAACCGAGGAACCCGGAGGGGCTCCTGCCAACTCGTGGCCTTGTCAGCCAATCAGAAGCCTCCGGCCAGCGCCCAGCTCAGTGAGATCTCGGAAGTGTACGGACCAGTCCGGACCGTCAACGACTTCGTGCGGGTGTCATAGCGCCTGGCCCTTCGCCGTTACCCATTCTCCCACCCGTTGTTACTTCTTCGTCACTTAGAATTCAGGCGCCTGCGACAACTACGCCGCCCGGGCTATAGTCGGCGCGAAGGGATTCTGCGACAGGCAGGGTCTGTCAGCAAACGCAATTTACGTCAAGGGAGAGATCGCATGAGCACCTGGGACCTCATCGAGTGGGACGCCTGACAGACTGATTTGTCTCTGGGGGCAGTTGTCCCTCTAGAAAGGAATCAAAGAGAGAGCAGCTCTTCGGTGGGCTGCTCTCTCTTATTTGCGACCGCCTCCAACTCGGCATCCGAGATGCTCTCGAAAGCCCGTACAGCCCGCGGGTCGAACTGGGTCCCAGAGCAGCGTCGGACCTCGGCTCGCGCTTCCGCGAGGGTCATCGCGCTTCTATACGGGCGGTCAGAGATCATCGCATCGAACGCGTCTGCGATTGTGAAGACCCGGGCCGCTAGTGGTACTTCGTTGCCCGCGAGGCGGTTCGGGTATCCCTTTCCGTCGTATCGCTCGTGGTGAGCGAGGATAACTTCGCGAGCCTTCTCCAATTGCCGCACGTCGGCAACCATCAGCGCACCCAACTGGGGATGTGTGCGCATGACGCGCCACTCCTCTTCAGTCAGCGGACCCGGCTTGTGGAGAATCGCATCTGGGACCCCTATCTTCCCGATGTCGTGTAGCAAGGCCCCGTGGCATAGCCTCAGCAACTCTTCATCGGAAAACTTGAGGAATCTGCCCATCATTAGTGAGTAGTCCACCACCCGACGGCAGTGCCCTTCCGTATCGCTGTCTCTGAGATCGATGGCCTTCGACAGGCTGACGAGCGTGGCGTTGAAGCCACTCTGAGCCTCGACCGCGCGGGCCTGCTGCTCACGCATCCAGCGATTAGTGGTCGTCTGTACCATTGCAACAGGAGCCGCCAACGTCAGTAAGGCGGCAATGGGGCCGATCCAATGGTTGGCCGCGAGCACACCCACTCCGGTCAAGCCATATCCAAGGTAATAGGGACTAAGGTCGATGACGTTCCGAGAGAGCACCATATACCGGAAATACCGGGCGCCTTGGTCCGCGACCATCACTGATCCGAGCAACGCCTGATTAGCAAGCCATGCACCAAGTCCGCCAAACGCCCCCGCACAGAGCAACCATGCAGTCCGGAGGACAGTCGGGTGCGCGGGGATCCACGGATAGACGCCTTCCAACTCGTGAAAGACCCAATATGCAGCGGCGTACACCAATAGGCTCATCACGCTGTTGAACCAGACCTTCGTCGTCAGTCCACGCCGGACTATCGCCCCCATAACTAGGGCCGAGATGCTGGACGCGGCCGCACCCGGTAGTCCCAATAAGTAGACCGCTCCGATGCTGGCGTAAGCCTTGGCGCTGAAATGGATCTTTCCGCGGCCGAAGGGCAGGGAGACACCCCCTCTAGTCTCCAGGAGCCCGACCAGTAATACGACGACCAGCAACGTCCACCAGTCCAAGGCTTTTACCGGTGGTCGTACATATTCGACGCCCACGGCCAGGGCGGCCCCCGTGGTGGCCGCGACCACCGCTGTCACTACCCATCGCCGAGCGGGGCGCGCCGGCCCCCTAATCAGGTTGGTTCGATCTATCGTCCTCTCGGCTGGATCAGAGAAGTCGGCCCCGGCGCCGACCTCAGGTGCGGTGACCTCACGCTGGACCGCCGTCGGGCTACTCACTGCAACCCGCCACGCGAGCACTACGGCCGCCGCAGAGAAGTAATCCCGCGCCCGGTCTCTCTACCGAGTGGGGAGAAATCTGTACCTCAGTCGATGACGCCGGTCGCAAAATCCTGTCCCTCGCCACAACTCGATCCCTTCCACCGGACCGCCGAAGTCTAGCCCGCCGATTCTGACTTCGGGGGCCACTCCGGGCAATTGCGGCACGCTTGTGACAAGTTCGGGACAGATATGTCCGGGGGTATTAACGGACTATTTAGCGTAGTCGACGGAGCGTGTCTCCCTGACCACGGTCACCTTGATGGTGCCGGGATAGCTCATCTCCCCCTCGATTCGGCGGGCGATCTCGCGAGCCAGCACCACCGCCGCGTCGTCATTGACACGGTCGGGCTTGACCATGATTCGCACTTCCCGGCCGGCCTGAATGGCGAAGGATCTCTCGACTCCCTCGAAGGCGTTGGCGATCTCCTCCAGCTTCTCCAGCCGCTTGATGTAGCTGGCCAACGTCTCTCTCCGGGCTCCTGGGCGGGAGGCCGAGATGGCATCTGCGCTCAGGACCACGAAGGCAAGCACCGTCGTCGGCTCGATGTCGTAGTGATGGCATTGCACGGCGTTGACCACCTCGGGATGACGCCCCAGGCGGCGCAGGATCTCACCACCAATGATGGCGTGCGAGCCCTCCACCTCATGGTCCACCGCCTTGCCGATGTCGTGGAACATGCCGGCCTCCTTGGCGAGCCGCTCGTCGGCACCGATCTCAGCTGCGATCATGCCCGCCAAATAGGCGACCTCCTTGACATGAGCCAGGACGTTCTGGCCATAGCTATAGCGAAAGCGCAGGGTGCCAACCAGCCTCACAAGTTCGGGGTGAACATTCTGGAGCCCGAGCTCGAAGAGCGCCTGCTGCCCCTCCTCCACGATCCGTGTCGACACCTCCTCCCGAGACTTGACCACCACCTCCTCAATCCTGGTGGGGTGAATTCGCCCATCGCTGAGCAGCTTGCTCAAGGTCACTCTGGCCACTTCCCGGCGAACCGGGTCGAAGCCACTGAGGACCACCGTCTCAGGGGTGTCGTCGATGATCAGGTCCACTCCAAGAGCCGCCTCCAGCGCCCGGATGTTCCTACCCTCTCGGCCGATGATGCGCCCCTTGACCTCGTCGTTCGGAAGCGGAACCACAGACACCGAGGTCTCTCCGGTCTGATCGGCGGCGTGGCGTTGAATCGTGGTCACCAGGACTTCGCGGGCGAGCTCGTCGGCCTCGGACTTGGCTGCCGACACCGAATGCCGGATGAGCTCCGCCTTCTCAGAAACCAGCTCCTGGTCAAGAGCTTGGAGGATTTCTCGTCGGGCTTCGTCCCGCGACAACCCTCCCACCCGCTCCAGCTCTCGCTGCTCGGTCTCGCGCAGGGCGCCTAGCTCGGCTCGGGCGGCCTCGAGCTGGGTCCGCTCCGCGGCCAGACTATCGCTGCGCTGCAGCAGGTCCTGCTGCTGGCGGTCGAGCTGCTCCTCCCGTTGGACGATCCTTTGCTCTAGCCGGAAGATCTCAGAACGCCGATCCCTAAGCTCGTCCTCCAACTCGCTCCGTACGCGAAGCGACTCGGCCTTTGACTCCAGCGCCACCGCCTTGCGTTCGGCCTCAATGGCGGCGCGTGCGCTCACCAAGTCGTCCTGACCCCGTCGACCCTGGCGGGATGCCATCAGGCCGAAGGCGATCCCGCCTACCGCAAGCACGGCTAATACGGCCAGCAACGCGACCATTGCGGCACTCATGGCCCAGACCTCGCAGTGTCGAGCAAGGGACTGCCGAAGCCCCTCCCGACATCAACCCCTCACGAACTCGGAGGAGCAGGAAATTAAGTGGAAACGTGACCGATTCTACAGCGACCTCAGCCGCCGCCGGAGGTCGCCCGGCTGTGCGATCCGACTACCGAAGTCGGGAGGTTAACCCAGGGCCGCTGCCGGCTCTGACTCCACCTCCAAGTCGGGAGTGCCGGCCAGCACCGGCTCGCCGATCACGGCTTGGCGGACTTTGTTGGCAATCTCCTGGGTGAGATCGGCATTGCCGCGCAGCAGGTCGCGGACGTTGTCCCGCCCTTGCCCCAGGCGGGTCTCGCCGTAGCTGAACCAGGCGCCACTCTTCTCCACTATTCCCGCCTCGATGGCCCCGTCAAGGACGCTGCCCTCGTAGGAGATCCCCTCGTTGTAGAGCAGGTCCAGCTCGGCCGAGCGGAAGGGTGCGGCCACCTTGTTCTTGACCACCCTCACCCGGACTCTACCGCCGACTACGTCCAGCCCCTGCTTCAAGGAGTCGATCTTGCGGATGTCGAGCCGGACCGAGGCATAGAACTTGAGCGCCCTACCTCCACTTGTGACCTCCGGGTTTCCGAACATCACCCCGACCTTCTCGCGGAGTTGGTTGGTGAAGATGACCACGCAGTTGGAGCGACTGATGGCACCGGTCAACTTGCGCATGGCCTGGGACATCAGGCGCGCCTGCAGACCGACATGGGTGTCCCCCATCTCCCCGTCGATCTCCGCCTTGGGGACCAGCGCCGCCACCGAGTCCACCACCACGACGTCGACGGCCTGGCTCCGAACCAGCACCTCCACGATCTCCAGCGCCTGCTCCCCGGTGTCCGGTTGGGAGATCAGCAGCTCGTCGGTGTTGACCCCGATGCGGGCCGCATAGGCGGGATCCAGGGCGTGCTCGGCGTCGATGAAGGCCGCGACTCCTCCCGCCTTCTGGGCCTCGGCGACGATGTGCAGGCTGAGGCTGGTCTTGCCCGAGGACTCGGGTCCGAAGATCTCCACGATCCGGCCCTTGGGGATGCCGCCGACGCCCAGCGCCAGATCGAGGGTCAGGGCTCCTGTGGAGATGACTTCGATACCCCGGATGCCAGCACCGTCGCCGAGCCGCATGATCGCGCCTTTGCCGTAGCTGCGCTCGATCTGGGAGAGTGCAGCCCCTAGAGCCCGGTCCTTCTCACTCGCCACTCGCGCAAGCTCCTTGGCATCGCGGTTTGCCGGGCCGCTAACGCGCCCCGCAACTTCGAGTGTAGCGCTCATGTAGGTGACCTCCGGTGTGTCGTTGCGGGCTGGCCGCGAGCAAGGACTAGTGCCAGGACGGCTGCGCGCTGATGGGGAACAGTTGTTCGATATTGTACCGCTTCATGTCCTCTATGGGAAGGTCCTGCGGCAACACTCGCTTGGGGCACCGGCGGTCACCGCAGCGCTGCCACCACCATCTCCAGAGCCAACTCGACGGCCGCCACCCGGTTGAGGTGCCGGCCAAGGTCCCGGTCCAGCTGCCGCACCTCTAGGCCGGCTGGTCCAGCCAGGGCCACATAGACGAGGCCCGCTGGCTTGCACTCCGACGATCCGGGGCCCGCCACCCCGGTGGTGGCTACTCCGAAGCTGGCGCCGAATCGAGACCGGACCCCCAGCGCCATCGCCTCGGCCACCTCTGGGCTGACCGCGCCGTGCGCCTCTATCAGCGAGGCCGGCACTGCTAGCGATTCGACCTTGGCCCGGTTGGCGTAGGCGATCACGCCGCCCAAGAAGACGAGCGAACTCCCTGCGACGGAGGTGATCGCGGCCGACAGCAGTCCGCCGGTACAGGACTCGGCGGTGGCCAGGGTTCGCGCCGGAACCCGGCCGGCCAGCTCCAGCACCCGTCGCGCCAGCGGGAAGGCCGCTGCCAGGTCATGGAGTTGGGTATCGGTCACCGCGATCCCAGCGGGCAAACCGACTCGAGGACCGCTCCAGTATGGTGCAGGGAAGCCGTGGCTCCCCTCGTGATCATCTGTAGTTGGTGTACTGCAAGGGCACGGGAAGGTCCAGCTCGCGGAGGTCGTGGATCACCGCTTGGAGCGCATCCTTGTCCTTGCTGGTCACCCGCAGCTCATCACCCTGAATCCGCACCTGGACCTTGGGATGGCCCGCCTTGATCCGCTTGGTGAGGTCCCTGGCAGTGTCCTCGGCGATCCCCCGGCGGAGCTGGATCACCTGCCGGACATTTCCCTTGGCAGCCGGCTCCGGTTTGCCCGGGTCCAGGATCTTGAGCGAGAGCTGGCGGCGGACCAGCTTGCTCTTCAGAACATCGAGCATGGCGTCGGCCCGACTGTCCGACGCGGCCAGCAGCACGATCTCCTTCTCGTGGAGGTCGACATCCGCGACCAGGTCCTTGAAGTCATAGCGGGTGGCGATCTCCCGCTTGGCCTGCTCCACCGCGTTCACCAGCTCCTGCCGGTCGAAATCCGAGACCACGTCGAAGGAGTGCTCGGTGCTGGCCACGGCCTCAAGCCTAGCGGCTAGTCCTCTTCCTCGCTGGAGTCCAGGAGTTGCTCGAGCTCGGCCAGGGTCATGAGGACCTCTCTGGACTTGCTGCCCTCGTAGGGTCCCACCACCCTGGCGTCGGAGAGCTGGTCGATCAGGCGGGCCGCCCTGGTGTAGCCGACATTGAGCTTGCGCTGGAGCAGGGAGGCTGCGCCCCTCTGCTCTCCAATCACTATCCGACCCGCACGCTCGAAGAGGGGGTCGCGGCGCAGCCCAGGGTCACCCCGGGTGGGCGCCAGGGCCGCGGCCAGCAGGATCTCCTCCTGGTAGGTGGGCCGACCCTGGGCTTTCCACCAGCCGATCAGCTGGTCCAGTTCGCGGTCCGAGACGTAGGCCCCCTGGAGGCGGGCGGCCTTTCCGGCGTCGATGGGCAAATAGAGCATGTCGCCCCTACCCAGCAGCTTCTCGGCCCCCATCTCGTCGAGGATCACCCGGGAATCGACGCCGCTGCTGACCGCGAAGGCGATCCGGGAGGGGATGTTCGCCTTGATCAGACCGGTGATGATGTCGGCTGAGGGCCGCTGGGTGGCGAGGATGAGATGGATGCCAACCGCGCGCGCCAGCTGGGCGATGCGGCAGATCAGATCCTCGATCTCATTGGCGGCCACCATCATCAGGTCGGCCAACTCGTCGATCACGATCACGATCTTGGGCAGGGAGCGCAGCCCCAGCTGGGGGGCGCGCTCGTTGAAGTTGGTGATGTTGCGGGCGCCGTGGCCGGCGAAGAGCTTGTAGCGCTGCTCCATCTCCATCACCGCCCAGCGCAGGGCGGCGACCGCCGGCTCGGTGTCGACTACCACTGGAACCAGCAAGTGGGGCAGCCCGGAGAAGTTGCTGAGCTCGACCCGCTTGGGGTCGACCAGGATGAGCCGTAGGTCCCGAGGCGTCGACTGAAGCAGCAGCCCGGCCAGCACGGCGTTGATGCAGACGCTCTTGCCGGACCCCGTGGTGCCGGCGATCAGAAGGTGGGGCATCCCCGCCAGGTCGCCGAGCACGGGGTGGCCGCTGACGTCGGCCCCCAGGGCCACCGCCAGGTGGCTCTTGAAGCTGTTGAAGTTGGGGGCCTGGACCACCTCCTTCAGGGTCACCAGCTGGGCGGCCTTGTTGGGGACCTCGATCCCGATCGCCGACTTGCCCGGAATCGGAGCCTGAATCCTGATCGGTGCTGCCAGGGCCATGGAGAGGTCGGGCTGGTAGGCCAGGACCTTGCGCACAGGGACCCCCGGCGCCGGCTGGAGCTCGTACTGGGTCACGGTCGGGCCGGCGTTGACGCCCATGACCTTGCACTGCACCCCGAAGTTGCCCAAGGTGGACTCGATGGTCCGGATCCGAGTCCGGATCTCATCTCGGAGCCGCTCTCGCTTGCCGGTCGAGGAGTCGAGCAGATCGATACTGGGCAGCACCCAGTTGGGCTCCGGCTCCTCCAGCTCGTCGAAGGCGTCGGCCAGCTCCTCCACGACCGGCTGAGACCCGGCGATTACCGGGACTCCACCAATCTCCACCGCCTCGGCGGCTGCCTCGATGGCCAGGGGATCCGGCTCCAGCTCGTCCAATCCCTCGAAGATCCTCTGGAACGGCTCGGGCGCCGTCTCCTCCGACTCCAGCTCGGGCCCGTCGGTGGCGCCGGGGATGGCAATCAGGGCAGTGCCCGGGCGTTCCGGCTCGTGCGAGGCCAAGCTGTGGCTGCTCCCGTTGGCGTGGGCCGCCTTCTGCTGCGAGCCGGTGGAGGCGAGCACCTGGGCGGCAGCACCTCCCATGCCCCTGAAGGCCAGAGCCGAGAGCCTCGAGGGGTAGATCTCCAGCCCCACGATCAGTCCGGCCAATCCCAGCGCCGCCAGTGCCACCAGGGTAGCGGGCACTCCGATCAAGGAGGCTAGATGGGGTCCGATCGCCCCGCCCAGCGCCCCTCCGCTGCCGGAGTGCACGGTGGCAGCCATCGCAATCGCCGAAACCGCCGAAACCACCAGGGCGATGAGCACCTGGACCTCACTGCGCTCGGAGCTGCGCGACACCAGCAGCCCCACGCCGACGGCCACCAGAGCCACTCCGATGATCCAGCCGCCGACACCGACTGCGGAGGAGATTGCCCGACCAAAGTCCAGTGCGACCCGGGCCTGGGGAAAGGCCAGCAGGATGATCCAGATCAGGCCGACGGCGACGGCGCCGATCCCGGCCAGCTCCCGACGCTGCTTGGAGCTGAGGCGCAACAGCGGAGCCTCTCGGCGGCTGCCCCGGGCACTCGACGGTCGCCGTCGGGGTCTTGCCGCTCGCGGAGTCGGCGCCCGGCGTCGCTTGGTTGCCGCCACTAGTGGAGCATTGACATGGGTGGGGTGGAATGGGACGAGAGCGGGATTGCCACCTGCTGGCGCAGTCTAGCAGTGAGACCGCACATCTGCTCGCTCACCAGGGACGCAGTAACCTCCAGCCCCAGCTGGGTTCGACCAGGCCCCGAGCCGAGATCAATTGCTCGCGGGCGCTGGAGCCACCCGGGGTGGTCAGGGTCATAGTCCCGACGCCGGCGCCTCGGGCTATCGGGGCCCGAAGTCGACGAAAGCGCAGGCTGACTTTGAGTCGCGCAGCGGAGGGTGCTGGCAGCTGCACAGGCTCGGCGACTCTGATTCCTCTTGACCCGGTCCATTCCGAGACCAGATGACCCACGGTGGCCCCCGGGGCGGGCAAGCTCACCCAGTGCAGCTCCCCCGAGGCCACCGAGATCAGAGCGGTGGCAGCTGCCGCCGCGGCCATGAGACCGGAGGCGGGTCCGCCGGGCTGGCCGGTCACCGCTCCGATCAGCCGAACCAGATGGCCAGCGACGGTCTGACGGGTGGCGAAGACCAGACAGCCCAGCGCGGCCGAGGTCCACCCAGTCTTGATTCCGATGACGCCATCCTTCCCCAAAAGTGGGTTGTAGTTGCGGACGGTGCCTGCCAGCGGCAAGACCGCGGTGGGCATGGCGACGATCGAGGCGAATACGGGATTGCGCATGGCGACGCTGGCCAGGGTCACCAGGTCCCGCGCCGAGCTGACCGTCGCCGGATCAAGCCCGCTGCTGTCGGCGAAATGGGTCTGGCTCAGGCGCAGAGAAATGGCCAACTGATTCATCTCCCCCACGAACGCCGGCTCTGAGCCCGACTGCCAATCCGCCAGCAGCTCGGCGATGTTGTCGGCCGAGGGTAGAAGCAGACCCTCAAGAAGTTCTAATTCAGTCAGGCTCTCCCCGGTCTCCACCCGCATGACCGAGTCACTCTGGGCCAGCTCACTCTGGTAGAGGGCAAAGTCGGCAGCGGTGACGGTCACGACCGGTCCGCTCGTTCCCACGGTGAGGGGATGGGACCGCAGGATCACCAGTGCGGTCATGATTTTGGCCAGACTGGCGATGGGGACAGCGTCCTGGTCCGGGGTGGAGCCCAGCCAGCCAAATTGGGGAAGGTAGAGCGCGGCTTGGCCCTGGGCTGGCCAGGGCAGCTCCTCGGCGGTGCCGCCAACCGTGTAGCTGCGCGAGAGGGAAGCCCTTGCGGTGGGCGCCGCCAGTGGGCGAGCCAGCTGGGCAATCCCCAACGCGAGCACCATCGCGACCACTAGCGCCGCTGCAACCACCACGCGCCAGCTCACGCGTGGCTCAGGTGAGGCTCACCACCGCGACCACCCTGGGCCGCCAAGGGCCGCTTGCCGCCAGGTGGGCCTCCATGACGCTGCCGATCACCCGGCGTAGCTCGGCCGCGTCGCGGAAGTCGCGGCGCTGATCCCGAACGGCCCGCCTTACCTTGGCCCGACCCTGGTCGATCAGCGGCAGGTGATCCGTCGGGGAGGCGCTCGCCACCACTATCTCGGGTCCAGCCACCACCTGGCGGAGGGCCCGGTCCATGGTGATCGAGACGACCACCAGGTCCGAAGTGCTGCCTGCTGACTCGTCCGGCTTGATACCGCGGCGGCTACGGCCCTCAGCGTCAATCGGGACCGACCCGACGCTGACGTCGCCGCTCACCCGCAATCCCGTCTCGGAGACCTCGACCACGGCGCCGTTCTCCACGACCGCGACAGCCTGAGGATCGAGCCCTGCCTCCCTCGCCACTCGGACATGGGCCGCGAGGTGCCGTGGCTCTCCATGGACCGGGACGAAATAGCTCGGCCGCACCAGCTCGAGGAGAAAGCGCAGTTCCTCGGACGACGCATGGCCACTGGCATGGACCCCGGCACTGCTGCCCGCCAGAACCCGGACACCCCGCTCCACCAGCGCATTCACGATCCGTCCCACGGTCGACTCGTTCCCAGGGACGGGGTTGGCCGCCAGGACCACGGTGTCGTCCGGGCGCAGCTTGATGAAGGCGTGGGTGCCGGCGGTGATCCGGCTGAGCGCGGCCAGGGGCTCGCCCTGGGATCCGGTCGCCAGCAGGCAGAGCTCTCGAGGAGGGATCCCGGCGAGCTCACGAGGCGACGCCAGCTGGCCCGGTGCCACCTTGAGGTAGCCCAGCTCCACCGCCGTGTCGATGTTCCGGAGCATGCTCTGACCGACCAGGCAGCAACGCCGGCCGGCGGCCTGAGCCAGCTCCAAGGTCTGGCGCATTCGCGCCAGGTTGCTGGCAAAAGTCACTACCACTACCCGTCCCGGTGAGTCCTCCAGGGCTCGCTCCAGTGCCGGTCGCACCGTCAGCTCCGACGGAGTCAGACCCGGGATTGTGGCGTTGGTGCTGTCGCTGAGCAGCAGCCGGACGCCCTCAGCGCCCAGCTCCGCCAGGCGCTCGAGGTCGGGGACCAGGCCATCCACCGGAGTCTGATCCAGCTTGAAGTCACCGGTGTGCAGCACCAGTCCGGCCTGGGTGTGGATGGCCAGCCCGCAGCTGCCCGGGACACTGTGGGTCATGTGGACCAGCTCGACCCTCATCTCCCCCACCGCAAACTCCTCGCCGAGGGCCATCTCATGCAGGGCAGCCCGGCCAGAGTAGCCGCGGCGGACCAGCTTGTTGCGCAGGAGTCCGATGGTCATTCGAGTTCCGTAGACCGGCACCTTCAGTTCTGCCAGATAGAAGGGCAACGCTCCGATGTGGTCTTCGTGCCCATGGGTGAGGAGCACTGCCCGCAGCCGATCTAGCCGGGTCCGCAGGAACCCGATGTCGGGCAGCAGTACGTCGACCCCAGGCTCCTCACTCTCAGGGAAGGCCAGTCCGGCGTCGATGACAACCACATCCCGGCCCACCTCCAGCAGGGCCAGATTCTTGCCAATCTCCCCCACCCCGCCCAGGGGGATGAAGCGAACCGTCCCTGGCGCCGGCTCCGCCATGAAGTCGCCCGATGAGGGCTCGGTGGTGGTCCTAGAAGAGGCCAAGCTGCTCGCCGGCCGGGGCTGCTGGCGTCGACTCGGGCGAAGGGGCGGGAGGAGCCTCGGGAACGCTCGCGAGATGGACCTTGAGGCGTCTGAAGTCCTCTCGGAGCACCCCTAGCAGGCTGCCGTTGTAGAGCGCTGCGGCCGGGTGGTAGCAGGGCATGTAGGTCCGGCTGCCGCGGCGGACCACGGTCCCGTGAGATCGGCTTATCCCGAGTGCACCCGGCAGCAGGCGCTGGAGGGCGTGCCGCCCCAGCAAGAGGATGACCCGCGGTTGGATTACCTCGATCTGCGCGTCCAGGTAGGGGGCGCAGGCCAAAACCTCCTCGGGCAGCGGATCGCGGTTGCCCGGCGGCCGGGACTTGAGCACGTTGGTGATGAAGATGTCCTGTCGGCTCAGCCCGATCTCCTCCAGGAGCTGGCTAAGGAGCCGACCGGCGGCGCCCACGAAGGGCTTGCCCTCGCGGTCCTCGCTCTCCCCGGGCGCCTCCCCCACCGCCATCAGCACCGCCGTGGCCGGGCCGGTGCCGGGGACCCCTTGGGTTCTGGTGCGATGCAGAGGACAAAGGGTGCAGGACCTCACCTGGGCGGCGATCTCGTCCAGTCGGGCCTGGCGCCCCGGCGCCGGCTCCGGTGCCGATTCAGGCACCCGGAGGACGGTCACCCGTCTGGGTGCCGTTGCCAGCCTGGTCGGCTCGCCCGGCCAGCTCCAGGATCGCCTGCTTGCGGGAGAGGTTGACCCGGCCGCGGTCGTCGATCTCGGTAACTTTGACCATGATCTCGTCCCCGATGTTGACCACGTCCTCCACTTTGCCCACCCGCTGGTCGGCCAGTTGAGAGATGTGGACCAGACCGTCCTGTCGGGGCAGGATCTCGACGAAGGCCCCGAAGGGCATGATCCTGACCACCTTGCCCTTGTAGATGCGGCCCACTTCAACTGACTCGGTGAGGTCGCGGATCATGGCCACCGCCCGGTCCATCGCCTCCTCGTCAACCGTGGCCAAGAAGACCGTTCCGTCATCCTCGATGTCGATCTGACAGCCGGTCTCCTCCTGGATCCGCCGGATGGTCTTGCCTCCCGGTCCGATGAGATCTCGGATCTTGTCCGGATGGATGTGGATGGTGGTGATCCGGGGGGCGTAGGTGGACATCGCCTCCCGAGGAGTCGCGATGGCCTCCGCCATCTTGTCCAGGATGTGGAGCCGTCCCTGGCGGGCCTGCTCTAGGGCTCTGCGGAACAGCTCCGAGCTGAGCCCACGGGCCTTCATGTCCATCTGCAGGGCGGTCACCCCGCGGCGGGTCCCCGCCACCTTGAAGTCCATGTCGCCCAGGGCATCCTCCATCCCCTGGATGTCAGAGAGGATGGCGTAGCGGTTGGGGTCGTGCTCGTCCGTGACCAGGCCCATGGCGATGCCGCCGACCGGGGCCGCCAGAGGCACGCCGGCGTCCATCAGCGCCAGGGTGCTGCCGCAGACGCTGGCCATCGAGGTGCTGCCGTTGCTGGAGAGGATCTCGCTGACGATCCGGATTACATAGGGGAACTCGTCGGCGGGAGGGACCATCACCCTGACCGCGCGCTCCGCCAGGGCCCCATGGCCGATCTCCCGGCGCCCCGGGGAGCGGAGTGGCCGGGCCTCGCCGACCGAGTAGGGCGGGAAGTTGTACTGATGCATGTAGCGCTTGAAGTCCTCAAGGCCCAGACCATCCAGCTTCTGCTGGTCCGACATGGTCCCCAGGGTGACGACCGAGAGGGCCTGGGTCTGACCCCGGGTGAAGATGGCGCTGCCATGCGCCCGCGGCAGCACCCCCACCTCGCACCAGATGGGGCGGATCTCGTCGGTGCGGCGCCCGTCAGGACGCTCACCCTGCTCCAGGATCGCCTTGCGGACCGCCGACTTGAGCGCTGACTCGAAGGCGGCGGAGATGTCCCCGGCAGCGTCGGGGAAGCGGCTGCTGAGCTGGGCAACGACCTCGGAACGAAGTCGATCGACCTGATCGTCACGCTGGGCCTTGTCGGACTCGCGGAAGACCCGGTCGATGCGCTCCGCGGTCGCCTCTGCCACCGCCTGCTTGATCTCGGATGGGATCCCCACCTTGGGGTAGTCCATGTTGGGCTTGCCCACCTTGGCAACCAGCTGGTCGATCAAGGCGATGATCTCGCGGATCCGCTCATGGGCCCTGGCCAGCGCCTCGACCAGGGTCTCCTCGGAGACCTCACGGGCACCCGCCTCGACCATGTTCAGGGAATCCCGGGTCCCGGCCACCACCAGGTCCAGTTGGCTGCGGTCCAGGTCGGGCATGTTGGGGTTCTCGACCAGGTGGCCCTCGAACTGCCCGATCCGGACCGCCGCTACCGGGCCGTCGTGGGGAATGTCGCTGATCGCCACCGCCGCTCCGGCACCGATAAGGGCCAGGATGGCGGGATCGTGGATCTGATCGGACGAGAGCACGGTGGCCACGATCTGGACGTCGTTGCGGAAATCCTTGGGGAAGAGGGGGCGCATCGGGCGGTCGATCATCCGGGCGGTCAGGGTCGCCGCCTCCGAGGGCCTCGACTCCCGGCGCATGAAGGCTCCGGGGATCCGTCCCACTGCGTACATCTTCTCCTCGTAATCACAGGTCAGAGGGAAGAAGTCGATCCCCGGTCGCGGGCCAGTGCTGGCGGTGGCGGTGACCAACACCACCGTGTCGCCCTGGCGTACCCAGACCGCACCGTTGGCCTGACCGGCCATCCAGCCGGTCTCGATACTTAGTTCCGCGCCGTCAAACGAACGCGAGACAACGGTCTTTTCCATAAGATTCCTCCCCGCGCCTCCCGGCCCGAGAGAGGGGTAGGCTCCACTCCGGAAGAGCCGTCGCGGTTAGGGAAAGGAGATGAGAGCTGAACTTTGGTTCAGCTCCGATCGCCAGTCTCCAACCGCGCGCGCGCCGCTTCGGTGAAGTCTGCCGCCACTCCCACCGGGAGAGTCCGCGGTCGTACAGCAAACCGGCTCTCGGTTGCAAGCGAGTGAGCCGGTAATCGATAAACGTCAGTGGCGCAGCCCCAGCTTGGCGATCAGCGCCCGGTAGCGGGCGATGTCCACCCGCATGAGGTAGTCGAGCAGTCGCCGCCGCTTGCCCACCAGCTTGAGCAGGCCGCGACGGGTGTGGTGGTCCTTGGGATGCAACTTGAGGTGTTCGGTCAGCTCCCGAATCCGCTCGCTGAAGATGGCGATTTGGACTTCGGGCGAGCCGGTGTCAGCCTCGTGTTGGCGGTGATCCTCGATCACTGCCGCCTTGGCTTCACCTTGAAGCATGGTTGGGTCCTTCTCCTCTAGTCGCCGCAGAGCCCGCCCCGCACGGCACCACCGGCTGCAGCTGGGCTCCGGGTCCGGGTGAGCATAGCACAGGCCCCTGAAGCTAAAAGCGCCCCAGCAGCGTGCTGGCGGCGGAGCTCAGGCGGGTCGGCTGGGGTGGCTAGAGGGACTTGAACCCTCGACCTCCAGGGCCACAACCTGGCACTCTAACCAAACTGAGCTATAGCCACCACGAGGGGCCAAATTATAGGTGCGGCTCAGCTCCCCCCTCGGCGAGGTTCACTGTGCCTGCCCACGAAAACAGGAGCGTTCCTGTGTCCGAGCTGGATCGCACTGCCATGCGCCAAGCCCTCCGCCTGGCCCGCGCGGCCGGGCGCCGAGGCGAGGTTCCGATCGGCGCCGTGATCCTCGCCCACGGAGAAGTGGTCGCGGCGGCCTCCAACCGGGTTGAGCGGGCGCGTGACGCAACCGCGCATGCCGAGCTGCTGGCACTGCGCCGAGCCTCCCGGAAGTTGGACTCGTGGCGTCTCCAGGGATGCACCCTCTACTCCACCCTCGAGCCCTGCCCGATGTGTGCCGGGGCGCTTCTGTTGGCCCGGGTCGATCGGGTCGTGTACGCGGCGGAGGATCCCCGCAAAGGCGCTCATCGAAGCGTCTATGACGTCCTGGCAAACCCGGGCGGGAACCATCATCCCGAGGTAGCCGCGGGCTGCGAGGCGGCGGCCGCTTCGGGGCTCCTGCAGAGCTTTTTCCAGCAGCTGCGTGCGGACTGACATGGCGGATCAGGGCCCCTTGCCTCAACCCACCACTGTCGCCGGGCTCCCAGCGATTCACGCACCCGCCTGCGGCCCACGACGTGACCTGACCGTCCTGCTGGTCCACGGGGCGATGTGTGACCACACCTTCTTCAACTCTTGGGTGGGCTGGTTTAGTGCCGCGGGCTTCGACGCCTACGCGGTCTCCCGACGGGGTCGACAGCGAAAACCCCCCATCAACTCCCGCGGTGTGACTTTCTCGGATTTTCTCGAAGACACAGTGAGTGCCGCGCATCAACTGCCCCACCCACTGCTGCTAGTCGGACACAGCCTGGGAGGCATCCTGGCCCTCAAGGCCGCTGAGCAGAGGGCCTGCGAGGCGCTGGTCCTGCTGGCCCCGATTCCACCCCGCGGCATTCTGCCGCTGGTGAGGCTTCGCCAGCTCCCGCCGCAACTGGCGCAGCTAACCACGGTTCTGACCGGCGGCACCTTCTATCCCAGCCTGCGCCAGACTTCCACGATGTTCATGGGCCGCATCCCGGCCGCGCAAAGGTGGGAGCTGTACCGCCGCTATACACCTGATTCCGGGCTGGCGCTGCGCTCGACCTACATCCCGGGGATCGCGGTCGACCCCGCTCTACTCACAATTCCCCTGCTCTGCCTGGTTGGCGAGGAGGACGCCACCATCCCGCCACGCAGTGTCGCCCAGATCGCCAGGCGCTACGGGGGCGTGTTTAGAAGTCTTCCCGGTCACGCTCATGAATTGGTCGGCGAGCCGGGTTGGGAAGAGGTTGCGGCAATGATCGCCGCTTGGTCCCAGAGCCTCGCGCCACCGCCTGCACACCACCTGGAGGGCGCTCCGGGAAGCATCGCCTAACCCAGGCTCCCCGACCGGGGTCGGACATACAATCTCCGCGGTCCACAAGGAGAGGTGTCCGAGTGGTTTAAGGTGCCGCTCTCGAAAAGCGGTGTGGTGAAAGCCACCGCGGGTTCGAATCCCGCCCTCTCCGCGCTTGTGATGTCTCACGTGATGGTGGCCACCTGTCTCACGTCATAGTGGCCGATTCTAGGTCGGCCGGAAGGGGTCCCCAAGGGCTGGTAGTTGCGGCCGGGATCGAGGGTTAGTTCGCGGATGAGCGATCCGTCCTCGCGGATCACCCGGACGTGCTTGTTGGCCACCAGCAGGCGGACCGGCACGCCAGCATAGGCCCGTCCCAGGCCGATGTGGCGAAGGCGGCTGAGGTAGCGGATGGTGACCCGTCCCTGCTTGTCCACCCGGTCGTGCCGGACGCGGTAGTGGACAGCTGCGTCCAGCCCCTCGGGCCGGGCCTTGAGACGGGCGTGGAACGCGGTGAGCGGGGTTCGGCCGTCCAGGGCGCGGTGCGGCCGGTGGTCGTTGTAGTAGGCACGGAAGGTATCCAGCTGGAACTGCAGCACGGCCAGGGTGGCCGGCGGTGTCTGCTTGTCCAGAAAGCGCTTCAGGGTCTGGTGAAATCGCTCGACCTTGCCACAGGTTTGCGGGTGGTACGGGGTGGAGTGCTTGAAGACGATCCCCAACCGTTCCAGCTCGGTCTCCAGCAAAACCTTGCCGCCGCGGGACTTGCCGCTGTAGACGGCACCGTTGTCGGT
>JBAPNX010000050.1:0-43364 GCA_049279335.1 Candidatus Dormiibacterota bacterium
GGCCGATCCCAATCAGCGCTGCGAGCCAGGGGGCCATGGGCGAGCGGTGGTGGAGGATGACGTTGTCGAGGATCTGGCGGGCCACGAGCGGCGCCGCCGCCTGACAGGCGCTGCCCACCACCGCCGCTGCCAGTGAAATCGCGATCGCACGGCGGTGAGGTCGAAGAAACGGAAGCAGGCGGCGCACCCAACCCTGCGGTTGCGTCTGCCGGAGCCGCCATTTCACGAGTGGAGGTGGTCGACCGGCGCCGCTCGACCCTGCTTCGCGTCGCGCTCCCCCTGGCGGCGGTCCAGAGCGATGGAGAGGTCGCGGACCGCAGCCAGCACCGTTGCGGGATCGGGGGCGTGATGCAGCAGTCCGTCGAGCTCAACTGCCATGGACGACTCAGCGGCGGTCAGCGCCGCCCTACCTTTTGTGGTGATCTGCAGTTGGGTGGCGCGGCGATCTGGATCCGCGCCCGAGCGGAGCAGCAACCCCCGGGATACCAACGATTCCACGGCGGCACTGATCGCTGGCTTGCCCAGGGCCAGGCGGCCTGCCAGCCGTGAGGCCCTGCCATCGCCCGCCGCAACCATGGCCAGCACCCGATAGTGGGAAAGACTCAACTCCCCCGAGGCGCGCTCCAGCACCCGCGCCATGCGGCTCAGGGTTTCCACCGAGGGTCCGAGGCGGTGGCGAGCGGAGCCCTCGGCTTCTGACAAAGGGCGGGGCATCGTGACAGTCTAGAACTTTGGTTCGATTGTCGAACTAAAAACCTCGATGAGTACCCGCTTCCAAGAGCTCTGGATGGCTCAGAATCCCCTCGGTGGCCACTCCTGTCATCTTTTCCTGGAGCGCCGGGAAAGACTCCGCTTTCGGCCTCTGGACCATGCTCCAGAATCCAGAATTCGAAGTGCGCGCGATTCTCACGACGCTCACCGAGGGCTATGACCGGGTCAGCATGTCTGGGGTCAGGGAGGAGCTGCTCGACCAGCAGGCCCAGAGGCTGGGATTGCCCTTGATCAAGATCTGGATCCCGCCCACCTGCACGAACGCCGTCTATGAGGAGCGGATGCAGGGCGCATTCGCTGTCGAGCCCCTCCGCAGCGTTGGCAAAGTCGCTTTTGCCGACCTCTTTCTGGAAGATGTCCGCAAGTACCGGGAGGAGCGTCTAGCCCTGGCCAACAAGGAGGGCGTCTTTCCTCTCTGGGGTCGGGATACCCGGGTGCTAGCCGGGCAGATGATCGCTGCGGGAATTCGGGCCATCGTGGTCTGCGTCGACCCCAAAGCTCTGCAGCCCGCTTTCGCGGGCCGACCCTTCGATGAGAGCTTCCTGGACGATCTGCCCCCGAGCATCGATCCCTGTGGCGAGCGGGGCGAGTTCCACACCTTTGTGTGGGATGCGCCGATGTATCGCACGCCGATAGGCTGCCGAACCGGGGAGGTCGTGACCCGCGACGGCTTCGTCTTCTGTGAAGTGGTAGCGACCGATCGCGGTCTTCCCGGTATCACACCGGTCCAGCCAGCCGGGAGCGCGACGCTTTCGGATGTCCCAAGGTGAGAAGCAGGCGCAGCGATCCCGGCGACTTTGGACTCCCCGCGGAGGGGCCAAGACGGGGGGTTTGGGCGTGAGCAAGACGGGTGCGGTCTGGGCCCGCTTCGATGATCTCACCCCGGGCGGAGAAGCCTCCATCTTCACCAGTCCCACGGCTACCCTCGTGGCTCGTCGGCCCAGCGAGGTGCTACCCGTTCTCCGCGCCGTCGAGGAGGCGACCGCCGCCGGATGCTGGGCGGCCGGATACCTCGCCTATGAAGCCGCCACCGGGATCGATGCGAGCCTGCGGACCAAGCCTGCGAGGGTCGACGAGCCGCTAGGCGAGCTTCCCCTGGCCTGGTTCGGACTCTTCGGGGCCCCGGCGACGGAAGAGCCTTTGACCGTCCCGGTCGAGGTTGACCGCGACTATCGGGTCTCGCCCTGGAGACTCGACATCGATCTGGCCGTCTACCACGACCAAGTGGAGAGAATCCGCCAGCTCATCGGGTTGGGGGAGACCTACCAATGCAACCTGACGGCGCCCATGCGGGCTCGGATAGAGGGCAGCGCCTTTGCCCTGTACCGGGATTTGGCTCTTGCCCAGCGCGGAGCCTATAACGCATTTATCGATACCGGGCGCTACGTCGTCGCCAGCGCGTCGCCGGAGCTGTTCTTCGACTGGAGGGAGGGCCGACTTACGACCAGGCCGATGAAGGGGACCACCGCTCGAGGTCGCTGGCAGGAGGAGGACTGCGCAAGGGCACAGGCCCTAATCCGTTCCCCCAAGGAGCGGGCCGAAAACGTGATGATCGTGGATCTGCTCCGCAACGATCTTGCCAGGGTTGCGGAGGTAGGGACCGTCGAGGTGCCTGAGCTCTTCAACCTGGAGCGTTTTGAAACCCTTTGGCAGCTGACCTCCACCGTGACCGCGCGTCTGCGTCCCCGCACCGGGCTGGTAGAAATCCTGCGCGCAGTCTTCCCCTGTGGTTCGGTGACGGGTGCGCCCAAGGCCCACACCATGGCGCTGATTGCCAATCTCGAGCAGAGCCGCCGTGGCGTTTACTGCGGCGCGGTGGGTGTGGTTGCTCCTCCTGGTGCCCCCTTACGAGCCCGTTTCAGCGTCGCCATCCGTACGGCGGTCGTGGACCGTGCGACGGGTGAAGCTGTCTACGGAGTCGGGGGCGGGATTACCTGGGACTCCAACCCGATCGCCGAGCACGATGAGCTGGTGGCCAAGGCCGCCATCCTCCACTCCCGGCCCGAGGACTTTCAGCTCCTGGAGACGATGGCGTACCGACCCCAGGGGGGGATCGACAACCGCGAGGGCCATCTGCAAAGACTGGCGTCCTCGGCTGATTACTTCGGATTCTCTCTGGATCTTGACCAGGTAATTTCGGCACTCAATGAGGCGCTCCAAGCGGCTCGCCACGCCAACCGTGTGCGCCTGACGGTGGACCGGAAGGGGCGGGTCTCAATCCAATTGGGGCCGATGCCGCCGCACCGACGAGAGCCGGTTAGGCTGGCCGTTGACCGGGATCCGGTCCACTCCTCCGACGTATGGCTGTACCACAAGACAACGCGTCGCACTCCGTACCAGACTCGAGCGGCGCGGTACCGCGACTGCGACGACGTGATCATGATCAACGAGCGCGGCGAGCTGACCGAGACCACCATTGCCAATCTTGCCGTGCAAATCGACGGGAGCTGGTGGACTCCACCCCTCGGCTCCGGCTGTCTGCCGGGGGTAGAACGGGCTCGGCTGCTGACCGCTGGGCTGCTCACCGAGCGAGTCGTCGGCCAAGAGGAGGTGAGCCGGGTCCAAGGGTGGGCACTAGTTAGCTCACTACGAGGGTGGCGCAACGCCGTCCTCGGAGGCCAAGTCCCCGACACCGCCGAACCTGGATCTCCCGAGACGACTGCGCTAGTTGGCCGCTGACGCCAGGGGTTGCCAAAAGCCAGGCACCTAACGATCAGGCAGTTCCGTAGCCTTCAACGACGCTTTGCGGGAGCTCTAAACCGATGCCGGGTGCGTCCGAGAGCCGCCTCAGCGAGGTGAAGCCTGCGGTATGGCGTTGGTTGTGAGCCGGCTGGGCAACCATGGCCGCCGCCGAAGTCGACACCGCTTGGGAGGGCCGGCGAGCGAGCCTTAGGCCACTCGCTGCGGCTTAGTCTTGCCGGCTTCTAGCAGCGGTGCTATCACCGCCGCCGGTGCCGGGCGCCCAAAGAGGTAGCCCTGGAGCTCCTCACAGCCGCCGCCCCTTAGGAACTCTGCCTGCTCCTGGGTCTCCACGCCCTCAGCCACCACCGAGAGTCCGAGGCCGTGAGCCAAGGCCAGGGTCGCGGTGACGATGGTGTCGTCCTTGGGGCGAACCCCGATTCCGTTGACGAAGGAACGGTCGATCTTCAGCACCTGGAAGGGGAAGCGCTGGAGAGCTGTGAGCGACGAGTTGCCAGTGCCAAAGTCGTCGATCGCCAACCAGACGCCGAGGTCGTGCAGTTGTGTCAGTACTCTGGCGGCGAGCTCGGGATCGGTGCTGAGGACGCTCTCGGTGACCTCGAGGTGGAGTCGCTCCGGTGCTAGTCCTGATTGTTTCAGGGCCTGTTCGACGTCTCCGACAAGGTCCGGGTCTTCCAGCTCTGCCATGGAGAGGTTGACCGACACCACCAGGTCACTAGCGGTGGGCTCAGTGTCGATCCAGTGCTTCAAGGTGGCGCAGGCTTCGCGGAGCACCCAGCGCCCGATGGTGGAGATGCTGCCGCTCTCCTCCGCCAGCCCGATGAACTGGTCCGGCCCAAGCAGACCTCGCTCCGGATGCTGCCAGCGCACCAGGGCCTCGATCCCAGCAACCTCGCCGGAGGCGGCGACGATGATGGGTTGGAAGTGCAGCCGCAGCTCGTCTCTCTCGACCGCGTCGAGCAGACGTCCGGATAGCTCGGCTCGTTCCAGGAAGGCTCGGTCGAGCTGATCGTCCAGGACTTGAAAGCTGCCCCGGTTGACCCGCTTGGCATGGTAGAGGGCGACCTCGGCTCGACGCAGGACCTCGGTGGGGCCTTCGGAGCCGGCGCAGACCGCTACGCCTCCGGTCACCCTGGCCGTCACCTCACGCCCCGCCACCGCGTAGCGCTCGCTGACCACTGCAAAGAGTCTGGCCACCACCGCCTCCAGATCGGCGAGGCTGACTCCTAGCATCAGGACCGCGAAGGCCGCCCCTTCCAGCCGTGCCACGATGTCACCCGGGCGCACGTACCCCGTTAGGCGCTGGCCGAGGGCGATCAGGAGCTGATCGCCAGCAGGCCGGCCGAAGGTGTCGTTGAGGTTCTTGAAGTGGTCGATGTCCAGCGCGATCACCGCGACCTGACGCTTGCGACGAGCCCCGGTTTGGCGCAGCTGCTCCACCAGCCCCCGGCGGTTGAGCAGCCCGGTGAGATCATCCTGGTTGGCGTTTCGGACTAGTTCGGCCTCGGCGACCTTGCGACGGGTGATGTCAGTAAATGTGGCCAGCACTCCCGCAACTTCGCCGGCGGTGTCGCGGAGGGGGACCGTCGAGAGTTCGACGTCGAGTACATGGCCGTCCCGGTGGCGGCGCTGGACCTCGACCTCGACCACCCCGTGGCCAGCAAGGGTTTGCTCAAGCAGCGCCTCGAACGGGATGGCAGCGTCCTTGTCGGCGATGGGGGGCTGACTCCCCAGCACATCGGCAGCCTTCCATCCGAACATGCGCTCGGCTGCGGGGTTCCAGAGCAGGATCCTCCCCGCCGAGTCCGCCACCCCGTAGGCGATCGGCGAGTTCCAGACCGTGGCCCGGAGAAGCTCCTGCTCGGAAAGTCCGAGCGCCTCCACCTCCTCGGCTGGGCGCACCTGTCTCATGGGCGGCTGCGACCTCGAATCCCGCCAGCTCGACCCGCCCCAGGCTGAGGAGAGCGCACCTCTACTCGCGGTCGGGGCAGGATGCCAGCCGAGGCGAAGGTATTGGGGCTCGATCCGGTGAGATCAGTCGCGATCATGCAACCGAGGCTAGTTCATCCCTTCCCCTGAGCAGTGACGGGACTGTCACGCCTCTCTCCCGAACTCGCGAGTCAGCGCATCGCCCAATTCCGAAGGCACTCGGGGTTACCGCGCCTCTCACCCAGTCGTCGTCAGTCCCCTATGCCCTCCTTCGTGGAGTCGCCGCCGGAGCTGGTGAGGCGCTGCGACCAGATCGTCTGCCGTCGACCCGAGGCGCAACGGCGACAGGAAGTACCTGTCCAGATCTGATCCCGGGCGCCACTACACCCGAGCCTGGTCAGCTGGGGGCCCGCGTGGGGGTGAGAGCCATGACCGGGATGAGCCGAGTGGTCTTGCGCTGGTACTCGGCAAACTGGGGGTAAGCCGCAGCCTGACGACTGTAGAGCTGATCATGCTCGGCGCCCTGGACTTCGGCGGCTCTGACCTCGACCGTTTCTGAACCCACCTCGATGGTGACATCGGGGTGGGCCTTGAGGTTGTGATACCAGCTGGGATTGGTGGGCGCGCCGCCCTTACTGGCGAAGACGATGTAGCGCCCCTTGTCAGGTAGGTACATCACCGGGTTTATGTGGGACTCGCCGCTGCTGGCGCCCACACTGTGGATCAAGAGCAGAGGTGCTCCGGCGAAGGGACCCCCCACCTTGCCGCCGTTGGCGCGGAATTCCGCGATGGTCTGAGCATTGAAGTCTGAGGCTGGACTACTCACGCTTTCGACGCCTCCACTTATTAGCGGCTGAAAACCCGGCGGCCCCTAGCCTACCCAGATCGGCAGGGGTCCATCCAGCTGAGGACGCTACTCCCTACGGCCGCGCACTCAGGAGGGGTCGAGGTCCCCCGCCAGGACTGCAGCGCCGAACCTCGAGTCCAACGAACTCGTGCCATCGCTCAGGGCGGTTTGGAGATGGCGGTACATGAGCCGCTCGGCAGCTTCCTCGTCCCCCGCCGCGATGGCGGCTGCGATCCCGCCGTGGGGGGCGGCCGTGGAGGCTCTTCGGACCTCGGCGTCGGTCAGGGTCACCAGGCGGTAGCGGTGCAGGCGTTCCCAGAGGTGATCCAGTGACTCCGCCAGCACCCGGTTGTCCGCCATCTCGTGGATGGCGCGGTGGAAGGCCCGGTGAGCTGCGTGCCAGGAGAAAACATTGGTACTTGGCGAGGGGAAGACGGCGAGGTCGGCCAGCCTCGCCCTCTGCTGCTGACTCGCTACCTTCGCGGCCAGCGACGCGGCCAGAGGATCCAGCCGGAGCCGAACCAACCGGAGCTCGGCCAGTTCCCGGGTCGTCAGAGGAACCACGGCGACTGTCTTCGCGGATCTGACCTCCACCAGTCCCTCCCCTTCGAGACGTCTTAGAGCCTCACGGAGCGGGGTGATGGAGATCCCGAGCGCTGCCGCCAGAGATGCCTGGTTAATCGCCGAACCCGGCGCCAAAGTGGCGTTCAGGATCCGAGATCGGATCTCGACATAGGCGGCTTCACCCTTGGTGGGGACCTTAAGCCCAGTCATGGGCTGAAGTGAGGCATCGGTCACAGCGGAACTCCGACCCGCCCGGGCGCTGAGCGCAGCCATGGCCGAGAGTTTACCCGCGGGTTCGGCGATCTTGAACCACTCCGATCCAGTGGGGGTCACCTAGACTCGACCAAGGGTAACCACTCGTGCACATGGCAGGTGCGACACCCAGAGTTGTTGAGATGGGCACCACGCTGATCCCCGGAAGCGATGTCGTCCTCAGGGATGGGTCGCTGGTCTGGTTCCGCGAGCAAGGGCCAGAAGACAGTGGCGCCATATTGGAGCTGCTCCAGAACCTGTCACCGACATCCAGAGCGTTCCGCTTCCTCTCAGCGGGGGTTGATCTGTCCGCGGCCTCGCGGGTGCTGAGTCGGGTCGACGGGATTGATGCGGTGGGGCTGGTGGCGGTTCACGGACAGCCGGAGCGGGTGGTGGGCCAGGCCATGTTCATCCGGACCGGCCCCTCCCGCGCCGAGGTGGCCTTCACCGTGGCCGACTCGTTCCAAGACGAGGGGATGGGATCCATCCTCCTGGGACAGCTGGCCCAGACGGCGAGCGCCTCGGGGATAGGCATGTTCGAGGCGACGGTCCATCCGGAGAACTCAGCCATGCTCAGTGTCTTCTCCGAGAGCGGATTCGCCGTTCGGACCACCTCGGAGCCGGGCCTAGTGAGGATCGAGTTTCCGACCGAATTGACCACCGAGGCGCTGCAGAGATTCGAGGATCGCGAGGAAGCCGCGTCGGCAGCCGCGGTGCGCGCTCTCCTCAACCCCAGGACGGTCGCGGTAATAGGCGCCAGCCGTCATCGGGGCACGATTGGAGGCGAAGTCTTTCACAATCTCCTGACCGGGGAATTTCAAGGCACTCTGTACCCGGTACATTCCGGCGCCGACGTTGTGCAAGCGGTGCATGCCTATCGCCACGTCGCGGACGTCGACGACAGCATCGATCTCGCCATAGTGATGGTGCCGGCTGAGGTGGTTGTTCCCGTAGCCAGAGAGTGCGCAGCCAAAGGCGTGCGGGCGCTGGTGGTGATATCGTCGGGCTTCGCCGAAGTTGGCGATGAGGGGCGGCGACGCCAAGCCGAACTCGTCGAGATCTGTTCGGCTTCGGGTATGCGGCTGGTGGGACCCAATTGCATGGGCATCATCAACACCGATCCCGGAGTCCGAATCAACGCCACCTTTGGCCCGACACCACCCGACCCTGGCCCTATCGGGTTTCTCTCCCAGAGCGGCGCGTTGGGATTGGCGATCATCGACGCGACACGCAAGTTGGGCTTGGGAATGAGCAGCTTTGTCTCGGTGGGTAACAAGTCTGACATCAGTGGCAACGATCTCCTCAGTTTCTGGGAGTCAGACCCGCGCACCGAGGTGCTTGGCCTCTATCTGGAGTCGTTCGGGAACCCCCGAAAGTTCGCTAGGATCGCGGGGCGGATCTCCCGGAAAAAGCCAATCGTGATGGTCAAGAGTGGAACCGGCGTCGCCGGGCAGCGGGCTGCCGCCTCGCACACCGCCGCCTTGGTTTCGGCCAACGATGCCGCGGTCAGTGCCCTGCTTGAGAAGACGGGAGTTATCCGCGCCCAGAGTCTGGGTGAGATGTTCGATTTGCTGACCCTGCTATCTACCCAGCCGCTACCACAAGGGAATCGGGTTGGCATCATCACAAATGCCGGTGGCCCCGGGATTCTTTGCGCGGATGCCTGCGAGTCCAGCGGCCTCGAAGTAGCCGAGTTTGGCCTAGAGACCCAGCGGCAATTGACGGCTCTCCTCTCGTCCCACGCTTCCGTCCGCAACCCGGTGGATATGACAGCCTCCGCCAGCGCCGAGTATTACGGCAGTGCCACGAAGATAGTGGCGGCTGACACCAGCGTTGACGCAGTCATAGTCATCTTCATCCCCCCGATGGTCACCAAAGCTGAGGACGTTGTCCATGCGCTGGCTAGCGTTGGCGGCGAGATGAGCCGGGCAATCCCGCTGATCGGTGTCTTCATGGCTGACTCGGGAATCTCGGGATGCGCGGGAACCACCATTCCCACCTTCCCCCTGCCCGAGGATGCGGTACGGGCATTGGCCGGGGCTCAGCGCCTTTCGGAGTGGAGGAGCCATCCCCGGCCTTCCACGGAATCCCCTGCAGGCATAGATCCGGTGGCGGTGGCGAGCCAGGTGGCCACGTCCCTAAGGGAGAAGCGCGCCTGGTTGACCGGTGCGGAGACTGAATCGATCCTGCGGGCTTATGGGGTTCCGGTCCTGAGGTCCCAGGAAGCTGACAGCCCCGCCGCCGCAGCTGAGGTGGCACGTCAGCTCGGCGGCAGAGTCGTACTCAAGGGAATTGGCCCAGGGATCCTGCACAAAAGCGAGCTGGGCGCCGTTCTGGTCGGGCTGGAGGCAGATTACGGGGTAGAGCAGGCAGCACAACAGATGATGGCTCGCCTGAGCCACTCTCCGACT
This sequence comes from Candidatus Dormiibacterota bacterium, assembly GCA_049279335.1. GTDB lineage: Bacteria > Chloroflexota > Dormibacteria > Aeolococcales > Bog-877 > Bog-877. The sequence continues at coordinate 9,475 of JBAPNX010000050.1, forward strand.
CCGATCACAAGGTTCGAGCTCCAACCGGTGGCGCCCGCCGGGGTCGAGGTTCTAGTGGGCGCCACCAACGATCCCGACTACGGGACGCTCGTGGTCGTGGCCGCCGGAGGGACGGCGGTAGAGCTGCTGCGCGACTCCTCAGTACGCCTCGGACCGATTGGCATGCGCGATGCCGACGACATGCTGCGTCAACTCCGGACGTTCCCGCTGCTGGATGGCTTCCGAGGAGCTCCCAAAATCGATCTAGGCGCACTGTGCGACGTGATATGTCGGTTGGCAGCACTGGCGCAGGATCACACCGCGATAGCCGAACTCGAGGCGAATCCGGTGATCGCCAGTCCCACCGGGAGTCTCGCAGTCGATGTCCGAATTCGAATCGGCCCGCCGACAGCACCGGCACTGATCGGAGCGAAGCGAGTCCACTAGCGAGCTGCTCGCGAGCTAGGCACAAGCCCCCGCCCTCGCGCGGCGGAGAGCACGGCGTTGCTGGTCAGCGGGCCGAAGAGACCGCGTGCGATGGGTGATTACACCTAGCCTGAATCGGGGGCTTTCTGCATTTTGGCATCGGCTAGCCGTTTATACGATCGGACCACGGCTTGGATTTGGGCCGAACTCAACACAGTGCCGATCGAAGGAGACGAGATGAAGCCCGATATCACTGGGTCACAAGGACCAGTCGGCTCCGAATCGGAGAACAAGTCCGGTAAGTCGGTCCGGGTTATTGGGACCGCCTCGATCGCCGGCATCAGCCTGGCAGCCGTCCTTACCCTGAGAGGCTTTCCCAGCGTCGCTGAGTACGGATGGGCGAGCATAGGGCTTTACGTTTTCGGTGCTATTTTCTTTCTCATCCCACTTGCGCTAGTGTGCGCTGAGCTGGGGACTGGCTGGCCCAAGGCTGGGGGGCTCTACGCCTGGGTCCGCCAGGGATTCGGTCCGAAGTCCGGCTTTCTTGCAGTCTGGTTCGAGTGGATCGAAGGGATCGTGTGGTTCCCAACGGTGCTAGCTTTCGTGGCTGCCACCATCGCCTACATCTTCGCATCGAGACTGTCCAACAACAAGGTTTACTTGGTTTTAGTCATGCTGGCAGTCTTTTGGGGGATGACGCTGATCAACTTCTTGGGCCTAAAGCGCGCATCTCTGCTGAACAACATCGGAGTGGCAATCGGGACGCTGTTGCCGGCAGCGGTTTTGATCGCTCTGGGTGTCTACTGGCTGGCAGCCGGAAAGCACATCGCTATTGCATTCAGTTTCGGCAAGCTACTTCCCAACTTTGGAAGTATCGACAATCTGGTCTTCTTTGTCGGGGTTCTACTGGGGTATGCCGGAATTGAACTTTTTGGATTCCACGCTAAGGAGACGAAGGATCCCCAGCATACGTATCCCAAGGCCATCATCCTCTCGGCGCTCTTGATTGTGGCCGTCTCAATCCTGGCGACGCTGGCGATCGCGTTCGTCGTGCCGGACGCCAAGCTCAGTTTGGTAGCGGGCCTGCTCCAGGCATTCGCCGTCTTCTTCAGAATCCTGGGGCTGCCGGCCGCCGTGACCCAGATCATGGCCGCACTGACCGCGCTCGGAACTCTGGCGCTGATAAGCGTGTGGATTTTGGGTCCATCAAAGGGTCTCTATGCGGCTGAGCGCACAGGTGACCTTCCACCCGTACTCCACGGAGTCAACCGTCGCCACATTCCGGTAGCGGTGTTGGTAGCCCAGGGAATCCTGGGGACGCTGTTTGCGCTGCTCTTCCTCTTCGTGCCCAGCATTAACGCCAGCTATTGGATGCTGTCGGCTCTCACCACCCAGATCCTAGTACTGATGTACATCATGATCCTGGCGGCTGGCATCCGACTGCGCTACACAGAGCCGAACACTCCGCGCCCATTCAAGATCCCCGGCGGCAACGCGGGAATGTGGTTTGTGGCCGGCATCGGAATCTTCGGCTCCGGCCTGGGGCTGGTCTTGGGTTTCTTCCCGCCGACCGGAGTTAAGACCTGGCCAACACCGATCTATGTGATGGTCATGTTCATGGCGATCGTGATCTGCTCGGTCCCACCATTCATCATTGAGCGGATCAAGAAGCCCAGTTGGTTCATCGCTCATCCGGATCCCGTGCTTCTCGATGTGGACGAGTTCGGTGACGAGATCGGACGGGAGCCCTCCGGTGCATCCACTCCGCTACCGATTGGCGGTAGTGCCCCGACGTTACCCCACCCGGCCGGCGTGTCGATGAAGTAGGCCGGGGCAGCGGATCCCAAGTGAAGGGGAGGTCGGCAGCGTAATTCGAGCCGGCCTCCCCGAAGCAACCGGTCTAGGCTGAAGGCGCGCGGGTTCAGCGGCCTAGCTGTGTGAAATCAGGTGAGGAGTCAGCGATGTTAGCCAAGACCGAGTTTCCGGTGCTCATGATTTCGGGCCGAGAGCGTCGACGCGAGGCCGACCGCACCATTGGACGCATAGTTGCCGGACTGGAGGTGTTGGGCCACCGCGTCGAACAAGTCGAGACTGCGACAGACGCCAGCGCGCTAGTAACTTCCGACCCCACCTTTGGGTGTGTGCTGGTTGACTGGGGCCTAGGTGGTGTGAAGGAGGCCACGGATGCCGAGGCAGTCATAGCCCTGGTGCGGCAGCGCAATGACCGATTGCCCATCTTTGTCTTCTTAGAGCAGGGGGACCTTGAGGCGCTGCCATTGAGTGTGACGGAAGCAACTCAGGAGTATGTCTTCCTATTTGAGGACACTCCGGACTTCATCGCGGGTCGGATCGATTGGGCGTGGCGGCGCTACACCGAGACGCTGCTCCCGCCCTACTTCCAGGCGCTGCTCGATTTCACTGACAGCTACGAGTACTCCATGCACACTCCCGGCCACGCGGGAGGAACCGCATTCCGAAAGTCAGCGATCGGCAGGGCCTTCTATGACTTTTACGGTGAGAACCTGTTCCGAACCGATCTGTCCGTCTCGCTCGGTCCCCTGCGGGCCCTGGGGTCCCTGCTTGACCACTCGGGGAAGGTGGGTGAGTCTGAGGAGAACGCAGCGCGAATCTTCGGCGCCGAGCAGACGTTCTTTGTGCTCAACGGTACCTCGACCGCCAACCAGATCGTTGGCCACAGCTGCATTACCGCCGGCGATGTCGTGTTGGTGGACCGCAACTGCCACAAGTCGATGAACTACGCTCTGACCGTGACCGATGCGGTCCCGGTATATCTGATGCCAGTACGGAACGGCTACGGAATCATGGGTCCGATTCCGGCCAAGAAACTCAGTTCCCGGGCGGTCGCTAAGGCAATCGCGGCCAGCCCGTTGAGGAAGCTCGCCAACTCAGGAGAACCCGTCTACGCCGCCGTGACCAACTCCACCTACGATGGGCTGTGCTACGACGCACGCAGAACCTCTGCGTTGCTCGGCGAGAGCGCGCCGCGGGTGCATTTCGATGAGGCGTGGTTCGGCTACGCCTGCTTCAACCCGCTCTACCGCGACCGTTATGCGATGGGCGCCCAGCCCTCGGCCAGCGGCCCCACTCTGTACGCGACCCAGTCCACCCACAAACTCCTGGCGGCTTTCTCCCAGGGCTCGATGATTCACATCCGTTCCAGCGAGAGGGCGCCTGTTGACCACGACCGCTTCAACGAGGCGTACATGATGCATGGGTCCACCTCCCCCTTCTACCCGATGATCGCTTGCCTTGATGTGGCAGCAGCGATGATGGACACCCCGGGGGGGCTAAACCTTACCGACGAGTCGATTCGGGAAGCTGTTCATTTTCGGAAGCGTTTTATCGATGTCGGGGCCGAGCTGACCAGGACCGAGGGCTGGTTCTTCGGCCTGTGGCAGCCCGAGACCGTCCGCGACCCCAAGTCGGGCAAGACGCTCCGATTCAACAAGGCATCGGACGAGCTCCTGGCCACCGAGCCCGCGTGCTGGGAGCTGGTACCGGGCGAGCAATGGCATGGTTTCTCAGGACTTACCGAAGGCTTTTGCATGCTTGACCCGATTAAGGTCACAGTCACCACTCCCGGCATCGATGCCCAGGGTAACTTTGCGGATCGCGGGATCCCGGCCCAGATCGTCACTCTGTTCCTGCACAACCTTCGGATTGAAGTTGAGAAGACCGGGGACTACACGTTTCTGGTGCTCTTCTCGATAGGCTTCACCAAGGGCAAGTGGGGAACGCTGCTGGACGGGCTGCTCGCATTCAAGCGAGCTTACGATCAGGACCAACCCCTAAAGCAGGCCTTGCCCGAGCTTGTGGCTTCCTATCCCGAGCGCTACGGCAAGATGACCCTGCGGGGACTCTGTGACGAGATGCACGCTGAGATGCAAAGCCGGCGGCTGCCGGAGCTGCTCGACCAGGCCTTCGGAGATCTCCCGGGAGCCCGATGCACGCCCGGAGAGGCGTATCGCCGCCTAGTCCGTAGCCAAACAGAGAGAGTGCCGCTCTCTCAAATGGCGGGACGGGCAGGCGCGGTGATGGTGGTCCCCTATCCTCCCGGGATCCCCATGCTCATGCCTGGTGAGGAAGCGGGGGCAGGTGACGGACCAGCGCTGCAGTACCTGGGGGCCCTGGAGGACTTTGATCGCCGGTTCCCTAGCTTCGACCATGACATCCACGGAGTTGAGCGAGACTCCAGCGGAGCCTTCTTGGTCGAGTGCCTGAAGCAGTGATCGGCTAGCTCAAGACCTTAGGAAGGAGAACTGATGACTCTCCCGACTCCCTCTGTCATTCCGACCAAGCGATTCGAACCATCGGTTGCACTGTTTGGCTGTGATAATTCAACCGGGTGTGTAGCTGTCTGGAGCCGAGCGGACATCTTCTCCCAGGAGGGCACGGTGACTATTGGCGCATCTAATGACCACAGATCGCTAACGTAGGCAGCAATCTCAAGAGACCAGGAGATGGAGAATGAATACAGTCGCCCGGCAGAGCTCCGACCAGAAGCACGATTCCGCCCCCATCGTGGTGGGGATCGATGGGTCGGAGTCGAGTCGCCATGCCTTGGAATGGGCGGTTCGGGAGGCCGAGACAAGGGGGGTTGGCGTCCGAGTAATCAGCACTTACGCGATTCCTACGATCGCCATGGCTGAGCCAGGATTCTCCTACGAACCAGCCAACATCCAAGAACTGGCCGACTACACTCGAAAGGTGGCCGCCACCGAAGTGGCGAAAGCCAGCAAGGCCCATCCTGGGGTGAAGGTCGAGGCTGAGGTGGTCGAGGGATCGGCCGCTCAAGCGCTCCTAGAGGCCAGCGTTGGAGCGTCAATGCTGGTTGTCGGTTCCCGCGGCCACGGAGGCTTTGTGGGGTTGCTGCTAGGCTCGGTCTCACAGCAATGCGTCACTCATGCCCACTGTCCGGTGGTGGTGGTGCGTCCGTATGCTCGCCCCGAGAAAGCTGCTGGCTGAGTTCGAGCGCGCCCGCTCAGCCGACTACCCATGAAACCGGGATACCGTCCCAATTTTATGGTCCGTTCTTAGGCGCTCCGGAAACTAGCGGCGCAGGACGCTCTGGGTGCCAGGGCTCGGTGATGCGCCGACGACCGCGGTGAGCGCGAGGGATCTCCGAGGTACCGGGTGGATCGCGGTGGTTCCCGAGAGAGTTGGGGTAATAGGCGATTTCACTGGCTCGAGCCAAAGGTTTATCCCCTGTCCCTCGTGGGCTGGTACGCGTGACCATGGAATTGACGGAGGCGCTGACGGTAGTCAGTGGATCCGAGCAGGTTGAGGAGTTCGGCCATGAGCGCAATAGCCAGTTCTAGGACTGATCGAGAGCATTTGTCAGGACCGATCGCCGTCGGTGTGGATGGATCTCCGGCGAGTCGACGCGCTTTGGAGTGGGCGGTCCAAGAGGCTGCGGCCAAGGGCACGAAAGTTCTTGCCATCAGCACCTATGAGGTCCCGAGCCTGGTAAGCGCGGCCCCATATGCCGCTTGGTCACCGGCTCTCAAGGAGGACCTAGCTGACGAGGCTCAGAAGGTCCTCTTCAGTCTGGTTAAGGCAACCGCAGAGACGCATCCAGAAGTTGAGATCGACGCCCAGGTGGTCGAGGGCCCAGCAGCCCATGTTCTGATCGAGGCGAGTAAGCATGCATCCGCGTTGGTCGTTGGCTCCCGCGGTCACGGGGGCATGGTCGGTGCACTTCTGGGTTCGGTGTCCCACCGGTGCGTTGCGCACGCCCACTGTCCGGTGGTGGTGGTCGGCCCTGGATCCCCGGTCGAAGAAGCACCGGTGCTCGCGGCCGCCCGATCTGCCGGGGTCAACTGGTGCCCTCCGTGAGCCTGGTCAAGAACCAGCGTCCTGCGACGGCAGCAGCGGACCGGCAAGTCACAGGAGCAACCCGGGGAACTGACCACTTTCGGCGACACCAGGTGATGAACACCACGATGAAGGCAATGGTCTTTCATGGACCTGGAGAGCTTGCTCTCGACGAAGTCCCCATCCCGCGCGCCGGTGTCAACCAAGCGGTAGTGAAGGTAACGCTCACCACGATTTGTGGCACCGACGTCCACATCTCACGCCAGGAGTGGCCAGTGAGTAGGGGCCGAATCCTCGGACATGAGGCGGTCGGAACCATTCATGAACTTGGGCCCGGCGTGGTTGGCTTCAGGATTGGTCAGCGTGTCTTGATTCCGGCGATCACTCCATGCGGGAGTTGCTTCTTTTGTCTCTCGGGGCAGTGGGCTCAGTGCTCCGGCAACGAAGACAAATGGGTCGCTGGAGGCGGATGGAGGCTTGGAAACTCCATCAACGGCTGCCAGGCGGAATATGTGCTGGTGCCTTACGCGCAGGCCAACCTGGCACCCGTCCCGAAGTCTCTGAGCGATCGCCAGGTCATTCTTCTCGCGGACATCGCATCGACAGGATTCTCTGCCTCGGAGAAGGCCCGGGTCAGCTTGGGAGATACGGTAGCGATCTTCGCCCAAGGTCCGGTTGGGCTGTGTGCTTCGATCGGCGCCCGGCTGAAGGGCGCCGGGCTGGTGATCGTGGTGGACTCGATCCACGAACGACTGAAGATGGCGCTCCGGCTCGGTGCGGATGTCGCTCTTCATTTTGAGTCAATGGACGTCGTCGCCGAGATCATGCGGATTACCGAAGGCCGAGGCGTCGACATCGCCATCGAAGCCCTGGGGACAACCGGCACCTTCGCCAATGGGCTGAGGGTGATCAGGCCCGGCGGCACCCTCTCGTCGCTGGGAATCTACTCGCATGACCTCGAAATTCACCCCAGCGACTATGTCGGCGGGCTGGGCGACCAGACCATCGTGAACACCTTGTGCCCGGGCGGCCGTCAACGGATGGCCACCTTGATGCGTTTGGTCGAGAACCGGCGAATTGACCTGACGCCGCTGCTGACCCACGAATTCAACCTCTCCCAGATCGTCGAGGCTTATGACCTCTTCTCCGAGCAGCGCGACGGGGTTCTCAAGGTGGCGATAACCACGTAGCCTGGCGACTTAGGCGGTTCATCCAATCGAGAGGCCCAGCCGCCTCTGGGCTGGGGTGGGCGGATGGCCCCGCAGTCATGGAGTCGTCGCCAAGATCACAAGCTCCATATAGAGGAAGATGGACCCATGGACGCCCCGACCGCTCGGGCCGACCGCGGTCCACTCAGCGAGGAGCAGCTGCGGTTGATCGACGCCTATTGGCGTGCAGCCAATTACCTGTCAATTGGTCAAATTTATCTCCTCGACAATCCCCTGCTCACAGAGCCACTTCGTGCGCAGCACATAAAGCCACGGTTGCTCGGTCACTGGGGAACGTGCCCCGGGCAGAACCTGATCTACGCCCACCTGAACCGGTTGATCTGCGAACGGGATCTCGACCTGCTCTACGTATCCGGGCCTGGCCACGGAGCGCCGGGAGTTGTGGCCAACACCTACTTGGAGGGGACCTATACCGAGGTCTACCCCCACATCAGCCAAGACCAGGACGGTCTCCGGCGGCTCTTTCGCCAGTTCTCGTTTCCCGGCGGCATTCCGAGCCACGCATCGCCCGATACGCCAGGGTCGATCAACGAGGGCGGCGAGCTCGGGTACGCCCTGACGCACGCTTACGGCGCGGTCTTCGACCTGCCCCAGCTGATTGCCTGCTGCGTGGTGGGCGACGGGGAGGCGGAGACCGGCCCGATGGCGACCAGTTGGCACTCCAACAAGTACCTCGACCCCATTCGCGATGGAGCGGTGCTACCGGTTCTGCACCTCAACGGCTACAAGATCGCTGGCCCGACCTTTCTAGCCCGAATCCCCGATCACGAGCTGCGCGCCCTCTTTGAGGGATACGGCTACCGCGTCTACGAGGTCGACGGCGATGACCCCTCCCAGGTGCACCAGGAGCTCGCCGCCACCCTGGACGTGATCGTCGAGGAGATCCAGGAGATCTGGCGACGGGCGCGCGAGCAGCACGATCCCTCTCGGCCCAAGTGGCCGATGCTGATCTTGCGAACCCCGAAGGGGTGGGGCTGCCCCAAGGAGGTCGACGGCCTGGCGGTAGAGGGGACCTTTCGAGCTCATCAGATCCCCATCGCGGAGGTCCGAGAGAATCCGGAACACCTGCGACTTCTCGAGGAGTGGATGCGCAGCTACCGGCCCGATCAGCTCTTCGACGACCGGGGGAGGCTGGTGGAGGAGCTGGCCCAGTTGGCTCCGCGTGGAACCCGCCGGATGAGCGCCAATCCCCGCAGCAACGGGGGTCTGCTGGTGCGTGACCTGGAGCTGCCCGACTTCCGCGACTGCGGCGTTGAGGTGCCAACTCCCGGTGGCTCTTCCTCGGAGGCGACCCGCGTGCTCGGCCGCTTCCTTCGCGACGTGATCAAACGCAACCCCGATAACTTCCGACTGTTCGGACCGGACGAAACCACCTCGAACCGGCTCGATGCGGTCTTCGAGGTCACCGACCGGGCCTTCGACGCCACCACCCTCCCCGGCGACGATCACTTGGCGCCCGACGGGCGGGTGGTGGAGGTGTTGTCCGAGCACCTCTGCCAGGGCTGGCTCGAGGGTTACCTACTCACCGGTCGTCACGGCCTGTTCAATTGCTACGAGGCCTTCATCCACATCGTCGACTCTATGTTCAACCAGCACGCCAAGTGGTTGAAATCGTGTCGGGGGATTCCCTGGAGACGACCGATCCCCTCCCTCAACTACCTGCTGTCGTCCCACGTATGGCGCCAAGACAACAACGGATTCTCCCACCAAGATCCTGGTTTTATCGACCACGTCACCAACAAGAAGGCGGAGATAATTCGCGTTTACCTTCCCCCCGACGCAAACTGCTTGCTCTCAGTGGCGGATCACTGCCTGCGCAGCCGCAACTACGTCAATGTGATCGTGGCTGGTAAGCAAATGGCTCCCAACTGGCTCTCGGTGGCCGAAGCAGTCATTCATTGCACTCGGGGAGCCGGGATTTGGGAATTCGCCAGCAACGATGGGGGAAGCGAGCCCGATGTCGTTTTGGCCTGCTGCGGCGATGTTCCGACTTTGGAGACTCTGGCCGCCGCATCGATTCTTCGCCAAGAACTGCCCGACCTTAAGGTCAGGGTGGTCAACGTGGTCGATCTGATGCGGCTTGAGCCACCCGAAGAGCACGCTCACGGGTTGTCCGATGCGGAGTTCGACGCCCTGTTCACTTACGAGCGCCCCGTGATCTTCGCCTACCACGGCTACCCAACCCTGATCCATCGGCTAACGTACCGTCGCCACAATCACAACAACATTCACGTTAGGGGATACAAAGAGGAGGGGACCACTACCACTCCCTTTGACATGGTTATGCTCAACGATCTGGATCGGTTCCGCCTCGTCATCGACGTAATTGATCGGGTACCTGGTCTTTCCGATCCGGCAGGGCACTTGCGCCAGGCGATGGCGGACAAGCGCCTCGAGTGTCGCCTCTACACCCGCGAGCACGGCGAGGACCCTGCCGAGATAAGCGACTGGGCCTGGCCGACGTAGGTAGGGCGATGCGAGTCCTGGTCGTCAACGCGGGCTCCAGCAGCCTAAAACTACGCGTCGTTGAACCGGACGACACCGTATCTGCGGCCTCGGACCTTCCGCCTCGCGAGGCAGCCTTGGGATTGCAGGAAATCATCGACGCACTAGGACCGGTTGACGCGGTCGGGCATCGAATTGTTCATGGTGGGACAGAGTTCACCAAGGCGGTCGTGCTCAATGAGGAGGTCAAGCTGCGGTTGCGCGCACTGACGGACCTCGCTCCGCTCCACCAGCCCAAGTCTCTTGCGGCCTTGGAAGCAACCACATCGGCCATGCCTGACGTCCCAGCGGTCGCTTGCTTCGATACCGCCTTTCACGCCAGCCTTCCCGAGGCTGCTTCTACCTATGCCCTCCCACTCGAATGGCGAAAACGCTGGCCGCTCCGCCGATTCGGCTTCCATGGTCTGTCCCACGCCTACGGCTCGAGGCAGGCGGCCACCATGCTCGGTCGGTCGATCGAAGACCTGCGAGTTGTCACTTGCCACCTCGGTGCCGGCGCCTCGTTGTGCGCGGTTCTGCGGGGTAAATCCGTCGACACCACCATGGGATTCACCCCCTTGGAGGGCCTAGTGATGGCGACCCGGAGCGGGAGTGTCGACCCGGGCTTGGTCCTCTGGCTCGAACAACACGCGGAAGTATCGGCGGCCGAGCTGGCAGACGTCCTAGAGAACCGCTCGGGGCTCCTTGGCCTGGGTGGCCACGCCGACATGGAGGCTATCCTTCGGAAGAGCGCGGAGGGGGATCCTTCGGCCACACTCGCGGTCGAAGTGTATCTGCATCGTCTGTGCGCGGGGATCGCCGCGATGGTGGCTGCGATGGACGGTCTCGATGTGTTGGTTTTCACTGGCGGGGTGGGCGAGAACGCCGATCCAATCCGACAGATGTGCGGAGAGCGGCTCGGGTTTCTTCGTATTCAAATCGATCCAGGGTGCAATCGGTCAGGAGTTGGAGACCGGCAAATCAGCGCACAGGATTCCTCTGTGAAGGTCTTGGTGATCCAGTGCAGAGAGGACCTGGAGATTGCCCGCGAGGTCCGTCGAGTGATCCCGGTCTGACTCCAGGCATCTCGGAGAAACCCTAGGAGCTGCCCTTGCACTGCCGGGGCTGGGGCCTCTAGAGTCGTCCCGGATTGACGCTCAGTAGAAGACTTGCGCTAGGCGATAGAGCTCTTCGGGCACCAGTCGCGGTTCTGCGACTACATCGGCTAGCCGGGCAGTCTGGACGCTGTCGCCGAGCTTGACGGGGATCTTGCCGAAGTTGCCTTCGCGAATCAAGTCATAGGCGGCAGCGCCGACCCGTGTTGCCCATATCCGGTCGTACGCGGTCGGTGTTCCACCCCTTTGAGTGTGGCCTAAGACCGTGACTCTGGTCTCAAACCCGGTGTCCGACTCCAACTGACGGCCGAGCCGCTCACCGATTCCCCGGCGGCTCAGCTGGACGTGTCCGAAGGCATCGCGCGGCTCCCCGCTCAGCGAAGGCGCCTCCAACCCTCCAACCTCTGCTCCCTCCGAGACAGCAATAATGCTGTAGGTTCTGCCTCGCTTTCTCCTTCTGTGGAGATGATCCACCACCTCTTCCATGACGACGGGAAACTCGGGGATCACGATCATGTCGGCCCCACCCGCCAAGCCTCCCATCAGAGTGACCCAGCCAGCCTCGCGCCCCATCGCCTCGACTACCATAACCCGGTGATGCGAGGCCGCAGTACTATGCAGCCGATCCACCGCCTCGGTGACGATGGCGACCGCGCTGTCAAAGCCGATGCAGTATTCGGTGATCTGAAGGTCGTTGTCCACGGTCTTGGGAACACCAACCACCGGCAGACCCCGGTCCGCTAGTGAGGCTGCAACCGAAAGCGTGTCATCGCCTCCCATCACCACCAGAGCGTCGATTCCGAGCTGGCTCAGATTGGCTGCGACCGCGTCCATGGCCCCGGCCTCGCTCATGGGGTTGACGCGTGAAGTACCAAGAATGGTTCCACCGCGAACCAGGATGCCGGAGACGTCGGCGGGCTGGATCGGCCAAACATCGCCAGCGCCCAGCAGGCCGGCCCACCCGTTTCGCACACCCAGCACTCCGGCCCCTTCGGCGAAGGCACAGCGGGCGACCGCTCGAATGGCTGCGTTCAGGCCGGGGGCGTCTCCGCCGCCGGTCAGGACTCCTACTTGCACCAGCCCATCCTCCCTTTGCTCGACTTACCGCCTCGAGCATATCGGGTGATCACCGTGGGAGGCGGTCTGGACAGCGCCTCCAGGAGATTCGGTTGCCTGGGACTATGACTCGACTGACGCCTCTTGGGGATTCATCTGAGTGCGTCGATGGAACTCCGCGATTTCCGAGGGATCGGAGCGGAGGCAGGTGATCAACCCACCGCCGCTCGGCTCTACGCCCTTACGGGAGCGAGAGCCTCCTCATAGAACTCGATCCGCGGCTGTCCGACGACGCCGGCCTCGGTCATGGCCTCGCGCAGCTTGGGGCTCTGCATGCACTTCTCGGCATCAGACATCGATGCAAAGCGGTGTAGAACCAGCACGCTCTTGGGATCACCCTTCGCCTGGAAGACTTGCTCCTCAATCACGCCGAGCTCCTTCTGAACTCCCTCGAAGGACTCGTATGCCGTCCGCCAGGTCGAGTAGTCAGCGACGCGGTGTAGAACTAGAACGGTTGTCAAAACAACCTCCTTGCGCCAGAACAATCCCCCGAATTACAGAAGTGATTGCAAACTAGCTGGGTTCACCATAGACCGTCTGACCTCGCGGTACCGCTAATGATCTTGACGCCTGAACTATCCCAAGTCACTCAGCCGATTCCACCCCAGTAATGAGCCACCAGTCAGATAGCAACGACAGCTGTTACCACGGAACGACGTGCGCGCCGCTGAGGGATGGTTTCCCTTCACCCAAGCCTCCAAGTTCCACGTCCAGGCACACAGACCATATTTGTCGTCAATGATCCAAATCTTACCCGCAAATCACGCACCGATCTTGCGCACGCGCTCCTCGGAGAGCGCCTCTTCCAGGGAGCTGACGGGGTAGAGCTTGCCCCGGCGGGGACAGGCTGGGAGTGACTCGGTGAATGGATAGGGCTCGCAGGGCAGTCGCGCTATTTTGGTGAGCTGAAGCGTAGTAGACCACCAGCTTAGGTAGCTCAAACAGCGCTTCAGTCGTGAGTAGGAAAGAGCCGCCCCAGACCCCGGAGGCGAGTCTCTGAACTGAAACGTAGCAGCGCTTTTGCAATTACTAACGGAGGCTCCCGTCGCTCTTCGCTCCGCGCCACTCAAGCGATTAGCGAGTTTTTGGACCACTTCAAAAATCGGCTCCTGGGGCTGCCTAATGGTAGTTGTTCTAGCAACTAAGTCTGATATTCCAATTTCTGATCTCAGCGGCCATTGCGGTGGAGATGAGGGTGACTGGTCCCCGCTCATTAGTGCAGAAAGAGGGGTCGATGTCACCTGGACTCGCCGCCGGGGTCCGGTCAGTGGCCCCCGCACTTGACGAAGACGAACCGTCTACCCCGAATCTGGGGCAACCTAGTATCTTCCGACCCGTCACCATCCGAAATCAATCTGAGGGACTCCGATCCGAGGAGGTACTTTGACGAGCTCGACGCAGGTTGAAGAAGGCACGATTGCCGTTCCGGGCGGGAGGGTTTGGTACAAGTCAGTAGGAGGAGGCGACCTCCCCCCTCTACTTGTCGTTCACGGTGGTCCAGGATTCACCCACAACTATCTCACACCCCTAGAAGACCTAGCCGACCGCCGTCGAGTCATCTTCTGGGATCAACTTGGCTGCGGAAAGTCGGATACTCCGAGCGACCCGTCATTGTGGACCCTGGAACGATCCTTAAGTGAGGTCGATGCGGTTCGGGAACATCTGAATCTTGACCGTCACCACATGTTTGGAAACTCCTGGGGCGGGATGCTGGTACAGCAGTACATACTCGACCGCAAGCCTGACCTAGTAAGCATGGTGGTATCCAACAGTCTGGCCAGCATGCGACTCCTCGGAGTAGAGACGGCTAGGTTGAAGCGTGACTTGCCTCAGGACGTGCAAGACACTATCGATTACCACGAGCTACATGAGTACTACAGCTGTCCCGAGTACCAAGGAGCACTTGCCGTCTGGTTCCAGAAATACATCTGCCGGCTGCGGCCGTGGCCAAAGGGCCTAGAGGACTGCTTCGCGAGTCTCGGAATGGAGATCTACTTCACAATGATAGGTCCGAGCGACTTTAATGTGACCGGGAACTTGAAGGACTGGGACATCCTTGGACGCCTCTCTGAGATCAGAGTACCGACTCTGTTTCTCGCGGGCCGGTATGACGAATGTACGCCGGAGCACATGGAGCTGATGCACTCGCAGGTTCCCGGATCAGAGCTCGCACTGTTCGAGAACAGCGCTCACATGCCCTTCTATGAAGAACGCGAGAGTTTCATGCAGATCCTCAACGATTTCATGGGCCGGTCAGAAGTGGTCGCGAGATAAGGAGTACCCCAGCGGGGTCATGAGCGCCAGCGGAAGGACTTGCCCCGTCTTCGATCCACTCCGAGGCGGCGTCGCAAGGAGCAGTTGGAGCAGGTGCAGGTAGCGATGCAGCAGCCCAACTCTCCGGCGGAGGGCTCCCGAGCTCCCTAGCGCTCAGCTCACGCTTGGGTGGCCCGCACCTCGCAGTCCGCGATATTGTGAGCAAATGAGCCTCCCCTCCCTGGGCGCCCGTACGACTATCGGTCTGGCTTGCCTAGGGCTGCTGCTACTTGCGTCCAAGCGTCGGCTGGCTACTGCGACCGTTGATGGCTCAAGCATGCAGCCTACGCTCAATCACGGCGATCGGCTGCTGGTGCTCAGATCGCCACCCGCAAGAATCAGCCGAGGTAGCCTGATGGTCGCCCGACCCCCAACGATTCCACCCGCCTGGCAAGCCGCCCAAACCGCCGCCTACAGCCTCCTTCCTCCATGGGTCGTCAAGCGCATTGCCAGCATGTCTGGAGACCTGCTGGCCGCCCGGGCTGCTTTTTCCGATCATCAAGTGCTTGTCCCAACTGGGCACGTGTACCTACTGGGCGACTCAGCTCCGAGTGTGGACTCGCGGCAGCAAGCCGATAACATCCTGAGCGTGGATCTCATCTACCTGCCGTCAAAGCGGGCCACACGACGCGGTCGAGAAGGCCCTGGGGCGCTCTCAACACCCATGCCAGCCAGACCGCCAGGCCGGGAGATCGGCGCTTGAAGCAGCCAGAGTTTGAGGCTGGCAGAGTGGTCATCCTCAATGGCACATCGAGCGCAGGAAAGTCAACGATCTCGCAGAAGTTCTGTGAGGCCCGCGCGGCTCTAGGCGACCTTTGGCTGCCGGTCGCCATCGACGACTTCAACCTGAAACTGCCGGAGCAGTGGTTCAGTGCTGGCGACTTCAAAGGCCAGTTCAGCCAAGATGGAGTCCGGTTCGAGCCCGCCGCTGGTGGCTTGCAGGTACGGGTGGGCGAAGTTGGTCGCCGCTTCTACGGCGCGTACCATCGTACGGTAGGTGCTATTGCGCGAGCCGGGTTCAATGTCATCGTCGATGAAGTCGCCTTCGACGAGGCGACGATAGCGGACTGGTCCGTCGCGCTGCGCGACCTATGCGTCGCGTGGGTCGCGGTGCGGTGCGATCCAGCCGTAGCTCAAGCCCGCGAACTCGCACGCGGTGATCGTCTCCAGGGCCTTGCGCTTGGTCTGAGCGCCGTGGTTCACATGCACGCCAGTTACGACCTGGAACTCGACACGACGGAGTTGAATCCAGACGAGGCATGTTCACGGCTGACGGAGATGGTCACGGCGCAGTGACAACTCCGGCTGCCTGATCCACGGCGCCACTTTCAAGGCCGAGTTCGCTCCCACGGCCTACCAGTTCCCGATCTGGGGCACAGCGGCTTGGGAGAAGAAATACGCCAAGCGCACCAACGTTGAGCGTGGCTCCAGCACCTTGAAGAACCCCGACGTGATCGGTATGAGTCCGGGCCTCTATCGGATGCGGGGCCGGATCAAGATGTCGGTGCTGATCGCCTGCATGTGGGTTGCCCATAATCTGCATCTGCGGATGGTGGATGATGAGCGTCAGCGGAAGGGCTTGCCCCGTCTTCGGTCTACTCCGAGACGCCGTCGCAGGGAGCAGTTGGAGCAGGCCCAGGTAGCGACGCAGCAGTCCAGCTCTCCGGCTGAGGGCTCCCGAGCTCCCTAGCGCTCAGCTCACGCTTCCAGCGCCGTCTAATCCCGGTCCCCTGGGCACGGGCTTGCCCCAGAGACTTCTTCTTCTTCTAAGTGGTCCGGGCGCGCCCGTCGACCCTGCTGCAGCAAAAGGGCCAAAAACATAAGAAAACTCCCGAGGATTGCTCCCCGAGCGCTTTCGTTCCAGCAGGCTTTACAAACTCGCCAACAGTTTAGGCGAAACTCGCAATTGCCTCCCCGCTCCGCTCGAGGCATTTGCGACTTTCTAGCAGCCCGGGAAAGATGGGGTTCTGGGGAAGGCGCCCAGAGGTTTTTACAGCCCCCTAGTCTGATTTTTACAGTTTTTGATCTCAGGCGTCTTGGCGGTTGAGATCGGCAGTCGTGGCTCTGGCCACGAGTAGCGAGCGGACGCCCTCGAGGTTCTTGCCGAAGGCGTAGATATAACCTTCACTGGGCATCGCAACTCCGGCTTGGTCCGCTAGAGCTTGAGCTCGGGCGCGGAGGTCATCCAGGGCTTGAGGCACCTCCCCTAGTTGGTCGAGGTAGGCGACGAGCTGAGCTCGGCGGCCGTCCCCTAGATCCAAGGAAGCGAATCGACAGCTCGGCCCCGGCTCGCTTCTGAGTTCGATGTCCCCCCGAGTCACGAACAGGCCAACGACCGCGAGTTGGCTGCTCGCCACGGGCGCCGGCTCGATAAACACGGTCCCACCCCATAGCCTCGGGTGGCGCTGGTCAGGCCTGATCACCAATTCACTGGTCGGGAAGTTCATACGGAACGCGAAGACAGTGCCGGGGCCAATCTCTGGAGGCTCATCCCAAACATCCCAGGCGCGGTTGGCTCCCGGGGGAACCAGTTCCGGGTTTCTTGCCAGCGCTTCCTCCTCTATTCCCAGGCGCCAGCGGCCAGACGCGTGCAGGCTGAGCTTGAACTCCTTGGCGTTGTCTCGGCACTTCAGGTAGATGTCGCCTGACTTCTCTGTCCAGAAGCGCCAACTGTTGGATGTGAGGCCGTCTGGAGGACCGACGGCGAAACGAACGGGACTCTCCCTGATCGGTAGTCGGGGATCCCCCGCGAAGATGTTTGGCCGTGACTTCACTTCCCGATCATGCCACCCACCGGGTTGGCCTCGAAAGCTTGAAGACAGCCCCGGCATGCCTTGCTGGCGTGGTCTTTTAGGGGGGCTATCTGGGCAATAAAGTGACTAGTACCATCCTGATATGACATCCGATTCGGGTTCGCCGCCCGAGCATTCCGAATCGGAAGAGAGCGGTGCGGAGCTTCCGCTAACGCAGGAACAACTGTTCCAAGCGGTCCGTTCCAGCCAGGAGGCTTTGAGAACGGTGGCACACCTTGGCAGCTTCCCATCAGACGTCCTGATCGACGCATCACGGATTGCCAGGCTCTCCTTGCCGGCCCAGAGCACGCTGACGGCGATTACGGAGCTGGGCAGGAACTACTCGCGGCTGGGCACAACGGTACTGGACGCAACTCGCCTGGTCCTTCCAAGTCCGGAGGCGCTCCGAGCGTTTGCTTCTGTAGGCCAACGGGTGGTCGAGGACGCCCAACGTGTAGTAGGCCTACTTGCTCGGATAGACGAGGACTATTCAGCGGCGCTGCCGCTCAAACTGCACGAGATCGATGAAGCACGAGGTTATGAGGGCATCGAAGAGGCAGCCCAGCTAGCGGAGGTCGATGGCATCCCGATCGCGTGGATTCCTCGTGGCGAAATCGTTCAGGCCCTCATCGCAGAACCTGACTCGACCGCGAGGTTCGCCTCGCTTGAGCATTACCGCAGCGAGATCATCGTCGACTGCGAGCATGCGCTCGCCTCGATACACAACGAGTGGGGGAACCTATGTCGGGACGCAATCATCGCACTCCAGAGCGCCGCGCCGGCTGCGGCGCAGGCCCTCGGCGCCAACATAATGGACACCGTCGTTAGGCAGGCAGTTAGGGGCACGTCCGCCGCCAAGACCACTGCGGCGATGCCAATCGAGGATGTGATCATTCGCGAGATAGGACGAGCGCTGACGCTAAAGCCGCTCATAAAGAGCCTTGCGCAATGGCATCCCGATAGCGGTCATCCGCTGCCAGCCAATTTCTCTCGGCACGTAACGACGCACGCCGCCGGCGAGGCTGGAGCCTACTCACCTATATATTCGCGTTAGTGGCGGTGATGCTGGCTACGTCGCTGACCTGTCAGTACCGGACTGGGCGTCCGTCGTAGCGCTCTCCGCTCCGATCGATTCGGAAAGGGGAGTGTCCGTGTGGTCAGATGAGGGCTCAGTCCCGACCTGTGCTGCTACGAGGGCAGGTCGGAAGTCCAGCTTCTCGATGGCACCTCCGAACTGATCTGCGATGGTCAGCAATAGAGGAACCACCATCCCCACAAGGAAAGCCTCGTCGGCGACCAGCTCGTTGGCCGTCCCGGGGTCCAACTCAGCTGCGAGGCCGCTCCGGCTCAATATTGGAGCCAGATTATCTTGGCACCATCGCGCCAAACCGATCACAAGATCGCGGGCGGCACAGAGACGGTCGTAGTCGGCGAGTTGGAAAGCTTGCCTCAGGTGAGAAAGTTGGAACAGCTGAAGGGCTGCACTCAGCTGTTCGGCGACCAGTCCAGCACCGCCCGGCAGACCAAATAGCCGACTCAGCTTTCGCCCACCTTCCTCCACGCCGGCGACCGCGCCGAACTCCACCAGCGCCTCGGAAGAGGGCGCCTGCCCTGTCTGCATCGCCGAGAACAAGGTGGTAAGAGCGGTTCCGACTAACGACTTAGGGGATTCTTCGGAGCCTCGAGATCGTCGCAGCATTCCTTGGCCTGTCCGTGATTTGGCAAAGTAGGGGAGAAACTGAGCTGCGGCCCCCTCGGCCCGATCCAAGACGTCTCCGGGCTGCGAGACGATAGGAAGCTCCAGTCGATCTAGCCAAAGGCTCTGGGCCCACTTAAGCCGACCTTCCGAGACCGGTAGCCCGCGGGCAAACGCCACAAGTGGGGCATGGACTGGATGGCGCCGTTTCTTGGGGAGGTTGGCCAGCGTCACGACCAAGTCGGCCGTTCCCGTGGGATAGCTAGTGACCGAGCCGAGGCCGCGACCAAGCCAGTGACGTTCCGGCCCGGGGATTAGCCCGGTCGCCCTCCATCGTTTGAGTTGCCGGCCACTTACGGTGGCTCCCCTGGTTCGGGCCTCCTCGACCAGTGCGATGTCAGCTCGGCTGACGAATGGGGCAGAACTCACTTGCAGAATATTACATCGGACTGTTTGGGAGATGTAGGCTGCAGAAGGGATGGTGTAGATTCACAGCCATGATCGGAATAGACCGGACAGTCAGGGGTGGCACTAAATTGGACCTCTGCGCCGGAAGCAGGCAAGGCAGAGGAGATGCGATCGATGTTTAGATTGAAGATGACCTTGTCCTATCAGGCCGACGGCTTTGGCCAAGCCGACCAGCTATCTCAAGTTCGTCGGCTGGGTGCCGCGCTGGAGCGTGTGGGCGAGACCCAGTCAGTAGTCGGCTTGGCGGGCGGCGGCATTTCCGCCCTGATTGACTACGACCTCGACGGGGACAGCGATGTATCAGCTCATCGATCCATTCTCGAGGACGCTCGGCAAGCGGCTGAGCAGGCCGGCTTCTACCTCATCGATGTCGCCGTGAGTCAGATTGTGTCCAAGGCGGTCGAAGGCACGCTGGTCGGTGCGGTGGCTGGCTTGGGGGGCGGGTCGAGGGCGAACAACCCGTGGATACTCCTCGGGGCCGGGGCTGTCGGAGCCATGATTGGCAATCTCGTGGGCAGTGACATCAAGTCCGACCTCCCTTATCTGCTAGGCGTGATTGACCAATACGGCCGCTGGTGGCTTCAGCAACCGCCGCCGACTGGAGCTGAACCGTCACCCTCTAGGAGTTAGGGGTCCACGAGGTCCCAAGAATCGCAAGGAGTGGCTAGGATAGGGGGGAACAACTGTTCTGGAATCGATTGAGGAGACAACAGTGGGAACAAGCAAGAAGGACGCTTCGAAGGCCGGCAAGTTGCTGCAGAGCCCCAAGACGCCCAAGTCGGTGAAGAGCGTCGCCGGCAGTGATCTGGCCCAACGGAGACCCCCTAGCGCTTCCAAGAAGCGAAAGTAGTTACGCCAACCCCGACAACACACTCCGTATGGCACCTAGCAGCGAAGTCTCGACGGCATCAATGGCTGGCGTGAGTGGTCGCCAATATCCGCTCGCGGTCGACAGCCCGCTCCACAGGCGCTGAACCTCTGCATCCGGCAGCATCTGCTCAGCCATCTGCCTCAGAACCTGGTCTGGAGAGCCATCCTGTAATTGAGTCCAAGCGCGTAATGTCCCGTTCTCTCGCTGTTGAATGGTCTTCATCTGAATCCGAGCTGTGATTGCCGCACATGCCCGGTACAACCGATACACCTCATCGCTGAGGTACGGTCGGACCAAGGTAACTCGTCTGGAGCTCCTCGATCTTCCGAGCATGACCGCCCTCGGTTAGACGTCCCAGGTGCGAGCGTAGCTCTGGACGTGAGATGGCATCGGGGTACTCGGACTCCGCGAGCACGCTGTAGACAAACTCAAGGCCCGTCATCAGACGTCGCTGCAACACCAAGCACGTCCAGACCTCTCGGACGGCCTCAACGCGCTCCGCGCTCACGACTGTACTGGTCAGCAGTCGCCTGACCTCGCCGGCATTAGCTCTTATGCTCTGGGCGCCCCGTCTAATGAGGATGTCACCTTGACGAAACAGCGGCGTCTTCTGGGCTGGAATATTGCCATCTATGGCCGCGAGGACTGGTTGAGCTGCCCGCCGGCAGAAGTACAGAAGCCCAAAGCGCTTTGGTTCTGTGTCCCCCTCCAGCGTGATCTCATGTTCTGCCGCAACAGTGATGAAGTCGCCGTCAATGTACTTCTCGATTGCCTTACGAATAGCGGACGTGTCTACATGAACTTCGGACTGCAGGCCAATTCGCTGGTAATCCTTCGTGACGCCCACAACCACGGTTCCGCCTCCGGGGAGGTTGCTTAGCGCCAGCGCGTCCTTAGCCAGATTGACCCGGGATGCCGTGTCGTCTCCAAGTAGCTGCTTAAAGTCCCACTCATCGCCCTCTCCCTTAAGCGATAACAGTTCCCGAAGAGCATCGCGCGAGACACGATCCTGGTACGTATCCATCTTGTCTGCCATCGACTTTGTTCCTCTGTGGTGTCTAAAGGTCAGTGCTCCCCGCCGCCGAAGGCGGGTAGCATTCCAGCGAACTCTGGCAAAGGTACTAGGGCCGTGGTGGCTGAGTATGGTGCCCGCGGGATCAGGATCCTGAGAGCCAGCGTGATCCGCAGCCGGAACTACTCGGTGAGGGGCTCGAACCCGATAGACGAGTTCGCGGTGCGTTGCCGCATCCCGTTGAAGGGACGCGTGGTCGCGGTCAGTGCCTCCCGGAGCGCTGCTCCCATGGTGGAGTGTATCTCGCGGCTATCGATTCGACGTTAGTTCCTGCTGGTAGTCGGTCAGGACACTCTCTAAGGCATTGAATCCGAAGGCCCAGAGCACGCGCTTCGAGATGTCCACTGCTAGTTGCTTTGATTCGGCGACGAGTTGGTCCCTCGCAATGTTCCGCTTCTCTCGAATTGCTGACATCGTCGTCTGGTAGTCGCGGTCCAACTCTCGAGCCGGCGTGCCTGCGATCAGTTGGCGACCAATACCGCAATTGAGTGTTGCGTCAATGGTCATGGCCTCCCCTCCGGCGTCGCTTAGGGCGAGCCGCGCGGCCAACTCGACCACCTCGGTCAAATAGAACAGGATCTCCCAGACTTCAATCGGGCTCGCGGGCTCTGGCAGAAGGAGGCTCGCGTCGGCACGTTCATGTGCGTCTGCTGAGATGACCCGCAGATGGGTGAACTGTCCGGTAGTGAAGAGTCGCCATGCCTCCTGATGGGGGACATTCCGCGCCTCTGTGTCCTGACCGACCCAGGTCGCTCCACGCCGGCTTGTCTCCCTAGGGTCGATGTAGGGGACGGGCCATCCCCGCAGCCTGACGACAGCGTTTGCGATGGTGTCTTCGAGCTGATCTAACGGGATACGGTCGGGCTGGAAGGACTCTGGATGAATGGCGATGTCCCAATGCCCCCGCGCGCGGATCCGGTCCACGACTGCGCTCACTGCCACGCCTTGGCGCGCTCCGCGTCGTACTCATCGTCATCGGTGATGGCGGGCGTGATTTTGGTGGGGAGTGTTACTCCGGCACGCTCCGCCGTGGCGACATATGCGCGCAGAGCTTTCTGCGTCGCCAGCTCCAGTACCTCTCGCATCTCGACGGAGCTGGCGATCTCTGATGTCTCGGGCGCCTTACGAGGGCGAACGTAAAGCCCTCCCTTGTGCGAGAACTCGCGCTGAGCTCCTGGTGCCTGATATGCCTTGGCGCAGAGGTGTGGGACATCGGCGAATTCATACACCTGGATCACAGCAACCGTAGCCGTGGAAGAGAGCGTGACTTCAGCCACCTCAAACCGGACAGGGGGTTCAGAATACACGGCGAACCGACGCGATAAATCATCGAGGCGAGCCAGGTCGCCAACTCATCCGCTGCCAATCCGGGAAGCATCTCGGTTTGGCGACGCCCGTCAATCCCGATCACAACATGTCCGCAATCGCGAATATTTCCAAGACCCAGAACTTCACGGACCACGTTGGCCAGAAAGTCGCGATCTGTGCTGCTACCTGGCCCCTTGATCTCGAAGTCCCGGCGTTCGTGGCCAACGAGTAGCGCCTCTTCGATCTCAGCCGAAGTCAGCACGTTCTCATGATATCTCCGGTGCTAGCGAGCGCACGCCGGCAGCTGAGGCTCGGGGTTCTGAGATCACTCTCCGCACTAGGTGCCCGGAGTAACGCCCGAGGTCTTTGGCGCTTGAGGCGGATCGTCGGTCGCTGGTGGAGACTCGCCGCTCTCCGGATCTATTGCACTGGGCGTAGCGGCCGCTGGCGCTGCGGTAAGAGAGGTCGTCTGAGTCGTCTTAATGCTCTGGTTGCCAGGCTTGAGGATCACCGCAGTGACGTTCTGCAGCAGTTGCATGAAAGACTTGTCCGCGAACCCAAGCACAAATGCCACCACATAGAACGTCAATGGGTTCACCGTGACGCTGCTCGAGCTGCCCAAGTGGAGCAGAACCAAATACATGAGAGCACCAATTGAACCAGTTACGGCTCCGAACAGCGGGCGGCAGTAATGCCAATAGTTGTAGCTGGTGTCCCATTTTTGGTTGTACAAAAAGATCCCGTAGAGACTCACCATCACAGCTCCGATAGCCCCGAACCAAACAACCCCCGCCGGTAGCGGGCCGAGATTGGCGGGCACGCGCACCCGCAGCCAAGGAGATGTGAAGTAGGCGACGAACATGCCGAGAAGCGCAACCAGGTATGCCACGGCGAAGAATAAGATGCGTCGTGGCATCTCGCAAGAAGCTCCACAAGTTTTGGGCGCGGTCGGGGATGCTGGGGCGGGCGTGGCAGGACCGTGGGCTCCCGGAGTCGTACCTCGTGCTGAACTCGGTGGACCGCCCGGCTCCCCGGCCATACTCTTGGCGTCTCCGATCGACTGCGGCATTCCTATCTCCCTTGTTTACCTTTGGACTATTCGATCCCCACCGTGCAACGCCGCTCGCACGCTCTCAAACCACGCTCGATCTGCCCAGTCGTGGCGCTTACATGACTTCGGCTTCATGCGACCCTCTTGCTCAGGAGTTGGGCAGTTAGGATCGTCAGTCAGGTGTGAGGGCGGGCGTGTTGGCGCCACTTGTGCTCCTTGCTAGGAGCCCTTGGGGGAGAAGGTGAGCGAAAGGCCCGCTTGCACCCCCGCTGACACGATCCCAATGCCCCCGTTGGCGGTGATGCCCAGCGAAAGCTGAACAGAACTGAGTTCATAGCTTCCCGAGGGTCGAGGTACTGCGGCGAGCAAGCGATCAAGCTCCGCGCCGATGCGAGCCAATTCGCTCTCAATCTTGTCGAACCCAATGTGCTGAACTATTGCGGAGGGGGCTACAGAGTCGACGTGGAGAAACTCTTCCAGGTTCTGCGTGTGGGAGACATCCTCCACATGGGCGGCTCCTCCAACAACCAAAGATAGTTTGGTCGCCTCGGGCGTAACTAGGTTATCCATGACTAACTCCTAAAGAGTGGGCATAGGGCTAGACAGCACGTGAACATCAGTGAAAAGCCACCTGGCTAGGTTGAGTAGTTCGATCCACTTCGAGCGTCGACGAACAGCCATTATCGAGCCGTGTCGCCCGAGTTATGAGTCTCGAGATCTGCTGCCTAGTCGCGACGTTGGAGCGGAACCCTCAATACCGCGGTAGAGCCAACAGATTATCCGTGTAGCTGTTATCGGCAACTGTCCTCAAGTAGTGTGGATTGGCGTCAACCACCCGCACTTCAACCGGTCCCGACTCGCCAGCCACGCATAGCTTGCCTCCTTTGCGGAGCCAGTCAACTGCCGTAGCCGTAGGCATCGTCTTGGAAGTTGAGTTGGCTGAGTGCAGCCACCGAATGGCTGCAATGTGCTTATGTTGCCTCGCTGTCTGCGGACTGATGGCAGTCGCGTACACCGTCATTAGGAGTCCTCCTAGTACAGCGCCATTTGTGAGTTTCTAAGCCCCCACATTCCTGGGAGGTCTAGGCATAACGTTAGCCCTCCCGTCTAGGCGGTGGCTGGATCGGCCGCGCGGTGTCAGCAACGTACGCCGCTTGCCATCTCTTGTCAACGAGGTGTGTCATCGTGCCACGCGGCACTATGGCGCGCGCAGGGCGTAGAGTTTGTAGGTTAAGGTGCCTCGTAGACCTCGGATGTGGCGCTTACCAAGGCGCGTATCCGCCTATGCCGACGTCCGGTGCCCGCAGCAGAGGAAAGGCAGGAGTAGGACGCGGGTTATGGATACAACTTCGCCGCTGTCAAGTTTGTGCAGGCCAAAGTCGACGGCGCACATTCGGTCGTATTGTGCTATAGGGTATAGAGGCATAGAGATTCGCGATTCTTGAGTCTGCGTGCCCAACGACCGCTGTTGCCGCGGACGATGATCGCTCCACCGCGCGACGAGGCCCGGCCAATGCCCGGGCGACTGGAGGGGCCGACTAAGGAGGGTCAGTGTCAGCGCAACAAGATGGGCCGCCGGCTCAGCCCTCGGCAGGAGCTCCATCGACCTGGTCCAGGCTCACTACGGGACTTGAATGATCGGCCATTAGTCGGGCGGCCAGTTCCGCATCGCCAGCCTCAATTGCTCTTGCGATACCCGCATGCTCGACATCGGCCATCCGGACGAAGTTCTCTGGGCGCACGGCCAGACGACGGTAGCGGTCCATCCGGGCCCAGAGAGTTCTCAGGGCCTCTGCCAACACCAGGTTCACCGCCAGATCCCACACAGCGTCATGGAACTGTCGGTGGGCTGAGTGCCACGCTTGGGGAGCCGCCGTGTGGGTGAGGTCGGAGAGCGGAACGACGCGGGCTCGCGCGGCGCGATCTGAGTTCCGAGCAGCCAGCGATGCGGCTTCGGGCTCCAGCAAGTTGCGAACATATCGCAGCTCTTGGATCTCGCGGGACGAGAGTGGGGCTACGATGTCCATCTTGTCGGGACGGGTCTGGACCAAGCCTTCGCCCTCGAGCCTGCGAAGGGCTTCCCGAAGAGGAGTAACCGAGATCGCAAGGGCCGCGGCTAGAGCCTCCTGGTTGAGGGCGCAGCCCGGCGGTAGGGAGCCGTCAAGAATGCGAGATCGAACCTCGGCGTATGCGGCCTCGCTCTTGGTCGGAGCCCTAACAGGGCCGACTCCTGCGAACACCCCCACCAAGGTCCGCGAGATCGGGTCGGGCGCAGGCTCGTCCGCCACAACGACCAAACGATACCCCCTCCACGTCTACCATGAGTGCCTATAGCCTATAACCCATCACGTGATTCGCTGACCCAGTCTTGGCGAGTTGTTGCACGATGTCGATGAAGTCAGGTCAACGCGCGATCTACGCCGGTCGTGGCTCGACCAGGACGCAGCAGTTCTTCCACGTTCCGGTTCGATTTCAGTCGGGCCGCTAATACCGTAGGCGCGGCTTATCCCGTCAGCCGTTCCGTAGAGTCTGGTGTGGATGCAGTCGGGCTCCGCCGTGCGAAGGTGAGTCGAATGTGGTCGATCTGGTCTGTAGGCTATAAGCCCAATTTACCGTTTGGTCAGCTACTCGAGCACAGAGTTTTTGGGTCGTCAGCCGCACTATCCTCCGGGATATTCGGTTGCCATCGTTCGGGCCAAGGTGGCGAAGGCGGCTCCGCTCGACTTTGAGAACTAGGAGAGAGATTGGGTGTGGGGACGATCCGAGAGCTAGGTCCGCTATCGCCCGCGCCGCTGTCACGGGCCGCGCTCGAGCTGCGACTTCCCCCAACGCGCGGCTGTCTTCCACCTAGGATCCTCGAGCGCCATCCGTCCGATCCTCGCACGACGAAGGCGCGCCAGTGATCCGACAACTTCGATGGATAGTGCTGGCTCTCTTCATCGGGGCCATGGTCGGACCAAATCTCCTGACGGCACTAGCGGATGGCGACACACCCCAGACGATCACGTTCACCAGCACCGCGCCAACTCATGGGGATATCGGCGATTCCTACTCGCCCACCGCGACTGCGTCATCTGATCTGACGGTAGCCTTGACGATCGATTCCTCTAGCGCCTCCGTGTGCTCGATTTCGGACTCGACGGTCACCTTGTCGACGATCGGTACCTGCACGATCGACGCCAACCAGGCCGGGAACGACACTTATGAGGCGGCTACCCAAGTCCAGCAGTCCTTTGATGTCTACCCCACGTATTCATCCGCGGTGTTGGCCACCGACCCATCCGCGTACTGGCCACTCTCTGACACGGGTGGAGATACCGCCGCCGACGCCAGCGGTCACGATCACCCGGGCACGCTGGCCGACGGCGTCACCGAAGGCGGCTCCAGCATGCCTGAGTCGAGCGAGCCCAGCATGGCGTTCGACGGCTCCGGCGGCATCTCGACCACCTTAGTGCAGCCGAGCGTCACCAAAGCCACCTATGGCGCCTGGATCAATACCTCTGCTGGGTCGGGACCCGTCATCTCAGGAAGAGACGACGTCGACACTATCGACGGCAACCTGACCCTAGACGTGGGGATGTTCAACAGCGGTAGCGGGCTGGCTGAGTTCGGCCTAAACACAGCCTACAGCGCGTACATGAAACAGTCGACGATCGAGGTAGACACCGGGGACTGGGTATTTGTGGTCGGCACGTTCAGCACCGCTTCAAGCGAGGGCATTTCCACAGCCGACATGCGCATCTACATCGACGGATCCTTAGCGACCGGTAGTGATGTATATAGCGGTGGGGGAGCCACCGCACCGCTCGCCGGAACCGGTGATATCTACATCGGTGAAGAGGCCTGGAGTCCGGCTTACTTTGATGGCAATATGGCAGACGCGTTTGTTATTTACGGCACTGCGCTTTCTGCTAGTCAGATCAGCGCCCTCTATGAAGGCGAACTCACTCAGAGCATTGCTTTTACCAGCGCTGCTCCAGCCGATGCAGCTGTGGACAGCACCTATACGCCCGCTGCCACATCGACCTCTGGCCTTCCCGTCACGCTAACGATCGACTCCGCGTCCAGCTCGGTGTGCTCGATGTCCGCCGGGGTGGTGACCTTCAACGCCGTAGGGATCTGCCTCATCGACGGCAACCAAGCAGGTGAGTCCGGGTACGCAGCCGCTCCTCAGGCGCAGCAAGCCGTCGCCGATTACAGTGATGCAGAGGCCATACTCGCACTCGGCCCATCCGCATTCTGGCCGCTCTCAGACACCGACACCTCCACTGCAGTCGACTATAGCGGTGCCGTCGACACGGGCAATCTCCAGGGCGGTGTGTCAGAGGACTCGACGCCAGGAATCCCGGACATCGACTCAGTACCAGTGATGAGTTTTAATGGCAGCGGGAGTTACATATCCACCAGCAATAGTCTCACCATACCAGACACCGTCAGTGAGGCGGTTTGGTTCAAAACCTCGTCTGCCAACGGCGGACTGTTTAGCTTCATCAGTACCCAGACTGGCACTCCTAGCAGTGACTGGGATGAGCAGATGTACGTCGGCTCAAACGGCGACCTGGACTTTGGTGTCGGTACAATGATCGGCACGAGCAGCGCAGTGGACGACGGCCAGTGGCATCTGGCGGTGGGGACACTGAGTCCAACCAGCATGAGCTTGTATCTGGACGGGTCTTTAGTGGGCACCACCACCTCGGCCGGTAGCCCGCCCCCCTATGCCGGCTACTGGCGGGTCGGCGAGGTCGATGGCGCGTATTGGACGAACACCGACGGCAACATGGACCCGTTCACCGGTGATCTCGCCGATGCCGCCCTGTTCCCCACGGTGCTGACCGCGGGGCAGGTGAGCGCGCTGAGCGCGGGTTTGGAATGGCAGAGTGTCTCCTTCACCAGCACTGTGCCGGCGAGCGCGGAGGTCGGCAGCACCTACGCACCCACGGCTACCGCGAGTTCGGGTCTAACCGTGAGCATCACGGTGGACTCCTCGAGTAGCTCCATCTGTTCCATCTCAGATGGCGTGGTCACCTTCAACGCGGCCGGTACCTGCCTTCTCGACGCGACTCAAGGTGGCAACTCCAGCTACTACGTGGCGCACGAGGTGCACCAGATAGTACTGGTCGGCAGCATTTTTGGCCTCAGCCCCACAGCATTTTGGCCGCTATCAGATACAGGTGGTACCACAGCGGCCGACCTGAGTGGCAGCGACGACTTTGGAAGCCTACAAGGTGGCGTAACCGAGGACGTATCAGCTGGCAGCGGCGGCCCAAGTCCAGTTCAAGTCATGGGCTTCGACGGGTCAACCGGGTACATCAGCACCGCGTCCTCGGTCGAGGGCCCAGATGTCTACTCCATCGCGGGCTGGTTCAAGACCACCTCTGACAATGGCGGCATCATCATCCAGTTCGGGCAGGACCAAACTGGAACGGGAGGCGGTTACGATCGCCAGCTCTATGTTGGGACGGACGGCAATCTCTACTTCGGTGAATATTGTGGAGGCGCGACGGTCCTGGCTACCTCTGCTCCGGTCGACACCGGCCAATGGGACTACGCGGTCGGCGTGAGCACCGGCTCAACCATGAAACTCTATTTGAACGGAATCCTAGTCGCCAGCAACGACTTCAGCGAGTGTTACGACGCCGCGGGATACTGGCGGATCGGTGGCGGGGGCCTGAGCGGTTGGACTAATGAGGGAAGCTCCTGGTTCGACGGCGATCTCGCCGAGGTGGCAGTCTTTCCCAGTGCGCTGACTACCGGTCAGGTACGAGCCTTGTATGCCGTCGCCGACGGGGACGTACAAACCATTAGCTTCACATCTGCGGCGCCACTCGACAAGGCAGTAGACGATACCTACACTCCAACAGCGACCTCGACTTCGGGGTTGACGGTGACCTTCTCGATCGACTCGACCAGTACCTCCGTATGCTCGATCGCGGACGGCATCGTCACCTTTAACGCGAGTGGGACGTGTGTCATCGATGCTAACCAGGGCGGCAACTCCACTTATCTGAGAGCCGCGCAAGTGCAACAGATCGTCACGGACCAAGCCTACGCCGAGGCTGTTCTCTCGCTCGATCCCTCGGCATTCTGGCCGCTGTCCGACCCGGGAGGTGGAACGGCCATCGACCTGACTGGCGGAGGCGATACGGGCAACCTGCATGGCGGAGTAGCTCAGGATGTGACGCCCGACCTGCCCGCCTACAGCTCGACACCAGCGGCGGGCTTCGACGGAAGCACCGGCTATATCACAACGACGACGCAATATGACAACCCCACGGTCTACACCATCGCGGGCTGGTTCTCCACCACGGCCAGCAACGGCGGCATGATCATCCAGTTCGTAGGCACTGACGGATACGATCGCGAACTCTATGTCGGCACCGATGGCGACCTCTACTTCGGGCAGTGCTGCAACGGTCTGACCACGATCCACACCTCGAGCCCCGTCAACAACGGCGAGTGGTATTACGCGGTTGGAGTCAGCACTGGCTCCACCATGGCCCTATATCTCAATGGGGCCTTGGTCGGCTCGAATGACAACAGTGAGAGCCAGGACCTGACGGGATCCTGGATCATCGGCGGTGGTGGGTATAACGGCAGCTGGGCCAACGTGGGGGCGGCCTGGTTCGACGGCAGCCTGGCCGATGTGGCAGTCTTTAACTACGCTCTGACCGCAGATGAGGTCAGCTCCCTCTTCGTATCCCTGGGGACCACCCAGACCATCTCCTTCACTGGCGGACCGCCAGCCGACCCGGCCCCGGGCAACACCTATTCACTGAGCGCGACGGCGACCTCGGGAGATCCGGTGTCCCTGACCGATATCACCTCTGATGTGTGCACATTCGAGTCCGGCCTGATCTCCCTTATAGCCAGCGGCACCTGCACCATCGATGCCGCCCAGGGAGGCGACTCGACTTATGCCGCGGCCACGGCCGACCAGTCGTTCTCGGTCCTAGACATGGCCCTGGCCAGTTCTAATTACGGCCCCTTCAACAGCGACACGGTCGAGCTCACCGCGACTGCGCCGACTCTGGGGACGATCACCATCAGCGACGCCTACGACGGAGATACGTCCTACACCTGCCACAACACGGCTCGTTGCAGTGAGAGCTTTGGAGGCCCATCCTCCAGCGCTAGCGAAGAATACACGGCGACCTGGAGTGAGAGCAGTGGTGGGGGCTACATCAGCACCACCACAAACGTGTATTGGAATGCCAAGCCGGTGGTCTCGACCACGATGTTCGACGCGAGCGATGGAGTCTATATCAACCCCTTTGCCTCACAGCCGACTGACCAGTATTGCAGCGATGATGACGGCAGCAGCTCCCCGACGTGCACCACCGCGACCTTCAAGGCCACTGACCTAAATACCGGTCAGAGCGTCACTGCCACTGACAGTGACGGCGACCTCAGTGGATCGATCGCGTATCCTGCCCTCGACTACTACTACGGCCCTGAGACCTATACGGTGACCGAGACCGCCGATGGAGAGACGGGAACCAGCAGTAGAGCAGTAGTGAACTCTCCGCTCAGTTATTGGACCGGAAGTGTCGCCGCCCTGTTCTTCCTCGACAACGAGATCCCGCTGGGTAGTGAGAGCTACACCTACGAGACCATGAGTGACAGTCCCATCGGCACGCCATACATCTACAGCGGTGAGGACCAAGACAATAGCGGGACGTGCGAGGCGACCGAGGATGAGGGCTCGGTATACTGCGGCCAGTACGCGACTTCCGCAGTCCTGTATCTACAACTCTGGACCAGCGATGGCGACTATCTCGGCTACACGCCGACCGGTGGCTTCAGCGGTCCGGCTGATCTCGCCTTGTTCCTCGAAGAGGTAGGGCGAGGTGATCCAGGCATCGCCGCGCGCACGCTCTTTGGCTGTGGCTGTGGCGACCCAGTAAACCCCGAGTCCGGGGATTTATACGAGAGCTACACCGACATCAACGTGCCCGGGCGAGGGATGAACCTAAACGTGACCAGGAGCTACAACTCGCTCAATGCGGACATCAGCGGCCCATTTGGGTACGGCTGGACCTCGAGCCTGGGGATGGCTCTCTGGGAGACTGACGACGACACGGTGGTGACGATCTCGGATGAGACCGGGTCTCAAGTCACCTTCACTCTCAACGGCGATACCTGGGCGGCGCCGGCATTCAACAGCTCAACTCTGACCGAGTCGGACGGCACCTGGACCTATACCCGCTGGGATGGTGACACGTTCGCGTTCAACTCCTCTGGGGAGATCACCTCGGAGAGTGACCGCAATGGCAACACCACCAGCTTCGCCTACACCGATGGGGAACTGACGTCGGTCACCGATGCCTCGGGTCGGAGCCTGACGTTGACCTGGGACGACGGCTATATCACTGAGATCACGGACCCGGCTGACCAGACAGTCTCCTACTCCTACAACGGCTCAGGGGATCTGGTGGAGGTCACAAACCAAGCGGGCGGTCATACCTACTACACCTATGACGACAGCAACGACCTCCTGACTGTCGAGGATCCGGATGGTAACACCACCACCAACACCTACAACGATAGCGGCCAGGTCCTGACTCAGACTGATCCGATGAGTCACGAGACGACCTTCGCGTACAGTGCGCCGGAGAGCAACGAGACCACCACCTTGGTGACCGATCCTGACGGCAATAAGACCTACTTCGTCTACGTCGACGGACTCCTCATGGACGAGACCAAGGCCTACGGCACGGATGAGGCTGCCCTTACCACCTACAGCTACGACCCGGTCACGCTCGGCATCGCCACGGAGACTGATCCCGACAACGACACGACCAGCTACACCTATGACCAGTCAGGAAACATCCTGACCGAGACGGATCCGGATGGCAACACCACCTTCTACACCTACAACAGCCTCAACGAGCCGCTGACGATCACCAATGCCGCCGGCGTCACCACGACCAACACCTATGACGGGGAGGGAAACCTGCTCTCGACCTCGACCCCACTGGTCGGCACGGACGATAGCCAGGAGAAGACCTACTCCTACAGCGATGATGATCAGCCGGGCCTGCCGGCCAGCGTTACCGATCCGGATGGGGATACGACCGCCTACACCTACGACAGCTATGGCGACCTGGCCAGCAGCACCAATGCCGCCGGCGACGAGACCACCTACACCTACAACGATCTTGGTGAGAAGCTGACCATGGTCTCGCCCAAGGGCAACGTGACCGATGGCGATCCGAGCGACTACACCACAACCTATACCTACGATCCGCTCGGCGACCTCCTGACCACGACCGACCCCGACGGCAATGAGACGGTCAACACGTATGACGCGGACGGCAATCTGGTGAGCACTACCCAGCCGTCCGGGGACGAGACCGTAACCACCTACAACGCGGACGGCGAGCCCACCGAGGTCCAGAGCAAGGACAGCGGGGGAACTGCGCTGAGGACTACCCACACCGGGTATGACGACGATGGCAACGTGACCAGCACCACGGATGGGAACGGCAACGAGACCACCTACGACTACAACGACTTGAACCAGAAGACCTCTTCTACGAGCGCCCTGAGTGAGACCACCAGCTACACCTACGACGGGGATGGCAATCTGCTGACTGAGACTGAGCCGAACGGCGACGTGGTGACCAATACCTACGACTCCGACGGCCTGCTGGTTTCAACCTCCTACAGCGACTCAACCCCTGATGTCAGCTACTCGTACGACGCCCTGGGGCAGAAGACCAGCATGACTGACGGGACCGGAACCTCCAGCTGGACCTACAACTCACTGGGGGAGGAGACCAGCTACACGAATGGGGCGGGCGCGGAGGTCCAGTACGGCTACGACCTGGCCGGCAACGAGACCAGCATCACCTACCCGGGCGGTGACGCGGTGGCCCAGGTGCTCAACGATGCTAACGAGATCAGCTCGATCACCGACTGGAACGATAACGAGAGCACCTTCAGCTACGACGCCAACGGCAATCTGACGGCTGAGGACCTGGCCAACGGCGACACCAACAGCTATACCTACGACGCGGCCAACAATCTGGCCTCGATCTCCGACACCAAGGGTGAGACTTCGATCTTCTCGGCCACCTACACTCGCAACGCCGACAGCCTGGTATCCGAGGACTCGTCCCAGCCGAGCGATTCG
>JBAPNX010000051.1:0-2548 GCA_049279335.1 Candidatus Dormiibacterota bacterium
GTCCCTGCAGACATGGCGATTTGGGGCACGATCGCTCTGATGTCCTTTCCGAACATTTGGTGCAGGTAGTCCACGATCGACTGAGTCGCAGCTATATCTCCCCCCGGGGTATGGAGGATCAGGTCAAGGCCGAGGCTGCGGTCAAGCTGGTGGACGGCGACCATAAAACCGTTCTTGTCCTGGTCGTTGATGTCCAGCCCTGCGACGTTCGGCTTCGACAGAAAGCCTGAGTAGTAGGCGATGACGTTTCGGCCCGTCTCCTCGTGCAACTGCGCGAGGTATTGACGTCGAATGTCATCAAAGGCAAAATTGGCGCGGTCCGGGTGCTCTCGCGGATAGGCCTGTACTTGGTCGAGGACCTGCGACCAGTTGGGCAAGGGCGACTACGGTTGGACTAGGGGCAATTCGTAGGCCCCGCGCGTCTGCACGATCGGGACCACGGCGAGGGGAGAAGGCTGTGCCAGTGACGATCCCTCGGGAAGTGGATCCCTGAGGTTGGCTTCAGCACCGAACAGTTCCCAGTACTCAGCCTCGAGCTGACGTTCTGCGACCGTCTCCGTCCCGCTCGACTCCTTGGGCGTGCTTTCCCGATGCTTCCCAGCCCCTTTAGCCATGTGGCCTCCCTTCCTCCCGAACCCGGCGGCGAACGATACCCTCCAGGCCCGGCGCTACCCCGTTACCCGGACGCGATCGTAGCACCGGGTACCACGTCGGGTTGGGCGCGATCACCACGTGACGGCACCATGAGTTCACCGCGACCCGGGCGCTTGGAGGCGAGGTTGCTGGTCCTCGCCGAGGCGGTTCTCCGCATGGTGTCGCTGGCTCAGTGGGAGAGATCCCGGGAGGATCAGTGGTGAGGCGGCGAATCGATTGGGCCTCCACGCTGGGTGGCTGGCACATTTAGCCGATCATGGGCCGGGGGTAACTTCAGGCCATGCGATACACCCCTCCCAAGAAGACGCTGGGCCCACGGGCCAAGAAGAACAGCTCTGACCGGCGCGTCTCCTTCAATCGCATCCTTACCGATCCGCAGCGAGGGGTCCGTTGTGAGGGATGTGGCCAGGAAGGGGTGACCCTCCAGTGGGCGCATGTAGCTGGGCGTTCTGGTTCCGGAGCCTGCCTGGGCGAGTGGGCGAACTCTCCCGAGCTCACCACAGCTCTCTGCGCCGACAACATCATGGTCGGGAAGCGGGGGTGCCATGCGCGCTACGACCTCCGGTTCGATCGGACGGTCGATAGGCAGCTTCGGCGATGCCTTATGGCGGCGGCGGCGGTTCGGATCCAAGCCAGGCTTCGGGCCGAGGTCGGAAAGAGCCGGGCACTCGTCACCTTCAGCGAGGAGCGGGTGACTGCCGACCGAGCTCTGGAGATCATCCGCATGACGGTCGACGAGCTGGTCCATCTCGGGGTCGATCCCCTCAAGCGTCCGGCCTCCAGAGTGATCCCCTTCTCGGGCTCCGGAGTGGCCTAGGAAGACCACGGATGCCCTTCGGCGATAACGGTTTGGGGCCGCCCCTGCAGCTGGCCGGCCTGAACGAGCCCCGGCGGAGGGCCGTGGTCGCAGACGATGGCCCCCTACTGGTCCTGGTGACAGCGTGGGACCCGAAGTCCTGTGCCCGGCCTCCAAGGCCGGGCTCCATCCCGGGACCGCGCTCAGCGGTATATCCTCTCCACGGCGTCGGAGATATACTCCGCCTATGAGCAAGACCCTGGTGGATATCGACCCGACCCTTCTCGAGGAGGCTAGGCGTCAGCTCGGCACCCAGACGATCAAGGACACGGTCAATCAGGCGCTGGCTGCGGTTGTGGCCCGCTCGCGCCGGAAGGGGTTGGTGGACCTGCTGGTGTCGGGAGGGCTCCCGGACCTTGGCAGTGACGAGGTGATGGGCTCGGCGTGGCGGTGATCGTCGAAGCGGTCGTCGACAAGTCTGCGCTCGCTCGCATTTCCCACCCGACCGTGAAGGCGGTTCTCGAACCCTTGCTGGTCGAGGGGCACCTGGCCACCTGCGCCGTGACCAACCTGGAGATGCTGTTCAGCGCTCGCAGTGGCGCCGAGTGGGACATGGTCCAGGAGCAACTCCAGGGGCTACCAACCGTTCCCATCACGCCGACCGTCTGTACCCGCGCCATCGAGGTCCAAGGGATGCTCTGGCACAGCGGCAAGGTGCGAGCGGTGGGAATTCCGGACCTGCTTATTGCCGCAGCCGCCGAAGCGGCGGGCCTTTCAGTCCTGCACTACGACACAGACTTCGACCTGGTGGCAGCGGTAACTGGCCAGGAGTGTCGATGGGTTGTCGAGGCCGGGTCGGTACCCTGATCCTCTTGATGCTCTGAGCGAGGCCCGTGATGGCTGACCTGGCCCCCTGGCCAAGGTCCTACCTACTCGAAAGGTAGGGCGCGGACGTTGTAGGCACGGGTGTGCCAGGACTGAGCGGCAGAGTCTAATTCCGCGCCTAAGACCACTGTCTTTGTTTTGTCACGGATTCCGGCCTATGGTGGGCGGCATGGAAGAGTACGGAGAGCCGGACTACACGTACCGCGCTTGGGT
>JBAPNX010000052.1:0-5773 GCA_049279335.1 Candidatus Dormiibacterota bacterium
CGCAACACTTCTGATGTTCGCCTTCGGCCGGCCGGCCCGCCGCTGGTCACCGGTGGGGTTCTTGGGGGCGACCGAAGTCGACCTGGTCACTCACTTGGGCAGCGCCTTCGAACTGGTCGACGTCCGCCCGGGCCAGGAGTCCCGTCCCGGGCAACTGCGGCTTCCTGCCTGGTACCGCATGGTCCGCCGCTCCCCGCAGAGTAAACCAGCAGTCGCTGGGACTGATCCGAGCGCAGGTTCTGGCCCTGGGGACATTGACGAGTGACGATCGGTGCCCCTTGGCCAGAGCAGCGGCCTGGCGAGTGGTCCGGAATGGGGGATGCCTCGTAACTGGGCGGGGCCTAGTTCGGCGGTGACCTCCTAGCCGCCAGCCCGGAAAGAAAATCCTGTGGGGCAGTCCGACTCTCCCACGGAGCACCGACGTGGCAACGAGTTGGCGGAAGTACCTGCCACCCATTCAGTCGGACCTTGGCGTGCTCACCACTGTGGCGGCGGACTTGGGGATGCCGCAACCTTGACGTGACTGAGCATTACTGGTACACTAGTTAAGTAATGAACCAGTTGACATGCCAGACGGGCTCCAGGGAGGGAGCTGTCGATGCTCGATGAGGGAGTTCCGATCTTCTCCCAGATCGCCGAGCGCCTGTCTGAAGAGATCGCGGAAGGAGTTCTTGCTGAGGGAGAACGGGTGCCGTCTACCAACGAACTTGCCGCGTACTACCGGATCAACCCGGCAACAGCGGCCAAGGGCATCAACGTGCTGCTTGACGGCCGGTTGCTGGAGAAGCGCCGTGGCATCGGCATGTTCGTGACTTCCGGTGCCCGTCAACGCCTGCTCGAAACTCGCCGCCAGCGCTTCACCGAGCGTTACGTAGAGCCATTGGTCGCCGAGGCCAACCGGCTGGCGATCGACGCCGACTCGTTGGTTGCGCTGGTTCGGGAGTCCACCGCCGCCGGTGGAGGTGTCACGGTATGACGGCGACCATCTCGCTTGCCGGTCTGACCCGCCGTTACCACGACCAGCTCGCCCTCAACGACGTCACTTTCGATATCGACGGCCCATCCATCACTGGACTCCTAGGCCGCAACGGGGCCGGCAAGACCACTCTTATGCGCATCATCGCCGCTCAGGAGTTCGCCTCGGCCGGCAGTGTCCGCGTCCTCGGTTCCAGCCCGGTCGAGAACGGCGCAGTGCTGCGCCGGATGGTCCTAGTCCGCGAGGATCAGACCTTTCCCCGCCTGCGGGTGGGCCATCTCCTGCGGACGGCGTCCTGGTTCTACCCGAACTGGAGCAGCGGGCTGGCTGAGGGGCTGGTAGCGGACTTCAACCTTCCGCTTGACCGCAGTCTCGGCGGGCTGTCCAGAGGCATGCGAACCGCGCTCGGGATCGTGATCGGCCTGGCTGCCCGCGCCGAAGTGACGCTGTTCGACGAGCCCTACGCCGGCCTGGATGTGGTGGCCCGACAACTGTTCTACGACCGGATGCTTGCCGATTTCGCCAATCATCCCCGCACCATGGTGGTCTCCACCCATCTGATCGACGAGGCTGCCGACCTCCTCGAGCGTGTCCTGGTGATCGACCGCGGGCGGATCGTGCTCGATGCTGCTGCCGACGACCTGCGCGGAGCCGCGACCACCGTGAGCGGCACGTTGGACGCGGTCGAGGAATTCGCCGCCGGCCGTGCCGTTTGGGACCGTCGCAGCATCGGTTCGCAGGAGTCCGTGGTCGTCTCTGGGGTACTCGATGAAAACGACCGGGCGCGGGCGCGACAGCTGCACCTCAGCTTCACGCCCCTGTCGCTACAGCAGTTGGTGGCCCACATCCCAGGCCAGGCCAACCAAGGCTTGAAGGAGGACCACCGCATATGACCGCCTTGATCAACGTGGCTCGCTACCACCTGGTCGACCCGATCGCCTATCTGGTGGCGCCTTGGGCCATCCTTGCGTTCGTCTTTCTGATCAACCTGGTCATCACCGCGGCAGAAGGAGGACCGAATCCCACCAAAGCCCTGGCCGCTATCTACCTCTGTTTCTTCGGCCTGGGCATCCTGAGCACGGGCGGTTCGCTGCCGTTTGCACTCGCCCTCGGCGCGAGCCGGCGCTCGTACTACACCGGGACCGTTCTCCTCGCCGTTGCTCTCGCCGCCGCCGACGGGCTTGGGCTGGCCGTGCTGCAAGTCGCTGAGCGAGCCACACATGGCTGGGGAGATAGCCTGCACTTCTTCCGGGTGTCCTACATCCTCGCCGGGCCCTGGTACCTCACCTGGCTGACCTCGTTCGTAGGCCTGACGCTGCTCTTCATCTACGGGCTGTCGTACGGGATCGTCTACCGCCGCTGGAATCGCCTCGGCCTGGTGGCATTCATCGTGGGCCAGGTGGCCGTGATTCGCGTCTGGATAGTGATCGCGGACCGGGGCCATAACTGGGGCGGCGCTGGCTTTTCGTTCACCCCGAGCGCCGTCGGACTCACCGCGATGCTCGGCGCCCTGGCGGTAGTCCTGCTCGTCGGTGGCTTCGCCCTGATGCGCCGCGTGACCGTATGAGTGAGGCGGCGGCGGTCAGCCCCGAGGCGACCGGTCACGGCCAGCCTCCGCAGCGACTCGAACGCGCCCCGAACTTCGAGGACGGTGGCGCTGCAGGCACGGTCGGTAGCGGTAATCGACCGGGAGCCGCTGCACAGACCGACTCTGCCAGTGGGAGGCATGTGATGACAACGAGTCCGGGTAACTTCGACAACTCGCCGAGCCGCGCTGTAGCGCGCGCTGTGGACCTGGTCAAGACATATGGGAATGGCGATGCTCTGGTCAGGGCGCTCGACGGCGTCAACGTCGAGTTCGAACGTGGCCGATTCACCGCGGTCATGGGGCCGTCGGGCTCGGGCAAGTCCACGCTCATGCACTGCATGGCGGGACTCGATACGCCCACGTCCGGTAATGCGTATGTCGGTGAGCAGGACACCGCCAAGCTTGACGACGGGGACCTAACCCAACTACGACGCGATCACATCGGCTTCGTCTTCCAGTCGTACAACCTCGTGCCCACGCTTACGGCGCGGGAGAACATCACCCTCCCCATCGACCTCGCCGGTGCGAAGGTCGACAAGGGGTGGTTCGTGGACCTGGTGGACCAGCTCGGCATCGGTGATCGCCTGTCGCACCGGCCGGTCGAAATGTCGGGGGGCCAGCAGCAACGCACCGCCTGTGCCCGGGCGCTGGTCAGTCGGCCCGAGCTGATTTTCGCGGATGAGCCAACTGGCAATCTCGATTCGAGCGCGTCCGCCGAGCTGCTGGAGTTCCTTCGCCGGTCGGTGACCGAGCAGGGTCAATCGATCGTCATGGTCACCCACGACCCCAACGGCGCCGCGTACGCCGACCGGGTGGTGTTCCTGGCTGATGGGAAGGTTGTCGCCGACTTGCCCTCGCCGACGGCCGACACGGTGATCGAGCAGATGAAGCAGCTGAGGCGTTGATATGTGGAACGTCACCGTCAAAGGCCTCCTCGCCCGCAAGCTCCGGCTGGCCCTGACGGCGTTGTCAATCGTGCTAGGGGTGGCGTTCGTGTCAGGAACCCTGGTCCTCACCGACACCTTGCACAACACCCTCTCCACTCTGTACGGGAACATCTACCAACACATCGACTTTGAGGTGCAGGCTCCGGGCGTCCTCAACATCCCCGAATCGATCCTGCCGAAGGTCCGTCGGGTACCCGGGGTGGCTTACGCCAACGGCTCGGTCTCGGGTGATGCCCAGTATGTGGCGAAAGACGGTACGCCCATCAAAACCGGAATCGAACCGGCCACCGGCCTCTCGTTCGATCCAAACCGGCGGCTCTCCGCCTTCCGCCTCGTCGAAGGCAGTGCTCCATCCACCGGCCACGACGTGGTGATGGATCAAGCGACCGCGCAGAAGTACCGCTTCGCGATCGGGGACCGTGTGCGGATCCTCCTTCCTGGCACGCCGCAGACCTTCACGATCACAGGAATCGCCAAGTTGGTCGGGGCTGGCCGGGTGCCCGGCGCCACGTTCGCTGCTTTTAATCTGGCAACGGCGCAGAGGCTGTTCGGTGCGGTCGGGCAGTTCTACACCATCGACATCTTGACCAAAGCCGGCGCCAACAAGCCTGCGGTGCGGCGTGCTATAGCCCGGTTCCTTCCGCCTGGCCTGGACGTGGTGACCGGCAAAACCGTGGCCAATCAGCAGACCACTAGCGTCGACCAGTCGCTGTCGCCGCTGTCGACCGCGCTGCTGGTTTTCGCTTTCATCGCCCTGTTTGTCGGAGGCTTCACCATCTTCAACACCTTCTCGATCACCGTCGGCCAACGCACCCGCGAGCTGGCCCTGCTAAGGATCGTGGGCGCGAGCCGTCGCCAGGTCTTCGGCTCGGTGCTCCTCGAGGCGGTCATGGTCGGACTGGCCGCGTCATTGATCGGCTTGGGGTTGGGTCTTCTGGCGGCCACGGGACTGGAGGCATTGCTGAGCGGCAACGG
Organism: Candidatus Dormiibacterota bacterium; assembly: GCA_049279335.1. Classification (GTDB taxonomy): domain Bacteria; phylum Chloroflexota; class Dormibacteria; order Aeolococcales; family Bog-877; genus Bog-877. Next base: position 4,487 of record JBAPNX010000052.1, read on the forward strand.
GGTCGGACTGCCTTCTGGGCCCCTGATCTTCGGGGTCAGCACCGTCCTGGCGGCGCTGGGCCTGGGAGTGGGCGTCACCGTGGTCTCGGCCTTGAGCCCGGCCTGGCGAGCAGTGCGCATCCCGCCAGTGGCGGCGATCAACGCCCAGGCAGGCGAGCAGAAGACATCATCGCCACGCCGCATCCTGGTCGGAGGAGTCTGTGCTCTCGTCTCCATCCTGTTGCTGGGGCTGGGCCTCGCTCGGCCAGCGATCGCACTGGTGGGTCTCGGCGCCGCCGGAATCTTCATCAGCCTCGGGATGCTGGCGCCAACCGTGTCCCAGCCCATGGCGAGCCTCATTGGGCGCCCGCTCGCCAGCGTCCTGGGGATCTCGGGTCGGCTGGGACGTCAGAACTCGATGCGTAGCCCGCGTCGGACCGCCCAGAGCGCCGCTGCCCTCATGGTTGGACTCGCGCTAGTCACTGCCGTGGCCGTCTTGGGGGCATCGCTGGCAGAGGCGGCCACCAGCAGCGTTGACAACGCCATCAGCGCCAACCTCCTCATCACCAGTTCCAGCGGTACCTTCGGCCCCTCGGTCGCGCAGACGGTCTCGCGCCTGCCCGGGGTCAGGGCCACTTGCACCGTATACGGGGCTCAGTTCGAGGTCCAAGGCATTATGGCCAACTTGAAAGGGGTATGCACCCATGACCTCGCCCAAACCGTAATCCTGCGGATGGAGGCGGGAACAGCAGAGACGGCTCTGGGTCACGGCCAATTGCTCGTCGACGCGACCACGGCACGCACCAAGCACCTCTCGGTGGGCTCGATCGTCGCAGTATCGTTCCCCGAAATCGAGAACTCAACGATGCGTGTCGGCGGCATCTTCCAGCCTAACGCACTGATCGGCAGCTACCTGGTGGGCAGCGCATTCTTCAAGTCGCACTTCCCCGGCCAGCTGCCTGGAGGCATCGTCATCCGAGCGCGCCGCGGTGCCGCCAACACGGTCGATCGTGAGGTCGCGGACGCGCTCATGTCATATCCGAACCTCACGATCCAGACGCGGGCTCAGTTCGAGCAGGCTCAGACGGCAGCGATCAACCAAGTGCTGAGTCTGGTCTACGCTCTCCTCGCACTGGCGGTCATCATCGCCTTCATCGGCGTCGTCAACACCCTCCTGTTGTCGGTCTTCGAGCGCACCCACGAGATTGGACTGCTGCGCGCCGTCGGCATGAAACGCCGACAGGTGCGCGCCATGATTCGCTCGGAGGCGGTCATCCTTTCACTATTTGGAGCAATCGTCGGGGTCGT
>JBAPNX010000053.1:0-17025 GCA_049279335.1 Candidatus Dormiibacterota bacterium
GGTCGCGCCTGCTCAAGGCAGGCGCGACCGAGCTAGGAGCTGAGGGTCCAGTACTGGGGCAGGACGTTGAGGTTGGGATTCTGGGGCAGGGCGCCCTTGAGCTTCTTGCTGATCACCGAGATCTGATAGGGATAGTTAGGCTCCCAAATCCCGGGCAGCTGCTCGGCACCGTAAACACCGATAGCCCGGATCGCTGCCGGGTTGGAGCTGACCCCTGCCTCGTTGATGAGCGCGTCCATGTGCGGGCTGCTGTATCCCTGGGGGTTGGTACCGCCGCCGGTCGCGAACCACTGGGTCCCAATCGGCAGATACTCGGGCGAGTAGGTGGGCGTCGATCCAATCTCCCCGAAGTTCCCCATCTGCCACTGGCAGCCCTCGTCCCCCCCGCTGCACGGCTCCAAGTTGGAGAAGATGGTGCCCACGGGTTCCTGCTTGAGGACGACGTGGATGCCGGCTTCGGACCAGGCCGACTGCATGTCTTCCACCTCGGCAGTAAAGGGCTGGGAGCCGGTGGCGACCATCTCAGTGAAGTTGAGTTGGGCGCCCGCGCTGATGCCGGCGCCGCACTCGTCAGCCGCGGTCCCCGCCTTGGCGCAGGTGTCGATGCCTTCAGGGTGGACCGTCCAGCCGTGGCTGCTGAGCAGCTTCTTGGCGTTGGCAACACTGAAGGGATAGGGATTCTCCGTCCCGATCTTGGCCGTGTAGGGGTTTGCCGGCCGGGTCGGGATGGGTCCGTAGGTGGGGTAGGCGGCTCCGTGATAGATGTCTTTCGAGATCTGCGGCTGGTTGATAAGGGTCTGGATCGCCTGTCGGATGTAGAGCTGTTTGAAGATCGGGCCTACTGTGGGATTGGTGAAGTTCAGGAAAAAGTCATTGAAGCCGTAGTCGAGCCAGTCAGCGACCTGGTAGCCATGGCTGGTGAAGTACTGCTTCTGCGAGAGGTCCTGTACCGGCAGGTAGCCGTAATCGAGTTGGCCCGATCGCAGTGCGTCGTACTCGGCGCTGTCGGTGGTGAAGGGCATCTCTTCGAACTTTGCCAGGGTCGGCTTTCCGGGGCCGGTATAGGCCCGGTTAGGAACGAAGGCGGCGAAGCCGGTGGACGCGCTGAAGGCTTGCAGGGTCCACGGACCGTCCACCGTCTTCCAGAGGGGATTGCTGGAATAAGTTGATTCGTCCTGGGCTTGACTGTTGAGGAAGTTGTAGACCGCCATCGCCCCGGCGCTGGTGGTGTCGTAGTCGCCGACGGGGCCGGTCGCGGAGGTGCGGTCCCACGTCTGCTGGGGAATCGGCACGATTTGACTCAGCTGGTTGTAGATAACCCAGGTCTGACTGTAGGCCTGGTTGAAGGTGAGGCTGAACTGATTCGGCGTGCTGGCCGGAAAGCTCATGGAGGTTATGTCGTCGGGGATGCTTCCGACCGCATAGCCCAGCCAGTTGTCCTTCTCAGCGAAGAAGATGTTCATCCACAGTTCGACATCTCTATTGGTCACTGGTTTCCCGTTTGACCAGGTGAACTTGGGGTTGAGGGTGACCGTGACGGTGCGGCCACCATTGGAAAAGACCGGTTTCTCTCCCACGCTCTGCTGGTAGTCGATCCCCACTTGGAGGCCATGGCCGAAGAAGTAGAGGGGGCGCCAGAGGAGGGGGGAAAACTGGAGGTAGTCCACGTTGTTCGACACTGATCCGGGTGAGAAGGGGAAGATGTAGTTGGGGACCACTCCCTGGGGCAGAGCGAACGTTGCGGTGCCGTGGTAGCGCGCACTGGCGCTGGCAGCGAAGCCGCCCAAGGACACCAGGATCACAGCGGCTAGCGCTCCCATCGCCAGTCTGACCTTCATTCAGTCTCTTCCTCGTGGCGGGTGGACCGGCATTGCAAAGGAGCCGCGGCTACCGAGTGCGGCTTACGGCCAGGGAGCGTACTGCAGCCGACCGGGAGTGTCAACTGTCAACAACTGGCTCTAGGCGTCAAGTCGAGCGCACCGGCTGGGGGGGCGGCGCAGTCTGAATGGAATTGCCCAGAGTTACAACTTCGGGAGGATTGCCGTCGCGAGCTGCTCCTCGTCGGTGAGCGACGGGGGAGAGGCGTAGGGGGAGACGGCGATCCGGAGGTAGTGGTCGCCCTTCATAACGCTCAAAGATGCGTAGCCATCCCAGTAGGCCTGATCGCCGTAGCCGCTGATCGCTTGTTCGGTGGCACTGACCGTGGCCTTGTAGGCGTTGTACCAAGTAAGGGCGTCGGAGCCCTCGACCACCACCACCCTGACCGAGTCCGCCTGGGCTACGTTGGGGGTGTGGGGGGGAGGTGAGTAAGGACCATAGAAGACGCAGGCCAGCCCGCCTTCGACGGTGGCGTTGCCAAGCACTCCCGCCGTGACCGACGCACCGATGGCGCTCGCGGCCTCGGCTTGAGTGACCACCGAGCAGGAGTCGAAGTTGGCGGTGCCCTTCTTGTGTTTCTTCTTCTTCTTCTTGTGGCCCACGGTGATGACGTGCGCGGGAGCCGCGGAGTGAACGCTGGAGCGGGTGGCCAGATGGACCGTCTTGGCGCTGACGCCTGATCCGATGGCGACCGTTCCGAGCAACAGCAGGCCGGCAGATACTGCTGCCAGCAGGCGCCTCACTGCATGCCCCCCAAGAGTCCGAGTGAAGCGGGGTCGCTTGCTCGGCTCAATGTCCTGGGACCCTACCACGGCTGGAACTGCGCCACAAGCCCCCCTGAGATCCAGTAGGGGGTTGACCGAGGGCAGCGGCGGCTGGCAGTAGACTCGTCGGCTCAAGGTCTTCCAGAAAAGCCCCGTGTCTGGTCCACCTTTTCTCGATGACCAGACCTAGGCGGATACACGCGGAGGAAAGTCAGGTGAGCTCCTTTAGCGACGCCGAGCGTGAGTACCTCCTCGGGGAAGTTCGACTCGGACGCTTGGCCACGGTCGGCGCGGACGGGACTCCGCATGTGGTCCCGACCAGCTTTCGCTACAACCCCGATACCGACACCATCGACGTAGGCGGCCACGACTTCGCGACCCGGAAGAAGTACCGGGACGCGCTCCGCCACCCCAAAGTGGCATTCGTCGTGGACGACATCGTCTCCTTCAATCCCTGGCGTGTCCGAGGACTGGAAGTGCGGGGTGATGTCGAGGTGCTCGAAACCGGCGGCGGGGGCCTAGGTCCGGGATTCTCACCGGAGATGTTCCGGATCAAGCCCCGGCGCATAGTCAGCTGGGGGATGCCCGGTCAGGAGGGGTTCAGCTCACGGCGCGTCGGCTGAATGACGGCTGAAGCCGCCGAGTTCGACCGGTCAGCCTCCAGTTACGCGGGTGACGAACTGGTTCTCAGCTATGGCCGCGATCAATGCGAAGCAGGTGGTCACAGCGAAGAGTCCCAGTACGGGTAGGCTGGCTACCTTCCAATGGCGGTGGCCGGAATCGGACCAACATATGTAGGTAGCCGCGGCCAGGTATCCAAACGCCATGACCATCACCGAAGCCAAGGTGACGATAGTCAGCCCGGGAACAGCTCCGAAGGCACTCATCTCACCCTCCTTGCGGTCCGCCCATTGCCATTGCGGAACGCGGCAAGCGCGGTCTGGTCCAGACGATCTTGATCAGAGCCTATGCGCCGACTCCGGGAGATGTCAAGAGTGGCACCTAGCGTCGTAGTTCATTGGCGCATCGCGTCTTGGAACGGGTAGCCCGGCTGGCCGGCAGATTGGGGTTCGCGGGAACCGCGGCTCTTTCCTGGAAGGCCCGGCTCGGCCGACCAAGGTTGGCGGAGCCTGACGGAGGCCACGCCGCCGGGCCGAGCGCGCTCAGTTGGGACACGAGTGGTTGACATCTCTCGGAGCACGGATGTAGCCTGACCCGATCGTGGACGGCTACCGGTCGCAGCCGCAGTGGAGAAGGGGCTTAGTTCCCAAAGCACGGCGTCCGACTTGGGGGAGATGAGATCGCGATGAGTTCTGGCCGGAAGCTGGCGATCGTTCTCGGCTCACTGTTGGTGGGGGCGATCTGCCTCGCCGCCTACGTCGTCATCTGGCTCTCCTACAACCCCGAGACCATCACTGCTCCCAGCTCGGTGAACAGCTCGAATCAGCTGACCACCCATCTGGAGATTGCCACCGTCGGGGCGATCGACTTCGGGGTCCACCCCAGCTGGGTCGCCTATCTGATCAGGCAGGATGGCAAGTGGGTGAGTTCCACGGTCTGGCAGGTGCCCGCCCACTCATTGATCAAAGTCACCTTGCTCGAGTACGACACCCAGACCGGGCTGCGCAACCCCTTCCTGAGCATGGTCCGAGGCACCGTCGGCGACGTCATTCGGGTCAACGGCAAGACCGTTCGCTACATGAATGCCAACTTTCCCGCCCATACCTTCTCGGTTCCCCAGTTGGGGCTCAACGTGCCGCTCGAGGGCATCCCCCAGTCCACCTACCCGGGGACTATCAGCGGCAACCCCCACGGCGAGCACGAGACCATAACCTTCTCCTTCAGGACTGGTGGTCCGGAGACCGTCCGTTGGCAGTGCTTCGTGCCCTGCGCCGCGGGCTTCCTGTTTGGCAACGGCGGTCCGATGCAGACCGTGGGCTACATGGACGGCTACCTCAAGATCGTCTGATCAGCGAACCGCCTCGATTCGGCACCGTGAACAAGGAGTCACAACAGTGAGCCACCGGCGACACCTCATCATTCCCGCCCTCTTGTGGGCAGTGGTCGCGGTGGTTTTCGACCTCTTGATCACGCTGGTGTTCCACCTACCCCCCGGGTACGCCACCACCACCGCGGCCGACCAGACGGTGACCGGTCAGGTGTTCGCAATCACCGGCGGCGACGTCTTCTTCGCGGTCGTGATATTCGGTCTTTACTTCATCATCCAGTTCAGCCGCTATCCCAATCGGGAGCGGGTGCCGAGGGCGCGGAACAACCTTCCAGTCCAGGCCGGCTGGATCGGAGCCAGCTTTGTGTTGGTTATGTTTGCCGCCGGCTTTGGAGTCATCGAGCTGGAAGGCCAGACCAATCCCAACCTGGTCGTCCCGGCCTCGGCTCTCTCTGCGGGAGCAGCCAGCCACCCCTTGATCATTCAGGTGATCGCTCAGCAGTGGCAGTTCACCTACCGCTACCCACAGTACGGTGGGTTCGAGACCCAGCAGCTCAGGATCCCGGTGGACCGCCTGATTCAGTTCGACGTCACATCCCTGGACGTGACCCATCAATTCTGGGCCTACCAGTTGGCGGTCAAGGTCGACGCCAACCCGGGAATTAACAACATCGGCTATGCCTACGTTCTCAAACCCACAGTCATTGACGTTCGCTGCGGCGAGCTCTGTGGTCTCTGGCATGGCTACATGACCGATGTCGGCCCGCAGGCAGGTAAGGCCCTGAGCACAGCCAGCTTCAATTCCTGGCTCAGCTACGCGCAGAGCTACTACGGCCCCGAAGAAAGCCAGCTGCCCAAGTTCAGCTTGACCTACTTCCCGACACCCTTGACCTACTGAGCCCGAGCCGCTGGTGGCGGTCCGATCGACAATCGCGTCCCGAGAGAGTTGGAGGCACCCTTGAGTCAAACAGCAATCGCCAGCGGACGGGCCCCGGTGCGGTTCTCGGCACGTCGCTTCTTCCTCGGCCAGAATCTCTTCACCGCCTGCGTGGTGGGGATTGTCGCGGGGGTGGTGGCGTACTGGATAGGTGCCCAGCTCGACCAGACTGACAACGGTGACGCTGGGATCCTGCTTGGCTACATCGTTGGGGCCGCTGGCTTCATGATCACCATGGGGTTTGCCAACGACCCGGTGCGGAGGCTGATGGGCCGGCCCAGCATCAGTGTCGTCAAGGTGAAGGACGCTGAGCGCAAGGGCTGGACCGAGTTCTTCGGCATCTCGCTGGATCACAAGGTCGTTGGCATCCAGTTCGGGGTAGCGGTGGTCTTCATGTTCTTCCTGGCCGGATTCCAGGCCATGATGATCCGCACCGACCTGCTCTACCCAAGCGGCGGCCCCTGGCCCGCCGGCCAGTACACGGCCCTGGTGGGCCTGCACGGACTGCTGATGATGTTCGTCGCCACCTTGATCATGGTCGGCGCGTTCGGCAACTACTTCGTGCCGCTCATGATCGGGGCGAAGCGGATGGCCTTTCCGCGGCTGGAGGCGTTCGCCTTCTGGCTGGTGCCGTTGGGGGCGGGCATCCTCTACTCGTCGCTGCTCTTTGGCTTCGGTGGGGTCTTCCCAACCGGGTGGTGGCTTTATGCGCCCCTCTCCGTCGAAGCCCGGGCCGGTATGGACGGGGCCATCGTCGGTTTCGCTCTGATCGGTATCGCCGCTTCGATCGCGGGGATCAATCTGCTGACCACGATGTTCGTGATGCGGGCGCCAGGGATGAGCTGGAGTCGGATCCCGATCTTCACCTGGTCCATGATCGCGGTGGAGTTCCTCTCCGCCCTGGCGCCACCGGTGCTGGCCTGCACCCTCATGATGGTCGGACTCGACCGGGCGGTGCAGTCCTCCTTCTTCGAGGCATCCGCGGGTGGGAGCGCATACCTCTATCAGGAGATGTTCTGGTTCTTCGGCCACCCTGAGGTCTACATCTTCATCATCCCGGCGTTTGGGGTGGCGCTCGAGATTCTGCCCGTCTTTGCCCGCAAACCGCTCTTCGGCTACCGCCTAGCGGTGGCGGGGATGCTGGGCGTCTCGCTTATGAGCTGGTTCGTCTGGAATCACCACATCTTCACCAGCGGAATAGCTCCCGGCCTGAGACCATTCTTCATGACCGCCACCGAATTGATCTCGATTCCTACCGGGGTGATCTTCCTCAATGCCTTGGGGACTATCTGGAAGGCAGACCTGCGGCTGCGACTCCCGGTCCTCTTCGTGTTCGCGCTGCTCTTCAACTTCTTGATCGGGGGGTTGACCGGGGTGTTCCTTTCCGACGTGCCCCTGAACGTCACCCTTCACGACAGCTTCTTCGTGGTCGGACACTTCCACTACACCATCGTCGGCGGCGAAATCTTCGCCCTCTACGCGGCCAGCTACTACTGGTTCCCCAAGATGACGGGCAAGATGCTCAACGAGCGGATTGGCAAGTGGCACTTCTGGACTGCGTTCATCTTCTTCAACACCACCTTCTTGCCAATGTTCGCGGCGGGTTACTTGGACCAGGTCCGGCGTAGTCCGGTTTACGCGCAGGACCTGCGCGGGCTCAACATCTGGATCAGCATCAATGGCTTCCTCTTCGGTCTCTCCAACCTGATCTGGCTGGGCAACATGCTTTACTCCTGGGTCTTCGTCAAAGAGCGGGCCCCAGTCAATCCCTGGGAATCCCGCACTTTGGAGTGGCAGTTGCCGACACCCATACCCGCCGACAACTTCGACCGCATCCCGCTGATCGTCTCAGGTCCCTACGATTACGACGACGCGTCCGCGCCGCCGGTCGCTGAATGGCCTGGTGGTGGCGCCCCTTTACCCGCGCCAGCCCCGAGCTTCTGAGGACCTGCACTGATGATTTCTGACAACAGCGCGCCGGCCGGCGTGATGCGTGCGGGGGCACGGGCTCACTCTCCGGAGCAGGTGGCACGGATTCCCCTGGTGGGGACCTGGCTACTAATTGGGGCCGACTTCTTCTTCGTGCTCCCCCTGTTCTTCGCCTTCTTCTTCCTGCAGCAGGCAAATCTGAACCACATGTGGCAACCCACGGGAGTCCATCCGCCCAACTGGATCCTCGGAGCTGCGGTCTTCGCGCTGGTCGCGGTTGGGGTGTTGCTGGCGCAATCGGGCCTAAAGAACCTGCAGCACCAGAGCACCCTGGCATCTTTCACCACCACCGGTCGGGCAGCCTCGGCGCTGCTGCTGGGTTCGGTGGTGATCAACATCTGGCAGCTTTCGCACGTCGGCTTCGGGATCTCTAGTGGGGCCTACGCCAGCTGCTTCTTCGCCATGCAGATCGTGCTCACGATCCAGGTGGCGGCCCTGGCGCTCTGGGTTCTCAGCCTGGCGAACCGGGCCGGCTACGAGTCACAGCATCCAATTGCCATGCCCGATCCCGACTCCGAGATGGAAGTTGCGACCCCAATCTCGGCGCTGGCGCGCTCGTATGAGTTGTTCGCGCTCTTCCTCGGCAGTGTGGTGCTGCTGGGGTGGGTCGTCTGCTACTACCTTTAGCCGGGTGTCCGAGCTGGGCCCTGCAGGCGGGATGGAGGCCGGCGTCGGTCCGGGCTGCGTTGACTTGGCCCGACTAGGGTCTGCGAAGATGGAGCGCGCCGTCGGGCCGGGGGGGAAGCGGCGGGCAGGGGCAAGGTTTGAGGAGGTCGTTTCCCATCGCTGATTCGGTCGTTGAGACAGTTCGGCCGTCCCCCTCGGCCACGCCGCTGAGCGCGGCGGTGGGCACCTGGGCGCATCGCGAGACACTCGCCTCGGCGCGGTCTTGGCGAGAGGTGGCTTCGGATTACCTAAGCCTGACCAAGCCGGGCGTGATGAGCCTGCTCCTGGTAACCGAGTTCCTCGCCATGGTGATAGCGGCTCGGGGTTGGCCGGGACTCGGTCTCAGCGCCGCCGCTTTGGCCGGTGGCGCCTGTGCCGCCGGTGGGGCGGCCGCGATCAACTGCTGGTTCGACCGCGACATCGACGCGGTCATGGGTAGGACCCGGCACCGGCCGGTGCCATCGGGTCGGATTCGTCCCCCGGCGGCGCTGGCGCTGGGTTTAGGTCTGAGCCTGGCCGGCTTCTTGCTCTTCCTGCTCTTGGTCAACCCCCTGGCGGCGCTCCTGGCCGCCGCCGGAGGCGCCTTCTACGTCCTCGTCTACACCTTCTGGCTGAAGCGGACGACCAAGTCCAACATCGTCATCGGCGGTGCCGCCGGGGCGATTCCGCCGCTGGTCGGCTGGGCTGCCGTCACCCACGGCCTGGGGCCGCTGGGGCTGGCCCTCTTCGCGGTGGTCTTCCTTTGGACCCCGCCCCACTTCTGGGCCCTCTCGCTGATCGTGCGCCGCGACTACGCCGCAGTGTCGGTCCCGATGCGCCCGGTGGTGGTGGGGGTGAGGCGGACCAGGACCAGCATCGTCGGCTACACCGTGGTCCTGGTGGCGTTCAGCTGCACTCTGGCGATCTGGCTGGGGCCGGCCGAGCTGGCGCTGGCGCTGCTCCTGGGGGCTCCCTTCATCGCCCTCAGCATCTTGGTCCTGCGCGAGGCGGCGGGTATGCGCTGGGCCCGGCAGCTATTCCGGTTCTCGATGCTCTATCTGTTCGTCTTCTTCCTGGGGACCGCAGGGGTGGCTGTTCTCGCCCGCTGACTCGCTCCAGCTCAGGAGGTGTCGACGCCCAGGCAGACCACGACGATGAAGAAGGAGATGGCCGCCACCACCAGCATGGCCACGATCAGCCAGCCGATGCGGCCGATCCGAAAAGACGTCTGCAGGTCGCCCAGGTAGCGGGGCCTGTCGCCGGGCTGAGGCTCGGTCAGGCCACCATCCTCGTCAGCCGTTGGACCAGGCACCAGCGCGAGTATAGACCGGCAGTTGGCGCCACTCCCGGAGTCGATTTCAGGCGCCCGACCTAGAATGGCCCAGGAATGGCCGAGTCGGGAATGCAGTTCACAGACTTGCTTCCGCGCCTCAGCTACCTGGGTGAGAGCGACGTCGCCACGTTGGAGCGGGCATACCTGGTAGCTGAGCTGGCCCACCGCGGCCAGCTGCGCCTCTCCGGTGAGCCCTACATCTCCCACCCGGTGGCGGTGGCGGCCCTGCTCGCCGACCTCCACCTCGACACCGACGCCCTGGTGGCGGCCTTGCTCCACGACGTGGTCGAGGACACCCCGCTGGCGCTGGATCAGATCCAAGATGAGTTCGGTGACACCGTCGCCAAGCTGGTATCGGGCGTCACCAAGCTGGGCCGGATCAAGCTCCACAGTCAAGCTCAGGTCCAGGCGGAAAACATCCGCAAGATGCTGATCGCCATGGCCGAGGACCTGCGGGTGGTCCTGATCAAGCTGGCCGACCGGATGCACAACATGCGCACCATTGCCGCCCTGCCTGAGGAGCGGCAGCGCCGCATCGCCCAGGAGACGGTGGACATCTACGCGCCTTTGGCCCATCGCCTGGGGATCTGGCAGATGAAGGGCGAGCTGGAAGACCTCTGCTTCTCGGTTCTCGATCAGGACAACTACGAGCGGGTGCGCCAGGAGGTGCAGCTGCGCCGGCGGCAGCGGGAGGTGGTGCTGGAGCAGGCCCGCCAGCACCTGCTGGCCGAGCTGGCCGAGGCCGGGATCAGCGCCGAGGTGGTGGGGCGACCCAAGAACCTGACCAGCATCTTTCGCAAGATGCAGCAGGGCGGCAAGACCATCCGGGAGATCTACGACCTGGTGGCGCTGCGGGTGGTCTGCGACGACATCCGGGGCTGCTACGGCGCCCTGGGGGTGGTGCACTCGCTCTGGAAGCCGATCCCGGGACGCTTCAAGGACTACATCGCCATGCCCAAGGGCAACGGCTACCAATCGCTGCACACCACGGTGGTGGGCGAGGGTGGGGAGCCGGTGGAGATCCAGATCCGGACCCACGAGATGCACCGCACCGCCGAGGAGGGGATCGCGGCGCACTGGCATTACAAGGAGGGAACCCGCTCCAACCAGCGCCTGGACGAGGGGTTCAGCTGGCTGCGCTCCTTGCTGGAGTGGCAGAAGGAGGTGCTCGACGCCGAGCGCTTCGTCGAGCACGTGCGCCTCGACGTCTTCCAGGACGAGGTCTTCGTCTTCACTCCCAAGGGTGACGTTCTCTCCCTGCCCGCCGGGGCGACCGCCATCGACTTCGCCTACCGCATCCACACCGACGTCGGACACCGGTGCCTGGGGGCCAAGGTCAACTCGCGCATGGTCTCGCTCGACTACCTGCTCCAGAACGGTGACATCGTCGAGATCCTGACCACCCGCTCAGAGCGCCACGGACCCAGCCGGGACTGGCTCAACTTCGCCAAGACCAGCAGCGCCAGGGAGAAGATCCGGCAATGGTTCAAAAGGGAGCGCCGCGAGGAGAACGTGGCCCGGGGCCGGGAGCTGCTCGACCGCGAGCTGCGGCGCATGCGTGGGGTCCAGCTGGGCACGGTCCCCCAGCAGCGACTGCTGGAGCTGGCCAAGGAGTTCCGGATCCCCGACCTCACCGACTTCTTGGCCGCCATCGGCTACGGCGAGGTGGCGGCGCGCTCGGTGGTGCTGAAGTGGGCAGCTCGCGAGGAGGCGGCCAACAGCGCCGCCGCGCCGGCGCTGGCCAGCACCATTCCCCTAACCTCGCGCTCCTCGAGGTCCCCCAGCGGCGGGGTCCGGGTGGCGGGCTTGGGCGACCTCATGACCAACATCGCCCGCTGCTGCAAGCCGGTCCCGGGGGAGCCGATTCGGGGCTACGTGACGAGGGGCCGGGGGGTGACTGTACATCGCGAGGACTGCGTCAACATCCGCCACGCCACCGATCCCCAGCGGATCGTGGAGGCGGAGTGGGATGAGGGCAGCCGCGAGGTCTACCCGGTACGCCTGCGCATCGAGGCCCGGGACCGCACCGGACTGCTCCGCGACGTGGCCATCGCCATCGCCGAGAGCAAGGTCAACCTGAGTGGCGCGGCGGTGGAGGTGGACGGCGCCCAGGCGGCGGTCATCTCGGCGGTGGTGGACATCACCAGCCTCACCGAGCTGAGTCGGCTCTTGGAGCGCCTGGAGGGCGTGCGGGACGTGCAGCAAGTGGTGCGGGAGGTCGGCTGAGAGCCGGGCGGGCGCGCTTCGGGCAATTACACTGCCAATTCGATGACCTCGATCTCACGGCCCCGCGGCACCGAGGACCTGCTTCCCGACCAGCTGGCGGCCATGAACCGGGCCCGGGATGTGGGGATGCAAGTGGCCCAGGGCTACGGCTATCGGGAGATCGCCACTCCCATCTTCGAGAACACCGACCTCTTCATCAGAGGCGTCGGCGACACCAGTGACGTGGTGCGCCGTGAGATGTACACCTTCTCGGACCGCTCGGGGCGGTCCCTGACGCTCCGGCCCGAGGGCACCGCTCCCATTCTGCGGGCTTTCGGCGAGTCCAGCCTGCGCGAGCTGCCAGCCCCGGTACGGCTCAGCTACGCCGGCCCGATGTTCCGCTACGACCGGCCCGGGCGGGGACGCTACCGCCAGTTCCACCAATTCGGGGTGGAGGCGGTGGGCGACGCCGAGGCCGAGCTCGACGCCGAGGTCATCGCGGTGGCGTGGGACTGGCTGGGCGAGCTGGGCCTGGGCGGCGTCGGGCTGCAGCTCAACAGCATCGGCGACGCCCAGTGTCGCCCCGCCTACCGGCAGGCGCTGCTCGACCACTTCGCTCCCCATCTGGCCCAGCTGCCCGAGCTGGACCAGGAGCGCCTCAAGCGCAATCCGCTGCGGATCCTGGACAGCAAGGAGGCCGGCACCGAGGAGCTGATGAAGACCGCTCCACAGACCCTGGACTTCCTCTGCGACCCTTGCCAGGACGCATTTCAGCGGGTCCAGGCGGCCCTGGGCGCCTACCACATCCCCTTCGACCTCAACCCCCGCCTGGTGCGCGGCCTCGACTACTACGTTCGCACCACCTTCGAGGTCTGGCACGAGGACCTGCTCGGTGCCCAGAACGCGCTCTTTGGCGGCGGGCGCTACGACGGCCTCTCCGAGCTGCTCGGCTACCCACCGGCGCCGGGGGTGGGCTTCGCGGCCGGCCTGGAGCGGGTGGTGATGGTGGCTCCGCCGGGGCCGGCTCCGGAAAGGCCTCAAGTGGTGGTCTGCTCCGCGCAACCCCAGGCGGCCCAGGCCGCCATCAACCTCTCTCAGCGGCTGCGCCGCGAGGGCCTGGCGGTTCTCAGCGATGTCGGAGCCCGCAGCCTCAAGGGCAAGATGCGCGCCGCCGAGCGCAGCGGAGCCGTGGCGGTGGCCCTGATGGGAGATGACGAGATCAAGGCGCAGCGGGTGACGTTGCGCAGGCTCAGCAGCGGTGAGCAGCTGAGCCTGCGGGTGGACGTGGTCTCGGCCCAGCTCCGGGACTGGGAATACTAGGCGCTGTTGGAGTGAGCCCGTGATCGGCAGGCGCATGTGTGGGACGGTCAGCCTGGCCGACCGGGAGGAGCGGGTCCTGCTGGCGGGCTGGGTCAACCATCGCCGCGACCACGGCGGCCTCACCTTCATCGACCTCCGCGACCACACCGGCGTGGTCCAGCTGGTCTTCAACCCGGCCCGCTCGCGGGCGGCCCAGGAGGTCGCCGAGAAATGCCGCCTGGAGTGGGTGCTGCGGGTGGAGGGCCTGGTCGAGCCCCGTCCCGAGGGCAGCGAGAACCCCAACCTGCCCACCGGCGCGATCGAGGTTGCGGTGGACAGCTGTCAGGTCCTGGCCCAGGCCGAGGCGATGCCGATGGGGACCGCCGACGAGGCCGAGGCCGATGAGCTGGTTCGACTCCAGTACCGCTACCTGGACCTGCGGCGACCGCGGATGCAGCACAACCTGCGCGCCCGGCATCGTTTCGTCAAGGGGCTGCGGGATGAGGCCGACCGGATGGGCTTCGTGGAGATCGAGACCCCGACCATGGTCCCCAGCACCCCCGAGGGCGCGAGGGACTTCGTGGTTCCCAGCCGGCTCTGGCCGGGCCGGGTGTGGGCCCTGCCCCAGTCGCCGCAGATCTACAAGCAGCTCTCGATGGTGGCGGGCTTTGACCGCTACTTCCAGATCGCCCGCTGCTGGCGGGACGAGGACCTGCGCGCCGACCGCCAGTTCGAGTTCACCCAGCTGGATCTGGAGATGTCCTTCGTGGAGGAGGAAGAGGTCTATCAGGTGCTGGAGGCGATGATCTCCCCGGCCTGGGAGGCAGCCTTCGGGGTCCGGGTGCCCACCCCCTGGCCCAGGCTGCCTTATCAGGAGGCGATGCGCCGGTTCGGGTCCGACAAGCCCGACACCCGGTTCGGCAACGAGCTCAGCGACGTCTCCGAACTCTTCCGATCAACCTCGTTCCGGGTCTTCGCGGCGGCGCTGGAGGCAAAGGGCAAAGTCCTGGCACTGCGGGTGCCGGGAGGGGGCGAGTTGACGCGGGGCGATCTGGAAGGGGACTGGCTGCAGGTGGCCCGCACCTATGGGGCTCGTGGCCTGGCCTACCTCTGGCGGCGAGGGGCTGACTACGAGGGCTCGATCGCCAAGTTCTTCTCCGAGGGGGAGCTGGCCGGGCTCACCCAGCAGCTGGGGTTGGAGGACGGCGACCTGGCCTGCTTCACCGCCGGGGACGATGAGGTAGCGGCCACCGCCCTGGGCGCGGTCCGACTCCACGCTGCCCGCCAGCTGGGGTGGATCCCCGAGGGCCGGTTCGACTTTCTCTGGATCACTGAGTTCCCCCTCTTCGAGAGAGGCGCCGACGGCCGGGTGACCCCGGTGCACCATCCCTTCACCCAGCCCCACCCCGATGACTGGGGGCTGCTCGAGAGCGACCCGCTGCGGGTTCGCTCCCGTGCCTACGACATCGTCTGCAACGGGGTCGAGCTGGGGAGCGGCTCGCTCCGCATCACCAACCCCGATCAGCAGCGGGCGATCTTCGCGGCCCTGGGCCTGAGCCCGGAGGAGGCCCAGCGCAAATTCGGCTTCCTGATCTCGGCCTTTCGTTACGGCGCGCCGCCCCACGGGGGATTCGCGGCCGGCATCGACCGGATGGTGATGGTGGGCGTGGGCGAGCCCTCGATCCGCGAGGTGATCGCCTTCCCCAAGACCCAGACCGGCGCCGATCCCCTGACCGGGGCCCCGACCCCGGTCTCGCCGGAGCAGCTGGCGGAGGTGGGCCTGGCGCTGCTGCCGAAGGTAAAGGGCTCAGGGGAGGCACAGGCCAAGTGAGCCGTGCTACGGTGGCGGCGGGCCCGGGGCCCCGCCGGACAAATGCACCCGACCCTAGTGTTGATTTCTCGGGAGCGCCAACATCGCGGACGGCCCACGAGCCTCCTGGAGAGGATGTGGAAGGTCGTGTGCGGCGCACCCACCTGGTTTGCGAGGGATCGGAAACAAGAGCCGGCGGGCGCCCCCGGGGCCATCGGCCAGGTTTGACTTGGAGCTGGGAGGGGCAAGCACTGAGGTGATGGCTCAGAGGACCGCCGAGGCAACCGAGCTGCGGATTCCCGCCGATCCCCAGTACATCGTCGTCGCCAAGCGGGTGGCGGCGGGCATGGCCAGCGTGGCCGGTCTGGGGCTGGAGGCTCTGGACGAGCTGAACATCGCCATCGCCGAGGCCTGCGAGCACACCATCCGCACCGCCGCCGCCGCCGGCATGGAGGACGCCAAGGTGCGGATCAACTTCCAGGTCCAGGAGGACGCGCTTCGGGTGGAGGTACGGCTGCTGGGCACCAAACCCCAGCCCAAGCCGCAGGTCGAGCCCAGCCTGGCCGCGAGCGCCCTGGCCACCTCCGAGGCGCTGGACCTCGCCGTCTCCATGCTCCGCTGCTTCGCCGACGATGTCGACTTCAAGTCGGCAAGTGACGGGCTCATGCGGGTCCGTCTGGCCAAATACCGCTGGCGGTGACCGAGGCGGGGCTGAGTCCCCCCCGCTTCGACCGCGACCTGCAGCACCGTCTCTTCGCTGAGTACGCGAAGAACCATGACCCCCAGGTGCGAGAGCAGCTAGTCCAGCAGTACTCGGCCCTGGTCCACTCGCTGGCGCGCCGCTTCGCCGGCAGGGGAGAGCCTCTCGAAGACCTGGAGCAGGTGGGATACCTAGGCCTGATCGCGGCCATCAACCGCTTCGACCCCAGCCTGGGGCTGGAGTTCACCACCTTCGCCACCCCCACCATCCTGGGCGAGATCAAGCGCTATTTCCGGGACAAGAGCTGGGCGGTGAGGGTGCCCCGCCGGCTTCAGGAGACCTACGCCCGGGTGGTGCGCACCCAGCAGGAGCTGAGCCAGGAGCTGAGCCGGAGTCCAACCGTCCCCGAGATCGCCGCTCGCTTGGAGCTGGAGCCGGACGAGGTGCTCCAGGCCCTGGAGGCAGGGCCCGCCCAGCGGGCCCTTTCCTTGGAGTCCCCGACCACGATCGGGGACCAGGAGGGGGAGCTGGGAGATCGGCTCGGGGCCGAGGACGAGAACCTCGGCCGGATCGAGCTCCAGAACATGCTGGCGGGGGCGATGCGCCACCTCACCCCCCGAGAGCGGGAGATCATGGTGCTGCGCTTCGTCGAGCAGCTGCCTCAGACCGAGGTCGCCCGGCGGCTGGGGATCAGCCAGATGCATGTCAGCCGCCTGCAGCGGGCGGCGCTGGCGCAGCTCAAGCGTGAGCTTCCCGAGTAGCGGATTGCGTTCGAGGAGTTGTTCGCTCCTGTTCGCCTGGAACCGGTGTCGGTCAGGAGGAGAGGGTCGGGGGCCGGCCAGCGTTAGCACCCTGCCGGCGGCGGTAGACCGCCACTCCCGCCAGGACCAGCAGGAGGCCGGTTGCTAGCAGCGCGGCGCTGATCGTCTCCGGAAGGGCCGCCCCGGTGGATGGGGTGCTGGCGCCCAGCACGCCGCCGGCGGGTCCGGTGCTAGCAGCCAGCACGCCACCGCCCGTTGCCCCCGTGAAAGTGGCATCCAGGGTCACGGTGGCAGCAGATCCCTGATACGGGTTGCCAGCCTTCCAAGGAAACCACCACCGGATGACAAAGTTGTTGGAGAAGCTCGCGTTCTGAGCTGAGCTGGCCACGGCCTGCGAGCTAGAGGAACTCTCGCAGTAGGCGGCGTTGGGATAGGAAGCGGGGGCGCTCTTGGTCGAGTCGGTGTAACAGGAGGCAGGTCCCAGCGCGAACTTTCTTCTGGTGCTGGTGTCGATTACGCTGACTTGGAGTCCAGTGTCCTGCCCGTCCAGAAGGGCCTCGGTCCCGACCCCACTACCGACCGTGTGACCGGCGGACATGGAGGAGGTGTAAATGGCCACCGTCACATCCACGAGGCCGTTGTAACTTGAACCGCTGGTGTCGCTGATGGTCCCAGAGCAGCTGCCCGACGCCCCCGGTACGACCATGGCCGCGATTCCACAGCTCTGGAGCGTCGACGCCGAGGCTGGGATCAGCG
>JBAPNX010000054.1:0-29255 GCA_049279335.1 Candidatus Dormiibacterota bacterium
AGCTCTCGCGTCCGCCGCCATCACGTTGGAGGCGACCTACACCACGGCCTATCTGGCCCACGTCCCGCTGGAGACCCGCGCGGCGCTGGCCGAGTGGGACGATGGTCGGCTCACGGTGTGGACCGGGACGCAGGTCCCCTTCGGGGTGCGGAGCCAAGTCGCTGACGCGCTCGGGATGGACGAGGCTGACGTACGGGTCATCGTGCCGCCGATCGGTGGGGCGTTCGGTGGCAAGCACGGCGCCGACGTGTCTCTTGAGGCCGCCCGGCTGGCCCGGGCGGTCGGTGGCCCGGTGAAAGTCCACTGGAGCCGCTCGGAGGAGCTGCAGTGGGGCTACCTGCGTCCTCTAGCTGTGATCGACGTCCGGGCGGGACTCGACGCGGCTGGGGCACTCGCCGCCTGGGACTTCCTCGACATCAACGCCGGGACCGCCGGGCTTGGCCTGCCCTACGCGGTTGCGGCTCGGCGGCTGCGTTATCAGCCGGCCGACTCGCCGCTGCGGCAGGGATCGTACCGGGCACTGGGAGCCACCGCCAACAACTTCGCCCGGGAGTCCCACATCGACGAACTGGCGCACGCGTGGGGGACAGATCCCTTGGCCTTTCGCCTTAGCCACCTCGACGACGTCCGGCTCATCGCCGTGCTCCAGGCTGCGGCCGACCGGTTCGGCTGGATGCCTGGCCCGTCGGTTGGCAGCGCTGGCTCGGGCTCTGGCAGTGCCGGGCGCGTCGGGTGCGGGTTGGCCGTCGGCCTTGAGAAGGGCGGTCGAGTGGCCACCGGCGCCGAGACCCACATCGACCCGGCGGGGAACATACGCGTGACGCGCCTCGTGACCGCCTACGAATGCGGCGCCGTCGTCAACCTGGACACCGTCGTTAACCAGATCGAAGGTGCCGCCATGATGGCGCTCGGCGGAGCGCTGTTCGAGGCGGTTCCGGTTGAGCATGGGCGCTTCGCCCAACCGTCCCTTGGCCACTATCCAGTCCCTCGCTTTCGAGACCTTCCAGAGATTGAGGTCGTCGTCCTCGACCGTCCAGATCTGCCGTCGGTGGGTGCCGGCGAGACGCCGATGATCACGGTGGCGCCGGCCGTCGCTAACGCTGTCTTCGCCGCCACCGGACGCCGGCTGCGCGCTCTCCCGTTGGCGCCGGGAGGTCGAATTTCGTAGGTCATCTGGGCCGCCGGAGGGCGTCTTCGGGTGCCAGGTCCGTCCCGCAGGCCACAGGGGAGGGGAGACCAGATAACTTCGCCGTTCACGCTCGCCCGCCAGCCGTGGTTAGCACAGCGCTATGGCCCATGCGCTTGGTAAGCAGCGGGCCGGGAGTTCGAATCTCCCCGTCGGCCCCTAGGCCCTAGGGTCGCCCTCCGGTAACTGGCCGACTCGCTTGCGGCCGAAAAGAAAGTATGCGAGCGACCAGCCGGTGTTCACCGAACTCGCCAACCGCCAGAACCGCTTACTTCCGCGCACTTGATCTCTAGAGCGCTGCTTAAGACTTCGCCACGTGAGCGACGTCACCGCAAGGTGAGTGGCCAGGATGGCTGCGACGAGGAAGGGGCTGGGCTTGCGACGTGGCACCCGTCGATTATGCCCTCTGCTGAGACGCCGGGAGATGCCGTACGGCTGAGCCGGTCGGTCGCCAGGCACTCTGGGACAGCTCCGGATATCAACCGCTCGCTCGGCCGTGAGCCGGCGTGGCAGTTGCCACCGCTGCTTGCCGCACCCCCAGGCGGTCGACCGTACGCGAGGTCACCGATTCGACCGTAGCGAGGAACTCCGAGGCTGTCATGACTTGGCCGATCTGCGGGAAGACCGAGGTCTCCGCATGGCGCTGCTCGTCGAGGGCGTCGCTGCCGGTGCAGTCCGAGACCACGATCACGCGATAGCCTTTGTCAGAGGCCGACCGCGCCGAAGACTCGACGCACAAGTTGGTGGGGAATCCGGTGAAAGCCACGTACTCGATCTCGTTGGCGCGGAGCAGATCGTCGAGTTCCGTTGCGTAGAAGGCATCGAGCGTGGTCTTGCCCTCGATGATGAGGTCGCCCCGCTTCGGCCCGAGCTGGGGAACAATCTCCGGACCGTCCATTCCGTCGATGCCGGCTTGGGCATTGCGGTGGCGAAGCTGACGGATCGTCTCCAGGGCCATGGCGGTATCGCAGGGCCAGGCATTGCCGCACTGGAGACAGACCTCCCCCTCACCGCGGTAGGCGATCTGATGAAGTTTGCGGAGTTGTTCGAGACGGCTTGGGGTCAAGGTCTCCCCGGGCGCCGCCGACAGGAACTCGCCCGGCTTGGGCTCGGGAAGCCATCGGTCGAACGGATGGAAGGGCACATACATGACTGTCACGCCCTTCCTCCGAGCTCCCGCGAGCAGTCCTTCGAGGTTGTCGATGATGCGCCGGCGGGCCAGCGGATCCTTGATAAAGGCGTACCTGGTCCCACCCGGAGAGAGGAAGTCGCCCTGGGGCTCGATGAGCACCACAGCCGTCTTCGCGGCGGCGAACTTGGTGGCAGTCGTCATCGATGGTCCCTCGTGGCCTGACGGGCGGTCGGGATCGCCTCGCTTACGCCTTTCATGTATGCCACCGTGCGCCGGGGCTAGGGCCGATGCCACGGGGTTATCTCCTGACTGGAACAGGTGAATTCGTCCGAGTAGGCTCAGTCGGCGCCACCGCCCCGGCGGTTCACTCAGGTGTTTCATCCCGAGTTAGATCCCAAGCGAGGTCCGTCTCCATATCGCCGCGACGAAATCCCTCGGCGTGGCGCAGGTGATACCACGTGTGCACCTCGCCAGCGTGGAGGGCAGACTCAAAGTACCGTGGATTTCAAGTTGCGGCGCTGCAGGTCGCAGTGAAAACCCCCAAGCGACGGACTGGCGGTCAAGCGGGGCTCAAGCCGGCAGCCCGGGCCGAGCCGCGGCCGTCTGCCGTGACCGAGCCGGTGGCGCGACTGCCACTCGCTGCAACCGACGTCAGCCGTCCCAGCTACTACCACCGCGTGGTGGATTGCCAGTGGGCCTGCCCGGCTCACACCGACGTTCCTCAGTACATCCGCCTGATCGGCCAGGAGCGCTACGGCGACGCCTATCTGCTCAACCGCAGTTCCAACGTGTTCCCCGGGGTCCTGGGGCGTACCTGTGACCGCCCCTGCGAGCCCGCCTGTCGCAGGGGCCGGGTCGATGGCACCGCCGTAGCCATTTGCCGGTTGAAGCGGGTCGCGTCCGACCTACGAGGAGAGGTGGGGTGGGGCCTGCCGCGAGCTCCCCAGCAGCGCAACGGCAAGCGCATCGCCTGCGTGGGAGCAGGACCAGCCTCGCTGACGGTGGCCAACGATCTGATGCCCCTTGGTTATGAGGTGACTATTTTCGAGAGGCAGGAGGCTCCCGGGGGGCTGATGCGGACCAACATCCCGGCCTTCCGGCTCCCCGCCGAGGTGCTCGACGAGGAGATCAACGTGATCCTGGACATGGGGGTTGACATCCGATACCGAGCCCCAATCAACAGCCTGAGCTCACTACTCAGCGCCGGGTTCGACGGGGTCTTCGTGGGCAGCGGTGCGCCACGCGGCAAGGAGCTGGAGCTGCCTGGGCGTCACGACGAGGTCGGCGAGAGCCACATCCACATCGGCATCGACTGGTTGGAGTCGGTGGCGTTCGGGCATGTCACCGCCATCGGCCGCCGGGTCCTGATCATCGGGGTGGGGAACACGGCCATGGACTGCTGTCGCTCATCCCGGCGCCTGGGCGGCACCGACATCAGGGTGATGGCTCGTCGGCCCCGCCGCTTCTTCAAGGCCTCGTCTTGGGAGCTTGAGGATGCCGAGGAGGAGCAGGTCGAGATCGTCGTCAACCACGCCCCCCGGCGCTTCCTGGTCGAGGAAGGGCGCCTGGTCGGAATGGAGTTCGATGTCGTCGAGTGGGATACCGAGGCAGTCCACTCCCAGGTTCTGGGCACAGTCGCGGTCGAGTGCGACGACGTCATTCTGGCCATCGGCCAGGAGAACGCCTTCCCTTGGATTGAGCGCGAGCTGCCCCTGCGGTTCGCCTCGGAGCAACTGGTGGCGGTGGACCCGATCACCCAGGGGTCTAGCATCCCCGGGGTCTTCTTCGGAGGGGACGCCGCGTTCGGCGCTAAGAACATCATCTGGGCAGTCGAGCACGGACATCAGGCTGCCATCTCCCTCCACCATCACTGCCAAGGGGTGCCGATCAGTCAGCGACCAAAGGAGGCCATGACGCTGAGCAGCCGCAAGATGGGCCTCAGCCAGTGGAGCTACCACAACGACTACAACCCCTCTCCGCGGCAGGAGATGGCCCGGGTGGCGCTGGCCCAGCGCTTTGCGCGGCTGAACCTGGAGGTGGAACTGGGGTTTGGCCCAGAGGAGACCGCGCGAGAGGTGCAGCGCTGTCTCAACTGCGACATCCAGACCGATTTCAAGGCGCCACTGTGCATCGAGTGTGACGCCTGTGTCGACATCTGCCCGGTCCGCTGCCTGACCATCCTCGCCCCGGAGTGGGGATCGGAGGACGAGCTCCGGGAGCGGCTCAACGCCCCCGCTCCCAACCGCGATCAGGCCATCTTCGTGTCCTCCTCCTTGCCCCAGACCGGCCGGGTGATGGTCAAAGACGAGAACCTCTGCGTGCATTGCGGATTGTGTGCCGAGCGCTGTCCGACGGCGGCCTGGGACATGGTCAAGTTCGACCTGGCAACCCCCTACGCCGGCCATTCCCTGGAGAACGCCTGATGGCCCGCTCCGGGACTGGGGTCGAGCTTCCAGCAGCGGTGGGAGCTCGGGTCAACCACTTTGCCATCAAGCTGGCCAACGTCAACGGCACGGGCTCCGCCAGTGCCAACGGCCTTTTGATGGAGGCCATCTTTCGGATGGGCGTGGCGGTGTCCGGAAAGAACCTCTTCCCCTCCAACATCCAGGGACTTCCCACCTGGTATGAGATCAGGGTCAGCGCCTCGGGCCACACCGCCCGGGCCTCCGAGTACGACCTCATGGTGGCCATGAATGGCCAGACCTACGACCAGGACATCGCCGAGGTGCGGGAGGGCGGCTATCTCCTCTACGACGACAGCTGGCCGCTAGAGCCCCACCAGCTCCGCCCCGGGGTCAACTTCCTGGGAGTGCCGCTGGCCCAGCTCTGTGCCGACCGCTTCGACACTGCCGCGGGGCGGGCGCTGATGAAGAACGTAGCTACCGCCGGGGTCCTGGTGGCGCTGCTGGGGCTCCCCATCGACGAGGTGGCGGTGCTGCTGGAGCGGCGCTACCAGCGGCATCCCCGTCTTCTGGAGGACAACCAGGCGGCGCTGAGGCTGGGGTACGAGTACGCCATAGTCCATCTCAGCTGTCCCCTGCCTTTCCATGTTGTCAGGCTGACCCCGCCTGAGGGCCGGATCCTGATTGATGGCAACACGGCGGTGGCCCTGGGTGCGCTCTACGCCGGAGCAACAGTGGCCGCCTGGTACCCGATCACTCCGTCGACCTCGGTGATGGAGGGCTTCAGTCGGCTCTGCGCCCAGTACCGGCAGGGGCCGGAGCCGGCCGAGGGTGAGTGCCGCCGTCACGACTATCTGATCATCCAGGCCGAGGACGAACTGGGCGCTCTCGGGATGGTGATCGGTGCCAGCTGGGCGGGGGCCCGCGCCTTCACCTCCACCTCCGGCCCGGGTTTGTCCCTGATGCAGGAGCTGCTGGGTTTGGCCTACTACACCGAGGTGCCGGCGGTGGTAGTCGACGTTCAGCGGGCCGGTCCCTCAACGGGGATGCCCACCCGGGTGCAGCAGGCCGACATCCTGGCCGCCGTTTACGCCTCCCACGGGGACACCCAGCACATCGTGCTGTTCCCGGCCGACCCCACGGAATGCTTCTACTTCACGGTGCAGGCCTTCGACTTGGCCGAGCGTTTTCAGACCCCAGTCCTACTGCTGACCGACCTTGACATCGGCATGAACGACTGGGACGTGCCCGAGCTCACCTGGGACGACAGCTATCGTCCCGACCGGGGACGAGTCCTGGGCCGAGATGAGCTGGAGTCGTTGGACCACTTCTGGCGCTACGGCGACGCCGACGCCGATGGCGTCGCCGCCCGGACCCTTCCCGGGGTGAGCCCCCTCGGGGGGCACCTGATCCGGGGCTCCGGGCACAACCTGCGGGCCGCCTACACCGAGAACCCGAGCGAATACCAGGAGGTAGTGGACCGACTGCGCCGCAAGCACCGGGCGGCGGCCGCCCACCTGCCTCCAGCGGTGGTGGAGGTGAAGCCCGGGGCCGACCTCGGGGTGATCACCGTGGGTAGCTGCGACGCGGCGGTCCGGGAGGCGATGGAGCTGATCTCGGAAGTGCCTCTGAGCTACCTTCGGGTGCGCGGCTATCCCTTCGGGGCGGAGGTGGGTCGCTTTATCGAGGAGCACCGGTTCTGCTTCGTGGTGGAGCAGAACCGCGATGGCCAGCTGCGCTCTCTGCTGCAGATCGAGACAGGCGCCGCGGGGGCCAAACTGCGCCCGGTGCTCTCCTATGGGGGGCTGCCTTTGACCGCCGGCTGGGTGGCCGAGCAGATCGCCCGCCAATTGGAGGCCTGACCGTGCCCTCGATCGTCAAACCGCAAATCCCGATGGCGCTGCTGCCGCGCAACCAGCTCGGCCTCACTCTGCGTGACTACGGAGGCAGCATGTCCACCCTGTGCGCCGGCTGCGGCCACGACTCGATCACCGCCGCGTTGACCGAGGCGCTATGGGACCTCTCCATTCCGCCCCAGGTAGTGGCCAAGCTGAGCGGCATCGGCTGCTCATCGAAGACGCCCCAGTTCTTTGACAGCGCCGCTGTGGGCTTCAACTCCGTGCATGGTCGCATGGCTGCCATCGCCACCGGCGCGGCAGCCGCCAATCATCAGCTAGTGCTGGTGGGGGTGTCCGGCGACGGCGATTCGCTCTCCATTGGCCTGGGGCATCTCTGCCACGCCATCCGGCGCAACGTCCGGATGCTCTACTTGATCGCCGACAACGGTGTGTACGGCCTCACCAAGGGACAGTTTTCTGCCTCAGCTGATGTGGGCTCCCGTTCCAAGCGAGGCGTGCCCAATTTGCTTCCACCGGTGGACCCGATGTTGCTCGGCCTCAGCCTGGGCGCGACGTTCCTAGCCCGCGGCTTCTCGGGTGACAAGGCGCAACTGATGCCGATCCTCAAGGCGGGGCTGGACCACCGTGGCTTCGCCCTGGTGGATGTGATCTCCCCTTGTGTCCAGTTCAACGACCACGAGGGTTCCACCAAGAGCTTTCGCTACGTCCGGGAGCACGAGCTCTTAGAGGTCGACGCCGACTTCATCCCTCGCCGGGACGAAATCAAAGAGCAGCAGATCCCGGGAACGCTCACCGAAGTGAAGTTCCACGACGGAGCGGCAGTGAGATTCCGGGCCGTGCCCCCCGGCTACGACCCACGCGACCGACGTGCGGTAGAGGCGTACTTGCTTGAGCATTCTGGCCACGGCGAGATCGTGACCGGCCTTCTCTTCCTCGACGAATCGGTGCCCGATCTTCACCAGCTGAACCAGACTTCAGAGCAGCCTCTACAGAGCCTGCCTTATGAGCGCCTCTGCCCCGGGGCTGAGGAGCTGGCGCGCTTCCAGGCCCAGCTCAAGTAGCTCGGCCAACTCCTGGCGATCCGCGGGAGAGCGTGTCGCCAGGCTTGAGTGCACCGTTCCGAACGTAGGCCCCGGCCGCGATAGTCAGGGAATCAGTCACAGGGCTGCGCTGCTCTCTCTGACCTCCCCGGGTCAAGCCTTGACGACGTCCTGGTAGGCAGGGTGTCCAACCAGGTGGTCCTTTCGGGTCACGCTCCGGTGCCCAGATGCCTTTCCTGCGGTCCGACGTATAGCTGGCGGGGACGTCCTATCTTCTGCTCAGAATCAAGCAGTCCCTCTTCCCACTGGGCCAGCCATCCCGGAGTGCGGCCGATCGCGAAGAGCACCGGGAACATCTCCACCGGAATGCCCATGGCCAAATAGATGATCCCGGAGTAGAAGTCGACATTGGGATACAGCTTGTGACTGATGAAGTAGTCGTCCTCCAAGGCTATCCGCTCGACCTCTAGGGCGATGTCCAGGAGCGAGCTGCGCCCGGTAACCTCAAAGACCTCCTCGGCGACTTTCTTGATCAGTTGGGCGCGGGGGTCGAAGTTTTTGTACACCCGATGGCCGAAGCCCATAAGCCGGAACTCCCCGGCCTTGACCCGGCGGATGTAATCGGGGATGTTCTCGACGCTGCCGATGGTGTTGAGCATGCGCAGCACCTGCTCATTGGCGCCACCGTGGAGCGGGCCGTACAAGGCGGCGCACGCCGCCGACATGGCAGAGTAGGGATCGGCCTGAGAGCTACCGACCAGCCGCATGGTGCTGGAGGAGCAATTCTGCTCATGATCGGCGTGCAGCACCAAGAGCACGTCCAGGGCATGCTCTAGAACCGGATTGGGCTGGTACTTCAGCTCGGTCGCCCGCCACATCATGTTGAGGAAGTTGGCGGTGTAAGAGAGCTCGTCGTCGGGGTAGGCGTAATAGAGTCCCATCGCGTGGCGGTAGGCGAAGGCAGCGATGGTAGGCATCTTGGCGATCAGACGCACCATCTCGCGGTGCCGCACCTCGGGGTCATGGACCTTTTTGGCGTCGGGGTAGAAGGTGGACAGGGCACCGACTACGGAGACGAGCATTCCCATGGGGTGAGCGTCGTGGAGGAAACCATCGATGAACTTCTTGATGCTCTCGTGGATGAAGGTGTGGTTGGTGATCTCCGCGATCCACTCGCGCTCCTGATCGGGGCTGGGGAGCTCCCCTCGCAGCAGCAGGTACGCGACCTCCAGGAACGTCTTCTTCTCCGCTAGCTCCTCAATCGGATAGCCGCGGTAGCGCAAGATGCCGAGGTCCCCGTCGATGTAGGTGATCTGGCTGCGACAGCTGGCCGTGTTCTGAAACGCGGGATCGTAGCTCATCAGGCCAAAGTCGTCGGCTCCCGTCTTGATCTGTCTCAGGTCGAGCGCCCGGATCGCCCCTTCTACGATCGGCAGATCGTAGCTCCTGCCGGTCCGGCTATCGGTCACGCTGAGCTGCCCTTCGGCCGCGGCCTCATCGGTCATGCCCTACCTCCTTCGCAAGCCTCTGTACCTCCATGTTGCTCCGACTACCTCCCCCGAGTCGACCGTTGGCTGGTGTGGGGGGCGCCGTGATCTCGCCAGCGTAGTCGAGAGACTGTTGCGCCGACGAGTGGTGGGACACCGACGTAGCCATGCCAACCCGACCCGGGCTCGGCTGAGACCGCGCCGTTCCACTCTTCAGCATGATGCTGGGAGAGGTGGAGCCCGGGGTCTGGTGCGGACCGGCCATCGCCACACGGCGTGATCTGCGACCCAGGTAGCGGCCGCATCATGGCCAGCGGCGATGGCATGAGGCAGTGATTAAGGAGCGGGCGGTCCGGCCAGGGATGCTGGCCGCTCTCGATCGTCGAGTACGGAAGCATTGACCGTGGACTGCTTAGGCATCGGCATCAAGAACCGGGCGACAATGGCCAATGATGGCCTGCAGTCTTCTGTCAACGAGCGGACGTCGGCGCAGCGACTCCCCTGGGAGAGTGACGGCTACGCTCTGCTGATCATCCTTCAGATCACGGACGCCGCCGGTTAGGACGGATCATCAAGCACGTCGTGTCGGCGGTGAACCTGCAAGGAGCCAGGTGGCCCTCAAGCGACTGTCCGGCTAGTTCCAGCACAACTTCCATGGCGGAAGAGTTCAGATCAGGTCGCGCTCCTAGACGATGCCCCCGATGAGAGCTAGCTGGAGGGTTATGGCCAGCGCCGATGGCATGAGTTGCGATTTAGGAGGTGCGAGTTGAAGCTCAGCAAGGCCGTGATCAAAGAGTTGACGGTCCGGCCAGGGATGCCGGCTGCTCTGGATAGTCGGAGCACGCAAGCAGTGACCGTCGACTGGTTAGGGACCGGCAATAGGAACCGCAAAGAGGTGGCCGCCGAGGACCTGCAGTCCTTCGTCAACGAGCTGACGGCGGCGCAGCGGCTCCTCTGGGCGAGCGACAGCTACGCTCTGCTGGTCATCCTTCAGGGCATGGACGCCGCCGGCAAGGACGGGATCATCAAGCACGTTGTATCGGGGGTGAATCCGCAGGGATGCCAGGTGGAGGCATTCAAGCAGCCGTCCGCTGAGGAGTTCCAGCACGACTTCCTTTGGCGCTACAGCAAGACGCTTCCCGAGCGTGGGCGGATCGGGATATTCAACCGCTCGTACTACGAGGAGGTCTTGGTGGTCCGGGTCCACCCTGAGCTTCTCGTCCACGGGTACGCCGCCCATGATGGCCAGCCAACCGAGGCCATGTGGCGGCACCGCTATGAGGACATCAACGCCTTCGAGCGCCACCTCTACCGCAACGGCACTCGGATCGTGAAGATCTTCCCCCACCTCTCCCGAGAGGAGCAGCGACACCGCTTCCTGGAGCGCCTAGACAACCCCGCCAAGAACTGGAAGTTCTCCGTCGGCGATCTAGCAGAGCGTGGATATTGGTCCGAATACCAGGCTGCCTACGAAGATGCTCTCACCGCCACATCCACCAGGTGGGCGCCGTGGTATGTGGTGCCCGCCGACCACAAGTACCAGCTCCGAGCCCTGGTGGGCGGCATCGTGGTCCACGCCATCGACGAGATGGATCTCAGGCCCCCTCAGGTCGACCCGGCCGAGCTGGAAGCGCTGGCCCGGGCCAGGGCTGAGCTGGCGGCCGAGTGACAGCTCTCGGTGGCGTGACCGCCCTCCGCCGGCTGCAGTGTCCAGATCAGCACACGCCGCTGCGGGCGCTCGAGCTGGGCGGGGCCGATGCCGCCGGTGGGCAGCCGCACAGCCGGTTGGAGCGGAAGTGGCCGAGTCCTTCTGGTCAACTCGCTGCTGCGAATGCCTCGGCGAACTGGCTTGCATACAGGTCGTAGTAGAATCCCCGCCGCTTCATCAGCTCTGCGTGCCGCCCCTGCTCCACGATCCGCCCTTCGTTCATGACCACAATAGAGTCGGCGTTCCGGATCGTCGACAAGCGGTGCGCGATGACGAAACTCGTACGTCCCTTTCGCAAACGAGCCATCGCCTCCTGGATGAGCACCTCGGTCCGTGTGTCGACGTTGCTTGTCGCTTCGTCCAAGATGAGGATGGCTGGATCGGCAAGGAAGGCTCGCGCGATGGTGAGCAACTGTCGCTGGCCAGAGGAGATGTTGGAGGCATCCGCGTCTAGAACAGTGTCGTATCCATCCGGCAGGGTGCGGACGAACTGATCGACGTGGGCAGCCTTGGCCGCGGCCACTACCTCTTCGGGGTGGACACCCGCCTTGCCATAGGCGATGTTGTCGCGGATGGTCCCAGTGAAGAGCCAAGTGTCTTGGAGCACCATCCCGAACATGCCGCGGACGCGTTCGCGAGTCAGATCGCGAGAATCGACCCCATCGAGATAAATATGGCCGGAATCGATCTCGTAGAAACGCATCAAGAGGTTCACAACTGTAGTCTTGCCGGCTCCTGTCGGCCCCACGATGGCCACCGTCTGGCCGGGCTGCACGTCCAGGCTGAAGTTCCGAATAAGTGGCCGGTCGGCTTGGTACTGAAACGACACGTGGTCCAGGGTCACGTGCCCAGCTGCTGCGACCGTAGCTTCCGAAGCAGCGACCTCTGGTGCCTCCTCCTCCGCGGCAAGGAATTCGAAGACGCGCTCTGCCGAGGCTAGGCCTGACTGCAGCAGGTTCATCTGGCTCGCGATCTGGGTGATCGGATTGGTGAATTGCCGCGAGTACTGGATGAACGCCTGAACGCCGCCCAGGGTCATCGTTCCCGACGCTACAAAATACCCGCCGATGACGGCGATCGCGACGTAGTTAAGGTTGGCCACAAACTGCATGGCTGGCTGGATGATCCCGGATAGGAACTGAGCCCGAAAGCTGGGCTCGTAGAGAGCTTGATTCTGACGATCAAAGTCCGCCATCGTACGCTCTGACTGACCGAAGATCTGCACCAGAGCATGTCCCGTATGTGTCTGCTCCACTAGGGCGTTGACCGAACCAGTCCGTTCCCATTGAGCGGCGAACTGCTTCTGAGAGCGGCGGGCGACAAAGAATGTCACTCCAATCGACATTGGCACAGCAGCTAGAGAGATGAATGCGAGGACAGGGTTGATCACCAACATCATCACCAGTACCCCAATGATTGTGAGCACCGAGGTGAGCAATTGCCCCAGCCCCTGCTGAATCGTCGTGGTCACGTTGTCGATGTCGTTGGTGACTCGGCTCAGAAGATCGCCGTGGGGATGGCTATCGAAGTACCTTAGTGGTAAGCGGGCCAGTTTGGCCTCCACGTCACGACGCATGCCGAACACCGTACGCTGCGCCACTCCGGCCATGATGTAGCCCTGCATCCAGCTGAACAGTGCGCCCACGAGATAGAGAATGGCGGCCAGGCCGAGGGTCCAGCCCAGCGCCGCGAAAGCGATCCCGTGCCCAGGGGTGACGTTCATCCCTGACAGCATCTGCGCCATCTGGCCGTGACCATGGGCTTTGAGAAAGAGGATCGCTTGCGCTTTGGTCAAGCCGGCCGGAAGGCTCTTTCCGATGACGCCGTTAAAGATCAGATCAGTCGCGTTGCCCAGTATCCGGGGTGCGATGACGACGAACGCGATGCCCGTCGAAGTCAGCACCGCGGCCAAGGCGATGGTCCGCCACTCCGGCCGCAAGCGTCCAAGAAGCTGCCGCAGGGTGCGTCCGACGTTCTTGGTGCTCTGAGGGGGTCCGGCCATCATCCGGCCGGGGCCGCCAAAGCCGCGCTGTTGGCCCCCAGCCGGGCCGCGTCCGATCATGCCGCTACCTCCCCGAGTTGCGACTCAACGATCTCTCGGTAAGGCGCGCAGGAGGTCATGAGCTCCTCGTGGGTACCGGAACCGACGACAGTGCCACCGTCGAGCACGAGGATCTGGCCCGCGTCAAGGATGGTGCTGACCCGCTGGGCCACGATGACGACGGTGGCATCGCGGGTCTCGGCCTTCAGTGCCGCCCGCAGGCGGGCGTCGGTCGCTGCATCTAGGGCAGAGAAGCAGTCGTCGAAGAGGTAAATCAACGGCCGCTTCACCAGCGCCCGGGCAATGGCGAGCCGCTGTCTCTGGCCTCCTGAAACATTGGTCCCACCCTGGTCAATCTGGGCCTCGAGCTGCCCGGGCATGGCGGCCACGAAGTCACTTGCCTGTGCTACTTGGAGGGCGTGCCAGAGGTCGGCATCGGTGGCATCCGCAGCGGCGAAGCGGAGATTGTCCGCGACCGTGGCACCGAACAGGTATGCCTGCTGGGGCACCAGTCCCATATGGGATCGTAGTTCGTCGAGCGAGCGCCTCCGCACATCCAGACCGTCGATCAGAAGGGCCCCGGAATTGACATCGAAGAAACGAGGAATGAGGTTGAGGAGAGTCGACTTGCCAGCGCCGGTGCCGCCGACGATAGCGGTCGTCATTCCCGGCTGGAGCTGGAACGACAGGCCCTGTAGGACCGGATGTTCGCCTCCGGGATAGCCAAAGCCGACGCCCTGGAACTCAATAAGCCCTTTCGCGTTCATCGAAGTCAGGAACGGCTCCGGAGTGGCGATCGACGGTTCGACCTGCACCACTGCCTCGATACGCTGAGCGCTCGCCTCGGCGCGCGGTATGAGGATGACCATAAACACAGCTATCAGGACCGACATCAGGATCTGCAAGATGTAGGCCAGGAAGGCCGTGACGTTGCCAATCGGCATCTGGCCGTCAGCGACCAGGTGCCCGCCAAACCAGAGGACCGCAACACTTGTCAGGTTCATCATCCCCATAAGCGCCGGCATCGCGAGCACGAAGATACGGTTGACGCGCAAGCCGGTAGAGGTGAGGTCTGCGTTGGCGGTGGCGAAGCGATGCTCTTCATAGTCGGTGCGCACAAACGCTCTGATTACTCGGACGCCGGTTATCTGCTCGCGTAGCACTTGATTGATGCGGTCGATCTTGATCTGCATGGACTGGAAGAGCGGCACGGCAAAGAACAGCATGGAGCCGATCAGAGCGGCCATCAGAGGGACCACCACGACCAGCAGGAGTGAGAGGGTGACGTCCTCTCTCAGCGCCATGATCACCCCGCCGACCATCATGATCGGCGCGGCTACGATGGTCGTTAGTGCCATCTGCAAGAACAGCTGGATCTGCTGAACATCATTGGTGTTGCGTGTGATCAGGGAGGGTGTACCAAAGCTATTCATCTCTCGCTCCGAGAAGCGCAGCACGTGACCGAATACCGCGGCTCGGAGGTCCCGACCTACTCCCATCGATGTTCGTGAGGCCCAGTACACGGCGAAGATGGCGATCGCGCCCTGACCGAAAGTCAGTGCCAGCATGACGCCGCCCGTCCGCCAAATGTAGGCGATGTCACCCCGAGCGATGCCGAAGTTGATTATGTTCGCGGTCAGGTTGGGAAGGTACAGGCCTATGACCGTCTGGATCACGATGAGTGTGACAACGACCATGACCTGACGCCAGTAAGGCCGCAGGCGCGTCCGCATCATGCGGAGGAGGGTCATGACCTAGGCGTCCGTGAGCGCTCGAGAGCCCTAAGGAGCGAGGGAAGTCTCTCGCGCTGTCCATCGACGAAGGGCCTGTCATCGGACACCAGTTCAACCTCCCGACAGGACGGCGCGGAACAGACAACCAGAGAGAGGACGCGGGCGGAGCCGAGGCCCTCTACCGGGCTCGGTGACCGGATCGATAACCTAACTGACTCAGGGCTCTGGTCGCCACCGGCGCAGGTCACCTTCTCCGGAGTAGTTAGGGTCGGCACCCTACATTAGGCCCAACTCGTCCAGGCTCCGCAGCAGCTTGCTCACCACCTTCCCGTCAACGTGGGCGTCTACGACGCAGGGCACTCCCCCACGGGCCACCTCGAAGGCGCGGCGCAGAGCCGAAGAAAACTCGGGCTGTGTCGACGCACTCTCCCCCCAGCAGCCTAGCCCGACAGCAAGGCCGGCATGGTCGACTGGCCGACCCACTTGGCTTGGGCTGGTCCCTGGCCCCCGCCACACTCCGTTGTTGACGACTATTGCGACTACCCCGACTCTGTGAGTCGCGGCGGTCTGGAGTTCCATCGCAGAGAATCCGAAGGCACCGTCGCCACTGAAGAGCACCAAAGGATCTCCCGGTCGGGCCAAGCCGGCCGCGATCGCAAAGGGAAGGCCCACGCCCAGGGTGCCAAGCGCTGACCCGATCAGGAGGTTGCTTCCCGGGGTGTGCGCCTTGGAGAAAGCGATCCCCCAGGGAACGCTGTCGCCCCCATCCGACACCCAAGTCCCGGCTCCCGGCTGCTCCTCGAACAGCGCCGCTGACTCCATGGCCACCCAGCCAGGATGCAGAGGGGATGCTGGCTCTCTGGCCTCGGCTTCCCAGAGATCGTGACTGGCAACCGCGGCGGAGCGCGCCTGGGCTTGCCATTCGGACCAGTAATCGGGTGGGTTGGCCCAGCCCTCGGCAAGCAGCTCCAAGGTGGCACTCACGTCCCCGACCAAGGCCAGCTCTGGGGGTCGCACCCCTCCTAGGTGCTCGGGACGGAGGTCGAGCTGGATTGTCACCTGGTCTTCCCCGAAGAGAGGGCTCCGACCATACATAAGGTTGGCGTTGAATCGCGAGCCGAGGACCAGGGCCAGGGAGGCCCACGCCAGCGCAGCACCCCCGTGGACCAAGCTCCCCAGGCACAGGGGGTGGTCATCATCCACCAGGCCGCGGGCGGCGCTGGTGGTGGTAAGGGGGATCCCCGTGCGTTCCAAGAAACGGCGCAGGGCTGGACCGGCACCTGAAAAGAACGCCCCAGAACCGGCCACCACCAGTGGCCGTTCCGCAGCTTGCAGGAGTCGGCGCAACTCGCCCAGATCTGCCGGTCGAGGCACGGGACGCGGCTCGACAACGAGCCGAGCCCGACTGCTGAGCTGCACGTGTTCGGCCAGTACGTCCTCAGGGACTTCCAGATAGGCAACCCCGGGGCTGCCCCAGGAGGCCTGTCGGACCGCCTCAGCTATGTACTGTGGGATCCTGGCTGGCTCCAAGCACTGTTGGCTCCACTTGGATACGGGTCCGACCAGTCGAAGTTGGTCCACGTCCTGGACGGCGCCCCAACCACGCTTGGATATCGCCGTCCGGCCGGCCACCACTACCACGGGTGCTCCAGCAGCGTTGGCTTCAGCCATTCCCGCCAAGGCGTTGGTCAATCCGGGCCCGGCGGTGACCAATGCTAGGGCCGGTTGGCCGGTGACAAGCGACCAACCCTCAGCCATCAGCACCGCGTTCTCCTCGTGCCGGACGTTGACCACTCTCATGTGCAAGCCCCGGCAGGCGTCGAGAATCCCCCCAATATGGCTGCCCGGCAAAGCGAAGATGGTCTGGCCGACGCAGCGCGAGATGGCATCAGCGGCCAACTCGGCTCCGGTCCGTGTTTCAGTATCCATTCTCTAATCCTTATAGACAGGGCTTTCGGGAGAGCGTGGTCGTTGCTCACGATGAGGCCCACGTTAGTGGCGGGGACGGGTGAAAACCCTCGTATCGGACGGTGGATCTCCACGGCCTGCGATCGCTGCGCTGAATCGTTGGGTGTCTCCCGGCCCCCGTCGTTTCTCCAGCCGCCTGACCGGGTTAGGCTGCGCCGCTGCCTACAATCGCCCGAATGGAAGTTGCGTTCAGCATCGACCCCGCGCAAAACCTCAGCCCGGCGGACGAACTGGACTGCGTCCGGTTCGCTGCCAAGCTCGGGTATCAGTCGGCATGGACCCCAGGGCGCGGTGACGTGGCCGCCTTCGACAGGTGCCTGGCCTGGTACCAAGCCTCGGGACTTCCTACAGGGATCGCCGTGGTGCCAGCGTCTGGAGAGCGCCCAGAGTTCTATGCGCGGCAGGCGGCCCGGGTCTGGCAGGGGACCGGGGGAAAGTTTGTGCTCGGGGTCGGCAGCGGGCAGTTGGCTCACCCGGTGGGCGAGATGGGTCGCTACCTAGAGGCCCTGCGCCCCCTGCTGCCGCCCGAGCTCCCTCTCTATGTCGCGGCGCTTGGCCCCAGAATGCTCCAGCTGGCTGGTGAGCTGGCTGACGGGGTCTCCCTCAATTGGTGCTCCGTGGACCAGGTGGCCAGATCACGCAGTGAGGTGGAGCTGGCCGCGTCTCGAGCGGGCCGACCCACTCCACCGATCATTTCGTACATCAGGACCGCGGTTGACTCTGATGCCGCGGCGGCTTGCCAAATCCTGACCAACGCGATGCGGGAGTACGCGCTGGCACCGGGGCCGTACCGTCGGCACTTCGAAAAGATGGGCTTTGCTGAGGAGCTCGCCCACCTGGACAGTGACCGCACCCGACCCGGACAACTGCCGGCGGCCGTTGGGGCGGCGGGAGCGCCCGGTGCAGTTCGCCAGCAGTTCCTCGGCCTTTCCCAGGGACTGGACTGCGCAATTGTTCGAGTGTTGGTGCGCGAGCCTGGGAACGCCGCATCGGCCCGCCGAGTGCTCGAGGAATGCCGCCCCGCCAGTTGTTGACCACCGATCTGGCACAGATGATCGGCAACGCTGACGACACCCGGGGATAATGTGGCCCGCGCACGACGATGGTGCCGTTTGGTGCAGCACTGGTCGCTTGGGCCGCGAGGCTCTGTGGTTCCGCCTGTAAGCTCTTTCGCCTCCTGTGGTTAGGTTCTTCGGCGATCCCTGTGCCACCCGCACGGCTGGCGAAGCCAGCGCTCTCGCCCGTGCGAGCCACGGCTGGCAGGCTCAGGGGCAGGGATGCGCTTCGGCCGTCCGCGTCGCCATGACAGGAGGCTGTCCCGGCGAGGGATCGCCTTCATCGGCCGCGCCAGCGACCTGGTGGGGCTGGGGCCTTCCACCGATCACTCCGATCAGCATCACGATGCCACCGAGGATCTGCAGCGGCAGGATGGCCTCACCGATAAGAAGGGCTGCCGCCACTACGCTCAGGAAGGGCTGTAGGTAGCTATAGGCAGCCACCCGAGCTGGGCCCAACCTGCGCACCGCGATGGTGTATAGCAAGAACCCCAAGGCGACCGAGCCGAGCACGCTGTAAGAGAGCAGACCCAGCCAAGGGGCGGTGACATGGGGATGGCGGCCAATCGCCTCCAGCGCCCCAAAAGGGGCCAACATCAACCCGCCCACGGTGGTGAGGATGGCGGTCAGCCAGATCGCGCGATAGCGACGCAGGAGCAGCGGCAGCATCAAGACGTAGACGACGCTGGTCACCGGAAGCCCCAGCGGCAAAGCTATGTCAAGAAAGCTGGTCCGTCCGCCTCCTCCAGCGGTCAGAGCCAGAGCCGCCCCGGCCACACCGAGACCGAATCCAATCCAAACTCTCAGACCGAAGTGCTCCCGCTCCCGCCAGGCTAGCCAGGCGACGATGAGCAGTGGGCTGGTGGCTTGGACCATGGCCACGTAGTCGACATTGGCGAATGTCAAGGTGGTGGTGAACAGCGCCTGGCTGATCGCCTCACCGATTCCGGCAGTTATCACGATCATCCAAACGTCTCTGGCCCGGGGCCGCGGCATCGGTCCCTCGCGCCATCTGGCGATCACGCACAAGGCCGCCCCGCCCAGCAGGAAGCGAATCGAGCCATAGGTCAGCGGACCACAGTTGGCCAACGCCAGCTTGACCGCCACTACGTTGACGCTCGAGGTCACGGTCGACCCTAGGACCATGAGGTCCCCCCAGCTCAACTCCAGGGCGAGCCGGGCAGCGGGGGCGGAAAGGTTCCCTCGAACCCGATCTAGCATATGTCGCGGCTGTAGCGCGACTGATCCACGTCGGAGTAGCGCCTAAAGGACTTGCGGGGTGAGGTTTGTTGCGGTGGAGCGGGCAGAAGGGGCAGTTCTGGCCAGGGTGGACGCCTGCTACGAGGACTGTGGACCGCCAGGTGCGAGCGTCGGTGCAACTAGTCAGCCAAGAATGCGGTCAGCGCCTTGATGAAGTATTGCGGATCGTCAGCGCCACCGAACTCGCGGGCTGAGTGCATCGCCAGCTGAGTCATGCCGACGTCGACCGTGGCAACGCCCAGGTGTGCCGCCGTCATAGGACCGACAGTGGAGCCGGACGGTATGTCCGATCGCTCCATGTGAATCTGCCAGGGGACGCC
Organism: Candidatus Dormiibacterota bacterium; assembly: GCA_049279335.1. GTDB lineage: Bacteria > Chloroflexota > Dormibacteria > Aeolococcales > Bog-877 > Bog-877. The sequence goes on from JBAPNX010000054.1 coordinate 19,192, forward strand.
CGCCGCGTCGCACGCGGCTTCGAATATCGCTTGGGTGTTGGCGTCGGTGGCGTATGCCTGGGCTGATTGACGCTTGATGGCGGGACCCTGATTCATCGACGCCGAATGCTGCGGCTCCGATTTGTCGACGTAGTTGGGATGGACTGCGTGACACATATCTGCCGATACGCAGAAGGAATTGGCCATTGCCTGAAGGTAACTCGCCCTCGACCCACCCATCCCTAGGACCATGCGTTCCAACACCGATGCAAGCAGCACGCCGTTGGCACCGGTGGCCGACTGGCTGCCTACCTCCTCGTGGTCGAAGAGGACCAGAACGGACGTCCGGCTGGGCGAGACCCCGCCAGCGCCGGCGCACTCCACCATGGCTCGAACCGCAGTAAAGGTCGAGCCCAGGTTGTCGAGGCGCGGAGCACTGATGAACTCGGAGTTGCCGCCGCTCAGTCGGCTTGGCTCCAGCGGATGGGCCATCACATCCCAGGTTCGAATCGTGTCGCGGCCGACTCCGAGCTCGCCTTCGAGAAAGGAACTGAAGCTGGGCGGGTCGCTGGCCAGCAAGCCCCAGATTGGGGCCATTTGAGTTTGCCGGTTGAGACGCAGTCCGCGATCGTTCACCTTGGGATCGAGATGGATGGCCAGCTGAGGGAGCCGCAGCAGTGGGCGGTCAACCTTGAGCAGAGCGCACTTGGTCTCGCCGGCCTCAACGAACGTCACGCGCCCCGACAGCCCAAGATCCCGATCTAGCCATGAATTAAGCAGGACCCAGCCGTATATCTCCACGCCCAGCTGTCTGAAACCAGACGCATCCACCTCCGGGTGCGCCCGGATCCTGAGATTGGGGCTATCAGTGTGTGCGGCCAGGATCCGAACCCCGCCCTCGGGAGTCGCTGATGGTGGAATCGACCAGGCCACAAGCGTGCCGCCGCTGATCAGAAAGCTTCTCCCTTCGGCAGACCAACCGGCTCCGGCGCTTACTTCGCTGAAACCTGCGGCCGAGAGCATGGCGCCAGCCACAGCACACGCGTGGTAGGGCGACGGGGACGCATCGACGAAGCTGATTAGGCCTTCGGCCTCCTCCTTCGGCGAGCCAATGGCCATTTATTGATTGTGCCAGACACCAAGATCCCACCGCCAACGGTGCGGCATCGCGCTGAGGTGTGCGGATTAGGAGCGAGGCATTGCTGAATCGGTTGCCGTGCCGCGTCGCCCCGGTTGAGCGAATCGCCCACTACGCGACTGCAGCGCCTGCTGTAGCCCGGCTCCAACCGCGCGCGAGGGCTGATCCACCGCCGGACCCACCAGCCTTGACGCTGCTCCGCGGCCGGCAACGCTGCAGGGTGCCGCCCACCGTGGCCCGGTGGGATCAAGGCTGGCGCAGATCAGGGTGGCGCAATGCCAAGACCGGCTGCGAGCTGGGGTCGATAGCTGGGGTTCGTCGAGCAGGGGTAGAGTCGGTCCTTGTCTTGTGGAAACGTCTCGAGTCATGCTTGGGCGCATGCGGCATGCCACCCAGCAAGACCTTGATCGGCTGGAGGCATTGCTGGCGGAGCTGCGCGCGCTCCCTCAGTTACGCGAACGCAAGCGCGGTTACTTCTCGCGTGGATCCCGAGCCTTCCTTCACTTTCACGAGGATGCCGGCGAGCTATACGTCGACGTCAGGTTGGCCAGCGCCTTTCAGCGCATGAGGATCACCAGTCGCAAAGAACAGGCCAGTCTGCTCGCCGAGGTACGGAGAGCGCTGATTCCACTCCCTTGACAAGGTCGGGGAGGAGCGCCTCACGGCGCCGGCCAGGGGCTCCTTCTGCCCGGACCGAGCACCGCCGTGGGCGCTGACCGCCCAGCAGTGCAAGTTCACCTGGTAGACGGAACCTATGAGCTCTTTCGTCAGCATCATGGCCTGCCGGAGCCGCTGCGCTCTCGTCCCGATGCCGCAGTCCGCGCCGTCGTGGCAGGCACCATCACCCTACTCGAGAGTGGCGCCACTCATGTGGGGGTCGCGACTGATCATGTGGTGGAGAGCTTTCGCAACCGGCTCTGGCCCGGATACAAGAGCAGCGTCGGCATGGACCGGGCCATTCTGGCCCAGTTCGGTCCGCTCGAGGAGGCGCTGACACAACTGGGAGTTGCGCTGTGGCCGATGACAGAGCTCGAGGCCGACGACGCCCTCGCCTCGGCAGCGGCCGTGGCGGGCGACGATCCGGAGGTCGAGCGAGTACTCATCCTGACCGCCGACAAAGATCTGGCCCAGGCGGTGCGCGGCGAGCGCGTCATCCAGCTGGATCGGCGCCGCGGTCGGATCATCGACCACGACGGGGTGGTGGAGAAGTTCGGGGTCGAACCGACCTCCATCCCCGACCTCCTCGCGCTGGTGGGGGATCAGGCTGATGGTTTCCCAGGGCTGCCGGGATGGGGCGCCCGCTCGGCGGCTACCGTATTGGCTCGTTTCCGGCACATCGGGGACATTCCGCAAGACCCGGCGTCATGGGGCGTCTCGGTGCGCGGGGCAGAGCGGCTGGCGGTCACGCTTCGCGAGAGTAGCGAGCTGGCTCGCCTCTTCCTCGACCTGGCGACACTGCGGGTAGAGCGCGACCTGCTGCCGTCGGTAGCCGCACTGCGGTGGAGCGGACCCGGGCCTGGACTGGCTGCCATGCTTGAGTCGTGGGGCACGGGCTCGCTCATGAAACGCGTCGCCGATCTGGCGGCTGGCCGCTGACTGGGCTCCCCGCCGGCGCAGCCCCCTGGAGCCACACCCGATAAGTTCACCCTCTGCGGTTGCGCCAGTCGCGGACGCAGCGCGCTGAGGTCTGGGGGCTGGGCAAACAACGGGTCGGAGCTGGCTGTCTGACCGCGGGTGCGATGGTCCTGGCTGGCAGATGGTCAGCGAAGAGCGAGAATGGGTGCGACCCAAACCGATCCCGTGGCACATCCGGCAGCGGTGGTCCGACCAGGCGGAGGTAGCGCGGATGCCGAACGTCCAGGTATGTCGCGCCTATGACAAGCCCAGTTCCCGCGATGGCAGGCGGGTACTGGTGGACCGCATCTGGCCGCGCGGGTTGTCCAAGAGCAAGGTGCAGCTCGACGAGTGGTGCAAGCAGGTGGCTCCCTCGACCGAACTGCGTAAGTGGTACAGCCATGATCCGTCACGGTTCGCGGAGTTCACCCGTCGCTATCAGCTCGAACTAAGGCAACCGGAGCGGTCTGCGGCCTTGCATCACTTGCGGGAACTAGCGAAGGACCGGAAGTTGACCTTGATTACTGCGACCAAACAGCCCGAGATAAGTGAGGCCGCTGTGCTCGCCGGCATGCTCCGTGGCTGAGGTTCGTCCGCGCCCCGGATGAGCGACCTCTAGCCTGAGCTGCGCAAATAGTTGATGGTGGAGGGTTAGATGGCTCCGTACTCACGCCCGCGGCGCCTCAATTGCGCCGTCTTGGGCTCAGATCATTGGAGCGAAAAACGCCAGCAGCGGCGTGCTCAGGGACACCTCCAGGTCCCGTCTAGCGACATACCGTTCGCCCCGGTGGTCACGTAGAGCCCCGCACCCTGCAGCAGTGGCTCTTGGCCGACCGGTGACGGCGCTGAGATGTTGATGGTTCCACTGGTCCCGTGCTTGCTGACATCGATTGTGCCCACGCCCTGGTAAGTCCCGTCGGTGAAGCCGACTATGTAAGTCAATGACTGGGTTGGGCTTGCGCCGGAAACGGTCACGGTGACGCGGTCGATGTACCCGCCGAGAGGTGGCGGCACCGAAAGCTGCTGCCCCTTGTGAAGGCCGCTTAAGCGCACTGTCACGAAATGCCTCTGGACTGACCCGCGAACCACCACCTTGCTGTCGTTGGCGCCGCAAGTAACGCTGGCATTGCGGGGCGTCAGACTCCCGTACTGGAATCCCAGAAGAAGGTGCAGCGCTGTATTGGAGTGGGCTTGGTGGTGGCTGCTAGCGGTGGGGCTAGGGGCGGCGGGCGCCGAGAGTGATGGAGCCCCTAGATCGCCCGCGCAACCGGTCACCAGCAGGCCCAGCGTCGCAGCGAAGATCAGACAAGCGACCTGAACCAGGCGAAATGGGAGAACCATGTTGAGCGCCATCCTATGCCTGTTCCCGCTCAGACTTCCTCCTCGAATTCTGGGAAGTAGCGCTCGATTGTCGAGAGTGGGAACTCGGCCAGGATCGAGGAGGCCGGCTCCCGCTGGAGCAGGAACTCGAAGCTGGCTCGGAGCAGCTCTTCAACCGATCGTCCTCGCCCGAGGCGGAACAGCTCCTCTTGGCTGACGGTCACCCGATGGCGAGAGCGGCGCCTGGAGTCTTGGACCCAAACCTCGGCGGACCAGCCATTGCCCTCTTGCCTGGCGCTGACCTCAAGCGAATATGCCATGCGGCCCTCTTACCTAATTCCGATACGGCAAACCATTTGCGGTCGTCGACGCTGTCCTCCCGGCTTGGCGGCGACGCCAACTGCAACTGGATTCATAGAAGCACCTTTCCGTCCCAGTGGATGCCGACATTTGGTTGGGCGGGCCCACCTCGGGTCGGTGCCGTCCTAGTGTGGTTGGAAGGAGCTGACTCCGATGCCGGCGAGCCGTGCCTAGATCACGCGGAGCTGACGCCGGCGCCGGATGAAGAGGTCGGCCGACTCGGCCAGGTCAGCCTGGACTTGGCGCTGGGCCCCGAGCAGTTCCATGGCCCACATCATCTGTAAGGTCGCGCGAAGCTGGTCGGCTCGACCGTGGGCTCGGGCGTCGCTAAAGGCCCCCTGGAGAACGTCGTGCAGGGTGGCACCGACGGCCGGAGGTGGGTCGAGTGACTCGCGTCGGTCAGACAGGATCTCGGCGAACTCCTGGTACCAGCGGTGACTCGCGGCGTAGGAATCGCGCAGCACCGCGCCGGCAATCGCAACCGACTCCAAATCCGATTGGCCAGGGCCAAGGGTGGAGCCACGCACCGTAGTCAGCGTGTAGGCGGCCAGCCGGATCCGGTTGGCGCCGGTGAATAGCCTGGCCAGGGTCTCTACCGGTAGTACCTTGGCCCCGCGTTCGGTCAAGAACTGCCGGAAGGCATCGTCAAGCCTCAGGTAGGTGGTGTCGGCCGCCCGCTGAGCCGGCAGGGTGTCAACCTTGCGAGTCCTGGTGGTGAGTCGATCCACCGCGTCGGCCAAGTACCCGGAGCTCGCGACGAAGGCGTCGGCTAGGGCGCGTCCCAGTGCCGCAGTCGCGCCGCGGGGCCAGAACAGCACTCCCACCACGACGCTGACGGCAGCGCCAATTGCCACGTCCTCGATCCTGGTCAGGCCCACCGTCCAGCCGGCCGGCGCGATGATGTTGAAGAGGATGATCACGACCAGGCTGAATCCGGCTTGGCCGGCGGCGAATGAGATCATCGATGGGGCTATCCCCGCTACCAGTACCGCTAGGGGGAGTAGAGCCCACAACAGTCCTGGGTGGCTGCCCAAGCCGATCATGATGGCCGCGCCCGCCACGAAGCCTACCGCCGTGCCTGCCACAGCTCGCAGCGCGGTTGACCCGGTACCAAGGGCGTTCGACCGCAGCACTGAGAGGGTGCCCAGGACGACCCAGAAGCCGTGCTCGACAGCGGTTACCTCGACCACCGCGACCGCGATTGCCAGCGCGGTGGCGCCGCGAACCGCATTGCGGAACCAAACCGAGCGCAAGGACATGTACGACCGGAGCTGATGCCAAGACTGATGCCAGGAACGACGTCCAGCCATGGCCCGGCGCGAATCTCCCACAGGCTCGGCGCTGGCCGCTTCGAGCGCGGCATCTGCCACCATCTCGGCGGCAATAGCCAGGCCGGGGGTGCGGAAGGCCGGCTCCGGGGGGGCGGCGATCAGAGGGGAGGGGCCCAGCCCCTGGTCGGTTTCCGCAGGCCCGATTAGGGTCGAAACCTCGGCATCGAGCTCAGCTCCGATCATCCGTTGCAATCGCCGGGCCGCCTCCTGGACCGCCCCTACCGTCTCGGGGTCGTCGACCGGGTAACCACCCCCATTGCAGATCAGAGAAGCGCTGAGCCGGAGGGTCTCGGCCACCTCTCTCATCAAAGCCTCGGCTGGTCCCGGATCCAGCGCCCTGGGCTCGTTGCCGATGTAGGCGGGGTAGCCAGCCAGCCACTCGACACGACCCATCAGAGTGGCCAGGGCGACAGCGCTAGCGGCGGCGCTTACGGGCGGGTACGGTGTAGCCCTGAACTGGGCTCGGAGATGGGATAGCTCAGTTGTCACAGAAGCTGTGACCTTGGGATCCGCCCCGCCCTGGGCGCGCGCAGCCGCCAGCTTGGCGACCGCCGACACGGTGGCCGACAAGCGACGCCGCAGCTCATCTCGCCACGGGGTGGGCCAGACCAGCATGGATGCCGGGATGCAGAAGGCGGCCGCGATCGCCCAACCCAACAAGCGGGGCCCCACAGAGGCAACTGGCTGGGCGAGTGCAACGGGCAGCACGAATGTCAGCAGCGCCGCGGTCGAGGCGGTTGCCGCTAGGGGGGAAACGACCCCGGCGAAGAGCACCGCAAAGGCCACGAGTGCCATGGCGACCACCGCTAGCGCCTTTTGGGTCGACGCCAAGGTCCCCAAGGTGATGAAACAACTTCCGACGATGAAGAGAGCGAGGTAGGTGACGAGACGCGTGCGCGGCTTACCCCGGAAATCCGCCAAGAGCAGTAGGGCAAAGGAACCGAACGCGGCGAAGAGGCCGACCTGAGCTGAGTCGGAGAACAGCAAATGGGCCAGACCGAAGGCAGACGGCATGACCACCGCGGCACGCACCGAGCGCCTCACCGCCAGGAGGCCGGGGTCCTTGGTTTTGACCCAGACCACAGCCTTTGACCAGAGACGGCGCTGCAGGTTCGCCGCAGGAGCCGGGCTCACGGGGCCGGCACGGGACGTTGACGGAGCCAAGTCGGCGCGGCGCTGTTGAGGCATCTGGCAGGACAAGCTACTCCGGGTGCTGGTGATCAGTCCAAGCGCACGGCTGGCCGGACCGGGTGAGGTCCGGCAGGGGTCGGCCGGGAGTCCTGGTGGTGGTGCCGCCCTTAGATTCGACTGGAGCTATCGCGCCGCCGTTGCCGGCTTGGTCAGAAGGTGGGAATGCGCGCGAAGGACTGACCAACAGGGAAGGTGACCGCCCTCTGCCGGACGGCGTCGAAGTTGCGATTGGGACTAAGGGGGCCTTACGACCCTCAGCTGGTCCTCGGTGGGCCGCCGAGGCGACGGTGTCGTCGCACCACTCCGAGAACGAACCCGCCCACAATCACCAGCTCGGCGGCGCCTCGCAATGCGATCAGGGGGTCGTGTCCCACTAAGCCCCAGAAGATCAGAGCAACACCTAGCGCGACCAGAAGCCCAGCCAGGCCCCACTTGAGCTCAGGGTGAGAAGGTTCTCGCAGGAATCGGAACAGGAAGAGCACGTGGCCCCCTCGCTCTTAGCTGACCGGTCACCGGGGCTACTGATGCTAGCACTGCGACTTGCGGGGCGACTCGCACGCTACCATCGCCGGGAGCCAGAAGGTGCTCGATGTGAAGCGCGACTTCACAAACCCAGGCCTACGAGGCGTGTGCGTACCAGGCAAGGAGGTCCAATGACTTTCACCTCTGCGCTCTATCGGGCCGCCCGGCTGTCGGCGTCGGGGAGAGCGGTCCGAAGGAGTATCGAGACCGGAAACCCTTACTACGCGGCCCGACGGGCGAGGAACATTGCGGTGGGGCGGGCCATCGGCCGAGCCGGCTTGTGGCGAGGGTTGTGGGGGAGGTGGTGACGATCGCCGCAGGAGGACCACGGTCAGTTCTCCCTCCGCCACCGCTGTCTTAAGGACTGAGCATGTCGGATCCGAGCACGACCCAGGAACGGAGTGAGCTGGTTTCATCCCTCGGGGCTCAGCGCGAGCACATCCTGGGCATCCTTGACGGCCTTTCCGACGAAGATCTACGGCGGCCGGTGCTGCCGTCGGGATGGGTCTGCCTTGGGCTGGTGCAGCACCTCGCCGTCGATGTTGAGCAGTGGTGGTTCCGCCGGATCGTGGCTGGACAGGACATCCAACCGGACGAATCGCCCGCACTCGCCTGGCGGGTGACCCAGAAGCAGTCGGCCGAAGCGGTGTTTGCTTTGTATCGGCACCAGATAGAGCTGGCGAACGCCATCATTGCGGCGACTCCGCTCGATGCAGCGCCAGCCTACTGGCCTGAGGAGCGTTGGCCCAACTGGCGGCTCCACGACCTGCGCGAGGTGATGCTGCACGTGATTACCGAGACGGCAGTTCATGCCGGCCACCTCGATGCGGTGCGCGAGCTGATCGATGGACGGAGGTGGCTCGTCCTGACTGGGTGAAGTAAGGGTCCAAGATGGGGGTGCGGCGACCCCATGTCCAATCCCAAGAGGTGGTTTACGTGGACGAAAAGGTGAGGAAGGCGGTGCTGGAGGATGACTCAGAGGATGCCATGGCTCTCCGCTTCGAGATCTTCATGGATGAGCTGGAGGCGCATGCCGATCCAGCTTTCGGCGACGGCAGGATGCCGGAGATCAATCAGGCGGCTCGAGCCCTGATGGAGGCGCTGGAGGCGGAGTTCGTGGTCGAGACCGAGGGCATGGCCTGAAGCGTGACCCGAGCCCGGGCTAACCTCCGCCGCCGCCCAGAAGTTCTGCGAACCAACCACTCAGTTCTCTTCGGAGGCTGAAGTGGCTTAATTCCGGCGGGCCCGGCTCTGCCGTGACCATTCCCGCCTTGTGCAGCGCGGCGAGGTGGTAGGCCGTCTCATCCAAGCTCATCGCCGCATCCCCGGCCACTTCGGCCGTAGTTCGGGGACCAGCCAAAAGCGCCCTGACCACCGCCAGTCGAGGGACGGTGCCTACCGTGTGCAGGCGGTCCGCCGCCAACTTCAAACGCGGGTCGACAGCTTGTGCCGCGGTGCTCGCTCCGGTGGCGTCAGCCGCTTCGTGGCGCGGCAGGTACACGGTGTGAAGCAGGGCTTCGCCCACGGTAGCCCCGGTGCTGCGGCGGGTTACGAAGAGGTAGAGAACGGCTAGCGCGGCCACCACGACAGCCAGGTCCGCCCAGCTGGCACTGAAGTCCGTCCCGGACAGCCGACGTACGATCGCGAGCAGACCGGTCAGGATGGTGGCGACCACGCCGAGGTCGACCAGAGCGGCCAACGCCGTCTTCACCCAGATGGGCAGGTTCACCATGGGCTCGCGCCCGTGGGCGGGCGCTCGGCGGATGGCAATGTATCCACCCACGCCGATCACCAAGAGGATTGCTCCCTGCACCGCCAGCCGGGCGAGCTTGGTCAGGAAGTGCTCTACCGGGATCCCCGCCACCACGCCGATGGCGACGTAGACGCAGACCCAGAGCGCAGTACTGGGGATCAATCCCTCCAGGAAGGTGCGTCGCTTGACCTGGAAGGCACCTGCTACCAGGGTTGTGTATATCCGCAGGCCCGGGATGAGGCGCGAGATCGCGACCCCCACTGGTCCGGCCGAGCGCACCCGGGTGGAGACGCGCTTCAGTGCCTTGGCCTGGTGGAAGCGCACCGCCACGCGACTCAACTCGTGCTCGCCGACTATCCGCGCCCAACTGTAGCCGGCTACGGCCCCGGCCACGCAGACGACGATGGCGAGCGGGACGAAGACCCAGGGGTCAAGACCGCCGGCCGCGATCAGCAGCCCGGCCGCCAACAGGGTGAGCTCCCCAGGGGCGAAGGGCAGCGGAACCCCGGCCTCTTCCAAGAAGAGCAGGCTGCACAAGAGCACGATGGCGACCGCCCCGTGGAGCCCGAACAGGAAATTCACGCTGGTTGCACTCCGCTTCTGTCCTTGGACGCCTGGCCCGAGGCCTCGCCTCCGAGTAGCCGCGACCGAGTTGACCCGCCGTGGCGGGGTCGGCTAGCGTCGGCTCAGCCATTGTGCGGCCCTCGTCGCCACCGACCACCTGGAGGGACAGGTGGTGAAGCTGCAGGGGCACGCTGAAGGCGATGGGGGGGGAGGTCGCTCGCAGTCGGTCGGCCGCTGCGTTTGCATGCACCGGCGGCTCAGATGAGGCGCTAGAAGATCAACGGGTCGGGGC
>JBAPNX010000055.1:0-1676 GCA_049279335.1 Candidatus Dormiibacterota bacterium
GCTGGAGATCCTTGGCTGCCTACAGCGGGTGGGGGGGTCGGGGGTGGACCTAGACCGCTGGTCCCGGGCTTTGGGGCAGTTCTTTCTGCTGGCGACCGCCGACCGCGACCGGTTCCTCGCCGATCCGCGGCGGGTCCGAGTCCCGGTCGAAGCCCTCCTATCACTGGATCACCTGGAGGATCTGGTCCGCCAGGCGCAAGCGGCGGTGGATCCGACGACCCCAACGAGTGCGCTAGCAGGTGACACGGTGGGGGTGGTAGTCGCCCAGGAAGGTGGGTTGTGGATCTCGATGAACTTCAGCATCTATAGGGCGTTTGGTTCCGGCATCCTCGATCCCGACACCGGCTTCATCCTTCAGAACCGAGGAGCCTCGTTCTCGGTTGACCCCGACGCCGCGAACTATTTGGCGGGTGGCGTCCGTCCGGCGCACACCCTGATGCCCGTGGTGGTCCTCGAAGGGAGCGAGCCGCGCGTGGCCAGCGCGACGATGGGAGGCAGCGCACACGCCCAGATCCATGCTCAGATCCTGACTCGCATGCTGGAGGGCGGACTCCCGGCGCGCGAAGCCGTTGACCACCCTCGCTGGCTAGTGGGGGGTCTCCAGGTCGGAGGTGGGTCTGTGGTTGTGGCCGAGAGCCGGGTGGGGGCAGACGTGACCAGGGCGCTGCAAGACTCGGGGATGCAGGTCGAGCCGCTGGAGCCCTGGGACGAGCAGGTGGGCCACGCCCAAGTGGTGAGCCGTAGTCCAGACGGCGGGCTGGAGGCGGCCTCGGATCCCCGCGCGGACGGCACCGCGGCGAGCGGCTGAGCTCCATCAGTCGTCCTTCCACCGCCGGTCCCCGTGAGGGGACCCACAGTCATCGAGTGGTTCTGGGGCCGGCTGCGGACCGAATTACTCAACCCCAGAAGTGGCGCTCGTGGGTCGAGCCTTCCAGGGCACTCTTCGAATGCCTGGAGATCTTCTACAACCGCCGCCGACGGCGCAGCTCCCTCGGGATGCTGACTCCGGTAGACTACGCGAACTTCCATCAGGAGTCCGCAACCGTTGCCTGACTCTCATTTGGCCGGTCCAAAATCCCGGGGCCAGATCAGCTGGACTAAACAAACGGGGTCCCCTCAATCTCACCTGCTCTCGCGAGGGAGATCACGCTGGGCAGATCGCGAATAAGGCTCTCGCTCCTTTAGGCTGGGGCTAGATCGTTTCCGAGTTGAAATTGCGCGTCACTCCTTGCTCGCCAAACCACTGCAGCCACTCGGCCTGACGTGCTGGAGTGGTCTGCGGATACGGGAATTCGATGACAAAATCACTGATGCCCACCGAGCGATACTCTTCGAGTGCCTGGCAGACGACACTCTGCAGCCTATTGCCAGCCTCGGGTGGTCCTTCATTGAGAACTCCCAGCTCTAAGAGTCGTGTCCGTAAGACAACACGCAGTGCCGTCGGATCGCGAGCCTCCAGTTCGGCAAACTGCTCTAACTTATCGATGCCGGCTCGGGCTTGGAGCGGGCTAAGGCGGAGTAGATGCCAGCCGTCTCCGAGACGAGCGGCCCGTCGTAATGCTCTATCAGAGTTGCCGCCGATGATAAGAGGAGGAATGGGTTCTGGCTTGGGTGCGAACCCCGCAGGCTCGATCGACAGGTGCTTTTCTCGGAAGGGAACTTCCGCCCCACGCCAG
>JBAPNX010000056.1:0-148959 GCA_049279335.1 Candidatus Dormiibacterota bacterium
CTGCTTCAGGGAGCGCCACCGCACTGACCTACAACGCCGCTGACCAGGTCGCGAGCTATGAACTCGGCAGTGGAGCCACCACCGACTATGCCTACGACGGTGACGGCCTCCGCGAAAGCGAAACCACCAGCGATACCACCACCCAGTTCACCTGGAACGACTCTGGCCCCCTGCCCCTCCTGATTCAAAAGACAACAGGATCGGATACGACTTCCTACATCGACGGGCCTTCGGGTCTGCCGCTAGAGGAGATCAACCCAGATGGTGACGCTTACTACTATTCGCAGGGCAACTTGGGGTCGACTAGGGCGTTGACCAACTCGAGTGGCGATCTAGCCAACACCGATACGTTCGATCCTTACGGGAATGTAACCGCCAGCAGCGGAAGCGTCGCAAACGCCATGCTATTCTCCGGTCAGTACATGGACACTGAGAGCGGCCTCTACTACCTCCAGGCCCGCTATTATGATCCCGGCTTGGCTCAATTTCTTAGTGTCGATCCTTTAGTGGAGGAGACACAGACGCCATATGCTTATGCTGTAGAAGATCCGATCAATAATGTCGATCTTTCAGGTAACGACGTGACCCAGGTGGTGATGTGTGAGCGCGATAAATTGGCCTGCGGGCTGCCACCGGGGGAGGATTTCACCGGCTCTTTCGGAATATGTCTTAGTGGAGGATTTTTGGCCTAATAGGTATAGAGGGCAGCGTCTGCATTGTGGAAAGCGACGGTTTTAGCAGCGGGGGATTGACTTATTCCGGAGGTTACGGCCTTGGTCTTGGTTCCTCAATTTCGATAGGAATAGAAGCGTCTAATGCCTCTAATATTAACGAGCTAAAAGGTCCGTTCGGTGAAGCTGGAGGTGGAATTGGCCCGGTATCAGGAAACGTTCAATTGGGTCAAGCCAGTAAAAGCACTTGCGGGAAAACAATAATTGTGGCTTATGGGGGCATTGGATTTAGCACTCCGCAAGGCTATGTGGGTGCAAATGAAACTGGAGTTTGGCAACTATGGTGATGCTTGTAGTAGAGCCGATCTCGAAATTGGCTGTAGTTTTGGTAGGGGTAGTAATTATTCTAATTGGTATTGCGTTAATGCAGTTTGGGCACTATGTTCGCGATTCTCTAAATGTAATGTATGCACGTTTACCGGGGCGTTTTCAGTATCCAAATTGGTGGCCAAGACTCATTGGTGGACTGGTTTGTGCTTTTGGGGTGCTTGTCGCTGTAGTTGGCGGCGTTTTTGCCAAATGAGTATCGTTTCAGTTTTACGAGTTGAACCTACTCATGGTAGATCGAGATAAATTCGACAGTGACTCCTAGCTGGCTGGGGCCCTCGCTAGCCTCCAGTAGCCTCGGCGGTTCGGCACTCTAGCGAATCGAGAGTCTCTCGCCAGGGTCTTGTGAAGCGTGGCATAGGCCGAATCGGTCCTGAGGAGCTTGCCCATGTTCTGGAGTGCCTCGGTGAGCTCGATGGCCCGCATTTCGCCGCTCATGCGTAGCAGTGCCTCGATGGCGTCCGCGATGGTCCCAGACGCCAGCTGAGTGCCCGCTGGCTGGCCGCCCGAGCGCACCAGGCCAATGCCCGCCTCCAGAGCCCGGATCTGCCCTGCCAGGCGCCTCCTAGCCTCTCTGGTGTCCTCTAGGGACTGAGCCAGCTTGTCGTCTTGGCGGCGTAGAGCGGCGAGTTGTTCTTCGAGAGGCCGTAGCGGATCCGCCCGCCCGGGAGTCGGGGTCATGACGGCAGAAGTCTAAGCCTATGGTTCCAGGGGTTAGGTAGGCGTGCCTGATAGAGACATGGTATAGTCTGTCAAGCTGATCTACGAGTAGAGGTTCAGGCGATGTTTTCGATGGACCAATTCCGACCTTCAACGGGACGTCGGCAGCCTTCCACGGTTGCACTGACGGCCTTGTTACATGGGCTGCTAGGTAACTCGTGCGCGCGTAGTACACACGCACGCGCGCGCAGAGCAGATCAAATAGGCGAAAAGGAATGTACCACCTGTTTGACAGCTGCTAATGGCGATGAGATCCTAGTCTCATGCCTACCTCTGCGACCAGTCCAAGTCAGGCCACATTTGTGTCCTCTAGCGGGCTTTCGCCCCAGCTCGGACTCGCAGCCCAGGTCGGCAGCGGTGGAGCCCACCACCAGACCGGGGGTGCTTGCCGGGCGTAGCCAAGGGCAGCCCAGCCGCATCGCTGGAGCGCCTTATGGCGCTGCCTGAGCCTCACCCCTTCCGGGCGGTAGCAGATAAGTCATACCGGCCAAAGATGGCGCCGGACGAGGCGCAATGGGAGAGAGCGTTTCCGCTCTTTGTCCGGATTCTTGCGGCTGACCCGAGGGCGTTGACCGACCACAGCCGGACGTTAGGCTGTAGGCGTTCGGCGCTGGCGCGACACCTTTACTGGCTCGCCGGCGATGATCCCACGCAGCTGGAGCAGGATCGGGCACTCGATCAGTCGGTAATCGAGAGGTCGGCGCTCGTCACTGGAGCGCGGGCCAGCTATCGATCGCAACTGACCTTTAAATCAGAGATCCGCTCCTTCCAAGCGGGCTTTCCCACCCTATTTCGGCCCCGGCCCCCTGCGCGTCCCGTTCCGGATCTGGAGCCGACTTCCGACTCGGACTTTCTCATTCTGCTAAACGCGGCCGAAACTTTTCGCCACCCGCGAACTAGTGACTACGTCCGTGCTCTATTGCTACTTTGCCGAGGCGCTGGCGTCGATGGCTATGAGGCACGCTATGTGCTCGCGGGCGATGTCTATCGACGGCATGGCGCCGGCCTTTGGGTAAGTATCCGGCGTCCACCGAATGAGCGAGAAGTCCCGGTGCTCGCTCGCTTCCAGGCCGAACTGGAGCGACTCGCCCTCCGAGCTGGGTCTCACGCTCTCATTGGTGGCCTCCAAACACCTGCCTCCTATACGCGCCCGGGCAACCTAATCGATGTGCTCAAGCGCCGACTTCGCGGGCAGCATCCGGATATCGATGTATCGACGGAACGCTTGCGCCGAGCTTGGTTGCTAGAACAGTTGACGAACTTACCTGAACTCTCTGTCTTCCTCAAAGCGTGTGGATACCGAACAATGCACGGCCTGGAGGCGTTGCAACGGCGGTGTCCCCCGCCTTCGGCTGACCCGGTTCGCGACGCCCACCTCTTGGGCGGAGTGGTGCCCAACCGACATGTTCTGGCGTCCTCGCCACATCGGCGCGGGGGCCGCGGGTAATGGACAGTCGCCTCTTGGACGCGATTGACCGCTACTTTCTAACTCCGCACGCTGCCTTTCTACGTCGCTTGGATGAAGCAGTTGGATCGCAGCGGGGGCCGCGTCTGCTGCCCGTTCGTGTGCTGCTGGCAGGCATCATCTATGTCGGACTGGAGCCGGGGCCGATCACCCAGACCAGGCTGGCCAAGTTTTTCCGCAGCGCCACCGAGGGGCAGCTCCGGCGCATCTACGGCATGCCGCTGGGAGCAACGCATCAACATCTACCCGCTCCCCCAGCTCCCAGCCGCGACCAGCTCTATCGCACTTTCGAAGCCCTTGCGACGGGTCTGGGACGGGCGCATCAGACTCGCGAACGTAGTGGTCATAAGCTGGCCGCGGCCCAGCGACACTGGCAGCGGCAAGAAGATAAGGTTACTCAACTCCTAGGAGCCTTCAGCCGCGACGAAGCCCGGCTCCGGCTCACCGCCCAGCTCCTGTTGGGCACGGCGCCACCGCAGCCAGATGGCGCTCCCTATACCGTCGATACCACCAACTTGGAGGCCGACTGCCGCCCGGTCCCCCAGGCCCAGATCCTCCGTGGTGAGTTCGCAGCCGATCCCGACGCCCGTTGGCGAACTCACACCAAAGGTGAACTGGATGAGGACGCGGCCCACGCCCGAAAACCGAGCAGCGATCCCAAGTACAAGCGCACCTTTGGCTACGAATGCATCACGGTCGGTGGGACTGACGGCAACGTGAGCTACGTCTACGCGGCCCACTGCGTCTCGGCTGGCGAGCATGACGTTCCGGTGGCGTTGCGACTGCTCGATCGCATGGCGGCGGACGGCTGCCCGGTGGGCGAGCTTATCAGCGACCGCGGCTATAGCGGCGGCGTCAGGTGGCTCAACGGCCAGCGTCTGCGAGGCATCAAACCGATTTATGACCTCAAGAAAAAGCAAGGGGCCCGAGACACCGACTTCAAGGGCTGCCTGGTGCTTCAAGGCTGGCCCTTTCTGCCCCAGCTACCCCGACGCCTTTGGTATCTGGAGCGACCAGGCCTCCAGGCACCGAGCGAGAAGATAAGGAAATTTCGGGAGGCGGTCGCTGAGCGTGAGCTCTATGCCCTTCGCCCCCACGGCAAGCCCAGCCCAACTGGGGCTCGTGTGATCTCGCCACTCTTGCGGCCACGCAAAAACCAAGCCGGGCGTTTGGGCTGTCCTAAGGTGCCGGGCTCGATGCGTAACCGCGATCGCAGCTTGATTGCCTGCACTGGGAAACATGACGACGACAAAGCCTGCTGTCTCAAGACCGTCACTTTCAAGGCCGCCTATACCCCACAGAGCTACCAAACCCCGATCTGGGGCACGCTTGAGTGGGAAGCCAAATATGCCAAACGCACCAACGTCGAGCGCGGTTACTCGACCGTGAAGAATCCAGATGTGATCGGGTTAAAGCGGGGTCTCTTCCACATGCGGGGATTGCCCAACTTCTCGCTTCTAGTGACCTGCGCCTGGATCGCGCACAATCTTTATCTGCGACTAAAGGCGCTGGATGCTGATGCCAAAGCTCAACACGTTGTCGCCCACACCAGGCGTAGGCACCGTCGGCGCAACCGAGTGCCTCTAGGTATTGCCGGTGGCATCTTATCTCAGGCAGCCTCAGCCATCCGGCCAACGCTCGACCCATAGCTGTCTGCCAGCTCTAAATCAGCTCTAGTCAGTCCCCGTCGCTGGCCTCAGCATGCCCTTAAGCGGCGTCACTGACCGTCTTTGTGTGCTAGTTTTGTTCTCAAACTGGCTGGAAAGACCGATTTCTACTAAGAGATAGAAAGAGGCGCCCGAATTGACCTCGGACACCCCTGGATTGCGAAACTCGCAAGCGCTTAGCCGTTAATTCGCAAATGCCTCCCGCTCAGGAGCAGCCGGACGTACTCCCACAGTTCATGCACTTGTAGCAGGCGCCGTTGCGCACCATCAGTGACCCGCAATCTGAGCAGGAAGGTGCATCCTCCTGGTTGCGAAACGTCAACTCAGATGACAGCTGCTTCGCGCTTGCATGTCCGACACTGGGTGGGGCGGCCGCGGTTGGCGTCGCCGCGCCCGCGATTGCAGGGACGTCGTCTGACTCCTCGCGGCGGCTGATGATTCCCAGGGCATCGCGGTCGTCGGCAGAGAGGAACCGGGCCGCCAGCCAGCGGAAGATGTAATCGACGATTGACTTGGCGATCGGGATCTCGGGGTTCCCGGTGTAACCCGCCGGCTCGAAGCGGGTGTGGGCGAACTTGGCACAGAACAGACGCAGGGGAACGCCGTACTGGAGCGCTACCGAGACTGAGGTGGCGAAGGAGTCCATCATGCCGCTGAGGGTGCTGCCCTCCTTGGCCATCTTGAGGAATATCTCGCCCGGCTGGCCGTCCTCATAGAGACCGACGGTGAGGTAGCCCTCATGGCCCTGGATGTCGAACTTGTGGGTTATGGCAGCCCGCTCCGACGGCAGCCGGTGCCGGGCCGGGCGGGCGACCAAAGCCGGCTCCGACGCCTCCTGACCGCTGTAGGTTGCCTGCTTCCTGGACGTGGAGAGCGGCTGGCTGCGCTTGCTGCCATCACGGTAGACCGCGATCGCCTTCAGCCCCAGCTTCCAGGCGTCGGTGTAGGCCTGTTCCACGTCCTCGGGGCTGGCGTCCTGGGGCAGGTTGACGGTCTTGCTGATCGCCCCGGAAATGAAGGGCTGGACTGCCGACATCATCCGCACATGCCCCTGCCAGCTGATCGAGCGCTGGCCATTGGCGGGAGGGAAGGCGCAGTCGAAGACGGCCAGATCGTCCTCGCGGAGATGAGGCGCACCCTCGATGGTGTCGTGCTCGTTGATGTAGGCCAAGATGGCGGAGATCGCCTCCTCGCCGTAACCCAGCTTGCGCAGTGCCGAGGGCACGGTTCCGTTGACCATCTTTAGGAGCCCGCCGCCTACCAGCTTCTTGTACTTGACCAGCGCGATGTCAGGCTCAACCCCGGTGGTGTCGCAGTCAAGCATGAATGAGATGGTCCCGGTCGGGGCCAGCACGGTGGCCTGGGAGTTGCGATAGCCGTGCACTGCGCCAAGCTCGTGGGCGTCGTCCCAGGCGTTGCGGGCGGCAGCCAGCAATGGCGCCGGGGCGCTCTCGTCGGAGATCTTGTAGGCCGCTCCCCGGTGCTTCTCGATCACCCGGAGCATCGGCTGGCGGTTGATCTCGTACCCTTCGAACGGCCCTACTTCCTTGGCGATCCGCGCCGACTGGGCGTAGGCCTCACCGGTGAGGACGGCGGTCAGCACTCCCGAGTAGTCCCGTGCCTGAGGGCTGTCGTACGGCAGCCCCAGCGCCATCAGGACCGCGCCCAGGTTGGCGTAGCCGAGACCGAGGGGACGGAACTTGTGGCTGTTCACGGTGATCTGGGGGGTGGGATAGGTGGCGTAGCCCACCATCACCTCCATCGCGGTGAGCATGGTCCGGATGGCGTGGCGGTAGCCCTCGACGTCGAAGCTGAGGTCCTCGCCCAGGAACTTCATCAAGTTGATGCTGGAGAGGTTGCAGGCGGTGTCGTCGAGGAAGACGAACTCCGAGCAGGGGTTGCTGGCGTTGATCCGGCCGGAGTTGGGGCAGGTGTGCCACTCGTTGATGGTGGTGTCGAACTGCAGCCCTGGGTCGCCGCAGGCCCAGGCCGCGTCGGCGATCTGGCGCATCAGGTCGCGGGTCTGGAAGGTGCCCACCACCCGGCTCTTGTCGGTGACCGCGTAGGTGCGCCACTCCTTGTCCTCCAGGAAGGCGCGCATGAACTCGTCGGTGACCCGGATCGAGTTGTTGGAGTTCTGGAAGAAGACCGAGGAGTAGGCCTCGCCGGTGAATGCCCCGTCGTAGCCGGCTTCGATCAGGGCCCAGGCCTTGCGTTCCTCGCGGACCTTGCAGTTGATGAAGTCGACGATGTCGGGGTGGTCAGCGTTGAGGATCACCATCTTGGCGGCGCGGCGGGTGGTGCCGCCGGACTTGATGACCCCGGCGAAGGCGTCGAATCCCTTCATGAAGGAGACCGGGCCGCTGGCTGTCCCACCGCTGGCCAGGTGCTCAACTGAGGACCTGATCGAGGAGAGGTTGGTTCCGGTGCCGGAGCCGTGCTTGAAGAGCATGCCCTCGGTCTTGGCCAGGCTCAGGATCGAGGCCATGGTGTCCTCGACCGAGTTGATGAAGCAGGCGCTCACCTGGGGATTGGGATCCGCGCCCAGGTTGAACCAGACCGGGCTGTTGAAGGCGGCGACCTGATTGACCAGGATGGCGGTGAGCTCGGCGTGGAAGGTCTCCAGGTCCTCCTCGCTGGCGAAGTAGCCGCCGTCGCGGCCCCAGTTCCGGATGGTGTCGGCCACTCTGGAGATGAGCTGACGAACGCTCGACTCACGCTGGGTGCTGCCCTGAAGCCCTCGGAAGTACTTAGACACCACCACGTTGGTCGCCAGTTGCGACCAGGATGCGGGCACTTCCACCTCTTCCTGGGTGAAAACGGTCTCGCCCTTCTCGTTGGCAATGTTGGCGGTTCGGTACTCCCACTCGATGGCGTCGAATGGGTGGATCCCGGGCTGGCTGAAGTGCCTCTCCACCCTCAGGCCCCGGTCACCGGCGGTCCCTACCGCGTCCGGTCCAGCTGGGTTGGCCCGCGGCGCGTGGGCAGCTCCAGACGCGGCAGCCGAGGCTGGTTGTGGGTCGCCGGTAGATCGGTCCACTGGGATTCCCTCCTGGCAGGACGATTGGGGTTTTGAGGTAAACCTAGGTGGCTGCCGGACAACATGTGGTAGTCGCCGCAGGCCCTAGGCGCAATATCTTGGGCCTTCTGTTGCCCGGAGTCAAGCCCCTGGCTGGGGCATCTCCTGCCTCGCCTAGAATCTCATACAGAGCTAACCGAACTGGTTAGCAAAGGGGCTGCCCGATCTCCGGGGTCCCGCAGTCGTAACCAGGAGAGTCGGTGCCGAAGAGAACCCTGGAGGTGACCCTCCCCCAGATGGGAGAGTCGGTCACGGAGGGGGTGGTTGGGAGCTGGCGGAAGCGCGTCGGTGAACAGGTCAGCGCCGGCGAGGTCCTGGTCGAGGTCCAAACCGACAAGATCGACGCCGAGGTACCCGCCCCCGAGTCGGGCACCCTCTCCAAGATCCTGGCCGAGGAGGGTCAGACAGTCGCGGTCGGGGCCGGCCTGGCCGAGATCGAGCTGGGCCAGTCTGGCAACGGCCAGTCTGCGGTGCCCTCAGTCCCCGACCAGGCCGCCCCGGCCCCGACGCCCGCCACGCCCGAGGTAGTCGGTCCTCAGCCGGCTGCCGAGGTGATCGAAGTTCCTCTTCCTCAGATGGGAGAGTCGGTCACAGAGGGCGTTGTCGGAAGCTGGCTCAAGAGCGTGGGCGACCCTATCAGCGCCGGCGAGACCCTGGTTGAGATCCAGACTGACAAGATCGATGCCGAGGTGCCGTCCCCTGTGACCGGGGTGGTGACCGAGATCCTGGTACCAGAGGGCGACACGGCAACCGTCGGTGCGGTCCTGGCGCGGGTAACCAGCTCCGCCGACGGGTCCACCCCGGCTGCCCCGGCGCCAGATGGGGAACCCCAGGCCGCCAAGCCCCGTATCCCCGAGACCAAGGTCGAGGCGACGCCGCTAGCCCGGCGCAGGGCCGCCCTCGATGGGGTCGACCTCGCCGGCGTTCGGGGCAGCGGGCCTAACGGCTTGGTTCGTGGCGCCGACGTCAGTTCCGCGGCGCAGCCGACGCCGAGGACTGCAGGCACTGAGATCCAGCCGATCAAGGGAACCAGGCTGGCGCTGGTGAAGGCGATGGAGGAGAGCCTGGCCATACCCACCGGCACCAGCTTCCGAACCCTCGAGGTTGGAACCATGGAGGCGCGGCGGAGCCAGCTCAACTCGGCCCTGGCTGGCCGCGAGCCTGAGATCAAGCTCTCCTACACCCACCTAATCGCCTACGCCCTCACCTGGGCGGCCCGCGAGATGCCGGTCTTCTCCACCAGCTTCGCTAGGGATCAGGGCACGCCGCAGCGGGTGGTGCGATCAGCAGTGAGCCTGGGACTGGCGGTCGACGTGGAACGTGCGGAGGGCGGCCGTTTTCTCCTGGTTCCGGTGATCAAGGAGGCGCAAGGGCTCGACTTCCCCACGTTCCGAGCCCGCTACGAGGAGATGGTCACCAAGACCAGGACCGGGGCCTTGCAGGTCGACGACCTGGAGGGCGCCACCATCACCCTCACCAACCCTGGAGGAGTGGGCACCGTGGCCTCTGTCGCCCGGCTCATGGCCGGACAGTCGGCCATCATCGCGGTGGGCGCGATCGGAAGGCCCCCGGGCCGGACTGGGATCGACCAGAGGGCTGCCCAGGAGCTGGGAATCGCCCCGGTGATGACCCTTAGCAGCACCTACGACCATCGCCTCATCCAGGGGGTGGAGTCGGGGATGCTGCTGCGCCGGATCGAGCAGTTGCTTTCCGGTGCGGACCGCTTCTATGAAGTCGTTGCCGAGAGCCTGGCGGTGGAGCTGCCACCCCTGCCTCAGCTTGCCGTCCGCTCCGCCGCGCCATCCCCTGCGAGCAATCTCGGCGACAACCAAGAGCTGATGTACGCGGTGGCGGCGGGCATGTCGCTGGTCAAGGCCCATCGCACCCACGGTCACCTGGCGGCGCACCTCGACCCCCTGGGCAGCGAGCCTACCGGGGACCCGGCGCTGGATCCGGAGACGGTGAAGCTGACTCCGGAGCTGATGGCGGCGGTGCCGGCCTGGATGATGCGGGTGATGGTGCCGGGAGACACCCTGGCCGAGGCGCTGCCTCACATGCGCAAGACCTACTGCGGGACCATCGCCTACGAGATCGAGCACATCTCCAGCCACGAGCAGCGGGTGTGGCTGCGTAACCAGATCGAGTCGGGGGTCGACCGGCCTCCACTGTCAGCGGAGCAACAGCTGCAGCTGTTCCGGCGGCTGGCCGAGGTGGACGCCTTTGAGCGCTTCCTGCGCAAGACCTACCTGGGCCAGCACACCTTCTCGATCGAGGGACTGGATGCTCTCGTCCCGATGCTGGAGTTGACGATCTCGCTCCTGGCCCAGTCGGGCACCCGCGAGGTGGTGCTGGGAATGGCGCATCGAGGGCGTCTCAACGTGACGGCTCGAATCGTCGGGCGCTCGCTGGGCGAGATCATCGCCGAGTTTGAGAGCGGCGCCTATCTGGGTGGAGCCAGCACCGGGGACGTCAAGTACCACTACGGAGCCGAGGGCAGCTACAAGACCACAGCGGGCATCGAGGTGGGCATCGCGCTCACCCACAACCCCAGCCATCTCGAGGTGGTGGGCGCCGTCGTCGAGGGACGGACCAGGGCACTGCAGACCCGCCGCCAGGGGGCCGAGATCAGCCAGGACACGGAGATCGCCGTCCCGGTGCTGATGCACGGCGACGCCGCCTTCACCGGCCAGGGGGTGGTGACAGAGACCCTCAACCTCCAGAGCCTGCCCGGCTACCGGGTGGGGGGCACGATCCATCTCATCGCCAACAACCAGATCGGGTTCACCACCGACCCCACCGAGGGCCGCTCCACCCGCTACGCCAGCGACGTGGCCAAGGGCTACGACATCCCCATCATCCATGTCAACGCCGACGACGTCGAGGCATGCTTGGATGCTGTCCGGCTGGCGGTGACCTACCGCGAGACCTTCCACCGCGACGTGCTCATCGACGTTATCGGTTACCGCCGTTTCGGTCACAACGAGGGTGATGAACCTGCCTACACCCAGCCTTTGATGATGGAGCGCATCCGTACCCATCCGCCGGTGGTCCAGCTCTACGGCGCGGAGCTGGTCCGCCGCGGAGTGCGTACCGCTGAGGAGGTGGAGCAGGAGCAGGCGCGGGCCTACCAGCAGATGGCGGACGCGCACGCGGAGACCATCAAGCAGGGCGCGGCCCTGCTCGAGGCTGCCCAGCCGAGCGGGACCATGGTGGAGGCGAGCGAGCTCCCGTCAGCCAGGACCCAAGTGCCGCTGTCGGAATTGGTGGAGCTCGACCACCAGCTGGTGAGCGTGCCCCCCGGCTTCAACATCAACCCCAAGCTGACCAGGCAGCTGGCTCAGCGGTCCGGCGCGCTGCAGCCAGGGGGCCGCGTGACTTGGGCCCAGGCCGAGGCCCTGGCGCTGGCATCGCTTCTAACCGAGGGGATCTCGAGCCGACTCACCGGCCAGGACGCGGTGAGGGGTACCTTCAGCCAGCGCCACCTGATGCTGACCGACACCAAGACCGGACGGCGCTACGCCCCGATCCAGCATCTTGCGGGTGCGAGGGGTGCCATCGAGCTCTACAACAGCCCGCTCTCGGAGACGGGGGCGCTGGCGTTCGAGTACGGCTACGGGGTGACCGACCAGAACGCGCTGGTGCTCTGGGAGGCCCAGTACGGGGACTTTTTCAACAACGCCCAGGTGGTGGTGGATCAGTTCGTCGTCTCGGGTCAGGCCAAGTGGAACCAGGAATCCAGGCTCACCCTGCTGCTGCCCCACGGTTACGAGGGGAGTGGCCCCGAGCACTCCAGCGCCAGGATCGAGCGCTTCCTGGAGCTCTCGGCGGAGGGAAATATCAGGGTCGCCTATCCATCAACGGCGGCTCAGTACTTCCACATCCTCCGGCTCCAGGCGCTAGTCCAGGAGCGGCGTCCCCTGGTCCTCTTCACTCCCAAGAGCGGGCTGCGGCTGGCGTCGGTGTCGTCGTCCCCTGAGGAGCTGGCCCAGGGTGAGTTCCAGCCTGTCCTGGACGACCCCGCGGCCGACCACGCCCAGGTGCGGAGGCTCCTGATCTCGACCGGCAAGGTCTCCCACGAGCTGGCGGCCCGCCGTGAGCAGCTGGGCGCCACCGGGGTGGCGTCCGCCCGCTTGGAGCTGCTCTATCCCTTCCCCGAGGCTCACCTCCGGCGCCTACTTGCCAGCTATCCGGCCCTGGAAGCGGTGATCTGGGTGCAGGAGGAGCCGCGCAACATGGGTGCCTTCTCGTTCGTGGCCCAGCATCTAGCAGAGATGCTGCCGGCCGGAATCGGGCTCGGGTACGCGGGACGCAGCCAGCGCGCCGCACCAGCTGAGGGTTCCATGCGCTCGCATCTGGTCGACCAGGAACGCGTCCTGGAGCTGGCCTTCGAGGGCCTGCCCGCATCAGCGCCGAGCGGCCCAGAGGCCAGCGCTTGAGCCAACGGGTGGTGGTCTTGGGGGGAGGGCCAGCTGGGGACGTCGCGGCCCTGCGCGCCGCTCAGCTCGGTGCCGAGGTGGTCTTGATCGAGCGCCGGGAGCTAGGCGGCACTTGTCTCAATCGAGGCTGCGTTCCCAGCAAGGCGCTGCTGGCGATCGCCGCCCTGGCTCGCAAGATCCAGCATGCCGACGACTTCGGACTCCTGGTGGGTGAGCTGAGCTTCGACTTCCCCAAGATGCAGGCGCGCAAGGACGAGATCGTGCTTCGGATGCGACGGGGGGTGGAGGCTGCCTGCCAACGACAGAAGGTGAAGGTCGTGAACGCTGAGGGTCGGCTCTCGACCGATGGGGTGGTTGCCGGAGGGGAGACCTACCCCTACGACCAGCTGGTGGTCTGCGTGGGAACAGAGCCCTCCGGGCTTCCGGGCATCGACATGACCCAGGAGCGGGTGATCACCTCTGACGGCGTCTGGAGCCTGGAACAGATACCGCGGCGACTCGTGATCATCGGGGGCGGGGTGATCGGGTGCGAGTTCGCCAGCCTGTTCGCCCCCCTTGGCGCCGAGGTGACCGTGGTCGAACTGCTGCCCCAGCTCCTGACCGGGGTGGACCGGCGGACGGCCCAGCAGTTCCAGCGCCTCCTGGAGAGGGACGGGGTGAAGGTGCACCTGGAGACCTCGGTGGAGTCACTGGAGTACGGCAAGGACCAAGTGCGGGCGGTGCTGACTGGGGGTGCCGAGGTGGAGACCGACCTGGTGCTGGTGGCGGTTGGTCGCGCGGCCCAGACCCAGGGCATCGGGCTGGAGGAGGCGGGTGTGAAGCTCAACCAGAGGGGCCAGATCGAGGTCAGCGACCTGCTCCAAACCGCCAACCCCAAGATCTGGGCGGCGGGGGACTGCATCGGGGGATTGCAACTGGCCCACCTGGCGTCGGCCGAGGCGGCCAGGGCGGTGGAGAACGCACTCGGGCACGGACCAGTTCGTCCGCTCGATCGAACAGTCGTGCCCAACTGCATCTTCACCTACCCCGAGATCGCCACGGTGGGCCTCAACGCGGATGTGGCCCGGGAGCAAGGCCACGAGGTCAAGTTGGGTCAGGCTCGGTTTGTGGGAGAGGCCAAGGCGCTGGCCGAGGGAGAATCCGAGGGCTACGTGCAGTTGGTCGCCGACGCCGGCAGTGATCTACTGCTGGGGGCGACCATCATGGGGCCGCACGCCGTCGAGTTGATCCACGAGGTTGGGGTCGCGATCAGCGACGGCTTCACCATGGCCGAGCTGGGTGAGGTGATCCACGCCCATCCAACCGTCAGCGAGGTGGTGATGGACGCCGCCCAGCACGGCTCGGGGGTCGCGCCCTACCTCAGCTGAAGCGCCCCAGCTACCCTCGGCTATTCCACCGCCAGACAGGTGATGGTGCGAACCACTCCGCTGACGCCCTGGAGCCTATCCACTATCAAAGTGCCGATCCCCTTGACATCCTTGGCCTCGACCTGGGCGATGGCGTCGTACTCGCCGGTGATGGCGTCAACCTGAGTGACTCCCGTCTCCTTGCGCAAGCGCTTGACCACGTCAATGGCTTTGCCGGGCTCGAGCGTCATCAGGATGTAGGCCCTGACCATCTTGGGCCCTCCCTCATTCTCAAATTTACCTCGGGGTGGCGGACCCCGCCTGACAGCCACGATATCTGATCCTGAGCCAATGCGGAGGCTTCTAGCGCCGCATGATTAGGCGGCGGTCGAAGACCTGTAGATCCCCAGGGAGGCGGAGACCTTTTGCAAGCGGTGGTGAAGACCCGACCCGGCCCGGGAGCGGCCTGGGCGACGGTTGCCGAGCCCGAGGCCCAGGCCGGAGAAGCCCTGCTCCAAGTGGTGGCGGCGGGGATCTGTGGCACCGACCTGCACATCCTGGGTTGGAACCCTTGGGCCGCCCAGCGGGTCCACCCGCCCAGAATCCTGGGGCACGAGATGGCGGGCCTGGTACTAGCTGTCGGCGAGGGAGTGCTCAGCCCAAGGGTTGGCGAGCTGGTGGGAGTCGAGAGCCACCTGGTCGACCTCAGCTGTCCCCAGTGCCTGAGGGGGGATTTCCACGTCTGCGAGAACACCCGGATCCTGGGGGTGGACGTCGACGGGGTCTTTGCCGAGAGGGTGGTGGTGCCGGCCCGCAACTGCAGGGTGGCGCCCCCCGCACTCGATCCGGCTGTGGTCGCCTTTCAGGAACCCATGGGCAACGCGGTCCACGCCGCAGCCCAGGGAGATCTCGGTGGCCAGGTGGTGCTGGTGACCGGCTGCGGGCCGATCGGCTGCGCCGCGGTGGGCATCGCCAAGGCCGAGGGGGCGAGCCGGGTGGTGGCGGTGGACCGCGTGGCGGCTCGACTCGGGATCGCGAGGAAGATGGGCGCAGATGCGCTGTGCGACACCACGGCGATCATCGACTTGGAGTCGGGGCTTCGAACCGCCTGTGGCGGCGAGGCGGACGTGGTGCTGGAGATGTCCGGGCACCCCGGCCTGATCCAGGCCTCGCTGGCGACGCTCCGTCCCGGGGGATGGATGAGCCTCTTGGGGCTGGGGGATGCGCCGATTTCCCTGGACCTGTCGAGCCAGGTGGTGATGCGAGGGATAACTCTCTTCGGGGTCACCGGCCGGCGCCAGTTCGAGACCTGGGACCAGACCAGCGAGTTCCTCAGCTCCGGCCGGGTCGACGTCAGCCCGATTCTCACCCACCGGGTCTCGCTCCTGGACTTCCAGCGCGCCGCCGACCTGGCCGAGTCCGGGGAGGTCGGCAAGGTCGTGCTCTATCCTCCGGAGGGAGGTTGGACATGACTGACTTCGACGCGAGCATCAAAGAGGAGCTGGAGCAACTCCGCAGCGAGGGCCGGGTGCATCCGCTGACGGTGATTCAGAGCCCTCAGGACTCCGAGGTCGAAATCGGGGGCAGCCGCTACATCAACCTCTGTTCCAACAACTATCTCGGCCTCAACACCCACCCCCATCTGATCGAGGCGGCAATCGCCGCCGCCCGCGAGTGGGGCGCCGGCTCAGGGGCGGTACGCCCCATCGCTGGCACCCAGACCATCCACGAGGAGCTGGAGAGGAAGCTGGCCGAATTCAAGGGAACCGCAGCGGCGCTCACCTTGCAGAGCGGCTTCACCGCCAACCTGGCCGTTCTGGGATCGGTACTTGACGAGCCTGATGCCGTGATCAGCGACCAGCTCAACCACGCCAGCATCATCGACGGGATTCGACTGACCAAGGCCCGGCGCTATCAGTTCCCCCACAAGGACATGGACGGCCTCGATGAGCGCCTGGCCGAAGCCCGCCGCGACGGCGCCCGGCGGATTCTGGTCGTGACGGACGGGGTCTTCAGCATGGACGGGGACATTGCCCCTCTGCGCGAGATCGTGGACCGGGCTGAGGCGGCGGGCGCCGCCGTCATGGTCGACGACGCCCACGGCTCGGGCGTACTGGGGCGCAACGGGCGGGGTACGGTCGACCATTTCCAGCTAGGGGGCCGGGTCCAGATCCAGGTGGGAACGCTGAGCAAGGCAGTAGGGGTTCTGGGCGGTTATGTAGCCGGCTCACAAGACCTGCGTGACACCGTGATCACCAAGGGCCGCCCCTTCCTCTTTTCGACTTCCCACCCACCCGCCGTGGTGGCAGCGTGCATGGCGGCGCTGGAAGTGATGCAGAACGAGCCTCAGCTGCAGGTCAAGCTCTGGGATAACGCCCGCCACTTCAAGGCGGGGCTGGAGGACCTGGGGTTCGACACCGGCCTGAGCGAGACTCCGATCACGCCGGTGATCGTCGGCGAGTCCGAACGGGCAGTGGCGTTGGCGGACCAGCTGCGGCAGCGAGGAGTCTTCGTCTCCCCGATCGGCTTTCCGACAGTTGCCCGAGACAAGGGACGGGTCCGGACCATCGTCACCGCCGCCCACACCAAGGACCAGCTGGACCGAGCCCTTCAGGCCTTCGCCGATGCCGCGCAGGCCCTGGGGCTGGATACCTCCCGCCATGCTGGCGTCCCGACGGCGGGAGCGTAACTGTGGACCGAGCGCCGGAATTGTCTTCTGCGGATGACGCTTCTCCAGCACCGCCCCCAGAGGTCAAACCGCGTCGCTTCCCCAGCCTGCGCCGAACCAGCAGCCGTCCCAGCGAGGAACTCGAAGAGGAGCGCAAGCTGGTCGAGGCGGCTAAGACAGATCCGGCCGAGTTCGCCAAGCTCTACGACCGTTACGTGGACCAGATCCACGCTTTTGTCTACCACCAAACCGGGAGCTGGGAGCGGGCCCAAGACGTCACTGCCACCACCTTCATGCGTGCCTATGCGGAGATCGGACGCTTCGAGTGGCGGGGAGTTCCCTACTCGGCCTGGCTCTACCGAGTCGCCTCCAACCTGGTCATGCGGGAGCATCGTCGCCAGGGCTGGATCGTCCTTCCCGACAACATGGTCGACCCTGGCGAGGGGCCAGAGGACGCCGCCATCCGCTCCGAGCAGGTCCAGCGCATCCAGGCTGCGGTCCGCCAGCTCTCCCCGGACCAGCGTCAGGCGATCACACTGCGCTTCGGGACCGGGCTCCGCAACGCCGAGGTGGGACGGGTGATGCGCAAGAGCGAGGGCGCGGTCAAGCTGCTGATCTTTCGTGGTCTGAGGTCGCTAGAGCGGCGCCTGGGCCCCGATTTCCAGTCACCGCCGTACCAAGCCATGGGCGGCGGCGACGATTCCGAAGGAAAGGAGTGAGCTGGTGACGAGCAGAGAAGACAAGCGGCTCGCGTCCCAGATCGCCGGTTGGCTGGAAGGCGAGGCGCCCGCGCCCACCGACGATCCCACGGCGCGGGCGGTGGCGCGCACCGCGGTGCTGCTGGTGGACGCCCTGGCTCCGACCCCCCTCCATCCAGTGACCAGGGCTCGCCTCTATGAGCGTGCCCTGGCGGAGGCGAGGCCGGGGACTGTGCCGGTTTCCTTCGCCGACGCCATGGGGGACCCTTGGGGAGAGCTATGGCGGGCCACCCGACAAGTGCCAGCCTCGGCCTGGCTGGGCTTAGGCGGCGTCCTGGCAGGGGCCCTGCTGGTCGCGATTCTTCTGCGCCACAGCGAGGCTGAGCCCGAGGAGTCTTAACCCGGGTGGCGGCGGCGAGCCACTCCTCAAGCGGGATGGGGAAGTGAGTCGCCGGAGGTCCTGGGTTGGCGCCCATAGAATCGGACTTCGTGGGGGCAGTTCGAACCGTGGTGGTGCCGGCTGGCGGGCTCGGTACCCGCTTTCTTCCCGCCACCAAGGCGCTGCCCAAGGAGATGGTTCCGGTCGGCGACCGCCCTTCCATCCAATGGGGTATCGAAGAGGCGGTAGCGTCAGGCATCGAGCGGGCGGTGATCGTGACTGCTCCAGGGAAGGAGCTGATCAAGGCCCATTTCGCCCCTGACCCGGGTCTGGAGGCGACCCTGGCGCGGCGCGGCGATGCTGAGCTGGCGCGTCGGGTCAGGGAGATCTCGGAGCTCTGCCAGATGGAGTTCGTGATCCAGGCGGAGCCGCTCGGTTTGGGCCACGCGGTCTGGTGCGCCGCACCAGCTGTCCAGGGCGAGGAAGCAGTGGCAGTGATGCTGCCCGACGATCTCTACGCGGGCTCGACGCCCTTGCTGGGGCAGCTGATCGAGGTCTATATCAAGGCCGGCTGCACCGTGCTGGCTCTGCGCCGCTGCGCCAAGGATGAGATCTCGCGCTACGGGGTTGCCGCGGTGGAGGGAGATGGCCCCGTCTTTCGGGTGCTGGACGTGGTCGAGAAGCCGGCTCCGGAGGACGCCCCCAGCGATCTCGCCCTGATGGGGCGCTATGTGCTCACCCAGGAGGTAATAGCCGAGCTGGAGAACACCAAGGCGGGCGCCGGCGGCGAGATCCAGCTGACCGATGCGATCCGGAAGGTCACCGCCCGGGGCAGGGTTGTGGGCCTGGAGTTCACCGGACGGCTGCTCGATGTTGGCACCCTGGAGAGCTGGTTGGCCACCAATGCTGAGATCGTCTGGCGGGACGACGAATTGGGCCCAATGCTGCGGTCGCGCATCCAGAAGTTGGAGCTCGATCAGGACTGAGGGCGGCGGGTCGCCAGGAGCGGCTGGGAGCGCCTCTAGGACCACCGCTTAGGCCAGGAAGTATCCGGCGCACGGAGGTATACTCCCTTGCCAGATGGCAACCGGTGCGGAGCATCCCGTCCTCAATCCTTTTTGGTTTCAGGTAGTGCAATGGCAGTTCAACGCCCGCGGCGCGGTGACGACCTTCTGCGCTACCGCAGCCAGGAGGGTGACTTCGAGGTAGAGGTCTCGCACACCCTCAACAAGTGGTGTGTGTCGGTGCTGCGGCTGGAGGACTCCAGCATCGTGGCCCAGGACTTCTACCCAGAGCGCTGGAAGGCGATGGCGCGCGCTCAGGACTTCTTGCGCATCCTCAACATGCGCAACCGCCCCGGGCACGAGGACGAGCACGACCACCCGGACGACGGTGAGCGGCCAGCACCCACCTCGGCAGTGGGACCGGGTCTCGGTCGCTGAGCGCGTCCCCGGGGCGGATCACCGCCAGCGTTCCCGTCCCGACCGGCTACTCAGTCGCCGACCCGCACGCCCACACCACCGCCAGTGATGGCATGGTCAGCCCCAGCCAGCTGGTACAGGCAGCCGCGGCGTCCGGGGTCAGCGTCATCGCCATCACCGACCACGACACCTTCTCCGGCAACTCCGAGGCCGCCGAGGCCGGCCTCGAGTTCGGCGTCGGAGTTGTTCCCGGAGAGGAGGTCACGACCTCGTCGCCCGCCAACGTCCACGTGTTGGGACTTTTCCTGAGCGGCCCAGTCCGGATGGGGATGCCAGTCCGGGACACCATCAAGGCCATCCACGACCGGGGGGGCCTGGCCATCATCGCCCACCCCTGGATGCCTACCTACTTCGCCTCGATCACCCCCAACGCCCTGCGTCGGCTCATCGCCGAAGGTCCGGTGGACGGCATCGAGCTCCGCCACACCTGCCCCACCACCAGGAGCCGGATCCGGGCCCTTGACGACTTCTACGAATTGCACAAGGACCGCCTGGGGGCGGCGCTGGGCTCCAGCGACAGCCACTTCGGTGGCTACGACCTGGCCCGGACCGTGACCATCTTCCCGGGTCAAACCCCGAGCGAGCTGCGCCAGGCGATCGAGACTGCCACCACCATCCCGCTGGAGCGCTACGCCAGACCGGTGGGGCCGCCCCTCTCGCTCCGGCTCCGGCAACAGGCCCGCAGCATGGGCTGGCTATCCTGGCAGCGGTGGCGGGGTCGAATCGGACATGAAGGAGCCTGATTGAGGCTGAACCGCGACTTCATCCGCAGGGAATGGGGTGCTGTCACGTTCGTGGGCACCGTTGTTCTCGGAGGCATCGCAGTTCTGGTGGCGCTGATCGTCAAGGCAGCCTCGCCGACAGCGATTCCGACCACCCCGCCCTGTCCCAAGAGCACCCCCATCGTGATTCAGGCGCAGGCCTCTCCCAACGCTTCCCCTACCCCCAAGATCTCCATCCCCACCGTGCCGTTCGGCTGCCCAACCGTGGCCGTCGTGGTCAAGACCCCAACGCCGAGCCCGTCGCCAACCGTCAGTACCAGCCCGTCCGCGACGGCAACTCCCTCGGGTTAGAGAAGCTCTAGGTGGCGGGGACTAGAGGTCGGCCAGGGGCCGCGAGCCGTTGCCCTCGACGATCTCGCCCAGAGGCAGCGACAGGTCGATCTCGGGGACGGAATCGGAACCGATCTTGACCGAGATCGGTGAGCTGAGCCGCAGACCGGCGACCCGTACGCAGTCACGCAGGAAGGGGAAGGCCAGCAGCACCAGCTGATTGGAGAGACGGTTGAGCAGAGCACGCTCCGGATCCGGGCCCCCGTGCTGAAGGCTCTGGTCCCGGAAGGCCATCACGATCACCTCGTCGGTGAGCTTGATGGGGTCGGTCCAGCTGTAGGCCTCGCCCAGGCCGTCGCAGTCGACGTAGCGCTCCCGCTGCGGGAACAACCGCAGGCGTCCATCCAGCGATGCCATCGACCCGGCGTCTCCCTCCACGAAGAAGGGGATATCGGGAAGTGGACCGGGCTCTGGCTGGCTGGGGCAGCGCACGCTGAAACCGACCGTCTCCACCCCCCAGAAGGGGTTGGGCACCTTGATCCAAAGCTCGTTTACTGCAGGCACACTTGTTCGTCGGAGCATAGCGCAGTGTCAGGCAAATCGCGGCCTAGGGAGCATCAGGTTTGCGGCTGCAGCCGGTCGCGCCAGAGGGCGTCGACCAGCTCCCGGGTTGCTTCCAAGGTGCCGCTGTTGTCGATCACCCAATCGGCCAGCTCCCGCTTGCGGTCAAGCGGCATCTGGGCTGCGATCCGAGCCATTGCATCGGCCTCGCTCAGATCGGAGCGCAGTCGAAGCCGGAGCAGCTGAGCCTGGGGTTCGACCCAGACCACGAGCGTGCCGTCGAACTCCTTCTGGCGCTGGGTCTCGAAGAGGAGGGGCACGTCGTAGACGACGACCCCGGCCCCCGCCGCCTGCGCCTCACGGATCTCCCCCTGGCTGAACTCGAGGACTCCGGGATGGACGATCGCGTTGAGGCGCTGCCGAGCCGATTCATCGGCGAATACCAGCTCGGCCAGGCGGCTCCGATCAAGGGAGCCGTCCGCCGCGATCACATCGGGGCCGAAGCTGCGCGCGATCTCTGAGAGGGCAGGGGTGCCGGGACCGACCACCCGCCGCGCCAATTGATCCGCATCCACGATCCAGGCACCCTTGGCGGCCAGCATCCCGGCTACCGTCGACTTGCCGCTGGCGATTCCGCCGGTGAGGCCGATGACCCGGCTCAGGCTGAGTCCTCGGGGGTGGAGCCGCCCGCGGTGGCGGGCCGCACGAAGCATTTCTCAGGGTCGAGGAGCCGCTCCAGACGAGTGCCCGGCGTGTGTACCCGGACACCCCGGCGGGCGGGAACTCCAATCTCCCAGCCCTGCCGGTACAGATCCCTGGCCTCGGCCAGGCCGGTCACGGTGGAGGTGGCGCTCCCGTCCGTCATCTGCAAGCTGGGAACCCGACTGCCCGGGTATCCGAGGGCCACCTCTCCGCCGCTCTCCAAGAGGAAGGTCAGCTCCGCGAATGAAGGCTCTCCCAAGGCGGGGACATCGACGGCCTCGACCAGCTGGGCCAGGGAGGGGGCCTGGCCCAAGCTGACCTGAGTCCTCACCTCCTTGCGAGCTTGGATGTGACGCTGGCGCTCGCGGCGGCGGACCTCGGTCTGCACCAGCGCCGCATCCTTGGCGAGCTGGGCGAGGCGAAGCTGAAACGGTGCCATCTGCTCGCGGAGCCGCCGGTCCGCCGACTCCACCATCTGAACCAGCTTCTCAAGCTGGTGCTCGCTCAGCCCGGGGAACTCCTCGGCCGGGGGTAGCGAGAGATCAGCGGCCTCGGGAGACGCCTCGCGGTCGGCCACGGAGCTAGCCTACACAAGACCGCGCCCACGGACGCATCCCAGGGGAGGAGAAGAGACGTCAGATCTGGTCAGGTTCGAGCGGTGGGGCAAGGTAGCCTGGCTGACCATCGACCACCCCCCGGCCAACGCCATCAGCCAGGGGGTGCTGGATGGGCTCAGGTCCGCCTTGGCCAAGGTCGCGGCGGACTCCTCTCTCGGAGCCGCGGTCTTGACGGGGGCCGGGGATCGCTTCTTCGTGGCGGGAGCGGACATCGGTGAGTTCGTCTCCCAGGGCCCGGACGGAACCAGGGCCAAGATCGCCGACGGTCAGCAGCTGACTTTGGAGATGGAGCGGCAACGCTTCCCAATCGTGGCGGCCATCAACGGCTTCGCCTTGGGCGGAGGTCTGGAGCTGGCCATGGCATGCGACCTGCGAATCGCCAGCTCGAGCGCCAAGCTGGGCCAGCCCGAAGTGCTGCTCGGGATCACTCCCGGATGGGGCGGCACGCAGCGATTGCCGCGGCTGGTGGGCCGGGGTCGGGCGCTCGAGCTTCTGCTCTCGGGCGAACAGCTGGCAGCCAACCGGGCATGGGATATGGGGTTGGTCAACCAGGTGGTAGAACCGGACCAACTCCAAGAGGTCGCGCACAAGGTGGCCGATAAGCTGGCCAACGGAGCTCCGCTGGCGATCGCTGCGATCAAGCGCGCCGTCGACCGGGGGCTGAACCTGCCGCTCGACGCGGGCCTCGGCGTCGAGCTGGAGGAGTTCGACTCGACCTTCCGTACCGCCGACGCTCTGGAGGGCATCTCGGCTTTCCTTCAGAAGCGCCGGGCCGAGTGGACTGGGCGGTAGGCACGCAGCTGCTACGGCCCACCCCTTCCCTACCATCGAGCCCGTGACTCCACCGTATGCCCCCGGGGATGGCGCCCAAGACCCCAACTCCTCGGCAGGAGGAGCGCATCAGCGTTGGGGGCCGTTCTGGATCGAGGAGCCTCGCTGGTTTTGGGCGCTGGCGGGCCTCACCTTCGTCCTGGGTCTGATCCTGTTCTTGCTGGCGGTGGGATTCGACCGTCCGTGATCTGGCTCAACCCGCTGGCCCTGATCCTGCTGGTGGCGGTCGCAGCGTTCCTCTTCGCCCGCCGACTTGGCCCGCTCGTTACCTCGATGCGAGCGGCGCAGCCAGAGCCCCGAACCGACCACCTGGGGGAGCGCGTCTGGGGTGTGGTGACTTTCGTAATGGGCCAGCGACAGCTCTTGCGTTGGCCCTTCAGCGGCCTCGCCCACCTGCTCATCTTCTGGGGGTTCGTGGTCCTCAATTTGGAGATCCTGGAGGCCGGCCTGGAGGCCCTCATACCCCCGCTCAACTTGGAGCAGCAACTGTGGTGGGGTCCAGTGGCATTCGCCCAGGACCTGCTGGCGGCAGCGGTCCTGACCGGGCTGGCGGCGGCGGCTCTCAACCGCTACGTCCTGCGTCCGGAGCGCTTCCGAGGCAGCCACACCAAGGATGCCACGGTGATCCTGCTCCTGATCGCTCTGGTGATCCTCACCCAGTTAGGTCTTTACGCGACTCAGATCGCATCTGGGTCCGATCACCTGGTCAATTTGCGACCTGTCTCAGATGCGGTGTCCCAGCTCTTCCGAGGAGTTCACGGGGAGGGCATCTGGGCTTGGCACGAGTTCTTCCTCTGGGCCCACCTCCTGCTGATCGCAGGCTTTGCCGTCTATCTCGCCAACAGCAAGCACCTGCACATCCTGACGGCGGCGCCCAACGTCTTCTTTCGCAGTCTGGAGCCGGCGGGCCGCAACCTTCCTGACCTCGACATCGAGAAGGCTGAGCACTTCGGTTTGAGCCGGGTTGACCAGCTCACCTGGAAGCAGGAGCTCGACCTCGCCAGCTGCACCGAGTGCGGGCGCTGCCAGAGTCATTGCCCCGCCTTCAACACCGGTAAGCCGCTCTCGCCCAAGCTCTTCATCACCGACCTCCGTGACGGTTGGTATGCGAATGCTCGCGGTGGAACGCCACCACCCAGCTACTGGACGACAGAGGCTGGAGGAACGGGCCAGGCCAAGCCACCCGGCGATGGCCAGCTGCTGGATTGGAGCGTGATCGAGGAGACTCTCTGGTCCTGCACCACCTGTGGTGCCTGCGTCGAGGAGTGTCCCGTCCTGATTGAGCATGTACCCGCGATCGTGGAGATGCGTCGCAGCCTGGTCCTGGAGGAATCGCGGATCCCCAAGGAGGCCCGGCAAGCGCTGGAATCCTTGGAGCAGCGCGGCAACCCCTTTGGAATGGCTGCCGATACCAGGATGCGCTGGGCTGAGGGGCTGGAGGTGCCCATCCTTGCCGACAACCCTGAGGCCGAGTACCTCTACTGGGTGGGGTGCGCCACCGCCTTCGACCAGGCCAACTGGGCCACCGCCAGAGCCACCGTGGCGATCCTCAAGGCCGCCGAGGTCAGCTTCGCCGTCCTGGGACAGGAGGAGATCTGCAACGGCGATCCCGCTCGGCGCCTAGGCAACGAGTACCTGTTCCAGACCCAGGCCCAGCAGGTGGTGACCAAGCTGCAGCAACGCTCGGTTCGCAAGGTTATCGCCAGCTGTCCCCACTGCTTCAACACCATGGCCCGGGAGTACCCGAGTCTGGGAGGTGAGTTCGAGGTGGTTCATCACACCCAGCTGCTGGCCCAGCTCTTGGACGAGGGGAGGATTCAACTCAAAGAGTCCCTGCGAACTGGGCCGATCACCTACCACGACCCTTGCTATCTGGGTCGTTGGAACAGCGAGTATGACGCTCCCCGCCGGGTGCTCCAGGCGATACCGGGAGCCAAGCTGGTGGAGATGAAGCGGACCCGAAATGAGGCGATGTGCTGTGGGGCCGGGGGCGGTCGGGTCTTCATGGAGGAGAACCGGGGAACTCGCATAAACCGGGTCAGGGTCAAGCAGGCGGAGGAGACCGGGGCCGGGACCGCCGCGCTCGCCTGCCCCTTCTGCGCCACCATGTTCACCGAGGGAATCAGCTCCCAGGAGGTGACGATGGAGAGTCGCGATATCGCTGTCCTGGTGGCGGAGTCGATGGGGCTCGACTACCTCCCGGGCAGCGCCTGATCGGCTTGGGATAATCGGCCAGTGGCGGCGGATTCCGGCCCAGCCGCGATCGATCACGTCGGCCTTGCCGTCGCCGATCTCGAGGCGACCGCGCGCTTCTACCAGCGCTTCCTCGGGGCAGCACCGGCCCACCGCGAAGAGGTGGGTCGCGACGGTGTCAGGGCGATCTTCTTCGATCTCGGCCCCTCTAGCCTGGAGCTTTTGGGGAGCACTCGATCCGATTCCTCGATCGCGCGGTTCCTGGAGAAGCGGGGAGAGGGGTTACACCATCTGGCGTACCTAGTCCAAGACATCGAGGCGGAGCTGGCTCGCTGGCGCGAGCGAGGCGCCGAGCTGATCGACCAGCAACCTCGAGTAGGCGCACGGGGCAGGCTGGTTGCGTTCATCCACCCCAAGTCGGTGGGCGGGGTGCTGACCGAGCTCTGCCAAGTCACGGTGTCGAAGAGGTGACCTCGGACTCCGCCATCCCGAGGCCGGACGAGACCGAGTCACTCCTGCCCCTCAAGCCCTGGTACGGCTCGGGCGCTCCCGAGCCGTCTCCTCCGGGGGCCCCCCCCTACACCCGGGGGCTGAGTGCGGAAGGGTACCGGCAAAGGCTCTGGACCATGCGGCAGTACGCAGGATTCGGCTCCGCTGCCGCCACCAATGAGCGTTTCCACTATCTGCTGGAGCGTGGCCAGACCGGCCTGTCGGTGGCCTTTGACCTGCCCACTCAGATGGGCTACGACTCGGACGCTGCCGAGGCGGACGGCGAGGTGGGAAAGGTGGGCGTGGCGATCGACACGCTGGAGGACATGCAGATCCTCTGCAAGGGTCTGCCCCTAGACCAGCTCACCACTTCCATGACGATCAACGCCCCGGCCAGCTTGCTGCTGCTGATGTACGAGCTGGCGGCCGAGTCGGAGGGAATCGCCCCGCAGCTCCTAGGCGGCACCATCCAGAACGACATCCTCAAGGAGTACGTTGCCCGGGGCACCTACATATTCCCGCCCCGGCCCAGCATGCGGCTGATCACGGACACCTTCACCTACTGCCATCAGCGGCTGCCTCGCTGGCACCCCATCTCGATCTCCGGCTACCACATCCGCGAAGCTGGGGCCACCGCTCCCCAAGAGCTGGCCTTCGCCCTCAGCGACGGCATCGCCTACGTCGAGGCTGCGCTCGGGGCAGGCCTGGAGTTGGAGGAGTTCGCGCCCCGCCTCAGCTTCTTCTTCAACGTAGGCAACGACTTCTTCGAGGAGGTCGGCAAGTTCCGGGCCGCCCGAACCCTTTGGTCGGGCATCATGCGCCAGCGCTTCGGGGCCAGGAGCGAGCGCAGCTGCCAGCTGCGGTTCCACGCCCAGACCGCCGGGGCCACCCTGACCGCTCAGCAGCCGCTCAACAATGTGGTGAGAGTCTCGCTCCAGGCCCTGGCGGCGGTGCTGGGGGGAGCCCAGTCCCTGCACACCAACTCCTTCGACGAGGCCCTGGCGCTTCCATCCGAGCAGGCGGCCACGCTGGCACTGCGCACGCAGCAGCTACTGGCGTTCGAATCGGGCGTCGCCCGGGTGGCTGATCCTCTGGGAGGCTCTCACTTCCTGGAGGAGCTGACGGGCCAGCTGGTCGAGGCGGCCAGCGAGATCATCTCGGAGGTGGACCGGCGCGGCGGGGCGGTGGCCGCGATCGAGCAAGGATATTTCCAGGATCAGATTCAGGACGCCGCCTACCGCCACCAGCAGCTGGTCGAAAACGGCGAGCGGGTGGTGGTCGGGGTGAATCGCTTCCAGGACCAGCTCCCCGTGGAAGTCCCCATCCTCAAGGGCGACCCGGAGCTGGAGCGGAGCCAGCGAGACCGGCTGGCCCGTCACCGTAGCCAACGCTCCCTGACGGCGGTGGACAAGGCGCTGGGTCTGGTCGAGGACGCGGCCGCAGGCGACCTCAACCTGCTTCCGGTGATGCGCGAGGCGATCTTGGCTGGCGCCACCCTGGGCGAGATCTGCAGCCGATTGCGGCGCGTGTTCGGAACCTTCCAGCCTCACGCATCAGCCTGATCCTCGGAGGCCGGCAGGGGGGCTGGGCGCGGGGGCAGATGGCGGCGGCGAACCTCCAGAGAAGTCCCAAGGACACTGGGGTATTTGGCGTCGTGGTAGAGCTTGGCGGTCACCGGCCGGAGACCCAGGGGTGCCTTGAGAAAGAGCTGAGCGGCGAGCAGCGCCCCCAGTGGCGGACCGACTAGGTAAATCCACAAAGAGCCGAAATCCCCCGAGATCACGGCAGGTCCAAGGCTGCGGGCCGGATTCAGGCTGCAGCCGGTGTAAGGCGCCCCTCGCCAGACCAGCAAGGCGATCACCACCCAGAGCCCCAGCGGTGTCCAGCGCGCGGTCTTCGCCGAGGAGGTGAAGGCAAAGATGGCCAGGATCAAGATCGCGGTCATGAGAGCCTCGATCCCGACTGCCGCCGCGACATTGACGCCGGGGTGGGGGCTGGTCCGACCGTCCTGAACCGATCCCGCCACCTTGCCCCAGCTCAACCTCAGGACGGCGGCTCCGAGGATCGCACCCAGCAGCTGCGACCCCAGGTAGCCAAAGAGGTCGGATCGGGAGACGTGCCCACTTGACCAGAAGGCCAGTGTCACCGAGGGATTGAGGTGGGCGCCGCTGAGACGCCCCAGCGGCGAGATCGCCACCAGGCTCCCGGTGCCCGCGAACAACAGTCCGGTGATCAAGAGGCGGAGCGAGGCTGATGGGACCAAGTGGAACATGGGTGAGCCAGCACCGAAGTCCAGGCAGACTGCGCTGAGCCCGCCCAGCACCAGAATCCCGGTTCCGAGCCCCTCCGCTGTCCAAACCCGCCAGTGCCATCCGCCCCGCGGAGGATGACTCAGAGAGGGCGCCTCCCCTTGCTGCTGGGAACCCGGGTCGAGGGGCGAGCTCATGGGGTCCGCACCTCGGATACTCGAGGTTCGAGCCACCGTCGATGCGGCGATGGATCAGCGAAGATGACGGGGTGTCCAAGTCCAAGTCGCGGATGGCGCCGGAGCCGACCGAACAGCGGTCACCGACTCCACCCAAGACCGAGCGGTCGCCGCGGAACGCGCCCAGCGCCAACGAGCGCTTGATCAATCAGCTCCGCAAGCGCCGACATGATGCCGCCTACCGCGGTGGTGAGCCGGAACGGATTCAGCGCGGCAAGGGCAAACTTACGGCCCGGGAACGGATCCGGCGCCTGCTCGATCCCGGCAGTTTTGTGGAGCTGGACGCCTTTGTCGTCCACCGCGCCACCCAGTTCGACATGGCTGAGCGCGTTGCTTTGGGTGATGGCGTGGTCACCGGCTATGGCCTGATTGGAGGTCGACAGGTGTTCATCTTCTCCCACGACGCCTCCTTCATGGGGGGATCACTGGGGGAGGCGTTCGCCGAGAAGGTTTGCAAGGTGATGGAGCTGGCGGAGCGCACCGGCTCGCCGTTCATTGGAATCAACGACAGCGCCGGCGCCCGGATCCAAGAAGGAGTCGTCTCACTGGGTGGCTATGCCGACATCTTCTATCGCAACGTGCGCAGCAGCGGCGTAATTCCGCAACTGTCAATCATCGCCGGCCCCTGCACCGGGGGCGCGGTCTACTCACCTGCGATCACCGACTTCACCTTCATGGTGCGCAAGGTCGGGTACATGTTCATAACCGGCCCCGACGTCGTGCGGGTCACGACCGGCGAGCGGGTAGATCTTGAGCAGCTGGGCGGTGCCGATGTCCACTCCCAGCGCAGCGGGGTTGCCCACTTCGTGGCAGACAGCGAGGACCAGACCTTCGCGCAGGTCCGAGAATTGCTGTCGTTTTTGCCGCAGAACAGCCGGGAGGCTCCGCCTCGGACACCGTCCACTGACCCGACTGAGCGTGCCGACGTGGCGCTGCAGGAGATCATCCCGGAGCTGCAGAACCACCCTTACGACATGCGCGATGTCATCCATCGGGTGGTCGACGACGCCCACTTCCTGGAAGTCCAGGAGCTGTACGCTCCCAATCTCGTCATCGGCCTGGCGCGACTGGACGGCTACAGCGTTGGCGTGGTGGCCAACCAACCCCGCCACCTGGCTGGCGCCCTGGATATCGGCGCGTCGGTGAAAGGCGCAAGGTTTGTTCGGTTTTGTGATGCTTTCAACATCCCCCTGGTGACCTTCGTCGATGTCCCTGGGTTCCTTCCAGGTACCGACCAGGAATACGGGGGGATCATCCGCCATGGCGCCAAGCTGCTCTACGCATTCGCGGAGGCCACTGTGCCCAAGCTGACCGTGATTACCCGCAAGGCCTATGGCGGTGCCTACGACGTCATGTGTAGCAAGCACATCGGGGCCGACTACAACGTCGCTTGGCCCTCGGCCGAAATTGCGGTCATGGGTGCTGAGGGCGCGGCTCAATTCCTGGGGCGGTCGCGGCCTGGAGCGGCGAAAGTGGACCAGGCCGAGCTGATCGCCTCCTACCGTGAGCAGTTCGCCACCCCCTATCAAGCGGCGGAGCGCGGCTACATCGACGACGTCATCGAGCCGCGTCACACCCGGACTGCGCTGATCTCCGCCCTGAGGATGGCCAGCAGCAAACGGGTGTCGGGGCCTGAGCGTCGCCACGGCAACATCCCCCTCTGAGCCCCACCAGGCTGTCTCTACACTGAGGACGAAGCGGTGGTGGCCGGGCGCACCGGCTGACGGGAGGCGTCGGTGAAGCTACTGGAGTACCGGGCCAAGGAGCAGCTGCGCGGCGCCGGGATCGAATGCCCGACCGGCCGGGTCGCCCGCTCCCCGCAAGATGCCCAGCGGGCGGCCGAGGAACTGGGCCGAGTCGTGATCAAGGCCCAGGTCCCGATCGGCGGGAGGGGCAAGGCGGGGGGGGTGAAGCTGGCCCAGACCCCGGCTGAGGCCCACGATGCCGCCGCCGCGATACTGGGAATGGAGATCCATGGCTACAGCGTTCCCTCGGTGCTGGTCGAGGAGGCGCTGCAGATCGCCAAGGAGATCTACCTGGGGGTCACAGTCGATCGGGACAGGAGGTCTCAGGTGGTGATCCTCTCCTTCGCCGGGGGGATGGAGATCGAGGAGGTGGCCGAGCATTCGCCCGAGAAGATCGCCAAGCTCTGGCCCGACCCCTTCGCCGGTCCGCATCCGTTCGAGATCCGCCAGCTCGCTCTTCGGGCGCTCGCCGCCGTCGGCGGTGACGGCAGCCTCCCCAAGGGTGGCTACCTGGCCACGCTGGTGCCGGTCGTCCAGCGCCTGTTCGGGCTGTCGCAACAGCTGGATGCCAGCCTCTGCGAGATCAACCCCTTGGTGGTGACCACATCGGGACAGGTGATCGCCGGCGACGCCAAGATCGAGATCGACCAGAACGCTGAGTTCCGCCACCACGACCTGGTCCGCCAGCTCGGGGCCGACAGCTCGGCGGCCACCAGCGGCGATGATCCGCTCGAGGTCGAGGCCAGGCGCCGTGGACTCACCTACGTCCACCTGGGCGGGAGCGTGGGCATCATCGGCAACGGTGCCGGCCTGGTCATGAACACGCTCGACCTGGTCAAACAGCATGGAGGCTCGGCCGCCAACTTCCTGGACATCGGCGGCGGGGCCCGGGCCGAGGTCGTCAAGCAGGCGCTCGAGATGCTGCTGCTGGACCCGGCGGTCAAGGGGGTGTTCGTCAACATCTTCGGGGGCATCACCCGCGGGGACGAGGTGGCCCGTGGTCTGATCAGTGCCCGCGATGAGCTTCACATGACCCTGCCTCTAGTTGTGCGAATGACCGGAACCAGGGAGGAGGAAGGGCGACAGCTACTCGAGGCAGCTGGGATCACTCCGGCGGTGTCGGCTGCGGATGCGGCCAGCAAGATCGTCGAGCTGGTCGCGGCCGGGAAGGCTGGCTGATTTGAGCATCCTGCTCGATCGCAACTCCACCGTAGTGGTCCAGGGAATGACCGGTGGCGAGGGCTCGTTTCACAGCCAGCAGATGCTGGATTTCGGCACCCAGGTGGTAGCAGGGGTGTCACCCGGAAAGGGGGGAAGCACCCACTTGGGTCTGCCCGTCTTCGACACGGTGGCACAGGCGGTGGAGACGACCGGAGCCAACACCGCAGCAGTTTTCGTGCCGCCCGCTTTCGCGGCGGACGCCATCATGGAGTCGTCGGCTGCAGGAATCTCCCTGGTGGTCTGCATCACCGAGCTGATCCCGGTCAACGACATGGTCAGGGCCCGGGCCTTCATTGACGCTCGCGGCACCCGGCTGGTCGGCCCCAACTGCCCGGGTCTGATGTCTCCCGGGGAGCGGGCCAAAGTGGGGATCATCCCCAACCACATCGCGACTCCGGGACGGGTGGGGGTGGTGTCCAGATCCGGCACTTTGACCTACGAGATCATCCAGGCCCTCGCTGGTGCCGGCTACGGGCAGTCCACGTCGGTCGGGATTGGTGGTGACCCCGTCCTCGGCGTCAGCTTCGCGGACGTGGTCCAGCTCTTCGGCGACGACGCCGAGACCGAGCTGGTGGTGCTGGCCGGCGAGATCGGAGGCTCCGACGAGGAAAGGGCGGCCGAGCTGATCGGGCGGGGCTATTCCAAGCCGGTGGTGGGATTCATCAGCGGCCGCAGCGCCCCGTCCGGCAAGCGGATGGGCCACGCCGGCGCGATCATCAGCGGGACCACCGGCAGCCCCGCTTCCAAGGTGGCTGCCCTGGAGGAGGCCGGCGTCCAGGTCGCCGACACCATCGAGCAGATCGTGGAGCTGGTGCGCGAGCGGCTGGGCGCGGCAGCCAG
The DNA here is from genome assembly GCA_049279335.1 of Candidatus Dormiibacterota bacterium. Lineage (GTDB taxonomy): Bacteria > Chloroflexota > Dormibacteria > Aeolococcales > Bog-877 > Bog-877. Next base: position 31,734 of record JBAPNX010000056.1, read on the forward strand.
GTCCTAGCCCAGATGGGACTGAGCTTCGAGCTGAGTCCGGAGCAGACTGCGATCCGCGACGCCACCCGCGAGTTCGCCGGCCAGGTGGTTGCCCCCCAGGCGGCCGACTGGGACCGCCGTGAGGCCTTTCCCTATCCCGTGGTGGCACAGATGGCGGAGCTGGGGCTCTTTGGGCTTCCCTACCCGGAGTCGGTGGGGGGAGCCGGAGCCGACTTCGTCAGTTACCTGGTGGCGCTGGAGGAGATAGCCCGGGCCGATGCTGCACTGGCCATCACCCTGGAGGCGGCGGTCTCGCTGGGGATAGCGCCGATATTCCACTACGGCACAGAGGAGCAGAAGCAGCACTATCTCCCCGATCTCTGCGCCGGTCGCAAGCTCTGGGCCTTTGGACTCACCGAGCCCGAGGCGGGGTCAGATGCCGGAGGAACCAAGACCAGGGCCGAGAATGACGGTGAGCAATGGCTGATCGACGGCACCAAGTGCTTCATCACCAATGCCGGGACCGACATAAGCGCCGGGGTCACGATCACCGCCCTCACCGGAGACGATGGTGGGCGCAGGCAGGTCACTGCCTTCTTGGTGGAGCGAGGAACGCCGGGCTTTGAGTTGGGGCCGCCCTATCGCAAGCTGGGCTGGCACGCCAGCGACACCCGCGAGCTGAACTTCGCCCAGTGCCGGGTACCCCGCGCCAACGTGCTGGGCAAGCAGGGTGGCGGTCTGGGCCAGTTCTTCAGGACCCTGGAGGCCGGCCGGGTGGCTATCGCCGCTTTGGCCGTCGGCGTTGCCCAGGCTTGTCTCGATGCCTCGCTCAGCTATTCTCAGCAGCGTCGGCAGTTTGGCAGGGCTATCAGTCAGTTCCAGGCGACCCAGATGAAGCTGGCTGACATGGACACCCAGATCGAGCTCAGTCGGCTGATGGTCTGGCGGGCCGGGAGCCTGATCGATCTCGGCCAACCCCCCGGGAAATTCGCCGCCATGGCCAAGGTTCACGCCTCGGAGACCGCCACCTGGTGCGCCAACCAGGCGGTGCAGATCCACGGCGGGGCGGGGTTCATGGAGGACCTGCCGGTGGCCCGCTACTACCGCGACGTCAAGATCAATGAAATCGGTGAAGGAACCTCAGAGATCCAGCGGCTGATGATCGCGTCCCACCTTCTGGGTCTGGGGGGCTCGGTCTCGCGGCTGATGGACGAGGACCGTGCCTGAGCCGGGTGGTTTGCGGCACCGAGGGTAGGATTGGCACATGGGTGATCGTGACCCGGTGATCGTGGCGGCGGCCCGTACCCCGTTTGGGAAGTTGGGTGGGGCCCTCAGCTCCATCTCGGCGGTTGACCTCGGCGCCCACGCCATCAGGGCTGCGCTGGAGCGTGCCGGGGTGCCGCCGGACCAGGTTGACCAGTGCATCATGGGCACCGTCATCACCGCCGGTCAGGGGCAGATTCCAGCCCGGCAGGCGGCCCTCAAGGCGGGTATCCCCGCCCGAGTGTCGTCCCTGACTGTCAACAAGGTCTGCGCCTCGTCACTCAAGGCAATCAACCTCGGAGCCCTGCTGATCAAGGCCGGCGAGGCCGAGGTGGTGGTCGCGGGCGGAATGGAGTCCATGTCCCAGGCCCCCATGCTTCTACCGGGGGTGCGCCGTGGAGTGGTGATGGGTCACATGACGATCTACGACTCGATGCTCTGGGACGGGCTGACCTGTCCTATCGATGACGTTCCCATGGGCGAACACGGCAACAACGTCGCTGCTGAGCTAGGGGTGGGCAGAGCCGAGCAGGATGAGTACGCGCTGCTCTCGCAGCAGCGCTACGAAGCAGCCCGCCAGGCAGGACGGATCGCGGAGGAGCTGGCGCCGCTCCAGGTGGCCGGCAAGTCGGGACCAGTCCTGGTCGAGCGCGACGAGCAGCCTCGACCCGACACCAGCATCGAGAAGCTGGCGGCCCTGCGGCCGGTGTTCGGTGGGCCGGAAGGCAGCGTTACGGCCGGAAACGCTCCGGGCATCAACGACGGAGCAGCGGCGATCGTGATGATGAGTCGGGCACGCGCCAGATCTTTGGGGCTGGAGCCCTGGGCGCAGTGGTTGGGCTACGGTGAGTCCGCTGCCGATCATCCGTATCTCGCGACTGTGCCGGCCACGGCGCTGGCCCAGGCCCTGGGCAAGACCGGCGGCGGTCTGAGTGCCCCTGACCTGAAAGTGGTCGAGATCAACGAGGCCTTCGCCTCGGTGGTGATCACCAGCTCCCGGATGCTGGAGCTGGACCCGGACCAGGTGAATCCCAATGGTGGCGCCATCGCGGTGGGCCATCCAGTAGGTGCCTCGGGAGCCAGGATCCTGGCTGCCTGTGTCATGGAGCTGCGGCGCAGGGGCGGAGGACTGGGCGCGGCCACCATCTGTTCCGGGACCGCCCAGGGCGAGGCGACTCTGGTCGAGGTAGCCTGACCGGGCGCAGCCTGGGGCACCGCTTGCCATGGGCGGCGGGAAGTTCGGGGCTCCGGCCTACAATCGGTCGGACGGCCGCGGGGTGACCAGACACTGAGTCCGCATGCGGAGGATGCTCGATGGCAATCGAGGTTGTAGAAGACCGGCAAGCCATCCAGGCCTCGGTCCGCGAGCTGGCCCGGGCCAAGATCGCGCCTCGGGCGGCCGCGATCGACCAATCCGCTGAGTTCCCCAGCGACGTCGTGGCGATGTTTCGCGAGCAGGACATCTTTGCGATCCCCTTCACCCCGGAGTACGGCGGTCTCTCGGGCTCGGCGCTGACGCTGGCCATCGCAGTCGAAGAGATCGCCAAGGTCTGCGCCACGTCCGCATTGCTGCTTGCGGTCCAGGGGCTGGGTGGGTACCCCATCCTCTTGGGCGGCACCGATGAGCAGAAGCGAGAGTTCCTGCCCGAGCTTGCTAGCGGTAGCAAACTTGCCGCCTACGCTCTCAGCGAGCCTGACGCTGGCAGTGACCCGGCCTCCATGACCACCAGGGCGAGGCGCGATGGCGACGACTACGTTCTGGACGGCACCAAGACCTGGATAACCAACGGCAGCGTGGCCGACCTGATCGTGGTCTTCGCAGTCACCGCTCCGGGGCAGGGGAGTCGAGGCATCTCGGCATTCCTGGTTGACGGCAACAGCCAGGGGCTGCAGCGGAACCGGATCCACGGCAAGTTGGGGATCCGCGGCAGCGACACCGCCGAGCTCGTCTTCAGTAGTTGCCGGGTCCCGGCCAGCCGCCGCCTGGGTGCTGAAGGAGACGGCTTCCGGATAGCCATGGGTGTGCTCGACCGTTCCCGGCCCCAGATTGCAGCCCAGGCCCTGGGAATCGCCGCCGGAGCTCTGGAGAAGGCTGCGGAATACGCTCAGCAGCGGCACCAATTCGGCCGGGCCATCGCTGAATTTCAGGGCATCCAGTTCATGCTGGCGGACATGGCCACCCAGGTCGAAGCGGCCCGAGCGCTCACGCACCTGGCCTGCCGCGCGGTTGACGAGCTCGACCCTCAAATGACCGTGCTGGCGGCCATGGCCAAGCTGGCCGCCTCAGACGCTGCCATGAAAGTGACCACCGACGCGGTCCAGGTGCTGGGCGGGTATGGCTACATCAATGAGTTCCCGGTGGAACGGATGATGCGCGACGCGAAGATCACCCAGATCTACGAGGGGACCAACCAGATCCAGAGGGTGGTCATCTCAAAGGCGATCTTGAAAGGCGGTCTTAGCGCTCCCTGACCGGCGTCCCAAACGACTCACTGCGGTGGCTCAGGTCTGCAGAGCCGAGTGGTGACAGGGTCCGAGCAAGCAGCTAAATCTACGTCCGCTAGCCTTTGACGGTCTGTTCCTCGTGTGCGGACATCGCCCGATTGATCTGGCGGTGCCAGTTGGTGGGCGGTCCAACGTCGCCGATCCTCACCGGGTATCCCAGTCGCTGGCTGATAAAAGCGCTTGCTGATCGCGATCCGCGTTTGGCGATGACGTACCCGCGGACGGTGACTGTTCCACCCACCATCCACACGGCAAACACGCCGATAACCACAGGGGGCAGAGGATGACCGACCCCAAGAGCAACGCAACAAGCAACCAAGTCGACGAGCATCAATAGCAGGCCGACGTAGTAATAACGACGTGATCTGAACAGAAGATCGGACGCCTCAACTCCGACGGTTGACTCCAAGTCGGGTCGCTGGCGCCCGCGTATCCATAGCGCTGGCTTGCCTATGTGCCCTCCCGGCATCGGATTCACGTCGGGTTGCATGCTGTTCTTCCTTAGCGCTGGCTTGCCTATGTGCCCTCCCGGCATCAGATTCACGTCGGGTTGCATGCTGTTCTTCCTTCAGTCCGCTAGCCGCCCATCCCAGATCATTAGTCGTGGCTCATCAGTCAGGCTACACCGGGTCTCGCCTGGGGTAGTCGGTGGTCTTCACAACGTATCAAGAAGGTGACACCCGTTCCCGGTTTCGATGCCTCCTCCACCGGCGGGACCACCTCAGGGCCGCTTCGATGAGCCACCGGCGCGACAACTGCAGTGAGCCTCAGCGTTCGAGGCGAGTTGGCAGGCGGCCGTGCAGGCTAGGCTTGTCAGAGCAGAGCTGGGTGGGTCCTGTTATTCGCCCTGACCCTGCTCCGGGTAGCGCCTACCAACGTAGTGGTAGGCGGTGTTGGTTAACCGGTAGCTGGGCAGAACCTCGCCAGTGTCACAGACGACGATTCCATAGGTGGGTGATTCGGTACTGTCGGTATCGACTACCCAGGCTACAACGGTGCCCGACACGGCAGCAGCCGACATTGTGCCGGTAACCCTGACATCGGTCGCCGCCACTACCTGCTTAGCCATTGCCCCTCCCTAGTTACTCTGATTGCCCTCGTGTTTTTGCTCCGCGGCTTGGTCGAGCGTAAAGTCCCAGAATCCGCCACACTGGGAATAGCGTCTCCCGCAGCACTCGCAGCTTGCCTCAGCAACTGACCATGTCAGGGATGCGTGGCAACCAGGGCATCGGGTGCGTCGGGCGAGTCCGGCCAGGTGGTCCGGCAGGTCCCCGACGATGGGTGCGAGTTGTGGCGATTGGGGCCGGCTACGACTGGCGAGGAGGAACTGACTAGGTCCCCACCAACCGCGCCCGAGCCGTTGGGCGACCAGATCCAGCGTGTATATGGCAGGGCGCAGGCTGCTCACGACCGCTTGAGGTAGCACCCGGTCCCACCGTCGGAAGTTATTGACGCTGGCGGCGGCATGGCTGCGAAAGCCCGCGCTGCGCAAGCACTGTCGGATGGCGGCAAGCTGGAAAGTGTAGAAGGGATACTCAGAGGAGCCCGTGACGTTGGGCTCCGGAGTCAGCAGTTGGCGCACGTGGCCAGTACGAGCGCTGCGAAGCCATGCCAGCGCGTGGTGCTTTATCGGCACATCGACCAGCCAACGATCGCCGACCGTTCGGCACATCTCCGTCAGGCACCTCTGCGCGTTGGTCATGTGGTGCAGGACTCGAATCACCATGGCGGCATCTACGGCTGAATCGACAAGTGGCAACTCTCCTAGGTCAGCCCTGATCAGGTGCACGCGCCCAGCTCGGAGCTCCGGTCCCAGCCGGTCCGCTGCGCGGGTGAGCTGGGTGACTGAGTAGTCGACCAGAATCACGTGCTTGGCGATGCTCTGATAGTGGGTGGCATTCCGACCGAAGCCGCCACCGAAGTCGGCGAACCAGTCCACGTGGCCGAGTCGAGGGAGTAGCCGACGCAGTGCGCGCGCTTCCACCCAGCTCTCGTAATCCCGGTTGCCCCAGAAGTCGCAGTAGTCGAAGCCACTGTCGTAATCGACGATCCGGGGCGGCGCGTCGGCTGAAGGATTAGCCAAAGCCGGATCCGGTGGCGCGCAGGCAGGTCACCCAACAAGGTGACGGCGCGTGGGTGGTCGGCGCGCGCTGAACCGCGATACGCATTGCGTGGTGAGCCTACTACCGCGATGCTGGGTGCGTCCCCGGGTTGGGTTCGGCGGCAGCAGCGTCGGGGTCCGCGCGACTGCCGCTCAGCTGGCAGGGCCGACGGCAGGCCAGGTCGGGAGTGCGGCGAGGAGGGTCGGCACGGTAGATTGATCGGCAGCGGCTGTGCGGTCGGACCTCGCAAGGCTGCTCACGTTCTGGTCCGATCTAATTTGCCTTCGGATATTTGAGGTTCGCCGTGAAGCAGCCCGGCCAGCCGACTTGGCGCGATCCCGGCCTGCTGGTACTGACCACGCTGGTCGACCGGCCCCGGCATGGTTACTCGGTGGTCCAGGAGGTGCGCAAGCAAGCGGGAGTCACGTTAGGCCCCGGCACTCTCTACGGGGCCCTCTCGCGGCTTGAGTCCTACGGGCTGGTGGAGAGTCTCCCCGCAGACGGGCGTCGCCGCCCCTACCGTCTCACCGAGAAAGGACGTCAGCTGGTCGAGGCTCAGCTCGACGGCATGGCGCGGTTTCTGCGGATCAATGGGCACACCGAAGAGCGAGGGCTCTTCACGCCAGTGCCCCGCAAGTAGGCCGAGGTCTGCGCGAGCCTCCCCCTACCATGGCTCGGCGTGGAGGCTGACCGACTACTTGAGGGCGATACGAGGGCCTTGGCCCAAGCGATCTCGTCGATCGAGATGCGCCAGCCTGAGGCCGCCGATCTGATCCAGGAGCTCACGGCCCGAAACGAGGCATCGGGCACCTCTCGGTCCCAGATCGTCGGCTTGACTGGACCGCCGGGAAGTGGCAAGAGCACCTTGGTGGACGGGCTGACCGAGCTCTGGCGTGGCCAGGGTCGACGGGTGGCGATCCTGGCCGTGGATCCCAACAGTCCCTTCACCGGCGGCGCCATCCTCGGCGACCGCGTCCGCATGCAGCGGCATGCCCTGGACCGAGGCGTCTTCATCCGGAGCATGGGCGCTCGCGGTCACCTGGGAGGAGTCTCCCTGGCTACCCGGGCCACGGTCCGGCTGCTTACCGCTCTGGGCTGGGAGATGGTGGTAGTGGAGACGGTGGGGGTCGGGCAGTCGGAGCTCGAGATCTGCGAGATCGCCGATTCGGTGGTGGTGGTGACCACCCCTGCGGCCGGCGACGGAGTCCAGGTGATCAAGGCCGGGATCACCGAGATCGCTGACTTGTTCGCGGTCAATAAGGCGGACCTGGAGGGTGTCGACAGAGTGGTCCGCGAGCTGCGGGACCTGGTCCGCGCTCACCGCGACGAGGGCGTCTGGCGGGTGCCGGTGATCCCGACTGTGGCTTCCCAGGGGGCTGATGGCGTCGCCGACCTCGCTACGGCCCTTGAGCTCCACCGCGCTCACCTAGTAGCCAGCGGGACTATGCGGCTCCGAGCTGAGCGCAGGCTCCGCGACGAGGTGGTGGAGCTGGTGGGCGCTCTCGCCACCGAATTCGCTCGCCGGGTGTTCTCCGATTCGGCGGGCACATCTTTGCCGCCGGATCTCAGCTCCGCCAGTCCGGAAAGCACAGCTGAGGCGATCCTGGCACGCCTTGTGGCTGGGGAGAGCAAGATGGTGAGTGGCGAGCCCGACCCAGCGGCGGAGACGCGGAGGAACGAATGATGCTGGAGCAGCAGTCGGCGGCCATGGTCGACGACGAGGCCGCGCTAGAGCGGTGGGCCGAGCGCTACCGCGCTTCGAGCCTTCGGGCCTCGAAGGGGGGCTTCAGGCCACCTGCCGAGACCCTTTCCGGACTGCCCATCGATCCGCTCTACACACCTGGATCGATCTCCAGCCAAGACTATGCCAGCACCATCGGCTATCCAGGAGAGTTCCCCTACACGAGGGGCGTCTATCCCTCGATGTACCGGGACAAGCTCTTCACCATGCGCCAGTTCGCGGGCTTCGGTAGTGCTGCCGAGACCAATGAGCGCTACCGCTTTTTACTGGCCGAGGGGCAGACCGGACTCTCGGTAGCCTTCGACATGCCCACCTTGATGGGTCGTGATTCCGACGATCCCTTGGGAGAGGGTGAGGTGGGCCGCTGTGGTGTCGCGATCGACTCCCTGGAGGACATGGAGCAGCTCTTCTCAGGGATCGATCTGGGACAGGTGACGACCTCGATGACCATCAACTCACCAGCGGCAGTGCTGTTGGCGATGTACGTGGCGGTGGCGGAACGTCGGGGGGTCCCGATCGAGAAGTTGGGAGGCACGCTCCAGAACGACATCCTCAAGGAGTACATCGCTCAGAAGGAGTACATCTTCCCGCCGGAGCAGAGCCTCCGCTTGGTTACCGATGTCATCTCCTTCTGCTCTCGAAATGTGCCGAAGTGGCACCCCGTCTCCATCTCCGGCTACCACATCCGGGAAGCCGGGTCGACCGCGGTTCAGGAGCTCGCCTTCACCCTCGCCGATGGCTTCGCGTATGTGGAGGCTGGGATTCGGGCGGGATTGCGGGTCGACGATTTCGCACCCCAGCTGAGCTTTTTCTTCAACAGTCACATCGACTTCTTCGAGGAGGTGGCGAAGTACCGGGCTGCCCGTCGGATCTGGGCCCGTCGGATGCGCGACACCTATCACGCCCGGGACGAGCGCTCCTGGCTGCTGCGATTCCACACCCAGACTGCGGGTTGCTCACTCACCGCTCAACAGGTCGAGAACAACGTCGCCCGCACCGCTCTGGAGGCGCTGGCCGCGGTGCTCGGAGGCACCCAGTCACTGCACACCAATGCCATGGACGAGGTCCTGGCACTGCCCACCGCCAAGGCGGCCCAGATCGCCCTGCGTACCCAGCAGATCATCGCCTACGAGACCGGGGTGGCGACCACCATCGACCCCTTGGGAGGCAGCTACTTCATCGAGAACCTCACCAATCGGATGGAGGCCGCCGCCGAGGCCTACTTCGCGGAGATCGACGCCCGAGGTGGGGTGCTGAGCTGCATCGAATCCGGTTTCTTCCAGCGAGAGATCGCCGATGCTGCCTTCCGCTATCAGCAGCAGCTTGATGCCAAGGAGCGGATCGTGGTCGGGGTGAACGCCTTCACCTCTGACGACGGTGAGGCGCCGCCGTTGCTGCACATCGACGGGGCCATCGAGAGTGATCAGATCGCGCGGCTGCGGAAGGTTCGCGAGAGCCGCGACGCCCAAGCGGTGGGGAACCGACTGGCGGAACTCCGGGAGGCTGCTCGCGGCAGCGAAAACCTGATGCCCAGGATCATCGCCGCGGTACGTGTCCTCTGCACCGAGGGCGAGATAATCGGAGCCCTGGGTGACGTCTTCGGTACCTATCGGGAGCAGCCGGTCTTTTAGCCGGCGACTGTTCAGGCCGGCGGCTTCTTCCTTGAGAACCGCCTAACCCAGTTCTCGGTGTCGTGCGGCGAAGGCCCCGGCTTCTCATCGACCTCGCGGTGGGAAGCTGCCCCGCCGCGGCTCGGCTCGGTGACGCTGCGCGGGTCGATCTTGAGGATCAGCTCCTGGCCGCCGATGGTCGAGCCGCCTTGGCGCCGAACCAGGTCGCGGAGGGCGCGGTCGCTGGTCGCGACCACAACGCTGACTCCAGCGTGGACCGCTTGGTCTACCAGTTCCAGGATTCTCTGATCGGCGTTCTGGCCCAGGTCGGGATAGAGGACTCGGACTCCTGCCTCGCTGGATGGGCCACCTGGAGGAGCAGGGCCGTCGAAGACGAAGGTCAACTCCTGGTGGACTGCCCGAAGAGCCGAGTGACTCGTAGTCAGCACCAGCAGTCGCTGGGCGCCCGCGTGGTCCTTGCGAAGCAGATGGGGGCGACTGCGGGCCCAGGCCCAGGCGATATTGGTCCCGTCCACGACAAGTTCGGTCCTGGCCAAAGTCTCCTCCTCACCCCAGTCCCGAGAGGTTGGCCAAAGCGTTGGCCGCGCTCCTGGTCGCGTGGTCGCGTGCCTCGAACTCGACCAGCGCTTCGGCCAGCCCCTCAATTCGGCGCCGGAGCCGGTCATCGATCTGGTCCAAGCGGCGCGAGCTGGGATCAATCCCGAATGCGGCACCAGCCAAGGCACCGCCAAGCGCCTGGGCTCCCACGTTAGGCCGATCCTGGTTCTCCAACTCCTGCAGGACGCCCTCCAGATCCCTGGCCCTGGCCAGCGCGTCGATTGCCTGGCTGAGGATGGCCACGGCGTCGTCGCCTAGCTCGGGCTGCTCGGAGCGACCGGGCATGCGGAAGGTGCGAGCCAGCCGCAAGGGCGCCTCCTCCCTCAGCGCCTGGTCGACCCGGGCGAGGCTCTCCGCCAAGCTCCTTGTCAGTAGGTCCCGGGCCAAAAGGCAGGCGCCCACCGTTGTCACCCTGGAGGTTAGATCGCCGTGGGTGATGAGAGCGCTCGCGTCAGCCCAGCCCTTCAGCAGGGCGCCGTCCCGGCGGGCCAGGATCGCCAGCGGCAGCGCCCGTACCAAAGGGCAGTCTCCACTGCGCCCTGGCACCAGCCGGCCAACCGCGTCTGCCAGACCCTCGGCGGGGAACCCGTCCTGGAACAGCCGCAGCGCCTGGCCCGTGATCGACCCCGGGCGAGGCCCGGCACCCGGCGGCAGCCGCAGCCACCGCTCCAGGATCGCGTCTGCCTTCACCCGGCCGTTCGCCACCACCGATTCGCCGAGATCGAGCGCGAGCGTGGTCAGGGTCATGGCACCAAAGGCCAGCTCCCCGCAGGCCATCCCAAGCAGGATTCCCGAGGCTCGGCGGCGGAGCTCCTCGTCGGAGATGGTCGGCAGTTCCATGTCCCGAATATTGGGGCCTGGGGAAGTCGGCAGCTTGTCCCGGGGCGCCTGGTTGGCTATCTTCTTCGGTAACGGCGTTGACGGAGACCAGTAGCGAGGCAACCCGGGCCAAGAGAGCCGCCGACAGCTGCAAAGGCGGCCCCGGTCCCTCGTGAAAGACCCTCCCGAGCTGCGAGGAACAACGGCACCGGCCAACTAAGCCTCGCCGACCAGCCCCCGTCAGCGGGCCAGAGGCCCCGGCTAGAGCCGGAGCGAAGTGCGGTGGCACCGTGGGATCCCTCCCGCCCGCATGCAGAGGGCGCGTGTTGCCGGAGGTGTCACTTGAAGCGGGTCTGGTCGGACCGTCTTTCCGATTCGGTCGGGCAACGAGTTGAGATTGCGGGCTGGCTCCACCATCAGCGCCGACTCGCCCAGGTGAGTTTCGTGCTCGTGCGCGATGGTCGGGGGATCATCCAGGTGGTCGTCGAAGATGCGGGTCTAAGAGCCGACCTGGCCGCCTGGACCCCAGAAACGGTGCTTCGGGTCGAAGGCGAAGTGGTGGCGGTGCCCCAAGCACCTGGTGGTGTCGAACTCCACCATGCTCAATTCACCCAGCTAGCCAGGCCGGAGGGATCGCTGCCATTCGAGCTGCGTCGGCCCCAGCTGGAGATTCAATTGCCAACTCTGTTGGACCATGCCGCGCTCAGCTGGCGCCATCCCCACCAGCGCTCGCTCGTTCGGGTCGCCGCGGCCGCTGTCTCGGGCTTTCGTGCGGCGCTCGACGAGCGTGGATTCGTGGAGATCCAGACCCCCAAGCTGGTGGCATCGGCCACCGAGGGCGGCGCCAACGTCTTCCCCGTCGATTACTTCGGCCGCCCCGCCTTCCTGGCGCAGAGTCCGCAGTTCTACAAGCAGACGATGGTGGGCGTCTTTGAGCGCGTTTACGAGACCGCGCCGGTCTTTCGAGCCGAACCGCACGACACCGCGCGCCACTTGGCCGAGTACTTCTCACTAGACGCGGAGATGGGATTCATCCGCGACCACCGCGATGTCATGGCTCTCCTTAGAGATGCCCTGGCCGCGATGTTCGCCTCGGTCGGCGAGGCCGATGCCGTCAACCTGCTCAACCTGCGCTTGCCGGAGGTGCCGGACGAGATTCCCAGCATCGATTTCCAGAAGGCCCAGGAACTGATCGAAAGCGAGACCGGGGAGCCTGTGCTGGGGGAGCCCGACCTGTCCCCCGCCCACGAACGCTTTCTGGGCGAGTGGGCGAAACGTGAGTTCGGGTCGGAGCTGCTCTTCGTGGTTGGGTTCCCGATGGTGAAGCGCCCTTTCTACACCCATCCAGACCCCGAACGCCCAGAGTTCTCGAACAGCTTCGACCTCCTCTTTCGCGGACTGGAGGTCGTCACCGGCGGCCAGCGCCTGCACCTCTATCAGGACTACCTCAAGGCCCTGGAAGGCCAGGATTCGACACCCTTCCATGGGTACCTGTTGGCCTTCAAGTACGGCATGCCTCCCCACGGCGGCTTCGCCATCGGGCTGGAGAGGCTGGTGGCCCGGCTCGCCGATGTGTCAAACGTTCGCCAAGTTGCCCTCTTCCCCCGCGACCTCAACCGGTTGGAGCCATAGCCGAGCCAGTTCGAATCCTGGGCATTGCCCACCGTTTAGGAGTTCCGAGCCTGGACTAGACTGGGGGCCATGAGCGGACGGCCGGTGCGGATCTTGACCGCCAAGGTCGGATTGGATGGCCACGACCGGGGAATCAAGGTGATCTCTCGCGCCCTGCGGGATGCCGGGGTGGAGGTGATCTACACGGGACTGCATCAGACCCCCGCCCAGGTGGTGGAGGCGGCCATCCAGGAGGACGTTGACGGGATCGGTATCTCCCTGCTGTCCGGGGCCCATATGACCCTCTTCCCAGAGGTGCTGAGGCTGCTCCGAGAGCGTGGGGGAGAGGACATCGTGGTCTTCGGCGGTGGCATCGTGCCCCCGGACGACGCGGTCGAACTGAAGCGGATCGGCGTGGATGAGGTCTTCACCCCGGGGACCAGCATCCACGACATCATCGAATACGTGAGGCGCCGCTTCGGGTTGGAGAAGGTTCCCGCCGGGGCCCGCTGACCAGCGGATTTGGTACGATCCGCCGGCTTGCGCCGATCTCAATCGAGGTCGGCGACCGGGGCCGGGCTGACCGTGGAGGCTCATGGATTTCACGCTTGAGGTGACGCCGCGCTCGACCGTGGGCAGACACGTCTCCGGTCTGCGCCGACAGGGACTGCTGCCCGGCGTGGTCTACGGACATGCGGTCAACCCGATCACCGTGGAGATCTCTGGCAAGGAATTTGTCAAGGTCTTCCACCGGGCCGGACGCAGCCACCTGCTGCAACTGAAGGTGGAGGGGGAGCGGGCCGCCCGTCCGGTACTGATCAAGGAGCTGCAGATCAATCCTCGGACCGCCATCCCGGTGCACGTCGACTTCTTCCAGGTCAACCTTCTCGAGAAGCTGACCGTTCAGGTGCCGGTCGTGCTGGTGGGCGAGGCCCCGGGGACCAAGTTCAACGCCGGGGAACTGCTACATCTGATTCACCAGATCGAGGTCAGCTGCCTTCCCGATGCCATCCCCGGCGAGATCGACATCGATGTCTCGGGCCTGGCTGAGATCGATGACGCGGTGCGCATCTCCGAGGTGCGGCTGCCCGAGGGGGTTGAGTTCGCGACCCCTCCCGATCTGGAAGAGGTCATCGTCAAGATCGCTGCCCCCAGGGTCCAAGAGGAAGAGGAGGTTGTCGCGGTCGAGGGCGAGGAGGGTGCTGAGGGCGCTGCTGAAGGCGAGTCCCAGGCCGAGACCGAGCCCAGCTCCGAGGAGTCTTAGGCGAGTACCGGCTACCCCACCTAGCCCTGGCGCCGGGCGCGAGCCTCCTCGAGACGTGCCCCAAGCTCCGCCTCCTCCCCATGGGGAGACGGCAGGTAGTACCGGTGGCCCGCCAGCTCGCTGGGCAGGTGGCCGTGACTGACCAGGCCTTGGGGGTCGTCATGGGCGTACTGGTAGCCGCGGCCGAATCCGCGCTGTCGATCACGGGCTGTGACGGCGTTGCGGAGATGGAGCGGGACGGGGAGGTGAAGCCGAGCGCGAACGTCCTCAGCGGCGGCACCGTAGGCGGAGATGACGCTGTTGCTCTTGGGGGCCAGAGCCAGAAAGATGGCCGCCTCGGTCAAGGGCAGCCGACACTCCGGCATCCCCACCAGCTGCGCCGCCGAGTGGGCGGCGACAGCCATCCCCAGAGCTCGCGGTTCAGCAAGGCCGACGTCCTCGGCTGCCAGGATCACCATGCGCCGGGCCGGGACCAGAGGGTCCTCGCCCGCCTCCAGCAGGCGCGCCAGCCAATAGACCGAGGCGTCAGGGTCGCTGCCCCGCATCGATTTGATGAAGGCGCTCAGCAGTTGGTAGTGGAGATCCCCAGCTCGGTCGTGGCGCAGCACCGGACTGCTGAGGGCACGCAGCGCCGCCGCCTCGTCCACGACGCCGCTGGTCCCGACTTCGCTCGCGGCCTGCTCGAGCGCGTTCAGCATCACCCGGGCGTCGCCGCCAGAACGCGCCACCAGGACCTGCCTGGCCTGGTCTTCTAGCTGGAGGTGACGCGCACCCAAGCCCACCTGCTCGTCGGTGAGCGCACGGTCGAGCAACTCCGAGAGCGCCTCCGCGGTCAACGGCTCCAGCTCGAGGACCTGGACTCGGGAGAGCAGTGCGCCGGTGAGTTGAAAGCTAGGGTTCTCGGTGGTGGCCCCGATCAGGGTCAGAAGCCCACTCTCCACGTAGGGGAGCAGGGCGTCCTGTTGGGTGCGGCTGAAATGGTGGATCTCGTCAAGAAAGAGGACGGTTCGCTGCCCCAGGCGCTGACTCGTGCGGGCGTCGACCACCGCCCGGCGGATCTCTGCCACGCCAGCGCTGACCGCCGATAGTGAGATCAGGTGGGCTGATTGCGACTGAGCCAGCAGCTGGGCGATGGTGGTCTTGCCGGTGCCTGGGGGCCCGACCAGCACAACCGATGGAAGTGCGCCTCCCTCTAGGGCGGCGCGCAGGGCACCGTTGGCGCCCAGCAACTGGTCCTGACCCAAGATCTCCTGCCACTGCCGGGGCCGCAGGCGAGCTGCCAGCGGAGCTGACTCGGCGCCGGCGGATGCCCAGGTCAGGATCACGTCATCCGAAGGCGCCGGCGCGGGCCCTGGCTCCAAAGGAAGCTCGCTGTCCATCAGCCTCATCTTGAGGGTTCCACTACACGCCGGCCGCGATCCCCCGTGCTCCGATCCGCCACCGGCGCCTGGGTTAGCTGACTACGACCACTACCCCCAGCATTCCGAGGGTCTCATGGGCGATGCAGAAGTAGCGGTAAACCCCGGCCACGCGGAAAGTCAGGTGTGCCGAGTGGCCGGAGGGCAGGGCCAGGTTCCAGCCGTGTCCACCGGAGGGGATCGAAGCATCGCTGGGGTCGGCAGCCAAGCTCGGTTCGTCGGTGCTGGTGTGGTCAAGGTCTGCGGCGGTGTTGATCCAAGTTACAGTGCCGTCGAGGCGCAGGCACACCGCGGCGGGGACGAACCGCAGCGCAGAAGTGGCATCCACTCTGACGTGGCTTTTGGCTCGGCTGGCGGTGCATCCGCCTACGAAATGCTGGAGTGTCGGATTGGGCCCGGCTGGCAGGGCAGACCCGCACCCGGACAGCCAGAGGCCAGCGACCACCAGCGCAGCCAGGGCGGCAGCACGCAATCCCTTTGTCCGGTTCACGACGTGGTCAGGGCTCCGTTGGCCAGCGTGACCACCCCGCAAGCCGAGGGGGATCGATCCCTGCTGACGCCGATCCAAATTGACCAGTCGGAGAACTGCAGGTTGGAGACGCCGAGGAGCTCATCGTTGAACGCGGCCACCCCCCGGCTGTTGACGTTGACCTTCCCCAGCAGTCGGCTCGCACTGGGAAGCGGGCCGCTGCAGGTGCCCCTGTGTACCAGCAGAGCGCTCACCGTAGCTCCGGGTTCAAGGTCCTGCACCTGCACGTCGACGACCAGCAGCTGGCCAGTTCGGTACCAGATCAGGTGTCCGCCCCCGCTGGCGACGTGATGACTGGAAGGTTGCAGCGAGACCAGCACCACGTGCCCGCTCGGGAGCACCGGTTGGCTCCCGGCGCTTAGCAGGCTGGTGACCGCGACCAAGCCGGTCACCAGCACTGCCACCGCAACCACCGCGTTGATGGCTCCGCGGGGCAGGTCGCGAGCGCTCTGGAGCCAGGGCTGAGTTCGGAAGAACCCGCCCGAGCGCCGCCGAGTTCGCCTGCTGCCTACTGACCACCAGGATGCGAACCATGGGCGGGACCGGCCCGCTTTCCGCGGCCCCATCGCGAAGGTGGGTAGGCCCGGCGCGCGACTCGGCTCCGACTGCTTCCCACTCTTAGGAGGCGGGAAGTCACCAGCCGACCCCTCAGCCCAGCGGCCGCGCATTCCGCCTACAGTAGCAATCCTATCTTGGCGCCGCTGATCTACGGGGTGGACCTCGGTTTCGATCCCAACGACGGTGCAAGTGTGGCTCTAGAGCCCCTTACAGCACTCGCCACGCGAAAGTCCGTGTCCGCGAGGACACGCGGTTGTAGTTTCGCTCTGGGGTCAGAGCTCGACTCCAGCGCATGCTCGACTATGAGCGAGAATTGGAGCTGAGGGCTGGGACACGGTTGCAGGTTGGCCGGGGCAAATCCAAGGAAGCTGAGATTGTGAAGACGGGCGACGCCGAGGACAGCCGCGACGCCTTGTCCCCAGCAGCGATGAAACGAACCGTTGGCGTGATTGGAGGGATGGGACCCGCCGCGACAGTCGACTTTTTGGCGAGGATCATCGCGGCGACACCGGCCGAGCGAGACCAGGATCATCTTCACGTCTTGGTCGATTGCGATCCAGCGGTACCCGACCGGACCGCTTATCTCCGACGGGAAGGTCCCGACCCTAGACCAGCCTTGATCGCTATGGCCAGCCGGTTGGAACTAGCAGGCGCTGATTTTTTAGTAATGCCCTGCAATACCGCTCATGCCTTCGCGGACGACATCCGGGCCAAGGTGGCGATTCCGCTGGTGGACTGGCCCTCCGTGGTCGCTGACGCGGTGGCGGCGACGGGAGTCACGCAGGTTGGGATCCTTGCCAGCACGGGAACGCTAATGGCCGATGTCTACCGGGGGCCGCTGGAGAGACGGGGGCTGCGGGCAGTGGTGCCGACGCCACCTGCTCAAGCCAAGGTGATGCGTGCGATTTACGGCAGCGAGGGGGTTAAGCACCTGGGACCTGCAAGTCCGGTTGCGCGGCAGGATTTACTTTCGGGCGCACTCGACGTGATTGCTCAAGGCACGGGGGCCCTCATCCTAGCGTGTACTGAGTTCTCCGCAATCAGCGCAGTGCAGAGCCTGGAGGCAAAAGTGCCGGTTTTGGATGCGTCACAGATAGTGGCTCGACACGTAGTCGCCCGCGCGTTAGGTCTCGCCGCCATGGCGGCCGCGGTGAGTGACGGAGCGGGGAGGTAGGCAGGGAGCGTGGACAACTGACCCCGGATGGACCCGCATTAATTCCAGCGATTTTGCAGGGGTTCCGATGCCGGACCCTCCCCATCTGCCCGCGGTGGTGGGTGGAGGATTCGGGATCATCAAGCGACGTACCGACGCCGCTCGCCATCACCTCTTGGCGTCTCGGTGTGCCCCTAGAACTGCTTCGATATGCGGGTGTGAACCGTCTCAAGGTAGACGTCGATCACCGGGCCGAGAGGGAGGGCAGGGGCCACGATCCGTTGAGGCCTATTCACTGAGACGGACCCAGGTCGGACATGTGGTGCTCTCGTCGACCGCATGGCCGGCGTCCGTCCAACGTCGGTCACCTTCGTACCAAAGTTTCAGGCCGAGTTCTGACGGCCTGTTCCGGACCACGATGATGGCATCTCCCGACGCGGCGATCTGCGGCAGCGGAGTGCTTGTACACCATCCTCCAGTCGATCCCCGGATGGACCGCGCTAAGCGTTGGAACGAAACGGGAAGCCGCTAGATGAGTCCCAGAGAGTTCAACCGACGCCTGCAGGGAAGTGGTCGGGAAGGGCGGATTTGAACCGCCGACCTCACGGTCCCGAACCGTGCACTCTAACCGGACTGAGCTACTTCCCGAGGGCGCCCAGTATACCCAGGGTTTGAAGTCAGATCCCCGACCCGCGCCCGTACACTGGCCCCCCATGGCGATCTACCTGGTCCGCCACGGAGAGACGGCCTGGAGCCTTGAGCACCGCCACACCGGCATAACCGACCTCCCCCTCACGGCCAGGGGCGAGGAACAGGCCAAAGAGCTCGGGCCAAGGCTAGCCGGGGTCGATTTCTCGAGGGTCTTGAGCAGCCCACTACGGAGAGCTCAGGAGACGGCGGAACTGGCTGGGGTCCGGCCCATTCCTGAGATCACACCGCTGCTATGCGAGTTCGATTACGGCGAGTACGAAGGCGCCACCAGCGAGGAGATCGAGCGTACCCGACCTGGCTGGGACCTCTGGCGGGATGGCTGCCCGGGCGGAGAGTCCCCTGAGGCGGTGGTGGACAGGTGTCGACGGCTGTTGGCGGAGCTCAACGCGCAGGCGGATCGCGACTACGCCCTCTTTGGCCATGGTCACGTACTGAGAGCCCTGGCGGTGGCCTACCTGAGCGTGCCTGTCGACCTCTGTCGGCACCTGCTGCTACGGGTGGCCTCCATCTCGATCCTGAGCCACGAGCACGGGATCCCAGCCATTGAGGCTTGGGATCTGACCAAGGGTTCTTAGGCGAGCCGCAGCCGCGCCAGGAGTTGATCGGCTCGATCGGCGCTCCGAACTAGCTCCCCGCTGGTGCGCGCCATCGCGAAGTCGTAGACCGGCGACACTCGCAGCGCCCGGGGCAGGATGGACCGAGCCGAGCGCAGGCCGAGGGCAAGACTCCGGAAGCCGAGGCTCTGCGCGGGGTTCCAGCCGATGCCGAACTCCCGGCGCAGACGCGCCGGCAGCATTCCCGCCGTGACCAAGTTGGTCACCTTGGCGAGCGCTGGTCCAGTGATCCCTGGACCCAGGATCACCTGCGCCACTCGGCGCGAGCCTTCGCCGGGCAGAGCGATTCCCTGGCGTATCTGTCGATTGATCCAATTGCGCATCCCGGTCTCAGACTCCCAGGTTGAGCCCTCCGGGATACCCATCAGACGCGCGACCACATCCCACTCCCGGACGTAGCGATCGCCAACCTCTGGCCGCAAAGTGCCGATCACGGTTCGATGGGTGACCAGCATCGCGTCGATCAGCGACGCGTGTACCCAGAGCAGCAGGTCCCGATCCTGCGCCCGGTAGGCACTGCCCGGAGCCCAGGCGGCGACAGCGTGTTCTGTCGGCAGCTCGCCGCTGACCCGCCGGTGCAACTGGTTCACCGAACGGGTGGCCGCCTGGGCCTCGTCGCTGGTGCCGAAAACCACGGTGGTGACCCAGCCCGCGGTGCGCTGGAACCGGCCAATCGGGTCGGACGCGAAGTCGCTGTGGTCCAAGGCGCCCTGAGCGATCAGAGGATGGGCTGACTGCATCAGAAGTGCTCGAGCCGCCCCCAGGATCAGCAGCGGTTCGCGCATCACCTGCCAGGTGGCTGAGCCCGGTCCAAAGAGGCCGGGATCGGGCTGCCGGTCCCGCAGCGGGAAGACCCCAGGTGGCGGGAGCCCGGCGGCGAGAAGACGCAGCAGTGCCGCCCGGGATGCAGGTGCAGGATTCACATAACTAGCCTAACCGGCCTTGGGAACGTGACTGCCCAGAGGTGATCCGCGGTTGACGCACTTCTCTTCTGGAGCCTAAGGTCCGCCCGTGCCCCCGACGACAGGCTTCGTTCACCTGGTCGCAGCTTTCGAAGGCTGGCTCGGCCTCTGGGAGGGCGAGGGACGCGGCCTGTGGGACGCTGACCCACCGTTTCGCTACCGCGAGGCCCTGACCATCGAGGCCATCCCCGGGCGACCGTTGCTCCGCCTCACCCAGCGGACCACGGTGGACAATTCCACCGACCTGAGCCACTCCGAGGTGGGGTATCTGCGGCTGCTGCCAGAGCTGGAGGTGGAGCTGGTGGTAGCGATTCCCGCCGGGTACGTCGAGGTTCACACCGGTCGGCTGGAGGATGGGGTTCTGGAGCTCAGGCCGCAAACGCTGGCTACGACCCCGACCGCACGGCCAGTGCGGCTGGTGCGGCGTCGCATGGAGCTGGTGGACGGAGCTCTGCACAACACTGTCGGCATCGCAGTCAACGAAGAAGAGATAGCGCCCCACGTGGAGTCGTGGCTGCGCCGCCGGTTCTAGCGGTCGATCTCGATCAGAAGACCGGAATCAAATCCTCTTCTGAGAAGTTGGCCACCTCTTCTCCGCTGATGCCTACCTCGGGCATCGCCGGGAAGGCGATTCCGTGCTTTTCGACGATGGCCTTCATCTTCAGCATCGCCTGACGCCAGTTCTCGGTCTTTTGCTCCAAGGTGGCGACGCCGAGACCGGCGCCCCGGGCGATGTCCTCCATCTTGTGGTGAACGTCGGCAAAATCGGGGGGGATGATCCAGAACTGATCCGGCGGCTCGAAGAGGATCATCGAGAGGAAGACAAAACCCGCACGTAGCTGGCGGGTCACCAGCAGCTTCTCCTCGGCGCTGATGGTCTTGAAATGGTTCTCCAGCATCCGCATGCAAATGGCTTGGTGTCGCGCCTCATCCTTGCCGATGTTGCGAAATGCCTGCTGAAAGACGGGGTGGGTGGAGTGCTTGAACATGTGGTGGAAGAGGGTGGACGATGCCACCTCTCCCATCAGGAAAGATGAGAAAAGTATGGCCAGGGGATACTTGTACAGAGCTTTGCTATAACCATTCCAGTAGCGGGCCCCGTTGTAATAAAGCCAATTCAGGTTGCGTACCGCCAGATATTCCAACTCGGTCTTGGGCTGGAATCCGATGGGGCCTCCCTCTCGCATGGCCTGGATCATGCGACCGCAGACCTCCTCGTGGTTCTGCTCGTCGCGTACCACCGAGAACAGGCAGCGGCGAACCGGATCCTCCTCGTGCAGCTCGTAGCTGCGCACCATGGCCTTGGCGAAGACGGCCGGGCCGGAGGCGTCGAAGTTAGCCAGCACCCCGAACCAGTACATCATTCCTAGCCGCTCTTCCTCGTTCCACTCACCGGGATCGAGCTCGTTCCAGGGCAGGTGGGAGGGATTCCACGCGTCCCGCTTGGCCTTCTCGTAGATGTCGGTGAGCTGGGGGGTCTCCTCGTGCCACTCGATCGGGAAGATGTTGCCCGCCTCGATCTCCGGCGGCATACCGAGGAAGTCGAGGACGATGTCCTCGTGGTTGTCGTGTACGGTGCTCATGGGCTTCTCCGGCTGGGGCTAACTCGGACCATCGTACGGCGGCCGCGCTCGGTCAGCTCCGCCGAGGCGGCTTCTGCCGAAAGCCCAATAGCATGTGGCTGATGGCCTCGGTGGCGCTGGCGCCCACTGGCCGTGGCCTGTGGAGCTGAGTCCGTTTCCGACCGCCAGGAGTCAGAGGGCATGAGTGAGGCAATGGTTCCGCCTACAGCGGCCGACCGACCGTCCTCACTCTCGTCGACCGCCGCCCGCTACCTGGAGGCGACCTATTACATCTCTCATGAGGGAGAGACCGTCCGGCCCTCCCGACTCGCCGAGTGGCTCGCGGTCAGCGCCCCGACCGTCACCGGCGTCATGCAGCGGCTCCACGAACAGGGGTTGGTCGAGCTCAACTCGGACCGCAGCCTCAGGCTGACTGCCTCGGGAGAGCGGGAGGCATCCGACGTCGTCCGTCGCCATCGAGTGGTCGAGCGCTGGCTGACTGATGCGCTGGGGCTGGATTGGGCCACGGCCGATCAGGAAGCTGGCCGGATGTCGCACTTCTTCTCGGACTTGGTGCTGGATCGGATCTTCGAGGCGCTGGGCAGGCCGACAACCTGTCCCCACGGCAATGAGATCCCCGGCGCCGGGATGCGGGCCCGACAGTTGGTGAGTCTCCTCGATCTGGAGCCTGAGACGCCTGGCGTGATCTCACGAATCTCCGAGGTTGCCGAGCACGAGGCACCCCAACTGCTCCGTCTCCTTGACGCGGAGGGGCTGAAGCCTGGTGTTGAGGTCGAGGTGCGCCGGGCTCCCGGGTCCGAAGCGGTCACGGTGCTGGTGGCAGGACGTCAGACGGCCCTGGGTCTCCAGGCCGCGCGCTCGGTGTGGGTGGAGCAGGCTCGCTGGAAGTAGGCTCCGGGACTCTCTGGATCGAGGTCAGGAAGCGCTCGTAGTCCTCGGGCTTGAGCCACTCCGGAGCGCGTAGCGCTCCGCTCTTCATCCATCCGATGGTCATGGCGAGGGTACCTAGGAGCAGGACCCAGGCGGCGACGTCTGGGAGCCCGAAGGAGTGGGTCAGGAAGGGGATGACGATGAGCAGGATCGCCACCACCAAGTAGACCAACCAGGTGCCCTGCTCGATGCGGGTCACATGCGGAGGAAGCGGAGGTTCCGGGATCCTCTCCGCCGGCGGGTCTTGGTCCTGGCTCAGGCTCACCGCGGCATGGTAGCGCCGGCTGGGCGGCACCGTCTGCCCGAGCTCGGTCCGGGAAAATTGCATCCGAATTTGACAAATTGATAACCAGGCCTTATGAATCTTTCATGACTAGTGATCAAGACGTTCAAGACATTCTTCGCAGGGTAGCCTCCGGAGAGCTCTCCCCCGAGGACGCGGCCGCTCAGATCGAAGCTCTTCACCGAACTCAGGTTGCGGTGACCGAGGTGCCGCTCCGCCGGCTTCGTGTGGTCGGGGCATTGCACCCACTGCGGATCACCGGGGACGCCGAGGTGCGCGAGGCGGTGGTCAGCGGCATGCACGAGGCCAGCCGCGAGGGCGACACCCTGCTGGTTCGGACCACGGGCCCCGGGGATGAAGAGTCGGGGTTCGCCTTCCGCTGGGCCGGCTGGCCCGGGAAGCCGACCTTTGGCTCGGGCGAGCCGGTCCAGCGGGCACTCCGGCCCATCCAGATCCGCATGAATCCCGATCTGGCGCTGGAGGTAGAGATGGCGGCCGGGCTGCTTTCGGTTCATGGCGTCAAGGGTCCGATAAAGGCTGAGATCCAGGCCGGCAGCGCCAAGCTGGAGGGCTTCGCCAGCCCGTTCGATCTCAAGGTCACTTGGGGAACCGTGTCGGCTACCGGGGTCCTCAATAAGGGACGGTCTCAGGTGCGCTGCGAGGCCGGCACCGTGAAGATCGGGCTGGAGAAAGGCTCCAGTGTCAGGGTGGTGGCGCGAAGCACTCTGGGCAGGATCTCGCTGCCCGGGGAACCCGCGGGCATCTCGGAGGGCTGGACCATGGGTGGTGAGGAGCGGGAGGCAACCGTGGGCGAGGGTACCGGCCAGCTGGACGTGGAGACCACGACCGGAGCGGTCTGGGTGGAGGAGGTCGACAAGTGACCGGGAATCATGCCCCCCGCAGCTGCCCCGTCTGTGGCGAGCAACTGCACCTGACCCGCCTCTCCTGCCAGGGGTGCGGCACCGAGCTTTCCGGAGACTTCGAGAGCTGCGAGTTCTGCGCCCTCCCGTCCTCGGACAGGCAGTTGCTCAAGCTCTTCCTGGGATCCCGCGGCAACCTCAAGGCGATGGAGCGACAGCTGGGGGTCAGCTATCCCACCGTGCGCTCGCGGATGGATTCGGTGCTGGCCCGGCTCGGAGTGGAGTCCCGCGAAACTCAGCCGGAGTCCAGGCTATCGCTGCTCCAGGCCTTGGCGAGAGGCGAGGTTGACCTGGAGGAGGCTCAGGCTCGACTCGGCAGCTGAGCTTGACCCCCGCGCCTGGTCTCAGCGGAAGCCGTAGAGGCCCTCGTGGAAGTCGCCGCTGGACGCCCAGCGGTCGACGACTTTGTCCACCACCTCGTCGTCCACCACGGCCGCGCCCATCGTCCGAGCGTTGCCCTCGACCGCTTCCAGAACCTGACCACGGACGAACTCGGGCACGGTCTCGAAGCGAGCGCGGGCTGAGGCGGTCCACTCCAGGCCATCGTGGTGACGCTCCTGGATGGCGTGGGAGACCTCGCCCCACATTTCGAACTTCACCTCCATCACCGCCGGGGTGATGACGGTCCCCAGCCCCTTCTTTATGGCCGTGTACTCGACTCGCCAGCGGGTCAGTTCTCGACAGAACGTCGGCACCTCCATCAGGCGGGCCTCGGCCTCAGGGGTCCAAGTGAAGGTGGGCAGGTCGGCGCGGTTGCTGAGGGGATGCCCGTAGCCCAGCTTCTTGGAGAGGGTGTCGACGAAGTCGGTGTTGATCTGATCTAGACCCCGGCGCTCCGCCCTTTGCTCGGTCGCCTTGCGAGCCATCTCCTCGGCCTTATCGGTGCTGACATGGCTGGTCTCTGCCGACGCCCTGGCCTTGCGCATCGCGGCCACGTGGGCTTCCAGATCCCAGGTGACGTCAGCCGGGCGCGCCGAGGCTGGCACTGGGCAGCCCTGGGCGGCGAGGGTCTCCTGGTCCGGTTCGGACGTTGAACCGTCCGAGGCCGGGAAGGGGCATCCGCCGGACTCCGCCTGGCTCACCCGGCACAGTCTCCAGCGCCAACCTCGACCGGTGCAAGCTCGGCATCGGGTAGCGCGGCAGCACAGCCCGCGGGCACCGCCGCCGCGAGCAGTTCTAGGGCCTGTTGCAGGCCCACCACCTGCTGGTCTGTGAGGGGGTCGGCGAAAAGGGCCTTGACAGACTCGATGTGGGCCGGCGCGGCCTCCCGGAGTCGCTGCTTACCGAGATCGGTGAGCACGGCATAGCTGCCCCGAGCATCGCTCGAGCAGTCGATCCGTTCCACCAGACCATGGCGCTCCAGCCTCTCCACCAGCCGGGTCAGTCCGCTACGGCTCAGCAACACCCGGTCGGCCAGCTGCGACATACGCAGGGCGCCATCGTCGGCCTCGCTGAGTTGGACCAGGACGTCGTACTCGGCCAGTGGCAAGTGCTGACTCTCGATCAGCTGACGTTCCAGAGCCCGCGTGATCACGGTGTGCGCCTTGAGAAAGGCCTTCCAGGCAGCCAGCTGCTCCGCCGATAGCGTCGGGGTGCCGGTTGCCTCCTCAGCAGATAGTTGCACGGTCAAGTTTCCCTGTTATATGATTGCTTAAGCAATTATCGCGGACTTTGGCGATCAGAGGCTATCAGGAGGAAGCTGGATGAGCTGGAAGGTGGACAATTCGCACACATCCCTGGAATTCTCGGCGCGGCACATGATGGTAAGCACGGTCAAGGGCCACTTCAAGGAGTTTACGGGCGAGGTCGAGCTCGATCCCTCCGACCTGACCCGCAGCAAGGCCCGGGCGGAGATCCAGGCAGCGAGTCTCGACACTCGCGAGGAGAAGCGAGACGGGCACCTGCGCTCAGCAGACTTCTTCGATGTCGAGAAGTTCCCCGTGATCACCTACCAGAGCGGCAAGATCGAGAGCCGGGGTGACAACCGCTTCCGGGTGCAGGGCGACCTCACCATCAGGGGCGTCACTCGGCCCGTCGAGTTGGACGTTGAGTTCCTAGGGATGTCGACCAGCCCCTACGGCTTCAGGGTCGCGGGCTTCGAGGCCAGCGGGAGCCTGAGCCGCAAGGACTTCGGTCTCAACTGGAACGTGTCTCTGGAGACCGGTGGGTTCTTGGTCGGTGACGAGATCAAGATCCGGATCGACGCCGAGGCGGACGAGGTAGTCGAGGCTGCCCCGGCGGCCGAAGTCGCAACGTCTGCCTCGGCCTGAGTTAGCTCAGCTCTCGCTGCCGACGGGCTGGGCTGCCTCCCCGGTCCTAGCTCGTCGGCTCTTGCGCCTAGGCTGGGCAGCGCCTTCGGCGGGCAGCTCGCCCGCCTCGCCGTCGGCGGTTATCAGCTCGAAGCTGGCCCCCGGCGCCAGCCGCTCGGAGCAGAGGGTGCCGAAGAGATGATCGGTCTCGTGTTGCACGATCCGGCTCAACCAGCCTTCGAATTCCCGCTGCATGCCCTTGCCCTGGACGTTGCGATAGCGAACCGTGACCAGCTCGAAGCGTCGCACCACGCCGCTGTGGTTGGGCATTGACAGGCACCCCTCGGCCGCGTCGACCTCCCCCTGCTGGGAGACGACCTCCGGGTTGCAGATGGCGAACCGCCGCCCTTCGTAAATGATCACCGCCACCTGCAGGTTGAACCCAACCTGAGGCCCGGCGAGCCCCACCCCGTTCCACTCCTCGCAGCGCTCGTACATAGCGTCCACCAGGTGACGAAGTGTCGAGTCGAAGCTTCTGACCGGTGCGCCCCGATGGTGAAGCACCGCGGCTGGCTCCAGCACCAGTCGGAGGTTGGGCGAGGACGTCACCTCGACATCTTCTCAGGAGCCTCCGCCACACCGCCCAGCAGGTTGGTCGCCCTCTCCGGGTCGATTCCGTTCAGCCCGGGGATATCGGCCAGCGAGGTGAGGGTGGAATAGTCAACCCCCGGTCCGAAGGCCCGATGGCACTGGTCCAGCCGTTGCAACTCATCGGCCTCCGGTGGACTCACGGCGACCACGCCCCGCACCAGCCCCCAGCCCTTGGTGATCCGCAACCCCAGTCCGGCCAGCTTGCGCCCACCCCAGCTGATGTCGCTGAAGCCAGGGCACCAAGCTCCAACAACCTTTCCCAGCGCGAGCCGGACGCCATAGGGCTCCAGTCGCTGCTCCAGGAAGGCCAACAGCGACTGGGTGAGGGCATCGAGGGGCTTGGCGCTGGGTTCAGGAAGTCGGGCTACTGCCAGGAATCCGAGCCAGTGATCACCACTCGGGCCGACCGTGCCGGCGATCGGACTGATCCTGACGGTGCCGATACCAGGGATCTGGCGGATGCCCTCGACGACCTCGGGCCTTCGGACGAGGGTGCTGCCCAAGGTGACACCGGCCCGACCACGCAGGAGCCGAAGCGAGATCTGGCCCGGCTCGGCGGTCAGCCCGGCTTTGGGGTCCGACTCTAGGTTGGGATCGTCCTCGTCTCCCACTCCGACCACGTTCACCGGCCAGCGGCCCAGGACTCTTGAGGCTGGGCTCACTGCGACGGCAGGTCGCCCGGCTCCAGTGTCGCCGGCTGCCAGCTGCTTCCCCGAGCCCTGGCGGCCAATAGCCGACGCAGGGCCCGGACTGACTGCTTGGCCTGGACTTCCAAGATGCCCTGAATCCCGAAGCGGGCGGCCATGGCGCCTAGTGCACCGCCGGGAAGCTGGTAGGTGAGGCTGTATCGGACTTCGGAGGAGGGGGGGCCTAACGGCAGGCATTCGATCTTGAGAGTCGCCGTGGCCCCCAGGGCTCTGCCGGAGCTGGTCAGGATGCTAGGTCGCTCACACCTCTCCACCTGCCATTCGCTGTCCGCCATTCGCCCTCCCGCGAAGAGCCGGACCCGCAGCCGGTCCCCAGGAACCAGGGGGTGTCGGAGAGTGCCCGACACCTCGCGGACGCCGAAGACCCAGCGCGGTGCGTTGCGGACATCGGCAGCAAAGTCCCAGGCCTCCTCCTGAGCGACCGGGACTCTGATCCGATCTCCGGCCTCAGGCATGGGCAATCTGGCACATGTACGACTTGAGGATATCCCGTAGGGTTGAGATCGTGTCCCAAGCTAACTCGCGGGTCCTGGAGCTCTTCGCCAGCGTCGACCGGTTTCTGCAGTGGGACCTGATCACCGTCACGCCCTGGGGCGCCCCCTCGATCTCACCGGTGGGAGCCCGGTTGGTGCCCGAAGAAGCCACCATCTGGACCTCGACCACGGTCGGCTACACCGCCAAGCTGCGTAACATCCGGGCCCACCCTCGAGTGGCCATGCTGCGGGCCAACCCGGAGGAACCGGCGCTGCTGGTGCGTGGTGAGGCCAGGATCGTGACCGGAGACAGCACCGCCAACCTGGCTAGGCTCTTCCAGCTGATGGGTGGCGCGGGTGGCTCCCGCCGCTTCTTCGCCACCTCGGCCACGGATCCGTTCTGGAGCAGGCTCTACCGGGCCTACTGGCAACGGGTTCTGGTGGCGGTGAGGATCGTCGAGATCGCGACCCTGGGCCGAGCCGGCTGGGAGCCGGTCGGGATCGCTGACTGGTCCCGGTACCAGACGAACGATCCGAGCCTGCCCCGCCGACGGAGGCGTGCAACCCGCCAACTGATGGACGTTCGGGGCCGGGTGATGCTCGAGAGTGGCGCGCCGGTGGCCCTGGCCACAGTGGCAACAGATGGTTCGGCGCCGCTGGCGTGGCCTGTCACGGCCACGCCTTTGCGGACGGGCGCGATTCGGGTCGAGGCCGACTTCCCGCTGCCGGTCGGCCGACTGCCCCACAGTTCGCTGGCGACCCGGGTCATTGACGACACCTTCGAATTCGCCCGGCTCGCCGGCTGGATCGGAACCCTGGAACCGGACCAGGGCTCGCGGCTGTTTTTGCCGCGAGCCAGCTACGGCTTCGCCAAGCCTCCGGGGGTGGTGGGCGATCTCGGGGCGGGGATGGCGGCGCTGCTGAGGGTCGCCACCAACTCACACACGACCGAGGTCGGCCCTCCCGACCTAGCCCGCGCGGTAGAGGAGGGGGGCGCCGCGACCTTGCCCAGGCTGAATCTCACGGAACATGCCTGGCACCTGCTGGAACAGATCTTCGCTCGGCGCAATGTCGCAGCTCCTTGGTATGCAGGAGTAGGGGCGGTGACCTCCGACCGAACGCAGCGGGTCGCACTAACCCAGCTGGCCGAGAAGGCAGAACTTGAGCGCGACTGGGCCCACTCCCTGCTGGCTCGCGGCTCCCGCCGCGTCGGCGCCGCTCAGTTGGCTGCCGGTGCCATCGCCTTCAGACCCAGCCTCTCTCGCTGGCAGGTGACCGCCAGGCGCGAGGAAGGGCAGGTCAGGCAGCTTTTGCAGGGGATGGTCGACGAGCTCCCCCCAGGCGTGGTTAGGCCGCCGACCAAAGTAGCGGATACCGCCGAGCTCCAGCCGGGTCAGCCGGGGTGGCGGGGCAGCGAGCGGGCGCTGGTGGGAGCGACGCTGGCGGCGGGCAGCGCCCTGGCCGCGGCTGTAGATCGCTGGGCCGAGCGCCAGCGCCGGTGAGCCGAACTGACCCTGGGGTCGCCACCACGGGGCTCTCGGTGGCGGCGCTGGGGATCGCGTTCCAGGCCGGGCTTGTCTATCTCAGTTTTCGGCACCCGAGGTACTTTTGGCCGCTGATGACGATAGGCCTGAGCGCCGGTGGTTTGCCGGGCCTGAGAAGACTGCGGAAGCGGCCTCAGCCGACTTCGATCCGCTGGCTGCTAACGGGAGCGGCGACGGGGTTGGTTGGCTACGGGATCACGGCGGCTGGAGCTGCAGTCGTTGGCCGGGTGCCCCAGGGTGGCCGCTGGCTCGCCCGCGTGCGGGCCTGTACCGAGAGCGTGCCCCGGCCGCTGGCGGCGCTGCTGGTGGTTCCGGCCTCGATCGGAGAGGAGCTGTTCTGGCGCGAGTGGTTACTTGGGCAGGAACTGGATCCAAGGGCAGATCTCGACCTGGGCTCGATCGTGCGCTCCACCCTGGTCTATGCCGCAGTGCAGGCCGCGTCCTTGCAGCCGCTGCCGTCCCTTGGCGCTGTGCTGCTGGGTTTCGGAGCGGTCGTGATCCGGCTGCGGAGCGGCTCGATCTGGCCGGCGGTGGCAGCCCATCTGGTGTATGCGGAGCTTTGCCTGGTCGAACCGGGGCTTCCGAGAGCCAATGGGGAAGCCTGGGAATGGTCGAAATCAACGACATAAACGTCACGCAAACGTAGCCTCTGGCCGCGAGTTCGGCTGCCACTATTTCGGTGTGGCGGCGACATTGCGGTCAGAAACACGAGCTCCGAGTTCGGCAGCCCCGAGTCCCAGACCGTCCAGGCAGAGACGGCGTGCCCTCCCCTTGCACCCCCCGGAGGCGCTGGAGCTGGCGGTCCGCGACCTCCTCCAGCCCGGGGCTCTGCGGATCACGGCCGAGCCGCTGAGCCGGCTCCGCGATGGTGCCGTGCTGGCCTACGAGGTTCGCTGGCGTGTCCCCCGGGTGGACATCATGCCCTCCCTGTCCGAGATCTGGGAGGGGGCCAAGACGGCCGATCTCCTCAACACCCTGGACGACACCTTGCTGCGGGCAGAGCTGGAGGTCGCCCGCCGACTCACTCCCAGCACCGTGCTCCTCGAGATGCACCCATGGCGGCGACCGCGGAGAGGCCTGCTCACCGGTCTCTTGCGCGAGGTCCGGACGGCTGGGCTCACCCCCTCGCAGATCGTGTGGCAGATGGTGGACCAAGACGACGAGCGGGATCGTCTCGACCGCGGACCGATCTACGACCTGGCCGATCAGCTGCATGACCGGGGCTTCCGAGTCGGGATGGCCCAGTTGGGTGCGGTCCGCACCCGTCTGATGGAGATCGGCAAGGTGGCCCCCGACATCCTCCAGATGGATCAGGTCCTGATCGACGGCATCGACACCGACCGTGGCCAGCGCGCCGTGGTGTCAGCCCTGGTGGCGTTCGCGTCCCAGATGGATGCCTACCTGACCGCGGGGGGCATCGCCGAGGAATCGGAGAAGACGGTCCTAATGGAGCTCGGGGTGCAGTTCGGCCAGGGGCCGCTCGTGAGCGAGGCGGTGGTGGTGCTCGGCGAGGGCGCGGACGAGGTGGAGCTGCCCAGACCTGAACTTCTGCTGTCGCTGCACGACCAGCCGGCGGCCGGCCTGCAAGGCGGATCGGCCGACCCGGGAGCGGCCTCGCGCAAGCGGACGCGAAAGACGACGGTCGACTCCTACCATTTGGGAATCGCCGAGATCCTGAGTCAGGCGGCGAGAGCCTTCCAGACTGAGAACGACCCCGAGTCGATCCTGGAGCTGGCGGCCGACTATCTGGAGCGGGTGGTCCCCTCGGATGGGCTCTCGGTTTACGAGGCCGACTGGGACGCCGGCAGGTTCAGGCCCGTTCTGGCCCGTTCCCGGACCGACGCCAATTACGCGCCCGCGGTGATGGCCCACTCATTCCCGCTGGGGACCGGGCTCACCGGCTGGGCCTTCGACATCGGCTCTCCCCAGCGGGTGAACGACGCCGACGCCCACCCGGCGGCCGGCCACGTCCCCGGCACCGAGAACGACCCCCAGAACCAGGACGAGTCGATGCTGCTCATCCCGCTGGTGTTCGGTGACTACCGCCTGGGCATGCTCAACATGGTTCGCACCCGCAAAGACGGCTTCCTCGCCTACGACCTGACCGTGGCCAGCCTGGTGGCCCACATGGCGGCCGCCGCCTGGCGCAACGTCCAGCTCTACGCGGAGCAGGTTCAGCACGCCATAACCGACTCCCTGACCAACCTGCTCAACACCCGCTGGCTGCGTGATGCCGCCCGCCGCGAGCTGGCCATGGCGGAGCGCAGCGGTACCCCGATGGCGATCCTGATGATCGACCTCGACCACTTCAAGCACATCAACGACAGCTGCGGCCACGCGGTGGGGGACGGGATTCTCCGCAACGTGGGCCGGACGCTGCTGCGCTCGATCAGGGCTGAGGACGCGGCGGTGCGCTACGGCGGCGAGGAGTTCGTACTCATCCTGCGGGGCTGCAGCCTGGACGGGGCCCGGCGCATCGCACGCGAGATCCGCGCCGGGCTAGCCGCCATCCCCCTGCCCGAGGAGAGCACCGTGCCCCAGGTCACAGCCTCGGTGGGGATTGCCCTATTCCCCAAGCACGGGCGCACCGTCGGCCAGCTCTTGGGGGTGGCCGATGCCGCCATGTACAGCGCCAAACGCCGCGGCCGCGACCGGGTGGCCGTCGGCCGCTGATCTGTCCGGGCCCCGGCGCCCCGCCTAGTTTCGAATCGAGTCCGCCACCCGCTGCACCGCGTTGAGCACGGTCAGCAGCGCCTCCAGCTCCCCGCTGTCGAACTTCTCCAGCAGGTGGCGGACCTTCTCACGCCTGAAGCCGCAGGCCTCCTCGGCGGCTCCCCTCCCACGCCTGGAGAGAGCTGCGTGGACCACCCGGCGGTCCTCGCAGTCGCGGCGGCGGACCGCCAAGCCGTGCTCCTCAAGGCGATCCAAGGCGGAGCTCACCGAAGGCGGGCTGATGCCCAGCGTCTCGGCCAGTTTCCCCACCGTGGCCGGGCCATGCTCCCGAAGAACCATCATCAGATGCATCTGGGCGATGGAGAGGTCGCGGCGGGCCCATCTGGCACCGGGGCCCTGGCGCCAGTGCCGCGCCATCACCTCCTCCAGGGTGTCCACCGCCTGGTGGAGCAGGGTTTCCCTGGCGGTTAGCGGATCGCGGGCGACCGTGGTGGCCATGGCGGCTCTGGTCAGGAAGCCGAGACCAGCTCTTGCGGAGCCGGTTCGGGTACGTCTGTGGTGGCCGGGATCGTGGGCGGCTGGTCGTGGTGGGTGGTCCTCAGCGGCAGCTCCTTGAGGCAGAGGGTTGCTACCACCGCGAGTATCGCCACCACCAGGCCAATCCAGAACGAACCCGCGATGGCCTGGGCCAGCGCCTGATGCAGCGCCGTGACGATGTGGCCTATGTAAGGCCTGGCCGCGGGCGGGAGCACGCTGGCCAGCTTGGCGCCGACGTTGCCGACCCCAGTGAGGCTGCTGTTGGAGCTGGCCGAGAGATGGCTGGCGAACGAGGCCGGGACCCCGTTCTTGGCCAGGTCCTTGGGCAGGTCGGTTATCAGAGAGGAGGACAGCGAGGTGCCGGCGATGGCCAGCCCGATGGTGCCGCCCATCTGCCGGCCGAACGTGAGCGTGCTAGTAGCGACTCCGAGCTTGGCGACCGGGACCGAGTTCTGCACCACCAGCGTGTATCCGGACATGGCGGGGCCGATACCGACCCCAAGGACGAACAGCCAGATCCAGAGCGGGTAGTTGCCGGTAGTGGCGGTGAGCTGGGTCATGAGGAAGATGCCCACCGTCATGGTCAGCATCGCTGCCACCATCAGCATCTTGTACTTGCCGGTGCGAGCGATCACCAGTCCGGCACCGATGCTGGTGCCCATAAGGCCCACCAAGAGGGGCCAGAGCATGTACCCAGAGGCGGTGGCGCTGATGTCCCGGACCGCCTGGTAATAGCGAGGCATGAAGATGACCGCGATGAAGAAGGCGAACGACATCAGGAACATCGCCGCCTGCGAGGCGGCATACGTCCGGATCCGGAACAGGTCCAGGGGCAGGATGGGTTCCTTGGCCCGGCTCTCGATGAACAGGAATACCAGGCAGAGGACAGCGCCAAGAGCTATCAGTCCGCCCACCTGCCAGGAGAGCCAGGGCGTGGCGGCGCCGGAGCTGCTGGCGAGTCCCTTCTCGGTCAGCCCGATCAGGATGGGCACGACCGCCGCGGTGAAGACCAGGGCCCCGAGGTAATCGATCGACGGGTTGGCGCCCTCGCGCTTGTGATTGGGGAGGTTGATGATGATGACTGCCAGGGCGATCAGGCCGATGGGCAGGTTGACGTAGAAGACCCAGTGCCAGCTGATGTTGTCGGTGATCCAGCCGCCCAGGAAAGGGCCGACCAGGAAGGCCAGCCCGAAGACTGCGCCGAAAAAGCCCTGGTACTTGCCCCGCTCGCGAGGGGTGAAGAGGTCGCCGATCACGGCCAGGGCGATCGGGAAGAGGGCTCCGGCCCCGAGACCCTGCAAGCCTCGGAAGAAGATCAGCTCGGCCATGTTCTGGGAGAGCCCGGACAGGGCTGAGCCGATCAGGAAGAGGCCGATGCCGACGATCAGCAGCAGCTTGCGACCGAACAGATCCGAGAGCTTGCCGTAGATGGGCACGGTGATGGTGCTGGTGAGCAGATAGGAGGTGACCACCCAGACGTAGAGGTTGTTGCCTCCGAGGTCGGTCACGATGGTGGGGAGGGCGGTACCGACCACAGTCTGGTCGAGTGCACTGAGGAACAGCCCCAGCATGACGGCGACCACGATGCTGATCTTGGTGCGCTGCGAGAGCTGCATCACTGGTTGGGCAATAGCCATGGGCAATCCTCAGTCAATCCGCTGTTTGCCCTGTGGCTGAGCCGTGGGCCTGGGGAAAGGTTAGCCTCTACTGAATAGTTATGTCAAATCTAACCTTTCTGGGCCGCCCGAGAAGGCTCCGGGAGAGATTACCCGGTTCCGAGTCTCCCCGCGCCTACACGACCAACGGCCGGGGGATCTGGCCATGTCATTAGCGATCTTGTTTTTGCGGTTCCTCGGAGGCGTCCCCGAACCTCACCCACTCGCGTCCCGAGCAGGAGCTTCCGTCCCGGAGATAGGACTGGCGGGGCTGAGCCGGGCCCAGCCCCGCCAGGTCAGGACTAGAAGAGGCCGCGGAATCCGGTGATCAGGCCACTCATGTTGGGGGTCCCGATCCCAGTCGCCTCGTCGTACCCCGGTGTCACCGGGTAGTAGCCGTTGTTGTTTTCCCGCTGCCCGAAGCCGGTGATGTCGTGGAAGTAGCCCACGGGCGAGTAGCTGCCCGGGGAGTTGAAGAGCGCGTAGAGCAGGTAGTTGGCATTACCGGAGCGGTATCCCTGGTAGGCATCTCGGTCAGCCAAGATCCCTGACCACAGGGGTGAGGACAGGCTGGTGCCGCCGATCTGGAACCAGTGCGGAGCGGCCGAATCGACGATGGGGGCGCAGGCGCTGGCGTACGGGACGCCCGTGGGATTGAGGGGTGAGAGGTAGCTCGAGCCACTGCAGTATTCGGCGATGCCGGTGAGCTCATCGGCGTTGGCAGAGACGTCGGGCACCTCCCGGCAGGGTTGTCCTTTCGCCGCCAACGCGCAATTGGCAGGCCCGGACACCGTGTAGGCGTTGTTGACACCGGGTCCGCGCTGGTACGCCGGGCGGCCCCAGAAGATGCTATGGCCACCGCCGCCGGCACCGTATTCGGCGCAGTCGTAGAGACCGGTGGTGGTGTCATTGCAGAGGTTGAGGATGTTCCACACCGACTCCACCCCGTTGGGGTAGGTCGGGTGAGGGTTGCTACCCGGGTTGTCGGTCTCGAGCGAGGTGCCGCCAACGCTGGTCACCCAGGGCTGGGCACCCGGGTCAAGCACCTGGAGGCCGTACTGATCCAGGCTGCCAGCCCCATCTCGGATGCAGGAGAACGCACCGGTGTCGCCAGCGGCGGCGAACATGCTCTGACCCTGCGCCGCCATCTGCTCGAAGACCAGGTTCTCGGCTTGAGCGTAGGGCTCTGTAGCATCGATCTCGCACACCGCCCAACTGGAGCTGACGGAGTCGGCGATGTCGTCGTTGGCGATCTGCGTGTACTCATCCAGTTCCGTCTGGCCGGTGTAGTCGTTGGGTGCGTTGTAGACCTGGATCTGATTGATGTCGGGCGAGATCGAAAGCTGCTGCTCGATGTCGGCCTCGACCTCGATGTCACCGCCGTAGCCGTAGATGCAGGTGTCACCCGTCGGGCACTCGCTGGTGTTGGTGGCGAGCGGGCCGCCGTCCACATTGATGTTGGTGAGGCGTGGGTAGTAGTGGGGACCATACATGGTCTGCGCCCAGTCGGTGATGTCTGACTGGTTGTAGGCGGAGAGCTCGAAGACAGCCAGAGTGGCTCCGGCACCCTGGGCGCGCGGTCCCGCCTGGGGCGCGTTGTAGATGCCGTTGGTCTGGGACGGGGTCAGGCCAGTGCAGTTGGGGCCGGCGCCGTAGCCGTAGGCTCCGCCGGCGAAGATCGCCTCAAGCTGGCTCAGATTGGACGGGTAAGGCGTCTCGCAGCTGGGCTGGCTGCCGCGGTGGTGCTGAGCGACCTGTACCGAGTTTTGCAGCCTCACCGTGTTACTGAGTCCCACCACTCCCAGCACGCTGGGGGCGACTGTGCTGGGCACGGACACCGCCGCCGCATTGGAGAAGAAGCTGGTTCCGTTGGTGCTTCGGTAGTTGTAGATCGGCGTCGAGAACGTCGACTCAATCTGGGCGCTGCTGCCGACCGCGCGCACCAGGAAGGGAGAGCTGGTGGCGTGGACCGCCAGTCCATGGCTCTCCAAGTAGGTGGTCACAGCCGCCGTGGTGGCGGCGCTGGGCGCGAAGTCGGTGTCGAACTGGCCTTTGGCCAGCCACTTGCCGTACTGGGGGCTGCCGGGCGTGTATTGGCCGGCGAGGAGACTGTTGAGTCCGGCGGAGTTGTTCGGCTGCAGCACCACCTCCACGCCCATCTCCGGCGACTGCAGTTGACCGGTGACGGCGGCGTTGGTCGGAAGGTAGCTACCGGGAATCGCTGATAGCGCGGGTGCGTTGGCGGCCTGGACGCCTACTCCGCCCAGGGCGACCACGGTGAACCCGGCGGCCAAAATTGCCCACAGAGGGCGCAAGGGAAAACCCACTCGGCGCATGTCTCTCCTCCCCGAACACGTCTGCCAAGATTGCCCGCTTTCCAATCGGGCAGCCACCCCCGACGTGGCCTCCGGCCTGACTGTAGGCACGGCGTTCCGGTCCGTCAAGTTACAGAAAAGTCAGTAACCCTGGCTCAGCCTCCGGGTTGGCTGACGGCGGGAGCCGCCGGGAAGCCTAGGTGAAGGTTCACGGCGGCTTCGACGTGGGCAGTGATCCAGGCCCGGGCCCCGCCAGGGTCCGAAGTTACCCGGTAGCGCAGCCGGGCGCCGCGCAGCGCCACCAGGTTCAGGCCGTCAGGGGGCTGGGTCAGCAGTTGGTCCAAGATCCTTCCCACCAGGCGTGCCGCGGCGTCGCTTAGGTTGCGATCGTCACCCGATTGGGAGAGCGGCTCGCCCCATGGGAGCTGGGGGAGGAGACCACCAAACTCACCCAGCCAGCGCAACGACGCAGGAAGCGCTCGAAGCAGCGGCAGAACCGAGGGAGGCAGCTGGCCACCATCGAAGACCGAGCCCGGCAGGGCGTCCTGACCGTCTCGACGTGACCGCCTGCCTTCGAACGCCCGCTGAACCACTGCGACCCCAAGTGGGTCCAGCCCGGCGACTCTGGCAAGCCCGTCCCAACCCTCTTCCAAGGCCGCAATCGCGTCTTGGTCGTCGGCCCATTTGGCGACCAGAGCCAGGGCTGGCGGGGGCAGCAGCACGTCAAGGATCGGCTGCGCGCTGCGTCGCTTGGCCTCGCCACGATCGGCTGGCCGTGCCTCCACCGCGGTGTAGATTCCGGCAGGGTGTGGGAGGTTGATCTCATATCCCGCCAGAGACAAGCGCCCCATCAGGCGCAGGTCGGGTCCGTAGGGGAGCTCGGCGCGCCTCGCAGGGAACGCTCTGGCCCACCGCGCCAGGGCACGATCGATCTGATCCAGCTTCCAGGCCCCGTCATCGTCGAGTTCGGATCCAGGCCCGCCCCGATCCTCCGCCGGCTCGCTCAGTCCGACCATGGTCGTGAGCCGGTGCCGCTCCACGAAGTCCACGGCTGCCAGCGCTTTCCGGAGCTCCAGGTGAGGCGGCAGGTCACCTATCAGCAGGGGCGGGAAACCGGAGTCGTGTGCGCGGCGCAGGAACTGGGTCAGCGAGAGATCCCAGGCGCCTCCGGGAACGGCGATGTGGAGGTCCCCTGGCCCGGTGCGCAACAGCACCCCGGCCCTCGGTCCTGCGCTCCAAGCCGGTGCTACCTTCGGCCGCCGGGGCTTGGTCTCCACGGCCAGGGCTGGACCCCGGGCGAGGTCGTAGGCGGCTCGCCGCTCCGGTGTCGCCACCAGGGACCAGGCCTGCTGCAACTGGGTGAAAAGTGCGGTGGCCCGCGACTGGTCGAGCCGGCTGGGAGTTGGCCGGTGGGCCTGGACATCGGGGTGGAGCTCTCTGGCTCGAGCGCGGTAGCTGCGACGCAGCTCGGGCCAGGTCGCGGTGCGCTCCACCCCCAGCACCGCGTAGACGTCCAGCTGCTTCCGACCGGCGACCTTCACTTGGGGCGCGAGTCTAACGAAGGCAGGTGGAGCGGCTAGTGGAAATCACGCGAGCAGGGGGACGAATTCAGAGGTCGAACGGGTCGTGGAGGACGGTCGGGAGGTGGGCCGAGAACCAGTCGTAGAGCAGAGGAACGTTGTTGGTGACCACCAGCACGCCCATCGCCACCACCAGCGCTCCTCCCACCAGCGAGATCACCCGCTGGCGACGGTTGAGCATCCTCAAAACCGGCCCGGCCCGGTCGATGAGCAGTGCCACCACCACGAAGGGAGCTCCCAAGCCCAGGCAGTAGGCCACGATCAGCAGCATCCCCCGGCTGCTGGTCCCCTGATCGATCCCCGAGGTGAGGACGGCTCCCAGCACGGGCCCGATGCAGGGAGTCCAGCCCGCGGCGAAGCCCAGGCCGAGCAGCAGCCCGGCCAGGAACCCACCCCGGCTGAAGCCGGCGGGAAGCCAGCGGGCCTCCCGCGACAGCCAGGGCAGTCTCAACACCCCCATGAAGCTGAGACCCAGCAGGATCACGACCGCACCCAAGATCGGCAGGGCCAGGTGCTTCCAGGGCTCCAGCAGCCGATAGAGGGCGTAGAAGAATGCGATCAGGAATAGGCCGAGTCCCAACACGAAGCCAAGGGAGCCCACCATGACGCGGGCCCGACTCCTGGCTTTCCGGTCCGGGAGCGACGCGTCGCCGGTAGCGGACTGGGCGAGGAAGCCCATGTACGAAGGCACCAGTGGCAGGACGCAGGGGGAGAGGAAGGAGGTGGCTCCGGCCGCCAGCGCGAGGGGTACCGAGACCGACGCCAAGCTGTTCAAGACCCATCCCTCGCACCCTGATTTGCTGGCGAGTGTAACCAGGTACCTCGAGGCGAATCGGGAACCTCGGCCGGTGGCACAGCGTCTATCGATGGTGACAACGCAGAAGGCTCGGTCGCCCTCTGGGGGGAGGGGCCGGCACGGCCCCGGGGCCTGGCGGGCCGCTGCCACGGGGGCCCTGGTGGCAGCTCTGTTGATCTCGGGCCTGGGCACGGTGGCGGCCAAGACTCGGGTACCCCGCCGACCCGTCCGTGCCACCTATCTATCGCTGTACGTCGGTTTGGAGCAGCTGAGCGTGGTCTCCCCCTCGCTCCAGGTATCGACCAGCCTGGCTGCGATCGAGAAGCACTTCCCTCCCCCCGCCGGCCCCTCCCCCTCGCCGACGCCCAGCGTCATCGGTCCCCAGCTCTACGTGGGTCTGACCTTGGCGCGATTCAGCTGCCTGCCCGATTACGTGGCTGCCGTCACCTACGGTCCCGGAGCGCGGTTGACGCTCTCAGTCGAGCGGCAGAAGCTCCTTCCCGGCCACGCCTGTTTCCAGCTGATCGGCCCGCTCATGTACCAGGTGGTGGCGCTGCCGCTGAGTCAGTTCCCGGCCCGGGTCAAGCTGGAGGTGGCGGTCAACCGCCCCGAGCCTCTCCTTAGCGATCGGTCCTACTTCCGGCTTCCCGCCAAATAGCTGGAACCTCGGCTCAGCCCGGCGCCACGCGGGCCATTCGAGCCAGCTCCTCCGCTGCCAGGGCTGGGTCCAGTTTGCGAAAGAGAGGCACGGGCTCCCCGAGCGGCTGGCCTGGAGCCAGACGGCTGGGGGCCCAACTGGCCTCTGGGGTCCGGTAGTCGCCGGTAAGCACCAGATGCGGATCACTATCGGCCTGGGCCTCCACCTTGACCGGCATAGGGGCGATCAGCCCCTGGTGACCCAGCATCAGGTGCAGCCGCTGGCAGCTGAAGGGAAGAAAGGGAAGGAGCTGGATCTTCAGGTTGTCGACGCAACGCAGGGCCACGTAGAGCACGGTGGCGGCCCGTTCCCGGTCGCTGTCGACCAGGTGCCAGGGCTCGTTCTCGGCGAGATACTGGTTGACCCCGGCGGCGAGGGTCATGACCTCTGCCAGTGCGGCCTTGAAACGGGCCGCCTGCAGAAGTTGGCCGACCGACTCGAAGCCGGCCTCCACGGCACTGGTCAGCGCCTCGTCCCGCTCGCTCAAATTCCCTGGGGTAGGCACCTCGCCAAAGTTCCTCTTGGCGATGGTCAGGGTCCGATTGACCAAGTTGCCCCAGGTGGCCACCAGCTCGTCGTTGTTTCGGCGTATGAACTCAGCCCAGGTGAAATCGGTGTCCTGGGTCTCGGGCCCGGCCGCGGTCAGGTAGTAGCGCAGGGAGTCGGGGTCGTAGCGCTCCAGGAAGTCGCGGACCTCGATGACGATGCCCCGGCTGTTGGAGAACTTCTGACCCTCCATGGTCAGGAACTCGCTGCTGACCACGTTGTCCGGCAGCACCAAAGGCAGATTCGGCGGTCCCCCGCCCAGCTGGCCGCCGCTGCCGTAGCCCATCAACATGCTGGGCCAGATCACGGTGTGGAAGATGATGTTGTCCTTGCCCATGAAGTAGAAATGGCTTGCCTCGGGGTTCTGCCACCAGGCTCGCCACGCTTCCCTCTCGCCCCGATGGGCGCTCCACTCGACGCTGGCGGACAGATATCCGATCACCGCCTCGAACCAGACATAGATCAACTTGTCGTCGCGATGCTGGAACTCCGGCACCGGGATGTGGACGCCCCAGTCGATGTCCCGGGTCACCGCCCTCGGCTTGAGCTCGGCGACGAAGTTGAGGGAGTAGGTCCTGACGTTGGCGCGCCACTCGCTCTTGGACTCGATCCAGTCGGTGAGGGCGCTGGCAAAGGCGGGCAGGTCGAGCATGAAGTGCTCCGACTGCTGGAACACCGGGCGTTCGCCGTCGATCCGTGAGCGCGGCTGGATGAGCTCGGCGGGGTCGAGGATCCGGCCGCAGTGATCGCACTGGTCGCCGCGGGCGCCGAGGTAGCCGCAGAAGGGGCAGGTCCCCTCGATGTAGCGGTCGGGCAGCGCCCGCCCGGTGGTCGCCGAGAAGGCCCCCATCTGGGTCTCCCGAAATAAATACCCCTTCTCATAGAGGGTGAGGAAGACATCCTGGGTGACCTGGGCATGGTTTAGGGTGGTGGTCCTGGTGAAGAGGTCGTAGCTCAGCCCCAGCCGTTGGAGATCGTTGACGATCACCTCGTTGTAGCGATCGGCGATGTCTCGGGGACTGACACCCTCGCGATCCGCGGCGACGAGGATGGGGGTGCCGTGCTCGTCGGTGCCACTGACCATCAGCACCCGAGCGCCGCGGAGGCGCTGGTAGCGGGCAAAGATGTCCGATGGCACCCCGAACCCGGCGACGTGTCCAATGTGCCGGGGCCCGCTGGCGTAGGGCCACGCCACCGCCACCAGGACGTGATCGGCTCCCGGGCGAGATGA
Organism: Candidatus Dormiibacterota bacterium; assembly: GCA_049279335.1. GTDB lineage: Bacteria > Chloroflexota > Dormibacteria > Aeolococcales > Bog-877 > Bog-877. Next base: position 72,561 of record JBAPNX010000056.1, read on the forward strand.
ACTCAAGACCGCTCCGATGGTAGCTGGTCACTTGCAGACCAGGTGGAAGAATGAGCTCGATGCGGATTGACTCCCGGGTCCTCCTGGTGATCGCCGACAGCTCCCGGAGCGGAGGCCCCGAGCACGTGCTCACCCTGGCCCAAGAGCTGTCCGTTGCCGGTTGGGGTCCACTGGTGGCCTGCCCTCCGGGCGAGCTGGTCGACCGCTGTCGCGATCTGGGCCTGGCGGTGTCCTCGCTCGCGATGAGCGGCCGGGGCTGGGCGTCGGCGCCCTATCAGCTGCGGCAGCTGTCGCACCGCTGGCGGGCCGCGGTGGTGCACAGCCACGGACTGCGGGCCGGCGCGCTGCTGCGGCGGGCGCGGTCGGGACCACCCCAAGTCCACAGTCACCATCTCGACGGCTGGTTCACCGCCAGCGCGTTTCGGGTGGCCGTGCATCGCCATGAGCTCCGTGCGCTCTGCCGCGCCGCTCGGCTCCAGATCGCGGTCTCCAACTCTGTGGCCGAGTTTCTGACCGCGCAGGTCGGCGCGGATTCCCGCCAGATACGGGTCGTCCCCAATGGCATCCATCCCCTGTCCCTGCGGCCACGGACCGCTCCAGCGGGGCGGCGAATGGGGGTGCTGGCCCGTCTCACCCAGTCCAAGGGAGTGGACATTGCCATCCTGGCCCTCGCCACGCCCGCGGGCCGGAGCCTGACCCTCAACATCGGCGGCGCCGGGCCGGAGCTGGCGGCCCTGGTTGACCTCGCATTCACCCTGGGAGTCGCCGACAGGGTCAACTTTCTCGGCGAGGTCAGAGACCGGGAGCAGTTCTTCGCCGGATGCGACTTAGCCTGGGTCCCGTCTCGGGCGGAGCCCTTTGGACTGGTGGCCTGCGAGGCCATGAGTTCCGGGTTGCCGGTGGTGGCTAGCCGGGTCGGCGGACTGACCGAGATCCTCGATCCGCCACAGGCGGGACTGGTCGTGACGCCCGCCAACCCGGCCGCCTTAGCCAGTGTCAGCGCGGGGCTGCTGGATGACCACGCACGCTATGCCGCACTGAGCGCGGCCGGTCCGGAGCGGGTCCGGCGCCGCTTCTCGTCGACCCGGATGGCTGCGCTCACAAGGGGCGTCTATCGCGAGGTCACCGGCCTCTGAGAAGCGGCGAGGGCCGACCCAGCCTTCGCCAAGCTGGCCGGCCTCTTTCGCTCAGCAGTTGGTGAACCTTCTACCAGTAGAACCAGCGCCCGCCGCGGGGCCGGAAGAAGAACCCGACCAGCCAAATCACGAGCGCGATGATGGCGACGATGAAGAGCAGGTGAACGGCGAAGGCCAGGCCGAAAAAGACGACAACCAGCAGGAGCAGCAGAAGCATCGGCAGCATCAGGCGACACCTCCAGGCTGGTCAGTTCGGGTCGGGCGGGGAGCGGCCATGATTCCGATCAGGGCCGCCACGATCCAGGCGGCAATCGAGTAGACGACGATGCCGACGATGTCGGGCCAGTAGGCGTAATGTCCGGTTGAAACCGTGGAGGTCAAAACACCTCGGAACGGGGCCGACAAGTGGCTCGCAATTGACCAGATGAAGCTGACAAAGCCTACGTCGGCCGAGCCCGCGATCTTGAACACAAAATCCAAGGCCAAGATGGCATCGACCACACCCGCCGCCAGCCAGACCAGACTCTTGGCCCTAAAGCCTGCAGGTGCCACACTGCTCGAAGTCCGGGTCACCGTCTGCTGACCGCTCTGCGCCGGGCCGACCGTGGTCACCGTTTCTTCACGCTCCTCGTGTTCAGGCTCCATCATTTTCGGGATCCTCCTGCGGCCACTTCGCCAGCGTGCGTCGTTCAGGCATTTATCTGGCCACGAGAGGGATAACGGTGGGAGTGCGCAGATCGTGTCAGACCTGACCCTGGGCTGATCTCGCTGGCAGGCCGCTAAGGCGATTGGCAGAGCGTGCTGGCTCGCAGCGCTCGTAAACCACAAAGGACGTCGGGTGGGCTACCTGGTCGTAGAGCGAACGAGCCGCTCCATTGAACGCCTGGGTCTCCCAGTAAGTCCGAGCTGCACCTCGCCGGTCGGCTTCGGCGTAAGCGGCTTGGAGCAGGTCCATCGCGACAGCGGTGCCTCGTGCCGGTGGTGCCACGAAAAGGTCCTCAACGTAGCAGTAGGGGGCGCTAGACCATGTCGACGGATGGAAGACCAGGTGGACAAACCCCTGAAGTTGACCATCGTCCCCTGGGGCTACCAGGCCGACCAGACCGTCGGCTCTTTGGTGCAGCCTTCTGAAGCTGTCCCGAGTGACGCTGTCGCTCACTTCGGCGCGATAGAACTTGAGGTAAGCGAGCCACAGTTCCCTCCAGGTCGGGAAGTCTCCTTCCTCTAGTTGTCGAACCATGACGTCGCCCTCCCCTCTCGACGCGGAAGCCAAAGGACCTTATATATAGGTTGTGCGCCATCTGGTCGGAGCTCGAGGCCTCATCGCCGCAGTTAGACCCACTGCAGGCTGGCAAGGCCCAGGGTCGACTCAGGGCAGAAGGGCCGGGCCGCCTCCAGATCGTTGGCCTGGGTTACGGCAGTCCGCCCTGGCTGACGAGAATGCCGGCGCCTGGAAGTAATCACCCCAATGGGTGACGACATAGGGGGTTGTAACTTATAAGCTCCGATGACTTTCGGCGCCATCGGCGTCCGAGGTGCGGCCGCGCCCAGGCGCTTACGACCGGGCACAAATGAGGGAGTGATGAGTGAGAAGCGTTAGATCCTCGATCACGCGGATTGCCGGGGTAGCCGCCGTCGCCGCCCTGCTGTTGTTGGGGGCGGGCAGCATCACCAGCCAGGCCAAGTCGACCGGTGGAGGGGTGGTTTCCTTCGCCGAGCTCGCCGGCACCCCCCCAACGTTCATCTTGCCTCTGATGAGCGCGGAGAACGAGTCCAATGCCAACCTCTACCAGTTCTCCAACTTCATGTACCTGCCGCTGTTCTGGTTTGGCGGCGATGGCGAGCCGGTCTTCAACAAGGCGCTCAGCGTGGCCAACATGCCGGTCTTCTCCGACAACGATACGGTGGCAAGCATCACCCTGAAGCACTGGGTGTGGTCGAACGGCCAGCCGATCACGTCCAGCGATGTGATCATGTGGTTGAACCTTCTCAGTGCCGTCACCGATCCCAACGCTCCGGTCGTGGGCACCAGCACCAACCCGGGGCCTGGATGGTTTGCTTCGGTGCCTGGTGGCTTCCCTGAGAACGTGGTCAGCTACACCCAGACCGGCACCTACAGCCTCCAACTCAAGCTCAACGCTTCCTACAACCCCACCTGGTTCCTCTTCAACGAGCTGAGCCAGATCTACCCTCTGCCCCAGGCCTCGTGGGACGAGCTAACTAGCGCCGGTCCTATCGGCAACTACGACGCAACAGCGGAAACTCGGACGGCCCTGCCGGGCACCTCTCCTGCTTCGTATGTCCCCGCCAACCCCGGAACCGCCAATAGCGGAGCCCTGGGGGTGGCAGCCTTCCTCACCGACCAGTCCGAGGACATCAGCACCTACGCAACCAGTCCATTCTGGAAGGTGGTCGATGGGCCTTTCGTCCTCTCGCAGTTCACCACCGAGGGGTTCGCCAAGTTCGTACCCAACAAGGACTACTCGGGGTCGCCCAAGCCCAAGGTGAGTGCCTTCGAGCTCTTGCCCTTCACCAGCAATGCGGCGGAATTCAACGCCGTGCGCGCGGGCACCGTGACCATCGGCTACATCCCACCCGAGGACTTCAAGGAAGCGAAGGCGGTGGAGAAAGCTGAAGGCTATGCCCTCAATCCCTGGTACCTCTTCGGCTTCGCTTACGCGGGCTACAACTTCACCAGTCCAACCGTGGGGCCGATTTTTAAACAGCTTTACTTCCGTCAGGCGTTTCAGTCGCTACTTAATCAACCCGAGTTCATAAAGGTTTACAACGACGGCTACGGGACGGTCAACAACGGCCCGGTGCCGACTTATCCACCCAAGAACCCGGACGAGAGTTCGCTGGAGGCCGGCAAAGCGGTCTATCCGTACGACCCGGCTAAGGCAGTCTCGTTGCTCAAGGCCCATGGCTGGAAGGTGGAGCCTGGTGGCACCAGCTACTGCGCCAAGCCCGGTACCGGTGCCGGCGAGTGCGGAGCCGGTATCACCATGAACGAGAAGGCGAACTTTGGAATGATCCAGGCCACCGGGAGCTCGACTCTCAACGACATGATGGACGCGTTCCAATCCACCTTGGAGTCGAAGGCGGGAATCGGCCTGACAATTAAATACGAGCCGTTTGCCACCGTCATTTCCACGATGGATGATGGCTGCACCTACAAGACACCTTGCACCAACTGGGACATTGCCTACTGGGACTACGGTTGGAGCTACGACCCCGACTACTTCCCCACGGGAGAAGAGATCTTTGAGACCGGTGCGGGCAGCGACGTCGGTGACTACTCCAATCCCACCAACGACGCCAACATTTTGGCCACCAACACCGCTCCCAACTCGGCGGCCGAAAAGACGGCGTTGATCAAGTACCAGAACTTCCTCGCCGAGAACCTGCCCTGCCTGTATCTGCCAAACACCCCGCTCCAGTTCACCATGTACAAGACCAACCTGAAGGGCTTTTTGCCGCAGGACGTGTTCGATATCCTCTACCCGCAGGACTACTACCTGAGCTAGAGCTGCACTCCAGAATCGACGGGCGGTGAGCCCGAAACGGTCCCCGTCCGGGACAGGGGTCCGGCCAAAAGGCCGGGCCCCTGTCTAGCCCCTGCCCCTGTCGCGATCCCGTAAGCACTGTCACGGAACACAAAACATGCGTTTGACGATCATCGGCGCGGGTGCAATTGGAGGTACCATCGGTGCCCATCTGATTCGCTCCGGTAACGACGTGCTCCTCTGTGACACCGATGTCGCGCATGTCGACGCCATCAACCGAAACGGACTTACCATCGAGGGGCCGGTGGAGAACTTCACCGTGCCGGCCAAGGCGATCACCCCGGAGCAGCTACCCGATACGCTCGAGCATGTTGCGATAGCGGTCAAGAGTCACCACACCCCGGCGGCGGCCGAGGTCCTGCGGGGCCGACTAGCGGCGGACGGCTACCTGGTCAGTTTCCAGAACGGGTTCACGGCAGATACGCTGGCTGGCGTGGTCGGTTGGGAGCGCCTCATCGTCGGCTTCGTCAACTTCGGCGCCGATGTGGTCAGTCCCGGGCGCATTCTGCAGGGCAACATCGGCGCCTTTCGAGTTGGGGAGCCCCGGGGTGGTGTCATCACCGAGCGAGTGCGGCTGCTGGCTGAGGCCCTGCCGTACGCGGTGGCAACCGGGAACATCATGGGATACCTCTGGGCCAAGGAGGCCTACGGGGCCATGCTCTACGCGGGGGCGGTCTCCGACCTCTCCATCGCCGACTCCCTGGAGGATCCGCGCTGGCAGCCGCTGATGCTGGCCATCGCCCGCGAGGTTCTGGCCCAGGCCCCGGTCGAGCCCCAGCCCTTCGACGGGTTCGACCCCAAGGACCTCGAGGGTTCGTTGGCGCGGATGGTGACTTTCAACCGCACCAGTGCCAAGTCTCACAGCGGGATCTACCGCGACCTGATGGTGCGCAAGCGCAAGACCGAAGTCGATGACCTCATCCACGATCTCAAGGGTCCACTGACCACGTACACCGGGGAGCTCATACGTGCCATCGAGAGGGGAGAGCGCACCTGCGAGGTGGCAAACCTGGAGCTCCTGGCGGCCTGCGAGCGCACCGAGCGGCTGGGTCGCCAGCTGGACGCCGTGGTTAGGGTGATTCCCGCTCCCATCCGGGCGGCATCGGGGGTACTGCACGGGGTTCCGGTGGCGGTGAAGGACCTCATCGACGTCCAAGGTCTCCCTCGCGGCAACGGCAATCCCCACGACATGGAGGGCCCGCCCGCCGCCGAGGACGCGCCGGTGGTGGCGGCACTGCGCCGTCTCGGGGCCGACGTGTTCGCCACCACCTCGCTGCTGGAATACGCCGCCGGCGCGCTCCATCCCCAAGTCCCCGAGACTCGCAATCCGTACGACTTGGGCCGCACAGCGGGCGGTTCCAGCGGCGGCTCGGCTGCACTGGTGGCTGTTGGGGCCTGCCCGTTGGCGCTGGGCACTGACACCGGCGGATCAATAAGGATTCCCGCCGCCTACTGTGGCGTGGTCGGGCTCAAACCGACTTTCGGCGCCCTGCCGGATGGGGGCGTTCAGCCCCTGGCTCCCTCTTTGGATCACGTCGGCTTGCTGGGGAATGATGTCGAGATCACAGCCCGGGCGTTCGCAGCCCTCAGCGGCGGGGAGCTGGCACCGGTTCCAGCGCTGCCACGGCTGGGCGTTGTCGAGGAGCAGTTCGCTGACCCTATCCTCGATCCGGAGATCGCGGCCGCGCTGCAACTAAGTCTGCGGAAGTTAGCGGATGCCGGGCTCCAGCTGCAACCGGTCAGCCAACGACCCCTGGCGGCGATCGGTGCGCTGGTGGACGACATCCTGCTGTGGGAGATGTGGCAAGTTCATGGGCCGATGGTCAGCCGCGATCCCGACCACTACGGACCAGAGACACTGCGCTTGCTACAGTCCAGTGCCCAGGTCGGCGAGTCGGCATATCGGAGCGCGCTCCGGCGCCGGGAGGAGCTTCTTCCCGAGGCGGCCACCATCTACCGCGAGGTCGACGTGGTCCTGACCCCGGTGGTCCCCTTTGTCGCTCCGGTGACGACGCCTCCGATCGACACGCCAGAGGGCGCCGCCGAGGGTAGATTCACCGGGGTCTTCAACGTGACCGGGGACCCGGCGCTGGCCCTACCGTGCGCCTGGAGCGCGGCCGGCCTGCCGATCGCGATCCAGCTCTCCGCCCCCCGTGGCGCCGACGCCTGGCTGCTGGCGGCGGCGTCTAGGATCGAGGCGATCCTGGACGTTCCCTCGCGCGAGTTGGCGGTCAGATGAGCCGGGCAGGCGGTAGGAGGTGAGAGCCGCGGTGTACCAAGCACCCGGCGAGGTGGTTGTCGAGGACGTCCCCGATGCGTCCCTGGGAGCCCCGACCGACGTGGTGGTCAGGGTGCTGCGCTCCTGTGTTTGCGGGTCCGATCTCTGGGCTTACCGGGGCATCATCGTCCGCCCGGCCGGCTCTCGGCTAGGCCACGAATTCATCGGCATCGTTGAGGAGGTCGGAGACCAGGTGTCGACCCTCTCTCGGGGAGATCTGGTGGTAGCGCCCTTCCAGTGGTCGGACAACACCTGCCCCGCCTGCCTCGACGGCTTGCAGACCTCATGCCAAAATGGAGGCACCTTCGGCGCCGCAGGCACCGATGGCGGCCAGGGTGAGGCGGTGCGGGTCCCCCAGGCGGACGGCACCCTGGTGGCGGTGCCGGGTGGCCTAGCCGGCCTCGGCGAGCAGATGCTCACCTCCCTGCTGGCGCTGACCGATGTCATGGTCACGGGTCTCCACGGTGCCGTCATGGCCGACACCAAAGAGGGCGATACGGTGGCGGTGATCGGCGACGGTGCGGTCGGCCTCTGCGCGGTGCTGGGAGCGAGCCAGGTTCTGGGAGCGGAGCGGATAATCCTGATGAGCCGACACGAGGATCGGCAACGGTTGGGCCGTGCCTTCGGAGCCACTGACGTCGTGGCAGCTCGCGGTGAGGAGGGGATTGCCACCGTGCGAGAGCTGTCAGGCGGCCTCGGGGTGCGCCACGTGGTAGAAGCGGTGGGCACGCCCGAGTCATGGCAGATGGCGGTGGGCATGGCCCGCGATGGTGGTTCGATCGGCGCCGTGGGGGTGCCCCACACCATGCCCGAGCTTCCCATCTTCGAGCCATTTCGCCACGCGCTGCGGATCACGCTGGGAATCGCGCCAGTTCGCCGCTACCTCCCCGATCTCATCTCCAGAGTCATGGCGGGCCAGCTCGATCCCGGCCCGGTCTTCGACAGCACCCTCCCGTTGGAGAGCGTCGCCCAAGGCTATGCCGCGATGTCGGCCAGGCAGTCGATCAAGGTGATGCTGGTATGAAAGCCAGGGCCTACCGGGGCTATCGCTCCTATGACTACCTGGTCCCCAAGGACGACTACCAGGTCTTCGAGCTGGCGGCGGAACTCGACCGGGTGCCCTCGCGCCCGGTGGAGACATCGGAAGTGGAGGAGGCCCGGGTCCAGCGGCTGCTGGAAGTGGGGCCGGTTATCTCGCTGCACGACCACCCCACCGTCATGCCCGACGACATCGACCAGCTCTTCGAGTTCCGGCGAGAGGGCCGGGATGTCACCGGCTACCTGGGCCTCAGCCGTTCGGGCTTGGATGTGGTCTTCGACAACCTGGCCGACGGCGAAGGCCTGATCACATCGCTGAACGGTTGGAAGTGGGACGACACCCTGGTCGACCTGGGCATGCGCCTCTGCGACATCGCCCACCAGGACTTCGTCCGGGTAATCCATCGCCGTGCCGACATCGAGGCTTGTCGCCAGGCTGGCCAGCTCGGTCTCATCCTGGCGGTGGAGTCGGCGACGCCGATCGAGAACGAGCTGGACCGACTCGACATCCTCTACGGCTTCGGCATCCGGGCCATGGGCGTCACCTACAGCGAGGCCAACTCCCTGGGCAGTGGCCTGGCCGAGGCCAGCGATGGTGGCCTCACCGCCTTCGGGCACCGTGCTGTTCGCCGGATGAACCAGTTGGGGATGACGATCGACTGCTCGCATGCCGGTGACCGGACTACCTTGGACACGATCGCCGCCAGCCGAGCCCCGGTTTCGATCTCGCACGCTGGGGCGCGCGCGCTCTGGCCGACGGCAAGAATGAAGCCGGACGAGGTGATCAAAGCCTGCGCTGAGAGAGGTGGGATCATCGGCATCGAGGCCGCCCCCCATACCACTCTGACTCCTGAGCACTCGCGCCACAGCATCGACAGCTACATGGCCCATTTCGAGTACTGCTGCGAGCTGGTGGGCATCGACCATGTCGCATTCGGTCCCGACACCCTCTTCGGCGACCATGTAGGTCTCCACCGGGTGATGAACGAGCGCTTGGGGCAGGCGATGCCGGCTCCCAATCCCCCGCTTCGTTTCGAGCGGGTGGAGTGGGTCGACGGGTTGGAGAGTCCGAGCGAGGCCTTTCCCAACATCACTCGCTGGCTGGTCAAACATGGCTACCCGGATGGGGAGATCCACAAAGTGCTCGGCGGCAACATCCTCAGGCTCTTGGCGGAGACCTGGGAGCCCTCCAGATGAGATGGCGATGAGCAGCAGCACCGCGGCTGCGGCCGGAGCAGGCGCCGCGCGCACGGCGGTGGTCACCGGGACCGCGCACGGGATCGGGTCGGCGATTGCTGCCGCACTCCAAGCTGACGGGATGACGGTCCATGGTGTCGACAAGGACCAGGTGGACCTCACCGACAGTGCAGCTGTCGACGCGTTCTTCTCAGAGGTAGGGCCGGTGGACGTGCTGGTCAACAACGCCGGGGGCGTCGTGGGACAGGTCCACCATCCCCTCGAGGAGATCACCGACGAGCAGTGGCGGGCGATCGTCGACGCCAACCTGACCAGCACCTTTCACTGCACCCGAGCGGTTGTCCCGGGGATGAAGGCTCGGGGCTGGGGCCGGATCGTCAACATCTCGTCGGGCGCGGGGCGAAGCGTCAGCCTCACTGGGATCCAGGCCTACGCAACTTCCAAGGCGGGCCAGATCGGGTTCACCAGGCAGATGGCCCACGAACTGGGGAGATTCGGTATCACCGTCAACTGCATCGCGCCGGGATTCGTGCTCTCCAATCCCACCACCATCCAGCAGTGGGAGGGCTACGGACCGGACGGTCAAGCCGCCTTGGTGGCCGGGATCGCGGTACGCCGGCTGGGCACCCCGGAGGACATCGCCAACGGCGTACGGTTCTTCGTCTCCGAGGCTTCGGCGTGGGTGAGCGGCCAGACCCTCCCAATCGATGGTGGCCATGCTCTCTTTTAGCGAAGACGACGCCGGCTACGTCGATCAGTTGGCCGAGTTTGTGGCCATCCCCAGTGTCAGCCGCGATGCCTCTCCAGAGACCATGCGACACGCCGCCGAATGGTTGGTCGATCAGCTCCAGTTCGCCCGGGGCCGCTTGGTCGAGACGGCGGGCAACCCGGTCGTGCTGGCGGAGCAGGCCGGGCCGCCGGGCGCCCCGACGATCCTGGTTTACGGGCACTACGACGTTCAGCCCACCGGTGATTTAGCGGAGTGGACCACGCCGCCCTTTGAGCTGACCGTTGAGGGGGAGATCATGCGCGGCCGCGGCGCCACCGATGACAAGGGTCCCGTCTACATAGTTCTGCAGGTGGCTCAGGCCTTCGCGTCCCAAGAGGGGTCCGCTCCGCTCAACGTCAAGTTCGTCTTTGAGGGTGAGGAGGAGATTGGCAGCCCCAACTTCCCCGCGTTCCTAAGGCAGTACGCGGAGGAGTTGGCCGCCGACCTGGTGATCTCCGCCGACGGCGCGATGTGGAGGCCCAACGAGCCTTCTGTATCCGTGGGCTCGAAGGGCCTGGCGACCATGAGCATCGAGGTGAGGGGAGCCAGCGATGACCTGCACTCCGGCCGCTACGGAGGAACGGTAGCCAACCCCGCGCATGCCTTGAGCGCCATCCTGGCCAGCCTCCACAACGATGACGGCGGGGTGGCGGTGGAAGGCTTCTACCAGGGGATCCCGGAGCTGACAGCTGAGCGCCGGGCTGAGATCGCCCAAGTACCGTTCGAAGACACAGCCTACATGCGCCAGCTGCAGCTCAAAGAGCTCCACGGCGAAGCGGGATACACCACCTTGGAGCGGCTCTGGGAGCGTCCGACCCTGGAGATCAACGGGGTGACCGCCGGAGGCAAGTACACGGTCATCCCTCATGTGGCCACGGCCCATCTGTCGTGCCGGCTGGTTCCCGGCCAGGATCCCAGCCAGGTCGCCCAAGCGATTACCCACCACGTGATGGCTCAGCCCGTCCGAGGGGTCACGGTCGAGGTCCACCCGGACAGCGGCGGCGCCGCCGCCTACACCATCTCCCCCGACCATCCAGCGATCCAGGCCGCCATCGCTGCCCTGGAGCACGTCTATCCCGGCTCCCCAGTCGTGATCGCCAAGATCGGAGGGACCCTTCCTGCCACGGTTCTCTTCGAAGAGGTCCTAGGAGCCAAGACTCTGTTCTTTTCCTTCTCGACCTCGGACGAGCGGTTGCACGCACCCAACGAGTACATGCGCATCCGGCGGCTGCGGGAAGGCATGAGGGCCTGGGAGCAGCTCTGGAGGCTGCTGGGCGACGGTCCCCATCGGCTGGTACCAGTGTGAGGCCGCCTGATTGCGGCGCCACCGGCATGGACACCTAGGGGCCGAGCCTTGACCGAGCTCGGCCCCAATCCGACCCTGGAGCGTCTCAGCGAGGACTTCTTCCAGGCGATGCACTCGGCCGATCCCCTCAGCGCCACCATGCTCGGGGTGGAGGGCTTCGACGCCCTGCTGCCCGATCCCAGTCGCGAAGGCTCGAAGTGCAACGCCGCGCGGTTCGGCGGGATCGAAGCTCAACTGGCAGAGTTGGACCCATTGCTTCTGAGCCCGTCCGATCGGATCAACCACGCCGTTCTGAGCTGGCTGGCCTGGGGGGCGCGGTCGGAGCTTGAGCACGGCCTCTGGGAGGCCAACGCCTCCGCTGCCGCCTATGTGGCGCCCTCGGCGATGGCCTTCCAGGCGGTGCCGACTGCGCCGCTGACTGGTGCTGCCGCGGTTGACGGGTACCTGCAACGGTTGTCAGGGCTGGGAGCCTACTTCGACGCCGTGCTCGACCGCTATCGCCAGGCCACCGCACAGGGCCGACTCTCGACCAGATCCGGAGTACTGCAGGCCATCGAGCAGTTGGAAGGGCACCTGACCCAGACCCTTGCCGAGGACAGCCTGGTCACGCCCGAACTGCCAGCGGACGTGGACCAAACCCAAGTTCGCGCCCGGATGGCGGAATTGGTGGAGACGGTGGCCCGTCCCGCTATGCGCCGGCTCCACGCTGGCCTGAGAGATGAGCTGCTACCACTAGCGCGCGGTGACGACCGAGTGGGGATCCGCTTCGTGCCCGGTGGTGAGGACGGCTACCGGGACATAGTCCGCCGTCACACCACCACCGAGCTCTCCCCGGGAGAGATCCACCAGGTCGGACTCGACCGCATCGCCACCCTGCAGGGGGAGTGGTCGGAGCTGGGCCGCCGGGTGCTGGGAACATCGGATGTCGCCGAGGTTCTTAGGCGTCTTCGCGAAGACCCATCGCTGCGTTTCACCACGACTCACGAGATCGTCGAGGTGGTCACCGAGGCTCTGCGCAGAGCCGATGCCGCCCTTGACCTCTGGTTCCCCTCCTACCAGCTGCCCCCCTGCGCCGTCGAGGAGATCAGTCCTGTCGAGGCCAATAACGCCCCCCTCGCCTACTATCGTCCGGCCAGCGACGATGGCGGTCGGCCAGCGGCGCACTGCGTCCTTACCACCAACCCGGGACAGCGCTTCACCTACGAGTACGAGGCGCTGGCATTCCATGAGAGCAACCCTGGTCACCACCTCCAGATCGCGTCAGCCCGAGCGCTGACCGGGCTGCCCAGCTATCGCCGTCACCTGGACGCCGAGCTGTGCGGGTACATCGAGGGATGGGGCTTGTACACCGAGCGTCTGGCTGACGAGATGGGTCTCTACACATCGGACCTTCAGCGGCTGGGCATGCTCTCCTTCGACGCCTTGCGAGCTTGCCGGCTGGTGGTAGACACCGGCATGCACTATCTGGGCTGGAGTCGGCAGCAGGCAGTCGACTACATGTGGAACAACACGGCGACCACCATGGCCAACGTCAACAACGAAATCCAGCGGTACATCTCCTGGCCCGGCCAGGCCCTCGCCTACATGATCGGCTGTCGGGAAATCCGACGACTGCGCACGCTAGCCGAGGCGCGACTGCGAGCCCGGTTCGACATCCGCGAGTTTCATGGCGCCGTGCTCAGCAACGGAGCGGTTCCTCTGGGGGTGTTGGAAGGGATCGTGCTGACCTGGATCGACACGGTGGCGGCGTGATGTTGCCGCTCCGGCAAATACCCAAGAGTTGGCGCGCGCGCCTTTAGGGGAGGAAGCATGATGGGACGAACCTCGATCGCCGATTTGAGCGCAGGGCCAGGTGAGCGACGCCGGGGCATGGTGCGAATTCCTGGTCTGGAACCCGCATGGGAGATCCCGGCGGTGGTGGTGCGCGGCAACACTCCCGGGCCTACCTTCGCCGTCACCAGTGGAATGCATGCCGCCGAGTACGTGCCGATTGAGGCGGTCACCCGGCTCACCCGTTGGCTCGATCCCACCCAGCTGCGGGGAACCGTGGTGGCGGTCCTACTGGTCAACACCCCGGGCTTCTATGAGCGGAGCATCTACGTCAACCCACGGGATGGCCGCAACCTCAATCGCTCCTTTCCCGGCGATGCCAACGGCAGCCCGGCGGAGCGGGTGGCGGCCTTCCTCCTGGAAGAGCTGATCGCGGGTTCCGACGCCTACGTCGACGCCCACTGTGGGGACCTAATCGAAGCGCTCAGCCCATTCACTCTGTGGACCCGCGCCGGCGACCCCGCGGTCGCGGCCAAGTCCCGGGACATGGCCGCCGTTTACGGGTTTGCGCACACGCTGGGCGTCGATCCCGAATCGGTCCCCGGAGCCGCGTACGCGTCCGCTGCCCTCCGCGGAGTCCCCGCCATCATCGCCGAGATCGGACAGCAGGGGATCTGCGATGAGCCCTCGGTCGAGGGCCACCTGAGAGGCTTGCAGAACGTGATGGCCCACCTGGGAATGATCCCAGCCATGGGTGGTCCGGTGGCTACGCCGGTGCCGATGGATCGTATGGTGTGGATGAGAACCGATATCTCGGCGACTTACCATCCCACCGTGCAGGTGGGCGACCGCGTGGCAGAAGGTCAGGTGGTGGGCGAGCTACGAGACATATTCGGTGACACCCTTCGCGAAGTCCGAACCGAGGCTGGCGGCTTCGTGGTGTTTCTGGTCACCTCACTGGCCGTCAAGGCGGGCGATCCCCTGCTCGGCGTTGGAGTTCCGGAGGCCTGATGCTGAGGACCGCAGACCGTGAGGGGGCGGCGCCAAGACGGCCTGGGATGGCCCTCCCATTTTTGGGAGACCGTCAAGCTTGATCGGATTCATTCTCCGGAGGTTCGGTCAATCCATCGTCGTGGTGATCGGCGTCACCATCGCGACCTTCATCCTGCTTCATCTGCTGCCGGGCAACCCGATCCGGGCCATCCTCGGGCCTCGGGCCACCCCACTGGCGGTACACCAGCTGACGGTGGAGCTGGGACTCAACAAACCGATCCCAGTGCAGTACGCGGTTTGGGTGAACAACTTGCTGCACCTCAACCTCGGCTACTCCTACAAGCTCGACCAGCCAGTGACCGCGCTCCTGGCGGAACGCATTCCTAAGACCATGTTCTTGGTCGGTGCCTCGCTGATTCTGGCCATCCTCATTGCAATTCCGCTGGGTGTGGTCATGGCGGTGCGGCGCACCAAGCCTGACGACTACGTGCTGACCGGCCTCTCCTTCATCTTCTATTCCATGCCGACCTTCTGGCTCGGCCTGCTGCTGATCGGTCTCTTCAGCGCGATCCTCAACTGGTTCCCCCCGGAAGCACCTCAGGACCAGATAAGCGTGTTCTCCCAACTGAACGGAATGGTCCTGCCGATCGCGACCCTGACGCTGGTCACGGTTGCCCTCTTCAGCCGGTACATGAGGAGTTCGGTGTTGGAGCAATCGGTCCAAGACTACGTCCGGACTGCGCGCTCCAAGGGGCTTTCCGGTAACGCTGTTCTATTCCATCATGTGTTGCGCAACGCGCTGATTCCGGTGATCACCTTGATCGGCCTCTCCTTGGGGGGAATCTTGAGTGGAGCGGTGGTGGTGGAGTCGGTCTTCAACTACCCGGGAATGGGTCTACTCTTCTTCCAGTCGGCGGTCGATGACGACTTTCCCGTCTTGCTGGGCGTCACCGTGGTCGTAGCGCTTGCGACCGTGGTCGGGAACCTGGTGGCGGACCTGCTGTACGCGGTAATCGACCCGCGCATCAGGTATATCTAGTGAGAGACCAGATCGCTGAGATCGGCTCTGACGGTGTGGCGAGCTGAGCCATGAGCCTAATCGCCCAGCTGCCACCGATTTCGCAGGACATAGTCGCCGAGGGAGGGGAGGGCGTCCAGTCAGGCGCAACCTGGCGGATGATTCTCGACGTCTTCCTCGAGAATCGCCTGGCCACGTTGGGTTTGGGCGTGATCGTTTTTATGTTGCTTTTCTGCTTTGTGGGACCGCTCATCTACCACACCCAGCAGGTGTACAACAATCCCAACATCGCCACGCAATCGCCCAGTCTGACTCATCCGCTGGGGACTGATCAGGTCGGCTACGACGTTCTGGGCCGACTCATGTTGGGCGGGCAGAGTTCGCTGGAGATCGGCTTCGCTGCCGCCTTCATCGCTGTGGGAATCGGAGTCATGTGGGGCTCGGTGGCCGGGTTGGCCGGCGGCTGGGTGGACGCCATGATGATGCGCGTGGTGGACACCTTGCTGGCCTTCCCGCTGCTCTTCGCGCTGATTCTGCTGGGAGCCATCTTCAGTACGTCGATCCCGGAATTGATAATCGTGATCGGACTAATCGCGTGGCTGGTCCCGGCCCGGCTGGTCCGGGGGGAGACACTAACCCTGCGGCTGCGCGAGTACGTCCAAGCGGTAAAGATCATGGGGGGCGGGACCCGGCGCATCCTTTTGCGTCACATCATCCCCAATACCGTAGGAACCATTGTTGTTAACGCCACCTTTCAGGTGGCCGACGCCATCATCTTCGTGGCAACCCTTAGCTACCTGGGCATCGGGGTGCCGCCGCCTGCAACCAACTGGGGCGCGGAACTCTCATCCGGGCTCAACTACCTTTTTGATGGCTACTGGTGGTTGATCTACCCACCGGGTCTTGCCATCGTCATCACGGTGGTGGCCTTCAACTTCGTAGGCGACGCGCTGCGCGATGCTCTCGAGGTGAGACTGCAGCGCCGCTGAGCCGGAGCCGCAGGAGGCCGCGAGCCCCATCCGGCGGGCCAGCTAGGGGAGGGCTGGGGCTTCGGGGTCGGCCGAGGCAGAGTGCGGCGAGTGGGCCAGGGTGCTCAGGACCTCGAGGAACGATGTCACTTGGACCGCGTCTAGGCGCTCCAGCATCTTGGCCACTGACTGGCGGCGCCAACTGTGAACCACCTCCAGGGCTTCCAGTGCTTCGGGCGTGGGAGCGAGCCAGACGGTTCGACGGTCGTTGGGATCGTAGCGGCGTTCCGCAAGCCCGCCGCGGATCATGCGGTTGGCCAGGGCGGTCGCTGCCGCGCCGCTGATTCCCACCGCGTTGGCGAACTCGCGCATGGTGGTGCCGTCACGGGGGAGCCGGCCCAGGGCTTCGAGCTGGTGGGGAGTGACGGATCCGAGCCGGGCACCGATCTCGGTGGGCAGCTGCACCTGAAGGGCGCGCTGCAGGCGGGGCTGCAGCTCCAGCAGACGTTCAACGAACTCCTCGACTGGGGAGTGCGCCCGTTCAAACGCGTCATCGCCCGCGAGATGATTCACGTAGCGAAGTATTTTACAGGGGGGCGACCCCGCCTGTTCCTCAAGGTCAGCGGATCGGCAGTCGACCTCGACGAAACCAGATCGGAAGGCTGGCGTTAATGGACATCGTGGGTACCAGTGCCGAGCGGCGCTACCTAGCCGAGGGGGTCGACTACTGCAGGGAGGCGCTGGCGCTACTCACGGCCACCGCGGCCTCGGTGACCCGGATCCAGGACAACGATGTCCGCCAGCTGGCCTTGGCCAGTCTGGAGGCGGTCAGTCACCTCGAGGCCAGGCTGCATCTACTCGAGGAGGCGTATCGCATCGCTGAGCGGCATCGCGCCGCCTTGTCTGGGGGGGAATCCGCGACCCTCGAGATGGAGGAGCCGGTTACCGCTTAGCCTCCATCTCGCCTCAAATAAGTGGTAGGCGGACGCGCTACTTCTTGGAAGGCTCGTAGTAGGGGTTGGTGCCGGAGGCGTGGTCGGTGGTGTCCACCACCTCGACGATCTCTGGGAATCGCTCCACGATCGCGGTGCGCACGCCCTGCGAGAGGGTGACCTCGGCGAGTCCACAGCCCTGGCAGCCGCCGCCCATCTGCACGTAGGCGACTCCGTCGGCAATGTCGAGCAGACCGATGTAGCCGCCGTGGCCGGCCACGGCTGGGTTGATCTCGACATCGAGCATCTGCTGGACGGCCCGGGCCAGCGGGTCCTGATCGGGGTTGTAGTCGGTCTCCAGGCTCAGAGCACCGGAAACCGGGTCGGCGTCAACTCGGGATCCCACCACGTGCCGGGAGATCACTCGGGGCGCCAGGAAGAGCACGTCGGGCGCACCCTCTACCAGGACCTCGTCGGCGCCGAGCTGGCTGGGCTCGACCAGAGCGAACGTGAAGGTGAGCCTCTCTCCCTGCAATCCTCCGGGCGTGACCGCCACCCAGGCTTCGGGATGGCCCTGGCGCTGCCGGAACGCCCGGATGCGATCCGCCGCCAGCTCGCTGAGCTGTAGGTGTGGTCGAGCCGTCGCGGTCTCACTATCCACCACCTCTAGTCTGAGGCCATGAGGAAACGAGTGCTGCTGGTCCTGCCCACCCGGAGTTATCGTGCCGCTGCCTTCCTGGCGGCGGCGCAGCGGCTCTCGCTGGAGGTGGCGATAGCCAGTGAAGAAGGCTCCACCCTCAGCCACCTGCATCCTGACCAGGAGGTGGTAATCGACTTCGCGGACCCTGCCGCCGCCGTGGCGGTCGCGACGGAGCTAGCGACGCGGAACCCGTTCCAAGCGGTGATCCCCGCCGACGAGGCCGGGGTGCTGGTGGCGGCCCACATTGCCGAGCAGCTCGGGCTTCGCAGTAGCCCGCTTAAGGCGGTGGCCGCAACCCGCAACAAGCTGGTGCTGCGAGAGCGCCTTCAGGAGGCGGGAGTGAGCCAGCCCCGCTGGGGGCTCTGGATCGAGGGGGATAGCCCTCCCCCGGTCGAATTTCCCGCCGTCGTCAAGCCGCTGGACCAGGCCGCGAGCCGGGGGGTGATCAGAGTCGAGGACCCCAAGCAGCTGCTCGCTGCGGGGCGAAGGGTGCGCAGCATGCTGCGCACCGACCCCAAATGCGCAACTCCGGCGAACAGCGTCAGCCTCTTGGTCGAGGAGTTCGTAGCCGGCCCTGAGGTGGCGGTCGACGCTCTCCTGGTGGCGGGGGCCACGAGACTGCTCGCGATCTACGACAAGCCGGACCCGCTCGATGGACCGTTCTTCGAGGAGACGATCTACACGGTCCCCACGGCCCTGGCGCCAGCCCGGCAAGCAAAGGTCCTGGCCGCGCTCGAGCGCGTCGTCAGGACCCTGGGCTTGAGCGAGGGCGCAATCCACGCCGAGCTCCGGCTCGGCGGCGACCAAGCCGCCCTGATCGATATCGCCTCCAGATCCATCGGCGGCCGATGCTCTCGGGTACTCCACTTTAGGTCTGGTCGAAGTCTGGAGGAGATCCTGCTGCTGGCCGCTCTGGGGGAGGACCCAGGGGAACTCGAGCTGGAGAGCAGAGCCAGGGGGGTGATGATGCTGCCGATTCCCAAGTCCGGCACTCTGCGCTCGGTATCGGGTCGGGAAGCGGTTCTGGCCATGCCTGGGGTCGACCAAGTCGAGGTGACGGTTCCGGTTGGCGGACGGGTGGTGAGCTGGCCCGAAGGTGACCGCTACCTCGGATTCATCTTCGCCAGCGGCCCCGACCCGGCGTCGGTGGCGGGCGAGCTCCGACTGGCGTATGGCAAGCTCGGGTTGCTGATCCAAGACTGACAACCCCCACCCAGCCCCGGACCGGGCGGTTGGCCGGACTAGCTCCTCGTGGCCGTCAGTTCTGCTCCTCGGACAGCGTCGGCCAGCGACAGACAGCGCGCCAGGTGCGAGCTGCTCGAGCAGTTGGCACAGGGTGTGCTGGAGCTGACCTCGTCAGAGTCGTGGGCGCGCTGGTTGCGGCTCGGCCGCAGGTTCCACAGGTACAGTTTTCAGAACCAGGTGCTGATCCTTAGACAGCGGCCCGACGCGACCTGGGTGGCCGGCTACCGGAGCTGGCTCCGCTTGGGCCGTCAAGTCACCCCAGGGGAGCGAGCCATCCGGATCCTGGCACCCTGTTTGGCCGCGGAGGATCCCCGCGAGGCGCAGGAGCTCCGAGCTCCGGTCCTGCTGGGATTCCGCGTCGCCCGAGTCTTCGACGTCAGTCAAACTTCGGGGGCGGAGTTGCCGGAGCCGGTGAAGACTCTGAGCGGTGCCGGCTCGGCTGACGACCTGGCTCGGCTCGCCCAGCGCGCCCTGGCTCTAGGCTTCCAGGTCGAGTTCGCGCTGCTCTGGGGCAGCCGGAATGGAGACTGCTCGCACGCGCTGCGGCGGATCCGGGTGCGCAGCGGGCTGCCGGCGGCCCACCAGATCAAGACCCTGGCCCATGAGCTGGCCCACGCGTTGCTCCACGGGCCCGGCTTTCAGGGCTCCAGGGCTCTGGCCGAACTGGAGGCTGAAAGCGTTGCCTACCTGGTCTGCCAGGAACTCGGTGTTGACAGCTCCGAGTACAGCTTCGGGTATGTCGCGACCTGGGCGGGCGGCGGGGCCGAGGCTGCGCGGCTGATCTCGGCGACGGGGGGTCGGATCCTCAAGGGCAGTAACGCCGTCCTCGACTGGCCCGCCAACCGCCCGAGAGGGGCGGACGGTCGTGCGCCCAAGCCTGAGTCGTACTAATCGCGGCTCCAATCAGACCGGCACTTTGCCCTGCGGAGTCGGTCGGCTAAACTCGCACCGACTTGGATCCGGAGATGCCGACAATGAACTTTGACTCGGACGAGGTGGCGGAATCGTGGCTACTAATCCGTCGCCGGTTTGAGGCGGAGGCAGGCAAGACCGTTCCCGCCAGGGACCGGGCCGCGTTGCGCAAGTTGAATCTGGAGCAGCTCAGCGTGCTCGGGAGGATGCCGATCGAGGGCATCGATGAGAGCGTGGCACCAGAACGGCTGGCTCTGGGTGAGGGCCGTTTCGGCATCGTCCTCGAGGAGATGGTGGCCGCTGGGCTGATTGCGCGTCGGCCAGCGGGTCCCAGTACCCCCGCCAAACTGGCATTCACCGAGGTCGGACGACGCACGCGCGCCACGCTGGACCGGATGCAAAGAGCAACACTGAAAGCGATGATGGAGACCATTGGCCCCGATCGCGCCAGGCAACTAGTGGAGACCCTAGAGTCCGCTTTCCCCCAGGACACCTAGAGCGCGGAGTCCTCACCGCGAGTCGGCCCAACTCGCGCGGGCTTCCCCCCTTCACCCAGGGCTGAGCCCACCCGGCTTTAGGCGGGCACACTCTCCTCTTCAGCCGCCGGCCCTACCCGCTCTAGCCAGGGTCGCGCCCGCAGGCCCTCGAAGATCTCTCGCGCCTCGGCGCGCAGTGGTCTCGCCTTGTCGGGACGGCCCCGCTCAGTTAGCCACTCCGCGTGCTCGATGAGAGTGACAGCCAGGTCAAAGGACGCCGCCAGCTCCCGAAATCCCGCCTCCGCAGCTTCGAAGCCGGCCTCGACCGCTCCGTGGTCACCATCGGCCGCCCGAACCCGCGCCGAGAGCCTCGCGACCTGAGCCCTTAGCCAGGGCGTGACCTGACCTGGAAGGGCGGCCTGGGCAATCCCCAGCAACTCCTTGGCCTTGTCCAAGTTGCCTAGGTCGAGGGCCGCCTCAACCGCGCGGGTCACGGCGTTCTTGACCCGAAAGTCCGTGAACCCGAGCCCGAGCTCTGCTCGATCAGCCAGCACCTCCTCGGCTGCCGCTAAAGCCTCGGTCAGCCTACCCTCGGCACGAAGCGCCTCAGACCTGGCCAGGGCATAGCCCGCCCTCCTCTCCCAGCTCTCAGAGGTCCCCGACGACCGCATCGACTCAATGATGAGCGAGGCCTCGGCGAGGTCCCCTCGGCGGACATAGAGAGAAGCCACGCTGACGAGTGAGAACGCCACCCAGTCGAGTCCCTCCAATTCCTCCGCTGCTCTCGCCTCCTGAGCACGGGACAAGACCTCGTCCCACCGTCCCAGGGCGAGCAATTCGCCAATCGGTGCGACCAAGGAGGAGAGTTCCATGACCCGGTCGCCGACCCGACGAGCCAGTTCATGGCGCTTCTCGTTGTGGATGACAAGCTCGGAGAATCGATCCTGGGCTTCCAACACGACCCCGAGGTTGTTGTAGGCACGCATGGCGGCAGCTGTGAGCCCGTGCTCCAAGGCCACCTCTAGGGCTCGTCCCAGCAGTAGACCGGCTTCGTCAAGGCGGTCGCTGTCCATGAGGAAGACAGCCTTGCTGCTCAGCCCCTGGGAGTAGACCTCAGGCAGTTCCAGGTGCTCGGCGAGCCGGAGCGCCTCCTCCAGCAGTGGGGCCGCCTCCTCGTAGCGGCCTTGCAAGGTGAGGAATCGTCCCAGCTGGGCCACTACCACTGCGAGGTCGGGGTCGGGCCGGTCGCCCACCAGTCCGGCGTGGGCGGTCTTCATCCGCTGAATCGCCTGCTCGATGTGCCCGCGGATCCACTCCATGCCCGCCAGGCGGGCCTGGACTCTAGCCGCCGCACGGGTCTGACCGGACTCCTCCAAGAGCTGGGTGGCTTGCGCGTACCTGGCTTCGGCCTCCTCGGGCCGTCCCCGTAGCTCGGCCATCTCGCCGGCTCTTACGGTTAGCCCTGCTCGCTCCAGCGAGGTCTCACTGAGCTCGGCCGCACGGTCGAAGGCCGACTCCGCCTCCTCCGCGGCGGCCAGCGCCGCCGCCCGCTCAGCTGCCCGGACCAGCATCTCCCGCGCCTTGCTCTTGATCTCCTGGGCACCGGGGTCGTCCGGGTCCAGACGCCAGGCTTCCAGGTAGTGCGACGCCAGAACCTCGACAATCTCCTCGGCCTCCGCGCTCCAGGCCCGCTCCAGGTAGGCGGCCACGGCCAGGTGCTTGGCTCGGCGCTCGCGCTTGGACAGGGTCTCGTACGCCACCGTGCGCACCAGGTCCTGGAGGAACCCGTACTGGCCGCGTTCGGGAGATCGCGGGTCAGCCTGGACTGAGAGGACCTCCTTGGCCACCAGTGATTTGAGGATCGACTGCAGCTCGGGTTCCTTACGGCCGGATAGAGCAGCCAGGCCTTGGGGGGTGAAGGTCTTGCCCAGGACGGAGGCGTCCTGGGCCAGCTGCCGCTCTTCCGGCGACATCCCGTCCAGCCGGGCCGCGATCAGGGCATGGAGGCTTTCCGGCACTTCCAGGGTGTCGATCTGCCCAGTGGGACGATAGGCCGACCCGTCCTCGACCAGAAGGCCCCGGTCGAGCAGCATCCTCACCGTCTCCACCGCGTAGAGGGGAATGCCCTCGGCCCGGCCCCGGATGCGCTCGGCGAGCGACCCTGGCAGCCCGGGCACGAGCCCGGTGAGCAGGGTGTCCATGGCTGCGGACGAGAGCGGCTCCAGGTGGATCAGGGTGGCATTGCGGGTGGTTGCCGCCAGACCGGCCGCGGGCGAGTCGGGCCTGACCAGGCTCATCACGAACAGGGGGTAGGCCCTCGACCACTCCATTAGGTAAGAGGTGAACTCCACCAGCGAGGGATCAGCCCATTGCATGTCCTCGAAGACCATCAGCACCGGGCTCTGCTCGGCCAGGCGTTCGAAGAAAAGCCTCCAGGCGGCGAACAGGTCCTGCTTGTCGGGCGCGGTCCGTTCCTCCAGCCCGATCAGGTGGGCGAGGCGGGGCAGGACGAACCGTCGGTCCTCGGCTTCCGGCACGTACTGCTCCACCGCAGCCTGCAGCTTGGCCAACGCCGAATCGCGCTCCTCCGCTTCCAGGATTCCGGCTCGGCCCCGGACCATCTCCGCCAGGGCGAAGTAGGTCACGCCCTGGCCGTAGGCCAGACAGCGGCCCCGGTGCCAGAAGTAGCGAGACTGCAGGCCGTCCATGTACTTGAAGAACTCCCAGGCCAGGCGGGACTTGCCGATGCCGGCGATCCCGGTCACCTGGACCAGGTGGGCCCGCTTGTCCTCGGTGCTGGTGTGGAAGACCTCCTTGACCAGCCGCAGCTCCCGGTCCCGGCCCACGAATGGCGCCTCCAGGCGCTCGGACTTCAGCAGCCCGCCCACCCCCGCCACCACCCGCAGCGCCCGATAGAGGGGGACCGGTTCCGCCTTTCCCTTCAGCTCGTGGGTGCCGGCATCCTCGTAAGCCACGGCGGCCTCGGTGGCCCGCTTGGTGCTCTCCCCCACCAGCACCGTGCCCGGCTGACTCTGGGTTTGGATCCGCGAAGCCGTGTTGACAAGGTCACCTGCCACCATGCCCTGGCCTTTGGCCCCAAGGTTGACCGCGGCAGTGCCCGTGAGCACCGCTGCCCGGGCGGCTAGCTCCGGCGCCCTGACCTCCTCTCCCAAGGCGGCCACCGCCTCCACCAGATCCAGCGCCGCCCGAACCGCCCGCTCAGCGTCGTCCTCCTGCGCGACCGGGGCTCCCCACACCGCCATCACGGCATCGCCGATGAATTTCTCCACCGTACCGCCGTAGCGCTCGACCAGCTCGCGGCAGACGTCGAAGTAGCGGCTGAGCAGTTCTCGAACCTCCTCAGGGTCCCGCGACTCCGAGAGCGTGGTGAAGCCCACCAGGTCCGCGAACAAAACTGAGACCACCCGAAGCTCGACCACATCTATGGCCGGGGAGCCGCCGGGAGCCGTGGAGCTGGTTGGCGCTCCGCCAGTACTCGACGGTCCCGCCGATGTCGCTCCGGCCGGTCCTAAGGGAGCGCCACAGTTCCTACAAAAAGTGTCGCTGGCGTCGACCGCGAATCCGCAGGCTGGACAGGCCAGACTGAGCCGGGTCCCGCATTTGGCACAGAACTTGCTACCCGGGATGGCTTCAGTTCCGCACTTGGGGCAGACCACCCACGCACCTCCTTGAGATCGGCTGCCAGCGTTTGGAATGGTACCCACCACAGGGGTAGTGTTGGCCGAGGTAGGACCCGGTTCAATCCATTGACCTTGGCAACAGACGGGTGGAGGACCAGAGCAGGACCACACCGACGATCAGTGCACCTACCCCAATGGCCTGGAAGAGGGGAAGGATGCGGCTGAGGCCGGCGTAGAGCAGGGTGCCCAAGGGTCCTGCCCCAGAGAAGGCGAGGGTGTAGAGGGAGAGCACCCGGCCCCGCATGTTCGCCGGGGTGAGGGCTTGGAGGGTCGCCAGCATGGCGGTGTTGGCGGCGACGAAACCCAGGCTGATCCCGACCAGGCAGGGCGCTGCCAGGAGCAGGTGATTGGCCCTTGTCAATCCGAAGAGAGCCCCGGCGTACACCGGCGCCGCCGCTGCCAGTAACAGTCGGGGGCGTACCCGCCGGCTCAGGAAGCTGATGAAGATGGCTCCGGCCAGGGCGCCGATCCCGCCCAGGCTGTACATCAGCCCCAGGACCTGGCCTCCGCCGTGGAGCTCTTCACGGGCAAAAACAGGAAGAAAGGGCATGTAGCCAACCCCGAGTAACCCCAGCACGACGCTGGCGATCAGCATCGCCCGAATCCTGCCCTGGTGGGCTGCGAAATGCAGTCCTTCAGCCATCCGAGTGAAGGGCCGGAATCTGCCTGGGCCGGAGTCTTGGCGCAGATCAGTCCAACCGCCCCGGGCCAGGACCCAGAGGAAGGGCAGGCCGCTCACTCCCATGGCCAGAAAGCAGCTGGCGGCTCCCCAGACGCCGAGCAACAAGCCTCCCACCGCGGGGCCGACGATCCGGGCCACGCTGCCGACGCTGCTGGTCAGAGCCGCGGCTCCCACCAGATCCGGCGCCGACACCAAGTCGGCGACCAGCGCCTGCCGTGTCGGTTGGTCGAATGCGTCAGCCGCCCCGAAGCAGACTGCGGCCCCGACCAGGACCGGCAAGTCGACGCGGTGCAGAAGCGCGGCCAGCGCCAGCAGGAGGGCGGTGAGGCTCATTGCGGTTGTGGTACCGAGCAACATCCGACGGCGTGAGAGCCGGTCGGCCAGGGCTCCGGCGGGGATAGAGAGTGCGATAGCCGGAATCCCGTCAGCGGCCCCAACTAATCCCACGGCCGCAGCCGACCCGGTGACCTTCAGAGTCAAGAAACCCAGGGCCACCAGCTGCATCCAGGCGCCGAGCGAGAGGGGAGAGCTGCCGAGCAGGTAGCGGCGGAATGCCGGTATCCCTAGAGCCGCAGGTGCCTGGCGCCGCAGCGAGCCCAGCCAACCGGGCAGCGCCGCGGTTCCCAGGTCAACCGGCGGCGCTTCCGCGCCCATCTCAAGGTCGCGGCCCGAGGGGTCCGCCAAAGGCCCGAGATTGGAGTTCATCTCTTCTATCCTCGGGCTCTGCGGGTGTGTCTCACCGCAGTTGACAGCGAGACGCGTGCTGTCATCGCGGGCTGAGCCGCGGCCCGTGCCATGGCGCCAGAAGCCACTCCCGACGCTCGATACCCCCAGCGCTTGTGGGCAAAGAG
This sequence comes from Candidatus Dormiibacterota bacterium, assembly GCA_049279335.1. GTDB lineage: Bacteria > Chloroflexota > Dormibacteria > Aeolococcales > Bog-877 > Bog-877. The sequence goes on from JBAPNX010000056.1 coordinate 98,099, forward strand.
TGCGCCCGAAAGGAATGTGCAGCTCGCTTCACTGGCTGGCTTCGTGCAAACCGAGGCTGCCTCTCGTAATTGCTGGTCAGGGTTGACACCGTGGGGTATAGGCCCCAAGCTTGGCGATCTCATGGTTTGCACACGAGCGGCCAGCAGGAGCCACGGTGGCCTGTACGCGTTTACGTATCGATACGTGGACGGCAGCACGCCTTCCGTGGGCGGCTCTCCCGGGTAGCACACCGGTCGCGGTCGAAGAGGAAGGCGTGGAGCGGGATCCGCGCCTTTTTTAGTATCGGCCCTGGTCCCGCTTCACAGATAGCAGTGGAGTTAGGGGATTAGATATGGATGAGATGGGTTCTCGACAAGTAGTGGTCTCGGCGGGGAGCAGTGCCTGCCGCGGTGTCCGGGGCGCGACGACCGTCGACGTCAAGGACCAGGACGAATCGCTTGCCGACGCGGTGGGCGAAATGTTGCTGAAGATTTTGGAGGACAACCGCGCCGATCGCGACGATGTCGCCGCCGTGATCTTCACGGTATCTGAGGACCTTGCCGGCAGCAACCCGGCCGCGGCGGCGAGGGCCCGTGGATTTGAGAGTGTCCCTTTGCTGGTGGTCCGTGAACACGGGGGCGACCAGAGGGTTGGGCGCTGCGTTCGTGTGCTGGTGCTACTGAACACGGCGCTGGGACAGTTGGACCTGAGGCACGCATACCTGCGGGGGGCCGAGGTGCTCCGTCCTGATCTGCAGCCGACCGGCGCGCTGCTGCAGTGACGGCGAAGAAGACCGGCGGGACCGGCGCCGGGGGTGACCAGTTCGGCGGCGCGAAGGCGGGTCAGGTCGCCCGGCTGGGCACGGTGGCGATCGTCGGAACCGGTCAAGTGGGAACCATGGTCGGGTGCGCCCTGATGGCGGCGCCGAGCCAAGCCGGCATCAGCTCGGTCGGCCTCTTCGACGCTGAAGCCAATGTGGCAGATGTTGCGCTGTCCCTGGGGGCCGGGGATCGCGTGCTGCCCGATCCGGAATCCGTGCTCAGTGCGGACGTTGTCATCCTGGCCATGCCCGTTGGAGAAATCGTCGCCTGGTTGGCTCGGTTTGGGCGCCGCCTGCGACAGGACCAGCTGCTACTGGACACGGGGAGCGCCAAGACCCGAGTGGCGGCGGCGATGCGAGACCATGTCAGCCCGACTGTCCGGGCCATCGGAGGCCACCCCATGGCCGGTAACGAGGCTTCGGGTCCGGCCGCCGCGGAGCCCGGCGCCCTGATCGGGGCGCCGTTCGTGTTGAGCCCGGTCCGCCGGGATGAGGTGGCCTTGCAACGGGCCTCCGAATTGGTCAGGGCCTGCGCAGCCGTTCCCGTGGTAATTGACGCCGAGGCCCATGACCGGCTGGTGGCTCGCACCAGCCACCTGCCGCACCTGGTCGCCAGCGCCCTGGCCAACCTTGTCGTTGCCAGCGGCGAGGGGTTTGTGCAGGCCCGGGCGCTGGCCGGGAGCGGTTACCGGAGCAGTACCCGGCTGGCCGCCAGCGATCCCACCATGGTGGCCGGATTCTTGGATGCCAACCACCAAGAGGTCCGGGCCGCGTTAGACGACTTCCGGCGCGAGTTGAACCGACTGGTTGAGGCCCTGGACACGGGACCCGCCGCCCTGGAGGCGGCACTCGCGTCAGCCCGTTCCTGGCGGGAGCTCGTACTGGGTGGAGCCCCGGGGGCAGTCGTTCGCCCTGCCCGACCGGAGCCCGACCGACTTCCGGGGTTTAGGCGGTCGCCTTATCAGCACGGTAAATCCCGAAAGGACGCAGCTCCGAGGTCACCTGGCTGAGCTCTCGGATGAGCGACGAGTACTGGGTGCAATCGGACAACTCCACGTCGGCATAGAAGCGATAGTGAAAGGGCTGGTGGGGGATGGGTCGCGAGTCCAGGCGAGTCAAGTTCATGTCGTTGCGGGCGAAGACCGCGAGCACCCGAGCGAGCCCGCCGGGACGGTGTTCGGCCACGAATCCAAGTGAGAACTTGGCGGCACCGGTCAGGGCTGGAGACGATCCCTGGCTTCGTTCGATGACCAGAAACCGGGTGCGGTTGCTAGCGTCATCCGCCAGATCGGCCGCTAGAACGACCAAGCCATAGCGCTCGGCAGCCATGCGACTTGCGATGGCTCCATCTCCGGGCGCACCCCGCTCAGCGACCTCTCGGGCGGCCCCTGCGGTGTCGTGAAAGGACACCGGGGTGACCTCGTGCTCACGGAGCCAGCCAGCGCATTGGGCCAGGGCCTGAGGGTGAGACAGAGCCCGGGTCACCGGTGTGCCCTCGCGGCCGAGGAGATGGTGTTGGATCGGGGAGACGTGTTCCGCGACCGCAGTGAGGTGGGGGTGTTGCCACAACAGATCGCTCACTTCCTGGACCACCCCCGCGAGACTGTTCTCGACCGGGAGCACTGCTGCCCGCGCCCGGCTGCTGTCGATCTCGAAGAATACGTCTTGGAAGGTAGCGAGCCCGCGGGTTGATGAGCCCGGGAAGAGCGCCTGGGCAGCCTCGTCCGAGTAGGCCCCCGGCTCGCCCTGGTAGACGATCACCGTTGTCATCAGGACATTCTCGGCCGCGCTGCTTGCGTGCTTTCGCCATCCGCTCGTCGGGGAGCGATCCGGCAGTGATGCCAATCAGCGCTTCGCAATCTAGCCGATGTATCCCTGCGCCACCAACAGCTCGGCATTTAGCAGGGCTGCACCGGCCGCACCGCGAATCGCGTTGTGGACAACCAGGGTGAACTTCCACTCCAGTACAGGACAAGGCCTGATGTGACCGATGCTCACTGCCATGCCTTTGGCGGTGTCCCGATCCAGTCGCGGTTGCGGCCGATCAACTCCATCCACTAATACGACCGGATTGGGGGGAGCGCTGGGAAGCTGCAACCGCTGGGGTTCAGATGTAAAACCGGCCAGTGCCATACGCAGTTGCTGGGCCGTCGCAGCGGAGCGCAGCCGCAGCGAGACCGCCTCGGTGTGGCCGTCGAGGACAGCGACTCGGTTGCATTGCGCGCTGATCCGCAGGTCCGCCGGCGAGAACTGGTTGCCTTCCAGTCCCCCGAGGATCTTGAGGGACTCGGCCTGCAGCTTTTCCTCCTCGTCAGCGATGTAGGGGATGACGTTGTCCTGGATCGTCACTGCCGCCACTCCGTCGAGGCCGGCACCTGACAGTGCTTGCAGCGTCACCACCGAGACCTCGGAGATACCAAAAGCGTCCTGCAGCGGCTTGAGGGCCATGGTGAGGCCGATCGCCGAACAGTTGGGGTTGGTCGCGATCAAGCCGGTGGAGTATTGCCGCCGCATCCGCTGGTGACGGAGCACGCTGGCGTGCTCCCAGTTAACCTCGGGGATCAGCAACGGCACGTCGTTCTCCATCCGGTGGTTGCGGGCGTTGCTCACGACCGGGTGCCCGGCCTTGGCGTAGGCCTGCTCGGCCTCCCCGGCCACTGCGGCGTCGAGGGCTGAGAAGAGCAGTTGGCAGTCGAGATCCTCTCCTATCCCTTTGATCGCCAACCGGGCTGCGCTTTCGGGGATGCCCGTATCCATGCGCCACGAAACCGCGTCGGCATACGTCCTGCCGGCCGAACGGGTGGAGGCGACCACCTCGGTCAGAGTGAACCAGGGATGGCCGTCCAGGAGCCGGACCAGGTGCTGGCCGACGGCGCCGGTCGCACCCAACACGCCAACGCGATAACTACTCATCCTCACTGTGGAGTTTGCCAGGTGGAGGAACCCAGCTACCCATCCCGGAACCCCGCGACTGGGGTTGGCTCGCTAAAGTTGCGTCATGGCGACTGTCACGTCGGCTTCCGGCCCGCGTCCGGGTGCTTCACCCAAGCGGTCGCTTCTTGCGCTCAGCCCCGAGGCTGGCTGCTTCTTCAGTGACGATCCAGGCCGGGTCAGCCGCGGACTCGTTGGGTCTCCCAACCCGGGAAACCGAATGCGTCAGCGCGCCACGGGGGACTTGCGAACTAACTCCTAGTGCCAGTTGGCGCTAGCTCCCCCGGATCGACTCCCAGGACGACATGCCTTGCGTCCTGGACTAGCTCAAGCGATCCATCAAACAAGTTTCCCAAAGGAGCAGATCGTGTCGGAACTCTTTCAATTGCGCTGCGAGCAGTGCCAGCGCTTGTTCGGCAACGCCCCACTCGTCCTCTGCGAAGACTGCTTCGCTCCGCTCGAGATTTCGTTCGACCTAGATGGGCTGCGATCCGTGGTCAGCCGTGATCTGATCGAACGCCGCCCGCATGACATCTGGCGCTACGCGGAGCTGCTGCCGGTGGCTTCGGGATTTCATCCTGCGCTTCCGGTTGGCTTCACCCCCCTGCTCCCCGCCCCTGGTCTGGGCGAGCGTCTGGGCAGTCATGACCTGTGGTTGAAGGACGACGCTGCCTGCTTCCCCACCCTTTCCTTCAAGGACAGGGTGGTGGCGGTGGCGCTGGCTCAAGCCCAAGCCTTCGGCTTCCAGGTGGTGGGGTGCGCCTCGACCGGCAACCTGGGTAACGCCGTAGCTGCCCAGGCGGCTCGGCTGGGATTGGAGTCCTGGGTGTTCATCCCCGCCGACCTCGAGCCGGTCAAGGTGGTGGGAACCACCGTCTACGGAGCTCGGCTGGTCCGCGTGGACGGCAACTACGACCAGGTCAACCGACTCTGCACTGAGATCGCCGAAGTCCACCCCTGGGGATTCGTCAACGTCAACCTCCGGCCCTACTACGCCGAGGGCTCCAAGACGGTGGGCTTCGAGATCGCCGAGCAACTCGGCTGGCGGCTACCCGACAACGTCGTGGTGCCGATGGCCGGTGGGGCCCAGATCAGCAAGATCGCCAAGGGGTTCTCCGAGCTCATCGCCACCGGTCTGGTGGAGGCCAAGCCGGTGAAGGTGTTCGGTGCCCAGGCGCAGGGCTGCTCTCCAATTGCCAGCGCCGTGCTGGCCGGTGCCTCCGAAATCACCCCTCAGGTGCCGGACACCATCTGCAAGTCGCTGGCGATCGGCAACCCGGCCGATGGCTACCACGCCCTCGAGGCAATCCGCTCCAGCGGAGGCTGGTCCGAATCTGCCACGGATCCCGAAATCACTTCCGGAATGCGGGATTTGGCTGACCTAGAGGGTGTCTTCGGCGAGACCGCCGCCGGAGTGACCGTCGCCGTCGCCGAGAAGCTGATTCAGCAGGGGCGGATCGGGCCCGGCGAGACCACCGTGCTCTGCATCACCGGGAATGGGCTGAAGACCACCGATGCCCTAGTCGGGGCAATCCCAACGGCCCCCGTCCTGGCTCCGCGTCTGGAGGCGTTCGAGGAGCAGATGGCAGCCGTTGGGGTCTGGAGGTGAGGGCGGTCGGGGCGCCGGTGCCGTCATGAATGCGGTCAGTGTCCCCGCCACCAGCGCCAACCTGGGTTGCGCCTTCGACTGTGCCGCACTGGCCCTCGACCTGCACCTTGTGGTCGAGGCGACCCTGCAGGCCGGACCAGGATTGGAGGTGCTCTGTGAGGGCGAGGGCGCGCAATCGATTCCCCGCGGTCCGTCCAACCTGGTGGTGCAGGGCGTCAGTCGGCTGGCGCAGTGGTCAGGCCAGCCGGTGCCTGGGCTCAGGCTCAGGATTCGCAGCGAGATCCCGGTCGCGGTTGGACTCGGCTCCAGCGCCGCGGCGATCGTCGCCGGGCTGCTGATCGGCATGCAGCTATCCGATACCAGACCTGACCAAGCGACCCTGGTTGGATTGGCGTCCGAGCTCGATGGCCACGCCGACAACGTAGCCGCCGCCTATCTGGGCGGCATGGTGGTCGCCGCATCCAGTGAAGGCTCGGGACGGGTGCTGGTGCGCAAGGTCAGGGTGCCCGCCGAGCTTCGTTTCATCGCTGTGGTGCCCAACCTGCCTTTGCCGACCGCCGAATCGCGCGCTCTTCTGCCCGGCACCTACACCCGGGCCGACGCGGTACACAACTTGCAGCGCGCCGCTCTGCTGGTGGCCTCGGTGTTCTCCGGCGAGTTCGATCTCGAGCCCGAGTTTTTTGCCGACCGGTGGCATCAGGCCCAGCGCGCCGTCGCGGTGCCTGGGCTGGCCGAATGCCTCGCTCTTGAGCATCCGGATCTGCTGGGAGTTTTCCTGAGTGGGGCGGGTAGCTCGGTAGTGGGGGTGACCCGAGGGGAGGTGCCCGAGATCGCCGACCAGCTTCAGAGGTGCTTTGGTCGGCGGGGCGTGTCGTCCCGGGTTCTCTGGCTGAGCGCAAATAACCGGGGGGCCCGGGTCCTACCGGAGCGAACCCTATGACCTCGGCCACTGCAGCTCAGCTGCGGGTGATCAAGTTTGGCGGGACGTCGGTGGGCGATCCCGAGAGGATGGCTGCCACCGCCGCCATCGTTGGGCAGCAAGCGGCGGAGGGCCACGTGGTGGTAATCGTCTCGGCTATGGCCAGGGTCACCGAGTCCCTGCTCCGGGCCGCCACCGCTGCCAGCCTCCGGGATAACGACACCTGGAATCGGATCGGAGCCGAGCTCAAGAGCCGACATCTCGAGGTTTCCAGTGCGCTGATACCCGCTGCCGAGCGGCCCGCGATCGAGGCCAGGCTCAACCAAGAGCTCGCGACCTTCGCGGAGTTCTGCGCTGGTTTCTCATTGGTCCGGGAGGTGCCCGCGCGCTCGCTCGACTCGCTCGCCTCCCTCGGCGAGGTGATGTCGGTAACCCTCCTGGCCGCGATCTTGCGAGCCCGGAGGCTAAACGCCGAGGCGGTCGACGCCACCGAGCTCATCGTCACCGACGATGGCTTCGGCAACGCCGCCCTGATCTTCGAACCGTCCCGAGAGCGGATCCGGCGCCGGTTGGGGCCTCTTTTAGACATCGGATCGGTCCCGGTGGTGACCGGCTTCAGGGCGGCGACCCGAGACGGCACCTGTACCACCCTGGGACGGGGCGGCTCCGACTACAGCGCCACCATCGTGGGGGCCGCCCTGCCCGCAGATGAGATCCTGATCTGGACCGATGTGGACGGGATGATGACCGCCGACCCGCAACTGGTGCCGGACGCTCGGGTGATCTCTGAGCTCTCCTACCGTGAGGCGATCGAGCTGTCGTTCTTCGGGGCTCGCGTCCTCCATCCCAAAGCGCTGGAGCTGCCCTTCAGGGCTAACATCCCGGTTCTGATCAAGAATGGCCTCAATCCGAGCGCCGCCGGGACCGCGATTGGCGGAGCCCTCGGGGGCCGACCCGGGGTGCGGGCGATAGCCTCCACCCGCGAAGCGGCCCTGTTCACGGTCACCGGCGACAAGGCGGTGTCCTTTACCCGACTTGCGGCGCTGGTCTTCGGATGGCTGGACGCTGATCGGGTGCCCACGTTGGTCGTCACCCAGTCCTCGGCCGAGAACGTCCTCTCCTTCGCGGTCAACCGGGTGGACGCAGTCCGGGTCAGACGTCGCCTCGAGCGGGAGTGCTCCACGGGCGAGGGCGGCCTACTGGTGGCGGGGACCGAGGAGCTTGCTGACGTCGGGGTCGTGGTGGCGGTTGGCGAGGGCATGAAGGGCACGCCGGGGATCGCCGCCCGGATCTTCGGTTCGCTGGCCCGCCTGGGCATCAACATCGCGGCTATCGCTCAGGGCTCGTCGGAGCTGAGCGTCTCCTTGGTCGTCAAGTCCTCTGACCTTCCGGCGGCGGTCCGAGCCATGCACGACGAATTCTGCCTCTAGAGTCGAGACCGTATGACCCACTCTGTTCTGCGCTGCTCCGACCCGAGTTGCTCGCTGGAGAGCCAGAACCGCGACATCTCCTACTCGTGCACCAGCTGCGGAAGCCTGCTCGAGGTCGCCTACGACTTCGAGGGAGCCGAGCCTGGTGACTGGCCCCGGCTCTGGCGCTCACGGCTGGGCGGTGAGAGCGAGCCGGACCGTAGCGGCGTCTGGCGGTTTCGAGAACTGCTGCCGTTCCTCGGCCCCGAGCAGAGTCGGGTATCTCTGGGTGAAGGCGGGACTCCGCTGGTCAGCGCGCCTAAGTCCGCGGGCTGGGCGGGTCTGGATCACTTGTGGGTAAAACACCAGGGGGCCAACCCGACCGGATCGTTCAAGGACCTGGGGATGACGGCCTGCATCAGCCACGCCGTCTCGGCAGGTGCCACGATCGTCGCCTGTGCCTCGACCGGGAACACCTCGGCATCCATGGCTGCCTACGCCGCCCGGGCCGGACTGCTGGCACTGCTCTTCGTCCCTCAAGGCGCTGTCTCGGCCGCCAAGCTGGCCCAGGCGATCGATTTCGGAGCCCGGGTCGTCGAGACCGGCACCAACTTCGACCAGGCCTTTATGCAACTGCGCCGGGTGGCTGAGGAGCTGGGCTGGTACGTGGTCAACTCCATCAACCCCTACCGGTTGGAGGGCCAGAAGACGGTGATCGCGGAGGTGCTCGAGGAGCGCGCATGGCGCGTCCCCGACTACTTGGTCGTGCCTGGTGGCAATCTAGGCAATGTCTCCGCCATCGGTAAGGGGCTGCTGGAGCTGGCCGCTCTGGGCCTGATCACCGAGATACCCCGAGTCGTCGTGGTCCAGGCCGAGGGCGCCAATCCGTTCTTCCGCCTCTGGTCATCGGGTCAGGACAAACTGCAACCGGTGGTTGACCCAAAGACCAGAGCCTCCGCCATCAGGATCGGCAACCCTGCCAACTGGCCCAAGGCCCTGCGCGTCCTCAAATGGACGGAAGGCAGCTGTGAGTCCGTCTCGGATCATGAGATCGCAGCTGCCAAGGAGGCCCTCGGCCAAGATGGCGTGGGCTGCGAACCTGCGTCTGCCGCCACCGTTGCCGGCCTGCGCCAGCTGCGACAGTCCCGCCGGATCGAGGCGGATGCCGATGTGGTGGCCCTGCTCACCGGACACCAGTTGAAGGACACCCAGTACATCCTCGAAGAGCGGAACTCCTCAGCCCCCAGGATCCGACTGGAGCCGGACCTCAGCACCGCCGCCGCTCGGCTCTCCGGCTGGCTGGAGTCGGTCAGCTGACCCGGAGTCGGCGATGCCAGCTGGTTGCACCCAGGCTCCCTCATACCTTGCCGAGTCCCGGCGGCGGAATTCGCGGCACCAGGCCACCGGAGATGCCGGGATGGGTGATCCGAACCGACCGCGGCGCCGGCAGAACGTCGGTTACGCGTACAACCCCGTGGTGGTGGTCAATGGACGCCAGGCTGGCCGGGTCGACTCATATTCAGCGATCGCCTGCTCCTGGCTGAGTGCCAAGGCGATGGGATCGCGGCCGCTGAGCAGGCAGTCTCGCCAGAAGGGGTCGATGGCGAAACCAGCGATCGGGCCGTCGCCGTCGCTGACCCGCTGATGGGCCAGGTCGACCACTAGCCGGTACCCGGAGTGCTGCACGGTGCGGTCGCGCAGACGGCTCACCACCGGGGCTGGGAGCTGCACCGGCAAGAGCCCGTTCTGCACCGAGTTGACAACGAAAATGTCGGCGAACGACGGGGCTATCACGGCTCGGAATCCATATCCCCGCAGCGCCCAGACTGCGTGCTCACGGGAAGATCCGCAACCAAAATTGCGGCCCGTTATGAGGATGCTGGCGTCCCGGTAGGCGGCGTCGTTCAGCTCGAAGTCTGCGCGAGGCCGACCATCGTCGTCGAAACGCCAGTCGAAAAAGCAGGTGTCGCCATAATCCTCGCGGTCGGTGCGTTTTAGGAACTGTTTGGGAACGATCTGGTCGGTGTCCACGTCATCACGACTGAGGCTCGCACACAGACCCTCGTGCACTGTGAACGCTTGCATATCGTGGCCTATCTGGCCGCGACCAGGGCGGCGGGTTCCAGCTCTCGAACATCGACGAAATGCCCATAGAGCGCTGCTGCCACCGCCATCGAGGGGCTGACCAGATGGGTTCGCCCGCCGGCGCCCTGGCGCCCCTCGAAGTTTCTGTTCGAGGTTGAGGCGCAGCGCTCGCCCGCTGCCAGCACGTCGGGGTTCATCCCCAAGCACATTGAGCAGCCCGCCTCGCGCCACTCGAATCCCGCGTCCAGGAAGATCTTGTCCAGGCCCTCGGCCTCAGCCGCGCGCCGCACCGATTGGGAGCCGGGAACCACCATCGCTCGCACGCGGGCATGGACCCGGCGGCCGGCGGCTATGGCGGCCGCCGCCCGCAGGTCCTCGAGCCTGCTGTTGGTGCACGAACCTATGAAAACCCGGTCGATTTCGATCTCTTCGATCGGGGTGCCCTCGGTCAGTCCCATGTACTGCAGCGCCCTGGCGGCGCTGTCGCGTTCGGCACCCGTAGCCAGTTCATCTAACCGCGGCACCCGCCCGGTCACCGTGGCTACCATCGCCGGGTTGGTGCCCCAAGTGACGTGTGGCGCCAGCTCCCCGGCCTCGAGCACCACGCTCTGGTCGAAGTGGGCTCCCTCGTCGCTGGCGAATCCCAGCCAGTGCTCGGCCGCCTGGTCGAACTCCGCCCCCCGGGGGCACCCCGGCCGGTCGGCCAGGTAGCGGACCGTGGTCTCGTCCGGAGACACCAGCCCGGCCCGGGCGCCGGCCTCGATGGTCATGTTGCAAACCGTCAGCCGGCCCTCCATCGAGAGCGAGCGGATGGTGCTCCCGGTGTACTCGACCACCGAGCCCTGGGCGCCGGCGACACCGATCCGACCGATGATGGCTAGAGCGACGTCCTTGGCGGTCACCCCCAAGGGCAGTTCACCTTCCACTCGAACCTCGAAGGTTGGGGCTGGCGACTGCCACAGGCACTGGGTCGCCAGCACCTGCTCCACCTCGGAGGTGCCAATCCCGAAGGCAAGCGCGCCGAAGGCGCCGTGGGTCGAGGTGTGCGAGTCGCCACAGACGATGGTCATGCCCGGCTGGGTGAGCCCCAGCTCCGGGCCGATCACGTGCACGATCCCCTGGCGGCGATGGTGCATGTCCAGGAGGGGAACTCCGCTGTCGGCGCAGTTCTCGGCCAGCTGGCGGAGTTGCTCCGCGGCGACGGGATCGGAGGTGGGCCGACTGCGCTCCCAAGTCGGCACGCTGTGGTCCATCACCGCCAGGGTCAGGTCGGGACGGCGCACGCCCCGGCCTTCCGCGCGCAACCGCGCGAAGGCTTGAGGTGAGGTCACCTCATGGACGAGGTGAAGGTCTACGTAGAGCAGTGTCCGCGACTCGGGGTTGCCCCCGACCGTGTGAGACTCCCAGATCTTGCGGTAGGCGCTTCGGGGGCCGCTCGCTGACCGGCCCGGCGTGGACGCGGTCGGGGCCTCGTCGGCGCTCATCCCTTTCGCTTGTGCCATCTAGAGCACCACTCGCGGATGGCTCGCGTTAGGGTAGGTCTGGTTGGTCACGCGGGCGCCCCCGCCGGCAGTCGTTGAAGCACCGCCTCTGTCACCGACTCCGTGCTTGCCGAGCCGCCCAGGTCGGGGGTCAGCCGGCCCTCGGCGACAACTGCTGCAATCGCCTCCGTCACGCGGTCCGCGAGGTCGTCGCGGTTGAGGGTGAGGCTGAGCAAGAGTGCCACCGTGGCGATCGCGCCCAGCGGGTTGGCTCTGCCCTGGCCGGCGATGTCCGGCGCCGAGCCATGCACCGGCTCGTATAGCCAGGGACCTTCTCCACCACCGCTGGCGGAGGGCAGCATCCCCAAGGAGCCGGTCAGGGCACCGGCTTCGTCGGTGAGGATGTCGCCGAAGAGATTCTCGGTGAGTACGACATCGAAGGCCGGGGGGTCCTGCATCAGGCGCAACGCGAAGGTGTCCACCAGGCAGTGATCCAGGCGCACGTCGGCGAAGTCGGCACCTACCTCGGTCACCACCTCGCGCCAGAGCTGTGAGGTGGCCAAAACGTTGGCCTTGTCCACCGAGGTGACTTGGCGGCGCCGCCCCCGCGCCGCCCGGAACGCCACCTGGGCGACCCTCCTTATCTCACTCTCGCTGTACTCGCAGGTGTCCACTGCATGACGCCTCGGAGCCTCGCCCGTCCTTCCCTTGGGTCGGCCGAAGTAGAGTCCGCCGGTGAGTTCGCGGATGAAGAGAACATCGGTGCGGTGGATCACCTCCGGCCGTAGCGGGCTGAAGCGCTCGAGGCCAGGCCAGACCCTGACCGGACGCAGGTTGGCGAATGCCCCAAGTCCCGCGCGCAGCCGCAGCAGGCCGGCCTCCGGTCGCACCGGTGCCGAGTCCCAGGCCGGACCTCCAACGGCACCCAGGAAGACGGCGTCAGCGGCGAGCGCGGCCCGCAGGCTGGCCTCGGGAAGCGGGTCGCCGGCCGCGTCGAGGGCGGCGCCCCCGATCAGGTGTGAGCTCGCCTCCAGGCTGATGCCCGCCGAGCGCACGGCTGTGCCCAGCACTCTGAGAGCGGCTTCGGTCACCTCGGGGCCGATGCCGTCGCCGGGCAGCACGGTGAGGCGCAGCACCTCGGGATCGTGGATCACCCGCGGGCTAGCCTCGAAGCCCCCTGGTAGCCGGATACCTCGCCGACGATCTGATTCAAGGTCTCGTCCTCGACCTCCTTGGAGCTGTCCGCCACCTCCAGGAAACGAACCCAGACCGCTTGGAACGAATCTGGCGACAGGTCTATCCCAATCCGGTCCAGGCGGTGTCGCAGGGCGTGGCGTCCGGAGCGGGCCGTGAGGACGATGCGGGACTCTCCAGCACCCACGTCCTCGGCGGCGATGATCTCATAGGTGCGGCGATCGCGGAGGACGCCGTGCTGGTGAACTCCCGAGGCGTGGGCGAAGGCGTTGAGGCCCACCACCGGCTTGTTGGCGGGCACCGTCATCCCGGTCAGCTCCGCCACCATCCGACTGGTCGGCACCACCTCGGTGGCGACCAGGTTGTCGGCCAGGCCCAACACCGGTCGCCGCACTCGGAGGGCCATCAGGATCTCCTCGATGGCGGCATTGCCTGCCCGCTCCCCAATGCCGTTGACGCAGCCTTCAACCCGCCTCGCCCCGGCGGCGATCCCGGCCAGGGAGTTGGCCGTGGCCAGCCCCAGGTCGTCATGACAGTGAACGCTGGTCAGAACCCGGTCCATACCCCGGACCTCGCGGCGGACGGTGGCGACCAGGTCTTCGAACTCATGGGGCAGGCAATACCCGGTGGTGTCGGGAAGGTTGATCACGGTGGCCCCTGCGTCCACTGCGGCCTGGACCACGGTGCAGAGGTAGTCGAGGTCAGCCCGGCCAGCGTCTTCAGGCGAGAACTGCACGGTCTCGCAGAGCGACTTGGCGTAGGCGATCGCCTCGGAAGTCTGGACGACGACGGCGCCCCGGTCCAGCCCGAGCTTGTAGGTGATGTGGATGTCGGAGACGCTCATGAACACGTGGATCAGCGGCCGGGCCGCGTCGCGGACGGCCTGGTAGACGGCGTCGATGTCACTCCGCTTGGTCCGGGCCAACCCGGTAACCGCTGGGCCTTCGACTTCGCGGGCGATCCGTTGCACCGCGTCGAAGTCGCCCGGCGAAGAGGCCGGGAAGCCGGCCTCGACCACGTCCACGTTGAGGCGAGCTAGCTGATGAGCGATCTGGAGCTTGTCCGCCGGGTGCAGGGTCGCTCCTGGGCACTGTTCGCCATCGCGAAGGGTGGTGTCGAAGAACTGGACCACCTCAGATACCACGCCTACTGAGCCCTCCGCGGCCGTCATGGCTGGCCCCCGTCGCCGGCCACCCCCGCCGGGACCCCGATGGTGGGCTCGGCTGGGACCGGCTCGGGCGTGGCGGGTTGCTCAGTGGGGACTGTGGCCAGAGGGCGGATCCAGGGCATGTGGGCGCGAAGCTGCTTGCCCACAGTCTCGATGGGCTGGTCCGCTTCGGCCGCCCGCCGGGCCAGGAAACCGGCTCTACCACTGCGGTTCTCGTCGATCCAGCTCTCGGCGAAGCTGCCATCCTGGATTCTCCCCAGGATCTCGCGCATACGCTGCCGCACCTGGTCGTCGATCACCACTCGGCCACTGGTGTAGTCGCCGTACTCGGCGGTGTCGCTGACGCTGTAGCGCATCAGTGAGAGGCCGCCCTGGTACATGAGGTCGACGATCAGCTTGAGCTCGTGCAGGCATTCGAAGTAGGCGAGCTCGGGTTGGTAACCGGCCTCGGTGAGGGTCTCGAACCCGGCCTTCACCAGCTCAGTGACGCCGCCGCAGAGCACCGCCTGCTCGCCGAAGAGGTCGGTCTCAGTCTCCTCTCGGAAAGTGGTCTCCAGCACCCCAGCTCGGGTTGCGCCCAAGGCCCGGGCGTAGGCCAGAGTGCGAGCCCGGGCGGTGCCCGTCGTGTCCTGGTGGATTGCCATCAGGGCCGGGCAACCGATCCCCTCCTTAAAGCAGGAGCGGACCATGTGGCCGGGCGCCTTAGGTGCGACCATGGCCACGTCACAGCGCTTGGGGGGTTGGACCGTCCCGTAGTGGATCGCGAAGCCATGGGCGAAGAGCAGGAGCGTGCCCTCATCCAGTGCCTCGGCCACGCCGTCGGAGAAAAGCGCTGCCTGCTCGTGGTCGGGGATGAGCACCATGACCACGTCGGAGCCGCGCACCGCCTCGACCGCCTCCTTGACCTCGAAGCCGTCGGCCAGCGCGACCGGGCGACTCCGACTGGTGGCCCGGAGTCCGACCGTCACCGCGTAGCCGCTGTCCCGCAGGTTCTGGGCGTGGGCATGGCCCTGGCTGCCATACCCGAGAACCGCGATCTTGGCCCCTTTCAGGACGTCCGGGTTGGCATCAGCGTCGTAGTAGATCTGCATCGCTCAACTTCCTCCGGGACATGCGCGGCGGGCTGCCAGGGCCAGCGGTCCGCTGCAGATCCACCTGGCGCCGGTCCGATCGCGGAGCTCGGAGAGGACCTCGTCCAGTTGCTGGGGTGGGCCGGCGATGGCGGCGATGGTTCGCGTCCCCTGCCGCCGTACCGCCTGGCCGGTTACCGCCGCCGGCAACTGGGCCAACGTCGTTTCCAGCTCGCCGGTGAGCAGCTCCACCAGCGCTGTGCTCCACTCGATGGTGGAGGGGTCGGTGATGTCCTCGACGCTGACCACGTCGATGAGCTTGCGCAGCTGCTTGACGATCTGGTCGTGGGCCTGGCTGCCGGCGTCGATGCGCAGGCTGATGGCCACCACCCCAGGCTCAGCGCTGGGTCCCACCGCGCAGGTCTCGATGCCAAAGCCTCGGCGGCCCAACAGGTTGGTAATCCGTTGCAGCACCCCGCGCCGATCCTCCACCAGCACCGAGATCAGTCGGATTCGGGCCGGGTGTCTGGTGGTGGTCAGCCCGTCGGTTCCCGGTGAGGGCCGAGGTGCCGCGACGGCCGTAGGAGCCATCAGCTCGCCGGGCATTCGACAAAGTCCGAGAGGGTCTTGCCCAGGGGCACTATTGGATAGACGTTGGCGTTGGGGTCGATCCAAAAGTCGACCACCGCCGGGCCCGGGTGGGCGAAGGCCTGGTCCAGGGCCGAGCCGATCTCGGCGGAGTCGCGGACCACTTGGCCGAAGCAGCCAAAGGCTCTGGCCAGCATCGCGAAGTCAGGGGTCAGCAGGTGGTCGACCTGGGAGCGAACCCCGCCGTAGAAGTCGTCCTGGAACTGGCGAACCATGCCGAGCTGGCGATTGTTGATGATCACCGCCTTCACCGGCAGGTTGGACTCGACCGCGGTGGCAAGCTCCTGGACGGTCATCACGAAGCCGCCCTCGCCGCTGACGCTGAGCACCCTTCTCTCGGGGTTGGCGGCCTGGGCTCCGATGGCGGCGGGGAGGGCGAATCCCATCGTCCCCTGGCCTCCGGAATTGAGGAAGTTGCCGGGCCGATCGCCGGCCCAGGCCACCGCCGCCCAGATCTGGTTGAGACCCACGTCAGCGACGGTGATGTCATTGGGGCCAAGCCGCTGGTAGCAGGCCGCCAGCACCTCCTGTGGCTGGAGCAGCCCGTTCTCGGGGTAGCGCAGCGGGTGCTGCCGCCTCCAGTCCTCCACCCGGGCCCGCCAAACAGGTCGCGCTTTGGGTGAGATCTGCTCTGTCAAGGACTCCAGGGCGTGGCGAGCGTCGCTGGCGATCTGGCAGTCGGCCTTGACGGTCTTGCCCAGCTCGGCCGGGTCGATGTTGATGTGAATGATGTGCTTGGCCCGGGGAGCGAACCCGTCCAGGCGGCAGGTGACCCGGTCGTCGGCGCGCATCCCCACCATCACCAGGACATCGCAGTCGGTCACCGCCCGGTTGCAATAACCAGTACCCATGAATCCCACCAGACCCAGCGCCAGGGGATGGTTGCTGGGGAACAGGCCAGTCCCCAAGAGAGTGGTTCCCACCGGGGCGTCGCAGGTCTCCGCCAGCTGCCGGAGCGCGGCCTGGCCTCCGGCGATGCCGACCCCTCTTCCCGCCAGGATCATGGGCCGCTCGGCAGCGGTGAGGTACCTGGCTGCCTCGGCGATCAGGGCCTGGTCTGCCCGACCCGGAGCCGAGTGCGGGCGACGGCGCTGGATCGGCTCCGCCACCTCGTTTACCCGCTGTTGCTGGACGTCCTTGGGAATGTCAATCAGCACTGCTCCCGGTCGGCCGGTGCGGGCGATGAGGAAAGCCTCAGCCACTACTCCCGGGATCTCGGAGGCATCGAGGACCTGGTAGCTGTGCTTGGTCACCGACAGGCTCGACCCGATCACGTCCGACTCCTGGAAGGCGTCAGTGCCGATGCTCGCGGCCGCCACTTGACCGGTTATCGCTACCACCGGGACCGAATCGAAGTGGGCGGTGGCCAGCCCAGTGATCAGGTTCAGGGCGCCCGGTCCCGAGGTAGCGACGCAGACGCCAACCTTGCCGCTGGCACGGGCGTAGCCATCGGCCATGTGGGCCGCACCCTGCTCGTGGCGAACCAGCACGTGCCGAAGCGGAAAGTCCGGCAGGTGCTGGTAGATGGGCAGGTTGGCGCCGCCGGGGATGCCAAATACCACGTCCACCCCCTCCTTGACCAGGGCGGCGAGCAGCAGCTCGGCGCCGGTCGCGGCCGGGGTCAGGCTGGCCGCCGCTTCCTGTCGGCTGGCCCGGTCGATGGTGGCGGTGGTGGTCACCGATGGCCTCCGATCAGTCCGCGCCGTAGGCCTGGGCGATGGCGGCAGTGACGGCGGCGTCGGCGGCCAGGAGTCGCAGCGGTCGCTCGGGGTCAGCTGCGCTCTGACGGGCCACCCAGTTGCGGCCGGCCTCGTCCAACTTGATGTCCTCCGGCATCTGCTCCGGGGCGCCGGCATAACTAAAACCTGGCTTTCGCATGTTCACGGTGTTCCTCCTTGGTCGAGATGAGCGGGTCCGATCCCGCCGGAGCGGAAGCGGGCCCGGCAGGTAAAGCAGAGCAAGGTCCGCGACCCCGCCCGGGTGATGAAGTGGCGGTGGCAGAAGAGGCATTCGACGTCATGAGCGGAGGCCCGGTACGAGTCTCGACTGTGGTCTCGAGCATCGGTCACGGGCGACTCTCCCGGGTGGGGCTGTCGTGCTCGGCGTGCGCGCGGTTTTGAGGTTGAGTCATGGTGAGGTGATGCGGCTGGTTGGAGTGGGACCGAACTTTTGGCCAACCTCTGGGTAAAAAAAACCGGCCCCCTGGGTCTCAGGGGGCCGGTGATTTCGCCAGGTCGTGCAGACGCTAGCTAATCGGCCCTCCTGTAATTAGGAGTACTAGAACCCGCAGGTCCTCGACGATGAGCTGCACGCGCTGCACTTCTTGCAAAGTGCGGTTACTTATACCGGGCGCCCGAGCGAGTGTCAAGTCACGTGCCTGTTTCGAAACAGTCCCAGCCGGCGCTGCCGGAGGCGTCAGCGCTCGCCGTAGCCTTGCTTGACACGGTTCGATTCTGACTGTCATCCTCGCCCACAGGTGGCGGGCCGCGGGCCGTCGGCGTTCCCGCCCAGGCTCGATCCGAGTCGGCGGCTGCCTTTTCGCCGGTCGGGGATCCACAAGGCGCGAGGAGTGAAGGTCGATGGAAAGGCCGGTCGGCGGCCGGCTGCCCAGCCGGACTCTGGTTGAGGGACGTGAGCGCGCCGCCGCCCGGGCCATGCTCAAGGCCACTGGGCTCACTGACGACGACCTCTCCCGGCCGCTGATCGGGATCGCCAACACCTGGATCGAGACCATGCCCTGCAACCTGGGGCTGCGCGCCCTCGCCGAGCACGTCAAGGCCGGAGTCCGGGCCGCCGGTGCGACTCCCCTGGAGTTCAACACCATCGCCATCAGCGATGGGGTCTCGATGGGCACTCAGGGGATGAAGGCGTCTCTGATCAGCCGGGAGTTGATCGCTGACTCGATCGAGCTGGTCTGCCGGGGCCACTCACTCGATGGGGTGGTGGCGTTGGTGGCCTGCGACAAGACCATCCCCGGGGCCGCCATGGCGCTGGCCCGCCTCGACCTCCCCGGCTGCCTGCTCTATGGCGGCTCGATCCAGCCCGGTCGTTTCCGGGGCCGCGATGTCACCATCATCGATGTCTTCGAAGCCATTGGCAGCGCCGAGTCCGGTCAGATCAGCGATCAGGACTTGCGGGAACTCGAGGACGTGGCCTGCCCGGGCGCCGGGGCCTGTGGTGGCCAGTTCACAGCCAACACCATGGCGATGGCGGTAGAGCTGCTGGGGGTCGCGCCCCTGCAAACCGGCGGTGTCCCTGCTACCGATCCTGACAAGGCGGAGGTGGCGGCACGGGTGGGCCGGGCGGCGGTCGAGATGGTGAAAGCGGGTCGGCGGCCGAGCTCTTACCTGAGCCGAGCGTCATTCCACAATGCCATCGCCGGGGTGATGGCCACCGGCGGTTCGACCAACGCCGTGCTCCACCTCTTGGCGATCGCTCGCGAGGCCAAGGTGCCCCTGGCGATCGACGAGTTCGACGACATCAGCCAGCGCACCCCCTGGATCGCCGACCTCAGGCCCGCGGGCAGCTACAACGCCGTCGACCTAACCAAGGCCGGCGGAGTGGCCCTGGTCGTGCGCCGACTGCTCGAGGGCGAGCTGCTGGAGGGCAATGCCGGTACCTGTACCGGAGAGCACCTGGCGACGGCTGCCCAGGCCGCCGAAGCGGCTCATCCCGAGGCGGCTGGTCAGGATGTGGTGCGGTCACTGGGCGCGCCCCTGAAGTGGACCGGGGGGATGGTGATCATCCACGGAGCCCTGGCTCCCGAGGGCGCGGTGATCAAAGTCGTGGGTCACGAACGCCGCCGCCAGACCGGACCGGCTCGGGTCTTCAACTCAGAAGAGGAGGCGATGGCGGCGGTGGCGGCCCGGCGGATTGTTCCCGGCGATGTTGTGGTGATTCGCTACGAGGGTCCCCGCGGTGGGCCCGGGATGAGAGAGATGCTGGGGGTGACCGGCGCGCTGGTAGGGCAGGGACTGGGGGACGAGGTCGCTCTCATCACCGACGGCCGTTTCAGCGGCGCCACCCACGGGCTCATGGTTGGCCATGTGGCGCCGGAGGCAGCGGTGGGGGGACCGATTGCTCTGCTCCAGGACGGGGATGTGATCACCATCGACGTCGACCAGCGCTCGATCTCGGCCGCGGTGGCCGATGCCGACTGGTCCGAGCGGGCCGCTAAGTTCTCTCCGCCCCAGCTTCTCACTGGAACCAGCGCCTTCGCGCGTTATGCCCACCTGGTTGGCAGCGCCGCCAAGGGCGCGGTGCTGGCGGTGGGGGACGCCGACTAAGCCGACAGCGGCGCCGTCCCGTTTGCGCGAAGATGTGGCACCCTAGCGCAGCCATGGAAGAAGAGCAGGGGATCCGCGGGGCCGAGGTCGGAGCCGAGGTGGAGCGGTCCCCGTCCGACCTCAGCCAAAGCACGGTCGGGGTTATCGGAGCTGGGGTGATGGGCGAGGCCATGATTGCCGGGCTGCTGCGCCGGGGACTGGTGTTGCCCCAGCGGGTGGTCTGCAGCCACCCGCGCGCCGAGCGAGCGGAGGAGCTTGAGGCCCGCTACGGCGTGGACGTGGTGGCCGACAACGCCACGGTGGCGGGGCGCGCCGACATCGTGGTCCTAGCGGTCAAACCCCAAGTTCTGCCGGCAGTTCTGCGTGAGCTCGTCGGGGCGGTGCGACTCGAAACCGTGGTCATGAGCATCGTTGCCGGCGCCGGCACTGCCGCGATCGGATCCCGGCTTACTCACGCGGCCATCATCCGGGTGATGCCCAACACTCCGGCACAGATCGGAGCCGGATTCAGTGTCTGGTTCGCCACTTCCGAGGTCTCCCCGGCCGACCGGTCCAGGGCCCGCGCGCTGCTGTCCGCCCTGGGGTCGGAGCTGCAGGTGGAGGACGAGGGCCAGGTGGCGATGGCCACCGCCGTCAGCGGCACCGGGCCGACCTACGCCTTTCTCTTTGCGGAGTCACTCGTCGAGGCGGCCGTCCACCTCGGCTTCGCCCGACACATTGCCCGGCGGCTGGTGCTGGAGACACTGCGTGGCTCGATCGAGTTCGCCATCGAGAGTGGGGAGCATCCCGCCCAGCTGAGGGACATGGTCACCTCCCCGGGAGGGACCTCGGCCGAGGCCCTGGCCGCGCTGGAGCGGGGGCGCTTTCGGACCGTGATCTCCGACGCCGTCTGGGCTGCCTACCGACGGACACTTCAACTGGAGTCCTCGCTGCACCCAGAGCCCTGACCTCAGCGAGTGCACCACCAATCACACCGAGTGACTGAAGCGCCTGCCACGCCACGGCACTGCCACTAGGAGCGGGCGCGGGTGCAGCCGAACGGCACGCTTTGTTTTGGGCGGAAGCGGGCGCGGAAACCCGATCCCGTCCAAATGTCTCCCGGGCATGGACGCCAATAGGTCTTCTAAGGAGGGCTAGACGCCTGCCGCAGCCAGACCGCTACCAGTCGCTGGCAGGCGTACTCACGCTCGCGACGTACCATGGCCGTCTGATCCAGACGGGGTCTCCCGAAGAGATCTACCTCAATCCGGCAACCGCCTCCGTAGCCCGATGCACCGGGCTTGCGGGCGGGCTCGCTGTTCACATCCACGGTCCATCGACCGGCCGCAACTTGCAGGTTCGGCTGGGTGACCGCTTGGTGGAGGCGCGAGCGCTGTATTCCCTGCATGAGGGTATGCCTACGCAACTGATGGTGCGGCCTTCGGCTGGCGCGCCGGTAGCCAGCAGCGACGGCCGGGCCGATTTCCTCGGGGTGGTCCGTGACGTCGCGTTCAGAGGTCGGGCCTACGAGCATGTGGTTGCCCTTGCCGGCGGCCGCCGGCTGCACAGCTTGTTCTCCGAATCCAAGTGGGATAGTGGCGAGCAGGTCGGAGTCAAGCGGGACGCGGCGCAGTGCTTGCTGCTCGAACCAGAGCCCAGCCCGGACTCAGGCGACGGTCCGCTGGCGGCGGTCTCGACGGCAGCGAAGGTGACGCCGTCTCCGGAGGACGTGCTCCTCGAGGGCGTCGGGTGACCGCAACCATTCTGGTTGGACTGGCAGTGTTCGGCGCCTGCGCGGTGGAGATGGTGGAAGCGTTCACCATCGTGCTGGCGGCGGGACTCACCCGAGGGTGGCGTTCCGCCTTGGAAGGGGCTGCGGTGGCAGCTCTCTGCTTGGCGGCGGTGGTCCTGGTGTTCGGTCCAGCTCTGGTTCACTACGTCCCGATAGACGTGCTTAGGACGGTGGTTGGCAGCCTTCTGTTGGTCTTGGGCCTGCAGTGGTTACGTAAGGCGATTCTGCGGGCGAGCGGCCACAAGGCTCAGCACGACGAGGACGCTATTTACCAGCGGGAGGTGGAGCTGCTCTCGGGGATGGCGCGCACAGGTTTCGGGCGCGATTCTGCAGGATTCATCATCAGCTTCAAAGGGGTCCTCCTGGAGGGGATGGAGGTGGTGATGATCGTGCTCACCCTCGGCCTCAGCTCCGGCCACCTTACGGTTGCGGTGCTGGCTGCCCTGGCTGCTGTTGTGGTGGTGTCGGGCGTGGGCGCTGCAGTGTCTCGGCAACTGCGGGAGGTGCCCGAGAACGCGATGAAGCTGGTGGTGGGCTTGATGCTGGTGAGTTTCGGAAGCTTCTGGGGCGGTGAGGGGGTCGGTGTTCGCTGGCCCGGTTCGGACCTTTCCCTGCTCGGTCTCCTGGCAGTCTACGGAGCGCTGACTTGGGTCGGGGTCCGGATCCTCGACCGGGCCAAATTAGCCTCCACGGCGGCGGAAGCAGGGTGACCAGGTGGGCGATGGCCGTCGGTAGGTTCTGCTACGAATTCGTGGTGGGCGACACGCCCGAGTTGGCAGTCGGTGCGGCGCTGATTGTGGTGGGGAGCTGGGCGCTCACCCGTTCAATCAGAGCCCCGAGTTTCTGGTTCATTCCGGTTGCGGTGGTAGTGCTGCTTTCCGTAAGCCTCTGGCGTGCTCTGTCCACTGAAGAGGGATAGCCTTCCTTTTGCCCGCCGCAGGCCCTTTCGACTCCCCTCCAACAGTCGGGGCCAGGTGGGCTTTGGGGTTGTGGACCCGAGAAGTTGTGTATTTGTTCGCTAGCTGGTTTGGCGCAGCGCCAACCCGGTTCCCGGGGCGGTGGTGCCTTGAGCTGCGATCGCTGACTCGCACTGATCAACAAGACGGTCTTACCTGCTCATTTGTGTCATTCGCAGCGGGGGGCGCCTCCTCTCAGGTTGGCTTGACAACATCGTAATAAGCGGTCGACAATCGACAGTCAACGGCTGCAGCACGGGGCAGTGGAGGGGCGTCGGCGCCGCAGGTATGTGGTGCTGCCGTCGGTAGGGGGAGGAACGATGGCGAGTGGACAGGAATCGCTGCAAGCGCTCGGCTACGAACAGGAACTGCACCGCAGCGTTACGCCGCTTGGACACATCTCCCTGATCCTCTCCGACATCACTCCCACCGCGTCCCTTTTGGTAGTGGCGACCGCTGTGATCGCAGTTGCTGGGACTGGATCACCGATAGCGTTCATCTTGGGCTGCTTCATCGCCGTCAACGTGGCCTTCTGCATGGGTGAGCTAGGCTCGATGTTCCCGGTGGCTGGGGGACTGTTCTCAATCGTGACCCGGGTGCTGGGCCGCCCGGCGGGGTTCGTGGCGATGATCGACTACATGGGTCAGGCCGTGTTCCTGCCGGCCAGCGTAGCGATCGGGATCGGAACCTACGTCCACTCCCTGGCCCCGTCGATCTCCGAGCCCCTTATCTCCGGGGTGGGCATGCTCGTGGTGACAGGCATCTGCCTGCTCAGAATCAGGTTCAACTCCTGGCTGACTGCCGTCTTTCTCGCCATCGAGCTGCTGGTAGTGAGTGCGATCGCCGTCGCTGGCTATACCCATCTCCACCAACCACTGTCGATGCTGACCCACCCCAAAGCGTTAGGTGGCCACGGATTGCTGGTCGGGGTTGGTGGCGCCGCCATCATCGCCGCTATCGCAACGTCGCTCTTCTCGGTCAACGGCTACGACAGTGGCATCAACTTCGCCGAAGAGGTACTGGGCTCGGCAAAGGAGGTTGGCCGAGCGGTGGTGACAGCGGCACTGGTCGGAATTGTGTTCGAGCTGGTCCCCTTTGTGGGAATCATGTTTGCGGCGCCATCCGTGTCCGCAATGCTGCACTCCGGGACTCCGCTCACCTATGTAGCGGGCACCGCTTTCGGGTCCAATTTCAAGACCATCATCACGGTGGGGGCTCTTCTAGCCATCTTCAACGCCTCGATAGCGATCACTCTTCAGTTCTCCCGCATCGTGTGGGCCAGCGGCCGTGATTTCGCCTGGCCTGAGCCGATCAGCTCCTGGATCGGCAAGGTCGAGCCTCGTCGACGCGCTCCCTGGGTCGCCACGCTGATCGTGGGGATTCTGGCTAGCATCCTTTGCTTCCAGTCCACCCTGGTGACAGTGGTGACGTTCACCGCCGTGCTGCTGATAATCCTCTATGGCTTGATCGCCATCTCGGCATTGGTGAGCCGCGTCAAGCAGCGCCATCTTCCCCGCCCATCCAAGATGCCGCTCTGGCCGGTTCCGCCGATAATCGCCCTGGTGGGAGTAGTGGTGGCGCTGACCCAACAGAAGGGCTCGGACCTGATCACGGTCGCGGTGATTTTCGCGGTGGGGCTGATCTACTACTACGCATTCGTAGCTCGCCGCCCCGGACGCTACTGGATCCAGGCCGATCTGCCTGAGCCCTACGACACGTTCGAGCCACTCCCGGCCGATGAAGGATAGGTAGAGAACCGTGGCCATGGATGCCCGAGCGATCCCAGAGCACCCCGATCTCGCGGTACGCACGTTCCGGCCGACGCCGGACCAGTATGCCTGGACCTTCGGCGGAGTCGACCCGGTCCACACGGTCCGACCTGGTGAGGTCTTGGAGCTCTACACCGAGGACTGCTTCGCCGGCCGCATCCGCGGAGTCGGTGATCTGCCCGCTACCTCGATCGAGTACCCCTTCATTAATCCCCAAACCGGCCCCTTCTTCGTGGAGGGGGCCGAGCAGGGAGATACCCTGGCGATCCACTTGGTAGACGTAGCTCCAGCTCGGGACTGGGCAGTGAGCACCTCGGTGTCGCTTTTCGGATCGCTGACTCCGACGCGGATCACCGCCTCGCTGCAGGAGCCCCTCCCGGAGCGCACCTGGTTTTACCACGTTCTTGCCGAGGAGCAGGCGGTGCTGTTCCAAGCGATCGACTCCGACTTCGAGATGCGGCTTCCACTGCAGCCCTTCCACGGGACGATCGGGGTGGCCCCAGCCGCGTTCGAGGCTCGAAACGTCCTAGTCCCCGACTATTTCGGCGGGAATATGGACTCCCCCGAGGTCCGTGCCGGGACCACCATCTACCTCGGCGTGAATGTACCGGGAGCACTCTTCTCCCTAGGGGACGGCCACTACACCATGGGAGAGGGCGAGACCTGTGGCGCCGCCGTTGAGGGAGCCATGAACACGGTGCTGGTAGTCGAGGTGATCAAGCGGACCTACTGCGAGTGGCCCCGGCTGGAGAGTGACGAGGCAATCATGGTTGCGGGATCGTGCCGTCCCCTGGAAGACGCCTTCCGGATCTCCCACGCTCAAGTGGTGCGCTGGGTGGCTGCCGCCCTGGGCCTCTCCCTGATGGACGCTTACCAACTGGTCTCCCAGGCAGCCAGGTCACGGATCGCCAACGTCGTCGACCCTAACTACACGATCGTGGCCAAGGTTCCCAAGCGCTTCCTCCCCAGCGATGTCACCTGGATGTCGGGTGCCCACGAGCGACTCCGCAGCATCGGGCGGGAGTACCTGGCGGCGATGCAGCGCACTCCGTTGTGGTCGCCGGGGTGACCGAGCGGGCGGGGATGGACAGGTGGGGTCTGGCCGCACCGGGATGATCCGAGGTCGGCTCCGCGACTACGGGATCGAGATCGGTCGCTTCGATCCCGGGGCTGCAAACAGCATCACCGACGTGGCCGGGGTTTCGGTCGGCCACCTCACCCTGTCTGAGGACGGCATCTCCTCCCGCAAGGCAGTGCGTACCGGGATCACGGTGGTGTGGCCCCACGCCGGCCAGCCGTGGCGAGAGCGGGTCTTCTCGGCGACAGCGATCGTGAACGGCTACGGCGAGCTGATCGGGATCAATCAGATCAACGAGTGGGGTCTGCTGCACAGTCCGGTGCTGCTGACCTCGAGCCTCTCGATCGGGATGGTCTACGACGCCGCAGCCCGCTGGATCGCTGAGCAGGACCCCGTTCAGGGAATCGAGGACGTGATCATGCCCGTGGTCACTGAGTGTGACGATTCCTACCTCAACGACGTGAGGTCGTTCCCGATCCAGGCGAGCCATGTCTACCAGGCTCTGGAGGCCGCTCGGCGGGGCGGTCCCGTCCAGGAGGGGGCCGTCGGTGCCGCCACAGGACTTCAGTGCTTCGATTTCAAGGGCGGGATCGGGACGGCGTCGCGACGGCTGCCAGCCGATGCTGGTGGGTATGTGGTCGGAGCCCTGGTCTCCACCAACTTCGGTGCCCGCCCCGACCTCCTCTTGGCCGGAGTGCCACTGGGTGGCGAGATCACCGATCTCATGCCCGGGGTGCATACGAGTGGGTCCTGCATCGTGGTCCTCGCCACCGACGCCCCCATGCTGCCCCATCAACTGCGCCGTCTAGCGAGCCGGGGAGGTCTGGGCCTAGCCCGCTGCGGCTCAATCGGCGCCAACGGTTCCGGCGAGTTGATTCTGGCCTTCTCCACGGCCACCAAGGTCCCCCGAGGCTCGCCAGACAACACAGTTTCAGTGAGGGCCCTGCTCGACGGGTCCTACTGGCATGAGCCCAGTGCCTTCGATCCCATCTTCACCGCTGCGATCGAGGCGGTCGAGGAATCAGTGGGCAACGCCCTGTTTCAGGCCCAGACCACCGTCGGCCGCGATGGCCACGTCCTCAATGCCCTTCCTTTGGATAGGTCCCTGGAGATCCTGGATAGGCATGGGCGCTTGAGGGTCCGCTAGGCGGGGCGCCGCCTGCGTCGTCATGGCGCCAGGAGACTTTGGCGGAGGCGTGGCCAGGACGAAAAGGCCGCAGTAGTGGCCGACGGCGAGGCAGAGAATTGCTATTCGTCTACCAGGATCGGAATCTGGTGCCGAGGGGCGGGATCGAACCGCCGACACCGGGTTTTTCAGACCCGTGCTCTACCAACTGAGCTACCTCGGCCCGGCCGGGGAGGGAAGTCTACCAATCTCGGTTGTACCTGCCTGACGCTCTTCTGTGGATGATCGAGCGAAGCGGAATCAGCTTCCTACGCCAAACGCTCCAGGATCATGGCCATTCCCATCCCTCCGCCCACGCACATGGTCTCGAGACCCAGAGTCTTGTCCCTGGTACGGAGTCCGTTAATTAAGGTGCAGGTGATCCGGGCGCCGGTCATTCCGAAGGGATGGCCGAGCGCGATGGAGCCGCCGAACGGGTTCAGCCGATCCTCCATGGGGTCGAGACCGATGCCTCGGGCGGAGGGGATCACTTGGGCGGCGAAGGCCTCGTTGATCTCGACGATGTCGATGTCGTCCATGCTCATGCCGGTACGCGCGAAGACTTGCTCGGTTGCGGGGATGGGGCCCAGGCCCATGTACTCCGGTTCCAGGGCGGCGAGCGCTGTGCCGACGATTCTGGCCAGGGGGCTGATCCCCAATTCCTTCGCTTTGTCCAAGGACATGACGATCACTGCCGCCGCTCCGTCATTGAGCGGGCAGGCGTTGCCAGCGGTGACCCGCCCGTCCTCCTTAAATACTGGCTTCAAGGTCGAGAGAACCTCGACCGTGGTGTTGGGCCGGGGACCATCGTCTCGTTCCACGACCTGGCCGCCCGCAACCGTGACCGGGATGATCTCGCGGCCGAAGAAGCCGTCAGCCTGTGCTGCCACCGCCCGGTTCTGGCTGCGAGCGGCGAACTGGTCCATTTCTTCCCTCGTGATCCCCTCCCGCTCGGCCACGTTCTCCGCGGTCATGCCCATGGGCAGGTAGAGGTCGGGGAAGCCCTCGGGGTTGCCGGGCATGAGACGGGGGTTGCGGGCGTCGGCGGGGTCGGAGGTGCCGTACCCGAAGCGGCTGACTGTCTCCACCCCAACTGAGGCGAAGATCTCGCCCTCGCCGGCCCGGATTGCGTGGTAGGCCATGCGGGTGGTCTGCAGGGAGGAGCTGCAGTAGCGGGTCAGGGTGGTGCCTGGGGCATTGACCCCGGCCAGGATGCTGATCGCCCGACCCATGTTGAACCCCGATTCTCCTCCCGGCAGCCCGCAACCGCAGATCACGTCCTCAATGAGCGACGGTTCGAGTTGGGGGACCTGAGCCAGGACCTGGCTCAGAATGTAGGCGCCAAGGTCGTCGGGTCGGCACTCGACCAGGGAGCCCTTGCCCGCCCTGCCAATCGGCGAGCGGCCAGCGGCCACGATCACTGCCTCAGCCATCCCACAACCTCCCAGACGTCGTCCGATCGATGTTCATCAGCGCTAATCCTGACACCCGCGGCAAGGCCGACCACGGAGATCCCATCATGGGATCAAGCTTTTGCCTACCTGGAGCGGAGACAGCCACATGCAGAAGATCCCGGTCATCGACGGCCACAACGACCTGGCCTGGGCCCACCGCAAGGCCGCTGCCTACGACCTGGCGGCGCTGGACATAGCCGTGCCGCAGCCGAGCTTGTGCACGGACCTCCCCAGGCTCCGCCGCGGCGGTGTGGTGGGCCAATTCTGGTCGGTCTACGTCTCCACCGACCTCCCTGGCAGCGATGCGGTGGTGGCCACCCTCGAGCAGATCGAGTTTGTGCACCGGCTGGTTCGAGCCTATCCCGAGACGCTGGCGCTAGCGGAGACGAGTGCTGAGGCAGAGTCACTAATCGAGCAGGGCCGCATCGCATGCTTCCTTGGCGCCGAGGGTGGGCACTCAATTTCCGGATCGCTGCAGGTCCTGCGCGAGCTTTACCTACTGGGAGTCCGTTATCTGACCCTGACCCATAACCGCAACGTGGGCTGGGCGGACTCCTGCACCGACGAGCCCGCCACCGGACTCTCCGACTTTGGCGAGTCCGTGGTTGCCGAGATGAACCGGTTGGGCATGCTGGTGGATCTGAGCCACGTCTCCGCCGACACCGCCCGCACCGCGCTCCGGGTGAGCCAGGCTCCGGTCATCTTCAGCCACTCGTCTTGCCGGGCGCTCTGCGATCACCCGCGCGACGTGCCGGATGATGTGCTCGCCATGATCCCCGGAAACGGGGGAGTCGTAATGGTCACCTTCGTCCCCTCGTTCATTTCTACCGAATGTGCCGAATGGGAAGCACGAGCGGAGGCGGAAGCGAAGAAGCGTGGGATTGACGAGCAAGATCCCGAGGCTCGGCGTTTCTTGGACGAGTGGGAGACCACCAATCCCCGGCCTAGAGCCAGCGTTGCCCAAGTAGCTGACCACGTCGCGCACGCGCGCGAGCTCGCTGGACCAGACCACATCGGCCTGGGCGGGGATTTCGACGGCAGCCCCTACTACCCGGAAGGCCTCGAGGATGTGTCCTGCTACCCGACTCTGATGCAGGAGTTAGCCGGCAGAGGCTGGTCTGAGCAGGACCTGAGGCGGCTCGGCTCTGGCAACGTACTTGCTGCGCTCAGGGGCGCCGAGGCGGTCGCGCGGGACCTTGGCCGAGATAGGGGGTGGGTTCGCGCTAAGACGCGGGCCTGACCGCTCGACGCCCTCCCAAGACCAGCTGGCGACAGCTCGGATAGCCGTTCGCCAGGAATCCTGATGGGGGACCCCTTGGTACAGACAACGAGGCAGGGGGCCGCGGCATCCACCAGCCAGATCAGCGCAGCGTCTTGGAGGATGCCTTGCACCGGCCGTTCTTGCGCGGCACCTTGGTTCCCGAGGGTTCGAGCCACCCTCGAAAGCGCGGTCATGTGAGCGGCGCGCCGACACCGCCAACGGTGGAACCCGGTACCGCCGTCCTCCTCGCGGAGGCGGCGAACAGATTTGGCACACCCTGCTATTTGACTGATCTCCGCGCACTCGATCTCCGGGCCAAGCAGCTGCAAGCGGAGTTTCCCGACCCGTGGATCCGGCAATACTCGCTCAAGGCGAATCCGCTCCCGTCTGTGGTCGGCCGGCTGGCTGAGTCCGGGTTTGGCGCCAACGTGGTGTCACGCGGTGAGTGGGCGGCGGCTTCCGCAGCCGGACTGGGCAACGATCTGATCACCCTGGAAGGGATCGGCAAGACTGACGCTGATCTGGAGGCCGCGGCAGCCGCAGCCTCCAGGGGAAGACCGCTGCGCTGGGTCACCCTGGAATCGCCTGACGAGGCGGAGCAACTCAGCCGCATGACGACGGCGGCCGGTCTAGACCAAGCGCGAAATGGCCTCGATGTCCTGCTCAGGCTCAACCCAGAAGTCGTGCCCGAGACCAGCACCGACCTCGGTGTGGGTGCCAAATCCAGCAAGTTTGGGATGACGCAAGCAGAGATCTGGGAGTGGGTGGAGACGAGCCGGCGCTCCCCATCCGGATTGCGCCTTCGCGGCATCCACGTTCACGTCGGATCGCAGCTCCGAGCCGTCGAGGCGTGGACGCAGGGGGCGATCCAGGCGTGCCGTCTGCTGAGAGAGCTGTCGCTGGTCGCGATCGACATGGACACGGTCGACTTCGGGGGCGGCTTCCCAGCCGGGGAGGTATCGAGCCCGACACCCTCGGCGTTCCGCCAGGCTATGGACGACTCGCTGGCCCAGGCTGGGTTGTCGCTTCCTACTCGGCCGGCAATCGAGCCGGGACGCTACCTTGTTGCTGACGCTGGCTGGATCGTCTCCCGGGTGCTGCACGTCCGGCGACGAGGTGAGGGCCAGCAGGTGGTGATCGACGCCAGCTTTGCCGAGCTGATCAGGCCGGCGCTTTACGGCGCGCGGCACGACATCCTCGCGATCCGGACCCAGCAGGTGTCTGCCGGCGAGGAGTGCGAGAGCACCGTGGTGGAAGGCTCGCTCTGCGAGAGCACGGACACATTCGGCATCCACCAACTGCCGAGGTTGTCCCGCGGCGACGTGGTGGCGATCGTCGGCGCCGGCGCCTACTCCTCTTCGATGTTCTCTTCGTACAACGGCCGGCCGCGACCGCCGGAGGTTGTGATCCAACCGGACCTCACCCTCTCACTGGCCCGAGCCGCAAGTCCATACCTTCCCTGAGTCCCTGGCGGCCCGAGCTAGGCTAGCGGATGATCCCCGGACCTACCGCTGCTGCAGCCTCACCTCGAAGGCGTCACGCAACCCGTCGCCGATGAAGTTGAACGCCACCACCACCACGACGATGCAGAGGCCGGCGGGCCAGATCTGCCACCAATACCCGCTGTAGACATAGTTGACGCCGTTGGAGAGCATGCTGCCCCAGTTGGCGGCAGGCGGGGGGATCCCAAGACCCAGGAAGCTCAGCGAGGTCACCGCCAGGATGGCATCCGCTACCTGGAAGGTCGCGTTCACGGCAACCGTTCCGAACACGTTGGGAATGATGTGCCGAGCGATGATGTGAATCGGCCCAGCTCCCTGCTCCTGCGAGGCCTCCACGAACTGACGAGTGCGCAGAGACAGACTCTCGGCTCGGACCAGACGGGAGGGGACCAGCCAAGCCACCGAGGCAATCACCAAGATCAGCAGGGGTTCGGAGGGCGTAAAGATGCTGGCAAGAAACAGCAGCAGAAACAGGGTGGGAATGGCCAGCATGGCATCGACCGTCCTCATCAACACGGTGTCAACGATGCCGCCCGTGAACCCGGCGATCGCGCCCCAGATAACACCAAAGCTGGTGGCGAGTAGTGCCACCACCAGGCCGACCACCAGGGTGGTCTGGCCGCCAACCATCAAGCGGCCGAGGACGTCATAGCCAACGTCGTCGGTGCCGAGAAGGTGACGCAGGCTGGGCCCCTGATCCTCAATGCCGAGATTGGTCAGCACCTGATTGGTGTGGTAGAAGACGGGACCCAGGAAGCAAAAGAGAGCAAAGAAGACGACGACGAAGAGCCCCAGCACGGCCAGTCGGTTTTGGGAAAAGACGGCGATCGTGAGCCGGAGGGGACTCTCTCCCGGTGGCGCTTCGCCAGCATCTACCAGTGACCGGGAGGGGATGAAGACCTCAGGGTCGATCGGCTCTCCGCCAATCATCTGAGTCCACCGCCGGCCGTGGTTGCGGAGTACCCGCTCACGAGTAGCGCACCCGGGGGTCGAAGACGGCGTAGAGGACGTCTGCCAGCAGGGACCCCACCACCACCGCGGCGCCGACCACGATGGTGGTGCCCAGCATGACGGGGAAGTCGTCGGTGATGGCGGCATTCCAGAAGAGGAGGCCCATGCCGGGATAGTTGAAGAGGGCCTCCGTGATTAGAGCGCCGCTCAGGATGCCGGGAAGGCTGAGTCCCACTAGGGTGATGATCGGCAGGATGGCGTTGGGCAAGACATGACGGAAGAGGATTGCTCTTCGCGACACCCCCTTGGAGGTCGCGGTCCTGACGTAGTCCTGGACCAAGTTCTCCAGAATCGAAGAGCGCATGTAGCGGCTGAAGAGCGCGATCGTGACCAAGGTCAGGGTGAGGATAGGGAGCACCAGATTGGGGATCTGGTCGATCATCGGCAGAGCCGCGGTGGGACCGGTGGAGGGCAGGAGTGGCAGGGTCTGACTGAAGATGATGATCAAGATCGTGCCCAGGAAGAAGGTGGGCATGGAGTAAAAGAGGAAGGACATTCCGGTCAAGGTGTAGTCCTCAGGCTTATTCCGTCGGACCGCCTGGTAGATACCGGCAGGGATGGCAACCATCAGGGCGAGCACAGTCGACACCCCGACCAGGACCAGGGTTCTGGGGATGTTCTCAGCCAGCAGCGAATCGACGCTCTGATTCTGCTTGTAGGAAAACCCCAGGTTCAGGTGAATCAGCTGATTCACCCATGCGACGTACTGCACCGGGAGCGGCTTGAGGAGCCCGTAGCGCACGTTGAAGGCATGGATCTGCGCCTTGTTGGCCCGGATCCCCAGTACCGCCTTGGCGGGGCCGCCTGGAAGCAGGTGCAAGAGGATGAAGACGATCACGGACACTCCGAAGAGGACCACGATCGCCTGAACGGATCGTCGGATCAGAAATGCTCTCATGCCGATGCAGTGCGGCCGGGGCCGGCCCCTCCTTTTTCCTTCGCCGGGTGATCATACCGGCGACCTCAAGGTGGCCGCCGGGCACTGCCTCGCAGGCCTCCAGCCGGCCGGCTCCAGCTAGTTGGCCGGGAGAGGAGCCGAGCTCGCGCCCCAGAGGCAACGCAGATCGGCTGGTCCTGGGCCAGAGCCTCTGATATCCTGCCGGGATCGCCGCGGATCAGCTGGGCCCGTCGGCCGGGCGCTCGCGTGCCGAAGCTTAGGGGGGACGGGTATGAACCGGATTCTCACTCGCAAGCGCTGGTGGTGGGCGGCGGCTGCCTTCGCTGTGGCAGCGTCGGTGTCCACTAATTTGGTAAACCAAGCCTCCGCGAGTTCGAGTGGCGGCGGTACCGTCACCTTCGCGCAGCAAGCCGGGTCCACCCCCACCTACATCTTTCCACTGGAGGACGGGGCCAACTCTGGCAACAACAACATCACCTACCTTCAGCCCTTGATGTGGCGTCCTTTGTACTGGTTCGGGCACAGCAACAACGACCTGCCCACCATCAACTACTCCCTGAGTCTGGCCAAGCCCCCGACTTGGAGCAACGGTGGGCGCACCGTCACCATCAATCTTCTCCACTACCTGTGGTCAAACGGTTCACCAGTGACCACCCGAGACGTCGAGTTCTGGATGAACCTGCTCAAGGCCAACGAGGCTGATTACGTCGGCTATTCGCCGGGTTGGTGGATGGACGAAATTAGCAGCGTCGACTACGCCTCACCTACCCAATTCAGCATTACTTTCAACGGCGTCTACAGCACCTCCTGGCTCATCGACAACGGGCTCTCGGAGATCACTCCGATCCCCCAGTACGCATGGGATCTTGAGTCCGCCGGTGGTCCGGTCGGCGACTACGACACCACCACCAGTGGGGCCGTCGCTGTCTACAACTTCCTGAACGCCCAGTCCGACACCCTGTCCACCTGGGACACCAACCCCCTCTGGCAGGTGGTGGACGGTCCCTTCCGCCTCGAGCCCAACGACGGGTTCGATCCCACCACCGGACTTTTGGTGATGGTGGCCAACTCCAATTACTCAGGCCCGGACAAGCCCAGGATCTCCAAGCTGGAGGAGCTGCCCTTCACCAGTGGCGCCTCAGAGATTGATGCCGTCCTCGCCGGCCGCGTCGACTACGGCTACGTTCCGTTCACCGACCTCAATCTCAAGAGTCGGCTGGAGAAGGCCGGCTACAGGGTCGCTCCCTGGATTGAGTGGGGCTTCTCCTCGGTGGGTCTGACGTTCCCAAATCGGTCTGTGGGTACCGTCTTAGAGCAACTTTACGTTCGTCAAGCCATGCAGCGACTCATCAACCAGCCTCTTTACATCAAGAAGATCTTCGATGGGTACGCCGCACCCACCTATGGGCCGGTTCCCGTCTTTCCTAAGACGCAATACCTGAGCAGCTACGTCAGCAAGAATCCCCTGCCATTCGATCCTTCCGCCGCCAAGCAGCTCCTGAGCTCGCATGGGTGGCACGTCGTGCCCAACGGCCTTACCAAATGCGCGCGGTCCGGGACGGCTGCCAACGAGTGCGGAGCTGGGATCACCAAGGGAACTCCGCTCAAGTTCAACCTGCTGTACACGAGCGGGGTCCTCGAATACACCGAAGAGATGGAAGCGATGCAGAGCAGTTTCGACTCGGTGGGAATCCAGGTGACCCTGAAGTCAGCTCCCTACAACTCGGTGCTCACCGAGGCGTACTCCTGCGCTCCCGCCACCGGCAGCGGTTGCGGCTACGCGCTCGAGTACCTTTCGTCGCCCAACTGGACCTACGTTCCCACCTACTATCCGAGCGGTGACCCGGTGATCGAGGACACGGGCATTGTCTATCCAGGCAACCCGCAGTTCGTGAACCACATCCTGCAGCTGGTCACCCAGAGCCATCAGCAGCCTGGACTTCCGGGACTGCACGCCTACGAGAACTACGTGGCCGCACAGGTGCCCTACCTGTGGATGCCCAACGCCGCCTACCAGATCTCGGTTATCAGCAAGAAACTCAAGGGTGTCACGGCCCAAGACACAACCGGTCATATCTATCCCGAAGACTGGTCGCTTAGCGGCTAGCACCGTCGCTCGCAGATGTAAGGAGCCCGACCTGACTTGGTCGGGCTCCTTTTTTTATTTCGGAGCGCGGCCGCGGTGAGACGTGAGTAGGTCCCGGCCGGGGCGACACTCTCTTGCGCCAATGTCGCCGTCGTAGCAGCCTCTGATAGTCTGGGTCAATGTCGGGAGTGGGGGAGGCGCAGGCGAGCGACGCTGCCGGCAGTGAGCGGCGCGTTCAGGCGCCAGCTTCAGCATTGGCGAGCGCTTACTCCGCCGTCGATCAGGTCTTTGCCGACGCTTGCGCTCGCTACCGAATCCCGGGCGTGGGCTACGGGGTGGTCTTCGACGGAGAGCTCTGCCACTCCGGTGGCTGCGGGGTACGCGGTGTCGCCAGTGGCGCGCCGGTGCTAACCGACACCATCTTCCGCATCGCATCGATGACCAAAAGCATCACCGCCGCCTGTCTTTTGATGCTTAGAGACGACGGTCTATTGGCGCTCGATGACCCGGTGGCGAAATACGTGCCTCAGTTGCAAAATCTCGCGCTTCCCACCCGAGACTCAGTGGCTCCGACGGTGCGACAACTGCTAACCATGTCAGTGGGTTTCGTTGAGGACGACCCTTGGGCTGACCGCCATCTGGCGATGACCGAGGCCGAATTCGACGCTCTGCTCGAGCACGGGATTCCCTTCGACTGGCCATCTGGGCTGGTGTTCGAATACTCCAACTTGGGCTACGGGATCCTGGGGAGGGTTGTGCGCCAGGTGGCAGGCACCTCGGTTATGGAGCTGGCCAGTAATCGCCTGTTTGCGCCACTAGGAATGAGCGACACACTCTGGGAGATCTCCGAGGCTGCACCCGATCGGGTGGCCCGGGGATACCGTCTCGAGGGGGAAGCCTGGGTCGAAGAGCCTCCACTCTCTAATGGTGCATTTGCCCCCATGGGAGGGCTGTGGACCACGGTTGAGGATTTCGCCCAGTATGTGAACCTCCAACTGTCCGCATGGCCAGCCCGCGACGACCCCGACCCGGGTCCGCTCCGCCGCAGCTCGCTCCGGGAGATGCAGCAGCCGGTGCGTTTCGGCGCCGCCCCCGATGCCAAGGCGCCCTGGCTGGCGATGGCGGGATACGGCTTCGGGCTGATCGCCGGCGAGACCGCTCGCGATGGGCGAGTCGTGTGTCACAGCGGCGGCCTGCCCGGGTTCGGGTCTCACGTGCAGTGGCTGCCCGACTACGGGCTGGGGGTGTTCGCCTTCGCCAACCTCACCTATTCACCGATGCGCGTC
Source organism: Candidatus Dormiibacterota bacterium (assembly GCA_049279335.1). GTDB lineage: Bacteria > Chloroflexota > Dormibacteria > Aeolococcales > Bog-877 > Bog-877. The sequence continues at coordinate 133,936 of JBAPNX010000056.1, forward strand.
GTGGTAGGTGAGGCCATCGATGCCCTGGTCGCCACCGGTGTCCTCGCCCCACGAACCATCCAGCCCAGCGCCCCGTTGGCCGCCGCCTTCAAGGCGGTACGCCGCCTCTACCAGGGCTGGGACGAGGGCCTTGCCAGCGAACTTGCCGCCGACAACCTATTCCTGGATGTGCCGGCCGAGCGTCGGCGCGCCGAGTTCCAGCGGCTGCATTCGGAGCACGGCGCCTGCCTTGATGCTCTCCAGGCCTCTGCCTCCGGTGCCATGAGAGGGACCTGGCGCCTCAACTGCGAACGGGGAGCGATCGACGTGACAATCTGGCTGGCTCCGACCGTCCCTCCCGCCGTTCAGGTCCTGAGGTTGGTGTCAGTCCCTGACCACGACTCAGCCGCGGACGCCTGAGCCGCAGCCCTCCCCCGTCTGTCCGCAGCGCCGGGTCAACTCGGCCGAACTTGGCCGTGTGTGGTACGCTGAGGCTGTCCTTCGCCGTTTGTGATGGACCGTTCGCCGCCGCTAGCCTCGCGAGCCGGCCGATCGATAAGGGCTCGCGAGGAGGGCCGCGCAGCGGCACGGGAGATTGCAGATGCCGATTGGAACGATCAAGTCGATAAACGAGCGGGGATTCGGATTCTTGGCCGCCGAGGACGGAGTCGAGTACTTCTTCCACCGCTCCAGCGTCGAAGGCGGAGCCTTTGAGTCGCTGACCAGGGGATCTCAGGTCGAGTTTGAGATCGAGCCCAGCACCAGGGGTCCTCGGGCGGGGCGCGTCCGCGCCGCCTGATGGTTGCGCAGGCCGTCGGGAAGCCGCCGGTCCAGCGCCCCTTCCGCCGACTCCATCCAGACCTTCCTGCCGCGCGTAACTCGCTTTACGACCCGTGGCAGTGCGGGTTCTTGCACGATGGGCGGCGGAAGACCTGCCTCTTTGATGTGAGAGATGCCCAGCGCGCCATGCGCGCGCTGGGTTTCCCCCAGGAGCTGTGGACCCCACTCAACGAAGCGCGGATCGCGCCGGACGAGTTCTCGCGCCACGTGGTCGCGGTCCACGCTGCGCTGTCTGTACATGCCGATACCGCCGAGGCCCGTCGCCGTTCGATGGTGCCCTCCGCCGTCCGTATCGTCCAGAACTATCTCGGCTGGGCGGACCGGGTCTGCTCTCACGGGACTGGGGTGGTCGAGACCGATGACCGCCGCCGCCCGATTCCCTGATCCAGCACTCCTCCTAACTGGGCCGAGGGAGCCCTTTGACCCAAGGCCGATCAGGATGTGCTCATAACCGTAGCTGTCGTGGTTTGATTGCCGGGACGGCAGTGGCACAGGGAGGACGAAGCAGATGGGTTATATGAAAGGGCTTAGCCACGGGCTTGCCGTCGGGGTAGCGATCGGGATCCTGACCGCGCCTAGGTCGGGGGCGGAGACGAGGCAGGCGATCGCTGACGCCATCACCCGCACCCGGGACAGCTCGCAGCGGATGACCGACAGGGTCCAGCAGGGTTGGCAGGCAGCTCAGCCAGCTTTGGACAAGGCAGCTCAGGCAGCGGGTGGCGTCGCCCGCGCGGTTCAGCCGGTCGCCCAGGGAGCTACCGATCGCTTCGTGGAGCTGGCGGGACTCGCGGAGAAGTCAGCCCCGGTCACCTACTCGCCGGGTCCGATCGGCGAGGGGAAACCAGCAGGGTTCGACAGCCCCAACAACTGATGGCGACCGACGAGCGCACGCCTCAAGAGCGGATCCGCGCCTTCACCGATGCGGTCGACGAGGAGATCCTTCGGCCCACCCGGCGCTATGTCAGGGGGGTCCGCCGTGGCCTGATGCTGGGAGTGGCCCTGGGTATCCTCTTCGCGCCTCGGCCGGGGAGTCAGACCCGGGAGCGGGTGTCGCGGGCCTGGCGAACGTTATCCCGACACTTGCCAAAGCGCGAGGTCTCCTAGGAGCGAGCCCGGAAGCTGGCTCAGCCGCTGAAGGCTGCCCCGGCGACGATCTGGTCCTCACCACCGTCCAAGCTGCTGGAGGCTCCGTCCGGATAGTCGGCCATGAACGAGGTGCCGCAGCCGCAGGCATTGCGAGCGTTGGGGTTGGCCAGGCGGAAGCCCCGGCCCCGGTAGCTGTCCTCAAAATCGAGTACCGAGCCATCGATGAGCGGTAGTCCGTCCTCTTGGACCACGACCTTGACCCCATCGAACTCGGTGAGGATGTCGTCGCTTTCTGCCGCCTCCTCCAAGTCGAAGAAGAGCTTGAAACCTCGGCAGCCACCCAGCCTGACGTCGATCCGGAAGACAGCCTCAGGCCTGGATTCACGCTGCTTCCAGGCCTTGATCTCCTCGATGGCGTCACGAGTCGCGAGTACCCGGGGGCTCACGCCGCGATTGTAGTCCCGCCTGGATCTGGCTCCCATCTAGCTAGCCTTAGCGGTGATGCAAGTAGGCGAACTCTGGCGCTACCCAGTGAAGTCCATGGCGGGTGAGAGGATCGTTGCGGCTGAGTTCGGCCCTCGAGGCATACCCAGCGACCGGGGCCTGGCCGCCTTCGAGGTAGAGCCTCAGAGTAGGGAGAAGCCACTCAGCGCCAGAGACCTGGCCGGGCTGCTGAAGTTCCGTGCCAGCCTCAAGAGCGGAGTTGCCCAGGTTGCCGGGCCGGAGCTGACCCCAGTCTCTTGGGACCACGAGTCGGTCGGCAGAAGCATCAGCCGGCAGTGCCGGCGGGAGCTGGAGTTGAGGCCGGTTGCCGGCGGGGCCTTCGACGACTCGCCGATCCTGCTCGTCTATCTGGCCACCGTCGCCGCCCTTACTGAGGAGATGGGCTCAGAGGTTGACCACCGCCGATTTAGGGCGAACCTCTACCTGGAGGGAGCGGGAGTTGTGGCCCATGGCGAGTCTCAGTTACTGGGGCGCCAGATTCGCTGTGGCGGGGCCGTTCTCCAGGCCACCGACGCCTGTCCCCGCTGTTCGATACCCACCAGGGACCCGGACACGTGGGCGAGCTGGCCCCAGCTCCTCCGACACCTGGTCCAGAACCACGGCGAGGTGGTGGGGGTGTACTGCAAGGTGGCCGTGCCCGGCCCGGTTGCTGAGGGCGATGCCGTTGAAGTCCTCTGAGCTGACCGCCGGGCCCCAGGTGGCTTTGCTTACCCGGGATCTCATGACCCGGGCGAGGGTGGCCGCGGCTCTGGGGCCCTCGGTGGACCAGCTTCAGGTCTTGGCCGGTGGCGAATTGCCCGAGGGCTTGGATCTCCTGCTTCTGGATCTGAACCGAGACGCGCTGGAGCGCCTCGCCTGGTTGGAGCACATCGGCCCCCGCGGTCATGCGGCCGAGGTGATCTGCTTCGGTCCCCATACTGAGATGGCCGAGCTCAACCCCAGGGCCAGGGCCGCGGGCGCCGCCAGGTGTGTTGCCAACAGCCATCTCCCCGAGACCCTGCAGCGGTGGCTGAGATCCCGCCGTCAGGCTCAAGCCCACACATGAGGGAAGCCCCTTGACCAGTGTCGACCTCCACACCGAGTCCCAGGAGCTGGCGTCCCAACTGGTGTCCGACCGGCGCCGGCTCCATCAGCACCCCGAGCTTTCCGGCCAGGAGCGGCAAACCGCCCGCTTCGTGGCCGAGCGGCTTCAGCAACTGGGCCTCAGTCCCAGGCAGATGCTGAATGACACCGCGGTCGTGGTCGACGTTCAAGGCCAGATGGGTGACGGCCGCGTACTCCTGCTCCGGGCGGACAGCGACGCGCTGCCAATCCAGGAGCGGGGCCAGGAGAGGCCGTACCGCTCGGAGGTGCCGGGCGTGATGCACGCCTGTGGCCACGACGGGCACGTTGCCATCGCCCTCGCCACCGCCGAGCTGCTGCTGCGGCGCCGGGATCAGTTCAGCGGCACCGTCCGGTTCGTCTTCCAGCCCGCCGAGGAGACCGCGGCAGGGGCAGAGCCTCTGATCGCGGCCGGGGTGCTGGAGGGCCCCACCGTGCAAGCAGCGCTGGGCCTGCACGTCTGGAGCGGACAGAAGGCGGGCCTGGTCGGAGTCCGCGACGGCGCCATCTTCGCCTCGGCCGACGAGTTCGCGCTCGAGGTTCGGGGCCGGGGTGGCCACGGGGCCTTGCCCCATCAGGCGCTGGATCCGGTCCCGATCACCAGCCTCATCGTCCTGGCCCTGCAGACCCTGGTCTCCCGCGAGACCTCCCCGTTCCAGTCCACGGTGGTGACCATCGGCACCATCCAGGCGGGTCAGGCATTCAACGTCATCCCCGAGACCGTCTCCTTGACCGGAACCGTGAGAGCCTTCACCAACGGGGACCGCGAGCGGCTGCTGTCGCGGATTGCTGAGGTGGCTCAGGGCATCGCCGCTGCCTTTGGGGCCAGCGCGACCATGGAGCGGAGGGCGGGCTGCCCGCCGGTCGTATGTGATCCCACCATGTCGGACTTGGTGCGACGAGCGGTCAATGAGTCGCCCGGGGCGGAGCTGATCGAGCCCGAACCGCTGACCGTAGGCGATGACGTGGGGCTCTTCCTCCAACGCGTGCCCGGCTGCTACTTCCTGCTGGGGGCCGGGGACCCAGCCAGCGGCATCTCGGCGCCCCACCATCACCCCGACTTCGACATCGACGAGAGCTGTCTGCCGATTGGCGTTGAAGTGCTGACCCGGGCAGCACTGGCATACCTGGGCGGAGACGGTCGGGACTGAGCGTGCTCTACAACCCGCCTCCCGACACCTGCGATCATTGCCGACAGCGCACCGTGGAGTGGAAGCTGGTTGATGGCGCTGACCAGAAGGTGCTGCTCGGCGGTGGCCGCGAGGTGGTCCGGCGGGGCCGGGTCTATGTCTGCGGCCAGTGCGGGCACACCGTTCCAGCCTCGAGCCAGGGGGTGCGCTGAACCGGAGATGGGAGCAACCTCACGATGACCGAAGGTATCGCCACCAGGTCGCGGCGGCGGCCGCAGATCGGTCCGGTGCTGGTTCGCGACGCCACCAAGCCGGCGCCCCGCCAGCTGGTTCGCTTCGCCTTCTACCGAGTCATGCCCGAGTGGCGTCGCCTGGAGCCGTCCGTCAAGGAGACCCAGCGTCAGGAGCTGGCCGCGGTCATCTCCCAGCACGCCTCCAAGCTGCTGGTGCGGACCTACACCTTGGTGGGGACTCGAGGCGACGCCGACTTCATGCTCTGGGCGGTGAGCGAGGAAGCTGAGCGGCTCCAGGCGCTCTTTGCCGCCATCAACCGCAGCGCCTTGGCCGGTTACCTGGTCTGCTCCCACAGCTACACCTCGATGACCAAGCGCTCGATCTATGTCGATTCCGAGCACCCCAATCGAGGCTCAGGCGGGGACCGACTGGTGCTGGCGCCGGGGAGCCGGCGCTTCCTCTTCGTCTACCCCTTCGTCAAGAGCCGGGCCTGGTGGTCGCTGCCCTCGACTGAGCGCCAGCGGATGATGGAGGAGCACATCCGTGTCGGGCACCAGTTCCCCAGCGTCAAGATCAACACCACCTACTCCTTCGGCCTTGACGACCAGGAGTTCGTGGTCGCCTTCGAGACCGACAGTGCGGCTGACTTCCTTGACTGCGTGCAGTCGCTCCGTGACACCGAGGCCTCCGCCTACACGGCCCGGGACGTGCCCAGCTTCACCTGCGTCCGCAGCGAGATAGCAGAGGTGCTGGAGTCGCTGGGCTGAGCCGCCTGGGGGGCGGGGAGCCAGCGAGCCGCCAGGCAGACCGGGTCCTCTGGCCCGCCGTGCTTCGGGGGAGCACCTCCGATGCATGAGACCATCCCCAGCATCTTCCTGATCGCGCGCCCCGCCCTGGATCTCGAGGCCATGCGCGGGTATCTGGCGGATGTGGGTGGGGAGTCCTGGCTGGACCGCCGTCTCGCCGAGACCGGCGGCGAGCCCAACCCAGGTGAACTCCTGGTCGAGTTCGCGGGCCGGGCCTGCTACCGCAGCTGGGAGCCCGGCCTCAACCCCAACGTGAGCCGGGTCAGGACCGATCCGAGGGTCTACCTGGAGAACATCCTCAGCAGCGCCCATGGCAGCGTCCTGGAGCACGCCAACTACACCTTCGCCCTTCGCAACGTGAGCCGGGTCGCCACCCATGAGATCGTCCGCCACCGCGCCGGTGCCGCCTACAGCCAGGAGAGCCTGCGCTACGTCCGCCTGGTCGACATCGGCTTTCGGATACCCCCGGCGCTGGAGCCGCTCCGGCAGCAGTGCGTGGAGCTGGTGGAGCGGCTCGAGGAGTTCCAGGTCGGAGCCGCCAAGGCGATGGGAGTCGACGAGAAGGGCCTGCCCTTCCACGTCAAGAAGGAGGTGACGTCGGCACTCAGGCGGCTGGCGCCCATCGGCCTCAGCACTGACCTGATCATGACCATGAACCTGCGCACTCTCCGCCATGTGGTGGAGATGCGTACCGACCCCGGAGCCGAGGAGGAGCTGCGCCTGATCTTCGGCCGGATCGGCGAGATCATGGTGAAGGAGACCTCGGGTGTTTTTCAGGACTTTGAGCGGGCCCAGGATGGGCATTGGCAGCCCAGTTACCGAAAGGTCTAGCCGGTCCTGCGGTCGAACTCCATCGCCTCGGCAATCAGCTCGCGCAGGCCTATTCGATCGAGGTCCTCGAGTCGCCGGAACTTAACGTGGCGAAGATTCTTGCCAGTGCCTTCAAGGAGTTGGCCGGGGTCCCGCAACGAGGTCCCCTTGATGAAGCCCAGGCTGACGTGGTGGCTGGAGACCGCCAGGTAGCAGAAGTCCTGGCGCCCGGCGAAGCTGTAGACATGCCAGGGATTGAGCCGCTCCCTAACCTCGGGGAGCGCCTCCCGGACCAGTTCCCGGAGCCCCTCGCTGATCTCTCTCAGCACCGACGGCTTGCCTCCAAGGCTGCGTTCCAGCTGCTCCGCGGCCGCCGGGTCCTGGCTCACCATTCCCCCCAACTGGATTGCGCTCGCCGGAGCCCATCTTGCAACTCTTGGCTGCCCGAAGCTGACTATGCGCCCGATCGGGTAGGATGAAGTAGCTGGACCACGTTACCGACCCCAGAAAGGGAAGTGCCGATGATCACGGTCTCTGACCAAGCTCTCTCGCAGCTGAAAACCCTGCTCGACCAGCAGGAGCAGCCCACCATGGGCCTGCGCGTCTACGTCAGCCCCGGTGGCTGCTCGGGATTCAGCTACGGGATGGGCTTCGACGATCAACCCGCCGAAGACGACGAGGTGGTGGAGCACAACGGGGTCAAGGTCTTCGTCGACCCCTACAGCGCCACCTACCTTGAGGGTGCGGAGATCGACTACGTGGACAGTCTGATGGGCGGCGGATTCACCGTCCACAATCCCAACGCGGTCAAGACCTGCTCCTGCGGATCCTCGTTCGACGCCGGGGACGGGGCGGGAGCCGCCAAGTCCTGCAGCGCCGGCTGACCTGATCGCGGTCGGGGTGCGCTCGGCTTGAGCGTCATCTTCAGCGTCTTCTCCCTACACCAGAAGTTCGCCCTGGCGCTGATCGCCATGGGGCTGGTGGGAGCCCTCTGGTGCCTGATCGACTTCCGCCGCCAGGGCGGCCTGTCGGGCGGGGTGCGCGCCTTCCTCATCCTCTGCTGGGCCCTGGTACTGGTCCAGGACGTGTTAGGCCTGCTGCTGCTGGCCGAGGGACGGCGTCCCTCCAACCTGGTCCTTCACCTCATGTATGGCGCCCTCAGTACCGTGGTGCTGCCCCTGGCCTGGGGCCTGAGCGCGCGCAGTCACGGACGCCAGGAGGCGCTCTACCTGGGCCTGGGCTCGCTCCTCTTTGCCGGGCTCACATTCCGAGCCCTAGCCGTCGCCTGAGCCAGACGCGACATGAGCGAGGCAGGCCCGGGCTTGAAGCGGATGGGCCGGAGGGGCCGAGCGATCTCCTCTCCGCCCCGGATCGTGGTGCTGGCCGGGGGAGTGGGGGCGGCCCGCTTCTTGGCTGGCCTGGTCGCAGTTGCGCCGCAATCCGAGCTGACGGTGATCGGCAACACCGGTGACGACTTCATCGTTCATGGCCTCCACGTCAGCCCCGACCTCGACACCGTCAGCTATTCGCTGGCCGGGCTTGGGGACTGGGAGCGGGGCTGGGGCCTTCGGGGCGAGACCTGGGCGGCGGCGGAGCAATTCCGACGCCTGGGTGACGACACCTGGTTCCAACTCGGGGATCAGGATCTTGCCACCCACGTGTGGCGCACCGAGCAGCTGCGCCGGGGCCGACCTCTCTCCGAGGTTACGATCAGGCTGGCCGAGCGACTGGGGCTGGGCTTCCGCCTCCTGCCCATGAGCGATCAGCCGGTCGGGACTCGGGTCATCACCCGCGATGGCCGAGACCTCCACATCCAGGAGTACCTGGTGCGGGAGGGATGTCGTCCCGAGATCGCCAGGATCGAGTACCGGGGCATTGAGCGCGCCCGGCCCGCCCCTGGGGTGTTGGAGGCGATCCGAGACGCGGACTTGGTGGTGCTGGCGCCCAGCAATCCGGTCATCTCGATCGGACCGATCCTGGCGGTGTCGGGGCTGCGCGCCGAGCTTTCTGCCTCGCCTCAAGTCATCGCCGTCAGCCCGATCGTGGCCGGGGACGCGGTCAAGGGACCGGCGGCAGCCATGTTGCAGAGCCTGGGCGTCCAGTGCAGTGCGGTCGGGGTCGCCGGGCTCTACTCGGACTTGATCTCAGACCTGGTGATGGATCAGCGCGACCGGGGGCTGGCGGAGGCGGTGATGGCGTCCGGCATCCGGGCTTGGCTCTGCGACACCCTGATGGTCGACCAGGCGGCCCGGGAAAAGGTGGCGTCCCAAGTGTTGGCCGCCGCTGCAGTCACCCGGAGCGAAAGCGCCGCCTCCGAATGACCGCGGCAACCGGCCCGTACGCCTTTCTCGTCATCCCGGTCAAGCCTGCCGTCGGCGCCAAGCAGCGCCTGGCCTCGGAGCTGCCCAGCGAGGCGCGCCAGCTGGTCAGCCGGGCACTGGCGGCCCGAATGGTCCGCTGCGCCACTGAGGGCTGGGATCCCTCCCATGTGGTGGTCGTCAGCGACGACGCCGACACCCTCCAGCTGTGCGCCCGGATGGGACTGGCCGCCGTTGGGGACGACGGAGGAGGCCAGAGCCACGCGGTCCGGGTGGGACAGCGGTGGTGCCTGGAGCGGGGTGCGCACGGCCTGGCCACGATCGCGGCCGACCTGCCACTGGTGGAGCCCTCCGACCTCCGGCATCTGCAGCAGGTGCTGGTAGCTCTGCCGCCGAAATCTCTACGAGTGATCCCCGATCGTGCCGGCTCCGGGAGCAATGGCATCTTGGTGAACCCGGCCGAGGCTGACCCCTTCGCGTTTGGGCCTGACTCCTTGCGGCTACATCGCCTGGCGGCGGAGCGGCTGGGGCTCGGCTTTGGGCTACTTGAACTGCCTCACCTGGCCTGGGACGTGGACCGGCCCGAGGACCTGGTCACCATCCAGCCCGAGCTCGCCCGGTCGCCGCACCCGGTGGTCGGCTGGGCGGGGGAGGTGGCGGCTTTGAGAAGGCGCCGCGCTTCGCGCCAGGGGCTCCCCGACCATGAGGACTGAGCCTGAGCGACCGCTGGTGCGGGCTGGGCGGCTCACCTGCTGGGCGGTTTCGGGCGTGCCCGATGTCGAGGTTGGTCAGGATCTGGGACAGCTTCTGATCGAGCCCCTGCTCGGAGCCGGCGGCCTTATGCCCTGGGACGTGGTGGTGGTCACCCACAAGGTGGTCTCCAAGGCGGAAGGTAGGGTCTTTCAGCTGAGCGAATTCGAGCCTCAGGCTGCCGCGCTGACGCTGGCGGAGCAGCTCCAACAGGATCCCCGGCTGGTCGAGGCGGTGCTTCGGGAGAGCCGTCGGGTGGTGCGCGCCGAGGCCGGCGTCCTGATCACCGAGACCCACCACGGACTGGTCTGCGCCAATGCCGGCGTGGATCGCAGCAACGTCGGGGGAGGTGAGGCGATCACCTGTCTGCCCGAGGACCCCGATCGGTCTGCCCAGCTGCTGCGCGACCAGTGGCTTGAGCTTGCTAGCGGCGGTCCGCTGGGCGTCCTCATCTCAGACACCTTCGGCAGGCCGTTCCGAGAGGGCTCCGTGAACGTGGCGATCGGGGTCGCCGGAATGCCGGCCCTCAGCGACTACCGGGGGCTCGAGGACCCCCAGGGGTACGAGCTTCACGCCTCGACGATCGCCTCCGCTGACGAGATCGCATCGATCGGAGAGATGCTCATGGGCAAGGTGGACAGACTGCCGCTGGCGGTGGTCAGGGGCCTCACTTGGAGCGGACCAGAGGAAGGCTCAGCACCACTGCTCCGGGATCCCGCCCGGGACATATTTCGCCGCTGACTAAAGGGCCTTGCTAGGCTCAACGGATGCGTGCTGCCGAGGTGCGGGTGCGACTCTTCGCGTCGCTGCGGGAGCTGGCCGGTACTGCCGAGATAGAGCTGGAGCTGCATCAGCCAACTTCGGTCGAGAGTTGTTGGAGAGGCCTCTGCCAGCTCCACCCCGGGCTAAACGAGTGGCGGGACTCGGTCCGGCCGGTACTCAACCTCGAGTACGTCGACTGGGACGCCGAGGCATCCCCCGGCGACGAGATCGCCTTCCTGCCACCCGTATCGGGTGGGGCTCCGACTCCTGAGGTGGCGATTCATGTGCAGGTCAGCGCCGAGCCCATTGACGTTGCGGGCATGAGCGCAGCCATGGAGCGTCGCGGCATTGGGGCGATCGCCACCTTCGTGGGACTGGTTCGCGATCCGGACGAGGGTGTTGCGATCTCTCACCTCACCTACGAGGCCTACCTGGAAATGGCGGAGCCCGTCCTGGTCGACATTTCCGAGGCTGCTTGCAGGTTATATGGCGCAAGCGAGGTACGGGTGCAGCACCGCATTGGCACGGTGGAGTCGGGGATCGATTCGGTGGCCGTGGTGGTTGGAGCTCCCCACCGGCATCAGGCTTTAGATGCTTGCCGCTTCATCATCGACGAGCTGAAGTCACGCGCGCCGATCTGGAAGTCGGCTGGGTAGACAAGACCCCCTGCTAGACTCGCCGAAAGTGGCCAGCACTGAACTACTCCCCGAGAGGGGTCTCCACCAACGGCCGCGTGTGCCTCAGGCCGGTCCGATCGCGAGCCGGATCGAGTTGCTTTTGGAGCTGGTTCGCCGCGACGTCAGGTCGCGCTACCGCGGCTCTTTCCTTGGGGTCACATGGACGCTCCTCAACCCCCTGATATTCATGATTGTCTACTCCCTGGTCTTCGGAAAGTTTCTTCATGTTCACTACCCGGGTGGCTCCGCCACGGTGTTCATACTTTCGGGGCTCTTGGCCTGGACATTTTTCTCCCAGGCGTTGATCCAGGCAACGAACAGCATCGTTGCCAATTCGGCGCTGATCCGCAAGGTGGCCTTCCCCTGGATGCTGCTGAGCGTCTCCTCGGTTATCGCGGCGCTGGTGAACTATGTGATGAGCTTGCTACTCCTGATCCCATTCATGCTGCTCTCACACAAGGGAATCGGGCCGCCGTTAATTGCTGTGCCGGCCTTGGTGGCAGTGACATTCGCGCTGTCGCTTGGCATCGGCCTGATGCTGGCCGCCGCCAACGTCTACCTCCGCGACATGCAATATCTTGTCACCCTCGGGACTCTGGTCTGGTTCTACCTGACGCCGGTTATCTACCCCTGGTCGTTGGTGCAATCGAAGTTCGCTGGCCACGGATTTGAGGGTGTGGCGGCGCAGTTCGTCTTGTACGTCAATCCCATGACGTGGCTGGTGTTGGGATTCCAGGACGTATTTGTATTCGACCGCTGGCCCCAGCATTGGCACGGCCTATGCTATTCCCTGGTGGTGTCACTGGTCCTAGTTTGGATCGGGCTTAGGGTGTTTCGTCGCCTGCGACGCCGGTTTGCCGAAGAGGTCTGATGGCTAGCCCAGCGATCGAGATCCAGAACGTGAGCAAGCGCTTTCGCGTGTATCACGAGCGGAGCATCTCTCTAAAGGAGGCGTTGGTCGCGCGCCGCAGGGCGCGTTATGAGGAATTCTGGGCGGTCCGCGACGTCAGCGTAGAAGTGGGCGAAGGTGAAGCACTGGGGATCATAGGTGAGAACGGGTCCGGCAAGTCTACCTTGCTGAAATGTATCGCAGGCATCTTGGTACAAGAGAAGGGAACCATCGCTGTGCACGGGCGCTTAGCGTCTCTTCTCGAGGTGGGCGCTGGTTTCCACCCTGACTTCACCGGACGCGAAAATATCTATCTCAATGGGGCGATACTAGGGCTGCCGCGACGGTACATCACGAGTGTGCTCGATGAGATTGTTGAGTTCGCCGAGCTTGAACAGTTTATTGATAATCCAGTCAAGACCTACAGCTCTGGCATGTACACGCGGCTGGGGTTCTCAATAGCGGTGCACGTTGACCCCGACATCCTGCTGGTCGACGAAGTTCTGGCGGTAGGGGACGAAGCTTTTCAGCGCAGGTGCATGGAGCGCATCGAGGCCTTGCGCGCCGATGGACGTACACTGGTGTTTGTCTCCCACGCGCTGGAATCGGTGCGGGCGGTCTGCGACCGTTGCATGTGGATGGACCGTGGCGAAGCTCGCCAGGTTGGGGGAGTCGACGCAGTCTTGGCGGCCTATCTGGCCGAAGTGAACCGTCGAGAAGAGGCTGAGCTGCAGCTCACCACCCGAGATGAGATCGACGCCTCTCCCGGGCGAATGGGAATCCGAATCACCTCGGTCGCGCTTTCCGGCCCGGACGGACCCACCTCTGTGCTCAATACGGGAGACGCGCTGACGCTTTCCGTGGGGTACGCCGCTCCCAATCCGCTCAAGGGCGTGCGCTTCAGCATCACGTTTCTGCGGGGCGACGGGGTGCCGATCCTCACCGTTCCGACAGACGATTTGGAGACTGGTGACGCCACACTTCCGAGAGAGGGAACGGTACAGCTGGTTCTGCCCGGCCTGCCTTTCTTAGAAGGGCTGTACAGGTTGAATGTGGTCATCGCCAATATCGCCAGCGGCGAGCAGTACAAGCGGGTGGAGAAGGTCCGGCCATTCCGGGTTCACAGCGCGGATAGACATGAGGTAGGGATGGCGTTGTTGGGTTACACCTGGGAGTTACCGCGGGTCACCTCTCGAGCGGGGCGGCGCTGATAGCCTCACGCCGCCAGGCCCACGATAAGCACCGGTCATCAACTCGGGGTGCCCTCCGCGACCGGTCGTGGAAACCTTGCGGACTCGCTCTCGGATCAGGTAGCGAGGGCTCTCTGGGCGAAGGTTAGGTTGTGGTTCGCCAAGTAATTCCAGACGGCCGCTACCGCGCTCCCGAACACCAGGGCGACTAGGTAATACATGTGGAAGTGGGAGACGCAAGTGAGGAGGACGGCTTCGTTAATCAGCAGACCAACCAGGCTCACCCCTTCGAAGACTAGAAACCGCCGGCGTCGTCTACCACCGCTGCGGTCTCGCCAAGTGATGAGAGAGTTGAGGGTGAAGGTGACCAGGATCGCCAACTGAATCGAGATACCCGATGCCAGCCACAGGTACAAGTGCGCATGGTGGTAGAGGATCACGGTGCCGACGAAGGTGGTGACCAGCCCGAACCCACCCACAAGGAGAAAGGTCGGGAAGCGTCGGCCATGGTCCCGGAGGAACTGCTGAGTCTCGCTGAGCGATGGGCGACGTCGCTCCAGAAAAGCGTTCAAGGCCCTGAGAGGTTAGCAGAGGTTGCAGGCAATTCCGATCTCAAGGAGGTCGCACCTGAGTGACGGTTGGAAGGCGGATTCGGGGTGCCCACGCCAGCACAGATCCAGGCAGGCATGCACTTGGTAAATGACGCCCAACCCAGACGGTCGCGACGAGCAGAGTGGCTGGTCCAGGGGAAGCTCGGCGGACATGTCGAGCGCCCGCCGAGGGTCGGTTACTGTAGGTGGGCGTCGATCGCATGCGGGCCGAGCAAGTGAGGAGTTGCTCTCTGTGAACCGTTTTCAGGACCAGGTGGCGCTGGTTACCGGCAGTGGCCAGGGGATTGGTGAGGCGACGGTTCGCCGCTTCGCTGCGGAAGGTGCGAGGGTGGTGGTGGCGGACCTCAATGGGAAGGCTGCGGAAGCAGTAGCCGCAAGCATTACCGCAGGCAATGCCGAGGCTCTAGCGGTCACTTGCGACGTCCAGGAAGAGGCCAGCGTGGAGGCGCTCGTGGAGGCCGCGCTGGCTAGGTTCGGACAGATCGACATCCTGGTCAGCAACGCCGGGGTGACTCGGGACAACCTGCTCCACAAGATGAGCCTGGCTGAGTGGGATCAGGTGATGCAGGTGCACACCCGGGGCGCCTTCCTCTGCGCCCGGGCGGTGGCCCGCAACATGGTCTCCAGGCGCTTCGGGAAGATCGTCTTCCTCTCCTCGACGTCGGCCCTAGGCAATCGCGGGCAAGCCAACTACTCGACCGCCAAGGCCGGGTTGCAGGGACTGACCAGGACGCTGGCCCTGGAGCTCGGGCCGTTTCAGATAAATGTCAACTCGGTTGCCCCCGGCTTCGTCGACACCGCCATGACCCGAGCGGTGGCGGAGCGCCTGCACATGCCGCTTGAGGACTTCCAACGCGAAGCGGTTGCGCGCATCCCCCTGGGGCGTCTGGGACAGCCCGAGGACATCGCCTCGGTGATTGCCTTTCTCTGCTCGGCGGATGCCGCCTACGTAAGCGGCCAGGTTCTCTACGTCAACGGCGGCCGGCCCAGCTGAGGCGGTCCGGCTAAGTCAGATCCGCTTGGGGAGCCCAGCTGGGCGGGCGTCGCTCCAGGAAGGCGTCCATGCCTTCAGCGGCCACCGGGCTCGCAAAGAGCTGCGCCGAGAGCTCGGCCATGGCGGAGAACGTCTCGTCCCGGGAAAGCTCAGACATCTTCCGGAGGATCCGCTTGGTCGCGGCCAGGGCTTGGGGGTGGGCCTGGAGCAGCTGCACAACCACCTCCGCCACCGCGAGATCCAGGTCGGAGTCGGGAACCACCAAGGACAATAGACCGATGGTCTTGGCCTCCTGCGCCCCGATCGTGGACCCGGTTAGGAACAGCCGAGCCGCCGCCGTGCT
>JBAPNX010000057.1:0-1856 GCA_049279335.1 Candidatus Dormiibacterota bacterium
CGCCGGGACGGTGCAAGGCTGGCCAGAACACGTGGCCTACACAGCCTCGAAGGCAGGCATTGTCGGCATGGTCATCAGCTTGGCGATCGAGTTTGGCCGTTATGGCATCACCGCCAACGCCGTCGCCCCCGGGGTGATCGAGTCAGCCCAGTCTCTCGATCCGGTGAACTCCTTAGGACGGCAGGGGGTCGACAGGGCGGCTCGGAACAACCCGAGCGGCCGTGGAGGTGAAGCATCCGATGTAGCGCAACTGCTGGTCTACTTGGCCAGCGATGAGGCTCGGTTCATGAACGGACGTCTTCATGTCCTGGACGGGGGCCGGTCACTTCTGGTCCAGGACCTGGACCCGATGTCAGATACCTAACTGACTGGGGTCGGCGCCTTCAACCCGAGCTCGCCGGCGAACATTTCGCCGCGTCGGGTAAGGAGCGGTCAGGTGCGCTGAGGGTCCAGATCGATGGAGCGGACATCAGCCAGCCGCTCGCCGGCCCTGAGCCGCTCCAGAACCTCCTCCTCGGCGGCCGCCAGCTGGCGGGCCTCGGCCAGGACTGCTGGCCAGTTGGCCTGGGCGACCGCAACCACCGCGTCGCGGTCGGCCACGATCTGGTCGCCCGGGGAAACAGGGACGCCGCTGAGAGATACCGGCATTCCCACCGAGATCAGGCGGGACTTGGAACTCTGAGCCGGGGCAGTACCGAGACCGAACACGGGAAAGCCCATCGACTCAAGCTCGGAGACATCGCGAACGGCTCCAGTCACAACCAGGCCGAGCACGCCGCGGTTGAGCGCGTCGGTCCCCATCAATTCGCCGAACAGTGCAGTGCTGAGGTCGCTTCCGCCGTCGCAAACCAGCACACTTCCGACCGCGGCCCGGGCCAGCGCGGCGTGCAGGCCGAGATTGTCAGCCGGCGCACAAGCGCAGGTGGCGGCCGGACCGCAGATGTAGGCTCGAGCGTGAAGGGGCTTCAACCCGACCAGCTGCAAGACTCGAGCGCCACCTACCTGCGTCACGTGTGCGGTCGTCGGGGTGTACTCGTTCACCGTCCCGGATCCCGCTGCCTCAACCAGGTGAACGGCTGGCTCCAACCTCTGCCAGCTCGAGCGATCGCCGCGTCAGTCATGAGTGGTGAGCCATTCGTCAATGACCGCCATGTAGAGCTCACGCTCCTCCCAGAACGGCGTGTGTGAGGAATTCTCAAAGATGCGCTGGCGACTTCCCCGGATGCCCTGGAGCAGAGCGGTCTGCAGAGCGGGTGTGGCCTCGTCGAACCGTCCCGACACCACCAGGGTGGGCACTCGAATGTTGGGAAGACGCGACTCCGATGTCCAATCCTTGATCGAACCGATGACGTGGAACTCGGAGGGGCCGTTCATGACGTGGTAGACGGTTGGGTCGGCGTCGATCTGGTCAAGTCCTTGCTTCACGCCATCGGGCCAGGGATCGAGACGGCACAGGTGTCGGTGGTAGAAGACATCGCAGGCCGCCCGGTATTCGGGGTCGCTGGTGGTCCCCAGGGCCTCGTGCCGGCGCAGCGTTGCCTCAACCTCCAAGGGCAGGTCCTGGCGCAGGCGGTTGGCCTCGGCGACAAACGCGGGGAAGGAGGCGGCAGAGTTGGAGATCACCAGGGATCGGAGTCCCGCTGGATCGGTCAGCGCGTGCTCCTGGGCCAGAAATCCGCCCCAGGACTGGCCGAGAACGTGGTAACGCCCGGCGATGCCCAGGTGCTGGAGCAGATTGGCCAGCTCGTCAACGAATAGCTGCACCGTCCAGAAGTCGGCTCCGCGATCTGGAAGGTGAGTGGACCTGCCATTCCCCAACTGGTCGTAGAAGATGACGGCCCGTCCGCGGCTGGCTA
>JBAPNX010000058.1:0-2879 GCA_049279335.1 Candidatus Dormiibacterota bacterium
GTGACACTAGGGTTCGGCCTCGCCTGGGCACTCGACTGGCAGTTCAACTGGTTCGCCATCAGCCCCAACATGCTCGCCGCCCACGTCCACGCCGGGCTAGTGGGTTGGCTCGCCTGCACCCTGATGGGCGTCTCCTACAAGTTGATGGAGCTGTTCGCCCTGGCCCACCGTCGCAGCTGGCGCCTCGCCTATGCCAACCTGGTCGCCTGGAATGCAGGGCTCGTCGGACTTGTGCTGTCGCTTCTGCTCAGGCCAGGAAGCCTCGCGGTCACAGCCTTCACCGCGCTACTCGGGCTGTCCGCCGCGGTGTTCGCGTTCGACCTCCTGCGCATGTGGACCAGCCGACGCCGTCGGGCGATCTCGCTCGAGCAGGCGTACCTCGCGGTGAGCCTCGCATCGCTGCTCTTGGCGGCAGCCCTCGGCATCGTGATCGCCTCGGGGGCGAGCCTCCGCCCAAACTGGGTCGTCGCCTATGGATACGCCGCGATTGTGGGTTACTTCGGTTTCGCCATCATCGGTAAGTACTACAAGATCATCCCGTTCCTGATCTGGCTGAACCGCTACGGTGGCACCGTGGGGGCGGGACCCACCCCCCTGCTCAAGGACCTCGTCGACGATCGGCTGGGGTGGGCCAGCCTTGCACTTCTAGTGGTCGGATACTGCGGCATCCTCGCAGGACTTTTCGCGGCCCAAGCCGCGCTCGTCGCCACTGCGGGTCTCGTGTACCTGGCTGGCGCACTGCTCGGTACCGGTGCGTTCGGCATGGCCCTCATCCCCGGCCGTCAGATCCGGCGTTCCTCCAGCCGCTCCCGGGCCTTGCCGGGGCGTACATGACCCAAGCTCATATCCAAGAGGGGGGCGAGCCTGGTGAACCAACCTCTAATGGGATAGGGAGACGCCGCAACTCTTGGGCCGGGAGGGAACCTCGGGTGCTCGTCGTTGGGGCCGGCTTTGGAGGCCTCGCGGCGGTCGCAGGGTTGGCTCGCGTCGGGGTACGGGCAACGCTCGTGGACCGGCACCAATACACCACCTTTCAGCCTCTCCTCTACCAGGTAGCGGCCGGCGGGTTAAACCAAGGGGATGTCGCCTTCCCAGTGCGCAGCCTGCTTCGGTGGATGCACGCTGGAGACTTTTTCCGCGCCTCCTTGGCGGAGGTTGACTGGCCGGCCCATGTCGTTCGCCTCGACGACGACACTGCGCTGCCCTTCGACTATCTAGTGCTTGCCACCGGAGCGAGTACCTCCGGGTGGAGGGAGCCAATACCTGGGCGCTTCCCCTCTATACCTTGGCAGATGCCGTGCGCCTGCGCGACCGGCTAATCCTGCAGCTGGAGCGGGCGGCCCGTAGCACGGAAGCCCCTCCCCGCCTGCGAGTGGTGATCGTTGGCGGCGGCGCCACCGGAGTAGAGACGGCGGGCGCCCTCGCCGAGCTTCGCGACGTGCTGGTGGGGCGAGACTATCCCGAACTGGGTCGGGCCGACATCATCCTGGAGCTACTGGAGAGGGCCCCTCGTCTTCTGCCAGGCTTCCACCCGAGCCTCTCATCCTATGCTCGCCGTGAGCTGGAGCGGCGGGGCGTGGTGATCCGAACCGATTGTCAGGTCGAACGTGTCGACGCGTCCGCTGTCGTAGTCGACGGGGCCGACCGATTGACCTGCGACCTGCTGGTGTGGGCAGCCGGTGTCGCAGTTCCCGACGAGCCCGCCTACGAGGGCCTTGCCCGGAACGCCTCTGGCCGACTGGCGGTCACTGCCAGCCTCCAACTGGTGGACCATCTCGAGGCGTTCGCGGTCGGCGACCTCGCTGGTTCGCGCGCAGCCTCCGGCGTCGAGCTACCCCAGCTGGCCCAGCCTGCGATCCAGGCGGGGGCTCACGTCGCCCGGCAGGTGGTGAGGATCTCCCATGACCTACCCGCCCAGGAGTTCCAGTACCGAGACCGGGGAGCCATGGCCACGATAGGTAGGCGGGCAGCCGTGGCCCAGCTTCGCGGAGGACTGAGGCTCACGGGTACTATCGCCTGGCTGGTCTGGCTCGGGCTCCACCTCGTGGAACTCATCGGGGTACGGAATCGATTCTCGGTGCTTCTCAACTGGAGCTGGCGCTACGTGGCCTGGCGGGGCGGTTCTGGTCTCATCCCGGTCCCGCCGACGAGAGCTGACGCCAGAGCGCAGGAGGGTTCCGGCGGCCTGAGGCTAGCGGTGAACCGCGAGGTGGGCCTCAATCGAGGGGCCGCTGCAGGACTTGGATCCGCTGCCGAGGACGCGGGATCTGGCGGTTGACCGGCGGGGTCGCCCCGGCCAGGCGCGAAGCCGGTTCCGGCATCTGACCCCCCTCTCTCAGAAGACTTTCTGTGCGACGAGGCTACCTTCCAGGGAACCGCAGCAAGCCCTGAGCACAACGGTAGGCCCGACGTCCACATTGACGGACGCGCTGCTTGACGCGTACGGCTCCCACCCCTCGTCGGCCGGAGTGGGAAAGCAAAGCCATCTCCCCTCCAGCTGGTCGGGTCCGCCAAGCCCTATACCTCCAGATTCATGGGCGGGTTGCGGGGCCGTCCGGTTGACGGTGTGAGACGTAAGTCCCCACCGGAGTCCTGAAGCCGACTGCAAGGCGGTTCCAGCCGTTGATGGCGACCACCTGGAGCGTAAGCGCAACTATTTCTTCGGGCGAGAAGTGGTCGGTCAGCTCGGTGTAGACGTTGTCGGGAGCACCGGTCTCCGGCAGCAGAGTCAGGCTTTCACACCAAGCCAACGCAGCACGTTCCCGCTTGTTATAGAAGGGTGCCTCGCGCCAGGCGGCGAGCACCTGGAGGCGCTGCTCATCTTCGCCAATGGAGCAGGCGTCCTTGCTGTGCATATCCAGGCAATAGGCGCAACCGTT